>JANNES010000015.1:0-544973 GCA_031378845.1 Rhodobacterales bacterium
GCCTGCGCCCCAAGGACGATATTCACGACACCCTTGCCCCGGTCTATGATACGGTCAAGATACTTGCCCGCGAACTGCCGCCCGAAACCACGCTGATCGGCTTTGCCGGTGCGCCCTGGACCGTCGCCACCTACATGATCGCCGGGCGCGGCTCCAAGGATCAGGCGGCCGCCCACGCCCTGAAAGACACCGACCGGGCGACCTTTGCCGCACTTATCGACCTCATCGCAGAAGCGACCGTCGATTACCTTTCCATGCAGGTGCAGGCCGGGGCTGAGGTCGTCAAGATCTTCGACAGTTGGGCCGGATCGCTGAAAGGCGACGACTTCACCGAATTTGCGCTGAAACCTGCGGCAAAGATCATCGCCGCGCTCAAGGCGCGCCATCCCGGCTTGCCGATCATCGCCTTCCCGCGAGAGGCGGGCCAAGGTTACATCGGCTTTGCCAAGGCCACGGGGGCGGATTGCGTGGCGCTCGACAATTCCGTCAGCCCCGAATGGGGTGCGGCCCACGTGCAGGTCGATGGCTGCGTGCAGGGCAATCTTGCGCCCGAACACATGGTCACGGGCGGCCCCGCGCTGGTGGCGGCGACCCGGCATGTCGTCCAGGCCTTCCGCAAGGGTCCGCATATCTTCAACCTCGGCCATGGCATCACGCCCGATGCTGACCCGGCGAATGTGCAACTGATGATCGACACGGTGCGAGGCGCATAGATGTCCGGCAGCCTCTGGGTTCTGGCCACGCTGATCGCCGCCGCCTCCCAGACCGCCCGCAACGCCACCCAGTCCGGCCTGACGCGCCAGATCGGCACACTGGGGGCCACGCAGGTCCGCTTTGTCTTTGGCCTGCCCTTTGCCGTGGTCTTTCTGGGGCTTGTTGTCCTTGCGACCAGCGAGCCGGTTCCGGCCCTTGGCAGCACCAGCCTCGCCTATGCGTCCCTCGGTGCCGTGGCGCAGATCGGTGCGACCGCCTTGATGTTGATCACGATGAAATCGCGCTCGTTTGCTGTCACCACCGCGTGGATCAAGACCGAGCCTGTGATGGTCGCCCTGATTGCCGCCGCAACCATCGGCGATCCGCTGACCCTGCCGGTGATGGTGGCAATCGTGGTGGCCACGGCAGGGGTCGTGATCTTGTCGACCAAGCCTGAAACAGCGCGTTCGATGCTGCACGATCTTGGCCCAGCGGTGACCGGGCTCATGGCCGGTCTCTTTTTCGGGGTCGCGGCCATCGGGTTTCGCGGCGGGATCATTCACCTGCCCGAAGGCAGCTTCGTGATCCGCGCGAGCACCATTCTTGTCGTCAGCCTTGTGCTACAATGCGGGCTTTTGCTGATCTGGCTTCTGGCCTTTGACCGCGCCGCACTGACCGCCTCCTTTGGGGTCTGGCGCGCCTCGCTCGGGGCGGGATTTCTCGGCGCTTTCGCCTCGCAGTTCTGGTTCATCGGCTTTTCGCTGACCACGGCGGCGAATGTGCGCACCCTGGCCCTGGTCGAGGTGATCATGGCGCTGGCAGTGTCGCATTACGTGTTCCACCAACCCGTGACGCGGCGCCAAAAGATCGGTATCGGTGTGATCGTTCTGGGCGTCGGCCTGTTGCTGACCGCGTAGCGCTAAGCCGCCGAAACCTTAACAAATCGTTAAAGTGATGAGTTTAACATATTGTTTTATAATGATATAAAAAATTCCCGACTCGGGACATCTCTTATTCCACCGCCACAACCGGCCGCTCCCCCAACCCCGAAGGCTTGGGCAAAAGCCAGACCAGAACCGCAATGGACCCAAAGCCGGCGGCCGTGCAAAGCACCGACATCCTGAGCGCGCCTGCATAGGCCAGATGATCTCCCCCGGCCCGCATCAGGGACGAAAAGAACACCTCTCCCACGATGGCGACGCCCAGCGCGGCACCGATCTGCTGGAACGACTGCAACGCCCCCGAGGCCGATCCCGTGTCGCGCCCCGAAACATTGGCGAGCACGGTCTGAAACATCGGCGAGATCGAGGTGCCGAGCCCGAGGCCTCCCACCAGCAGCGGCCCCGCAAAATGCGACCAGATGACCGCATCGACGGTCCCGCCCACGACCACCCGCAGCCAAAGCATTGCCCCCATCAGCAGCAGCGCCCCGAGCGCGATCCGCTCGCGCTGCCAGCGCGGCCCAAGCGGCCCCGCGATGATCGAGGCGACCAGAACCCCAACCGAGAACGGCACCGTGGTCAGCCCCGATTGCAGCGGCGTCAGACCAAAACCGCCTTGCAGGTAAATCGCGAGCACCAGGAAAAAGCTGGGCACACCCGCGAAAAGAACCGCCGCGAGCCCGGTCCCGATCAGAAAGTTCCGGTTCTGCAAGAGCCTGACCGGCACCAGTTGCGCCGCCCCCCGCCGCGCCTGCCCGAACTGCCAGGCGATGAACGCACAACCAGCCGGAACCGCCGCCGCCATCATCGCAAAGCACCACCACGGCCAGCCGACCTGTCGCCCCTCGATCAGCGGGAACACCACCAGCAGCAGCACCACCGCCGCGATCGCGATGCCGACAAAGTCATTCTTCAACCCTGCAGACCCCGGCACGTTCGGCACATATCGCAGCGCCGCCAGAACAGCGAAAAGTCCGACCGGCAGGTTCACCAGAAAGATCGGCCGCCAGCCAAGCCCGTAGATGTCCGCGCCGATCAGCAACCCGCCAACGACCGGACCGGCAACCGCGGCAAGCCCCGCCGACAGCCCCACCAGCGCGAACGCTGCCCCCCGTTCCTGCGGCGCAAACAGCACCGGGACAATCGCCAAAGTCTGCGGCGTCATCATCGCCGCCCCCACCGCCTGAATGATCCGCGCGGCCACCAGTGTCTCGATGCCGGGGGCCAGGCCACAAAGCGCTGAGCCGATGGTAAAGACCGTGACGCCACCAATGAACATCTGGCGGCGCCCGATGATGTCGCCCAGACGACCAGCGGGCAAAAGACAGAGCGCAAAGAACAGAATATAGGCCGCGACAACCCATTCGATCTGGCTGCTGGTGGCGTCAAACGCCGTTTGCATGTTCGGCAAGGCGACATTCACGATGGTGACGTCAATAAGGTTCATAAAGCCCGCGATCAGCAACACCGCCATTGCGATCCAGCGCCCCGGCACAATCGGAAACGGCGCGTTGCCTGCATCGGGCATCTTCGGCGGCTGCATCCGGGGTCTTCCTTGTCAAAGCGCTAACGCACTTTGTGGCCTAGTTAGCGCCAGCTCCATGCCAAGGCAAGGACAGCGCGCCGCCCCGACACGATCAAATCGTCAGCCCAGCATCTGGCGCAAGGCAACCATCGCTTCGGGCGCGCACTCGCAGTCCGGGCCAATCCGGACGCTCACGTGACGGACATATCCAAAGGCTGCGACTTTCCCGGCGGCGATGGTGATCTCGATGCCCGCCGGACCAAACTCCACCGTCTCGACCGCGTCCTCGGCACCGAAAGTCTCATCGGTGACCTCGAACCAGATCGGACCCCCACCGACTGGTTGTCGAAACAAGATGTAGGCCTCGTCGGCATCCTCGCCTTCGGCAAAGCCTATGAACAATTGCCCGTCATCCTCGACCACCGAGGCATAGGCCGCATCGACCGTCACATCCGCCATCGCGCCATCCACCCCTTCAGGTCTTCCACAGCAGCCACATCGCAACCGCAACCAGACCAAGCGCCATGCCGCGACGTACCACCACGACGCGGTGCTGATCGCCAAGCCAACTTTGCGCCGTGCCGGCCGCTGCCACCAGACCGGCATGTACCAGTGTTGCCACGCCGACATAGACAGCCGACAGCGCAAGCGTATCGGATATTCCTGCATCGGCAGACAAAAAGCCCGGCAGCACGGTCACATAGAACACCGCCGCCTTTGGATTCAACAGGTTGGTCACCAAGCCGCGCCGAAAATAGGTGCCCATCGACGCGCCCGAAGCGTCAGCGTCTTCGGCCGCCTCATCGCCACGCCAGGTCCCCCATGCCAGCCACAAAAGATAGGCCACGCCACACCAGCGCAGCACTTGATAGATCATGCTTGATCCGGCAATCAGCGCCGCCAGCCCAACCGCTGCCGCGACACCAAAGATCGCCAGCCCCAGCGCCACACCCGCCACAGCGGCAAATCCCGGCTTGCGGCCCTCGGTTGCGGCAATCATCGCAAGATAGGCCATGTTCGGTCCGGGCGTCAGCTCGATCAGCAAAGACGTGCCCGCAAATGCCGCGATGGTCGCGGTGTCAACCATCTGACCGGCTCAATACCATTTGGCGATCGGCGGCAGGCTCATCAGGACCGCATTGGCATCATGCCCGGTTTCCAGCCCGAACTTGGTGCCGCGGTCATAGACAAGATTGTATTCGGCATAAAGCCCGCGATGGATCAGCTGTGTCTCGCGGTCAGCCTCGGTCCACGACGTGCCGACGCGGCGTTCGGTCACCGGCACAAAGGCGGGCAGAAAGGCCGAACCGACGGCTTGGGTAAAGGCAAAGTCCGCTTCCCAGTCGCCGGTATCCAGATCATCATAAAAAATGCCGCCCACGCCGCGCGCCCGGCCACGATGCGGCACAAAGAAATACTCATCCGCCCAGGCCTTGAACTTGGCATAGTATGCGGGGTCATGGGCGTCGCAGGCGACCTGCATCTGCGCGTGGAAATGAGCGGTGTCCTCGGGGTATTCCAGGGCCGGGTTCAAGTCCGATCCGCCGCCGAACCAAGCCGCCCCTGGCGTCCAGAACATCCGCGTGTTCATATGAACGGCTGGCGAATGCGGGTTGACCATATGCGCCACCAGAGAGATCCCGCTGGCCCAGAACCGCGGATCCTCGGCCATGCCGGGCACGCCACGCGCTGCCATCGCCTTTTGCGCACGCTCACCAAGTGTGCCGTGGACCTCAGAGATATTGACACCGACCTTTTCAAAGACGCGGCCCCCCCGCATCACGCTCATCAGCCCGCCTCCACCATCGGCGCGGGTCGTGGGCGTCACCTCGAAGGTGCCGGGCATGCCGCTTCCGTGACCGGCTTCGAGCGCCTCGAACGATGCCACGATCCTGTCGCGAAGGGTGCGAAACCACGCCGACGCACGTTGTTTGCGGCTGTCAAAGAGATCAGACATCGAAGGCGCTCCTCTTGTTGTCGCGCCATGCCTAGCACCGCCAACGCGCGTCGCCAACTGGACCGGACAAGATCAATGGGCCGGGGCGGCCACGGGGTCAATCAGGCTGCGCCCGCCATCCACCGTCAGGATCTGGCCGGTGATGAATCCTGACGCCTCCGAGGCCAGAAACTGCACCGTCTCGGCCAACTCCACCGGGGCGGCAATCCGTTGCAGGGGCGTGCCTTGGGTGATCTCGGTCCGGTAATCGGGGTGTTCTTTCAGCGTGGCCTGCAGGCTTGCGCTCATCACCGAACCAAAGGCAACGGCATTGACCCGGATTCCCTTGGCGGCCAGCGCCACCGCCATCGACCGCGTCATCTGATCGACCGCAGCAGAAGCGACCGAATAGCCTAAAAGCTCGGGCCGCGTGTGATGCGCGGCAATCGAAGACAGGTTGATGATGGAGCCGATCATTGCCCCGCCCCCTGCCTGACCTGACCGTTCGGCCTGCTGGATCATGCGCCGCGCGGTCATCTGTGACAGGCGCAGGCTGGTCAGCACATTCTCGCGCCAGAGATATTCGACCGCGTCATCCTCGGCCCCCAAGGGATCGGACACCGCCATCTGACGCGCCGCATTGACCAGGATGTCGACGCGTTCAAACGCATCCACGGTGAACGACAAGAGGTTGTTGATGGTCAGTTTCTGGCAAAGGTCACCGCCGAATTTGCGGATTGCCCCCTCGCCGCGCGCCTCATCCCCAAGCTCGGCCTCAAGCGCCGCCTCGTCCACATCGGCAAAGACGACATTGGCGCCCTTGTCCACAAAGTGCCGTGCGATGGCGAGGCCGATGCCATGGGCGGAGCCCGTGACAATCGCCGTCTTGCCAGAGATGGACATGGACATCGCAGGACCTCTTTTTCAGGTTTTGCCGGGCCGCTGCGGGCGCGATGCCCGGATCAGCCGATAGGATTTTGTACCACCGATCTCGACGACCTCGCGAAAGGCTGCTGACAGGACCGGATCATAGGGAAGGTGCCGGTTTGCGACCAGCCAGAGCACACCTTCGGCGGCCAGCATCCGCTGAGATGCGCGGATGAACGCCACCCCCAGACCGGGATCCGCAGCCCGTGCGGTGTGAAAGGGCGGGTTGCAAACAACTGCATGGGCGGGCGCGTCGGGGCGAAACGTGGTCGCATCGGCCCAGTGAAAATGGGCGCGTGGATCGGGCACGTTTTCGCGGGCGCAATCGAGCGCGATGCCATCCGCCTCGACCAGATCCAGGCGCTGGACGGTATCGCGGGTCAGGATCGCACGCGACAGATACCCCCAGCCTGCGCCGAGATCGACGACGCGTGACCCAAGCTTGGCCGGCAGGACCTCGGCCAGAAGCACCGAGGCCGGGTCAGCACCATCTGCGGAAAAGACGCCGGGCCGGGTGACGAAGCCGCCTTCGATGACAGATGGCACGGCGGTCCAGTCTGCAACCTCGGCACCAAACGGCACCACGATCAGCCGTCCATGCGCCTTGACCACCGGATCGCTGACAGTCGTGCGCAGTTTCATCGCGCGGATCAGCATCTCTATGCCGTCGGTCTTTTGCCCGTCAAGCACCAGCACCCCGTCCGGTGCAAGACATGCAGCGGCCTCCGCGACGAGGCCTTGCGCCGCAGCCTTGGCGCGCGAGACGCAAACGATCGCCAGCGCAACCCCGGCGGACGCAACCGGCACGACATCGTAACCAAGCCCGGCAAAGACATCGTGATCAGGCTTTTGGCGCGTGACAATCTGCACCCGGTCGCGCGGCAGCAGCGCGACGTCCGGCGGCACAGCCGGCCCAAAGACCGCTATGCGACCGGTTGCAGGCACCACAAGGGCGCCCGTATCAACGGCAAAGGTCAGTCTTTCTGCACGCATGGGCGGCCGACGCGCGGCCTATTCCTTTTCCATCGTGCATTGCAGCGGATGCTGATGCCGCCTTGCGAAATCCATGACCTGCGCCACCTTGGTTTCAGCCACCTCGACCGAAAAGACGCCAACAACAGCCAGCCCCTTCTTGTGCACGGTCAGCATGATCTCGAACGCCTGCGCATGGGTCAGGCCAAAGAACCGCTCCAACACATGCACCACGAATTCCATTGGCGTATAGTCGTCGTTCAGCAGCATGACTTTGTAGAGCGGCGGCCGCGCGGTCTTTGTCTTGGTCTTGGTCAGGATCGATGCGTCGCTATCGGACCCGCCGGTTCTGCCTGCCATGATGAAAGGACGCTGCGACACGTGAAGAACCCGCTTGCTGACCGGACTTTAGCTGAGACCTCCAATATAGACTAAATCGTCTTGCCGAAAAGGGGCTCTTGCCCAACTATCACGGGCGATCCCCAAACCGGACGGGTTCACCACATGCGTCAGGCGATCCTTCACACAATCGGCTTTGATGCCGATGACACGCTTTGGCACAACGAGGTCTATTTTCGGCTGACCGAAGACCGGTTTGCGACGCTGCTGGCCGACTACGCCGACCCTGCGCATCTGGCGGAGCGGCTGTTGGCGGCAGAGCGGCGGAACCTCGGGCATTACGGTTTTGGCGTCAAAGGGTTTGTGCTGTCGATGATCGAAAGTGCGATCGAGGTGACCGAAGGCCGCGTGCCGACGCGGGTCATTGCCGAACTGATCGCTGCCGGACGCGAGATGCTGGAACTGCCGATCGAGCTGTTGCCGCATGCGCGCCGGGCGGTCGAGGCAGTGTCAACCGACTATCGGATCTTGCTGATCACCAAGGGCGATCTTCTGGATCAGGAACGCAAACTGGCGCAGTCGGGACTGGGCGATTTGTTCGCCGGCGTCGAGATCGTATCGGACAAGACCGCTTTGGTTTATACGGCGATCTTTGAACGTCACGGCACGCCGCCAGACCGCGCGGCAATGGTCGGCAATTCATTGAAATCGGACGTGCTGCCGGTCCTGGCCATCGGTGGTTATGGTGTGCACGTCCCGCATGGCGTGACCTGGGCGCTGGAACACGCCGATGCGCCGTTGGATCATCCGCGGTTTTTCGCCTTGCCGGATCTGGCGGGCTTGCCAGATCTGGTCAAAAACATGGCACAATGACATCTACCCATAGTTGTCAAAATTTTACAAACCACCACATCTGCCCCGCTTGCAAGCATGATGCACTGCTTGTGCAACAGTGAAGATGACAGGCAAACCCCTTGAAACTGAGGGGTTTTCCTGAACAGAGCTGCATGCTAGGCTGATATGATAACAAGGATCGCTGCCTGAATGGCGATCCACGAGGCAGTGACAAGGAACGGGCGACGTGGCATCGCAGATCGGGCGGTTTTTCCGCTATGTGGTCGTTTTGTGGGCGGTCCTTGCTATGGTCCTTCCCGCAACAGGCGTTTGGGCAGCACCCTATGCGGCTGTGGTGGTCGATGCCCGCAGCGGCGAGACGCTTTACGAAAAGAACGCCGACGCGCGGCTGCACCCTGCCTCGCTGACCAAGATGATGACCCTCTACATCACGTTCGAAGAGCTCCGCGCCGGTCGCATCACGCTCGACACCAAGGTCACCATCTCAAAGCATGCCGCCGCCCAGCCCCCCTCTCGGCTCGGCCTGAAACCGGGGCAAAAGATCGCACTCCGCTACTTGATCCGCGCGGCAGCGGTGAAGTCCGCAAATGATGCCGCCACGGCAATCGGCGAGGCGATCGGTGGATCGGAGGCAGAATTTGCCAAGCGCATGACCCGCACGGCCAAGGCCTTGGGCATGACGAATTCGACGTTCAAGAACGCCAACGGGTTGACGGCACCCGGCCATCTGTCTTCTGCGCGTGACATGAATACGCTGGGGCGACGGCTGTTTTACGACTTCCCCGAATACTACAACATCTTTTCGCGCCGCACCGCCGATGCGGGCGTGGCCACCGTCCGCAGCACCAATTCGCGGTTTCTGGATGGCTACAAGGGCGCGGATGGCATCAAGACGGGCTACACCGTTCCGGCAGGATTCAATCTGACGGCCAGCGCCGAACGCGGAAACAAGCGAATCATCGCAACGATTTTTGGCGGCACATCAACCGCGCAGCGCAACG
This sequence comes from Rhodobacterales bacterium, assembly GCA_031378845.1. Classification (GTDB taxonomy): domain Bacteria; phylum Pseudomonadota; class Alphaproteobacteria; order Rhodobacterales; family Rhodobacteraceae; genus JAJNPS01. The sequence continues at coordinate 9,190 of JANNES010000015.1, forward strand.
CCAAGATGGCCGAGCTTTTGGATCTGGGCTTTGGCGAGGCCCCGGCAAATGCCAAGGTGAAAAAGCCTGCCGCACCGGAATACACCGAAGAAGCCTTGATCGCGATGGACGATGGTCTTCCAGAAAACGTGCCGGGATCATCGGCAAAAACCGTGCGCGTCTCGGGGGCGGTGAAAGTCTCGTTGCGACCCAAAGCTCGACCCGTGACGCCCGAAGTCCCGGATGCAGTCGCGTTGGCATTGGCCGAAGGCATCGAAGGCGCTTTGGCCGAAGCCACGACGCCACCGCCGCCCGAGGGCACCTTGGAGGCACAAGCCCTGACACTGGCCGAAGCCGCGCCCGCAGCGGACGCCCCACCGGAAAAAAACCTTGCCAAAGCGGACGTGGCGGCCGGAACACCAGAGGCCGAGACATCTGATTTGGCCGCACTGGAACCAGCCGAGCAGACGCCTTTGCCAGCTCCCCCGCCGTCCGGCACGCTGGACGCGCAGGCGCTGGCTTTGGCTGATCCGGCTCATGGCACGCTGGACGCGCAGGCGCTGGCCCTGGCGAACCCACCGGCTGATCCGGCACCCGGAACGCTTGACGCGCAGGCGCTGGCTTTGGCCGCAGGCACCGCAGAAGCACCACCAGACGAGCCATCGGCGCTTATGCTGGCATCCTCGCCCCGGCCAAAGACCCGGCCCGACAGCATGACCCCGGTCACCGCTACCGCCGTGGCCGTCGCAGATGTGCCAACCGAAACCACAACCGAGCCCGCGCCGGAGATCGTCGTGGCTGAGGCTGCAGCGCCGGACAGCGCGGGTATCGGTGTCGACCAGGCTGCCGTGACGGCCATCGAAGCCGTCTCAAGCCCGGGAACCGTTGTCCCGCCAGCGGAAACCTTTGCCGCGCTGGAAATGCCGGGAACCAGCCGTCGCGCGCCGATCTTTGAATCGGTTGCCAAAGCCGCGCCAGCGCCCGAAGAGCAAGAAGTCGTCGTTGCCATCTCGACCTCCGGCGGCAGTCAGTGGGGCGTCAGCGTCGGCGGCTTTGCCTCGCATGGCGAAGCGGAAAAGGCGATGTTCAAACTTGCCCTCGCGGAAAGTGCGACGCTGAATGCGGGCCTGCGCAAAGTGGTCCAGAGGAACGACGGCTATGCTGCGAACTTCTTGGGGCTATCAGCGGAACAGGCTGATCTCGCCTGCCGCCGTCTTGCTGCGCGGGCAGTGCCGTGCGAAACCGTCGGGCCCTGATCGCGACCGGCGACAGCCCTAGCCAAGGCTTTCGAGCAAGGCCACCATGCGCGGCAAGCAGACCTTGCGCAGATCATAGCGTTCAACCACCGTCTGCCGACCCGCAGCGCCAAGCGGCCTGAAACGTTCGGGCTCTGCAAGCGTTTCCGCCAACGTTCTTGACCAGCCGGCGATATCGAAAAAGTCGACCAGTCGCCCGTTCACGCCGTCGGCGATGACCTCGGCCACAGGCGCCGTTCGCGACCCCACGACCACCGCCCCCGCCGCCATCGCCTCCAGCATCGACCAGCTGAGCACGAAGGGATAGGTCATGTACGCGTGCACCCGTGTCACCTGCATCAGCGACCGAAAGACGGGATAAGGCACTTTGCCCAGAAAATGCACGCGGCCAAGGTCAAGCTGGCCGCGCACCTCGTCCAGAAACACGTCCTTCCAGCCGGTGCGATCCTTGGGCGCGGCACCGTAACTTACGCCGTCGCCCCCCACGATGACCACGTGCGCATCCGGTCGGGCGGCCAAGATCGCGGGCAGCGCACGCATGAAGATATGGTATCCACGATAGGGTTCGAGGTTTCGGTTCACAAAGGTCAGAACCTCGTCGCCCCCCTTGATGCGTCGCCCGTCCGGCAGCGCGACAAAAGCCGCAGGGTCCGGTCTGACCGCATCGGTGTCGACGCCGTCATGGATGACCTGAATACACCCGCGCAGCACTTCGGGATGGGTATCGGCCTGCCACGCCGTCGGCGCAATGGCCAGATCGGCGTGCACGATCGCATGTGCCAGATGTGCCGCCCGCCCCTGCGCGATCATCACCTGATCAAAATGCGCCATGCTGAACTCAGGGTCGAACCCGACATCGGCACCTGTCCCGCGATAGTAGAATTCCGCATAGACGACGAGTTTTGCCTCAGGCCAGACCTCTTTGAGAAACAGCGTCTCACCCCAGCCCGAATGACCAAAGATCACGTCCGGAATGTATCCGTCGCGTTGTCGCAGCGTCTGCGCCGCGCGGGCCACCGTCACGCCGCGGTCGCTCATCGTTGTGTATTTGCGGCCAAGCCGCGTCGCTGCCGGGTCAACGGTTTGCGCCTCATGGCGATATCGGATCAGCGGCTGTTCGCTCGCTTGGGTATTCTTGACATCCGTCAGCACGCGCACGTCGTGGCCACGTCGCCGCAGTTCCGGCGCCAGATGCAAGAACTGGCCGGGATAGTTCTGGTGCACGAACAGCACTTTCATGGGGGCGCAGTACCAAAAGCCGCCCGCATCAGATCGCGCGTATAGTCCGAAGTGGGCGAAGCAAAGACCGCGTCTCCCGTCCCAGCCTCGACCACATCGCCGGCCCGCATGACCATGACGTTGTGGGCCAGCGCGCGGATCACCCGCAGATCGTGGCTGATGAAGATATAGGCCAGCCCATACTTGCGTTGCAACGCGCGCAGCAGGTCCACGATCTGCACCTGCACCGTCATATCCAAAGCCGAGGTCGGCTCATCCAGCACCACCAGCGCAGGCCGCAGGATCATCGCGCGGGCGATGGCGATGCGTTGACGTTGGCCGCCCGAAAACTCGTGCGGATAGCGTTCCATCGCCGCCGGGTCGAGGCCGACCTCGATCATGATTTCGGCCACCATGTCGCGGCGGTTGCGGCCCGGATCGACCCCGTGCACGCCCAGACCCTCGGCGATGATCTGTTCCGCCGTCATCCGGGGCGACAGACTGCCAAACGGATCCTGGAAAACCACCTGCAAATCGCGCCGCACGGCGCGCAGATCGCTGCCCGTCAGCCCGCGCAGGTCCCGCCCGCGAAAGTCGATCCTCCCGGTGGAGTCGAGCAGCCGCAACACCGCCAGCGCCAGGGTCGTCTTGCCCGACCCGCTTTCGCCCACGATGCCCAGCGTCTCTCCGGCGCGCACGGTAAAGCTGGCGTCATTGACCGCCTTCACATGCCCGACGGTTCGCCGCAACAGCCCGCGGTGGATCGGAAACCAGATCTGCAAGTTCTGCACATCGACCACCACCGGAGCATCCGCGACAAGCCTGTCCGGACGACCCGACGGCTCTGCCGCCAGCAGTTTTTGCGTATAAGGGTGCTTTGGGGCCGCAAAAACCTCTGCCGTCGGCCCTTCTTCGACAATCTCGCCACCTTGCATGACGCAGACCCGGTCGGCAATCCGCCGCACGATGCCCAGATCATGGGTGATAAAGAGCAGACTGAGGCCCTCGGATTTCTTCAGATCGGCGAGCAGGTCCAGAATCTGCGCCTGGATGGTCACGTCCAGCGCGGTGGTCGGCTCATCCGCGATCAACAATTCCGGCCCATTGGCAAGAGCCATGGCGATCATCACACGCTGGCGTTGCCCGCCAGACAGTTGGTGCGGATAGGCCCCCAACCGATCCTCAGCATCGCGAATGCCGACCTTGTGCATCAGCTCGATGATCCGCGCTCGCGCTGCAATGCCTGACAGGCCCTGGTGCAGTGCGAGACTTTCGGCAAGCTGTTTTTCGATCGTGTGCAGCGGGTTGAGCGAGGTCATCGGCTCTTGAAAGATAAAGCTTACGTCATTGCCACGGATGCGGCGCACCTCTTCGCGCGGGGCACCGATCAGTTCCTTGCCATCGTAAAGCACCGACCCTGTGACCTCGGCATTGTCTTGCAACAGGCCCATCGTCGCCAGCGCCGATACCGATTTGCCCGACCCGCTTTCGCCGACCAGCGCCAGAGTCTCGCCCTTTTCGACGGTCAGGTTGATACCCTTGACCGCCTCGATCAGACGGCCATCCTGACGAAAGCGGACCCACAGGTCGCGAACCTCCAGCACATTCATGCGCCAAGACCCCTCATCGGAACGTCTTTCGCGGGTCGAAAGCATCGCGCACGCCTTCGAACACGAACACCAGAAGGCTGAGCATGATCGCAAAGGTGAAAAACGCGGTAAAAGCGAGCGAGGGCATTTGCAGGTTCTGCTGCGCTTGTCGCGACAACTGACCAAGTGAGGGCAACGAGGCGGGCAGCCCGAAACCCAGATAGTCCAGCGCCGCCAGCGACCCGATGGTGCCCGAAATGGTAAAGGGCAGGAAGGTCAGCGTCGCTACCATCGCATTGGGCAAGACGTGTCGGAACATGATCACGCCGTCGCGCACCCCCAGCGCCTTGGCGGCACGGACATATTCGAAGTTCCGCGCGCGCAGGAATTCGGCCCGGACCACACCGATCAGCCGGGTCCAGCCGAACAGCACCATGATCAGCAAGAGGATCCAGAAACTGCGCTGCCAGACCGAAAACACGATGATGATGAAGTAAAGCTCCGGCACACCGCCCCAGATCTCCAGCAAGCGCTGCATGAAGAGATCGACCTTACCCCCGAAATACCCCTGTATCGCACCCAGAGCGATGCCGATGATCGAGGTCAGGGCCGTCACGATCAGCCCAAATGCCACCGACAGCCGGAACCCATAGATCACCCGTGCCAGCACATCGCGTGAGGTGTCGTCGGTGCCAAGCCAATGGGTGGCATCGGGTGCCGAAGGGGCCGCCTGCCCGCCAAGATCGTTGATGGTGTTGTAGCTGTAAGGGATTAGCGGCCAGATGACCCACCCCTCGTAGAACCCCTCGGCGCTAGTGTCGAACTTGCCCAGTCGCACCGCTTCGGCCATGGTTTCCGGCGCGTCAAAGCAGTCGATCAGACCGCCGGTCAGGATCAGGCATTCGACCTCGGGCGACTTGTAGTTTGCCTCGGTGCCAAAATCGCCTCCAAAGTCCTTTTCGGAATAGAACTGCAAGAACGGCATCCGCCATTCGCCGCGATAGCTGGCCAGCAAGGGCCGGTCATTTGCCAGCGCTTCGGCAAAAAGCGAAATGCCAAACAGGATCCCAAAGATCCACAAGGACCAATAGGCCCGACGGTTCGCCTTGAAGTTCCGCCAGCGCCGCTGGTTCAGGGGGGAAAGCCGCATCTATCCCCTCCGCTCAAAATCAATGCGGGGGTCGATCCAGACATACATCAGGTCAGAGATGATCCCGACCACCAGCCCCATCAGACCGAACGCAAACAGTGTGCCGAACACCACCGGATAATCCCGCTGGACCGCCGACTGGAAGCCAAGCTGCCCCAGCCCGTCCAGTGAAAAGATTGTCTCGATGATCAGTGAGCCGCCAAAGAACACGCCGATGAACAGCGCCGGGAAACTGGCGATCACGATGAGCATCGCATTGCGGAAGACATGGCCGTAAAGCACACGGGATTCCGACAGACCCTTGGCCCGCGCCGTCATCACATACTGTTTTTTGATCTCGTCCAGAAAGCTGTTCTTGGTCAGCAGAGTCAGCGTCGCAAACGACGATATCGTAGAGGCGACCACCGGCAGGGTGATGTGCCAGAAGTAGTCAAGGATTTTGCCACCAATGGACAGCTGGTCAAAGTTTTCTGACGTCAGGCCGCGCAACGGAAAGATCTGCCAGTAGGACCCACCCGCGAAAAGCACCAGCAACAACACCGCAATCAAGAGGCCCGGGATCGAATACGCTGCGATGATGATGCCCGAGGTCCAGCTGTCAAAACTGGACCCGTCGCGCACCGCCTTGCGGATGCCCAAGGGAATCGAGATGAGGTAGGCAATGAGTGTGGACCACAGGCCAAGCGTGATCGACACGGGCATTTTCTCCAGCACCAGATCAACCACGCTTTTCGACCGGAAATAGCTTTCGCCAAAGTCGAACCGGATGAATTTCCCCATCATGATGAAGAAACGCTGCACCGCAGGGATCATTTCCTTTTCGCAATCCTTGGACTGCTGGGTCAGCGTTCCGACATACCCCTGTGGACAGATGAACCGGGCAAAGCCGAACTCCACCTCCAGCTTGGCGCGGAACTCAGGCGGCAGACCCCGCGCACCGACATAACCACCTTCCTTGTCCGCGTCTGGCGTTGACCTCTGCCCGGAATCATCGCCACCGGCGCCCAGCGTATCCGCCTCGCCCTCAAGCCGCGCCTCGATGGCGTCAAAAGGACCACCGGGTACGAATTGCGTCAGCGCAAAGTTGACTACCATGATCCCGAACAGCGTCGGGATCACCAGCAAGAGACGGCGAAGGATATAGGCGATCATCGGCTATTTCAGTACGCCTGCGGCCTTGAGCTTGTCCGCCTTTTCTTGATTGAACCACCAGAAATCCATCTCGCCCAAGGCATAGGGCGGCAGCGTCGCCGGGTGTTCGAACATGTCATAGTAAGCGACCGTGTGCTTGTCCTTGTACCATTGCGGGATCCAGAAGCGTTCGGCCCGCAGTACGCGATCCAGAGCCTTGACGACGACATCCAGCTCCGCACGCGTTTTCGCCGCCTCGACCATGGTGGTAAGTTTGTCCAGGACCGGATTGTTCACGCCCGCGCGGTTGCGCGTCGAGTTGTTGACAGTGACAGTGGCATAGGCCTGCTTCAAAGTGCTGCCGGGCTCGTAGCCATCGTTCACGGCGCCGCCCACGATAATGTCGAAATCAAACGTCGGCGGATCGCTTCGCTGGCTCATCTGCGCGGGGTCCACCAGCGTCAGCAAGGCATCGACCCCGAGCGCGCGCAAGTTTTCGACATAGGGATTGATCACACGTTCAAATGCGGGAGTGTCCTCGACAAACTCGACCTTCAGCGTCTCGCCCTTGTCGTTGCGCCGCATGCCATCATCGCCAGCGATCCAGCCAGCTTCGTCCAGCAATGCTGACGCCCGCCGCAGATTGCCGCGGTCCAACGATTTCTCGACCGTCGACATCGAGCCCATCACGGCTTCGTCTGTCAGAATGGACGCGGGCAAAAGACCTTCATCGACCAAGGGCTGCAGGATCGCGGCCTCTTCGGGCGTTGGCGTTCCGACAGCGGCCATGGCCGTGTTTTCCCAGATCGAATTGATGCGTGAATAAAGGTCATAAAACAGCGTCTTGTTGGACCACTCAAAGTTGAACATGAGGCCGATCGCCTCGCGCACACGCGCGTCTTTGAATTGCTCACGACGCAGGTTGAACAAGAACCCCTGACCAGAAGCGATGCTGCCATTCGGCAACTCGGCCTTGATCACGGTGCCGTTGTTGATGTTTTCAAAGTCGTAGGCGGTCGCCCAGTTCTTGGACGAATTCTCGTTGCGAAAGGTGTAAACGCCCGCCTTGAACCCCTCCATCGCGGCGGTGTCGTCGCCGAAATACTCGATGCGAATGCGGTCGAAGTTGTAGCGCCCGATCCCGAAAGGCAGATTGGCGGCCCAGTAATCGGGGTTGCGTTTGTAGATGATCTTCTGTCCGGGCTGCAGGCTATCGAGTGTGTACGCCCCGGTCCCCATGAAAGGGCGAAGGTCAGATTCTTCAAGATCGCGCTTGTTCGCGTCGTAATCCGCCTTGGAGATGACCGTCAGACTGCCAGCCGATGCCGGCATGTCGCGGAAATTGGTCCCCGGCGTAAAGGTGAACTTGATCTTGTAAGGGTCCAGAACTTCGACGGACTGGAACTTTTCGTTGAATACCGACCGGAATTCAGCAATGCCCTTGTCGCGGAAAAGCTCATAGGTGAACAGCACATCCTGTGCTGTCATCGGTGAGCCATCGGAGAATTTGACATCCTTGCGCAAATTGAAAATCACCCAAGACCGGTCCTCGGGATATTCCATCGTGTCGCACATCAGGCAGTAGCTTGACCCGATCTCGTCTGCAGTCCCGGTCAGGATGCTTTCATAAGGGACCGATGACAGCGCTGCCGCCACCCCCTTGACCGAGTACGGGTTCATGGAATCAAACGTGCCCGGTGCCCATTCCGAGATTTCGCCGCCCTTCGGGGCGTCGGGGTTCACATAGTCCAGATGTTTGAAGTCCGCCGGATACTTCAACTCGCCAAAGGTCGAGATGCCATGCGACGTGATGACCGTCTCTGCGCGCCCCGACATCGCGGTTGCCGCCAGCCCCAGGATCACCGCGCCCGCCGCCACAAGGAACCGCGCAGTCCCCCCGACGCGGCGCACCGCAAGACGGCGGACCGCCGCCCCCTGACGCGACCCTTGTGATGACACGATCCTGCGCTGCATCTGTGCTTTCCCCGATTGTTCGGCTTGGCCGATCCGACTTTGAACATTCATTTATGCTAAAGCTACGCTTGTCGATGGCTCAAGTTGCGTTTGCGTGATCGTGTGCGCAATAAAGTGAAAAGGCCGCCCGATGGGGCGGCCTTGTGCCTGCGCAAACCGCGCCCTGATCAGGGCGTCGTGGTCGCCAGATAGGCAATCAGGTTGGCGCGATCCTCGACTTTTGGCAGTCCGGCAAAGCTCATCTTGGTGCCGGGCATGTATTTCTTGGGGTTCTCGACAAAGGCGTTGATGGCCTCTGGCGTCCAGATTTCGTCCTTCAGCGCGAGGTTGGCTTCCGAATAGCCAAAACCTGCAACAGCCGCATGATTTCGTCCGACGACGCCATTAAGGTGCGGCCCCGTCCCGTCGCCACCGTCAATCTTGTGGCAGGACTTGCACTTGGCAAACACCTTTTCGCCCGCCGCAGGATCGGCAGCCGCCAGAATCACGGCAAAATCGACGGTCTCCTGGCCAGCACCCTCTGCCGGGGCCTCTTCGGCGCCGGTGTCGATCACATAGGCTTGCGCGACCTCTTCGCCATGCCCGGACTCGCCATGGCCGTAAATGGCTTCCGCCGCCCATGCGCCCAGCATATAGACAAGGAACGTCCCGCAAAGCGCTCCAAGCGTCTTTGTCGCCGTCATCGTGTCGATCATGTCGCGTCGCCCTCGTGTCGTCATCAACGCCGGTATCTATCGCCTTCCCCATCATGCATGCAAGGTGTAGGAGCGCGACGAAACGCCCCTGCGCGACGAAAAGACACGGAGAGCACCGCAAATGCCGGGAAAAATTGCCTTTCAGGGAGAGTTGGGGGCCTATTCGCACCAAGCCTGCCGCCAGTCACATCCCGAAATGGAGGCCATTCCGTGCGCCACCTTCGAAGAGGTCATTGACCGCGTCCGCGCAGGTCAGGCCGATCTGGGCATGCTGGGGCTGGAAAATTCGACCTATGGTCGCGTGGCAGATGTGCACCGCCTGCTGCCCGAAAGCGGTCTGCACATCATCGACGAGGCCTTTGTGCGCGTGCACATCAACCTTTTGGCGGTCAAGGGGACCAAGCTTGCCGATGTGAAGCGCGTGCGCTGCATGTCGATCCTGCTGGGGCAATGCGGGACATTCCTCAAGGATCACAAGCTTGCGACGCTGAACTGGACGGACAATGCGGCCGCCGCGCGCGATGTCGCGGCCTTGGGCGATCCGGCCGAGGCGGCACTGGCCTCAGAACTTGCAGCAGAAATCTACGGGTTGGACATTCTTGCGCGTCAGATCGAGGACCAGTCCAACAACACGACGCGATTTCTTGTCATGTCGCGCGATGCAAACGCGGCCCGCCGCGGCACGGGGTTGATGATCACCACCTTTACCTTTCGGGTCCGCAACATTCCCGCGGCCCTGTACAAGGCGATGGGCGGTTTTGCGACCAACGGCGTCAACATGACCAAGCTTGAAAGCTACATGGTGGGCGGTTCGTTCACCGCGACCGAGTTCTACGCCGATATCGAAGGCCATCCAGAGGATCCCAATGTCGCGCGCGCATTGGAAGAACTGCGCTATTTCACCAGTCAGTCCAACATACTAGGCGTGTATCCGGCTGACCGCGAACGCGGCTGACCCCGACAGGTCAGCCGCCCGATGCATTGAACCGGTTTTGAATTTCGCTGCAGAACAGCGCCAGTCGCTGTTCAAACCTGCGCACGACGCGCGCCCGCGCAAGACGCATCGACTGAAACAAGAGCCGTGCAGCAAGCGTTCGGGGCTGTACGTCCAGAGTTGCCGAGATACGGGTGCGGCGCGCGCTCATCGCCAGAGGGACGAGCGTGGCCGTCCCCTGGGCGGCTTTGCCTTCAAAGAAAAATGTGATCCGGCCCGAAGGGTCCATTTCGGTGATGCGCAAATCGACATCGCGCGCCTTGCCGCGGTACGAAAACCGGGCCGTCCAGGTGGAACCAAGTCCTGCAACAGCCAGCCGATCGGTTCGACGCACCTCGACACCACGTCGCATGGCCGCCCGTTCCCAGCCGGGGAAGTCCGACAGAACGCGAACGACAAAGTCCAATGGAACACCGACGTCATGTTTTCCATTGATCTTCATCAACCGCCCCTAAAGCACCCGAAAACCATGGGGCACGGCGCACATCTTGCCTCAATCCAATGTGTCCGCAAGCCAGGCCGTCATCAAGAACTGCGCAATTGCCCCTTGGCGTGGCGGGCGGATCACCGGATGCTGACCGGCCATGACACGCAAAAGGTCTTCACGGCTGATCCAGGTTGCGTCTTCCAGTTCGACCGGGTCGAGCGTGATCTGGTCGGTGACAGCCTCTGCCCGGCAGCCAAACATCAAAGAGGCCGGAAAAGGCCAGGGCTGGCTGGCCAGGTAGCGTACGGCACCGACCTGAATACCGGATTCCTCGGCCACTTCGCGGCGCACGGCAGCTTCCAGCGTCTCGCCGGGTTCGACAAACCCGGCCAGCAGGGAATACATCCCCTCGGGCCAGGCCGGACTGCGACCCAGCAACAGCCGGTTTCCATGCACAACCAGCATGATCACGACGGGATCGGTGCGCGGAAAGTGCGCGGCACCGCAGGCTGGACAGGTGCGTTGCCAACCCGCCTTTGCCGGTTGCGAAACTGATCCGCAGGCAGCGCAGAACCCGTGCGTCAGGTGCCATTGCAGCATTGCCTTGGCTGTGACGATCAGTTCCGCAGCACGGGGCGTCAACTCGGTCATGATGGCGCGCAGCTCTTGAAACCCCGCCCCGGCATCGGCGATGGCGGGATGCACCTGCACCGAGCGATCAAGAAAGCCGGGCCGCAGTCCAGCGGCCGGTTCCGGCGCCCAGTCAGGAACGTCACAGGCAAAACGCGCCATGCCGTCATCAAGGCCCAGAAACAACGTGGTTGAAGCACCGTCCAGAACCACGTGATCCGGGGCCACCCAGATCGGCGCAAGGTCGTTCCCGATCAGGGGCTTGCCACGCCACACCGGCAGAACCTGTCCCTGCTGCCAGAGCGCTGCAATCACATCGGGATCGTCGCGTAATGCCGCAGCGCGGTCCAGACCAGACCCGCCAAACGTCACCGTTTCCGCAAACCGCATATTGCCCCCGGACCTTGTTGCCTTGCTCAGGCCTGTGTGTTGCCACGTCGCGGCGCCAGCGCCAAGCGACACGGCGTCCACGCGCCGCACTATGTCCCAATTGCAACCTTAAGAAGACCAGTTTTCAGGTCGATACGCCTAGAGATTGCGCGTCCGGACTCGGTAGGGCAGTTTCACTTTCAACCAGGCGCCGCAAGGGCGCTGTATTGAGGTCGGACCAGGCGTATGAACCGCGCGAACAGGACAAAGACTTGCAAGGTCGGTGCGGCGTGAGCAACGCCGACCGTCCAGATTCAACAGTCATGGCACCAACCATCGCGCCTGCGGGGTCTGGCGAGGTCGCCTTGCGGATCATGGCGACGACGGATCTGCATGCCTATCTGGTCCCGTATGACTATTTCAATGATCGCCCGGTCGATTCATTTGGTCTGACCCGGACGGCGGTGCTGATCGGTGCTGCACGCAGCGAGGTCGCGCAATCACTGCTTTTTGACAATGGCGACTTTCTGCAAGGCAGTGCAATCGGCGACTATCTCGCGCGCGGTCGCACCCACTTGCCGCATTCGATGATCACCGCGTTTCGTCAATTGAGCTTTGACGCCGGGACCCTTGGCAATCACGAGTTCAATTTCGGGCTGGCTTTCCTGACCCGCGTCCTCTCCGAAGCCACACACCCGATCGTGTCTGCAAACGTCATGCACAAGCGTGGCAATGACCCAAGCCTCGATCACCACCTTGTGCCACCGTATGCGATCTTGAAACGCACCGTTGTCGACGGCGCGGGCAACATGCATGATCTGAAGGTCGGGGTGATCGGGTTCACACCGCCGCAGATCCTGCAATGGGATCGCCAGCATCTCGACGGCAAGCTGCAGGTCCGCGCGATGGTCGAGGCGGCACAATTCTGGGTCCCCCAGCTGCGAAGGGCCGGCGCAAACCTTGTTGTGGCTCTGGCCCATACCGGCATCGCCGAACAGACGGGCATCAGGGGTCCAATCGAAAACTGCGCCACCGACATCGCGGCGGTCACCGGCGTCGATGTCGTTGTTGCGGGTCACAGCCACTTGATGTTTCCCGGACCGGATCATCCACCCGGCATCAGTATCGACCCGGTTCGAGGGACATTATCCGGGAAACCTGCGGTTCTGCCGGGACATTTCGGATCGCATCTTGGCATCATCGATCTGGTTTTGCGGCGCGCGACAACCGGCATCTGGACGGTCGAACGATCACAGTCGCACTTGCGGGCAGTGACAGCGCTTGACCCGCGCAGTCCGACGCTTCAGTCCACCGAAACCGTTCGCCGCCTTGAGGCAGGCGCGATCGATGTGCATCGCGCGACCCGGCGCTGGATACGCCGCGACATCGGGCATTCCGAGTATCGCCTGCAAAGCTACTTTGCGCTGATTGCCGACAGCATGACGCTGAGTGTCATGGCCGCAGCGCAGGCACAGTATGTCGCCACAGCCTTGATCGGATCGGAACATGCCGATCTGCCGATCCTTTCGGCTGTCGCACCCGCAAAGGCGGGCGGGCGTGGCGGTCCGATGAACTATGTCGATATCCCAAAAGGTGCGCTGGCTCTGCGCCATGCCGCGGACCTCTGCCCGTTTCCGAACACCGTCTCGGCAGTTCGCATCACGGGCGCGCAACTTGCAGACTGGCTGGAACGCGCGGTGTCGATCTATCACCGGATCGCACCGGGTTCGGTGAACCGGCCCCTCATCAACGAAGAGTTCGCAAGCTTTCAGCATGATCGGATTTTTGGCCTGAGCTATGAGGTCGATCTGTCTGTCTCTCCACGCTATGCCGCCCAAGGCGCGCTGATCGATCGCACCGCCCGCCGCATCAAAAAGCTGCAGATGCGGGGGCAGCTTGTGCAGCCTGACGACCGTTTCATTCTGGCAACCAACAGTTTTCGCAGTGGCGGCGCGGGATACTATCTGCAGGACGCTCTGATGCGCCCGGTGCTGGAAACGCGGCTTCTGTCGCGCGACATGCTGACCCGCCACATCATGATGTCTGGCGGCGTTGCCCCACCCCAACCGCAAACATGGCGCTTTGCCGCGATGGGCACGCCAACCTCGGCGTTGTTTGAATGCGCGCCTTTGGCCGTGACATGCCTCGACGATCCCTTGACCCCTGCACTGGAGCCTTTGGACATTACCGAAGCCGGTTTTCGCAGGTTCCGCCTTCAGCTTTAGCGCGCCGGGTCCGATGCAAGTCGAAAACCCGGTCGCGCTTGCGCCTGATCTGCCCTAAAGGGGCGTGCCGCCCTGCAAAAGGAAGTTACATGTACGACGCAGTCTTGTTCGACCTTGACGGCACGCTGATCGACTCCGAGACCGTCGCCATCCGTACCGGGCTTGCGGCTTTCGCAGATCTGGGCCACCCGGTCTCTCCCGATTTCTTGCACGCGATGATCGGCAGGGACAGCCCGACGACCAGCAGACATATCGCAGCGACGATGCCACATATCGACGTCGATCGCCTGAACGCCATCTGGGCGCACGGCTTTCAGTCCGCGATGGCGCACAACGTCCCGCTCAAGCCGCAGGTGCACGAGATTCTCACCCGCATCTCACTGCCGCGCGCCATCGTCACGTCATCGCGCAGATCAGAGGCGCAGTCCAAACTTGCGCGTGCCGAATTGATCGGTTTCTTTGCCCATGTCGTCGTGCTCGAAGACGTGGCGGCCCCGAAACCCGCGCCCGATCCTTATTTGCTGGCGGCCAAGCTTTTGGGCGTGGATCCGGCGCGCTGCCTGGTCTTTGAAGACAGCGAAACCGGGGCAGAGTCGGCACACCGCGCGGGCTGCATTGTCGTGCAGGTGCCCGACATCCTGCCCAGCTCAGGCCGCTGGGCGCATCATGTCGCCGTCGATCTTTTGTCGGGTGCCGCCGCCGCCGGATTGCTGATCAGCGCGCGCTAAAGTGCTGCGACCGAGGATGGATCAAAAAGATAAGGTGCGATGATCCCACAGGTATCGGCCATCGGCAACAGCGTTTCGGGAACCTGCATGCCAATCACATCGCGCATGAAATTGGCCCGCGCGGCACAACGCGCCGCGACATCGGGGAACCGCGCCACAAGGTCCGCGCGCAACCCTGCATCGGCCAGCACATAGCCATCCTCCATCCGCGTTGATCCCCAGTTCGGATGGCCCGGAATGACGTCCATCTGCATCGCCATCCCTGACGCAAGCGGGATATCGGACCCCTCTGCAATCGGCGAGGACATCCATTCGTCCAGCCCGATCAGATGGCCGGGGTTCAACGTCACCCCAAAGGTGGCAAGGGGCAGCGCCTTTTGCGTGGCACGCCAGACTTCGCCCCCAAGGACACCGGGGCGCATCAGGCCGCACCAATCGGACATCGCTTGCAGGTAGGGCATCACGAACTGGTCCAGATAACCCTGCGCCGCGCCTGGCAGGTCACTTTCATCGTGCACAAGCCATCCGGCGCGGCAGATATTTGCGCGCCAGTGACAGACGTTGAAAGAAATCGGCATTCCGGTCTGCAAAATCTGCCCGGTTGCACCGGACAGGCCCTGATCCGCCTTTTTCCCCGTCGCAAAGGTCGTGTGGCACCCCAATGGCAAACCGCCGATCTGGGCGGCGGTCACGGCTTCAAAATCGCGCAGGCCAGGGCGAAAGGATCGCACCATCCGCCGCAAGGCCGCTGCCGCCATATGGTTGGCAAATTCCAGCCGCGCGATCTCGCCCGCATCGACGCGGACGCGCAAGCCGTAGGCGGGGTGCATCAGGATGTCCGTGGCATTCTCGACCTTCCCCGCGACCGCACGCACCGGATCGACAATAAAGGCAGGCACATCGAGCGTCGCAGCCGGATCATCCACCTCGTCTGCAGTGAACCATTTCCACCCCACCATACCGACCCGCGCACCTTTGGGCACAGCAGCCGTCAGCCAGTCGGGCAACCTCTGCCCGCCCCTTGGCTGAGACGGCAAGGACAGGCTCGCCGCGTGCCCGACCGAAATCACCTTTGAGGCGACCAAGGGCGAGATCTGGGTGTAAGACAGGCACTCATTGCCTGCCAACAACAGCGCCGAATCCGACCCGACGATCAGCACCGCCTCTTCGAACCGGGGGTCAAAGCCGGTCAGCCATTGCAGGTTGGCGCTGTGCTCGCGGTCGCCGTAGACCACGCCGACATCGTAGTTCCGCAAGCCCAGCGCCGCGCGGAATGCCGCAAGTCGCATGGTGTATTCGGCAAGATCGGGCTCGGGCGGCACCGCAGGCGCACCAAAATCTGGCCAGTCAACATGGATCAGGCGGGGCAAGGCGAACCTCCGGTTTTCGGGCACAATTGGCACAACCCTAGTGACAAGTCCGCCGCCGTGGAACTGTATTTCGGTGCGGCAGGCGATCTGCACGGCGGTGCATCGGGCGTTCCCGCCCGCTTTTGGCCGCTTGCACCAGACCGCGCCCGCGCTTATATGCACTCCTGAGAGGTTGGCGCGGGTAAGCGCCTCGCCAACCCGGTCAGGTCCGGAAGGAAGCAGCCGTAACGAGCCCCGCTTGGGTCGTTGTCCAGCCTCTCACCTCGTCGCCCGCCAAGATCGGAGGATGTCCATGATTGTCGCGAGACCCCTCCGGGCAGGAGCGCGCTGAGGCCTGAGGCCTCGGACAGGCGTTTCATCGCCCGAAAATCGCTGCGCCGTCCTGTGGGACGGGTGCAGTCAAGATTTTCGTCCGCAAGGAACGCAACAAATGACCCTTGAATACTCTCTCGCCAACCTTGGTTGGCGGCCGTTTTTTCTGGCGCAACTCGATCTGACGGAACTTGGTTTGGTCACAGCGCGCGTGGCCTCTGTCCACCGTTCACGGTTGGACCTTTTGGGTGTGAGCGGCCCATTTGGCTTCAAGCTCTCTGGTGCGGCAAAGTCGAGTGACTTTGCGGTCGGCGACTGGATTCTCACGGATGGAACCCTTTTGGTGCGACGCCTTGACCGCAAGTCCCAACTATCGCGCGGCGCGGCGGGTGCAACCGGCGAGACGCAGTTGATTGCCGCCAATGTTGACACGCTGTTTATCGTCACCTCGTGCAATGCGGATTTCAACCCCGCGCGGCTGGAGCGCTATCTCGCCCTTGCGGCCGAGGCGGGAACCGAGGCGGTCATTCTCTTGACCAAGGCGGACGCAGCAAAGGACGCCGAGGATTTCCGTCAACAAGCCCTGAAACTGCGGCGGAACCTGACGGTCCTGACATTAGATGCCCGTGATTCGACCGTCGCGCACGAGCTTGGGCAATGGTGCGGACCAGGCCAGACCGTGGCGCTGGTCGGAAGTTCCGGCGTCGGAAAGACAACACTGACCAACACCCTGACGGGACTGTCCGGTGCCACCGCTGGCATCCGCGAGGATGACGCCCGCGGCAGGCACACAACGACCAGCCGGTCATTGCACCCGATCGCTGGCGGGGGTTGGTTGATCGACACCCCCGGCATGCGGTCGCTGAGCGTGGCCGAGGCCGGCGACGGCATCGACGCGGTATTCGAGGACGTCACCGAGCTTCTTGGTACATGCCGGTTTCGCGACTGCAAACATCAGTCAGAACCGGGGTGCGCCATCCGCCTTGCGGTAGCCGAAGGGCGACTGGACGAGGCCCGTCTTCACCGGTGGGAAAAGTTGTCCAGCGAGACGCGGTTCTTTACCCAGACCCCGGCACAAGCGCGCGAGCATGAACGCCGCTTTGGCCGACAGGTCCGCAAGAGCCTGGCCGTGAAAGAGGCGTTGCAAGGCAAAAAGAAATGACACTCTGCCGGCCAAGACTAGCGATGCGTGGGAACGCTGACGCGCGCCAAACGCATGGACCTCGGTTCCAAGACAGCATAGCTTGGCCAGTGTAATCGACCCGAAAGCCCCGCATGTCCGAGACGCCTGAAAAAGCCTACCGCGTTCTTGCCCGCAAGTACCGCCCCGAGACATTCGCCGATCTGGTCGGTCAGGATGCGATGGTGCGCACGCTAAAGAATGCCTTTGCGGCAGACCGGATTGCGCACGCGTTCATGCTGACGGGCATTCGTGGCACCGGCAAGACCACGACGGCGCGGATCGTCGCCAAGGGGCTCAACTGCGTTGGACCCGGTGGCAAGGGTGGGCCGACGACCGAGCCATGCGGGGTCTGCGAGCCGTGCAGGGCGATCACTGAAGGCCGCCACGTCGACGTGATGGAAATGGACGCAGCCAGCCGCACCGGCGTCGGCGACATCCGGGAAATCATCGAATCGGTGCACTACCGGGCGGCCTCTGCCCGCTACAAAGTCTATGTGATCGACGAAGTGCACATGCTATCGACAGCCGCGTTCAACGCGCTCTTGAAAACACTTGAAGAGCCCCCGGCACATGTAAAGTTCATCTTCGCCACCACCGAAATCCGCAAGGTGCCGGTAACTGTCCTTTCGCGGTGCCAGCGATTTGATCTTAGGCGGATCGAGCCCGAGGTGATGATGGCGCTGCTGCGAAAGATCGCCACCGCCGAAGGGGCCGCGATTTCCGAGGCAGCGCTTGCGCTGATCACGCGGGCGGCAGAGGGTTCGGCGCGAGATGCAACCTCGATCCTCGATCAGGCGATTTCGCACGGGGCGGGAGAAACCTCGGCAGATCAGGTCCGCAGCATGCTTGGCCTTGCTGACCGTGGCCGGGTTCTCGACCTTTTCCACCTGATCTTGCAAGGCGACGCGGCTGGCGCGCTGGACGAGCTTGGCGCGCAATATGCCGATGGCGCGGACCCGATGTCGATCTTGCGCGATTTGGCCGAGATCAGCCATTGGCTGTCGGTGATCAAGATCGCCCCTGATGCGGCGGATGACCCGACCACGCCCCCGGCCGAGCGCGACCGGGGCCGCGACATGGCCGCGCGCCTGCCAATGCGGGTTTTAAGTCGGACTTGGCAGATGCTGCTCAAAGCCATCGAAGAGGTGCCCCTGGCCCCGAATGCGATGATGGCAGCGGAAATGGCCGTGATCCGTCTGACGCACGTGTCGGACCTGCCCGATCCCGCAACCCTGATCCGCAAGTTGCAGTCCAGCGCGCCGCCGCCAGCGGTCGCCCCGTCTGGCCAAACCAGCACAACGCCGGCCGGTCCACGCGCATTCGCACCTGTTGCACCGCGCCCATCCGCCTCTGGCGGGCCTGCCACCGCCCTTGCCCCGCGTGCCGAAGGTGCCGCCCTGCCCGCCCCGCAGAGTTTTGCCGCCGTGATGGAGTTGATCCGCGCCCAGCGCGACATCAAGCTGCTGCACGAGATCGAATCCACACTACGCCTCGTGCATTTCGCGCCGGGCCGCATCGAATTTGAACCCGGCCCAGATGCCCCGACTGATCTGGCCGCGCGCTTGGGCCAAAGGCTCAGCACGTGGACGGGCACCCGCTGGGGCGTGTCGGTTGTGGGCACAGGCGGTGCCCCCACGGTTCGCGAAACCGAAGTCGCTGCCCTTCGCGCCGCCGAAGCAGAGGCGGAACAGGTGCCCATGGTCGCGGCCGTCATGGCCGCCTTTCCGGGCGCCCGGATCACCGAGATCCGCACCCCCGAGACCCGGCTAGAACAAGCGCGCGACGCGGCATTGCCCGAGGTCGACGATGAATGGGACCCCTTTGAAGATGACTGAAAGGACAATGCGATGCTGAAAGGTTTGGGCGGGCTGGCAGGTCTTGGCGATATGGCCAAGATGATGAAAACGGCTCAGGAAATGCAGGCCAGGATGGCTGAGGTGCAGGCCGAACTGGGTCGGACCGTGGTAATGGGTGAATCCGGTGCGGGCCTTGTCAAGGCGCGCTGCACGGCCAAGGGCGAACTCACCGGCCTCGATATCGATCCATCGATCCTGGTCGCCTCGGAAAAGGAAGTGGTCGAGGATCTCATCCTTGCCGCAATCAAGGATGCCCAGACTAGGGCCGCGGATCGCAGCAAGGCCGAAATGGCCAAGCTGTCCGAAGGGCTGGGTCTGCCCCCCGACATGAAGCTACCGTTCTAGGCCCGCAGTCCTTGGCACCCGAGACGCAAGATATCGACGCGCTGATCGACCTCATGGCGCGGGTGCCGGGGCTCGGACCGCGCTCGGCCCGGCGTGCGGTGTTGGCCTTGTTGCGCAAACGCGGGGGGCTTATGGCGCCCTTGGCCGACCTCATGGGCACCATCGCCCGCACGGCGCGCGATTGCACGATCTGCGGCAATATCGGCACCAGCGACACCTGTGCCATCTGCGCCGATCCGCGCCGCCAGACGCCCGAGATTTGCGTTGTGGAGACCGTCGCGGACCTGTGGGCAATCGAGCGCAGCGGCACCTTTCGCGGGCGCTATCACGTCCTTGGCGGCACGCTGTCGGCACTGGATGCTGTCGGCCCGGAGGATCTGCGCATCCCCCGCCTTGCCGCCCGTATCGCCGACGAAGGTGCGAGCGAGGTGATCCTTGCCCTGAACGCCACCGTCGACGGCCAGACTACCGCCCATTATATTGCCGACACGCTGGCGGGGATTGGGGTCAAGATCACCTCGCTCGCCCAAGGCGTGCCGATCGGCGGAGAGCTGGACTATCTTGATGACGGAACCATCGGGGCAGCCCTGCGCGCCCGCAAAGACTTTTGACATGCCGCCGCCGATTGCATTCCGCCCCCCTTGCGCTTATTTCGACGCTGAGCGGTGCGACCGAAAGGCCCTTAGGCGATGAACTGGATCTCCAACTATGTCCGCCCCAAGATCAACTCGCTGTTCTCGCGCCGCGAGGTGCCGGAGAACCTTTGGACCAAATGCCCCGAATGCGGCACCATGCTTTTCCATCGCGAACTGGCCGGCAACCTGAACGTCTGCACGAATTGCAACCACCACATGGCGATCAGTCCGCGCGAGCGGTTCAATTCCCTCTTTGACACGGGCATATTTGCCGAAGTTCGCGTGCCCGAACCTGTGCCCGACCCGCTGCATTTCCGCGACCAGAAGAAATACCCCGACCGCCTCAAGACCGCGCAGAAGACCACCGGCGAAAAAGAGGCGATGCTGGTGGCCGAGGGTGAGATGGGCCGCACCCCCATCATCGCCGTGGCGCAGGATTTCAGCTTCATGGCCGGGTCGATGGGCATGTATGTCGGCAACGCCCTGATCGCCGCCGCCCAGCGCGCCGTGAAATTGCGCCGCCCGCTGATCCTGTTTGCCGCTGCCGGTGGCGCGCGGATGCAAGAGGGCATCCTGTCCCTGATGCAGATGCCGCGCACCACCGTGGCCGTCGAGATGCTGCGCGAGGAGGGGCTGCCCTATATCGTCGTGCTGACCCATCCGACGACCGGTGGGGTGACTGCGTCTTACGCCATGCTGGGCGATGTGCAGATTGCCGAACCCCAGGCGCTGATCTGTTTTGCCGGTCCCCGCGTGATCGAACAAACCATCCGCGAGAAACTGCCCGAAGGATTCCAGCGCGCAGAATACCTGTTGGATCACGGCATGCTGGACCGCGTCATCCACCGCAAGGCGATGCGCGAAGAACTCGTTACCATTGTGCGGATGCTGATGAACCTGCCCCCTGCGATAAAAGGCGACCTACCCCCACCCGGGACTGTGGACTCAGCACCCGCCGAGGCAGAGGCAAAGGCTTGAAGCAAAGCTCTGACCTGCTGCTGGAACGGATGATGACCCTTCATCCGAAGGTCATCGATCTGACTTTGGCCAGGGTAGAGCGCCTTTTGGCCGCTCTTGAGCATCCTGAACGCACCCTTCCGCCGGTCATCCATATCGCGGGCACCAATGGCAAGGGATCGACCCAAGCCATGATCCGTGCGGGTTTGGAATCGGTGGGCGATACCGTTCATGCCTATACCTCGCCGCATCTTGCCCGGTTTCATGAACGCATTAGGCTGGCCGGCGATCTCATTTCCGAGGATTTGCTGACAGCCCTCTTGAACGAATGCGTGACCGCGAATGGCCCCGACGAGATCACTTTCTTTGAGATCACGACCTGCGCTGCGTTTCTGGCTTTTGCCCGCACGCCTGCCGACTGGACCTTGCTCGAGGTTGGCCTTGGCGGCAGGCTGGATGCCACCAACGTCGTCGCGGACCCGAAACTGACCATCATCACCCCGGTCAGTCTGGATCATCAGGCCTTTCTTGGGGACACCGTGGCCCTGATCGCCGGTGAAAAGGCCGGGATCATCAAGCGCGGCGTGCCGGTCGTGGTGGGCCCGCAAACCGACGAAGGCCTTGCCGTGATCGCGGCGCGCGCCAGACGTATGGGCGCGCCGTTGCTGGTCCATGGCCAGCAATGGTCGGTAGGCGAGGATCGCGGGCGGATGGTCTATCACGACGAATCCGGCCTGCTGGATCTGCCTCTGCCCAACCTGCCGGGTCCGCATCAGATCCAGAATGCCGGCGCGGCGATTGCTGCCTTGCGCCATTTCGACCTGGATGCCGCCGCGTGTGAGGCGGCCGTCACCGGTGCCTTTTGGCCCGCCCGGATGCAGCGCCTGCGTCAAGGCCCTTTGGTCAATATGGCCCCACGGATCGAGCTGTGGCTGGACGGTGGACACAACCCGGCGGGGGCCGAGGCCGTTGCTGCGACCCTTGCGCGGATGCCCCCACGCGAGACGCATCTGATCTGTGGGATGCTGAACACCAAGGATGTCGCGGGCTATATGCGCCCGTTGGCGGCGCAGGTTACCCAACTGCATGCCGTCACCATCCCGGGTGAAAAGAACACGCTTCCCGCCGAGGTCACCTGCGATGCTGCCCGTCGTGCCGGCATCGACGCTGTCACCTCACCATCCGTCGCCGGGGCCCTGTCAGCCATTGTCGCACAATCGCCCGAGGCACGCGTTTTGATCTGCGGTTCTCTCTATCTGGCGGGCGCGGTGCTGCGCGACAACGGCTAGCGGGCTGGCCGCAACTCAGGCGCCGTTGACCCCATAACGCGCCAGAAACATCTCGACGGCGCTCTCGATGCCCAGTTTGACATCTGCGGGCTTGATCAACTTTGCCATGCCAAAGACCAGCTTGTCGTGAATAGGAGCCTTGCAGAGTTGCAAGAACTGATCGGCCGCAAGGTCGACATCCGGAACAGCCAACTCGCCTGCTTCGACATAGCAGCGCAGACCTTGCGCAAGCCGGTCATGCATCAGGCCGGGACCAAACTGGTACATCTCTTGCGCCAGTCCCGGAAAGCGTTCGGCCTCACCAACCGCGATGCGAAACACGTGCAGGCTGGTTTCGGTCATCATCAAGGCGGTGATATGCTCGGCCGCGCTGGTCAGCATCAGCCTAACAGGCACATCGCTTGTGATAGAGGCCTCTGCAGCCTCGACCTGGCAGCGGCATTCCATGCGCGCCACTTCCAAAAACAACAACTGCTTGTCCGGAAAATAGGCATAGATCGTCGCCTTGCTGACCCCTGCCTCGCGCGCGATGTCATCGACCGACGCGCGCTCGAACCCGTCACGCAAAAAGACCACGCGGGCACCAACGAGCACCTGGTCAAACTTTCGTCCCTTGCGGACTGCCTGTTCTAAAGCGGCTACGCCCATCGTTCCCTCGCCATCCGAGCATAGACCGGGCAAAGAGATCGGGGCAAGCGGCCAAACGAGATCGGTCATAATTTCAGCTCACATACATCTCCAGAAGGTGTCCCACCGCAGGTCGCGATGATCGGCATCGGCGCGCGATTTTCTGACGAAGGCATGGGGGATGGTCCCAAAAAGATCGATGCCAGTGCGATGGCAACAAGTGCTGTCATCATCAACTCCGTCTGCAACGTCATCCGACGAGCAGAATCTAAACCGTCCGGTTCATTATTTCAAGGCCGTACTAAACTGATCAGTTCACTTTGCGGTGTTGCCAGCTCTGACAAACGCGCTAGGTTAGAATCATTCCAATGTGGGCTTCTCATGCTGTCATCCCTCTCGTCACGCCGCCGCTTTGCGGACCTTTCCGATCAGGAGGTTCTGGCCCTCGCCATTTCCTCCGAAGAGGACGATGCCCGCATCTATCGCAGCTATGGTGAACGTCTGCGTGCAGACTATCCCGCCTCAGCCGCCATCTTTGACGGCATGGCCGTTGAAGAGGACGGCCACCGCCAGCGCCTGATCGAGCTGCACCGCGACCGGTTCGGTGAGGTCATCCCGCTGATCCGGCGCGAACATGTGGCGGGGTTTTACGCGCGCAACCCGGTCTGGCTGACAGAAAACCTCGGGCTTGACCGCATCCGGTCCGAGGCCAAGGCAATGGAAACTTCCGCGCGCGATTTTTATGAACGCGCCGCCGCACGCACGCCGGATGCGGCAACGCGCAAACTCTTGGGCGATCTGGCCGCCGCGGAGGCAGCGCATGAACGCCGCGCCGAAGGGTTGACGGACCAGCACCTGACCGAAGGCGCCCGCGCGCATGAGGATGGTACAGCAAAGCGGCAGTTCATCCTGACCTGGGTGCAGCCGGGGCTGGCAGGGCTGATGGACGGCTCGGTGTCGACCCTCGCGCCGATCTTTGCCACGGCCTTTGCCACCCAAGACACCTGGACCACGTTCCTTGTCGGCCTTGCGGCATCCGTCGGTGCGGGCATTTCCATGGGGTTCACCGAGGCCGCACACGATGACGGCGTCCTTTCCGGTCGCGGCAGCCCATGGAAACGCGGCCTCGCCTCGGGCGTGATGACGACGCTTGGCGGGCTTGGCCATGCGCTGCCCTACCTCATCCCCGATTTCTGGACCGCGACGACGATCGCCATCGTTGTCGTCTTTGTGGAGCTTTGGGCCATCGCGTGGATCCAGAACCGGTTCATGGACACGCCTTTTGTCCGCGCTGCCTTGCAGGTGGTGCTGGGTGGTGCTTTGGTCTTTTCTGCGGGGGTTCTGATCGGGGGCGGATAATGTATCGCGAGGGCGACGTGAGTTATCACCCGTTGCCGTTGCCGGACCGGGTGCAAAAGCCCGTCGCCGAGGCGTTGGCGGACGTGACCGCCTTTGCCGACTACATGAAAAAACGCCACTCGGTCCGACAGTATTCCCATCAGCCGGTGTCCGAAGCCGTCATCACAGCCTGCATCGCCACCGCAGCATCCGCCCCCAGCGGGGCCAATCACCAGCCGTGGCACTTTGTAGCCATCGCCGATCCCGCCATGAAGGCCCGCATCCGCGACGCCGCCGAAGAAGAAGAACGCGCCTTCTATTCAGGTGGCGCGGGCGATGAATGGCTGGCCGCACTGGAACCCATCGGCACCGGCACGTCCAAGCCGCACCTGACCGACGCACCCTGGCTGATCGTGGTCTTTGCGCAGCGCTACGGGATGACCGACGACGGCACCCGCTACAAGAACTACTACGTCCCCGAAAGCGTCGGCATCGCCACCGGCTTTCTGATCGCGGCCATCCACCACGCCGGTCTGGTCTGCCTTGAGCATACGCCGAACCCGATGACGTTTCTGGCGCAGATGTGCGGCCGCCCGGCCCATGAAAAGCCGGTGATGATCGTGCCCGTGGGTTATCCGGCGGATGATGCGACTGTCCCCGCAGTGGCGAAACGCAAGAAACCGCTGGACCAGATCCTGACCGTGTTTCGGGGGTAAAGCGCCCTCGAGTTTTCCACTTGCACCCAAAAAACAATGCTACGCTTTGCCAAACTGGCAAAGGGGCGCGCGGGAATGATCACCATCGGGCAGATATCCACCGCCGACGACTGCGCAGCGGTCAAGGAGCTGGTGCTGGAGTTCGTCGCTTGGTGCGAGACGATAGATCCCAATGCGCAATCCGCATCGACCTTCAAAGAACTGGAAGCAGAACTTGCCACCCTGCCCGGAATTTACGGCCCCCCTACGGGAAGTTTCCTTTTGGCCAGAAACGGTCGCAAACCCGCAGGCTGCGTCGCCTTTCGTGGGGTTGACCCAGACACGGTCGAATTGAAACGCATGTTCGTCCGCCCCGATCAGCGCGGCAACGGCGTCGGGTTGAAACTGGTGCAGGACGTGATTGCGGTCGCACGCGCGCAAGGGCGCAAACGCATGGAGCTGAGCAGCTTTCATACCATGACCGGCGCGCATAAAATCTATCGTGGCGTCGGTTTCACCGAAGTGCCTGTTCCGGCTGACCTGCCTGCGCTGTGGCACGGCAAGGTCATCTACATGGAAATGGTTCTTTAGGAGCCGCGACCGCTACTGCCCTGCCGCGCCACCCGCGCGCTCACCCCGCGCCATGCCACGCTTGCCTCTGACAGCCTAGCGTGACACCACTTGCCCATGCTGCCGATCCTTCTGAAAACCCTGCCCTTCTTTGCCGTCATCGGGCTTGGCTACATCGCCGGGCGAACACGGTTTTTCAGCGCCGAAGCGACAGCGTATCTGACCAAATTCGTCTTTTACTTCGCGCTGTCGGCGATGCTTTTTGGCTTTGCCGCCAACCTGTCGCTGGCCGAAACCTTCAGTTGGGCTTTCGTCTGGGCCTATCTTTTGGCCACAACTGCCGTCTGGACCTTGGTGGCGGCAGTCGCACGCTGGCGCGGGGCATCCGGCGAAGAGGCACTGTTTGAGGCCCATACCGGGGTTATCGGCAATGTCGGGTTTCTGGGCATCCCGATGTTGGCGCTGCTCTTGGGGCCCAAAGCGGTCGGGCCGGTTTTGCTTGTCCTGGCGGTCGATCTGATCGTGTTTTCCTCGGTGGTCACGACCCTGATTACGGGTCTGCGGGCGGGACGGGTGACGCTTGGCACCTGTAAAATCCTCGCCGACGGCATCTTGCGCAATCCGATGATCGTCTCGGTCGGGCTGGGCCTCGCCTGGGGCGCGACGGGCTGGACGCTGGCTGGCCCTGTGAACGAGTTTCTGACGCTGCTTGGCGCGGCGGCAACGCCCTGCGCCTTGTTTGCAATCGGTGCCTCGCTGGCAGGGCGGAACGCCGAGCGGGTCCACGTTGCGGCTTGGCTGTCCTTTGCCAAGCTGGTGCTGCATCCGGCTGCAGTGGCTGTGACATCGCTGTGGATTTTCAAGGTGGAACCCTACGCGGCATCTGTCATGATCGCCGCGGCAGCCTTGCCGGTGGCGGGCAATGTCTTCATTCTGGCGCAGCATTACGGGGTCGCACCGCAAAGGGTGTCGACCGCGATCCTGATCTCGACCGCCGCCAGTATCCTGACCCTGACAGGCGTGATCGCCTGGGTTGCCGCATGAAAGGACCGACATGAAGACGATATCGGAAAACCGCGCATTCGGCGGCGTTCAGGGGGTGTACGCGCACGCCTCCACGGCCTGCGCCTGCGACATGACCTTTGGTCTGTTCCTGCCCGAGCAGGCCGAGGAAGGTCCCGTGCCAATCCTGTGGTTTCTGTCGGGCCTGACCTGCACGCATGAAAACGCGATGGTAAAGGCAGGCGCGCAGCGATGGGCGGCAGAGATGGGGCTGGCGGTGGTCTTTCCCGACACCTCGCCGCGCGGAGAGGGGGTCGCCAACGATCCCGCCTTTGATCTGGGACAGGGCGCGGGGTTTTATGTGAACGCCACACGCAAACCCTGGTCGCCGCATTTCAAGATGTGGGACTATGTGACCGAGGAACTGCCGCGCGTTCTGTTCAAGGCGTTTCCAGTGGCCGAGGCGGCGCAGGCGATCACGGGGCATTCCATGGGGGGGCACGGCGCGCTGACGATTGCGATGAGTTTTCCGGGCCGGTTCCGGTCGGTGTCGGCGTTCGCTCCGATCTGCCAGCCTTCCAGCAGCGATTGGGGAAGAAAGCAGTTCACCGCTTATCTGGGGCCGGATGAGGCGGTGTGGGGCCCCCACGATGCCACCGCCTTGATGAAGAAACGCGGCTTTGACGGGCCCATGCTGGTGGATGTGGGGACCTCGGATCAGTTCATCGAATTGCTC
This sequence comes from Rhodobacterales bacterium, assembly GCA_031378845.1. Taxonomy (GTDB): domain Bacteria; phylum Pseudomonadota; class Alphaproteobacteria; order Rhodobacterales; family Rhodobacteraceae; genus JAJNPS01. The sequence continues at coordinate 36,470 of JANNES010000015.1, forward strand.
CGCCCCGAAGCGCTGGCCGAGGCAATGGCGGCGCGCCGGCAAGGGGGATCGTTCCGCCTGCAAAAGGGCTACGATCACAGCTATTTCTTTGTCAGCACCTTTATGGAGGAGCACATCGCCTTTCATGCCGGGGCCTTGCATGCCTGAGGCATCCCGAGCCGGGGTGTTTTCTATATCGTCTTATATCAATGACGTGACGATGCCACTTTCCCCTTTTCTTAACCTTTGCCCGCGAAAGCCAAGCCTGTGACGATCTACATCGACGCCGATGCCTGCCCGGTAAAGGCCGAGGCCGAACGGGTCGCCACGCGCCTCGGGGTGCCGATGGTGCTGGTCTCCAACGGCGGCATCAGGCCCAGTCCGAACCCGCTGGTGCAAAGCGTCTTTGTCGCCGATGGCCCGGACGAGGCCGACAAATGGATCGCCGAGGCGTGTGGCGCGGGCGATGTGGTGGTGACGGGGGATATCCCGCTGGCGGCAAAATGCGTGGCCAAGGGGGCACGCGTGGTCAAGCACAATGGCGAGGAACTGACGGGCGCCAATATCGGCATGGTGCTGGCGACGCGGGACCTGATGACGGATTTGCGCAGCGCAGATCCGTTCCGGCAGGGGTCGGGCAGGATGTTCAGCAAGGCAGACCGGTCGAGGTTTCTGGAGGTGCTGGATCGGGTGGTGCGGGGGAGGTGAGGCTTGGGTCTCAGCTTCTGGGCGAACGATTTGAAAAGTACTGACAGCGGAGCGCATGGCACGCGCAACACAATTCTTGAAGTCTATCGATATAAATTGAGTAAATGCTGAACCAGAGTCGGCAAGAAAGACAGGAAAGTCGCAGAAACCGCCGTTAGGACTGAAAACTGTCCATTTGGTGGAACTATGCGGATCTTTTGTATTTCATTTCTGAAGATCAGAAGTTTATCAACTTCTAAACTTACCCCCCCATTGGCAAGCGCTGACTTGTAGTAAGCGTCAATTTTTTTCTCTATTTTGTCAAGCTCTTGAAGCTTAACGGACTTTAACTTCACAATCAATGGAGAGAGTGGTACAAAGTAACTTAGGATTACCATATTTAACGAAAAAAACGAAAAAATAGCAACTGCAAAGCTAATATCAAATTTAGAAAACAGTAGTGAAAGAACGGCTGCAGAAGATAAAAATCCAACCACTAGCACAGTAAACGATATCATGTTCAAGAATTGCGCAATATCAGGGCGAGATAAGTTCAAGATTCTGATATCCATAAGCTGAATTGAGCGTTGAGTTAGAATCCAAAACATAGTAAGTGCCCCGATACCTATACCTATTTGGATGTTTACAAAAAAGACAAAAAAGCAAAGTAGAAAGTTAAGGGGATGCTCACGCCAAGGTGAAATTTGAAATACACAGCTGGAAATAATAAATGCAAAGATAACGCCAAACAGAATATTTCTTTTTGAACCAAATATTTTATCTGGTGGGAATTGATCATGATGCACAAAGGGAAGCAACTTAAAAAGTTTTGCAGATTGACCATATAGATGAAGGCCCGCCACTCCTGCAACGATAGAATTCAAGAGTAAAACAACAACAAAAACTGAATCCTCAAGAACTCCAAAAACCATAAACTGCCTTACAAGATAAACTAAAGCAGAAAACACTGAAAATGCTGAAGTAATCCAAACACTATACCTCCACAGTTTTGGTACGCGCACTTTTTCGACATAACTGCCTGATTCCATAATCATTACCTCAATAGATAAAATTCCCAGATAAATATCGGCGCGGCAATCTCAAGTGAGCCAACGGAATATTGCCGCAAAAGGCCGTCAACTCCTTCGGTTCGTCTGGTGGGTGATCTTTACGACTAGTCATGCAACAGAACAGATCCAGAAAGAAATCACACAAATTCGCGGTCGCGAAAGTTCTTAAATTGATGCAATTCATCCCTGCCAGACTACACAAGGCGAGCACCTGATGCTTTATTGAACACTGCAACTCGAGGCGAGCATAGTCCCTTCGAATCCCTTCCACAATGCCACCTCCGCCTCGGCCATTGAAAGCATTCTCAGGCGGTCGGCACTGAAAAGGTCCACTGGACCATTCTCCGGGAGCGCCTCGCCCCCGAGCGCCCCGAGTCAGACCCCCACTTTTGACATGTAGCCACAACACACCCACATTCCCCTCGCCCCCCGAGTCCGCCCCATGCAACCCCTGCGCCCTCGCTGGCCGACGGTGTACCAAACGACGCCTTCTCCACACGCGCCTGTCCCACGCGCTCAAGACTCGTGCGGAATCCGCTGCGACCGTCCTTGGCATCGACACGTCGGAATTCTTGCGCCAGGTACTGGCGCGTGAGGCAGACGCGGTGCTGGCTGCCCAAACCAAGCACAATACGACCCAAGCCGATGTCGCGGCCTTGGCCGCCGTACTCGTCACGCCCCACGCGCACGCGCCTGCGGCATTGCGCGCCACTGCCCGGTATCGTGACCGGGTGGTGCATGCCGAATGAGGGTTCTAGTTGCGCTCCAGCAAACCTATGCGATGGTGGGTATGTAAATCTGGCAAGCCGCTGGCAAGGGATGTCGCCCCTGAGACAGACCCCGCCCCTTCCTCCCCTGCATCCTGCGCCCCATGGCCCTATCGCGCACCCTGACCGGCATCCTACTCGCGCTTGGCGGCACGGTGATTTTTTCCGTCAATGACGTGTCGATCAAGTTCCTGTCGGGCGGCTATGCGCTGCATCAGGTGATCCTGATCCGGGCGCTGATCGGGATGGCGTTCTTGTTCTGCTTCATCGCCGTGTCGGGCATCGGGTTTGGGCAGTTGCGCTCAAAGCGTCCGGGGGCGCAGCTTATGCGCGTCGCCATCGTGATGGTGTCGAACGTGGCGTTTTTCCTGGGCCTTGCGGCGATGCCGATCGCGGATGCCTCCGCCGTGGCCTATGTGAGCCCGCTCGCGATCACATTCCTGTCGGTGGTGATCCTTGGCGAAAGCGTGGGATGGCGGCGGTGGGCGGCGGTGGTGGTGGGGCTGATCGGGGTGATCATCATGCTGCGGCCCGGGGCGGGGGTGATCCAGCCGGCGGCATTGCTCGTGCTGTTCTCGGCGGTGCTGTATGCGGCGGGCAACCTGATCACGCGGGCAATCGGGGGAACGGAATCGGCGGTGTCGCTCAGCTTTTTCGTGCAATGCGGGTTTGTGGTGGTCAGCAGCCTCATGGGATTTTGGACCGGGGACGGGCATCTGGCGACCGATGATGCCCTTTTGGGGTTTTTGTTCCGGCCATGGATCTGGCCCCCCGTCGGCGATTGGCCGATATTCCTCGCGACGGGGCTGTCAGTCTGCATCGGGGGTCTGATGATCGCGCAGGCATACCGGACGTGCGAGGCGGGGCTGGTGGCGCCGTTCGAATATGTGGGCATGCCGATGGCGATCTTGTGGGGGGTGGTGGTATTCGGAACATGGCCCGACTGGGTGGCGTGGATCGGGATTGCGCTGATCTGCGGGGCGGGGCTTTATACGCTGTGGCGCGAGACGGCGCGTCGCAAGGCGGTCGTGGGACCTGCGGCGATGGAGGCGGGGTGATGAAGGTGGACATGATCGGACCGGAAGCCGAGGCGCTGCTGGACTGGCACGGGCTGATGGCGGCGATGGTGGCGGGGCATGCGCGGCCAAGGCCAGAGATTGCGGACCTGATCTTGCGGCGCGGGGCAGATACACTGTTGGACCGCGCGGCGTGGATCGACGGGCTGGGCTCGCTGGTCAAGGTGGCGACGGCGGTTCCGGGCAATGCCGCGAGGGGGTTGCCGACGGTCAATGGCGCGGTCGTCATGCTGGATGACCAGACCGGAATGCTGTCGGCGATGGTCGATTTCCATCTGCTGACGAAGTGGAAAACGGCAGGGGACAGTCTGCTGGCGGCCAGCCGGTTGGCGCGCAAAGACAGCCGCGAGATATTGCTGGTGGGGGCGGGGGCGGTGGCGCGCTCGATGGTGGACGCCTATCGCGCGGTGTGGCCTGAGGCGCGCTTTACGGTCTGGTCGCGGAATTCGGCGGCGGCGATGGGTCTTCCGGTCGCGGATGATCTGGAACGGGCGGTGCGGGGGGCGGACATCATCTGCACCGCGACGATGGCGACCGAGCCGGTGATCAAGGGCGACTGGCTGCAACCGGGGCAGCATCTGGATCTTATCGGCGCCTACCGGCCGGACATGCGCGAGGTGGATGACGTCGCCATGACGCGCGCACGGGTGTTTGTCGATGCGCGCGCGACGACGGTGCATCATATCGGTGAGTTGATTGCTCCGATCCGGTCAGGGGCAATCCGTGAGACCGATGTGGTGGCCGATTTCTACGATCTTGCAAGCGGGGCTTTCGCGCGGACTTCCGACGATGACATCACCATCGCCAAGAACGGCGGCGGGGCGCATCTGGATCTGATGACGGCGCGCTATGTGATGGAGCGCTGGCGCACGCGTTGAGATCGGGAATTTGGTCGGAGCGAGAGGATTCGAACCTCCGACCCCCTGCTCCCGAAGCAGGTGCGCTACCAGGCTGCGCTACGCTCCGACCGTGCCGCTGCGGATAGCCGCAAAGCCGCGGTTTGGCAAGGGGGTGAGGGGCCGCCAGCCCTTGACCGCGCCATCGCTGAGGCCGGCCACCAGACCGCGCTGCGCCATCAAAAAGACGATCATGATGGGCAGGCCCGACAGGATCGCGGCGGCGGCGAAATCGCCCCATGGATACTTGAACGCATTGAGATACAGGCGCGATCCGACCACCAACGTCATCTGATCCGCAGAGCGGACCAGCACCTTGGCGATGGGGTATCCGTCCGTTTCAACCATTTAGAAAGGTCTCCCGGCCTGCAAAGTAGAAATGTCGCAGTGGCGTCTTCGGCGGCAAGGGCGGGCAGGGAGGTGCCTGGCATCGGACTGGCGATTGCCAGTGACGTCCGTGTTTTGGTCACACAGTTTCCTGCCTGTGATCCGGTGTTCCTTGGTCAGTCCTTGAGACGCAGCTGCAACGCCTTGTCCTTGGTTGCCTTGAGAAAGGACACACCGTTCGGCCCGAGGGACAGACGGTCGCCGATCAGTTGCGCGGCAATGCCGGGGCCGGTCAGCGCGGCCTGAGCATCCAGCTGCAAGACCAGCGAGCTTGGCGACATATTGAAAACGGCAAGGATCGCGGCGGTATCGTTGTGACGTTCAAAGGCCAGAACCGGCTCGGGCAAGTCCAGAAACCGGGTCTTGCCGATGATCAAAGCGGGCTCGGCCTTGCGAAACGCGATCATGCGGCGGTAATGGGCCATGACGCTGCCATCATCGACGGCCTGGTCTGCGACATTCCGTTCGCGCTGCGGCGGCTTGATCGGCAACCACGGCTTTGCGGTAGTGAAACCGGCTTGGGCTGATGCGTCCCAGACCATCGGAGTACGGCACCCGTCGCGCCCCTTGTAGTCGGGCCAGAACCGGATGCCGGGCGGGTCGGTCAATTCGTGAAACGCGATGTCGGTTTCCAGCTGACCAAGTTCCTCCCCCTGATAAAGGCAGATCGAGCCCTCGAAACTGAGCAACATCGACGCGGCCTGTCGCGCGATTGCGTCTGTCGTGCCGTGCGCTTGCCAGCGGGTCACGTGACGCGGCACATCATGGTTGGAAAACGCCCACATCGGCCAGCCTTTGGGGGCACCCTTGAAGAACGCCTCGATCCGCGAGCGGAAATGGGCTGCGGTGTATTCCGGCCCCAGCATGTCGAAACTGTAGGCCATGTTGAGCCGCTTGCCGGTGGTGTAGTCGGCCATGATCTGCACTGCGCGGTGCGGGGCATCACCAACCTCTCCCACCGTCGCGCGGGCGTCATATTCGTCCAGAAGCGCGCGGATCCGTTCCAGCCAGCCAAGGTTTTCGGGCCTGGATTTGGAATAGACGTGATCTTGCATCTCATAGGGGTTCATGGGCGGCACGTTCTCGACATAGGGGTGCGGGCCGTTGTTGCGAAAGCCCGCGTCGTGGAAAAAGTAGTTGACCGTATCCAGACGAAACCCGTCGATCCCACGCTCCAGCCAGAACCGCAGGACGGTCAGCGCCCAGTCCTGTACTGCCGGGTTGTGATAGTTCAGGTCAGGCTGAGACGGCAGAAAGTTGTGCAGGTAATACTGCCGACGCTGGGTATCCCATTCCCACGCGGGCCCGCCAAACACCGACAGCCAGTTGTTGGGAGCGCTGCCGTCGGGATGCGCGTCAGCCCAGACGTACCAGTCGGATCTGGCATTGTCGCGCGACCGGCGGCTTTCCGTGAAGAACGGATGCGCGGCCGACGAATGGCTCAGCACTTGGTCGATGAACACCTTGAGCCCCAGATCATGGGCAGCGGCAATCAGCGCATCGAAATCGGCCAGCGTGCCAAACAGGGGGTCAATGTCGGTGTAATCTGAAATGTCATAGCCCATATCGGCCTGCGGGCTGGTAAAGATCGGGCTTAGCCAGATCGCATCGACACCAAGGCTGGCGATATGGGGCAGGCGTCGCGTGATGCCGGGCAGGTCGCCGATGCCATCACCGCTGTCGTCCTGAAACGACCGGGGATACACCTGATACGTGACCGATCCCCGCCACCAATCCTGCATGTTTCCCCCAAAGTGCCGTCCTTGTTTCGGACGTTTTGATTCGAAGAAACGATACAGGGCGTACGGGCTTTATCAAAGCGTTTTGGGTCGGCGGTCGCGCGCGGAAACCTGGCAAAATCCTTGCAGAAATCCCGGCCCACCATAGAGTTGGCAGGGACAGGGGCATTTCGGCACAGGGTCAGGGCGTCGGTCAAATCCTGCGTTCGCATCGACCGGCCGCGCAAAAGATGGCTGATACCCCCAAGGCCCCGGAAATCCGCCACCTTGTGACGTCTTTCGGCCAAGTGCAGGTCTTGAAGGATGTCTCAACCATTATCGAAAAGGGCGCGTTTCCGGTGCTTTTCGGCCCGACCGGCTGCGGCAAGTCCACCTTGCTGACCTAAATGGCGGGACCGGAAGACAACAGCGGCGGCAGCATTTGCATCAATGGCCGCGATGTCAGCCAACTGCCGCCATGCGACCGCGACATCGCGATGATGCTCCAGAGCTATGCGCTCTCCCGATGATCAGCGTTGCCGAAAACAGCGCCTTTGGCAGGAAGATCCGCCGTACCGATCCTGCGGTGATCAAGGCCAGGGTGGCCGAGGTCGCAGGCCCGTTGCAGATCGGTCATCTTTTGGGCCACCGCCCCACTCAGTTGCCGGGTGGCCAGCGCCAGCGCGTGGCAATGGGGCGGGCCGGGATCAAGCGGGTGCACCAGACGACCAGCGCCTCGATCACCTACGTGACGCATGACCAGATCGAGACGAAGACGCTGGTGACGCGCGCTCGGTGCCGCCCACGATGATCGAACCTACCGCCTCGGACGCCTCTGCGGATTTCCGGCCGGGTGACACACCCGTCACAACGCGGCTGTCGGGCCGGCTGCCGATCCCGGCGGGGCGGATCGGGCTCAATGTGGACGCGGCCACCTTGCGCTGGTTTGACAGCGACCGCGGGCTGCGGGTCGGCTGAGGTCATGACAAACCGCAATTGTGTTGCGCACAATTTCGAATTTGCAACTTTAACAGACCAAGCGCACCTTGCGCCTCCCTTTTCCGGAGTTGCCACGTTGTCCTCTGCGTCCCATGTCCGCCTTTTCACCCCGCTGTTGATTGCAGGTTCTCTGATCTTGCTGGTCAGCTTTGGCATTCGGGCCAGTTTTGGCGTCTTTCAGATTCCCATCGCGACGGAATTCGGCTGGCTGCGGTCGGATTTCAGCCTGGCGATTGCCATCCAAAACCTTGCCTGGGGCATCGGGCAGCCGATTTTCAGCAACATGGCCGAACGGATCGGCGACCGCAAAACGCTGGTCATCGGCGCGGTCCTCTATGCGGCAGGGCTGCTGCTGTCCAGCTTTGCCGTCATCCCCGGCCAGCATCAGTTTCTGGAGATTCTGGTGGGTTTCGGCATTGCCGGGACCGGCTTTGGGCTGATCCTGGCGATGGTCGGGCGGGCGGCGGCGCCCGAGAACCGTTCGCTGGCCTTGGGCATCGCGACGGCGGTGGGCTCAGTCGGGCAGGTCATTGGCGCCCCCATTGCCGAAGGCTTGCTGACGTATTTCCCCTGGCAAACGGTCTTTGTGATCTTTGCGGTGGCGATCCTCGGCGCACTGGCGGTGCTGCCCTTCATGCGTGCCCCGGCCATAGCCGGCAAGCCAGAGCGGGAAGAAACCCTTGGCGCCTTGCTCCACCGCGCGTTTGGCGATCCGTCATTCACATTGATCGCGGTGGGCTTTTTCTCTTGCGGCTATCAGTTGGGATTCATCACCGCACATTTTCCGGCCTTTATCACCGAAATGTGCGGACCGATTTCCCCCGGTGGCCTGCTGGCGGGTATGGGCATCACGACGACTTCGGCGCTGGGGGCAATGTCCATTTCCGTGATCGGGTTGATGAACATTTTCGGCTCGGTCCTGGCGGGCTGGCTTGGCAGCCGGTTTCCCAAAAAATACCTGTTGTCGGCGATCTATGTGGGGCGGACGCTGGCCTCGATTGCGTTCATTCTGACGCCGATGACGCCGGTTTCGGTGCTGCTGTTTTCGGCCGTGATGGGGTCAATGTGGCTGGCGACGGTGCCGCTGACCTCGGGTCTGGTCGGGCATATCTACGGCTTGCGGTATATGGGAACGCTGTATGGTCTGGTGTTTTTCAGCCACCAGTTGGGGTCGTTTCTGGGCATCTGGCTGGGGGGGCAGATGTATGACCTTACCGGCAACTACACGCTGGTCTGGTGGGTGGGCATCGGGGTCGGCGCGTTCTCGGCCATCGTGCATCTGCCGATCCGCGAGCGGCCGATGCTGGCCCGGGCGGCCTGATCGCCCCCTTTCCCCGCCCTGCACGATCCGCTAAGGCTGCGCCCGTTATGAAGGAGATCCCTGATGGGCTATAGAGTCGTCGTCGCCGGGGCCACAGGCAATGTGGGCCGCGAAATGCTGAACATCCTCGCCGAACGCGAGTTTCCGGTGGATGAGATTGCAGCCCTTGCGTCGCGCAAGTCGCTGGGGACGGAAATCAGCTTTGGCGACAAGACCGTCAAGACCAAGGATCTGGATACCTTTGATTTCACCGGCTGGGACATTGCGTTGTTTGCCATCGGGTCGGATGCGACCAAGATTTACGCGCCCAAGGCCGCCGCGGCCGGGTGTATCGTCATCGATAACTCCAGCCTTTATCGCTATGACCCGGCGGTGCCGCTGATCGTGCCCGAGGTGAATGCCGACCAGATCGTGCACTACAAGAACAAGAACATCATCGCCAACCCGAACTGCTCCACCGCGCAGATGGTGGTGGTGCTGAAGCCATTGCATGACCGCGCGAAAATCAGGCGGGTGGTGGTCTCGACCTACCAGTCGGTGTCGGGCGCGGGCAAAGAGGGCATCGACGAGCTTTGGGACCAGACCAAGGGCATCTTTGTCGTCGGTCAGGATATCAAGCCGAACAAATTCCCCAAGCAGATTGCCTTCAACGTGATCCCGCAGATCGACGTATTCCTAGATGACGGGTTCACCAAGGAAGAATGGAAGATGGTCGCCGAGACCAAGAAGATCCTTGATAAATCCATCAAGGTCACCGCGACCTGCGTGCGCGTACCGGTGTTCGTGGGCCATTCCGAGGCCGTGAACATCGAGTTTGAGGATTTCCTCGACTGGGAAGAAGCCACCGACATCCTGCGCGAGGCCCCCGGCATCATGGTCGTCGATAAGCGCGAGCCGGGCGGCTACATCACCCCCATCGAATGCGTCGGCGACTATGCGACCTATGTCAGCCGCATCCGGCAGGACAGCACCATCGAGAACGGGCTGAGCATGTGGATCGTGAGTGACAACCTCCGCAAAGGTGCCGCGCTGAACGCGGTACAGATCGCGGAATTGCTGGGAAGCAAGGTGCTGAAGAAGGGGTGAGGCGGATCAGGAAACGGTCCTGTGGACCTTTTCCCCGCCGAACGCCCGAGCACGCCTGCGAGGGCCGGGGGGGGCTTGCCAAGTCTCGCAATCCCCGCTTAGGCGGGGATCCAGTTTCTGTACTTGCGACGCGAAAAAAAGATGGGTTCCCGCCTGCGCGGGGATGACAGGATGTCAAGGGCGGGGTGAACCCCGCCCTACAAATTTCACACCTGCCCAAGGATCACGCCTTCACCTGCGTCTCATGTCTTGTCAGCTGTCAACACTGCCTGCACAGTCCCAGACCCATAGCCGGAGGTTTTTCATGCGTGCCCTTTATGTCGTTGTTCTGATGCTGCCCTGCCCCGCCCTTGCCGACACCATCGCCGCGCAAAGCCGCATCACGGCGGTGACAGTCTATCCCTACGGCGCTGAAATCACGCGAGAAGTGACTTTTGTTGCACCCGCCGGGACGCATGACCTTGTGATCACCGATCTGCCTGCCGCGATTGACCCGGCGATGATCCGGCTGGCGCCGAGCGAAGGCTTGAGCGTAGGTGCGTTTGGCTTGCGCACCGACCGGCTGCCGCCCCGCGACGCAGAGACGGTTTTGACAGCCGCGCAACAGGCGGCCAAGGCGGAAGTCGAACGTCTGGAAGCGGCAGAACGGACCGTGATGTCCGCCGTATCCGTAATTTCCGCGCGAATCGAGGCGGGCGAGGCGCAGATCGCGTTCTTGCGCGGGGTGGCAGGTCAGACAACCGAAACCGCGACCGCCGAAAGCCTGCGTGCGGTGTCCGAAATGATTGCGGCTCAGGTTCTGGCGGCGCGTCAGGCAGTTATCTCGGCGCAGGCTGACTTGTTTCCCGCGCAACGCGACCTTGAAGAGGCGCAAAAGGATCTGGCGCTGGCGCAAGAGGCGTTTGACCAACTCGCGTTGGTTGATGCCAACTATGCCGCGCTGTCGGTGTCGGTGGCCCATGTGGATGCAGGTGGGGACAAGTTGATCGTCACCCATTTCGTCCAGGATGCCAGTTGGCAGCCGGTCTATGATCTGAAACTGACCCGCGCCGGGGACGACGCGCTTGCACTGTCGCGCGGCGTCCTTGTCACGCAATACTCGGGTGAAGATTGGGCCGGCGTACAGTTGACGCTGTCCACGGCGCAACCTTCGGCGCAGTCAGCGCCATCCGGCCTCTGGCCCGAGTACCGCCAGATTTCGCCCGAAGGTGACGAGGAGGATCTGGCGCAAGCAGGCGCGCGCCTTGCCGAACCCGTTATGGAGGCCGAAATGACGGATGCCGCAGCGCCCGTCAGCAAATCGGTCTCGGCTCTGGCAGGTTTGCAAGGCGACACCATCGTCTATCGTTATCCAGCCGCCGTCGATGTGGCGAACGGTGTGGAAAACCTGCGCCTTGCGCTGGATGATCTGACGGTGGCACCCGAAGTCGAGGCGTGGGCAGTGCCGCGCGCGGACCGGACCGCGTTTGTGATGGCGACGTTCACCAATACCACTGGCGAGGTGTTGTTGCCGGGCACGGCCTATCTTTATCGCGAAGGCGTACTGGTCGGATCCACCGGGTTTGAGATCATGGCGGCGGGTGCCGAGGGCGAGATCCCCTTCGGTGCCATCGAGGGCCTGCGTCTGAAACGCGACATGCCGGTCACGGCGGAGGGGGATCGCGGCGTCTTTACGTCCTCGACCCAGCGCGAGGAAAAGGCGGTGCTGCAGGTTGAGAACCTGACCGACGAGGCCTGGCCGGTGCGGCTGATGGATCAGGTGCCCTATTCGGAACAGGAAGATCTGGAGATCACCTATGACGCCACGCCCACCCCGACCGAGGTGGATGTCGACGGCCAGCGGGGGATCCTCGCTTGGAAGTTCGACATCGCACCGGGCGAGACCAAGGCGGTGGATTTGACGACCGTGATGCAATGGCCCGAGGGGATGGTGCTGCGCTAAGATCTGCCCCCGCCCGCGCGGGTTGCGCGCGGGCGGACAGCGGCGTTGGGCAATCTTATGCAGCGGCGACGCGCTTGGTGCGCCAGGTCAAAGCGATGCCCGACCCGATCAGCCAGACCGTGAGCAGCAGATAGCCCGCAACTGCAGCCATGCCGAACATCGCCCCGTCGCGGCCAATCGCCAGTGCAACGTCCTCAAGCGTGCCAAAGACCATCACGGCAAAGGTGGCATAGCCAAGTGCTGATAGCACCGGGCGACCTTCAGCGCGCTGCATCGCAGCCACCAGCCCGACAAACAGCGCCGTCAGCAACTGGCCCAGATGCTCGCCCAAGGCGACACCCGCATAGGCGTGGATCAGGGCAAACCCCGCCGCGTCGCCGTGCTGGGCCAGACCGGGCACCACCATGACCCAGCGCAATAGGCCCATCGCTTGGGTCAACCCCGCAAGCGCCGCAGCAACCGCCGCCATCACGGCGAGAACCGGCTGCCGCGTGATCCGGCCAAGACCCAGCGCATAGGCCATGCCCACCGGCAGAAAGAGCATCGCCGCCAAAGCGAAGGCGTACCACGTCAGCACCAGCGATGGCCCGCCAGCGACAAAAGCACTGAGGATCTGTTCGGCAGGTTGGCGCAGGATGCCGGGGTAATCAAACACCGCAGCGAGCCGGGCAAAGGGCAGGTTAAAGCCGACAGCGAGGGCGATCAGGGCGGCCCCGAGACGGGGAGAGGATTGCGGCAGGATTGCGGTGTTCATCGGGGTTCCTTTTTGCGATTGAGATTGAGATTGAGATTGTCACTGATCGGTGACATACTGGCCTTCACAACACTTGGCAAACATAAAGTCACCAACCGGTGACAAAAGGGCAGAATGACGCGCAACAAGGACGACACCCGTCAGCATATCCTCGATGCAGCCATCGCCAGCCTCGCCGACGAGGGGTTATTGGGATTCGGTGTCAACTCGGTTGCGCGTCGGGCGGGCTATGACAAAAAGCTGATCTACCGCTATTTCGACGGCATGGACGGGCTGGTCGCCGCCATGGGCGAGGCGGTGGCGGCAGAGCTGGCCGCCGCGCTGACACCGCATCTGGAGCCCGCACCGGCAAGCTATGGCGCGTTGATCGAACGGCTCGCGCTAGCGCTGTTTGATCACCTTTGGGGCAATGCGCGCTATCGCCAGCTGCGCCTGATGGAGGCTGCGGCCCGCACTGAGGCGACACAAGCTTTCCGTGCCGCGCGCGGCAAGGCGATGCAGGACTGGATGATCGCGGCGCGGGGAACGCTGGTTCCTCCGGCCGGGGTGGATGTGGCGGCACGGAATGCCAGCCTGATCGCGATGGTCGAGGGGATAACGCTGCTCGGGGCGTCGGGCATGGACCCGGGCGATCCCGAGACCAAGCGGCGATCAAAGGCGGCGTTGGCGCAAGGGGTGCGCGGGATGTTCGGCTAAAACCGTTCCGCCCGCATGACCTCGACATCGGCCACGCTGACCACGCCGATATGCCGCTCCACCACCGCAAAGGCGGCGTCCAGCAGCGCATCGAGCCGTTCGGGGCGGATCAGGCAGACCACCGCGACCATGCCCGCTCGGCCCACCTGCCCCTCGCGTGTCCAGCGGCCCGAACGGCCCGACCCGCCAAGGACCGGCAGCACGGTAAAGCCCGTCACCCCGGCCTTTTCCAGCGCCGCGGTGAGGCGGGTTTCCATCGGGGCCTCGATGATGATTTCCACCCGTTTTGCGTGATGCGTCTGCATGGGTCAGGCTCCGGTCATGGCCAGCGCCACGGCGACATAGGCCGGGATGCCGATGGTGAGGTTGAAGGGAAAGGTGACGCCCAAGGACAGCGTCAGATACACCGACGGGTTCGCCTCGGGCAGGGCCACGCGCATCGCGGCAGGCACGGCGATATAGCTCGCCGAGGCGGCAAGTGTCATCATCAGCGCGACCCCTCCGGCCGACAGGCCAAGGGCAAGGCCTGCACCAAGGCCGATGGCGGCCCCGATGACCGGCATCACCACGCCAAAGACCAGCGCACCAGCGGTCAGCACGCCCCGCGCGGCGCGCAGGCCCCGCCCCGCGACCAGACCCATATCCAGAAGGAACAGGCACAGCACACCCTGGAAGGGGGCCACGATGAACGCGTCGATCCGCGCAAGGCCCGGCTTGCCCGTGGCCATGCCGATGGCAAAGGCGCCGACCAGCAGCACGATGGACCCGTTCAGCAAAATCTCGCGCCACAGTTCGGCATCCATCCGCTGCACGCCGCCGGACCGCGCCACCAGCCACAGGGCCGAGACGATGGCGGGGGCCTCCATCGCGGCGGCGACGGCGACCATGTAGCCTTCGCTGTCAATGCCGCGCCCGGACAGCACCGAGGTTGCGGTGACAAAGGTCACGATGGAGATGGAGCCGTAATGCGCGGCCACTGCGGCGGCATCCATCGCCGAGAGCTTGGTCAGCACCCGCAAAAGCGCAAAGGCGATGAAGGGCAGGCCAAAGCTGAGCACAACGCCCGCGCCAAGGGCCAAGATCAGCGAGGCATCCGCGCCGTGGTCAGCGACCGAGACACCGCCCTTGAAGCCGATGGAGAACAGAAGATAAAGCGACATCGTCTTGGCCGCCGCCTCGGGCACGGTCAGCTCTGAGCGCGCCAACTCGGCGAAGAGGCCCAGCGCAAAGCACAGGATCATCGGCGTGATCAGGTTCGCCGCTGCTATCTCTAGAATGTCACCCATTGCCCGCCCGTTTGCCCCAAACGTCGGGTGTTTTTACCGCGACAGGCACGCTTTACCAGCCTCAAACCGCGACGAAGCGTGCGGTCTGCGCCTCATAGTGTTCCAAAAGCCCCTCGCCCGTGTCGGTCCACAGGCCATGTAGGGTCAGGCGATCCTCGGCGATCTCTTTGGCAACAAACGGGAATGTCATGAGGTTTTCCAAGGAGATCAGCACCGCCTCTTTTTCCAGCGCCGCCGCAGGCACGGCCAACCCGGCTTGCACGATCCGGTCATAGCCGGGACGCAAGATGTCCATCCAGCGGCCGACAAAACTGGACTTCTGCTCCAGCGCCGGTGCGTGGCCCTGGCACATGTCAAGACAGCCCTGCACGCCGCCACAATTGGAATGCCCAAGCACGATGATATGCGCCACTTTCAGCTGAGACACCGCGTATTCGACCGCCGCCGAGGTGCCATGATGGCCGCCATCGGCGTTGTAAGGCGGAACAAGGCTGGCGATATTGCGGTGGATGAAGAACTCGCCCTCATCCGCGCCAAAGATCGAGGTGACATGCACCCGGCTGTCGCAGCACGAGATCACCATGGCGCGCGGATGCTGCCCGCTTTCGGACAAGCGGCGATACCAGGCGCGGTTGTCTTGATAGGTGGTCGCCCGCCAGCCTTGAAAACGCTGGATCAGATAGGGCGGCAAGGGGCGTGCGGAAAGCATGGGACGTAACCTTGTTCTTTGTGCGACCTCTAGTCGGCATTCGTACAAAACTCGAGAGGTAAATGTACGCGCACACCCCGATCCGGAAACCAATTCTTCAGCACGACGGGCAAGACTGCCGGTGGGTGTGGACGTGTGAGTGTGGGTGAATGACATGGACAATGTGACGGTGTTCCGGCCGAGGGAACGTATTCGTCAAGACGGCGAGGCGATTGCAGCACTTTATCGCAACCTCGGAACGGCGACGGCGGAACAGCTGGTGACGCGCGCCTTGGGGGAACTGGCGCTGACGATGGCGGGTCTGGATGCGCAGGTGCGCGCGCATGATCTGGCCGATCTCACGCGGCAGTTGAAGCGGTTACAGCGGATGGCCGAGAACCTCGGGATGATCAGCCTGTGCGCGGTGTCAGGCGACGCCAGCAACTGCCTGCAATCAGGCGATTCAACCGCGTTCTCGGCGGTCTGGGCGCGCCTGATCCGCATCGCGGAACGGTCGCTGACGGCGGATAACGGATTGGCCGACCTGTCGGTCTGATCTATTTCGCGCGACAGTGACCCGAAAAGGGGGCGGCGAACCTCTGCGCCTGCCCCCTGATCGCGTTGCGGGGCGCAGAGCGGCTGGCAGCAAGGCACGGCATCCAAGGCGGGATCATGTCTTTGCCCCCGCGCCAGAACTCGCTAGGCTGCCGGTCCAAGGATAGCGCCAGGGCACATGACCCTGCGCACCAGACCAAGCGGATATCAGATGACCCTATCGCCGATACTTCCCCGCTTTGCCGCCGCCGATCCAACCGCGCGGCCCTTGCATGTCGTCGCCCCCGATGGGCTTGCGGGGTTCCGCGCCACCCTGCCCGAAGCGCAGCAGACCTGGCTCAGCGCAAGCAGCTTTACGGCCGGCTTGGGCGATCTGTGCCTGTTGCCTGACGCCGCCGGCGGGATCGCAGGGGCGGTCGTGGGTCTGGGGACCGAAGCCGCCCGCAAACGGCAACGTTTCGGCATCGCGCGGGCTGCAACCGCGCTGCCGGCGGGCCGTTGGGCACTGGCGGGCGGTCTGAGCGCGACCGAGGCCAGCGAGGCAGCACTCGGCTGGCTGCTGCAATCTTATCGTTTTGAGCGCTATCGCCCGAACGCAGGCGCCAAGCAGCCAGCTTTGCTGGTCGCGCCGCAAGGTGTCGATGCGGCGCGCCTTACCGCGATGGCCGAGGCGGAGTTTCTGACCCGCGATCTGATCAACACGCCTGCGCAAGACATGGGCCCGTCCGAGCTGGAGGCGGCGTTTCTGGCGCTGGCGGCACGGTTCGGCGCGACCAGCGACGTGATCACGGGCGATGACCTCTTGGCGCGCAATTTTCCGATGATCCATGCCGTGGGGCGCGCCGCGAGCCGTGCCCCACGGCTTTTGGACATGCGCTGGGGCGATCATGGCCCGCGCCTGACGCTGGTGGGAAAGGGCGTGTGTTTTGACACCGGGGGGCTGGATATCAAACCATCGTCGGGCATGCTTTTGATGAAGAAAGACATGGGCGGTGCGGCGACGGTGCTCGGTCTGGCACAGATGATCATGCAGCTCGGCGTGGCCGTTCGGCTGCGGGTGCTGATCCCGGCGGTGGAAAACGCGATCTCGGGAAACGCGATGCGCCCGCGCGACATCCTGACCTCGCGTCTTGGCGTGACGGTGGAGATCAACAATACGGATGCGGAGGGGCGGCTGGTTCTGGCCGACGCGCTGGCCTATGCGACCGAAGAACCCACCGATGCGCTGATCTCGATGGCGACGCTGACGGGCGCTGCGCGGGTCGCGGTGGGACCGGACCTGGCGCCCTATTACACCGATGATGACGCTCTGGCGGCAGCTTTGGAGGCGGGGGCAAAAGCGGGGTTCGACCCGGTCTGGCGGCTGCCGTTCTGGGACCCTTACGAGCCGCTGATCGAACCCGGCATCGCCGATCTCGACAATGCCCCGAGCGGCGGGTTTGCAGGCTCCATCACGGCGGCGTTGTTCTTGCGCCGGTTCGTGGGGTCGGCGCGCTATCTGCATTTCGATATCTTTGGCCATACGCCAAGCGATGCCCCGGCACGGCCAAAGGGCGGTGTCGGGCAAGGCGCGCGGGCGGTGTTGCAAGCGCTGCCCCAGATGCTGGGGCTGTGACAGCCATGGACCGCCGCCTGACCCCTGCGACCGACCGGATGGCGCATTACTCGTTGATCGGACGGATCGAGGGACGCAGCTTTACCCAAGGCGAAGCGATGTCGGTCGCGGTGCCGTTGGCCGACCTTTTGTCCGCCCCGAACGGTGCGCGCGACCGCCAGCTGTGGCTTGGCGATGGCTTTGGCGTGGTCGACCGGGCCGAAGGTCATGTCTTCGGCTTTGCGGCAAAAGACGGATATTGTGGCTGGCTGCCCGAGGCGACAGTGGGACCGGCCACCTCGCCGACCCATTGGGTGTCAAGCGTGGGCACGCACCTTTATGACGCGCCGCGCGTGCAGGCGCGCGATCTGGCCGCACTGCCGATGGGCGCGCGTCTCGTGATCAAGGGGCAGAACGGGGCCTTTGCCGAAACGCCTCTGGGATTTGTGCCGATGACACATTTGCGCGCGCTGGATGACCGGCCCGATGACCCCGTCGCGGTGGCCGAAATGTTTGTCGGCACGCCATATCTTTGGGGCGGCAACAGCCGGGCAGGTCTGGATTGTTCAGGGCTGGTTCAGGGGGCGTATCTTGCCTGCGGGCACCCCTGCCCCGCCGACAGTGATCTGCAACAGGCAATCGGCACGCCGTTGTCACAGAACGATCCCCTCAGGCGCGGCGATCTGCTGTTCTGGAAGGGGCATGTGGCGATGATCGGGGACCCAGATCGCCTGATCCACGCCAATGCCCATAGCATGTCGGTGACCTATGAGGCGATCTTGCCCTGCATCGCCCGCATCGCCACGCAGGGCGGCGGACCCATTACCCGCCGCGCGCGTCCCTGAAGCGACCCATCGTCGCTGCTTTCCGGTCAAATTTGCGCCTGATTTCAATGATGGAGACTGGCAACAATCTCTGGAATGCGGGGCGATCTGTCATGGAACCGAAACTCATCCTGCCGACGCTGGTGGCGCTTGGTGTCGGGTTCTTCTACCTCAGCGGCAACCAGAAATTCGAACTGCCAAACGTGGGGCCGCTGCTTGGTGCGACCAACATGGCAGATGGCAGCGCGTGGTATGCGTCGGCGTCAGGCGAGTCTGCGGTGTTGCAGCCGTCCGGCGATCCGATTGCGTTGGGACAACTGGCCGAGGGTATCAATGCGACAAGCATTTCCGCCCCGCCGCTTGAAATCCGGCTACTGACTGCAATGCCCGACTGCGGCGTGACCCCGCCCGATGCAGGCCAGCGCGTCGCCCCGGTCTTGGCACAGCCAAGCGTCCTGCCAACCCAGATTTACAGCTATGACGACAACGAATTTGCCCGCTCTGCGGCCTATGAGATGAACCGCGTGATGAACCGTGGCGGCAAGATTCTGGCGGACCTGAAAAAGCTGAATCTCGATCCGATGAGCAACTCTGCCATGGACCTCGTGACGGTGGTGGTGCCGCCGGGACCCGAGCCTGTCTACCTTGTGATCAAGGATCAGTTCGGCGGCATCGTGTGGAACATCCTGCCGATGCCGGGGGCGACGGTCGCTCAGGTGACACTGTTGTCAGGGGGATATTCGGGCGTCGTAAATCTGCCCGAGGGCGCGCGGCTGGAAATTCCCGATATCGCCAGCGGTGCTTGTGGAGCATTCCACCGCGTCATCGAAAAGGTTTCGGTGACCGAGGCCCGCGGTTTTGTGCCGTCGGACGAAACCCGCGCGGCCGCAGTGGCCTATGAGGCATGGTTCTTGCAGACCTTTGGCATTGCCGCAGATGTCGGGCTGACGGGTCGCGACCGTGCGACCGCAGTTCTGGCTGGCGCGGCACCGCTGGACGGGACGCCAAAGGCCGCGTGGAAAGCCGTGGAAGGCCAGATCGTGTTTTTGATGCCGAACGACGTCATCTATGCCGCAGAAGAAAAGCAGCACAAAGAATGGTTCCTCACCAAGGCCAATGCCGAAATCACCAAGGCGTTTGGCGTGCCGGAGGGCAGCGACGTGCTGGCACTGATCAAGCCCGTCACCCACGAGAGGACCAACTGATGGCTGGAAATGCCCTCTTTCGCGCGATGCGCCTGTTGATGCTGATCCCGTTTCTCGGGGCCATGGGCTATGGCCTGCTGATGACGAAATTCACCAGTGAAATTCAGTCGGGCGAGGCCGGTTTTGCGTCCGACATTGTCCTGAAATTCGGCGCAGCCTGGCTGGACAATCGCATTGAAAAGAAGCGCGATGCGGTCATCGACATCACCAGTCTGAATGACGAACGCCGTGTGACCCTGTCGCGCAGAATAGCGATCAGCGCTTTGCCGGGCGGGGCAGATGGCCCGATGTCAGAGGCGCGCGCCGAGATCGCCGCCCTTGCCGCAGCCAAACAATGGGGCGAAGCGGAATGCGCCGCGATGATCAAGACCTTTGCCACGGCCTGCGGGTTCAGCACGGCGCGGGCCCAGATCAGCGACAATGGCCAGGCGCGGATCGACGTGGCCCTGTCGTTCGCCGCTGCAACCCCGGTTGGCGAGACGGCGGGACTGCAAGAGGCAAGCCTTGTGCCCCAAAAGGTCGCGCTGACCGACACGCAAGGCATTGAAATCCCTACCGAGTCGGCGCCAGCCGAGCGCGCAAAGGCCTATGCCGCCGCCGAAGTGGCCTGCGCCGCCTTGCGCAAGGAAAAAGGCACGTGCGCGATCTCCAACATCAACTTTACCGAAACCCCCGCCGACTCCGGGGCGATCATCTTCGAAGCAAGCGCTGAAATCGCCTATCTGGGCCATCGGACCAGCGCCGGAGCGCTTGCGGCTGTTGCGACCAAACAGGACGCCGAGGGAGAGAGCTTTTTGTCGATGGCCATGAAAGCCATGAAGGGTGGGACCGAGGGCATGACATCAGGCGGACCCAGCGGATCGGACATGCCCAAGCCAGATGAGCCGCCCGCGGACGCCAAAACGCTACTCGACAATACGGAACTGCCGAGTTTCAAAAAGACCCAAGGTGGCGCCAAGTTCGTGTCCCCGCCGTAAGACCTGACCATCGCTGCCAATGATTGCATAGATGCCTTGACGCGCGCGCAAGCGGGGGCGTTTCTCGATCCGGTAAAGCGGGGTCTCCGCGGTGCGGCGAAAGACCGAAAAGATCGCGACGTCGCGCAAGGCGGCGATCGCATAGTCGCGCCATTCGCCCATCGCAACCATCCTGCCATAGATCGACAGGATCAGCGCCAGCTCGCGCCGGTCAAACGAGACCTGTTCGGTGCGACCGCTTTGCGGAAACGGGATCGGCGGTTGGGCATTCATCTTCAAATCTTACGCCAGCAGGGTCACAAATCAAGCGGTCTGATGGGCAAAACCCGGGGATGCGCGCAAGATGCCCGTATCGATCCCCCGCCAACTGCGCTGGATGGCACCCAGACGGCGGCGCGTGGCGGGATGCTCTGCTTCCAGCACGCCCGCCCGGACCAATAGGGCCGCAATTGCGGTTTCGGACGCGCGCTTGCCACCATCGACGATTTTCAGCGCCATGCCGAGGCCAAGCTCGGGCAGGATTGCGACATAGACCGCCTCGGCCCCGTATTTGATCGCCACTTTGCCGCCCATTGCGCGCATAAGCTCGGTACACGCAGCCCCCTCACCCGCGATCAGTTCAGGATAGGCCGCCATCGCACGGGTCAGCCGGTGCATCGCACGTTCGCGGACCATGCCGTGATCGCGCGCCGCAGCAAAGGTCGCCATCGCGCGCGCAAGGCCGCGCACCGTGGTTGCAAAGTTGGGCGCCGAACAGCCGTCGATGCCGTGGCCCTGCGAGGCGAGGTCCGTCGCATCCTCATGTGCGGCGCGGATTGCGCGCTGCAGGGGGTGGTCCAGTTCCAGATATTCCGGGCCAGCTTTGAGATGTTTGGTGACGGTCAGAAATCCGGCATGCTTGCCGGAACAGTTGTTGTGATACTGGCAAGGCTGCGCACCTTCGCGGATCAGGCGGTTGCGTTCCTCGCGGTCGTCCGGGTCATGCACCCCGCAGCGCAAGTCGCCCTCAGCCAGCCCCAGATCCGTCACCCAGCGTTCAGCCATGTCGACATGCAGATGCGCGCCCTTGTGGCTGGCGCAGGCCAGCGCCAGTTGTGCATCGGTCAGCCCATGGGCAGAGGCCGCCCCGCTTTCGATCAGCGGCAGTGCTTGCAGCATCTTGGCTGACGATCTGGGAAAGATCACCGCATCCGGATCGCCCCAGGCCGCAACGATGCCTTTGGCGTCACAAATCACCGCATGGCCGCGATGGACGCTTTCCACGATCCCGCCGCGCCAAAGCTCGACCATTGCCACCGCATCAACCATCGCCATCCCCTGCTCACATGTACGCTATTTTCCGCCCAGAGGGCTTTCGCCGCGCGTGGGTTTTGCGTTATGTGTGAATTATCGGGAATGGGCTTGCCTTGCCATAGGAAAAGGTTTGCAAGACCGCATGGCACCGGCAGAGGCGCGAAAACAGCTGGAGGCTGTGTTAGAAATGAATTCATCATTGGTTGGCGTGTTGGCAGTGGTTGCGTCCGGCTGGGCAGCGACGGGGGCTTTTGCGCAGGAATCGACGAACCGCGTCGCCACGATGACCGACTGGAATGTGTTTACCGAACCTCTGGATGGCAAAGCGACAGAATGCTGGGCCGTGTCCAAACCCAAAGAGACGGTCAATGTCCGCGATGGCCAGCCTGTCTCGGTCCGCCGTGGTGACATCTTGCTGTTCGTGACGCACTGGCCCGGCAAGGCGCCGGAGGTATCCTTTACCGGCGGCTATCCCTTTGCCAGCGGCTCGACGGTCGACGTGACGATCGGCAACGCGACCTTTCAACTGTTCACCGAAGGCGAATACGCCTGGACCGGCACCCCTGACGACGATCTCAAGCTGTTGGCCGAGATGAAAAAGGGCGAAAGCGCCGTGCTCAAGGCGCGGTCGGGCAAAGGGACCGAGACCGCGGATACGTTCAGCCTGCTCGGCTTTAGTGCGGCAGTGGATGACGCGGCCAAACGCTGCAAGTAAGCGACTGCACGTCCAAAGCGCGCCCCGGACCCCTGTCCCGGGGCGCTTTTGTTTTAGCGCCAGATCGCCTATATGCCCACTGACCCATCGACCGGACCCGCCATGACTGCGCCGACCACCGCGATTACCCAAGACGTGCTGACCCTGCCGCGCAAACGGCCCGAGGGCGGGCTGACCAATCTGGTCGGACTGACCCGCGACCAGCTGTTGGCGGCCCTGATTGCAGCCGGCACGCCGGAACGGCAGGCCAAGATGCGCCTGGGGCAAGTCTGGCAATGGGTCTATCACTGGGGCGTGCGCGACTTTGGCGCGATGACAAACCTTGCCAAGGATTACCGCGCGCTGCTGGCCGCGAACTTCGTGATCGAGCTGCCCGAGGTCGTCACCCGCCAGATCTCGGGCGACGGCACCCGCAAGTACCTTGTGCGGATCGCAGGCGGGCATGAGGTCGAGGTCGTCTATATCCCCGAGACGGATCGGGGCACCTTGTGCATCTCGTCCCAGGTTGGCTGCACGCTGACCTGTTCGTTTTGCCATACCGGCACGCAGAAACTGGTCCGCAACCTGACCGCCGACGAGATCGTGGGCCAGGTGATGCTCGCGCGTGACGATCTGGGCGAATGGCCGGTGCAAGGCGCACCCAAAGTCGAAACCCGGCTCATTTCCAACGTCGTGCTGATGGGCATGGGCGAGCCGCTTTATAATTTCGAGAACGTCCGCGATGCCATGAAGATCGTGTTGGATGGCGAGGGCATTGCCCTTGGCCGCCGCCGCATCACGCTGTCCACCAGCGGGGTGGTGCCGGAAATTGCACGCACGGCCACGGAAATCGGCTGCCTCTTGGCGGTATCGTTCCATGCCACCACCGACGCTGTGCGCGACCAGTTGGTGCCGATCAATCGCAAATGGAACATTGCCACGCTGCTGGATGCGCTGCGCGATTATCCCGGCCTGTCGAACTCTGAACGCATCACGTTCGAATACGTGATGCTGGACGGTGTGAACGATAGCAAAGACGACGCCTACCGGCTGGTGGAGCTGCTTCGCGGCATTCCGGCCAAAGTGAACCTGATCCCGTTCAACGAATGGCCCGGCGCGCCGTACAAGCGGTCAAGCGGCAACCGCATCCATGCGTTTGCCGACATCATCCACAATGCGGGCTACGCGAGCCCCATCCGTACCCCGCGCGGAGAGGACATCATGGCCGCCTGCGGACAGCTAAAATCAGCGACCGAAAAGCAACGCAGACCAGTGCGCGCGATTTGACCCGTTCCCAGAACGTTTGCGACATGACAATGTGCGCACGCAGCTCGGGTACAATCCTGCGGCTGGGCACGTCCGCAATCTCAGCCGGGCGCAATAATGATAAAGACTCAAGGGCGCTTACATGACATCCGAAACGATTGCCCCCGCCGAGGGGCCAACCCGTTCCGCGCGCGAATGGGTACAGGTGCTGGCAAAGTACCGTGAGCCGTCTACCCGACGCAGCATCATCGAACTGGCCGTCACGCTGGTCCCCTTCTTCTTTTTGTGGGCGCTGGCCTGGGCCTCGCTGTCCGTCAGCTACTGGCTGGCTTTTGGTCTGGCGGTGCTGAACGGCTGCTTTCTGGTGCGGATTTTCGTGATCCAGCATGATTGCGGGCATGCCTCTTACTTCACCAACCGCAAGGTGCAGGACTGGGTTGGCCGCGGCTTGGGCGTGCTGACGCTGACGCCTTATGATGTCTGGCGACGCACGCATGCCATCCACCACGCCCATCACGGCGACCTCGACAAGCGCGGCATCGGCGATGTGCTGACCCTGACGGTTGAGGAATACCGCGCGCGCAGTCGGTTCGGACGCCTGCTTTACCGGCTGTACCGTCATCCTGTGGTGCTGTTCGTGCTGGGGCCGAGCTATCTGTTCATCTTGCAAAACCGCCTGCCCCTTGGGCTGATGAACCAGGGCTGGCGCTATTGGACCTCTGCCATGGGCACCAATGCAGCGATTGCCATGGGCCTTGCCCTGATGATCTGGCTGGGCGGGCTGATGCCGGTTTTGCTGATCTACCTTCCGACCTCGGTCATCGCGGCCACCATCGGTGTCTGGCTCTTTTACGTCCAGCACCAGTTCGAGGACACGCATTGGGCCAAGGGCGATGACTGGCAGTTGCATGATGCCGCCCTTGAAGGCAGCTCGCACTATGTCTTGCCGCAACCGCTGCGCTGGATGACCGCGAATATCGGCATCCACCACGTGCACCACCTGTACAGCCGCATCCCGTTTTACCGGCTTGGCGAAGTGCTGCGCGATCACGCCCATCTGGCAGAGGCGCAGCGCCTGACGATCTGGCAAAGCTTTGCGTCCGTCCGACTGCACCTGTGGGACGAGCAGACCAAACGTCTGATGTCGTTTCGCGACGAGCGGCAACTCGCCCGCGCCTGAGGCTTTGTTGCGATGTCTGTGCCGCAACTGACCAACGCCGTTGCCAGACGCGTGTTTCTTGACCGGCACGCGCTGGCCGAGGCGCCGACCGGTCCCGCCAAGGGGCCCGACCTTGCCGCCTTGATCGACCGCATCGGCTTTGTCCAGGTCGATAGCATCAACACCGTCGTGCGCGCGCATCACATGATCCTGTGGAGCCGCCGGCAGACCTATCAGCCCGATACGCTGAAACGCCTGTTGGAGAAGGATCGCGCGCTGTGGGAGCATTGGACCCACGACGCGTCTATCCTGCCGGTGCATCTGCACCCGATGTGGCAGTTGCGGTTTCAACGCGACACCGACCGTCTGCATGCGTCTTGGAAAAACTGGTTCCGCGATGGCTATGAGGCGCAGTTTGACCGCATCCTGCGCCGGATCGAGGATCACGGGCCGGTCACCTCTGCCGATGTCAGCGACGGCGAGGCGCGCGGCAAAGGCGGCTGGTGGGACTGGCATCCGTCCAAGACCGCCCTTGAATGGCTGTGGCGCACCGGGCGGCTGGCAATCACCCGGCGCGAGGGGTTCCACAAAGTCTATGACCTGACCGAACGCGTCATCCCGCAGACGCATCGTGGCCCGCCTCCGGATCGCGCAACCAAGGTGGGCTGGGCCTGTGGTTCGGCGCTGGACCATCTGGGCTTTGGCACCAGCGGAGAGATTGCCGCCTACTGGAACGCCGTCACGCCCGACGAAGCCAAGGCCTGGGTCAAGGCGGCACTTTTGGACGGCACCATCATCGAGGTTGATGTCCAGGGGGCTGCGGGCCAAACCCGCCGCATGGTCGCCCGACCCGAGGTTCTGGCCGAAATCTCACCCGATCCGCCCGCCCGGCTGCGGATCCTGTCGCCCTTTGACCCCGCTTTGCGCGACCGCGACCGGGCGGAGTTTCTGTTCGGGTTCCGCTACCGGATCGAGGTTTTCGTCCCGGAGCCAAAGCGGGTCTACGGCTACTACGTGTTTCCGGTTCTGGAGGGGGATCGCCTTGTCGGTCGCATCGACGCCAAGGCATTTCGCGACGAGGCGGTGCTGCGGGTCAAAGCGTTCTGGCCAGAGCCGGGGGTTCGGCTTGGGGCCGGTCGCACTGCCCGGCTGGAGGCAGAACTCGACCGGCTCGCACGGTTTGCGAGCTGCGCGCGCGTCGCGTTCCTGCCGAATTGGCAGCGTGAGACGATCGCCCCGCCTTTGTAGGGCAGTTTCACCTATAGTTGCGCCTTGCGGGCAACCTGTGGCTTGCCGAATCGCAGACGTTGAGTGTAGATGCACTGTTATGAACCTGACGCATCCCGCCAATTGCCTGACCTTCAATCTGCAGCGCACCACGCGGCGGTTGATGCGTGACTTTGAAGGTGCCGCGAAAGAGGCAGGCGTGACCGCGCCGCAGTTCACCACGCTGTCGCTGATCGCGGGCTTTGGTGAAATCACCATCACGCATCTTGCCGAACGGCTGGGCACGGATCGCACGACAATGACGCGCAATCTGGACCTTCTGACGCGCAAGGGCTGGGTCAAGGACGCCGAAACCGAGGATGGCCGGTTGCGAATCCTGCAATTGACAAAGGCCGGAGACGCCAAACTGGCCGTCGCCCTGCCGATCTGGACCGCGTTCCAGACGGGGCTGGTGGACTCCATCGGTGACGCAAAAGCCACCGACCTGCTTGTGACTCTCAAGAAACTCTGACCCGAACCACGCGCGCGCAGCAAACTTCTCATTTGCCCAACACAGTGTAGTTACACATAAATGAGCATATGATGAACGACAGCCCTTTCCTCTCTCCATCCGCGCTGCGCCAATCAGCAACCTTCTGCTTTGGGCGATCCTGGCCGCCTGGGCGGGCGGTGTGCTGACCTTGGCCTCGGCGGGGGTCTTCAGGTTTCAGTGGCAGGGATTGCCCGTGACGCTGGCGATGGCCGCAGTCACCCCGCCGCTTGTCTTTCATATCGCCTACCAGACCTTTGCCGGACTGCGCGCCTGGGTCGCAGAACTGGATCTTGCATGGGTCGTCGGCACCCAGACCTGGCGTGTGATAGGCATCGTGTTCATCATGTTCTGGGGCGTCGACGAACTGCCCGTCATCTTTGCGCTGACGGCGGGCCTGGGCGATCTTGGCGTCGGCGTCTTTGCGCTGGTGACGGCCTTGGCGGTGTCGCGCCGTGCCAGCGGCTGGGAAGGCAGCGTACGAATGCTGGTCTATGTCGGGATGGCCGACTTCGTGGCCGCCTTCGGCACCGGCATTCTGAGCGGCGAAGGTTCCCCCTGCTGTCGCCCGGCGACCCGCTGCCGGGTCTGGTTCAAAGTCTGCCGCTGTCGATGATCCCGACCTTTGGCGTGCCGCTTTTCATGATCCTGAACATCATTGCATGCCAAAAGCTGCAAGACGCGCGCTAAGCCGTCGGTTGCGTCCTGTCAACACGGCGCAACCCACCCGTCGATCACGGCAATCGCCTCTTCGGCCGTCTCGACGAACGCGAACAGCTTGAGGTCATCGGGTGAGATCACCCCGGCCTCGGCAAGGGCAGGCCAGTTGATGATCTTGTCCCACCACTCCCGCCCGAACAACAGAAACGGGATGGATTTCATCCGCTTGGTCTGGATCAGGGTCAGCGATTCAAACATCTCGTCCAGCGTGCCAAACCCGCCGGGAAAGACGCAGATCGCTTTTGCCCGCATCAGGAAATGCATCTTGCGGATGGCAAAGTAGTGAAAGTTGAACGACAGATCCGGTGTCACATAGGCGTTGGGCGCCTGTTCATGCGGCAAGACGATGTTCAGGCCGATGGACTGCCCCCCGGCCTCGTCCGCGCCGCGATTGCCCGCCTCCATCACACCGGGACCGCCGCCTGTCATGATGACATCCTCGCGGCCATAGGTCAGCAGGCTGCGCTCTGTCATCAGATACGCAAAGCGCCGCGCCTCTTGGTAATAGCGCGACAGGCCGGCCAGCGTCGGGGTGCGTGCCTTGTCCTGTCGATCCGGCGCTGGAATCCGCGCGCCGCCGAACATCACAATGGTCGACTCGATCCCGCGTTCGTCCATGATCATCTGCGGCTTGAGCAGTTCCAGCTGCAGACGCACCGGGCGCAATTCCTCGCGCGTCATGAAATCGCGGTCGGTGAAGGCAAGCCGGTAGGCGGGCGCGCGGGTCTGCGGCGTGTCGGGGATGCGCTTGACCGCATCGACGTCTTGCGTCGAGTCACGGAAAGGATGGGCGCGGGGTTCGTCTTTCATCGGGGGGAGGGCCTTCATACGCGGGTCTTGCAGCATGGGTAACGGGGAATGGTCAAAAGGAGAAGCGCTGGTTGAACTTGCGCGCCGGTTCGGAAAGGCTGAGATCATGCATAAGCATGACCATCCCGTTAACCCTGCCCTCGCGCGCGTCCTTGCGGTGGGGGCTTTCCCGGAATTGGCGGGCCGATCCTTGCGCCGAACGGGCGTGGGTGGGACCGACAATGTGCTCTACAGGTTAGGCACGGACCATGTGCTGCGCTTTCCGCGTATTGCCATTGCGGCAGATCTTCTGCGACTGGAATGTCGGTGGCTACCGGTGCTTGCGCAGCATCTGCCGCTGGCGGTTCCCGTGTCAGAGGCGCTGGTGGCGCCGGGTGGCGATCATCCGTTCCCTTGGGCGCTTCTGCGCTGGTTGCCGGGGTGCGACGCCTGTGCGCATGAGGGGAATGCGGACGATGCGGCGTCACTTGCCGCCTCCATCTGCGCGTTGCAGGCGGTGCCCGTGCCCGCCAATGCCCCGGCAAGCCGGGCGGTGGAATTTCTGCCAAGCGATGATTTCGTGCGCCAGATGATCGCGATTTACCCCGATGTCTCGTTGCGCGCCCGTTTGTCGCGGTTCTGGGACGACTGCCTCGCCGGTGCCGATCCGGTAGGCCCCAAGGTCTGGACCCATGGCGATCTGCACGGGCTGAACGTGCTGGTGCGGCGCGGACGGATCCGTGCGGTGATCGACTGGGGCCGGGTCGGCGCAGGCCAAGGGGCGGCCGATCTGATATGCGCCTGGACCATGCTCAGCGCGCCGGCCCGACGGCACCTGCGCAACCTGCTCGGCGCCGATGACACCAGCTGGGCGCGCGGTCGGGCGCTGGCCTTTGCCAAGGCGGTGATGGCGATCCCGTATTACCAGACCACCAATCGCCGCTTTGCCGATACCATGGCCCGCACGCTGGACCGGGTGCTGGCCGACCGCGACTGACCCCCGCGCCGGTGATTGCATGGACGCCTCCGGCACCGTATAGCCGCGTCTGATCAACTGCTGGAGTCACCTATGTCCTACGCTGCTTTGGAAACCGCCATCGACGCCGCATGGGAGGCCCGCGACAGCCTGTCGCCCGCCACCAAAGGCGCGGCGCGTGACGCCATCGAGGCGACGCTGACCGCGCTGGACAGTGGCTCACTACGCGTCGCCGAAAAGCGCGGCACCGACTGGCACGTGAACCAGTGGGCCAAAAAGGCGGTGCTCCTGTCGTTCCGGCTGACCGATATGGCGGAAATATCGGGCGGCAATGGCGGGTCGATGTGGTGGGACAAGGTGCCGTCCAAGTTTCAGGGCTGGGGCGCAAAGCAGTGGCGCGAGGCGGGGTTTCGCGCGGTGCCCGGCAGCATCGTGCGGCGGTCTGCGTTCATCGGCAAGAACGTGGTGCTGATGCCGTCTTTCGTGAACATCGGCGCCTATGTTGACGAGGGCTCCATGGTGGACGGCTGGGCTACGGTCGGGTCCTGCGCGCAGATTGGCAAGCGGGTGCATCTGTCGGGCGGCGTCGGCATCGGCGGTGTGCTGGAGCCGATGCAGGCGGGGCCGACGATCATCGAGGACGACTGCTTTATCGGTGCGCGGTCCGAGGTGGTCGAAGGATGCATCATCCGCGAAGGCGCCGTCCTCGGGATGGGCGTCTTCATCGGGAAATCCACCAAGATCGTGGACCGCGAAACCGGCGCCGTGATGTACGGCGAGGTGCCTGCGGGGTCGGTCGTCGTGGCAGGCTCGATGCCGTCAAAGGGCGGGATCAACCTTTACTGCGCCGTGATCGTCAAAAAGGTCGATGCGCAGACCCGATCGAAAACCTCGATCAACGAACTTTTGCGCGACTGAGGATCCTGCGCGGCGGCCGCCCGCGCCAAGACCGGTGGGCCGACTGATGCCGCAGCCGTGCGGCGTCACGCGGCGTGACGTTCGGCGAGGTCAGATGCGACCATCATCGCGCGTGGTGCATTCAGACGAAATACGTCCGGCGTGATCAGGCCTTCAAGCGTGATCATCACCACGACCTCTTCCGACCGCGCCTCTGGTCGGGCAAGCGGGGCATGTCCACCTTTGGGATGGGCGACAAGTTGGGGAAACAGACGCAAAAGCTCTGCCTGAACGGCAGGTGAATGTCCCGACAGGGTGCGCGGACCGGGGCGATAGCTTTCGCACCAGAGCCCCTCGGCCTGAATGATCTCGTGGCGGTCGAACATCAGGTGCACATAGCTGACTGGTCCGGACATCGTCTCCACCTGCGCGGTCCCCGGGGCAACTAGATGGCGTGCGCGCACCAGGATCTCGGGCGTGCCACAGATCAGTTCCGCGGCCCAGCCAACCAGACAAATCCGGTGCTGCGGGGACAGACGCAACTGGCCATGTCTGCCGAACTTACCCACCGGAATGACGACGCGTGCGGTGGCGGGATCGGCGTCCACCGTGACGCCGCCGACCCAGCGCACGGGCTGTGGCCCGTTGTCCAGCGTCAGGACCAGATCACCCGGTCGCAGCGCCTCGACCCGGATCAGACCCGATGGCGTGGCGACCCGCATGCCCGCGACAAAGCACGGCACCACGTTGCCTTGCACCAGCCCGATATCGGTATTGCCCTCGGCATCGGTAACCTCGTAGCTGAAGCTTGTCTCACCCGGTTTGTCGTTGTCGTCCGACACGAGGGTGACGGTCCCATCGCCATTCACGATGACCTCGACCCCGTTCGGCAGCGTGACAATGCTGCCCTCTTTGACGTCCTGGCCGTTGATCTGGCTGATCGTCAGCGCGCCCTTGGACAAGTCCTGGTCATTGCCGACAAGATCGACGACCGCCTTGTCGCCGAGACCCATCTGAAACGCGTCATCGTGCGCGATCACCGGCGTGTCGATGCTGTCGCCCGCAATCAAGAGGTTGCTGTCATAGGCGGCATCGCCGCCATCGGCGATCCCGATCTTGATCGAGTTGACTGCCCCCGCCTTGACCGGCGCGCGCAGCGTCATGGTCACCGTAAAGCCGTTCATTTCGGTGTTGAACTGGTCGGTCGCATTGTTGTTGTAAAGTTCCGCATTCGACTTGGCGTTGATGTTGTTGACGGTGATGTCGCCCTTGCCGACCGTCAGCTGCATCTTTTCGCCATTGACCCAGACCCCCACGGAGTCATTCCACCCGGTCACCGAGTTGCCTTGGTATTCCTCGGACGAAAACGTGATCTTCATCGTCAGGACGGACCCTTGCGGCACGAAATCCGCTTTGAAGATTGCCCCGTCAAAAGTCTTTGTCCCGGCCACCGAATTCATGTCGGCATCGTTGTCGACGCCCTTGGTGTCGGTCGTCGTGGACAGACTTTGGTTGGCTTCGCCTTTGACGTTGGTCACAGACGAGGCCTTCCCGGTCGACAGGATCACGCCCCGATCCGACGGCGTGAGGTCCGGCGCGATCTTGTCACCATTGGACCACATGCCGGCGCTGCCCGGATCGCCTTGATAGCTGGCACTGACGATCTTGATCGACGCGCCGAACATCCCCCCGGCCATCTGTTCCGCGCCGATTCCGGTTTCGACAGGCAGTTTCGTGGCATTAACCATAAGACACGCTCGCCGCTAGGGAACCAATGCCGGCACCCTGCCGCAGGAAAGCGAACAATCCGCTAACGGCCGATGCAGCTTGACAGCAAACCCGCGCACGCGCAGGAGGACGCAAATTCCCCGGAGACCTCCATGGCCGACACTCCCCGCCCCCAACAGGTCTTCACGCTGGTTGTCGAGGTTGGCCGCAAGGTCGGCGATGGTTTGCCCGAGGGCGCTACCGGCGCCGCGCTTTTGATCTATGCCACCGGCGTGGACGAGGCCGAGGCGGTGCGCGAAACCGTGGTGGTGCTGAAACAGGCCGATCTCGCACCCCTGGATGTGTCAGGCTATGGCGCCCTGGACGAGCGGATCAAGAATGGCGACGAGATCCCCGCCGAAGAGCGCGCGCTGATGGATCGCGCGCTGGCGGAAAATGCCGTGATCGTGGCGCAGATGACGCCGTTTTTCGATGGGGACGATCGCGACTAGGCCGCCCGCCTGCGCAAGCTTGGCGCGGGGTTTGGTATGGTCCTGAACGGCGCGACCGACCGCTGCGCGGCGCGGATCAGGGCCTGCGCCTCATAACTGCGCAAAGAGGGTCGGGCCGACAGGATCGCCTCAGCCGCCATGTCCAGCTTTGGGAAAATCGCGCGCAGTTCGGCCATGATCTTTTGCTCAAAGCCGTTCGCGGTCTGCGCGCCGGGCAGATAGCTTTCGGTCGCAAGACCTTCGGAGAACACGATCTGATGGCGGTCGAAAAAGAGGTGGATGTATTCAACCATGCCCCCCGGCACCACGCGGATCGACACATCGTTGACCAGGTCCTTGGCCGCTACCAGCACCTCTTGTTCGCCAAACATCAACTCGGCCAGCGGATCGCGGATCAGCACGCGGTGCTGGGGTGAGACCATCAAGGTGGCATGGTCACCAAAAGTGCCGGCCTTGATGCGGATCGGGGCGAGACTGCCTTTGGCCGCCACGCGCCCGCGCCCGATCCACCGCAGCGGCTGCGGGCCGTCATCAAGCGTGTCGACCAGATCACCCACCGCGAGGGTTTCGACCGCGACCTGGCCCGCCGGGGTGCGGATCCGCGTCCCGGCGACGAAACACGGGATCGAGTTGATCGTGACGATGCCCACATCCGTCGGACCCGTGGCGCCCGCCTTGACGGTATAGGTAAAGTTCGCCATCTCGATCTGGCCATCACCAACGACCGTCAGCGTGCCATTGGCATTCAGCGTGATCAGTTGGCCTGTCGCAAGCGTGATGGTTTGCCCGGCCACAACATTCTGGCCGTTGATTTGGGTGATGATCAGGGTCGCATTCACAGGCCCCACGTCATTGCCCAGAACGTTGATCGTGGTCGTGCCGCTCGCCACGATGTTGGCGCTGTCGTCGCGCGCGACCATGACGGTTTGCGCAGAGTCTGCAGCGATCAGAATGTTCGTATCAAAAACGGCGTCAGACGTATCTGCGACACCGATCCGGATCGAGTTGGTCACCCCGGGGTTCACCGGCACCGTCAGGGACAGCGTTAAGGTAAAGCCGTCCATTTCGGTGTTAAAGCCATCGTTGGTATTGTTCACATAGAGGTTCGGCTGCGTGATGCCGTTGATATTGGTCACGCCGTTGATGCCGTTACCGACAGACACCGGCACATGCGTACCGTTGATCCAGACCCCAAAGACGTCGTTGTACTGCGATGCCACGTATTCCGGATACTCCTCGGACGAGATCACGAACTGGAACGTCATGACATTGCCGACGGGTCGAAAGTCGATGTCGATAAAGGACGCATCATAGGTGCGCGCGCCCGCAATCGTGTTGAATTGAGCGTTGTTGTCGACCCCCGCCGAGTCGCTCCCGGTGCCGGCTGACCGGTTGGGATCGCCGTTCGATTGCGTGAAATCCGCGGCCCGGCCGGTGGAAAATATAACCCCCGTCGTGCCCGGCACGACGCCCGGCGACAGACCACCATTGGAATAGATGGCCTTCGACGTGCTGGCGCCCGAATATGTCGCATTCAACACCGTGACGCCGTCGCCCATGATGGTATTGGCCATCTGCAGCGCCGTAGCACCGGTATTGTAGGTAAGCTCTGCCCCCGTAGCCGGCATCGACGCCTCCGGTTACCCGAAGACAAAACGAACCTCACCCGCGTTCGGAGTGGCGCCGAACGTGCAGGTCTTGCCCCCGTTTGCGGACACGTTGGTCCGGTGTTCGCCCTGCCTCAGGACGTTTCTGATTGCGCCAAGAATCGCCTATACCCCCTGATTTGTCATCGAACTTTCCCAGACGTGCCGTGTTTTTCACCGGCGCGGTCATGCGTCGGCACAGGCAGTGCAGGCCGACAGGTTGCCCCCGCGCGGCAGGACCGCTATGCGTTGTAGACCTCTATTCGGGATCCTCCAGATATGCCGCTCACCGCTACAGACCCCGTTGCGCTGACCGCGGCCCTCGTGCGTTGCGCTTCGGTCACACCCATCGAAGGCGGCGCGCTGGTTTTGCTGCAGGACCTGCTGGCAAAGGCCGGGTTCGATTGCACCCGCGTGGATCGCGGCGACACCGCCAATCTCTTTGCACGCTGGGGACTGCGCGGTGCCAACAAGACCTTTGGCTTCAACGGTCATACCGACGTCGTGCCGGTGGGCGATGCCGCCGCCTGGACGCATGATCCCTTTGGGGCCGAGGTGGTGGATGGCTGGATGTATGGGCGCGGTACCACGGACATGAAATCGGGCGTGGCCGCCTTTGCCGCCGCCGCCATCGATTTCGTGCAGGCGACACCCCCCGATGGCGCGGTGGTCCTGGCCATCACCGGCGATGAGGAAGGCGAGGCGACAGATGGCACCGTCGCACTTCTTGACTGGATGGCCGCGCAGGGGGAGCGGATGAGCCATTGCCTGGTCGGCGAGCCCACCTGCCCCAATGTGATGGGCGAGATGATCAAGATCGGGCGGCGCGGTTCCATGACCGCGTTCATCACCGCCACCGGCGTGCAGGGTCATTCCGCCTATCCGCACCGCGCGAAAAACCCGATGAGCGCGCTGGTGAAGTACCTTGCCCGGCTGGAGGCCAAACCACTGGACGAGGGCACTGATCATTTCGATGCCTCCACCATGGCGATCACCACCATCGATTGCGGCAACCCGGCCAACAACGTGATCCCCTCGCGCGGGCTGGCAACCGTCAACATCCGCTTCAACGACCTGCATTCCGGCGCCTCGCTGACCACGTGGCTGCACGACCATGCCAATGCCGTGCAGCGCGATACCGGCGTGGAACTCGCGCTAAAGCTCAGCATCTCCGGCGAAAGCTTTCTGACGCAGCCGGGGGAGTTTTCCGCCCTCGTGGCGCGCTCGGTGCACGCCGAAACCGGCGTTCAGCCCACCTATTCGACCAGCGGCGGCACATCCGATGCCCGCTTTGTCAAAGCCCATTGCCCGGTGGTGGAGTTTGGCCTTGTCGGCAAGACCATGCACCAGGTTGACGAACGGGTCGAGGTTACCCAGATCCATCAGTTGAAGGCCGTCTATGGTCGCATCCTCAAGGACTACTTCGCGTGAGCCTCAAGATCGGCCTGACCACGGATATTGCGACCTGCCTCGCCCTGCGACGCGCGGTCTTTACCGACGAACAGGGCGTCGATCCGGAACTGGAGGTCGACGGGCTCGACGGCGATGCCACGCATCTTCTGGCCATCAAGGATGGCTGCCCGGTCGGCACCGCGCGCCTGATCGTCAGGGACTCGGTCGGCAAGATCGGGCGCGTCTGTGTGCTGCCCGATCTGCGCGGCACCGGCATGGGCAAGGCGCTGATGCTGGCCGCCATCGCCGAGTTTCGCGACCGCGCCGGGATCACCGAGGTCCGCCTCGGTGCGCAGACCCATGCTTTGGGGTTCTATGAGGCCTTGGGTTTTGCGGCCGACGGACCTGAATTCATGGATGCCGGCATCGCTCACCGTGAAATGGTGCTGGAGCTTTAGCGCTTCATCTTTGCCCAAATATCCCCGCCGGAGGCTCCGGACGATGTTGCGGGGCGCGCCGCGGGATATTTGAAAGACAGATGAGGCGATCGGGTTTCCGCCGGCCTCTGTCCATGCTAGGGCGCTGCGCATGAACCCAATTCCCACAAAAGACCAGATCCGCCAATGGATCACCGACAACCCCCTGCTGACCGCCAAGCGCGACATCGCCAAGGCTTTCGGCATCAAGGGGGATGCCCGTATCGACCTCAAGCGCCTTCTGAAAGAGCTTGAGGCCGAGGGCGTCGTCGAAAAGAAATCCCGCCATTTCCGCCCGGCCGGTGAGCTGCCCCCCGTGGCCGTCCTGCGCGTGCTGGCCCCCGATGCTGCGGGCGATCTCTTTGCCGAACCGCTGGAGGAAGGCGTCGACACAGACCTAGGCCGCATCCTCATCATCGCCAAACGCGGCGATCCTGCGCTGGCCGCAGGTGACCGCATCCTTGCGCGGCTGACACGCGTTGATCTGGACGACTACGTCTGTGAGGCGCGGCTGATCCGCGCGCTTGGGTCAAACCCGATCAAGGTCCTCGGCGTCTTTCGCGTCAATGCCGAAGGCGGGCGCATCCTGCCCATCGACAAGGGCTCCGACAAGGAATGGCGCGTCGCGCGTGACCACACGATGGACGCCCGCGACGGCGAGCTGGTCGAGGGCGAGGCTGTCGGCAATCGCAAGATGGGATTGCCGCAGGCCCGCATCACCGCGCGGCTGGGCGATCCTTCTGGCCCCAAGGCGGTCAGCCTGATCGCCATTCACCAGCACGGCATCCCCGACCAGTTCCCCGATCCCGTGATCGCCAAAGCCGATGCCGCAACCCCGGCCACGATGGACGGTCGCGCCGACCTGCGCACCCTGCCCCTTGTCACCATAGACCCCATCGATGCGCGCGACCGCGACGATGCCGTATATGCTGAGGCGGATAAAGAACCCGGCAATCCCGGCGGCCATGTCGTCTGGGTCGCCATTGCCGATGTCGCGGCCTATGTCCGCCCTGCATCGCCCCTTGACCGCGAGGCGCGCCGTCGCGGCAATTCCACCTATTTCCCGGACCGCGTGGTGCCGATGCTGCCCGACGTGCTGTCAGGCGATCTCTGCTCGCTTCATGAACATGTCGACCGGCCTTGCCTTGCGGTGCGGATGCGGATCGACGCGGGCGGCCACAAGATCGCGCATCAGTTCTTTCGCGCCATGATGCGGTCGCAAGCGTCGCTGCATTACGCGCAGGTGCAGGCCGCGATGGACGGCAGCCCCGATGCGGTGACGACGCCCCTGCTCGACCCCGTCATCCGCCCGCTTTATGCGGCCTATGCGGCGGTGACTCTGGCACGCGCGGTGCGAGAACCCCTGGATCTCGACCTGCCCGAACGCAAGATCATCTTGTCTGAGGATGGCGCCGTAACCTCGGTTGCGTTCCGCGAACGGCTGGATGCCCACCGGCTGATCGAAGAATTCATGATCGCGGCCAATGTCGCCGCCGCCGAGGAATTGCAGCGCCTCAAGCGCCCGCTGCTGTACCGCGTCCACGAACAACCAAGCCCCGAAAAGCTGGATGCCCTGCGTGAGGTCGCAGGCGCCTCGGGCTTTGTGCTGGCCAAGGGGCAGGTCCTGAAAACGTCGCATCTGAACCGGCTCCTCGCCCAAGCGCAGGACACCGAGTTTGACGAGTTGATGAACATCACCACGCTGCGGTCAATGACCCAAGCCTATTACCACCCCGAGAACTTCGGCCATTTCGGCCTCGCCTTGCAGAACTATGCGCATTTCACCTCGCCCATCCGGCGCTATTCGGACCTGATCGTGCACCGCGCGCTCATCGCGGGCCACGGCTGGGGCCCCGAATCGAACAAGGATGGCCTGTCGCCCTGGGACATCGAGAACCTTGAAGAAACCGCCAAGCTGATCTCCGACGCCGAACGCCGCTCCATGGCGGCTGAACGCGACACGACTGACCGATACCTTGCCGCCTATCTTGCAGACCGTGTCGGCAGCACCTTTGCGGGCCGCATCTCGGGCGTCCAGCGGTTCGGGCTCTTCGTGAAACTGGACGAGACCGGTGCGGATGGTCTGGTGCCGATCCGCGCGGTCGGGCGGGAGTTTTTCCACTTTGATGCCGACACCCAGACCCTGCGGGGCGCTGACACCGGCGTGACCATCGGCATCGGCCAAAAGGTGACCGTGCGGCTGGCCGAAGCAGTGCCAGTGACCGGCGGGCTGATGCTGGAACTGTTGGAGATCGAGGACCGCGCGATGCCGGGCGGCAGACGCGGTCCACCTGGCAAAGGCGGCGCACGCAGGCCGGGCCAACAGGCCGCAAAAGACGTGGCGCGACGCAAGGTTGTGCGGCGCAGACGCTGAGGGGCTTGGCGTGGTCGCCGCAGTTCGACTAGGGTTGCGCCATGCAGACAAGGTCCATCCCATGAGGCGTGCAGTCTGGCCGGCCATGGCCGTCGTGGTCTTGGCCGTGGCCTCGGGTGCCAGCGCACAGACAGGTCTTGTCCAGACGCTTGAGACAGATGAGGCGACCATGGCCAATCCCCCGATGGGCAGTCAGGCGGGGCTTGAGGCCTGGATCACCGGGTTCCGCCTCCGCGCGCTGGCGGCAGGCATCACGGCATCCGTCTTTGATGCGACGATGCGCGGGGTGCAGTTTGACCCCAACATCGTCGAAAAGGACCGCAACCAGAACGAATTCACCAAGACGATCTGGGACTACCTCGACACCGCCGTGTCCCAAGAGCGCGTGGCCCTCGGGGTCAACGCCATGGCCTCGCACAAGGGTCTGCTGGCGATAATCGAGTCCCGATACGGCGTGGATGCCCCGGTCGTCGTTGCTGTCTGGGGCCTCGAAAGCGCCTACGGCACCTTTCGCGGCAAGCTGCCGGTGATCGCGTCGCTGGCCACACTCGCCTATGACGGCAGGCGGGCCGCGTTTTTTGAGGGCGAGTTGATCGCCGCGCTGAAAATCCTGCAAAACGGCGACACGACGCCCGAAAACATGGTCGGCAGCTGGGCGGGGGCCAGCGGGCATACCCAGTTCATGCCCTCATCCTGGGCGGCCTATGCGGTCGATTTCGACGGCGACGGGCGGCGCGACATCTGGGGCGATGATCCGGCCGATGCCTTGGCCTCCACCGCCAATTACCTGGCGCATTGGGGCTGGACCAAAGGGCAACCCTGGGGGCTGGAGGTCACGCTGCCGCCGGGCTTCGACTATGACCAGACCACGGCTGCGGTGAAAAAGCCGGTGGCAGAATGGCGCGCCTTGGGGATCAAGCCGATGACGGGCGGCGATCTGCCCGATCATGGACCGGCCTCGGTCCTTTTGCCCGGCGGATCGCGGGGTGCTGCCTTCCTCATTTTCAGCAACTTTCAGGTGATCGAGCGCTACAACACCGCCGACGCCTACGTCATCGGCATCGGGCATCTGGCCGACCGCATCACGGGTAGTGCGCCGATCAAGGCGGGCTGGCCGCGCGAATGGCGCGCGCTGACGCTGGAGGAACGTCGCGAACTGCAAGACAAGCTGACGCGCGCGGGTTTTGACGCAGGCGGGGTGGACGGGCGCATCGGCCCCAAGACCATCGCTGCGGTCAAGGCGTTTCAAAAGTCGCTGGGCCGTGTTCCGGACGGCTATCCCAGCCCGGATTTGCTGGTATTGCTGCGCGGCTGAGCGCCGCCATTCTGGAACAAAACCTGGCACCGCGCCCATCAATGCTCCGCACCGTGCTGCCTGCGGTCGAGGACCGTGGACAGCACTTTCGCCCGCCGCGTCGGATCAAGCGGGCACTTTTCCAGATGTGTGGCGACCGTACGTCCAGTTTCTCCATCGGGACGATCATCCGGGTGCAGGCCGTTGGTCCCTGCCGCGCGTTGGTCATGCAGGTGTCATAGCGACAGCGCCCGCCCATGCCGGTGCGGATGGTCATCGCCCGGCGCATTTGTCGCAAGGGATCAGGCCGGTCAGGAATGTCGGGCCGCTGACCACGGGTGGCGGCGTAACCCTGGGGTTGCGCAGCTTCATCCGCGCGCGCACGGTCGCAAATGTCGCCTCGTCCAAGATCGGCGAACCAAGCTTCGACGACATCTGTCTCGGCATCGGTAACGCGCAGCCGTCAGGGCCAATTGTCAACGCCACACGAGGTCTCAACTGCTTGTTTGGGCGGTCTGCCGATAGGTCGCGATGGCGCGGGGCGCACGAGCGCGGCGAGGTGGAAATCATTTGGCGCGCGCATCTTCATCACGCCGCCCGCCCGGTCGTCGGCACGCGTGCTGGCAACTGCACCTTTGATCACGGCTTGACGGCAGCGCCAAGCCACCGGAGACGTGGGCGCTGACGGGTGCTTGCGCGCGACCGTCGCGTTTCTATTTCGGCATTATATGCGTTTCAGGTCGCGGGTCCGGTCACGTGCCAGCCTGAGCCACCGATCCCGCGCGCGGCCCGGATGATGCCGTCCGTGTCGATGCCAAAGTGCCGGTAGAGGTCGGCGATGGTGCCGGTCTGGCCGAAATGTTCGACCCCCAGCGCCCGGGTGCGGTGGCCGTGAACGGACCCGAGCCAGGCCAGCGCGGCGGGGTGACCGTCGATGACCGTGATCAGGCTTGCATCTCGTGGCATCGCAGCAAGCAGGCGTTCGGCGTGACAGGTGGCGGTGGCAATCCCGTGTTCGCGCGCGGATTGTGCGGCGGACCAGCCGGCGTTCAGCCGATCAGCGGATGTGATGGCCAGCAGCCCCACGCCGGGATGGCGCTCGCCCAGCGCGGCGACAGCACGCAGGGCCATGGCGGCGACGGTGCCCTGATAGGCGATCACGATGTCGCAGTTCGGGCCCGGATGCCGCAACCAATAGCCGCCATCAATGATGCTGCTTTCCAGATCGGCGGTCATCTCGCGGTGCAACTGGTCCATGGGCTGGGTCGAGAGCCGCAGATAGACCGACCCACCGGTGGCGTCGCGCAGCCAGGTATGGGGGTCGCGCGGCGCGTCGCCATCACGCTGCATGTAGTCGAAGGCAAAGCGCATCACGACGGACAATTCGTCCACAAACGCGGGCTCAAAGGCTGCAAGGCCATCCTGCGCCATGCCGATCAGTGGCGTGCCGATGGACTGATGTGCGCCGCCTTCGGGGGCAAGCGTGACGCCGGAGGGCGTGGCCACCAGCAAAAAGCGCGCATCCTGATAGCAGGCATAGTTGAGCTGGTCGGCGCCGCGATAGATGAAGGGGTCGTAGACGGTGCCGACGGGCAAAAGGCGCACGCCGTTGATGTGGTGCGACAGGCCCAGCGCGGACAGGGTCAGAAACAGGTTGGACTCCGCGATGCCAAGTTCGATGTGCTGGCCGCGCGGCGAAAACTCCCAGGCGAAGGTCGAGGGAATGCGTTCGGCCTTGAACGTGTCGGCCATGCTTTCCCGCGCAAAAAGGCCACGCCGGTTGACCCAGGGGCCAAGGTTCGTGGACACGGTCACATCGGGCGCGGTGGTGACGATCCGCGACGCAAGCTCGCTATCCCCGCGCGCAATCTCGTTCAGTATCTGGCCGAACCCCATCTGGGTCGAGATCGGTTTTGACCGCAGATCCTGTGCGGGCAGGTGGGCCGGGATGGGGATCTTTGGCGCGGTCAGGCGGCGTGGACCGGTCGCAAAGAACGGTGCCTTGCGGATGGCCGCCCGACAAGAGATGGCGTCAACGCCCTCCCACTTGTCCCACTCATGGCCCTGTCGGACGCCCATCCGGGTTTGCAGATCGGACATCTGTGTCGGTGTCATCAGACCCGCATGGTTGTCCTTGTGCCCCGCCAGGGGCAGGCCCATCCCCTTGATCGTGTAGCACAGAAAGAGGGTCGGCCGATCCTGGGCGCGGGCGGCGTCAAAGGCGCGGGTCAATTCGGCCAGATCATGCCCGCCAAGATTGGTCATCAAAGCCGCCAACGCGTCATCGCTGCGCCGGGCCAGCAAGGCCGAGAGTGCCCCCTGATCGCCCAGATCGTCGGTCAGGCGGGCGCGCCACGCCGGCCCGCCCTGAAAGGTCAGCGCGGAATAGGTCTGGTTCGGACAGGCCTCGATCCATCCTTTCAATGCGGCCCCGCCCGGTTCGGCAAAGGCCGCCTGTTGCAGCGTGCCGTGGCGCAGGATCACGACATCCCAGCCAAAGCCGCGGAACATGTCCTGAAACCGCGCCCAGAGCCCCTCACGCACCACCGCATCCAGCGACTGGCGGTTGTAATCGACCACCCACCACAGGTTGCGCACGTCGTGCTTCCAGCCCTCCAGCAGCGCCTCGTATATATTGCCTTCGTCCATCTCTGCATCGCCCAGAAGCGAGACCATCCGACCGCACGCGCGGTCCGGCATCCAGCCGTGCGCCGTCACGTAGTCCTGCACCAGCGACGAAAACAGCGTCTGGGCCACGCCAAGGCCGACAGAGCCCGTGGAGAAGTCAACGTCATCGACGTCCTTGGTCCGCGACGGATAGCTTTGTGCTCCGCCAAAGCCCCGGAAATTCTGCAGCTTTTCCAAGGTCTGCGCGCCCGCCAGATACTGGATCGCATGAAACACCGGGGCGCCATGGGGTTTCACCGCGACCCGGTCCTCGGGGCGCAGCGCATGAAAATAGAGTGCGGTCATCATCGTGGCCATCGACGCCGACGACGCCTGATGCCCGCCGACCTTGACGTCCAGATCACCCGCCGGGCGCAAGTGATTGGCATTGTGGATCATCCAGGATGACAGCCACAAAAGCCGTCGCTCCAATTGCGCGAGCGCGGTCATGGTGGCGCGTCGACTTGTGGCCCCAGATCGATGATCTGGCGGATTTCCTGCGCCACGGAGTCGATGATTGCGTTGATCGCGGTCTCGGCGCCGTCGGGATCGCTGCGCCTGATCGCATCGCTCAGGTCGCGGTGGATAGGAAAGGACGCAAGGCCAAACGCGTTGCGGCTGAAGGGCGCGTCTTGCGAGCGTTCGAACGCATGATCCAAATGCGCCAGCAACTGGCCGAACAGCGGATTGCCCGTGGCGTCACTGATCGCGCCATGAAACGCCCAGTCGGCTTCGCGGTAGGGCAG
The DNA here is from genome assembly GCA_031378845.1 of Rhodobacterales bacterium. GTDB lineage: Bacteria > Pseudomonadota > Alphaproteobacteria > Rhodobacterales > Rhodobacteraceae > JAJNPS01. The sequence continues at coordinate 79,341 of JANNES010000015.1, forward strand.
CCCGGCATCGACGATGCGCAAGAGCGCATCGCAAAGTGCGGCAATTTCCTTGCGCTGTTCGGGGTTTGCAAGCACGGCAGCGCGGCGCACCGTTCCTGTTTCCAGCACCCGGCGCACTTCCAAGAGACGCAACAGCGCCTCGCCTTCCAGCCGGATCATGGTGGGCAGGGGTCCGTGCGAGGCCTGGACGCGGGCGGTGAGATAGGTGCCGTCGCCGCGCCTGCGACGGATGATGCCAAGGCCTTCCCAGCGGTTCATCGCTTCCCGGATGGTCGAGCGTCCGACACCGAGTTTGGTGGCCAGTGCGACCTCTGGCGGCAGCCGGTCGCCGATGCCCAGACCAGCCGCCTCTATCATCGCCACGAGCGCGTCCTGGACGGCCACACCCTTTGTCGGCGTGTCGAGGGGCGCAAGATAGCGCAGGGCGGAGTTTCGGGTCATGCGACGGCTCTATGCAGACGCGGCAGCACTGTCGCAAGCGCTGCGACCAGATGATCCATCTGTGCCGCGGTGTTGTAGCCTTGGGCCGAGACCCGCACGATGGTGTGCTTTTGCCACGCAAAGCATGGGATCTCGATCCCGTAGTCGGCCAGAAGTGCCAGCTTCAACGCCATCGGGTCGCAAGACGGAACCGGCATCGCCGCCATTTGCGGCGCGCAGAATTCCGGACTGGACAACGGGGCAAGTCCCGTCAGGTCCGCGACGCGGGCCGCCGTATCCTGCACCAGGTCGCGGCAGCGCCCGGCGATGCCGTCCCAGCCGTGCTGGTCGCGAAAGGCGATGGCATCGGGAACCGTCAGCCAGGCTGACGGGTCGCGTGTCCCTTGCATTTCCAACCCGTCAATGAAGGGCGTGTTGCCGAACACGCCCTTGGTGCCGGGTATCCTTGCGTCCTCGGTCCAGCCATGGCTGATCACCAGCGGGTTGATCCCTGCCTGCAGTTCGGGCCGCACGTAAAGGAAAGCCGACCCCTTGGGGGCCATCAGCCATTTGTGGCAGTTGCCCGCATAGTAGTCGGCCCCAAGCGCTGTCAGGTCCAGCCTGATATGCCCCGGTGTATGTGCGCCGTCGATGACGGTGAGGATGCCGCGCGCGCGCGCCTCGGCCACCACTGCCGCGATGGGGAACACGAGTGCGGTCGCCGAGGTGATGTGGCTGAGGAAAAGCACGCGGGTGCGCGGCGTGATCCCGGCCAGTACCGCCTCGGTGAACGCGGTCGCATCGGCGAGGGGCAAGGGGATTGTGACAGGGACCACATGCGCGCCCGTCCGTCGCGCCACATAGGCCCAGGTCTTGTCGAGAGCGGCATATTCGTGGTCGGTCGTCACGATCTCGTCGCCGGGCCGCAGGTCCAGCGATTGCGCGACGATGTTCAGCGCCTCGGTCGCATTGGTCAGGCCCACCAGGTGATCCGGCGCGGCGCCGACCTCTGCCGCCATCGCGGTCCGTGCCTCACGCATCCACCCCGATAGCCCGCGCGCCGGGTCAAGAAACGCGACCGGCTGGCGTTCCAGCTGCAACTGCCACGCCTGATAGCGTTCAAAAACGGGGCGCGGGCAGGCCCCGTACGAGCCATGGTTGAGGAACGTAACATCGGGATCGAGCAGGAACAGGGCGGCAAGGTTGTCGGCCATTCAACGCCCCTTCAGCGTCGGATCAAGGGCATCGCGCAGCCCGTCGCCGAAAAGGGTGGTCGCCAGCACCGTTATTGCCAGGGCAGCGGTCGGGAAAACCGCCAGATGCCAGTAGAAATACATGAAATTCATCCCCGTATTGATCATCTGCCCCCAGCTGGGCGTGGGCGGCGGCACGCCGATGCCGAGAAAGCTGAGAGACGCCTCCAGCATCATCGCCAACGGAATGGCCAGCACGAACCCCACGATGATGGGCGAGATCGAGTTGGGGATCAGGTGGCGACGGATGATGTAGCCCGGGGTTGCTCCAAGGGCTTGCGAGGCGCGAACAAACTCTTTTTCCTTGAACGCCTTGACCTGTGCGCGCACCAGAAGGCAGACCTGCACCCAGCCAAACAACGCTGCGATCAGCACGATAGTAAAGAACCCGCCTTGCGTCAGCGCGCCCAGCAGCATCGCAGCGAGCAGCGGCGGCACGACCGAAAAGAGCTCGATCAGCCGCATCACAACCCAGTCGGCGCGGCCACCGTAGTAGCCCGCCGCCGCCCCAAGCGGGATGCCGATCAGCACCGAAAACGCCGCTGCGGTGAACCCAATGGTCAGCGAAACCCGCGCGCCGTACACGATGCGGGTAAAGAAGTCGCGGCCCAGATCGTCGATGCCAAACCAGAATTCGCGTGATGGAAAGGCAAGAGCCTGCGTGAGAAACGACTGGTCGGACGGGCCGGTCCTGGTGATCAGCGGGGCAAAAGTCGCCATCAGCATCAGGATCGCCAGGACGATCCCGGCCACCACGGCGGCCTTGTTCGCGGCAAAGCGGCGCCACGCAAAATAGAGCGGGCTGCGCTGGCGCGGGGCGGTCAGGGTCGCGGTCATTTGCGGTCCCCACCAAACCGGATGCGCGGATTAAGGAGCGCATAGATGATGTCAGAGATGAGGTAGGCCAGGCAGAACATCAGGGTGATCAGCAGGATCAGTGCCATTTCCAGCGGGTAGTCACGCAATTCGATGCTCGAGACGAAATACGCGCCAAGGCCGGGCACCCGGAACATCGCTTCGACAAAGATCGACCCCGTCGCGGTGCCGATGAACATCGGCAGGAACACGGTGACCATGGGCAGGGCGGCATTGCGCAGCACATGCTGGAAGATGATCCGCCGCTCGCTGAGGCCCTTGGCGCGCAGGACGGTGACAAAGGGTTTGTTCAGCACATCCAGCATCGCCGAGCGGGTATAGCGTGCATAGGTGGCCATCGGGATCGTGGCATAGGCGATGACGGGAAGGATCCAGCTGTTGGGCTTGCCCCAGCCAGATGAGGGCAGCCAGTTCAGCCATACGGCGAACACCAGGATCAGCATCATGGAGGTGACGAAGACCGGGATCGTCAGCCCAAGCGTGGCAAAGGCCGAGGCAAGGTAATCGATCCAGGTGTTGCGGTTCAGGGCCGCCGCCATGCCGAGCAAGATCCCGAGCGGCGCGCCGATCAACACACCAAGCCCCCCCAGCAGCAGGCTTGGCGGCCAAGCGCGCGCCAAAAGGTCAAGCACCGTCTCGCCCGGGCTTTGGAAAGGGATGCCGAAATCAAATCGCAGAACGCCCGCCATATAGCTGAAATACTGGACATAAAGCGGGCGGTCGAGGCCAAGGCTCGCGTTCAGTTTGGCCTTGACCGCATCCGAGACCGGCATGTCATTGCCATCGAACGGGCCGCCGGGCACGGCATGCATCATCAAAAAGATGATGACCGACACGACGAAGAACGTCAGCGCGATGGAGGCGAGGCGACCGAAGATAAAGCGGATCATGTGACAATGGCCTCTACCAGATGGTCTTCACCAACCGAGACCAGTTGCGGATCGGGGCCTGCCGCGACAGGTGAAGTCAGGTCGCCTTGCGTCAGGCGCGGACTGCTGGCGGCAAGATCGGCGCGTGACAGGAACGTGCGCGTCCGGCGCAATTGCGGGTTCAGGACAGGGATCGCGTCCAGCAGCGACCGCGTATAGGGATGCCGAGCATCGGTAAAGATCGCCTCGGTCGGGGCGTGTTCCACGACGCGCCCGTTGAACATGACCGCGACCTTGTCGGTCAGCGACCGCACCACGCTCAGATCATGGCTGATGAAAAGGATGGACAGACCCATTTCCGCCTGCAAGTCCAAGAGCAGGTTGATGATCTGCGCCTTGACCGACACATCCAGCGCCGAAGTCGGCTCATCCGCCACCAGCACCGTGGGGCGCAGGATCAGCGCGCGGGCAATGGCGACCCGCTGGCGCTGACCGCCCGACAGCTCATGCGGATAGCGGCTGCCATAGCTGCGATCAAGGCCAACGCGCTGCAGCCAGGCCAGCGCTTGTTCGGTCTGTTCGGACGCGGTACCGACGCCATGGATGTGCAAGGGTTCCGCCACGATCTGGCCCAGCGTCATCATCGGGTCCAGCGCGGAATAGCTGTCTTGAAACACCACCTGCATCTTGCGGCGAAAGGGTTTCAGGGCTGCGTGATCCATCACGGTAATGTCGGTGCCGTCGACCAGGATCTGCCCTGAGGTCGGCTCAGTCAGCCGCATCGCGATCATGCCGGTCGTGGTCTTGCCGGACCCGCTTTCGCCGACGAGGCCCAGAATGGCGTTCTGCGGCAGGCTCAGCGACACATCCTTGACCGCGTGGTGATCGACATGGGTCGTCCGCCAGCCGTTGCGGACCGGCAGGGAGAACGTCTTGCAAAGCTTGCGCAGTTCCAGCGCGGGTGAGGCGGGGACCGGGGTCACTGCAGCCTCCAGCAGGCGGCATGGCGGGCAGGGGCGATGGCGGCAAAGGCCGGAGTTTCGGCGCTGCATTTCGCATCGGCTTGATCGCAGCGCGGATGAAAGGGGCACCCGGTCGGCGGATTGGCGGGGTTGGGCGAGGCGCCGGGGATTTCTACCAACCGTTTGCGACCTGCGGTCTGGCCCGGCATGGAATGCAACAGCGCACGGGTATAGGGATGGGCGGGCGCATCGAAAATCTCTTGCACCGGCCCCGCTTCCATCACGCGACCGCCATACATCACCACGACGCGGTCCACGGTTTCGGCAACGACGCCAAGGTCATGGGTGACCATGATGAGACCCATGCCAAATTCAGCCTGCAAATCCTTGATCAGTTGCAGGATTTGCGCCTGAATGGTGACATCCAGCGCGGTCGTGGGTTCGTCGGCGAACAGGATCTGCGGGCGGCAGGACAGCGCCATCGCGATCATCGCCCGTTGCAGCATGCCACCCGACAACTGGTGCGGATAGCTGTCGAGGATGCTCGCCGGGTTCTTGATTTCCACACGGGCCAGCAGGGCCTCTGCCTCGGTCCGCGCCACCGCATTCGAGGTACCGCGATGCGCCTGGATTGTCTCGATGATCTGGTGGCCAATCGTGAACACCGGGTCAAACGCCGTCATCGGGTCTTGAAAGATCATCGCGGCAACGCGGCCGCGCATCTGGGCAAGGTCCCGCTTGGACGCCTTGCGCATATCGGTCCCAGCCAGTGCCAGCCGATCTGCCGTGATCCGCGCCGGAGGTTCGCGCAGCAGCCGCAGCACCGCCATGCAGGTGACCGATTTGCCCGACCCGGATTCGCCCACGATCCCAAGGCTTTCGCCCGCATCAACATGCAAGGAAAGGCCGCGCACCGCTTGCACCACACCTTCGTGTTGGGCAAAGCTGACGCTCAGGTTTTCGATATCCACAAGCCGCATATGCAATCCCAAACTCCGGACATGGAAAGACGCCCCCCGGGTCAAACCGAGGGGCGCAAGGGAAATTATTTGGTCACATGCGTGTAGAAATAGAGGCCAAGCTGGCGCAGCGGGGTATAACCGAACGTGTTCGGTTCGGTCGCCTCGCCCTTGAGGTCCTTGCTGACCACCGTGACGGTGATCGGGTGGACCAGCGGGATGAAGGACGCATTGTCGATCAACACCTGCTCGGCCTGTTCATAAAGCTTTTCACGATCTTCCCAGACCTTGCCGGCATCGGCAGCCGCGACCAGATCGTCATAGGCCTTGATCTTGTGGTCGTGACGCCCGCCGTTATAGAAGATGCCGTAAAAGTTCGACGGGTCGATATAGTCGTATTCGTAGGGGGCAAGGAACAGGTTGTTTTTTTTCTCCATCATCCCCGCCATCCATTCCTTTTGCGGCAGGATCTTGATGTTCATGGTGATGCCGAGGATGTCTTTGAACTGCGCCTGCAGGTATTGCAGCATCGGGCCAGAGATGGCGCCGTTATAACCACCCTGATCGCGGTACCAGATTTCGACCTCGGGGAACCCGGCACCATCCGGATAGCCCGCCTTGGCCATGTATTCCTTGGCTTTGGCCGGATCAAAGACGGCCTGGCTGGTGATCTTTTCGTTATAGCCAGGAAAGCCCGGCGGCAGCAGGGATTTTCCGGGAACGGCCAGATCCTTCAGCACGGTCGAAGTCATCTCGTCGCGGTTGATGGCGTATTGCAGCGCCTTGCGAACGTCGATGTTGTCAAACGGCGGAGAGCTCAGGTCGAACGAGATGTAGGAGGTCGCAAAGACGGCATTGTTCGTCACCTGTCCGGGAAAGCGCTCTTTCACAAACGGGATTTGTCCGGTGTTCAGGAACGCGAAATCCGCCTCGCCGGCCATGAAGGCAGGCAGGCCCACCTCGGGCGCGCCGAGCGAGGGGTCAATCTCGACCCGGTCGACCATGGACGGCCACGGGCCGGTATAGGTCGGGCTTTTCACCAGAACCATCTTGTTGTTGGATTTTTCCCAGGATTCGACAATGAACGGGCCGGACGTCACCAGCGTATCGACATTGGCGGCATACTCGTCGCCCAACTTGTCCCAGATATGGACGGGAACCGGATACCACAGGCTGACCACACCCGGCAGATAACCTTTGGGCGTTTCGGTCGTCACCTCGATGGTCTTGTCGTCCACCGCCTTGATGCCCAAAGTCGAGACATCCGCCTTGCCTTCGGTCACGGGACCCCAGTTCTTGATCCCGCCCGCATAGCCCCAGTACCAGGCAAAGTCATACCCTGTCGTGGCCGCGCGCTGCAAAGCAAAGATATAGTCATTGGCCACAAGGGGTTGACCATCGCTCCACACCAGGCCAGGGCGCAGATGGAAGGTCCAGGTCAGGCCATCCTCGGACTGTTCCCATTTTTCGGCCGCCATCGCGTTCAGCTCAAAGTTCTTGTCGAAACTGGTCAGGGGCAGCTGGACGACTTCGGGGTTGCCCGCACGGGCATAGACGGTCTTCATGTAGTCCATATAGGTGCCGCTGGTGGTATCCCCGACACTGTAAACTGTCGTTTGCGCCGCGACGGGCGCGGACAGAAGCGCGGCTGTCACCAGCGCGCCTGCAAATCTGCGAATTGATTTCATGCATTCCTCCTTGCTGACTTTTGGCGATGCCCGAAAGTCCTGTCGCTCTGTGGCGGCTTGGGGATCGGGGGGCGGATGGCGGAAATATGACACCCGCAGAATATGTCTGACAAATCCGCGCAGGCCGCGCAACTGTTATTTGTCAGACAAAGCTGCCGCGGATGCCCGTCAGGGTTTGGCAGCCCAGTTGCGGGCCAGCGCCAGGCCGAATTCCGTTGGCCGCATCGCGGGCGCGCGATCGTGGACGGCGATCCCGGCACGAAAGCCGAAAATGCGTTTGCCGTAGCAGATCAGGTGTTCCAGCGACTGCATCCCGAAGAGGGCTGCGGGCAAAAAGGCGGCATATTCGGCCTCGGCTTTCGCGTGGTCGCCCACAGCCCAGGCTTGCCAGCAACGCAACACACCGGGCAGTACATCCGGGGCGACGATGAAGCCCTGCACACCGGCGCGCAGGCAATCGGTCATCTCAAGGCCGCCCCGTCCGTTCAGGACGGCGATGTCCGTGCCGACGCGCACCACCAGCGCCTGCAAATCGACAGCCCCGGTTTCAGATTTGATCTGCGTAAAGCCTCGGCAACGGGCGCGCAGGGCGACGATGTCGTCCTCTGACAGCGACCGGCCCAGGTATTGCGGGGCGTTCTGTATGGCGAAGGGCAGGTGGGTCCTGGCCCCCGCGCGGGCAAAGAAATCGACATACTCGACCGCACTGTAGGTGCCCGCGATGGGCGGTTGCAGGATCAGCCAGCTGGCGCCAGCGTCCTCGGCAACCGCGACCAGTGCCTGCTGTTCGGCCACAGAATTGCCCGCGATGGTGACAGACAGGGGCAGGTCCGGCGCATCAAAGCGCGCCCACCGGATCAGGTCGCATTTCTCGTCAAAGGTCAGTTTGGCAACTTCAGTGGCCAAACCAAGCACGGTGATACCATCCGCGCCCTGCGCACGGACGTGGTCGACCTGCGCGGCCATCGCTTGTCGGTCAAGCCGCTCATCCGCGTCGAACAGCGCATAAAGCACGCAATGGATGCCGGGGAACGCGTGCGGGCCTACCATTCCGCGATGGATCCGTCGTTGTGGCGCCAGACAGGTGCGCGCCAGCGGTGGCCGATGGCCGCGGCGGCGGTGACCTTGGCATCATCCACCTCGATCCCCAGTCCCGGCCCCTGCGGGATCGCCAGATGCCCGTCGCTGAGCGTAAAGCCGTGGCCGGGCAACAGGTAATCCGCCAGATCACCACCCTGATTGTAGTGGATGCCAAGGCTCTGTTCTTGAATGAACGCATTGTGGCAAATGGCGTCCACCTGCAGACACGCGGCCAGCGCGATTGGGCCAAGCGGGCAATGCGGCGCAAAGGCCACGTCGTAGGCCTCGGCCCAATGGCCGATGCGGACCATTTCCGAGATGCCACCCACATGCGCGGTGTCGGGGTTGATCACCTGAGCCGCGCGCAGCTCGAACACCCGCTTGAAATCATAGCGCGAATGCAGCCGCTCGCCGATGCACAGCGGGATGGATGTCGCGCGGGCAAGGTCGGCCATCGTCTCGACCATCGCGGAAACCACCGCATCCTCGACAAAGATCGGGCGCAGGTGTTCCAGTTCGCGCAGCAGGATCCGCGCCATCGGGGCGTGCACACGGCCGTGGAAATCAAAGGCAAGGTCCATCGTGTCGCCTACGCCTGCACGCAGATCGAACAGGCGCTTGATGATGCCATCGACCTTTGCGTAGGTATCAACGATCTGCAATTCCTCGCAGATGTTGAACTTGACCGCGTCATAGCCCTGCGCGCGCATCGCTTTGGCGCCTTCGATCAGGTTTGCAGGCCGGTCCCCCCCGATCCAGCAATAGCTGCGGATCTTGTCGCGTACCGGCCCGCCCAGCAGCTGATGCACCGGCACGCCAAGGCTTCGGCCCTTGATATCCCACAGCGCCATGTCGATGCCCGACAGCGCGCTCATCAGCACCGGCCCGCCGCGATAGCAACCGTTGCGGTAGATCATCTGCCAGATGTCCTCGATCCGGCGCGGATCAAGGCCGATGACAAAATCGGCCAGTTCGGCGATCTTGGTGGCCAGTGTTTCGGCATGGCCTTCCAGCACCGGCTCCCCCCAGCCCGCGATGCCTTCATCGGTCTCGACCTTCAGAAACAGCCAGCGCGGGGCCACGACATAGGTCTTGAGCGCGGTGATTTTCAATGGGGCCTCATGTGGGAACGGACCTGTGGTGGGTCAGGGTGATGCGCACAGACCAGCGATGCCTGTCGCCCGGGATCAGGATGCGCGCACGGCCCATCGCCTCGGCCTGCACCAGATCATCGGCGGGCGCGGTGGTGGGCTCCAGCGCCACCTGGTGAACGGGGGCACCGGCGGGCCAGCCACCATAGTCCAGCCAGACACCAACTGCGGGAACGTCACGGCCGGACCAGTCAAAGCAGATTTTGTCCTGTGCGCCGATGACCGACGCGCTGGCCTTGTTCTGCCCGCCACCATATAGCTTTTGCGCAAAACCTGCATCCTGCGCGCCAACAACAGACAGATCGCGCGTGGCGTGGCTTGGCCAATCCACCGGCTGTCCATTTGCCTGCATGCCGCTGACACCCTGCAGAACGATCCGGTCCGCCGGTGTGGTGGCCAAAAGGGCGTGCTGGCACCATAGATAAGGCACGATGTCCGGGCTGCGGTTGGTCACCTGATAGGTGGCAATGACGGACGCACCTTGCAGGTGCAGGGACCGCACAAAGTCAAACCGCGGATCACGGTAAGTGGCCGTACAGCTATGGGCGGCATGGCTCACGCCCCAAGGCCGTCCCCAAAGCTCGCCATGGTCGCGCATCGCTCCGCCCCAGGCGGGGTGCGCGCAGATGCCCACGGTGGGAAAGCATTCGTCCCAGCCCCGCGCCTGATCGCCGAGATGGGCATCACCACCCACGCAATCGCCCGTCACCAGCCATTGCCGCTGCGACACAAGATCGGTCAGCGACGTCACCCGCGCGCCAAACTCGGGCTGCAGCGTCAGCGCGATCTGGTCATTCGCCAACGTGATCACTGGTCGCCCGCCGCCGTGAGCCGGGCCTGCCGCGCCTCGGACGCCGACATGCGCCATTGACCGATGGCGACGGCCAGCACCAGCAAAAGTCCCTTGGCCACCAGCTGGTAGAAAGTCGGGATGCCCAAAAGGTTCATCCCGTTCGACAGCACCGCCAGGAGCAGCACCGCCAGCATCGTGCCCACTACCGTGCCCTTGCCACCGGCCAGCAGCGCACCACCCAGAAACACGGCCGTGATTGCCTCCAGTTCCAGCCCTTGGGTGCCCGACGCGGGCTGACCTGACGAGGTGCGCGCGGTCACGATTACTCCGGCCAGCCCCGACAGCCCGCCCGAGATCGCGTAAATCCAAAGCCGCATCCGGTTGAGGTTGATCCCTGCCAGACGCGCCGCTGCCGGGTTGCCGCCCATCGAATAGACCTGCCGGCCAAAGACCGTCGAGGACATCATGATGTGACCCGCCACTGCAACCGCAACCAGGATGGCAAAGGCAATCGGCACGCCCGGAAAGCCGCCGAACTGCAAGAAGCGGCCCGAACCCAGTTCGCCAAAGGTCGGGTCAAGGACGCCCACCGGGCGACCCTCGGGTGCAATCAGAAAGGCCACGCCGCGAAACGCGGAAAAGGTGGCAAGCGTTGCCACCACGGCATTCACCCGCAGATAGTTGATGATCACCGCATTGATCAGCCCCAGCACGAGGCCGATGGCGATGCCTGCACCGATCCCGCCCGCCACGGTGCCGAGTAGTGACACCATCAGCGCGCAAACGACAGAGGCGCATCCCGCGATGGATCCGACCGAGATATCTAGGCCCGCCGAGACGATCACCATCGTCATGCCGACCGCGATCAACCCGACGACGGCCATGTTTTGCCCGATGTTGAAAAGGTTGCGGGCAGAGAAAAAGAACTCTGTCTGGCTGACGATCAGCGCGATCAGAATGACCAGCGCAATGATCAATGACAGGTTTTCCGCCCCGATCAGGCGCAAGGTCCTGCGGAAAAGGGCGTCGTTTTCTGCAATCATCAGTCGGCCTGTACCATCGTCATGCAGCCTTTTGGGTGCCAAGTGCCAGTGACACGATCACTTCCTCGGTCGCATCGCGCTTTTCGACGGGGGCGCACAGCCGCCCGTCGCGCATCACCACGATGCGGTCCGACAATGCCAGCAGTTCCGGCATTTCCGACGAGATCAGCATGATCGCCATGCCCTGTGCGGCCAGGGTGTCGATCAGCCGGTAGATCTCCGCCTTGGCGCCGACGTCGACGGCACGGGTGGGTTCATCCAGGATCAAGAGCTTTGGTCCGGCGGCCAACCAGCGCGCCAGCACGACCTTTTGCTGGTTGCCGCCCGACAATTTGCCGACCTCTTGGGCCATCGAGGGGGTCTTGACGTCCAGTCGTGCGATCACCGGGCCGACCGCGTCGACCATCTGCGCCTGCCGCAGCATGCCCCAGCGCGACAGGCGGCTGTAGACGGCCAGCGAGGCATTTTCGATCACCGACCGCACGAGGATCAGCCCCTCCAACTTGCGGTTTTCGGGGGCAAAGCCGATATCGGCGGCGATGGCGTCGGACGGCGCGCGGAAATGGCGGTCCTGCCCCGAGATGCGCACCGTGCCGCCGGTCATCGGAAATTCGCCAAAGATGACTTTTGCCAATTCGGTGCGGCCAGCGCCGACCAAACCGCCAAAGCCCAGAACCTCGCCCGCGCGGACCTGAAACGCGATGTCGCGGTGCCAGCGGCTGTTGAGCCCCTCGACCTGCAAGACGACCTCGGGCCGCGTCGTCTCGGCGCGCTGGAAATTGTGGATCAGCTCGCGCCCGACCATGAGGCGCACGATTTGATCTTCGGTCGTCTCGCGCGTCACCAGATCGCCGGTCTGCACGCCGTCTTTCAGGACCACCACGCGGTCGGAAATCGCCATCACCTCTTTCAGCCGGTGGCTGACATAGATGATCCCCAGCCCCTCGCCGGCTAGTTGCCGGATCAGCGCGAACAGTCGCGCGACCTCGTCGGAGGTCAGTGACGATGTCGGCTCGTCAAAGGCCACGACCTTGACCCCCGGTTTCAGCGCCCGCAGGATTTCCACCAGATGCATCTGCGCGGGCGACAGGTTGCGGCCATCGGCATCGGGCTCAAGCATGCCAGCAAAGCCATAGCGGTCCAGCATCGCGTTGACCTGCGATCGCATCGCCGTGAAATCGACGCGGCCCATGGAGCGGCGGGGGTATTCGCCGACAAACACATTCTCGGCGACAGAAATGTCGGGGACGATCTCCGGTTCTTGGCGCACCAGACGGAACCCTGCCTGCCGCGCGGCCACGGGCGAGGCGTGGGAAACATCCGCCCCGTCCAGCTGCATCGTGCCTTCGTCCAGCGTGTAGTCCCCACCGAGGATTTTCAGCAGCGTTGACTTGCCGGCCCCGTTTTCACCGACAAAGGCCACGACCTCGCCGCGGCGCACCTGCATCGACAGGTTTGTCAAGGCGCGCACACCCGGAAAGCACTTGCCGACAGATCGGATGTCGAGGATCGCGAGGGTCATCATGCGCCCATGAAAAAGGCGGGCCCGTCACAGGCCCGCCAGGTTGGGAGGATTCTCAGTTGCAGGGCATGATGTCCGAATAGGTTGTCGGATCGACGATCGTGGTATTGGCCACGGTCTTTTCCGGCAGCGCTTCGCCCTTTTCGATCGCGTTGATCAGGGCACGCGCGGCGGCGTCGCCCACATCAACGCCGCTGAGGTAAAGGGCGGCCTTGAAGCCGGTGTCGATCCCCTCTTTCCACGGACGGCATGCCTCATAGGCGCCAAGGCCGACGGCGATGACATTCGCGGGCGCTATACCTGCGGTTTTCAGCGCATTGGTGGTGCCAAGCACGCCTTCGTCATTGCACGCAAAGACCACCCATTTGTTGATGCCCGGATTGGCGATGATGACCGGCCCCGCAGCCGTAAGCGCCGCATCGGTGGTGCCGTCATAGGCCACGACCTTGATCGCATCCGCCGACGCGCCCGCCGCCAGCACCTTTTCGCGCGCGGCATTGGTGCGGTCGTTGCAGACCGACAACGTCTGGACCTCGGTCGACAGGATCCCGTAATCAGTGCCCGACAGCCAGCCCGACGCGGTCAAGAGTTCCGCAGCCTTGTCGCCGACCTTGTTGCCCATGGCGACACCGTCAAACCCGGCAAATGGCACCGGCTTACCCGCCTCGTCCATCAGCGGATCATCGGTAGCGATCAGTGGAATGCCTGCGTCGGCCGCAGCCTTTGCAAGGGCCGGCCCCAGCGCCTGATCAGGGGCAGTGATGCCGATCCCCTTGGCCCCGGATGCGATCGCGTCGGACATCGCAGAGATCGCAAGGTTCGAATCCAGCTCCACGTTGATGATGCGGGCCTCGTAGCCCAGTTCCTTGGCCGCAGCGGTAAATCCTGCCGCCTGGTCGATGAAATACTGCTGTGTGCCGCTTTTGTAGATCGCCACGATCAGCTTGTCTTGCGCTCGTGCCATGCCTGCCGCCAGTATTGTCAGCAGCGCGCCAGATGTCAGTAACAGCTTTCGCATTGTCATTGAATCCACCCAGATCAGCATTGATTCTGCGACGATAAGGCAGTTTATCAGACAAACGCAAGCACGATGAAGCGGGGGAAACATGGCCAGACTTTCGGGCAAGACGGCAATCGTCACGGGCGCGGCGCGCGGGATCGGTGCGGCCATCGCGGCCCGGTTCTCTGCAGAGGGGGCGGCGGTCGTTGTGGCCGATATTCTGCCCGCACTTGCCAAAGAGACCGCTGCCAGAATTGCCCGGGCGACCGGGCAGAAGGTCATCGCCTTGACCTGCGACATCGCCGACACGGCGTCGATCAGCGCAATGCACGCCGCCGCGCGCACGGCCTTGGGGCCGATTGACGTGCTGGTCAACAATGCCGGCGTCAACGTGTTTCGCGAACCCCTGCAATCGACACCCGAAGACTGGGCCCGCTGCATGGCCGTCGATCTGGAAGGCGCATGGAATTGCACCCGCGCGGTTCTGCCCGACATGATCGTGCGGCGGAACGGGGCGGTGATCAACATCATCTCCAACCACGCGATGGTGGTGATGCGCGGCACGTTTCCCTATCCGGTGGCCAAGCACGCCCTCCTTGGCCTGACGCGGTCATTGGCGCTGGAATACGCAGGGCACGGGATTTCGATCAATGCGATCTCGCCCGGCTATACCGACACGGCGTTGGCGCAAGAGGTGTTCGACAGGTCCCCCGATCCTGCCGCCGCCCGCCGCGTGGTGGAGACACGCCAGCCGCCGGGGCGCCTGTGCCGTCCCGACGAGGTTGCCGCCGTGGCCGTGCTGCTTGCCTCGGATGAGGCGCGGTTCATGATCGGGGAAAATGTCGTCATCGACGGGGGTGTCAGCATCCGGATGTATGAGGATGGGGTTTAGCGATCGAGGATCGCAAAGCCCTCATTCGCATCCTTGATCGCGCGCGCAATCAGATCACGCATCGCGGCCTGCGCCGCCTCGGGGTCGCGGCGTTCAAAGGCGCCGAACACGGCGGCATGCAGTTCCTGGCTCTCCTCCATGCCGATCATCTCGGTCGTATAGCCGCGCGCGCGCATCTGAAGATCAAGCAGCAGGCCAAGTGCCGCCTCGATCACCGCGAACAACTGCGACAACAGGTCCGACTCGAGCGCCGCAAGGAACGCCCGGTGAAATTCCAGATCGGCGTCGATGAAGCGTTGACGACGCTCGGCATAATTCGGATCAGGCGTCCGGAACTCCTGTTCCTTCCAGGCCCAGGCCGCGCGGATGCGGTTGCGCGCGGCATCCGATGCGGTCAGCGTGGCGGTGTAGATCACGCCCGGTTCCAGCACCAGCCGGACCTTCAAGAGATCCTGCAGCAGCGACTTGGTATCACCGGCCTTGATACGCCAGTTCATCACGTCAGGGTCCAGCAGCCGCCATTCGCTGCGGGCCTGCACGCGCGTACCGTCCGACGTGCGGCTCTTGATCAGCCCCTTGGCACCGAGAATACGGAACGCCTCTCGTATGACGGACCGGCTGACCCCCATTTCATCGCAAAGGTCGGATTCCTTGGGAATGCTTTGTCCCGGCTCCCACTCTGCCGCAAGGATGCGCGTGCCAAGCACCGAGACCGTGCTGCCAAGCACACCGCGCACCTCGATGACCCCGGCAAGGCCATTGCTGCTATGGGGACTGCGCGTGGGCTTTGGTCGGTTGAGCATCTGCATGATTTCTTTTGTCGCGAGCGGCGTATTTTCGCGGATTGAACCGCCAAGGGCAAGGGCGCCGGTTGCCCCACGGTTTGACAAGCTATTCATTTGCCTGACAGCCCAGAACAAGCCATCCGCAGCAATGCGATGGATGCGCCGGGCACTATTCGGCTGCAGCGCGTGCGGGCGCGCTGCGTCCCGCGCCCGGAGGCAACTGCTTGGTCACAAAATAGGTCGGGTCGTTTTGTTGGCGCAGATAGGCGGGCAGAATCTCTTGCCAGGCGGCCAGAAGGGACGCGCAGGGCTCCGGGCAATCATGCTTGACCGCCGCATGCAGACGCGGCAGCGCATGATACGGCACCATCGGGTACATATGGTGTTCGACGTGGTAGTTCATGTTGGAATAGATGAACCGCAAAGGACGGCTCATCAACACGGTTCGGGCGTTCAAACGGTGGTCCAGCACATCCTCGACCAGTCCCGCGTGCTGCGGAAGACCGATGACGATCAGCCCCCAGATGCCGTAGGCGCGGGGCAGGCCGACCAGCATGGCGGGCAGAATCGACCACGTGGAAACGCAGGCCAACAGGATGGCCGCATAGATCGCAACATGGAAGCGTGCGGCGCGGTAGGCACGCGGCCATTCGCTTTGGGGCACGTAATCCTGTTCTGCGCCAGAAAGTCTGCCGCGCGCATGGCTGACAAGCGTCGCAAGCAATTGCGGCAGACCCGTCACCCCTGTCATCCCGATGGCCAACAGCAGCAGCTGCGTCGGGCGCATGTTGGAAATCTCGGGGTCGCGGCCGACGATGATGGTGTCGGTGTGATGGCGCGCATGGCTGTATCGCCAGACAACCGGATTGCGCATCATGAAAAACGACGCGATCTGATAAACGACATCGTTCATCCATGCGGTCTTGAAGGCGGTGCCGTGGCCCATCTCGTGCCAGCGGCTGTCGGCGGCAGTGGTATAGAGCAGGCCATAGAGCACAAAGACCGGCAGCGCCCACCACGTGCCCCAGCTCAATATGCCCGCCGCACCCGTCAGCAGCAGAACACCGAGCCAGATCGCCGTATCCCGCAATGCCGGACCGTCCGAGCGTTTCATCAGCTCTTTCAGTACTTTGCGGTCGACCGGTGTCTGGTACCAGGTGGCAGTGGCCAGTCCGGCCTGCACGGCTGCGGCATTGGCCGGCCCGTCCAGCGCATAGTCGCGGTAAGGTTTGCGGCGCAGCGGGGCAAGTACATCAAGCATCCAGGTCGCCTTGTCCGCGCGGGTCGGCCAGGAATGCGGCCATCGCATCCGCCTGCGTCGGGTTTAGCCTCACCGTTTCCGACGGGCCGGGAAACTGGCCACTGGCAACATCGGCTGTAAAGGCCGCGAACGCTTTGAGGCGACGGTTCTGAAGCCGCGCGAATTCAGCCGCAAACCCATCGTACACCCGTGAATGGCGTGGAATGCGACCTGTCGTCTCACCCAGAACATCGACGCCGAAAAGGTACTGCACATCGCACCCCCCGCCCGAGCCCATCGAGATCACACTCAGCGGTGTCGCGCGCGAAATCGCGGTCGCGACGGGCTCGGAGACAACCTCAGGCTCGACCGCAAAGGCCCCGGCGTCCTCGTAGCGCCGAATGGTCAGCATCAGGGCGCGCGCCTCTTTTGGTTTCTTGCCAAAGGCCCTGAAACCGGTCAGGCGGGCCTTTTGTGGCACCAATCCGGCATGGCCCACAACCGGGATACCTTCACGCGTCATGGCTGCGATCACATCGAAATTCATCGCGCAGTAAATCGAATCCGCGCCGGCCTCAAGCGCATCAAACGCGGCGCGCTTGGCTTCGTCGGCGTTGACCTGATGGCCATAGCCCAGACCAAAGCAGAAATGCGTCGCAGCGGCCGCCGCGCGACGTGCGGCAAAGTCGGCGCGGCAGCCCGACACGATGATGTCGATGTCTGCAGCCTCCGCCGCCCGTGCCTGATCAACCGATTGCACGTTCATCTCGGTCAACTGCCGCTTGCCCTTCAGGGCGCGGATAGGGTGGACCTCAAGCCTCATGGCGAACTGCGATCCCGCTTGGACAATCGCTTTGGCGCAGGACCATCGGCGCGGTGATCAGGTCCTGCATCGGTGTCGTATCTCCCTCCAGTCTCCCTCCAGCCGTGCCTGCACCATGCGGCCAAGCCGCATTCCCAAGGCCTCGAGGTCAATGCCAAAGGTCGTTAGTGCCGAGCGCGTATGCGCCGCGATCGGAATATCGTCGCAGCCGATCAGGGCGACATCGTCTCCGGGGGTCAGACCAAGGCGGCGCAGCCCCTCCATCGCGGAAATCGCGATCAGATCGTTGCCGCAGATCAGGGCGGTGGGACGCGGTCCGCGCATCAAAAGTTCGGTCACCGCCTCTGCTCCGGTCTTGCGCGACAAAAAGCATTCGACATCAAGGGCCAGATCGTAAGGCAGGCCCGCCTCGGACAACCCCTCTCGGACGCCCTGAACGGTCAGGTGAGTGTAGGTATCGCGCAGCGGTGTCGTCAGATGGCCGATCCGCTTGTGGCCCAATGCTGCAAGCCTGAGCGCGCTGTCGCGCCCGATGCGCACCTGATCGCGATCCACAAAGCTGTGGCTGTTGCCCAGGTTGCGCCCGACGGTGACAAAGCGAAAGCCGCGTTCCTCCAGCCAGCCGATGCGTTCATCTTCAGGGCGTGTCCGCGCAAAGACCAGAGCATCGCAGCGGTTGCGTCCAACCGCATTTCTGATCACGTCGATCTCGCGGTCAAAGTCACGGGCCATCACCACCTGAAGATCAAGACCCGCCGTCGTCAGCACCATTTCCAGACCGTCAAGAACGCCCAGAAAGTACGGATCGACATATTTCGTCCAGGGCTTCGAGGCCATGAATGTCACGGTGCCCGTCTGGTTTCGGCGCAGCATTGCTGCGGCATGGTTCGGGCGATAGCCAAGCGTCTCGGCCGCCTCTTCGATGCGCGCGCGGGTCTTTGCGTTGACATCGGCGTAGCCGTTCAAGGCGCGACTGACCGTCGACACCGACACACCCGCAGCCAACGCAACTGCGCGAATATCGGGTCGGATCGTCACGGCGTCTTGCGTCGAGTTGCTTATGAAACCTCGCACAGGATGATGGGATCGTTGGCGGGCAGCCAGCCATTGAGGTACGAAAAACCAAATGAGACGCCTTTGCCGGCCCACGGAAAGAACGTGCGTGCGCCATCGCGGCTCCGGTGGTCGCACCCCAAGCGCAGTGCCTCGGGGTCTTGCAGGCGGTGGCGGGGCGCATCGGAATGGGGCAGGCCCAGTTCTTCGCCCGGATCGAGCATCACCGTGCCCCGCAGACACAAAAGCAACGCTTGCAACATCTTGATGCGGTCCGGGTTACCAGCGGTACCCCGCCGCAAGGCGACACACTGCACGTCAGGATTGGAAAACGCCCAAGCCGCCCCCGCGCCCGCAGCAAGCACTGAGCGTGCGACAGGCGCGCCCTGCACCAAGGCGCGAAAGTCGCCCAGCCGCGCAATCAGGCCCGGCAGGTCGCCTTGCCCGTCACCGACATGATCGGCCAGAAACCTGCCGGAATCGCAATGATGGGTCATCCCGGTGACGCCGCCCTGTTGCCGCTGGCTGCCGAAGCGGACGCGGCGGGCATCAAGGTCATGTACATGAACGTCGATGTGCCAGAAGTGCGCGCCAAATTCGGCTCGGGCTTTGTCGGTGCGCAGCTTTATGATCAGGGCCGCGCGCTTGCAGCCGAAACCCTGCGTCTGGCCGGGGATACGCTCAAGGCTGGCGACCATGCGATCATGCTGTCGCGTTGAGAAGCCGAGGCGCGGGCAAAGCGCGAGCTTGGGCTGGTCGAAGGACTGGAAGAGGCCGGGATCGTGGTGACCAAGCTGCAAGAAGCCGAAGGCGCATCTGCCGACCAGATGCTGCAACTGCCAATCCTGACATCGGCCGTGCTGTCTGACCCCAAGGTCAAGCTGATCGGCTATCCGGGCGGGCCATGGGTGTCTGCGGCCCCGGTGTTCATGAAGTCGATGGGCAAGCAGCCCGGTGAGATCATCGGGGTCGGTTTTGACATCGGACAGGGGGTCAAGGAATCGCTGGAAAGCGGCTACATGCTGGTGACCGCTGACCAGCAACCCTACCAGCAGGGCTATCTGCCGGTGGTGTCTCTTTGCCAGCAACTGATCTACAAACTTGCCCCCCTGAACGTCGATACCGGGTCGGGTTTCGTGACCGCAGCGAATGTGGCCGAGGTGGCTGAACTGGCCAACGCGGGTTACCGCTAGGCCATTGCGGGCCGGGCGGGGAACACCCCGTCCGACCCACCTTGCGGGGGAACGCATGGCAGAGCCGATCATCGAGCTGAAGAACATCGTCAAGCGTTTTGGCAGCGTCGCGGCGCTTACCGGTGTGTCACTGACAGTGCGCAGGGGCGAAGTGCTGGGCCTTTTGGGCGACAACGGTGCGGGCAAGTCGACACTGGTCAAGACCTTGGCCGGGGTTCACGCGCCGACGACAGGCGAGGTCTGGGTCAAGGGCGTGCTGCGCAACCCGTGGAATCCGCTGGCCGCCCGGTCTGCCGGGATCGAGACTGTGTTTCAGGACCGCGCGCTTGCCCCGCAGCATTCCATCGTCACCAACATCTTCATGGGCCGCGAGATCACCAACGCGCTTGGGCTGATCGACACCAAACGGCAGATCGAAAGGGCCAACCGACTGATGCGTGAAATCGGCTTTACCTCCAAGGTGTTCAATCCGGGTTCGGTGGTGGGCAACCTCTCAGGGGGGGAGCGTCAGGGCGTCGCCGTTGCGCGCGCTCTATAACAACGCCGATGTGATCGTGCTGGACGAGCCGACGACGGCACTGTCGCTGACAGAGACGCAAAAGGTCTTCCGCTTTGTCGATGCAGTCAAAAACTCGGGCCGCACGGTAATATTCATCGGGCACAACATCTATCATGTCTATGATATCGCTGACCGCTTCTTTGTGATCGACCGCGGGCCCGCGGCGTTCGAGGGCGAGAAAGCGGCCTTTACCGGGGCGGATCACCTGATCCACATGATGCATCACAGCTGGCCGAAACCGGACGGGCAGATGTGGAGAGCTTGCGAAAAACCGCCTGAGGAGGCCCTCGATGACCGACACTTCCCCAAGTGCAGCCAAGCCCGCTTTCATTGACAACCGACCCGGACAAAGCCCATTTCGCCGGTTCTACGGGCGCAACGGGCGGGCGGTAAACTCGTTTCTGGCGCTTGTGGCGGTCTGGTTGTTATTTGCCTCGCAGAACTGGGGGCTGTTTCTGAACCCAGGTTTCTACGGGGCCTATTTGTTTTCGATCCCTTCCAGCATCATCATGGTCACGGCCATGGTTTTTGTGATTACGGCGGGCGAGATCGACCTCGCCTTTCCGGCGGTGATTGGCGCGGGCGGCGGGGTGTTCATGATGCTGCTGATCTGGGGGCTGCCGATCATGCCGGCGGTACTGTTGACGCTGGTCATCGGCGCCGCCCCTGGGGCCTGCATCGGCGCGATCATCGTTTACGGCAAGATCTCGTCGCTGGTGGCGACCTTGGGCCTGTCGTTCTTTATCGTCGGCATCGTGAACTTTCTGGCGCAGGGCAAAAACCTGGAACTGCGCGAGGCGGTGGGCACCTGGGGCAACGAAATCTTTGTGGGCAAATGGATCATCGGCGGACTGCCGGTGCCCAACCACTCCTTCATCGCATTGGCCTGGGTGGCGCTGATGAATGTGCTGTTTCGCTATCACCGCTTTGGCGTGCGGGTGCCGATCGTGGGCGACAATGCCAGTTCCGCCCGCCAGATGGGCATCAACGTGGAATTGGTGCGCGTGGGCGTGTTCGTGCTGTCGTCCGTGGCCGCGTCGCTGGCGGGAGTCATCTTGGTGCAGACGGCGAACATAGTATGGTTCCCGCTGTCGGGCAAAGCCTACCTTTTGCCGGTTCTGGCCGCCCTGTTTGTGGGCGGCACGCCGGTTTGGGGCGACGTCGGCACCACCATCGGCGCGGTGTTCGGGGCGCTGACCATCGGGCTGATCCCGTCCGGGGCCGTGGGTGCAGGATTCGCCGGGTACTGGACCGAGTTCATCTTTAGCATCGTGATCATCGCGACGATGGTGGTGCACCGCTTTTCGGGGATGCGGCTCAGCTGACATGGTGCGGGTGGCGCTGATCACCGGGGCATCGGGCGACATTGGCACCGCGACCGCAGTGGCCTTTGCCAGGGTAGGCCCTTTGCGGGGCCGGCATGTATCGCCGGGATCAATGCGCGCGGGCAGGTCGAGGATCTGCCTTGGGAGAACGGCGCCATATCATGGCGGTCAACGTCGGCGGCACCATGCTGGCGATGAAACACGCCAGCCCGCACTTGCAATCGGGCGGCGCAATCGTGCTGATGGGGTCGGTGCAGCCCGATATCGGCACGGATGGCCATACGGACTATCACACATCAAAAGGCGCGGTTCTGGGCCTGATGCGCGCGGCCTGCGGCACGGGGCATGCGGGTAAACGCGGTCTCGCCCGGCTGGGTCGATACCGGCTTTACCGACCGCGCGCTGGCAATCCTGCCAGACGGGCCCGAGGTCCGGCAAGGTGCCGGGTCTGCGCATCTGCTTGAGCGCATCGCCCCGCCCCGACAAGGTGGCCGAGGCGATACTGTTTCTTTTGTCGGACGAGGCGAGCTTTGTCACGGGCGAAAAGCTGTTCGTGGATGGCGGGTTCCTGCGGAAAAAATAGACCGCCCTGCGCCATGCTGCGCCCTCGCGCGCGGCACCCGCCGCCCCTCGACCCGAATTGGTTCTTTGACGCCGCAAAGCTGCGTGCCCGGCGCGACCCGCATTGTGCCTGTGTCCTCACAGCTATCCACGCCATCGACAGAGCCCGGCAGGATGACGGAACAAGAATCCTGCAGATCGGCGCCAGTGTGCAAGTGCAACGATGGTTCCGGCGTGGTTCGGCGGTTCAATACCCGGTCGGACGAATGAACACGATGGCGAAACTGCCCCCGGTTCGAAACCACTCTGCTTTGGCGAAAGCACTGCGCTCGTCACCTTCGACCATGGCCCGCCACCTAAAATGGCAGCAGGCCGGGGAGCACCCGGCCTGCTGCGTTTTGCAAGGGATCAACCGATCATTGCGCGTTCAGGATCACCTTGACCTGACCGGCCGGATCGTTGCCCGTGCGCAGGTTGTCCGCGTTGGCGAACAGCGACACGATCTGCGCATATTGCATCGTGGTCAGATTGCTGAGGTCAGCATTCGGAACCCATTGCAAGATCTGGCCTGTGGTCGCCGAGGTCAATTCGACAGTAGAGGTTTGCGCAATAGCGCCCGTTGCAGCGGCAGCAATGAGCGCCGAAGCGAGAAGAAAGCGTTTCATGATTTTTCCTTTTGACTAATTTAAACATCAAGCAGTTCAGATACTTGATGAACGCACCCTAGATTTATGAACTGTCAGGTTCAAATCATCATTCGGTAAAATCCAGCCACAGACTTGTGAGCCACCGTGGCCTTGCATCCGCAAAAGCGCGCCGATCCGGCAAGTTTTACGGGTGCTTCGACCACCCTTGTTTTGATCACGAAACAACCCAAAACCACCCGGATCACCATCTGATATGCGGCTATGCACCTGTTGCATATCTGGCAACGCAAGACCCCTTGGGGGACGCGTTCGGCTGCGCGCATCGCTCTGGTCTGCGATGACAATTCCGTGAAAACCGCCATGCGTGCAAAAACACCCTTCCGCGACAGACTGACGCCCCTATAGTGATCCAGATTGTCACAGGCACGGAGAACGTCATGAAAGCTACCAAGATTCTTGCGGCTGGTCTTTTCCTGATCGGCAGCGTCGCAATCGCCGCAGAGGCGACCGATCCAGTTGCCAAGGCTCGCCAAACGTTGATGGACACGATCGTGATGAACACCAAAGTGCTGGGCGACATGGCAGGCGGCAAGGCTGCCTTTGACGCCGCCGCCGCCGAGGGTGCCAAGGCAGCCCTCGTCGCCGCATCGGCCGATATCGGTGCCAAGTTCGAAACCGAGGCCAGCGACCCGAAGTCCGCCGCAAAGCCCGAGATTTGGACCAATTGGGACGACTTCCTGAAAAAGGCGGGCGTGCTGAATGCAGCGGCGACAGCGATGGACGTGGCCTCTGCGGAAACCATCGGTGCAGGCATGGGGGCTGTTGGTGGCGCCTGCCAGGATTGCCACAAAACCTATCAAATCCCGCGCTGAGCGATCAGCAACGCAAGGCAGGGCCGGCCCCGGACAGATGTCAGGGGCCGCTTTGAATTAGCCGCAGTAGACCTCTTCGATGCGGCCGGTCCGGCCGATCACGATGTTCAGCCGTTCAGCACTGAACTCCTCGGTCACCGCCGTATCCGGGTAGATGACGCGGGTGCCGATCGGAAACGTCATCGCCGCCAGAATATCGCCGGACTGGCCGACAAGACTTCTACTGCCCGACGCGCGGCAGGCATCCCGGTCCACCGGGTCAGGTTCAGTCACGGGCACGCAGGCGGCAAGCGCAAGCACAAAACATAGCAAAGCCGAGCGGAACATCATCTCTCCTTTTCGTTAGCCGCAGGTGACGCGGTCGATAAAGCCATCTTCATCCAGCCAGATGTTCAACCTTTCCGCGGAATAGTCCATCGTCACCGCCATCCCGAATTCGATAATCCGCACTGGCCCGGCAAAGCGGATGGTCCGCAACACGCGGGAATGCTGCCCGACCAGTCCCTGCAGGCCCGAGGCCCCGCAGGCGTTCTCGACCGGATCTGCTGGCACAGGCTCGATGATCACGCAGCCCATCACGGCAAGCGGCAGGATCAGAATCGGCATGAAATGTTTCATCGTCGTCTCCTTTGTCAGCCGGTCATGTGGGGCGGGATGTCGCCCACTGCATTGGACCCCGCACGTCGTCACCGGGACGCCCCCTCCCTGCAGATGGAGGGCAAAGCGATAACGCCCGAGACGCGGAAAGGTTTCCTAAACCCCAATTTGCTGCATTTCCGGCGTTGCGTCCAACGCCAGTTTGGCACAGCCTGCCGCAAAGAATAAGGGAGGGAATACCAGATGCGTACCCGTGCCGCCGTCGCCGTTGCCGCCGGAAAACCGCTTGTCATCATGGAGGTGAACCTCGCCGACCCGAAAGAGGGTGAAGTTCTGGTGGAGATCAGGGCCACCGGCATCTGTCATACCGACGAATTCACCCTGTCGGGCGCGGACCCCGAGGGCCTGTTCCCCGCGATCCTCGGCCATGAGGGCGCGGGCGTGGTCATCGCCTGCGGCCCCGGCGTGACGACGTTGAAACCGGGCGATCACGTCATCCCGCTCTATACGCCAGAATGCCGCGAATGCCCGTCCTGCCTGTCGCGCAAGACCAACCTCTGCACCGCAATCCGCGCGACACAAGGTCAGGGGTTGATGCCCGACGGCACCAGCCGGTTCTCGATGCTCGATGGCACGCCGATCTACCATTACATGGGCTGCTCGACCTTCGCCAACCACACCGTCGTCCCCGAGATCGCGCTGGCAAAGGTCCGCGACGACGCGCCCTTTGACAAGATCTGCTACATCGGCTGCGGCGTCACCACCGGCATCGGCGCGGTCCTCAACACCGCCAATGTCGAAATCGGCGCCAAGGCCGTGGTCTTCGGCCTCGGCGGCATCGGGCTCAACGTCATCCAGGGCCTGCGCATGGCCGGGGCCGACATGATCATCGGCGTCGACATCAATGACGACAAGAAGCCGTGGGGCGAGCGCTTCGGGATGACCCATTTCGTCAACCCGACGAAGATCGACGGCGACATCACCGCCCATATCGTCAACCTGACCAAGACCCCCTTCGACAAGATTGGCGGCGCGGATTATTCCTTCGACTGCACCGGCAACGTCAAGGTGATGCGCGCGGCGCTGGAATGCACCCACCGCGGCTGGGGCCAGTCGATCATCATCGGCGTCGCCCCGGCGGGTGCCGTGATCGAGACGCGGCCCTTCCAGCTGGTCACCGGGCGCCTCTGGAAAGGCACCGCCTTTGGCGGCGCGCGCGGCCGCACGGATGTGCCGAAAATCGTCGACTGGTACATGGACGGCAAGATCGAGATCGACCCGATGATCACGCATATCCTGAAACTGGAGGATATCAACAAGGGGTTCGATCTGATGCATTCGGGGGAAAGCATCCGCTCGGTCGTGGTCTATTGATCACCTGACTAGGGATCAGACATGGCCCGGGCGAACCAGCGCCCGGACCGATCCGTCCGCGTCTTTCAGGCCGTCACGGTCAACAAGGACCACATGCCCAGCGTGTAGTGGCCCGGAATGTTGCAATAAAGGATATAGCTGCCCGGCTCCAACGTGACGGTCAGCGCGCCGCCTTTGCCGGGATCCAGTTCGGCAACCTCTCCGACATGACCGGCGGCGTCTTCGTCCACCTTTTCCTCATCCACCATGTAGGGCAGCGGCACAGTGGGATCGGCGACGGGTGACACCACCATCTCGTGGATCATCGATCTGGAGTCGTTGATGACGTCAAAGGTAATCTCGCCTGCGGCCACCGTGTCGAGGTCCGGGGTGATGCCCATCATCGCCATCTTCATGGCCATGTCGGCGCCCATCATCCCCATGCCCATCGGCTTGCCCTTGCCAAGCATGTCCATCGACATGTCGCCCTTGTCCCAAAGCGAGACCTTGATGACGGTCCCTGCCGCAAGGGCGGGACGCCCGGCCGCCGCCGCAACGGTTGCCGAGGCCGCAAATAGGACGAGCGTATCGCGTCTGGTTAGTGTCATGTTCTGCACTCCTGCGTTGCTGGGCAACTGGCCCGTGGCGATTATGCGCCCGACCGTCTGGCACTGCCTTGTCATGGATCAATCCGAATGTGCCCAAGACTGCACGGGCGCGCACTGGCCATCTGCTTTCCTTCTGGCCAATGATCGGGCAGACTCGCCCGAAAGGAGACCACCATGGCCGACCCACGCGCCAAGTTGCTTGCCGTCCTGATCGACGCGGATAACGTCCTTGCCCGCCATGCCGAGGCGATCCTCAAGGAAATCAGCACCATAGGTGAGCCCGCCTTGCGACGCGTCTATGGCGACTGGTCCAGCACGCAACTGGCAGGCTGGAAGAACCAGGCCCGCGATCTGGGCCTTGTGATGCACCAGCAATCGGCCAACACCAAAGGCAAGAACGCCTCCGACATCGGCCTTGTGATCGACGCGATGGACATCCTGCATGCGGGCAAGTTCGACGGCTTTGTGCTGGTCAGTTCTGACAGCGATTTTACCCGCCTTGCCAGCCGCATCCGCGAAGAGGGGCTGGAGGTGGTGGGCATCGGCGAGGCCAAGACGCCCGAGAGCCTGCGCAAGGTCTGCAACCGGTTCATCCTGATCGAGAACATCGTGACCGAGGCCGACACCGATCCGAAACCCGCCCGCGCCCAGGCCCCTGTCGAACAGGCCGAGGCCCCGCCAAAGACCAGCTCGGCCAAAGCGCCCGCGTTCAGCGCGATCCCCCTGATCCGCAAGGCGATGACGGCGATCGACCCGGACGGCGAATGGTACTCGCTGGGTCAACTTGGCCAGTACATGACCCGCGCCGACCCCGATTTCGACCCGCGCACCTATGGCACAGCGAAACTGTCGGATCTGATCAAGGCCCTGCCCAAACGGTTCGAGGTCAAGAAGGACGGCAACCACCTCATGGTCCGCGATATCGCGTGAGGCGCGGAGCAAGACCGCGACAGTGCCTGATCAAAACAGCGTCCTGACCCAACCGACAAATGCTTCGGTCGCGGCGCGGCGCGGGCCGCTTGGCATGGTCGCGTAATAATGCGTTTCGGGAAAGCCCGGCACGTCAACTTCTCGCAACTGTCCAGAGGCCAGTTCGGCCCGGATGATGGCTTCGGTGGCTAGGGTCAGTCCCAACCCCAGCACCGCCGCCGAAATCTCCAGATACGTGCTACCGACGGTCACCCTCTTGGACGGGTCAGGGTCAATTCCGGCCTGCCGAAGAATGTCCAAAAGCCCTGCTTCCGGCACGATCCAAGGCAGCGTGCGCACATCGACCGGCCCCTCGCCCAAAAGCGACGGCGCGCCTGCGACCACCCAGCGCGTCTGCGCCAGATGCTCGGTCACGATCCCCGGCCCCTCGGTCTGCCAGCCGCGAATGGCCAGATCATAGCCGTCGGCCAGGATATCGATAGTAGTGAAGCCTGGCGTCATCGCCACTTCGATGCCGGGATGGCTGGCCCAGAATTCCGGCAGGCGCGGCAGGATCAGCGCCTGCGCGATAAACGCCGTCGTCGCCACCCGCAGAGGCTTTCGTTCCTCGCTGCGACGCAACTCCTCGATCCCCGTCGAGATCGCGCCGAACCCATCCCCCAACGTCTGCGCCAACCTCTGGCCGGCCTCGGTCAGGCTGACACAACGTCCCGTCCGGCGCACCAGCGGCACGCCCAGTTCCGCCTCCAGCGCGCGGACCTGCTGGGTGACGGCGGCATGCGTCACGTTCAGCACCCGCCCCGCACCGGTAAAGCCGCCATGCCGCGCCGTGGCGTCAAAGGCGCGCAGGGATGACAGGGACGGCAGGTTGCGCCAGCGTGTTGACATGTAAGTTCATCTTTCGTCTTGAATAAATTGCTGATTCGATATCAGGCAGCTTTTCGGCCATTTACGCAAGAGATTTACATTTGGAGTAGAGCTGAATGTTACATGTCGTCAACCTCGACCTGATGCACGCCTCGGCACGGCATCATCCGGATGGCCAACCCAAGGACCCGCATGAAGGGCATCGCCGGGACCTCATCCTTCAGCGCCGCGCCGCCCGGCAAGAGGCGCTGCGGGCAGGCCTGCACATGTTCGGCCAAGGCCTGAGCGGCTGCTTGCCGTCCGTGAGGTGGTGGCAAAGTCCACATCCCTCAAGGGACGACAAGATCATCCCCGATGCAGACGCGTAGGACGGCGCGCGTCAAGGTTCATCCATCAACCTCGACCGTGGCCCAAGTCTCAAAGCACACGCCTCCGGCCAGCGCCATGACCCCGATGGTCGCCCGCCCGCCCAGGCCACGCGCGGGCCCGAAGACGTCGACCAGCAGGTCCGACAGACCCGATGAGACCATGTGCACGTCCTCGTAGTCGGGCGTGCAGACGACGAAATTGAGCGTGCGGATGATCGAGGTCACGCGGTCCAGCGAGCCCACGGCCTGCCGGATGCCGCCCAGCAGGTTCAGACCGGTCTGTCGTGCGGCGGCGTAGCCCTGATCGGTCGTGAGTGTCGCCCCAAGCCGACCCTTGTGGGTGATCTCGGCCCCTATCTGCGCCACATGTCCCGAAAGGAACAACAGGCGCCCCATGCGGTGAAAAGGTTTCATCGTGCCATAGTCGGCGCCATAATAGCCGATGCGGTCAAAGTCCGGTATGTCGAGGCCCATCTGCAGGGCCAGCATTTCAGGGGGGATCATGAGCGGGCTCCGTTTGGCGGTTCTGCGATTGGACGACGACATGCGTCCGATGTCGAGCCCACAAGCGCGGGGGGAGCTGCTCCCCAAAGGGTCCAGATGGCCCCTTTGCCCCCCGGGATATTTGTGCAAATGCGAAAGATCAGAGGAACATGGCCGGATGCTTTGCCAAAGTCCCGTGCAGTCGTATAGATCGGCATGCGTTCGACTTTGACCGAGATCTACGAGGCCCGCGTGGCGGATGGCGGGCTGACTGCCGATCCGGCACAGCACGCTGTTTTGCCGCAGCTGGAATCGCTGCGCGCGTGGCTTGAGACCAATGCCGATCGCAAGGTCGGGCTTCTGGCGGGACTTTTTGCCAAACCCGCGATGCCACCCAAGGGCATTTATCTCTGGGGCGGGGTCGGGCGGGGCAAGTCGATGCTGATGGATCTGTTCTTTGCAGCGACAGAGATCCAGGCCAAACGCCGTGTGCATTTCCATGCCTTCATGCAAGACGTTCATCGCGGCATGCATGCGGCCCGCAAACGCGGGGTGGAGGATGCGCTGGCCCCCGTCGCCGATCAGGTGATCGCCGATCTGCGGCTGCTCGCGTTCGACGAGATGCAGATCAGCGACATCACCGATGCGATGATCGTCGGGCGCCTGTTCGAAAAGCTGTTCGCGGCTGGCGTGGCAATCGTCACCACCTCGAACCGTCCGCCCGTCGATCTGTACAAGGACGGGCTGAACCGCGCGCTGTTCGTGCCCTTCATCGACATGCTGGGCGATCACATGAGCGTGGTGGAGTTGCAAAGCCCGACCGACTACCGCCAGCACCGGCTGGCCGGCGCAAAGGTCTATTTCCACCCCGCAGGTCGCGCCAAAGAGGCGCTTGCCGGCATCTGGACCGATCTGACCGGCGGTATCGCTGCCAGCCCCCTGCACCTGACCGTCAATGGCCGGCAAGTGGAACTGCCGCAGTTCACCAGCGGCATCGGGCGGGCGACCTTTTGGGAGCTCTGCGCCAAACCCCTCGGCCCCGCCGACTATCTGGCCATTGCGCATGCCTGCCGCGTGCTGATCCTGGAGGACATCCCGCAGTTGTCCTCGACCAACTACAACGAGGCAAAACGCTTTGTGACGCTGATCGATGCGCTGTACGAGGCACGCGTCCGGCTGATCGCCTCGGCAGCCGATACGCCCGAGCAGCTTTACATCGAGGGCGCAGGCAGCTTTGAATTCGAACGCACCGCCAGCCGTCTGCGCGAAATGCAAAGCGCTGACTGGGGCGCGTGACGCCTGTCCTTGTCGGAGCGACGATGAAAGAAACACAGCTTCCAACCGAACCCGATGCGACATCGCCCGCTGGCGCCGATGTCCGTTTGATCATGGACGGCACGACGGGCAACATGATCCACAGCACCGTGCCACCCGGCCAGATCAACCGCGCGACGGTTCATGCCACGGTCAGCGAGTTTTGGTACATCCTCGGCGGGCACGGCGAAATCTGGCGGCGCGACAAGACCGAAGCGCGCGTGACCGCGCTTGTGGCCGGCACCTCGATCGACATTCCCGTCGGCACGGAATTTCAATACCGCGCGTTGGGCGACCATCCTCTGACGTTTATCTGTATCACGATGCCACGCTGGCCCGGAGACCATGAGGCGACCCATATTCAAGGCATCTGGCCGCCGACCGTCAGCTGAACGCCTGCCACAAAAGCCGCAGCGCCATGCCTGTGCAGGCCGCCACCAAGAGCGGCTTGATCAGCCGAGCCCCCCCGCGCATCGCGACGCGCGCGCCAAAACTTGCGCCCGCCACCTGCGCAAAGCCCATGGCCAGCCCCACGGCCCACCAGATCGCCCCGCTGGTCGCAAAGACCGCGAGGCCGCCCGCGTTGGAGGCAAAGTTCAGCAGCTTGGTATGCGCCGTCGCCTTGAGCACGCCATACCCCGCCAGCATCACAAAGCCGAGCATGAAGAACGACCCCGTGCCCGGACCGAAGAATCCATCATAGGCGGCGATCAGAGGCACCGCGGTGACGGCAAAGACGCCCGGCTGCATGCGTGCTGCACGGCTGTCATTGGTCAGCCCGGGCTTCAATGCGAAGAACACCGCAACCGCCACCAGAACCACCGGCATGATCAGCCGCAGCACATCGGCGGGGACCAGATGCGCCACCAGCGCGCCCCCTGCCGCCGCCACCGCACTGATCGCGGCCATCCGCGTCTGACCACGCAAATTGACCTCGCCCGCCCGCGCGTATGTCACCGCCGCCGTGGCCGACCCGAAGGTACCTTGCAGCTTGTTCGTCGCCAGCGCTTCGACCGGCGATGCACCGGCAAGCAGCAGTACCGGCACCGTGATCAACCCGCCGCCGCCCGCTATGGCATCGACAAAGCCGGCCACAAAGGCGGCAAGGATCAGGAGTGCTGCAAGATCGGTGGAGATTTCGAACATTGGGCGGGTTGTGGCGGTTTGGCCGAATAAGGGCAAGGCCGGGCTGCGCGACGTTTACAGATCGAACCGGCGGCTGACCCTGCCCACGCGGGTGCCGTCGTTCAGGTGGTAATTTGGATCATCGCTGTAATCCTGAAAACCGATGCGAGCATAGTAGGCAAGACCCGGCACATTGTCGGTCCGGATTGTGGCGTTGAGCGTGGTGACACCCAGCGCTTTGGCGGCGGCGCAGGTGGGCGCAAACAGGACAGTGGCGGCACCACTTCCGCGTGCGCCCTCGGTCAGAAAGGTGGCGATATCGCCCCAGCCGACGGGCAGCGCGGGTTCCGGTCCAGTGCCTGAAACCCCACGGATTGCCCTAACAGCAGCGCAGTATGACAGCAGATCGTTGCAGGTCCGCTGATATAATTGTCAATAATGTCGGCGGCACAAAACGGCACCTCATGCGCTGTCGTCCCGCCCTTGGCGATGATCGCGTTCAGAATCGTCGCCAGTGCCTGAGCGTCCTGCGGGGTCGCGGGGCGAACGTCCAATGTCATCCCACAAACTCCTCGCGGCTATACCCCTGCAGATACAACAGCGCCGTCAGGTCCCCATGGTTCACCCGCAGCGCACATTCCGCCTGCACCACCGGTTTGGCATGCAGCGCCACCCCCGCCCCGGCGAGGACCAGCATCCCCAGATCATTGGCCCCGTCGCCGACCGCCATCGCCTGATCCGTTGTCATCCCCAGACGCGCACTGATTTCCTCCAGCGCAGCGACTTTGGCCGCCCGGCCAAGGATCGGATCGGCCACTGTGCCGGTCAGCAGGCTTTCCGCGATCTGCAAGGTGTTGGCGCGGTGCTCGTCAAAGTCCAGGACTTCCGCAATGCGCGCGGTAAAGGCGGTGAACCCGCCCGAGACCAGCGCCGCATAAGCGCCATTGCTGCGCATCGTCGCAACCAGCGCCCGCCCGCCCGGCATCAGCGTGATGCGGTCACGGATCACCTCTGCGATCACGCGTTCGGGCAGGCCGCGCAACAGGCCGACCCGCTCGCGCAGCGCCGCCTCGAAATCCAATTCCCCATTCATCGCCCGCGCCGTGATCGCCGCCACATGCGCCCCCACCCCCGCCGCGTCGGCCAGCTCGTCGATGCATTCCTGGCAGATCATCGTGCTGTCCATATCAGCGATCAGCAGCTGCTTCTTTCGCCCCTTTTCCACCTGCACGGCAAGGTCGATGCCCAAGGCTTGCAAGCCGTGCCAGACCTCCCACAGGTTTTCCGGCACTGCCCCGAGTGCAAACTCAGCAGCGATGCCGGGGTTCAGCCAGCGCGCATCGCCACCCCCCCAGGCATTGCGCAAACTCTCCACCGTCATGCGATCAAGCACCGGGCGGGCGGGGTTGGTCAGCAGGGATACAATGAACATGCGGCGGGTTTCCAGTTGCAAAACTCGGCCCGGTCAAACCACGAAACGACCAGCGTGACCAGCAGCGACCTATTCGGCCGCCCCGGCCTTGACCACCGCAGCGCACGGGCCAAGCAGCGCGCGGAATACCAGCGGGTTTGCCAGGATCGACAGGATCGCCCCTGCCACCACCAGATCACGCGCGGCGACCGGCACGATCCCCATCTGCACCCCCATCACGATGATGATGAACGAAAACTCGCCGATCTGGGCCAGGGATGCGGCCACCGTCAGCGCAGTTTCGCGCGGGTGGCCAAACGCCCGCACGATGGCATAGGCGGCAATGGACTTGACCCCGACGATGACCAAAAGCGTCACCAGCACGGAAAACGGTTCGCGCCACAGAACCGAAGGGTCGAACAGCATGCCGACGGACACGAAGAACAGGACAGCAAAGGCATCGCGCAACGGCAGGGTGTCCTTCATCGCCTGCGCCGACAGGGTGGACCCCGCCATGACCATCCCTGCAAAGAATGCGCCCAGCGCAAAGGACACGCCAAAGATCTTCGCCGCCGCCAGTGCCACGCCCAACGCGATAGCCAGCACCGACAGGCGAAACAACTCTCGCTGGCCGGTGCGTGCGGTGTAATCCAGCAGCCACGGGATGACGCGCGCGCCTGCCACCAGCATCAGTCCGACAAAGGCAGCGACCTTGACCAGCGTAACGATCAGCGTTGCCCCCAGCGTGCCGAACCCCCATTGCGCCACCTGCGCCAGGTCGGGGTTTGCCGGCTGCACGCGTCCGCCCAGCACCCCCGCGAGCGGCGGAATCATGACCAGCGCCAACACCATCACCAGATCCTCCACAATCAGCCAGCCCACCGCGATGCGCCCCGGCCCTTCGGCCACGATGGCGCGGTCTTGCAACGCGCGGAGCAGCACCACGGTCGAGGCAACGGATAGCGCCAACCCGAAGATCAGCCCCGCACCAATGCTCCATCCTGTCAGCCAGCCAAGGCCAGTGCCGAAAGCCGTGGCCACCGCGATCTGGCCCAGTGCCCCCGGCACCGCGATCCGGCGCACCGCCATCAGGTCAGCCAAGGAAAAATGCAGGCCAACGCCGAACATCAGCAGGATCACCCCGATTTCCGCCAGTTCACCGGCAAGCTGCTGATCCGCGACATAACCAGGCGTGAACGGCCCGATGATCACCCCAGCGGCCAGATAGCCCGCGATCAGCGGCAGCTTCAAACGATGCGCCAGCAGCCCGAGGACAAAGGCCAGTGCAAGGCCTGTGGCCATGGTCGTGATCAGCGGCACATCATGCGGCATTGGCGCTCATTCTTCTCCGTCTGGTTCCTCCGTCCGGCATGGTTGAGTGTAGCCGCTCAACTGGCATAAGACCAACGCACAAGAGTGCCGGTCGCAGTCCATTGGTCAAAGATTTGATGCGACCTGCTGCAATCAGCCGGGATTTTTACTTGTGCGACCCAAGCGGCCCCGGTAAATGCGGTCTTGGGACACCCTTCCCCAACGAAGGGCTTTTAGCTGGAAGGCTACCATGACCGATCTGACCCCCCCGGCCAAGCGCCCGGCAAATCCGCGCTTTTCTTCTGGCCCCTGTGCCAAAATCCCCGGTTACACCCTTGATATGCTTGGCGACGCGCCTCTTGGCCGCTCGCACCGTGCCGCCATCGGCAAGGCCAAGCTGCGCGAGGCCATCGACCTTACCCGCGACATCCTCGGCGTGCCCGCCGATTACCGTATCGGGATCGTGCCCGCCTCCGACACCGGCGCGTTCGAGATGGCAATGTGGACCATGCTGGGCGCGCGGCCCGTCGAATTGCTGGCCTGGGAAAGCTTTGGCGAAGGCTGGGTCACCGATGGGGTCAAACAGCTGAAACTCGACGCAAAGGTGCAGGTCGCGCCCTACGGCCAGATCGTCGATTTCGCGACCGTCGATTTCGACCGCGACGTTGTGTTCACCTGGAACGGCACCACCTCTGGGGTGCGCCTGCCCGATGGCGACGCGATCTCCGCCAGCCGCCACGGCCTGACCCTCTGCGACGCGACAAGCGCTGCCTTCGCGATGGACCTGCCGTGGGACAAGCTGGATGTGACAACCTTTTCCTGGCAAAAGGTGCTGGGCGGCGAGGGCGCGCATGGCATGCTGATCCTGTCACCCCGCGCGGTGGAGCGGCTGGAAACCTTTACCCCCGCCTGGCCCCTGCCCAAGATTTTCCGCCTGACCTCCAAGGGCAGGCTGATCGAGGGCATCTTCACCGGCGAGACGATCAACACGCCGTCGATGCTGGCGGTCGAGGACTATCTGGTCGCGCTGAAATGGGCGCAGTCCATCGGCGGCCTCAAAGGCCTGGTGAGCCGCGCAAGCGCGAATGCCAAGGTCGTCTGGGACTTCTGCGCCGCGAACCCTTGGATCGCCAATCTGGCCCAAGATCCGGCGACCGCCTCCACCACCTCTGTCTGCCTCAAGTTCAACGATCCCCGTATCAGCGATGGCGAAGCCTTTGCCAAGGCCGTTGCCAAGCGGTTGGAAAAAGCCGGTGTCGCCTTTGACATCGGTTCCTATCGTGATGCCCCGCCCGGCCTGCGCATCTGGTGCGGCTCGACGGTGGAAACCGCCGATGTCGCCGCCCTGATGCCCTGGATCGCCCATGCGTATCACGCCGAGATCGCAGTCCCGTAGGGCGGGGGTCACCCCGCCGCCACCCATCAAAGTGTCGCTACAGATGTCCGACAAAAGTCCGACAGCCATCCGACAGTGATTTTCGTTAAGGATCAACATCATGCCCCCCAAGGTTCTCGTCTCCGACGAACTCTCCGAAACCGCCGTCCAGATTTTTCGCGACCGCGGGGTCGAGGTCGATTACATGCCCAAACTTGGGCGTGACAAGGACGCACTGGCCGCCATCATCGACCAGTATGACGGCCTCGCCATCCGCTCCGCCACCAAGGCCACCGAAAAACTGCTGAGCCTCGCCACCCGCCTGAAAGTCATCGGCCGTGCGGGCATCGGTGTGGACAATGTCGACATCCCCGCCGCCTCCAGGAAAGGCGTGATCGTGATGAACACGCCGTTTGGAAACTCCATCACCACGGCTGAGCATGCCATTGCGATGATGTTCGCCGTCGCCCGCCAAATCCCCGAAGCCAACACCTCCACTCATGCCGGCAAGTGGGAAAAGTCCCGTTTCATGGGCGTGGAGCTTTTCAACAAGACCCTTGGTGTCATCGGGGCAGGCAATATCGGCGGCATCGTCTGCGACCGCGCCCTTGGCCTGCATATGAAGGTCGTGGCCTATGACCCCTTTCTCAGCGACGAACGCGCAAAGTCGCTGGGCGTCACCAAGGTCGACCTCGATGACCTGCTGCACCGCGCCGATTTCATCACGCTGCACGTGCCCCTGACTGACAAGACCCGCAACATCCTGTCGCGCGAGGCACTGGCGAAAACCCGCAAAGGCGTGCGCATCATCAACTGCGCGCGCGGTGGACTGATCGACGAGGCCGCCCTGCTGGACGCGCTGAACACCGGCCAGGTGGCAGGTGCTGCGCTGGACGTGTTCGAGACCGAGCCGGCCACGCAAAACCCACTTTTCAACCACGCAAACGTCGTGTGCACCCCGCATCTGGGGGCCTCCACCACCGAGGCGCAGGAAAACGTCGCCCTGCAAGTGGCCGAACAGATGTCGGACTATCTCTTGACCGGCGCCGTGCAGAACGCCCTCAACATGCCCAATGTCACCGCCGAAGAGGCCACCGTGATGGGCCCATGGATCAAGCTTGCCTCGCATCTCGGCGCCTTCATCGGCCAGATGACGGATGAACCGATCAAGGCAATCAACATCCTTTACGACGGCACGGTGGCCGAGATGAACCTCGCCGCGCTGAACTCCGCCGTCATCGCCGGCGTGCTCAAAGCCCAGAACCCCGACGTCAACCTCGTCTCCGCCCCGGTGGTGGCCAAGGAACGCGGCATCCAGATCTCGACGACCCGCCAGGAAAAGACTGGCGTGTTCGACGCCTATGTCAAGGTCACGATGGTGACCGACAAACGCGAACGCTCGGTCGCAGGAACCTGTTTTTCCGACGGCAAGCCCCGCTTCATCCAGATCAAGGGCATCAACATCGACGCCGAAGTGGGCGCGCATATGCTCTATACCACCAACGAGGACGTGCCCGGCATCATCGGTCTTTTGGGCATGACGATGGGCAAGAACGGCGTCAACATCGCGAACTTCACCCTTGGCCGGTCCGGCGTGGGGCAAGACGCCATCGCGCTGCTTTATCTCGATCAGGCCATCGACCCCAAAGTCGTCGCAACGCTGGAAAGCACAGGCATGTTCCAGCAGGTCAAACCCCTGCGATTCGAAGTGGCGTGAACCAGATCTTGCCCTTTGGGCTGTTCACAAATATCCCACATGTAGCCAATTGGTTTCGCGGTTGGTTCAAGGATCCAATTGGCTGCGGCGGTGTGAATCCCCCGAAGTCATCCCCCAAAAGGACCGCCTGATCATGCCCCTCTACGCCATTGGCGACATCCACGGCCATCTGGACCAGCTGCGCGGCCTGCACGGGCTGATCGCCGAGGATGCCAATCTGCATGGTGGACGTGCGCGCATTGTGCATCTGGGCGATCTGGTGGATCGTGGCCCGAACTCCGCTGGTGTGATTGCCTACCTCATGTCCGGCATCGCCCGGGGAAACGACTGGATTGTGCTCAAGGGGAACCATGACCACATGCTCAGCCTGTTTCTGGATGACCCCAAGGCGCACGATCCCGGTCTCAGGTCGGACCTGAGCTACCTGCATTACAAGATCGGTGGCGGCCCGACACTCGCCTCTTATGGGGTGCGCAATGCCGCCGACCGCCCGATTGCGCCGGTACATGCCGAAGCTGTCGCCAATGTCCCAGCCGCCCACCGCGCCTTTCTGAAAGGTCTGCCAGTGTCTTATCAACAAGACGAGGTTCTCATCGTGCATGCGGGCATTCGGCCCGGAATTCGACTGGACCGGCAATCGGAAACCGATCTTCTGTGGATCAGACGAGAATTCCTGGAGGACCCGCGCGACCATGGGCCGCTGGTCATCCACGGCCACACGGCCATCGACGCACCCACCCATTACGGCAACCGCGTCAACATCGATTCCGGCGCGGCCTATGGCGGACCACTCTCGGCCATCGTCATCGAAGGGCGCGAGATTGACCTGATCACGCTCAACGGTCGCGTGCCACTTATGCCGGTTGCGCAGTGACTGCAAAAGCAGGGGCGCT
This sequence comes from Rhodobacterales bacterium, assembly GCA_031378845.1. Classification (GTDB taxonomy): domain Bacteria; phylum Pseudomonadota; class Alphaproteobacteria; order Rhodobacterales; family Rhodobacteraceae; genus JAJNPS01. Next base: position 117,259 of record JANNES010000015.1, read on the forward strand.
GTTCTGCGTCACTGCGGCTCGGACGTGCTCACCTTGATCAGACGACGCACCGACAAGATCAGCGTGCCACCAAAAAAGACCGATGCAAGTCCCACCACCTCGACCAGCGCCGGGCCGTCCGGCACGCCGCGATACCACAGCGCAAAGCCCATCAGACAAAGCCCCAGGATCGACACCACGATCCGAAACTGCAATTCCCCGCGCGTCGGTCCGTACTTGTTCATCCGCTCAATGCCCTCCAACCGCATCAACCCCGGCCACGATAGCCCAAACGCCCCCGCCATCAACCATATGTGTGTTTTTGACCCCGATCGGGCCACGCCACAAACGCCCAAGCCGATCTTCCGGCCAATTCTGCTGGACGCCGCGCGCATGCCGTGATCCCAATTGCGTATGACAAAACGCCTCCCCTACCTCATCACGGCACTGATCATCGCCCTCGCCGCAGCCTATCTCTTTTGGATCGGACGCGAGCCGATCTGCAAATGCGGCTACATCAAGTTCTGGCACGGCCAGGTCGTCAGCTCCGAGAACTCACAGCACCTGACCGATTGGTACACGCCCAGTCACATCATCCACGGGTTCCTCTTCTTCGGCCTTTTGTGGCTCGTGGCGCGGCGGTTGACCATGGGCTGGCGGCTTGTCATCGCCACCCTGATCGAATGCGCCTGGGAGATCGCCGAAAACTCCACTGCCATCATCGAGCGCTACCGCGCGGTCACCATCTCGCTGGATTACTACGGCGATTCGGTGCTGAACTCGGTGGCTGATGTGCTGGCGATGGTCCTCGGCTTCTGGCTTGCCAGCCGCCTGCCGGTCTGGGTCACCGCGGCACTGATCATTGGCTTTGAGGCGCTCACGATCACGCTGATCCGCGACGGCCTTGCACTGAACGTGCTGATGCTGATCTATCCTCTGGACTCAGTCGCAGCCTGGCAAGCCGGGCGTTGATCCCCCAAATCTCTTCGAAGAGATTTGCAAAATTCTTCGAAGAATTTTGACTGCAAACCGCTTTAGCGCCCCGCGCCCACAGGATCGTCATGCGCGGGCAGAATCGTGCCTGCGCAGTCCCCGAACCCGATGCGATAGCCCGCGCCCTGGGCATGCCCGCGCAGGGTCACCCTGTCGCCATCCTCCAGAAAACTGCGCGTGCCCCCGGCAATCTCCAGCGGCTCCTTGCCGCCCCAGCTCAGCTCCAGCATCGACCCCCGGCTATCGCGCGCAGGCCCGGAAATCGTGCCGGATCCCAAAAGATCGCCCACCGTCATGGGACATCCGCTGGTGGTATGATGGCAAAGTTGCTGCGCGGCGGAATAATACATTTGCGCGTAGTTGCTGCGGCTGATGACGCTTTCCACCCCGCCGTCGGGCTGCAATCCGACCGTAAGCGCGATGTCATAAAGCAGTGGTCCCGGCTCAACCAGATGCGGCAACAGCGGCACCTCGCGTGGCGGCGTCCATGTCCGAAATGGCTCCAGTGCCGCGCGCATCACGATCCAGGGCGAAATCGTCGTCGCCGTCGCTTTGGCCTGAAACGGACCCAACGGCTGATATTCCCACGCTTGGATATCGCGCGCCGACCAGTCGTTGAGCAGCACATAGCCAAAGATCATCGCATCGGCTTTTGCCACCGAGACCATCCCCACCGACGCCTGCCCCACCACGGCCCCCAGCTCCAGCTCGAAATCGAACCGACGCGAGGGCGCAAAGACCGGCGGGCCGTCCGGCGGTTTGACCTGCCCCCAGGGACGGCGCACCTCCGTGCCGCTGACCACCACCGAGGATGCCCGCCCGTTATAGCCGATGGGAATATGCAGCCAGTTCGGCGGCAGCGCGTTTTCCGCCCCCCGCAACATCGTGCCCACATTCATCGCATGATGCTTGCCCGCATAGAAATCGGTAAATTCCGAAATCAGGAACGGCATGTGCAGGCTCACGCCTTCGCGCGCCACCAGATACGGCCCCAGCCGTTCGTGATCCGGCGACCCCTCGGCCAGCATCGCCGTCACATCCTCGCGCAGTTGCGCCCAGGCGGCAGGGCCAAGCTCCATCACCTCGTTCCAGAACGGCACATCGAACACCGCATGGGCCGCCAGAGCCAACAGCCCCTCGGCCTCCAGCCCCGCCACGTCGAGGATCATGTCGCCAATCGCCATCCCGCAGCGCGGCGGAAGATCGTCGGAAAAGACGCCACAAGGCAAGTTGTTAAGCGGAAACAGACTGTCCGGCTGGTTCGCCGAAAGAACCCAGCTCCTGACCATCCGGTCCGGCCCCGTGGTCATGCAGACACCACGATCCGAAAGCCACCCCAGATCATGCGCTTGCCATCCACGGGAATGTCTTTCATCACTTCGACCCGCGGATCTGCCATCACCTTGGTATTGACCTCGTCTCGGTGTGCCCGATCACGATACGTGATGTAAGAGAAAAACACTGTCTCATCGTCTGCCATCTGGACCGCCCTTGGAAACGACGTGACTTTGCCCATTGGCGCGTCATCGGCAACCGCCTCCGTGACGGACAGTGCCCCATATTCCTTGTAAAGTTTCGCCATCTTTCCGGCGATACGGACGTAGTCGTCCACGCGCTCTTGCGGGACCGGCACGACATACCCGTCAACATAGTTCATCGGATTTCCTTTCGTTAAGGCGCCGATCATCCGACGCTAGGGACAAACCTCATTCCGGCTTGGGCGTTCCGTCAAATTTCTTGCCCAAACTCTCCCAGCAGTCGATGTAGTCATCTTGCAGCGGCGCTTGGTGCGCAGCAAAGGCGGTCAAATGCTGCGCAAAGCGCGTTTCGAACATGAAACTCATCGTGTCGCGCAACTTTTCCGCTTTCAGGTCCGCATTGGACGCGCCCTCGAACGCTTGCTTGTCTGGCCCATGTGGCAGCATGCAGTTGTGCAGCGACATGCCGCCGGGCACAAAGCCCTTGGGCTTGGCGTCATAGATGCCGTGAATGTTGCCCATCAACTCCGACATGATGTTCTTGTGATACCACGGCGGGCGGAACGTATCCTCGGCCACCGACCAGCGGTCGCGAAAGAGGACAAAGTCGATATTCGCTGTCCCCTCCACCCCGCTCGGCGCGGTCAGCACGGTAAAGATCGACGGATCGGGATGGTCGAACAGCACCGCCCCCACCGGGCAATAGGTCTGCAGATCATACTTTACCGGCGCGTAGTTGCCATGCCATGCCACCACGTCCAGTGGCGAATGCCCGATCCGCGTTTCGTGAAACTGCCCGCACCATTTGATCGTGACCGTGGAGGGCACCTCGCGATCTTCGAACGCCGCCACCGGCGTCTTGAAGTCGCGCCGGTTTGCCATGCAGTTCGCACCGATCGGCCCGCGCCCCGGCAGCATGAACTTCTGCCCATAATTTTCGCAGACAAAGCCGCGGCAGGGGCTCTCCAGCACCTCGACCCGGTAGACCAGCCCGCGTGGCAGGATCGCGATCTCTTGCGGCGCGAGGTCTATGATCCCGAGTTCCGTGCAGAACCGCAGCCGCCCCTGTTGTGGCACCACCAGCATCTCGCTGTCGGCAGAGTAGAAATACGCGTCCACCATCGAGGCCGTCACCAGATAGACATGGGCGGCCATGCCGACCTGGATATTCACGTCGCCCGCCGTCGTCATCGTGCGCATGCCGCTAAGCCAGGTTAGCGCAGCCCCGGAATGTGGCACCGGGTCCCAGCGGTATTGGCCCAGGGACACAACATCCGGGTCGATATGCGGGGCCGATTTCCAATAGGGTAGATCGATCTTTTCAAACCGGTGCGTGTGCTTGACCGATGGCCGGATGCGATAGCACCAGGTGCGCTCGTTCTGATGGCTTGGCGCGGTAAAGGCGGTGCCCGACAATTGCTCTCCATACAGGCCATAGGCGCATTTCTGCGGGCTGTTGCGGCCCTGCGGCAAGGCACCCGGCAGGGCTTCGGTCTCGAAATCATTGCCGAAACCGGGCATATAGCCATCATGCGGGCCCGTGGAACCCGGCGCGCGGACCATGCCGCCGGGTCCGATCTCATGGTTCATGATGCCCTCCGCTGCAATGCTGGTGGTCATCTTATGCCACTATCGTTGTAAGTGCAACGATACCTCGCGCTGTAACGCTTCCTCAACTTCTGCCGGTCTAGATTGGCGATGTGATGCAGATGATGAAAGTGATGCGCCATGATGCTCTTTTGGAACCAAAGGCTACGGCAAAGGTTTGCCAAGCTGGCGCGGACCACCCCGTGTGCGACGCCAGCGGATCGTCAGACGGTGATGGTCTGGCGCCGGGCGCGGGCGACGCGGCCCGCAGCCCTCTTTATCAACGCTGCATCCACCGCCATGACGCCACAGCCAGCATCGCCGTCCCCAGCATGAGACCCGCGATCAGCCAGAAAAACCCGCGCGGCCCCAGATCGTCCATCAGGGGCGCAAGGATCACCGGCGAAAAGATGCCCCCGACAAGACCGGCGGCGATGATGGTTGGCGGCACGCGCAGATCGCTGCCCATCCGTTCGGTGGCCGAGACATAAAAACCGGGAAAGAACAGACCCGCCGGGGCACCCAATGCCACAAAGAACACGCCCGGTGGTCCTAGCGCAGCACCCAAAGCACAGACCCCCGCCACTGTCAGCGACCCGATCAGCAACAGATAGGCTGGCACCCGATGCGCGGTAAAGATCAGCACCACCCTTGCCGCCAGAAACACCACAAAGAACCCCGATAGCAAGGTTGCCGCCCGCGCTTCGGCAACGCCAGCCGCGATCAACGCTGTCGGACCCAGACCGATCAGGGATGCCTCGCACCCCACCGACACCGCGCCAAAGGCCAAGATGCCAAAGTGCGGCCGATAGGGTCGGTCGGCCAGCGCACCCGACACCTTTGCCGCACCCGCCGCACCCGCAAACACCCAGATCATCGCGCAAAGGCCCGCCGTCAGGCCAAAAGACCAACGAGGATCGCTGCTCAGCGCCACAAAGATCAGGGGCGCAAGGATCGCCCCGAACCCGAACGTCGCGTTCAAAAGGCTCAGCATCGACGGCCCGCGATCCCCAAAGGCCACCAGCACGCGCGGATTGAAGACCGCCGTTGCCATGCCATATCCGACGCCAAACAGCGCCGCAGACGCCATCGTGACACCCCAACTGACCATCGCGGCCAATCCCGCAGCACCCAGCGCCATGATCCCCAGCGCGTGGCGCGGTGTCACCTTGCCGCCGCGTACGAACATGTAGCCCACACCGACAAAGCAGCCGACCCAATGTGACGACACCAAAAGCCCCGCCGCCCCGGTCGAGATGCCAAAGCTGCGCGAATAGACCGGCAACGCGGGGCCATACAACGACTGCCCCGCCCCCATGACGATGAATGTTGCGATGCCAGCAACAAGCAGCCCGGCATTGGCCCGGATCAGATCGCGCAATCTCGTTCTCCCGATTTTTCCCTTGTGTCCTCCGCGCGGCGGCCCATGTCAACGCTTGCGGATGCGACCGCATCCATGCTGTCATCTGGTCATGTCCGGCTTTGATCTGTCCGCGTTCCTGCCCTATCAGCTGGCCGTCGCGGCGGCCCGCATCTCCAAAGCCTTTGCCGAGCGTTACCGGTCCGAGTTTGGCCTTTCGATCCCGGAATGGCGGGTACTGGCCCATCTGGCGCAATCGGATGCGGTGTCGGTCCGCGAGATCCATGCCCGCGTTGACATGGACAAATCCAAAGTCTCGCGCGCGGCAGCCCGCTTGGAAGCCGCGGGCCTGATCGAAAAACGCATCCATCCCGGCGACCGCCGCCTGATCGAGCTGCGCCTGACGGGCCCGGGGCGCGACCTGATCGCGCGTATCCTGCCCATCGCGGAAACCTACCAGCAAGAGGTGCTAGCCCAGATCGGCCCCGATGCCCCCGCCCTGCGCCGCGCCCTGCAAACGCTGATGGGGCTGCCATGATCACGCTTTTCGACTACTGGCGCTCATCTGCGGCCTACCGGGTGCGCATCGCGCTGAACCTCTTGGGGCTGGCGTACACTTCGGTGCCGGTTGATCTCTTGAGCGATGCGCAAAAGTCGCCTGAAAACCTCGCGCGCAATCCACAAGGGCTGGTGCCCACGCTGATGATCGACGGGCTGACCCTGACCCAATCGCTGGCCATCGTTGAATATCTGCACGACACGCGTGGCGGCCTCTTGCCTGAGGATGCATCCGGTCGCGCCCGTGTGCGCGCGCTGTGCTATGCCGTGGCAATGGAGATGGCCCCGATCGCGAACCTGTCGATGCGCCGTCGCATCGCTGCCCTGTCCCAAGGCCAGATCTCCGCCGACGACTGGCAACGCGAGGTTATCTTGCGCGGATTGCCGGCGTTCGAGGCGATGCTGGACCATCCCGCCACGGGACGGTTCTGCCATGGCGACCGGCCCAGCATGGCCGATCTGTGTCTTGTCCCTCAGGTCTATAACGCTGAACGCGTCAACATCGACGTGACACCCTACCCGACGGTCGCCGCCATCACGGCGCGCCTTCGCGCGTTGTCGGCATTTGGCGCAGCGCATCCCGACCGCGTGAAACCCTGATTACTTCTTGGCCCGCCACGTCGAAAACCAGGCCCTGATCCTGCCAAAGAACCCTGACGCCTCGGCGCGTGCCGCATCCGCCTTGGCGTCCACCGCATCCCAGGTATCGCCTACCCCGGCCAGTGCTGGATCAATCGTCCGCTCGCGGAACTGCAGCCACATCCGCCGCACCATGAAAATCGCCAGCGCCAGGGCTGTCAGGAGGATGATGTTGACCCAAGGGATGATCCGCACATCCGGCCCTGCGACGGGGTTGATCGCAACCGCGTTGGGGAATGTCGACAACCACTCCAGCCGCCAGCCGTAATGCGTGACCGCCACCCAGGTCGGCGCGGCCTTGTCCGATTTCAGGTTCGCGGCCTCGGCCTGCAACGTGCTGCTGTCCCATTTGAAATAGGGCGGCCAGATCCAGCCGGTATCTTCGTTGCGGTACACCATCACCGTGCGCCCGTCCGGGTACACCGCGTCGATAAACCGGATGTCGCGCGTGTCAGCCTGCATCTCGGTTCCCGTCCCGGTATCGCCGCTGGAATAAAAGATCGCATTCGCCCCGATCGGCGTCAGCTTGTTATAGGTGTTGATGATCTGCACCACATCGTGCTGCGGCAGGGTGTAGTGCAGGAACAGCCCGACGATGAGCAGCAAAAGGATGCGAAATCCCCATTTGATCTTGGTCCACATCGGTCGGGCTCCTTACCAGTTCACGGCATAGATGATGGTCACAAAGACGATCATGGGGATGATGTAGATCAGCCACAAGAGCCGCCGTTTCAACCCGTGCCGGTACACGTCCATCCCGGCCTCGATAAAGGCCGTCCGATCGGCCTCGGGCACATCTTCGCGGGCGGGATCGGTATCCCATTCCTTTTCCAGCTTTTCCCGCCGGACGGATTTGGAATAGATCGACACCAGAAAATACACCACCGTCAGCCCGATCAGGGCCAGCACGATCAACCGCGCCATTCCGACAATCATCTGCGCCCCCTGTCCACCGCACCCCAAGGTCCGACGATCCGCCCCAGATCGCGCGCCGGTTTCGGCCCTGCGGCCATCTGCGGGCGCTGCGCCTCATCCATGCCGGGCTCCGGCCCGAACAGCGCCGTACGCGCGCCTTCCTTGTCCACCTGATACTCCCGCGCCAGGAAATCGGCCACATACGTCTGCTTGCGCTCGGACCAGGTGGCATAATGGGTGTAAAACAGTTCCTTGTGCACGATGAACATCTGCCGGACATCCAGGGGCGCAAGCTCGCTCAGCAGCATGTTGACCAGATCGCGGTCCTTGCCCGCCCGCGCCCGCAACGTGTAGAAATAGCTAGGATGCTCCGACGTGATGCGCGGCCAGTCCCCCGCCTTTTCCACCCAAGCCAGCACCGCCGCCAGCCCCAGAAACTCTTGCGGCAGCGCGGACCCGAGCTTGTAGGCGATCTTGCGCAATTCCGTCCGCCGCGCGTCGCCGATCTCGATCCCCAAGGCGTCCGCCGCCTCGACCAGGATGAAGTCCATCTTCTGGCGCAGCACCGCCCCCGCATCCATCCCCCGCGCCTGTACGATGGGTTCCACCAGCTGGTTGCGCTCCAGCCAGTCGGCGATGCGGTTGCGTTCCGACAGGTCCATCACCGGGTTCATCGGCACAGAACCGAGGGATTCTTTCGGCAGGGTCGAGATCATCCCTGGCTGCGGTACATCGCGAAAAAGGTAGACGCCGCCGAAATGCGAGGTCCAGAAATTCGGTTGCTCGAATGTCATCGCCGGCAACGCTATCGGCACCCGCGTTACATCGCCGGTCTTTTTCGCCAGCCCGATCATCTCGGCGATCAGCACATCATCGCGCCAGCCGTCCGGTTCCTGCCGGAACCGCTCGATCAGCGTGGCAAGCTTTCCCGCATCCGCCACATGCCCGCCGATGGTATCCGCCTCCACCGTGATCTTGCGCATCTCGATCAGGCTTGCCGGTGTGTCCACCGCATAGACCGAATTCTGTAACTCACCGCACACCGCATCCCGCGCCGTCAGGGCGAACAACTGCGCCTCGTTGGTCTCGATGAACTGGGTCAGGATCCCCCGGCTGGTGGAGAACTTGATGTTCAGAAGCGGCGCATCCTTCTGCGCTGTGGAGAGCAGAATGAACTGCCGGTTCGCCCCGTTGGGGTTGAGGTAGAGGTCGTCATTGAGCTCATCCCCGATCTCGGGCGAATGGCCGCTGAGGTCGATGTGGAAATCCTTGAGCTTGGTGGTCTTGCCCGTCAGATGCTTGAGCGCGCGGTTATAGCGTTCGATGAGGGCCGGGGAGGACACCTCGATGAGGTTCCCGAACATGAGGCCGCGTTGGATGAGGCGTTTCATGGGGTGTGCCCAATCTTTTCTCGAAGACGTTGGGAGACGGAAGAAATCAGTCCCTCGAAGTTTCGAGCAAACTCGTCTTGGTCAACAGTTGTCGAATGAAAGTGGATACTGCCGCCCTCTTTCATTCGCTGCATCGCGCGTTCCCGATCTTCTTTGGATGCAGTGTCATCATGAGATTGCAGGAATAGCTGAACCGCACGAATTAGTTGGACCTCTTCCTTGAAGATTCTTCCGAAGCTTTCTGTGAACTGCTTACCCCATTGGGCTTCCGCCTCCTGCGATAGTCCTTCAAGCTCAGTTCGTAAGCTTCGCACCAGCGTTAGGCGGCGAACGAGTGCATTGACCGTTCCATCCCAAGGATTCCTTGTGCGCGGCACCGGGCCGTCTTCTGGGACCATCTCAAATCCCAGAATTCTTGGATTTCTTAGGGCGAAAACTGCATCACGATAACGCAGTGAGGCGAGCATTACCCGCCTTGCCAGTTCATTGTCATTCTGCCAGCTAAGCTGCTTCTTCCACGTGCCTAAGCCAACAAACGCTGCGACTGCACCGCCAACTGCTGCGCCAGCCATAGTTAGATTAGCTAGAGCACTCCAATGCTCAGGTCCCCAACTCACCCCTTCCCCTCCAGATACCGCCGCTTCGCTTCTTCCGTCCGCCCAAAGTCCCGCACCATCGCCTGAATCGCCACCTCATCCGACTTGTCCGCATAGCGGAACTCGCTGTCGGCGTAGCGGTTGATCTCCTGGATCACCATCTCCACCGTGATCGGCGTCATCAGGCCGCGGATCATCGTCAGTTTCTCGTCGTACCCCTTGAACAAGAACAGGTCCGGCTCCTCCATCCACGCGTCCGGCAACTCGAAATCCATCGCCCGCACCTTCACCGCATCGGTGATGTTCTTGACGGCGCGGCCCGTGAACCGGTCATCCGCCACCTGGATCGCCTTCAGATACGCCCCGATTTTGGCAATCGTATCCAGGGGGCCGATGTCCTTGGCCACCTGATCCCAGACTTTCAACAGCCCCGCCTCATGCGGCTTCGAATGCCCCTCAAACGAGGCTGCCACGGCCTTCTTGATCTCCTGCGCGGCAAACAGCTCATGGTCCCCGACCGGGATCGCATGGTTCTTGCCCAGCAAAAGCGACAGGATATCAATGTAATCCTCCCGGCTTTGCGGCCCGTCGACCAGAAACCGCGCCCCGGCCCGCTGGCGCAAAGCGTCGTCCACGTTCTCCGGGTAGTTGGAGAACATCCCGAAGGTGCAATTCCCCCGCACCACGGTATTGGCCCCGGCAAAGGCCCCCATGAACACCGCCGTCACCTCTTGCTGACCCGCCGATGACTGCCGGTCGCCCCGCTTGCCCGCCACCTGATCGATGTCGTCGATGGTGCCGAACGAAATCACTGTGGGGTCGATGATGTTGTCAATGAAGGCCTTCGCGTTCTGCCCCGACTTGCCCTGATAGCTGTCGATCTGGTCGATGGAAAAGTTCTGATAGCGGAACGGATAGCCCGCCACCTTGCAATACCCGTCCAACAGCCCCGCCATCATCTGGATCAGAGTGGTCTTGCCGGTACCCGGCTTGCCATCCCCCATGAAGGTAAAGATGAAGCCGCCCAGTTCCGCAAACGGGTTCAGCCGGCGCTCGAAGTCATAGGCCATCAGCATCTTCGACAGCCGCAAGCTCTGATACTTGGCGATATGGTTGCCCACCACCTCATGCGGTTTCTTGAACTGCATGGTCAACTGACCACCCTTGGCCGCCCGCGCCGGTTTGAAGCCCGCGATGGTCAGCTGATCCGCCTCCACCTTCCAGGACCCACTGGTAAACGCCCCTATCCGCGCCGCCCCCTCGGCGCGCAAAGCGACCTTCTTCATCAACGCCTCGGCAAAGGCCGCGACCACCGCCACCAGCCGCACCTCATCTCCCGCCAGCGCCCCGATGTCCTGATCCAGCTCCCACAGCGCGCCCTGCAAGGCCAAGGGCGCATTGTCCGACAGAACCTCATCCACCTCGCCGATCTCGACCGTGGCCGACCCCAGATGCGGGGCCAGCAGGAACGCGGTGGCATTGGCAAAGGTGAACAGCACCGCCAGAGCCTCGGCCTGCAGGCTTTCGGTGAACTCCGCCCGCTTGCCCTCCGGCAACCGCGCCTCGAGGTTGGCCTTTTTCAACTCCGCCAGCCCCGATTGCGCCGCCAAGGTCTCCCCCATCGCCAGCGCAATCGCGATCCCCCGGCGCAAAGCGTTCAGCACCGCCGCCTGCACGGGCGACATGAGGCCATCGCCCAAGCCCTCCACCCGCTCGGCGATCCGCACACCGCCCGGCCGCACGGTGGACCGCGTGACCATCCCCGGCACGGTGGAGCGGAACCGCGGCCGCACCCCGATCCCCGGACTGCGCTCCGCCTGCGCCGCCTCAGTCGCCTTCGCCAAACGCGGCGCGTGATCAAACCCCAAAACCATCCCCAGCGCCGCATCGTACTGCGCGCGGATCATGTCTTCCTTCAGCTCCATCGTGTCGCGCGTGCTCACTTGCCACCCTTTTTCTGTTTCCAAATATCCCGGGGGTCCGGGGGGTTGGCCCCCCGGCTACCGTGTCGGTAAAATCCGCCCGCCCGCCCCCACCACGAACTTGCGCAAATCCCGCAAGCCCGCCGGGTTCTGCTCGACAAACACCTGATAGGGCTTTTCGGGCAGGATGATCATCCGGTCGGTCCGCGTCGTCCCGCTATCGGCTCCGGTCAGCGGATCCAGCTTGTAGATCTGGCGCTGCGAGGTGCCAAACCACCCATCCTTGACCTCTTCCTCGCGCTCGCTGACCAGATCCTCGACCGTCCAGACCAGCGCCCAATCCTCGCCCTCGGGCGCCTTGGCACCCTCGAGCACCTTGGAGATCGGCCCCGATTGCAAGGTAAAACTTGCCGAATACATCGGCCCCAGCACGAACCGGCGGAGGCGTTTGGGCATCACGCCGTCGAAATCCTTGTCGAACCCCATTGCCATCGTCAACAACTTCAACCCCAGCGACGACTGCGCCATCAGCCCCGCCTGCACCTGCGGCCAGCGACTGTCGTCATTGGGCAAGGGCTTGCGCCCGTCATCCTCGACATCCATCAGATAGACAATGGGCAGGTTCACCTGGCTGTCCCAGATCGCCCAATGGATCAGATACTGCCGCCGCTCGCCGACTTGGGCGATCCATTGCGCATCCGGATCATTCCGCGCCCAGAAGATGCCGCCTGCCTGCAAAGCCTCATAGTAGTACCGCTGCGCCAGCGCGAATTGCAGCGTCGTGGGGATGGTCAGGTCGCCGACGATCTGGCGCACCATGCGGTCCTTGAGTTCCGCCTCCGACGCCATGCCGCCCAGATGCTTTTGCGCCTGTTGCGCATCAACGGCCATCGCCATCAGTTCCTGCGCCACCGGAAAGCCGCTTTCATGCCGGTCGATGGTCAGGCGTGCCGCCCCTTCGCTGCGCCCCGTCATCAGATATTTATGGCTCAGCGCCCGGAAGGTGGTCGCGACTGCCCCCAGATACTGCCCCAGCATCCGCGTCTCGGTCCGTGTCAGCCGCCCCTCGGTCTCCAACTCCGCAGCGACCCGTGCGAGGTGCCCGGTAATCGCCTCGAACTTGGAAAAATACCGCCGCGCGACGAGCGTGTCGTAAAGCTCGGCGTGGTCCGAGACGAGCTGGTCTTTGATGGGGGCGTCAGCCACTCAGCCATCCCCCCATGCGCCGTGAAAACGACAGCAGGTCAGACCGAAGAATGGCAATCTGCGCCGTCACCACGCTGATCATCCGGCGCGGCGTCACGCGGGCAAAGGCAAACAGGGCTGGGCGACCGTCAATCCAGATAATCTGCATCAGCGCGGGAAAAAAGAACCTGCCTGCGAGCCAAAGCCATGCCGGCGCGATGATCAGTGTACCGAGCCATGCTCCGAACTCGCCGAACAAAACCCAAAGCAACACGACTAATGCCATGGCTGGCAAAAGAAATGCCACCATAACCCCCTGTACAAGCAGTAGTCCGATCAGAACTGAGAAGTAGCCGACGATATAAGGCACGACACGTTCACCTATTCCAGAAGACCAGAGCGCCACTTAAGCACTGTGGAACGTCGGCGCGGCTACTCCCCATACGCGTTCTTGTCATGCTTCTCGACAATCGCCGCGAACCGCCGGGCAAAGCGCTCATCCGCCTTCGCCTTCTGCTCCAGAATCTCCCGCGCAAAGACCATATGCCCCTCATGCGCCTCCAGCATGTCGGCCATCTTGTCGTTGGTGGCCGCGCCAATCGCCGCCATCGCGGCCTGCGCTTCCTGATCGGTCTTCACCCCGATCTCGTTAATCCGGTGCGCCACGTCCTGCTGCTGCGCGGTCTTCAACGAACTGGTCAGCGCGTCGTACAAAACCACCCGCTGCTTGGTATCGGTCTGCAGCTTGTTGATCAGCACCAATTGCGTAGCCGCCTGATTGGTCAGACTGTCCACCCAGGTCTTGCCCTTCTCGATGTACCGCTCCAGCGTCTGGCTTTTCGCCAACTGCACCTGCTCGTCCTGTACCAGTGCGTTGTATTTGCCGTTCAGGGTCGCCAGCTCCGTTTCCAGCTTGGTGCGCGCCGCCGCGTCCTGTTCGACGCTGATCTTGTTTTCCAGCTCGATGATCCTGGGGTCCATTGCCCCGATCTCTTTGCGCACGCCCTCAAGCGAACCCACCGTCACCTCGCGGTCCGTCAGCGTCTGGCCCAGATTGATCTCGACCTTGCCCTTTTGCACGTTGAGCAAGTCGAGCTGCCCCTGCAACAGCCGCACGATCACATCCGACTTGCCGATCAGATCCTGCAGCTTGGAATCGATCGTCGCCTCGCGCATGCGTTCCTGCCGCATCGCTTCGGACCGCGCATTGGAAAAGATGCCGATAAAGCTCTCCATCCCGGTCTTGGTGCGCATCTCGTCGAAATCTTTGGAAAACCCCGCCGTCACATCGTCCAGGCCCATGATCAGCTCGGCGATATTGGCGTTCATCAGGTCGGTGTGCTGCCGCACATCCTCCAGCGTGGCGTTTTCCACGTCGATGCTGATCCCCTCGTCCAGCTTGGTGCGCGCCGCCTCGATCCGCCCGGTGATGGCACTGATCTTTGCCTGCGCCTCGGCGACCTGCGCCTGACTTTCCTTAATCTGCGTCTCGAAATCAGCCATCTTGCCCTCCACTGGACCAAAACTTCGTGTCACATAAGAATGTAAATCTGAATTACATCCCGCACCCAAAGGGAAATTGCACCGCCAGTTCCCCCAAAGCCTGTCCCCCACATTCATGCCGCAGTCACCGCATCCAGCCAAGTACTTATCGCCCGAAACGCCGCTGCGGCTTTCGCCTTTGCCCAAATATCCTATGCAGCCTGTCGGTTGCGCCGTCGGTTCAAGAACCCGGCAGGCTGGCGGCAGCGCCCCCGCAACGCCCCGATCACACCGGAATATTGTCGATCAGCCGTACGCCATCCAGCCAGGCCGCCGCCAGCATGCGGCGCGGTCGTGCCGGATCATCCGACGGCATCAGCGTGCCCGCATCGCGCAACTCGATATACTCGACCCGCTCAAACCCCGCCCCGCGCACTGCCTCGGCTGCCTCGCGGATCGCCATGCGGTCGGACTGCCCGGCCCGGATATCATCGGCCGCAGCAGTGATGGCGGCATAAAGCACCGGCGCCTTTTCCCGCCCCGCCGGCGTCAGGCGCACGTTGCGCGACGACATCGCGAGACCGTCCGGATCGCGGATCGTCTCGCAGCTCACGATCTCCACGGCCATGTTCAGATCCCGCACGAGGCGCAGGACCACCTGCAACTGCTGCCAGTCCTTCTGGCCAAAATAACCCCGGTCGGCCAGCGTCATGCCAAATAGCTTGCTCACCACCGTTGCCACGCCATCGAAATGCCCCGGCCGCATCCGCCCCTCCAGGGGTTCCGACACGCCGCCCACCGACACGGTGGTCAGGAACCCCTCGGGGTACACCTCTTCGACCGGCGGCGCAAAGACCGCGTCGACAGGCACGCCGCCCAACAAGGCCGCATCCGCTGCCTCGCTGCGCGGATATTTCTTCAGATCCTCGGGGTTGGTGAACTGCTTGGGATTGACGAAAATCGTGGTGATCACCCGGTCGCATTCCGCCCGCGCCCGTCGCGCAAGGCTCAGATGCCCGTCATGCAACGCGCCCATTGTCGGCACCACACCAATGATGTTGCCCGCCGCTTTCCAGGCCCGGACAACCCCGCGCAGATCGGCGACGCTCCGCAAGATCACAGGCGTCATTTCGCATCCTTGGGCGGCAGCACATCGGGGAACGAATGCTCCGGCCCCGGAAAGGTCCGGGCGCGCACTTGCGCCGCGTAGGCGGCAATCGCCACATCCGCAGCCTCGCCCAGCGCCCCAAAGCGTTTGACGAATTTCGGTCGAAACGCGGTGAACAGCCCCAGCATGTCATCGACGACCAGCACCTGCCCGTCGCAATCCACCCCCGCCCCGATCCCGATCGTGGGGATCGACAACGCCACCGTGATCTGTCCTGCCAGCCCCATCGGCACCTTTTCCAGCACCACCGCAAAGGCCCCGGCATCCTCCACCGCGCGCGCATCCGCCACCACCTTGGCCGCCTCACCCTCGCGCCCGACGACCTTATAGCCGCCCAGCGTGTTGATCGCTTGCGGCGTCAGGCCGACATGCGCCATCACCGGCACCCCGCGCGCCGTCAGAAAGGCAATTGTTTCGGCCATGTGCAGCCCGCCCTCCAGCTTGACCGCCGGTGCCCCCGTCTCGCCCATCAACCGGCTGGCATTGCGGAACGCCTGCACCGGGCTTTCTTCATAGGACCCGAACGGCATGTCGATCACCGGCATCGCCTTTTCGCAGCCCCGCACCACCGCACGACCGTGCAGAATCATCATCTCCATCGTCACACCCAGCGTCGATGGCATCCCGTGCAGCACCATGCCGACACTGTCACCCACCAACGCGATGTCACAATGCGCATCGACCAGCCGCGCGATGGGCGTGGTGTAGGCGGTCAACACGACCAGCGGCACACCACCCTTGCGCGCTTTGATATCGGGGGGCAGCACCGAACGAACCGGGGACGTCGCACTCATCGGTCTGACCTCGTTGGCCGTTCATATTCTGCCCCTATAAGTGCACAAGGCCCACGCCTACGCAAGTTTTTTACGCTGCACTGCGGCGAGACCAAAGGGCTTGACCCGACGCACACATAGGCCCCGAATGCGCCAGAACCCGGAGACCATCATGACCCCCAAGCCGCCGCTTTTGGAACAGATCGACCGCCGCGCGGTCACGCCCGAAATCAGCCGCCCCGACCCCGTCAAGGTGATCAGCGGCGATCCTGTCCACACGACGTGGAACCAAGAAGACACCGATGGCCTGTACTGCGGCACCTGGCAATCCACACCCGGCAGCTGGCAGGTTTCTTATGCCGAATGGGAATACATGCATATCCGTCAAGGCCACTCGATCCTCACCGATACGACCGGCCACGCCACCCACTTGTGGGCAGGCGACAGCTACATCATCCATCGCGGTTTTTCCGGCATCTGGACGGTGATTGAGACCACGCTCAAGGATTACGTGATTCGCGCCTGACGGTCAGCCCGAGACCGGTACCCCTGCCAGCGTGACCGTCGCCCCGTCGCGTGCAATCTTGGCCAGGTCCTTTTCCTTCTTGGCGATGTTTTCGGGCGTCTGGGGCACGATGCGCCCATAAGCGTCGTCCATGTAGGGACCTTCGGCGGCGACGCTGTCTTCAAACGTCCGCACCCGAACCTGCGTTCCGGTATCGACACGGTTGTAAAGATCGATCGCATCCTGGTTGAACAGCCGGATGCAGCCCGCCGAGGTCGCCCGCCCGATCGAGGCATTGTCGATGGTGCCATGGATGCGGAACATCGTGTCGCGCCCGCCGCGATAAAGGTAGAGCGCCCGTGCGCCCAGGGGATTTTCAAGCCCCCCCGGCAACCCGCCCGCAAATGCGCCATAAAGGTCGGGCCGGGTGCGCACCATGTTGCGCGTCGGCGTCCAGGACGGCCATTGCTCTTTGCGCCCGATATAGCCCGACCCTTTGAAGGTCAGGCCTTCACGCCCGACGGCGATGCCGTATCGCATCGCCCGGCCGCCCTCCAGCACATAGTAAAGCTTGCGCGCATAGACATCGACCACGATGGTGCCCGGCGCCTCGCCCGCTGTGTAGACCACCTCTTCGCGCTTGTTACCGGGGATCAGAAAGCTCTTGTCCACCGGCTGGATGAAGAATGCCGCGTCATCAATCCCCTCATATCCCGGCGTGACTTCGGGCGCGGTGGCTGGCGCAGGGGCCGACGCACAAGAAGCAAGGGTGAAAAGCGCAAGCACGGCGCAAAGGCGGGTCAGGAATACATGCAAGATGGCAGTCCGCTGTAAAGGGAAAGTGACGTCCGAATTGCCGTCATTCTGCCCCGGTCCGTCAAGTCCCCTCTGGCCTCTCGGAAAAAGAAAAGCGCGCAGCGTTGCAACCGGGGGCCATGTGCCCGCGCCGGCGGTAACTTGCACAGCCGCGCACGCAAGCCCTTGCAACCGGCATGCCCCTCCCCATCTCTAGCCCAGAGTAAAAATGGAGAGACCGATGCAATGCCCCGTTGATGGCGAAACCTTGGTGATGGCCGACCGAAGTGGCGTGGAGATCGACTATTGCCCGAAATGCCGCGGCGTCTGGCTGGATCGCGGAGAGCTTGACAAGATCATCGAGCGCGCTGCTGCAGCCTCGGGTCCCGCCGTCACCGCTGCACCCGCACAGATGCCCTCCAGCCGAGGCATGCCGCAAAATCCCCCACCCGTTTACCAACAAGAACCGCAGCGCCCTCGCGGCGAATACCGCCGCGACGATGATGACGACGACCGTTATCGTGACGGCTCAAAGAAGAAGCGCCGCGAAAGCTTTCTGGGCGACATTTTCGATTTCTGAGGGCGCAGGATTTGGGGCAGAACCTCAACCTCCGCGTGACGCATAGGCGATGCAGGAGTCCTTCGGGATCCCTCAATAAACTCGAAATGAATGGCCGGTCTGCGCCTCATTGCCGCCATCCGGCCTTCTCTCTTTGCCCGGAATCAAGGCGCGAATGCGCCGCCGGGCAGCGCCCGACCGCCCCCTCGGAAGGGCGCTTTTGCAATGTCTTCGCGTATAACCGATGTGGATGTGGTTGAGCCATAAAGCGCCTGGAATCAGTGTTGTTACGCCCACCCGGCGGTCAGACGTTGGCCTCTGTGGCCAAGTCCGGAACGGCCGCTTTGCGTCCTTTGCAGATACTTAAAGTTCTACCTTCTAGTAATCGGAGAGCTTCCTGTCGGACCGTACGACTCCCGTGAGTTTACATACTTTTGAAAACCTTTTTGTAGCCGTTCGCTGGCGCCGCCAGAGGCGGTTATTGCAGAAGCTCTTCGGCGAGGTTTGCTAAGTCTTGCGCGACAACATCAAACTCCGATGCAAACCCTGTGTCGGTGTAGTCGTCGCCCGGGTCTTCAAGTTTTGGCAAGATATAGGCGGAACGGTACCCAGCTGCGATGGCGGCGCGCAGGTCGCTAGGATGGGCGGCTACCATCATCATCTCGCCGGGAGGGCAATCAAGTATCTCGGCTGCTCGCGCATAACAACGGGGGTCTGGCTTGTAAAAACCAAGAATATCGCACGACAGTATGCTGTCCCAACAAATGCCATTCTTCCGGGAGGATCCAATCGCCATGGGACAGCTCAAAATCGTCAGCGGCGCAACGATGTAGCGCTCTCTCAGTGCTGCGATGGCTTCGCGTGCGCCGTTCCAAGCCGGCATCCGCCGCCACGACTGTGCAAGCTCGCGATGGGCTTCCGCCGAAAGGTCGTTCAATCCGGCCTCCTCGCACAGTTCTGCCATGACAGTTTCCAGAATCTGATCTGCAGTAAGCCAAGGCTTTTCGCCACGCACAATTGCACCATTCAGATCCATGAAGCGGGCGCGCGCAGAAAGTGAAAACCTCTCCGAATCCAGCGGCGGGATCATTGTGCGCGGTACGACGCGGCCCATTGTTTCGATGACTGCGGTATTCCAGTCGAACACAGTGCCGCCAATGTCAAAGATCAATGCCCTGATTGTCATTTTTTCAGTCCCGACCGACCGGATGCGCAGGGTCTTTGGCTACGCCAATTCTTTTTCTCAATCAACATTGCCGGGCAGTTCTCAGGCGGGAGGTCGGCGATGTATCTGGTTGTTCCAGCCCAAATGTTACAATGAATGCCAACTGCTCCTCCGCCCCTCATAGCCACCATTCGCCAAAGCCGACCCTATCCCTCACCTGCAGTTCATCCGGCGCCGCAAGACGTGCCGCTACGCCTTCGGGTTTGCTGCAGCGGCCCCGACAGCCAGTCTGTTGTTGATGATGTCGCGAAAGCTCTTTGGGTACCCAGTTTCTATATCCCGCCAGCCCATCCGGAAACCGGGCTTTTCCAGTCGTAAAAACATTGCGTTTACATAAGCTTCCCAGACTTCATCATCAATCAGGCGCTGCTGATGCTGGACATAGGCGCTGTAGGTCAGCGACATGACCACGGCAACAAGTTCCTGAAATTTGAACCTGTCAACCGCGGTAAGCTGAGCGGCCTCTGCAGAGCCACGCACATAAAGCTCCGCCTGTTCGGCAAGCACTGAAAACACCTGTGCTTCCAGCGTCATCAAGGATTGGACGGTCGCGCCCTCGATGGCCTGTGCGTTGCGGCGGACCTCATAGATCAGAAACCCGACCGAGATCAGCCCCCCGAAGACCCCGATGACCGAGGCCAGCGCTGTTATCTGTTCCCATGAGACCTGCATGAAACCAATAGCCCCCAACTGCTTTGTCGCGCTGCCAACATTGCCTCGGCTCTGCAGGCAATCAAGCGTCTTTTCCCGCAGCGGGCGTGTTGACCCGCTTGGCGCAATCAATCATCGACCGACCGGATCACCCGCGCGGGGTTGCCGACCGCCAGCACCCTTGCCGGGATCGCCTTGGTGACCACCGAACCTGCACCAATCGTGGTGCCATCGCCGATTGTGACCCCCGGCAGGATGATGGACCCCGCGCCGATCCAGCACCCCTTGCCGACCGTGATCGGCTTGGCAAATCCGACGGGGCGAAAGGGGAGTATTGGTGCGCCGGGGGTTTCCAAGATCCGCTCTTCGGGTTTCAAGGGATGCCCGACGGTGATGAACTGCACGTTCGGCCCGACCGCCGTCGCGTCGCCCAAGGTGATCCAGGTGCTGTCCAGAAACACTGCGCCGGTATTGATGAAGACCCTGTCGCCCAGCCTGACATGCACACCATAATCGAAATAGAAGGGCGGAACGATGAACGCGGTCCCGGTCATTTCGCCGACAAGGCTGCGCAGCGCTTGGGTTCGCGCAGGCATATCGTCAGGCGGCAGCGCGATGAACGCAGCCGTCCGAGCCCGCGCCCGGTCAGCGAGCGCCAACAGCTCCGGATCGACGCCCGTGTAGGGATCGCCGTCCACCATCTTTTGGTAGTTCGACTTTTGCGAGGTATCGAGAATGTCCATCCAAGCTGCTTCCTATGGCGCTAAAAGTTAAAAAAGCCTGAAAATGAACACCATAACCTATTGATAAATATATATAGAAAAAATGTCCCGACTCGGGACATCCCTACCAGCGCCGCAAGGCCGCCTCGTCCTCGTCCTTGGAAGCGACCCAGGTGGACCCGTCCGGCCCAAGCTCCTTTTTCCAGAACGGCGCGCGGGATTTCAAGTAGTCCATCAAAAACTCCGCCGCCTCAAACGCGGCGGCCCGATGGGCCGAGGCGGTGACCACCATCATGATCGCCTCCCCCACCGCCAGCGGCCCGTACCGGTGGATCACCAGCGCGTCCGTGAGGTTCCACCGGGCCGAGGCGTCCTCCACCATCGCGCCAATCGCCCGCTCCGTCATGCCGGGGTAATGCTCGATCAGCATGCCGCTCAGGTGCCCTTCACCCCGCACAACGCCGGTAAAGGTCACGACCGCGCCCGCCCCCGCGGCCGCGAACCGTGTCAGGATCTCACCGGGATCGAACGGAGCCTCCTGCACGATCACTTGCATGCTACCCCCCCGTCATGGGCGGAAAGAACGCCACTTCCCGCGCACCCGCAAGCGGCGCGTCAAATGTCGTGAGGGTCTGATCCACCGCAACCCGCAAGGCTGCGAGATCAGAGAATGCCAGCGCATAGCGTTTTTCTCGGGCCGAAAGCTCGACAACGAGGTCGGCTACCGTTGCGGCCCCGGTCTCCACCTCTTCGCGCGGCACCCCGATCCGTTCGCGGACCCACGCAAAGTACATTACCGTAATCACGGATCTTCGCGCAGAAAGGGCTGCGCCTTGCGAAAGTAATCCCAGCCCGAGATCGCCGTCAGGATCGCCGCGATCCAGATCAGCACCAGCCCGGCCATGTTGGCATACGACGCGCAGTCCTGTTTCCCGCACGCGCGGATCGGATCGGCAAGTCCCGCGATGACGGCCTCGGTGTATTGCTCGGGTGTCATCCCCTGCATCGCGACGCCGTTCAGATATTCCAACCCGGTTCCCAGAAACAGAACCGCGATAGCCACCATCTGCGCCGTCGTTTTCCACTTGGCCAAGCTCGTGACCTTGAGCAGCCCCGCGCGCGCACCCAGATATTCGCGCAGACCCGACACGAACACCTCGCGAAAGAGGATGATCGTGGCAGGCAGGATCAGCCAGGGGTTCATCCCGTTATAGCCGGTCAACACCATGATCGCGATCAGCACCATCGCTTTGTCTGCGATCGGGTCAAGCATCGCGCCAAACTTCGATTCCTGCTTCCACAGGCGGGCGAGATAGCCGTCGAACCAGTCCGTGATCGCTGCACCGACAAAGAGCGACAGCGCAAACCAATCTGCCCATGGCCGATGAAAATAAAGGAACATGATTGCCACACCGGGCGCCGCCAACAGACGCAAGACCGTCAGAAAGTTTGGGATTGTCCTGATCATCCTTTAGTCCTAGCGGATGGGGAGAGGCGGGGAAAGGGGCAGATGCAAATGCCCCTGCGCCGAGCGCCAGTCCTCCAAGTCAAGAAATCCAAAGGCCGTTTCCGCGCGTGCCGACACGGTCATTTTATGATCTTAGCAGGCTTCGAACGCGACGGGTCCGGCAGAATGCCGCGCATGCGCAATCAATGGCTCCCAGAACAGGCGTCATATGCGAAAACTCTCGCATTGCGGGATTTGAGGCCGCACAGTGCATGCTTAAGGTTGTGCGTGCGAGGACAACAAATGTCGGCTATTCGCTCAAAGACGCATCTTCCCGTTCTGGACGCTGCACGCGGCATCGCGGCACTTGCCGTGTTCGGTTACCACATGCAGCCTTATTTCGGCGGCTTGCCATGGCTGAGGGGCTCATTCCTTGCGGTCGATCTGTTTTTCATCATGAGCGGATTTGTCATCGCCCGCTCCTACGACAATCGGCTTTTGGAACGCACTCTGGATCTGCGGTCTTTTACGCGAGTGCGCGTGATCCGGCTGTATCCGTTGTACCTGTTGGCCTGTGCCATCGGGCTTTCCTATTTCGCGGTCAAGATCGTGGCGGGCGTTCCGGACGCGCCGAGCGTGCCGCAACTGATCGCGGCGCTGCCGGGGACGATCCTGCTGCTGCCGTCGCCATTTAGCAGCGCTTGGGGGTTCACACCGTTTCCCTTTGCGCCCTCTGCGTGGTCGCTAAGCTTGGAGTTCTGGTTCAACATTCTTTACGCCGCGATCGTGATCCGTTTTGGACTTTTCGCACTTGCCTCGGTGGCGGCGGTGGCGTTGGTCGTTCTGGTGCATCAGGCCTATGTGTTCGGCACACTTGATCTGGGCTGGAACATCGCGACCACGCTCGGCGGTGCGGCGCGGTTCTGGTTTTCGTTCACCATGGGCGTGATCATCTTCAGACTGCACCGCGCGCAGTGGACACTGCCGCCCGCAACGATGCTGTTTTTATTGCCAGTGTTCGGGTTCGTGGCCATTCCCGCAAGTACCATCAGCCTTGGTCTGGTCTGGATTGTCGTGGTCTTTCCGGTTGCCCTTGTCATCGGAGCCGCCGTGCGGGCGCAAGGCGTCGCAGCCCTGATCAGCGATCATCTGGGGCGGTTGTCCTATGGCATCTATATCTTGCATGCACCTATCGTGTTGTTCCAGACCGGGGTCTTCAAGGTGCTGATGGGCGACACTTGGGTGGATCATCAGGCGATGATCGGCTGGGCCATCATCGCGACTGTTCTGGCGGCATCCGCCCTTGCGACCTATGCCTTTGACGAGCCGCTGCGGCGCGCACTGCAACCACGTCGGCGCATCGACGCGCCGCCGGTGGCTACCCCCGTGCGTTGAAATAGTCGCTGATCGTCCGGGCCATCGCCTCTGATATCCCGTCCACCGCGGTGAGGTCCGTCAGTCCGGCACGGGCAACTGCCTTGGCCGACCCGAAATGCGCCAAAAGTGCGCGTTTTCGTGCTGCGCCGATCCCGGGCACGTCGTCCAAAGGCGTCGCCCCGACCGCCTTGGCACGCTTGGCCCGATGCGCGCCGATGGCCCAGCGGTGGGCCTCGTCGCGCAGGCGCTGAACAAAGTACAGCACCGGATCGTTGCGCTGCAGGGCAAAGGGTCGCTCTGCGGGTCGGTAGAACTCTTCTTTGCCTGCGTCCCGGTCGATGCCTTTGGCGATGCCGACAAAAGGCACATCATCCACCCCGAGTTCGGCAAGGATCTCTGCCACCGCAGAAACTTGTCCCGCCCCGCCGTCGATCAACAAAAGGTCGGGCCACATCCCCGACATGCGTGACGGGTCCTCTTTGATGAGGCGTTCGAACCGTCGGGTCAGCACCTCTTTCATCATCCCGAAGTCGTCGGAGTTGGCCCCGGCGGCGGTCTTGATGTTGAACTTGCGATACTGGCTTTTTTCAAACCCGTCCGGCCCGGCCACGATCATGCCGCCGACCGCGTCAGTCCCTTGGATGTGGCTGTTGTCGTAGACCTCGATCCGGCGCGGCGGAGCTTCCAGATCGAAGGCTTCGGCCAGGCCCAGCAACAAGCGATTCTGGCTGGAGCTTTCGGCCATCCGGCGCGCAAGGCTTTCGCGGGCATTGCGGACGGCATTTTCGACCAGTTCGGCCTTTTCACCGCGCTGGGGGACCAGCAGTTCGACGCGGCGCCCAGCACGATCCGACAAGGCCTGCGTCACAAGGTCGACGTTATCGACAGGGTGCGACAGAAGGATCATCCGGGGTGGGTCCTTGTCGTCATAAAACTGCGTCAGGAACGCCTCGAGGATCTCGGGTTCTTCGGCGCCGAGGCCCGTCTTGGGGTAGAAATCCCGGTTGCCCCAGCTTTGATTGGCGCGGATGAAGAACACCTGCACGCAGGCCTGCCCGGTTTCCAGATGCAGTGCGACAACGTCCGCCTCGGTCACCCCTTTTGGGTTGATGCCTTGCACCGACTGGATCTGGGTCAGCGCCTTGATGCGGTCGCGAAGGGCGGCGGCACGTTCGAACTCCATCGCCGCCGAGGCCTCAGCCATGGTCCGGGCCAGATCGGACTGCACCGTGGTGGATTTGCCCTGCAAGAAGCGTTCTGCATCTTTGACCAACGTGCCATAGCCCGCCGGGTCGATCTTGCCGACGCACGGCGCCGAACAGCGCTTGATCTGGAACTGCAGGCAGGGCCGGGTGCGCGATTCAAACATCGAATCCGAGCAATTGCGCAGCAAAAAGACCTTTTGCAGCTGGTTCAGCGTCCGGTTCACGGCGCCAGCACTTGCGAACGGACCAAAATAGCTGCCCTTTTCGGACTTCTTGCCGCGATGCTTCTTGAGCTGCGGAAACGCGTGCTCCTTGCCGATCAGAATGTTGGGAAAGCTTTTGTCGTCGCGCAAAAGCACGTTGTAGCGTGGCTTCAGCTGCTTGATCAGGTTCTGCTCCAAGAGCAGCGCCTCGGTTTCGGTTCGCGTCGTCAGGAACATCATCGACGCGGTTTCTGAAATCATGCGCGCGATCCGCCCCGAATGACCGGTCGGCCGCGCATATGACGTCACCCTCGCCTTTAAGTTGCGCGCCTTGCCAACATAAAGTACCTCGGACGCCGCATCGAGCATCCGGTAGACCCCGGGCGAGGCATCCAGCAACCGCAGATACTCCTGGATGACCTCATGTCCTGTACGACCCTGCTCTGCCATTCTGCCGGTCCTTTTGGTCCTGCCTTGATTCTACACCTTGGCTGCAACGATCTTGGCCTATCTGCAAGCGCAAAGCTGTCCACTGAATCTGTGGATAACCTTGCGCAAAACATTTCAGGAAGGTGGATTTTTCGTTGTTTTCTGCCTGCTTCGGCCGAATGCCTGTTTTTTGTGCAAATAGATAAGTATTTGATTTGAATTGATATTATCTTTGTATTTCCGCAAATGCATTGCAGATCAGGGGCTTATGTCACAAAGCTGTGACCAAAGTCGCGAACGTGGACAACTTTTCGGTGCACAGCGCAAAACGCGTCACTCGACGCCCAAAACGTCGGGCGTGCGCCAGGCCAGATGCTGCCCGCCATCGACGCAGATCAGCTGACCCGTGACCGCTGTCGCCTCCAGAAAGTAGCCAAGCGCGGCTGTGACGTCGGTCTCACCCGCCCCTCGTTGCAAGATCGTGGACTGGCGTTGCAGCGCAAAATGCTCGGCCGATTGACGCGCACCGCGCATTGTTGGGCCGGGACCGATGGCATTGACCCGAATTTGGGGCGCCAGACCCTGTGCTGCGGTTTGGGTCAGGGCCCAAAGACCCATTTTGGCAAGGGTATAGCTGGTGAATTCCGGCGTCAGTTTCAGCACGCGCTGGTCAATCATGTTGACGATCAGCCCTGAGGCGACCGGCTCTCCTCGGTCATCTTGGCCCACAGCGGCGCATTGATGCGCAAAGTTCTGCATCAGCACAAAGGGCGCGCGCAGGTTGCTTTCGATATGCCGGTCCCAGCTGAGCCGCGTGGCTGTCGGGATCGTGTCATATTCAAAGATCGAAGCGTTGTTGACCAAGACGGTCAGCGGTCCACCCAGCGCCGCGACCGCGTGATCAACCAACTGCGCCGTTTCATCCTCGATCAACAGATCCGCGCGGATTGTCGCCGCTTGGCGCCCCATGGTCCGGATATCAGCCGCCACCGTCTCGGCCTCGACCGCCGACGTCGCGTAATGCACCGCTACGTCGTAGCCGCGCTGCCCAAGATAAAGCGCCATCGCCCGACCGAGCCGCTTTCCCGCGCCGGTGACCAAAGCCTTCATCTCAGCCCTTCTTCTTGCAATCGCATGTTCCGCGACCGATCAGATAGCGCCCGCAAGAACCACATCGAGCGGCGTGCGGACCAGAACGGCGCAGGATGCGGTTTGTTGCCGATGGAAAGAACGCGCGCCCGAGCATGGCCACAAGCACCATAAGCCCCAAAAAGACGACGACGGTCTTGATCAGCATTCACAACCCATATCTGGCCCACATCGCGCGATCTTCGACGGTGTTCAACGCGCCATCGACCGCCGCCATGCCCAGCCGTTGCAGCAGGCTGCGCTTTTGGCCGAAAGGAACAAGCCGCACCTTGTCGCCGTAAAGCGCCTTGAGCTTGGGCACCAGGTGATCAATGCCATCCGCCAGCCCCATCTCCACCGACCCCGGCCCGACCCAGATATCGGCATTGAAAAGGTCGGCATCAGCCTTGAGCCTGCTGCCGCGCCGCGCCTTGACGTGGTCGATAAAGGCCGCATGGATCGGCCCTTGCAAGGCCTTCAGCCGCTCCACGTCTTCGGGCTTTTGCGGCAGAAAGGGGTCGGCAAAGCTTTTGGATTTGCCCGCCGTCACGACGCGCCGCTCAACGCCCTGCCGTGCCAACAGCTCGGGAAAACCGAACGAGGCAAAGATTACGCCGATGGACCCGACGATCGAGGACCGGTCCACCCAGATGTCGTCCGCCGCACAGGCCAGCCAATAGCCACCCGACGCCGCCACATCCTCGACAAAAGCGTGCACCTTGACGCCTTTTTCATCCGCCAGCCGCCGGATCCGTGCGGCGATCAGCGCCGATTGCACCGCCGACCCACCCGGTGAGTTGATGACCAGCGCCACAGCGGCAGGCTTGCCCCTGGTAAAGGCGCGCTCGATCAGCGGCGCAAGGGCCTGATCGTTCAGGCCGCGGCCACCGGTGCCGATGGTGCCTTGCAGGCGGATCACGGGAACCGTGGCGTGTTTCGGCAAAAAGGGGATAAAGCGTCTCATCTCCAACAGGTAAGCCGCGAAGGCCTTGCAGACAAGGGCGGCTATGGGCACGCTTGCGCGATGATCGACAAGCTGGAAATGTTCATCGCTTTGGCCAAAGAGCGCCACTTTGGCCGCGCGGCAGAGGTTTGCGGTGTCACGCAACCGTCTTTGTCCGGCGCGATCCGCCAACTGGAAGATCAGTTGGGCGTGCAGCTTGTCTTTCGCGGCAGCCGGTTTCAGGGCCTGACGCCCGAGGGTCAGCGCGTGCATGACTGGGCGTTGCGCATCGTGGGCGACATGCGCGCGCTGAAAGACGAGATGCGCACCGTCCGGTCGGGCCTGTCGGGAAACCTGCGGCTGGGGGTCATTCCGACCGCCTTGCCGATGGTGGCCGACCTGACCGGCCCATTCATCCTGCGTAACCCCAATGTGCGGGTCTCGATCCTGTCGCGGACAAGTGCCGAGATCCTTGCCGGGATTGAAAGCCTGACCTTGGACGCGGGGATCACCTATCTGGACAACGAACCCTTGGGCCGCGTTGCCCAAGTGCCCCTTTACACCGAGTTTTACCGATATCTCTGCGCGCCCGGCACATCTTTGGCCGACCGCACCAAGGTCACATGGGCTGAGGCTGCAGCGGAACCCTTGTGCCTTTTGACCGCAGACATGCAGAACCGCCGCATCGTCAACCAGCACCTGGCCGAAGCAGGCGCCGCAGTGACGCCGTCGATCGAGTCAAACTCCACCATTGCGTTGATCAGCCATGTGCAGACCGGCAAATGGGCCAGTGTGGTGCCGATGAAACTGGCCCGCATGTTCGCCGATAGCGGCCAGCTGATCTCCATCCCCATGGTTGAACCCGAAGCGGAACATCTGGTGGGCCTGATCGCGGCCAAGAGGGACCCTCAGACACCGGTTCTGGGTGCCCTGATTGACGAAGCGGGCCGGTTCGCGTCTATGCCAGCACGTCAATAGGATATTCCTATCGCTCAACGGCATAACGACCTTGATTTTCCTATCAAGCAGCGTAGAAAGCGGTAACGCCATCGAAAGGCCGCCAAGATGCTGGATACTGCCGAAGCCACGGGACGCGTTGAGGAAATCCTTGCCGCCCATCGCGAACTGGAAGGGCCGCTTTTGCCGATCTTACATGCGGTCCAAGCCGAGTTCGGCCATGTGCCCCAAGAAGTCCTTCCGGTGATCGCCAAAGCGCTGAATTTGTCCAAGGCCGAAGTGCATGGCGTGGTCAGCTTTTACCACGATTTCCGCGAAGCCCCGGCTGGCCGCACCGTCCTCAAACTGTGCCGCGCCGAGGCCTGTCAGGCGGTGGGTGCGGACCGGGTCGCGGCCTACGCTCAGGCAGCCCTGGGCGTTGATTGGCACGGCACGACCGCCGATGGCGCGGTCACGCTGGAACCCGTCTTCTGCCTTGGCCTCTGCGCTTGCGGTCCTGCCGCGATGGTCGATGGCGACCTGATCGGACGTTGTGATGAGACGCGCGTCGATGCCCTGATCGCAAGGGCGCGGGCATGAAGATCTATGTCCCCCTCGATTCGGCAGCCGTCGCCCTGGGTGCTGACGAGGTTGCTGTGGCCATTCTGGCCGAAGCCGCGCGGCGCGGTGTGGCCGTGGAACTGGTGCGCAACGGATCGCACGGCATGGTCTGGCTGGAGCCGCTGGCCGAGGTGGTCACCAAGGCGGGCCGCGTGGGCTTTGGCCCGATGACCATCGCAGACGTGCCGGGCCTTTTCGGCGATCTGGCATCGCATCCAAAGGCGCTTGGGCCGGTGGCCAACCTGCCGTGGATGACCGGCCAGACGCGCCTGACATTTGCCCGTGTGGGCATCATCGACCCGCTGTCGCTTTCCGACTACGCGGCACAAGGCGGACTGTCCGGACTGCGCCGTGCGCTGGGCATGGACAAGGCCGGGATCGTGGCTGAAATGACGGCTTCGGGCCTGCGCGGGCGGGGCGGGGCCGGCTTTCCAACCGGGATCAAGTGGAAGACCGTCTCCGAGGCCAAGGCCGACCGCAAATATATCGTCTGCAACGCAGATGAGGGCGACAGCGCCACCTTCGCCGACCGGATGCTGATGGAGGGTGACCCCTTCACGCTGATCGAAGGCATGATCATCGCGGGGCTGGCCACCGATGCGACCAAGGGGTTTGTGTACATCCGTTCGGAATACCCCGTGGCGATCCGGGTGATGCAGGCTGCTTGCGATCTGGCCCGCGATGCGGGGCTGTTGGGGGCGTCGGTGCTGGGCCAGGGCCCGACCTTCGACATCGAGATTCGCGTTGGGGCCGGGGCCTATGTCTGCGGCGAGGAGACCTCGCTCCTGAACTCGCTCGAGGGCAAGCGCGGCGTCGTGCGGGCCAAGCCGCCGCTGCCCGCGCTGGAAGGGTTCATGGGCAAACCGACGGTGGTCAACAACGTGATCTCGTTGGCCTCGGTGCCGGTGATCTTTGAAAAAGGTGCGGCGTTTTACATGGACTTCGGCCTCGGTCGGTCGCGCGGGACGATCCCGCTGCAGATCGCCGGAAATGTCCGTTTCGGCGGGCTTTACGAGACAGCGTTCGGTCTGACCCTTGGTCAGATTGTCGACGATATTGCAGGCGGCAGTGCGACGGGTCGCCCGGTCAAGGCAGTTCAAGTGGGCGGCCCGCTGGGTGCGTATCATCCGCGGTCGGAGTTCGACACGCCTTTCGGCTACGAAGAGTTCTCGGGCAAGAACGGCCTGATTGGACATGCCGGTCTGACGATATTCGATGACTCTGCCGACATGCTGAAACAGGCCCGTTTCGCGATGGAATTCTGCGCCATCGAGTCGTGCGGCAAATGCACGCCCTGCCGGATCGGCGCGGTGCGCGGCACCGAAACCATCGACCGCATTGCCAAGGGCGACGCCGCCGCGATCCCGCTCTTGACCGACCTTTGCAATACCATGAAAGCCGGGTCGCTTTGTGCGCTTGGCGGTTTCACCCCCTATCCGGTGATGAGCGCTTTGACCCATTTCCCCGATGACTTCTCGCCCATGAAGGAAGCCGCCGAATGAAAGACTTCATCATTCCTGACCGTGATTTCGGCACCCCTGCGGCGAAATCCAAACAGATGGTCACATTGACCATCGACGGCTTTGACGTAACGGTCCCCGAAGGCACATCCATCATGCGCGCGGCGGCAGAGGCCGGGATTTCGGTCCCGAAGCTCTGCGCCACCGACAGCGTCGATGCCTTCGGCTCTTGCCGTCTGTGCCTTGTGGAGATCGAGGGCCGCAATGGCACCCCGGCCTCCTGCACCACGCCGGTCGCTGCGGGCCTCAAGGTCCACACGCAGAACGCCAAGCTGAAACAGCTTCGGCGCGGGGTGATGGAGCTGTATATCTCTGACCACCCGCTGGATTGCCTGACATGTTCAGCCAATGGCGATTGCGAGTTGCAGGATATGGCGGGCGCCGTGGGTCTGCGCGACGTGCGTTATGAGGCGGTGGACACGCATTTTCGCGCCAAGGACACGTCCGGCATCGCCAACCCGCTGTACATTCCGCGCGACGACAGCAACCCATATTTTGCCTATGATCCGCAGAAATGCATCGTCTGCTCGCGCTGCGTGCGCGCCTGCGAGGAAGTGCAGGGCACCTTCGCGCTGACCATCGAAGGCCGGGGCTTTGATAGCCGTGTGTCGTTCGGTGCGAAATCCGACAATGCGCTGGCCTCCGACTGCGTGTCGTGTGGCGCTTGCGTCGCCGCCTGCCCGACCGCGACCCTGCAGGAAAAGTCGATCATCGAGATCGGCACGCCGTCGCATTCGGTCATCACCACCTGCGCCTATTGCGGCGTGGGATGCACCTTCAAAGCCGAAATGCGCGGCGATGAACTTGTCCGCATGACGCCCTACAAGCACGGCAAGGCCAACCGGGGCCATTCCTGCGTCAAGGGCCGCTTTGCCTATGGCTATGCCAGCCACAAGGACCGCATCCTGAACCCGATGATCCGCGAGAACATCAACGATCCGTGGACCGAGGTAAGCTGGCCCGAGGCGATGGAGTTTGCGGCAAAGCGGATGCAGGGTCTGATCGACACCTACGGGCGGCAGTCGGTCGGGGTGATCACCTCGTCGCGCTGCACCAACGAAGAGGCTTATCTGGTTCAGAAACTGACCCGCGCGGTATTCATGAACAACAATACGGATACCTGTGCACGGGTGTGCCATTCACCCACCGGCTATGGTCTGGGTCAAACCTTCGGAACTTCGGCGGGAACGCAGGATTTTGATTCTGTTGAACACACAGACGTCGTCATCGTTATCGGTGCCAACCCGACGGACGGCCACCCGGTCTTTGCCAGCCGCTTGAAAAAGCGCTTGCGCAAGGGGGCAAAGCTGATCGTGATCGACCCGCGCCGTATTGATATGGTCGATGGCCCCCATGTGAAGGCGGCGCATCATCTGCCCTTGCGGCCCGGCACCAACGTCGCTGTCGTGACGGCGATCGCGCACACCATCGTGACCGAGGGCCTGTTCAACGAGGCCTTTATTCGCGAGCGCTGTGATTGGGATGAATTCCAGGATTATGCCGAGTTCGTCTCGGCCCCGAACCACTCCCCCGAGGCCACGGAGCTTCTGACCGGCGTCAAGGCGGATGAATTGCGCGCGGCCGCAAGGCTTTACGCCTTGGGTGGCAATGGCGCGATCTATTACGGGCTGGGCGTGACGGAGCATAGCCAAGGGTCCACCACCGTCATCGGCATCGCCAACCTAGCGATGCTGACCGGCAATATCGGTCGCCCAGGCGTGGGGGTGAACCCGCTGCGCGGGCAGAACAACGTGCAGGGATCGTGCGACATGGGGTCGTTCCCGCACGAACTGCCGGGCTATCGGCACGTCAAGAATGATAGCGTGCGCGCGGTGTTCGAGGATATGTGGGGCGTCAAGATCGACAACGAGCCGGGCCTGCGCATCCCCAACATGCTGGATGCGGCGGTCGAGGGGTCGTTCAAGGGCCTTTACTGCCAGGGCGAGGATATCCTGCAATCGGACCCCGACACCAAACATGTCGCGGCTGGCCTTGCGGCGATGGAATGTGTGATCGTCCATGACTTGTTCCTGAACGAGACAGCGAACTACGCGCATGTGTTCTTTCCCGGCTCGTCCTTTCTGGAAAAGGACGGAACGTTCACAAACGCCGAACGCCGCATCAACCGGGTGCGCAAGGTGATGGCACCGCGCAATGGCTACGCCGATTGGGAGGTCACGCAGCTTTTTGCCAACGCGATGGGCGGCAACTGGACCTATACGCATCCCTCGCAGATCATGGACGAAGTCGCCGTGCTGACGCCTTCCTTTGCAGGGGTGTCCTACGAAAAACTGGACACCATGGGATCGGTGCAATGGCCCTGCAACGAGGCCGCCCCCGAAGGCACGCCCCTGATGCATATCGACGGCTTTGTGCGCGGCCGCGGCAAGTTCATCCGCACGGAGTACGTGGCGACCGATGAAAAGACCGGTCCGCGCTTTCCGCTCCTGCTCACCACGGGGCGGATCCTCAGCCAGTACAATGTCGGCGCGCAGACGCGGCGGACAGCGAATGTCGTCTGGCATGCCGAGGATGTGCTGGAGATCCACCCGCATGATGCGGAGGTCCGCGGCGTGAAAGACGGCGACTGGGTGCGTCTCGCCTCCCGCTCCGGCGACACCAGCCTTCGGGCGACGCTGACGGATCGGGTCAGCCCCGGCGTGGTCTACACCACGTTCCACCATCCCGACACGCAGGCCAATGTGATCACCACCGATTTCTCCGACTGGGCGACCAATTGCCCGGAATACAAAGTGACAGCGGTGCAGGTCAGCCCCTCAAACGGGCCGACCGCGTGGCAGCAGGATTATACTGCGCAGGCAAACCTGTCGCGGCGTATCCTGCCGGCGGCCGAGTGATGCAAGGCGCGCGCGCCATACCGCGTCTTGCTTTTGGGGCGCGCATCGAAGCCGGGGAACGGGTCTTGCCCGAGGAGACTGCCGTGGCCCTGTCCTTCAACGGCACCACGCAGGCGGTAATGATGGCGACACCTGCCGATCTGGTGGATTTCGGCTATGGCTTTGCGCTGACCGAGGGCATCGCACGCCCCGAAGAGGTTGAAACAGTCGAGATTGTCAAAACCCCAAAGGGCATCGACGTGCAAGTTTGGGTGACGGTCGCCGCCGAGGCGCGGCTTGCCGCACGGCGCCGGACCATGGCAGGCCCGGTCGGCTGTGGCCTTTGCGGGATCGACAGTATTGATCAGGCGCTGCGCGAGGTGCCTTTGGTTCCCCATAGCGGATTTCGGATGACCCCGGGCGATGTCATGGCGGCGGTTGGCGCATTGCCGGAAGAACAACGGCTGCATGACGCAACCCGCGCCGTGCATTGCGCGGCTTTCTGGACCCCGCTTGGTATTCAGGCCGCGCGCGAAGATGTGGGCCGCCACAATGCCTTGGACAAACTTGCAGGCCATCTGGCACGGTCACCGCGGCACGATGGGGCCGTCGTGCTGACCAGCCGCGTGTCCATCGACATGGTTCAGAAAGTCGCTGCCTTGGGCACCGGGATCCTGATCGCCGTCTCGGCCCCGACCGCCGATGCCGTGGCCTTGGCCGAAAGTGCCGGGATCACCCTGATCGCGCTGGCCCGGCCCGACCGGTTCGAAGTTTTCACCCACTCCGACCGCTTGATGACAGAGACCCAACATGTCCGCTGACAAGATCGCCCATATGGCCAACCAGATCGCGCTTTTCATGGAAAGCAAGCCCCATGCCGAGGGTATCGATGGATTTGCAAGCCATATCAATGATTTCTGGGAGCCCCGGATGCGCCGGCAGTTCTTTGAGCTGATCGACCGGGGCGGTGCCGAGTTCCGGCCGTTGGTGATCGAGGCCGCAGCAAAGGTCAGACGCCCGCAGGCCGCCTAAAGCGTTCTGCCGTCAATCTGGGTTGGATTGACGGCACACCAAGAAAGGCGATCGGCGGGTATGTTGCGTTTCTTGCCTTTGATCAGGCGCACCAGATCAAAGCCAAAACGCGTCAAGGCCACAGAATGCCGCGACGTATCCATCTGCGCGGCAGGTTAGGCCTGATAACCGGGTCCCTTTGGCAAAGGCCGGTAGATCGATCATCAGCTGCGCAACAAAGCCTTTGTCTGTCGCGGTGATGTGCAGGGCGTGAAAATCCATCAAGGTTCGGCTCGTCGGATAAATTGCCTTGTAGACCGCTTCCTTGGCCACAAAGGCGTCCATCGCCGCGCGCGCCTGTCCAGCCAATGGCAGCCCGCTGATCACAACAAGCTCTTCGGCACGCAAAACCTCTGGCCAGAGGTCAGGCTCAAGGTCGCGGTCATCCTCAAGATCGAACCCCAGCCCGGCCCAGTCGCGCGATTGCCCGACCACCGCCAGACACAGCGCATGCGTGTGGGTGATTGATCCGGTCACGCCCGATGGCCAGATCGGCGCGCGGTCCTGGCCAAAAGGGACCGCGTCCGGTGGAATGCCCTGCAACGCCATGGCGGCCCGGGCCGCGCGCCGACCAGCTGCAAACTCGGCCATCCTTTTCGGGACCGCATGGTCCAGACTTTCGCCCGGCCACAGTCCATATGACCCCGCACACGGGTCATCTGCGGCAATCGTGATCCCTTTGGGAATTGCCGCGCGCAGCAACGCCAAAAGCACCGCTGCGTCAGGCATCCACGCCGCCGCGACGCATGCGCATGGCCGCGCGCCGCGACATCGCGTCCGACCGCGCATCGGCGCGGTCATCCTCGGTCGCCGCGACAGCCGGAGCTGCGGGGCGATCATCGAGATGCTTGGCAAGGGCACCCAAGGTGGGGAAACGGAAGATGTCAGTGATCGACAGCTTTTTAGCCCCGAGCGCGTCGCGGATCTCACGGTGCACCTGCACCGCCAGCAAGCTATGCCCGCCCAAGGCAAAGAAGTTGTCGCGCAGACCGATCTTGGGGACACCCAGAACACGCGACCAGATCGCGGCAATCTGCGCCTCCATCCCGGCAGCCGGGGGGGCCGATGGTTCGGCATCGGCTTGCGCGATCCGGGCCATCGGTGCAGGCAACGCCTTGCGGTCAACCTTTCGATTGGGCGTCAGCGGGAATCGGTCCAGCTGCATGAAATGCGCGGGTACCATATGTTCGGGCAGGTGCGCGGCCAGGGCTTTGCGCAATTCCGCCTCAACCCCGGTGCCGGTCAGATAGGCGACCAGCCGCAGATCGCCGGGATTATCTTCGCGCATGACAACCACGGCCTGCGACACACCGGCTTGGGCCTCCAGGGCCGCCTCGATCTCTCCCGGCTCGATGCGGTAACCGCGCAGTTTCACCTGACCATCTGCGCGGCCAACAAAGTCCAGCCGACCATCCGCCCGCCAGCGCACGAGGTCCCCCGTCCGGTACATCCGCGCGCCCCACGAGGCCGCTCGATCCGCGCTGACAAAGGGGTCCGCCCTGAACCGCTCTTCGGTCAGATCCGGTCGCTGCCAATAGCCGCGCGCCACACCATGCCCGCCGATCCACAGCTCCCCCGCGACACCAAGGGCGACGGGTTCCAGCGCGTCATCCAGCACATACATCTGCTGATTGGCCAGTGGCGTGCCGATATTTGCAATCGGCTCGGCCTCTTCGACAGCGTTGGTCGAGGACCAGATCGTGGTTTCGGTTGGTCCATACATATTGACGATGCGCGCCGAGGTCGCCTGCCGCAGATCACTGACCAGACCGCCCGACAGAGCCTCACCGCCCAGCATCAGCGTCTTGATGCCGCCCAAGGCGCTGCGCGAGTCGTTGTTCGTGGCGATCATCCGCGCCATGGACGGGGTGCATTGCAAATGCGTCACGCCGTGCCGAGATATTTGGGCCGCGATGGAAAAGTCATCCGCATCCGGCGTGCCGCCCGCATTCGTCTGGCGCAGCACGTCCGCCAGAGGGCGCAGACCCGCCAGAACCGTCTCGGTCGCGATGCCATAGTCGATGAGGCATGCCACCTCATCCACACCGATGGCTTTGAGCGTCTCGACCCGCGCCAGCGCATCCTCGACCGTGCCGAAAAGCCCTGAATCCTCGAAATACCTCTGGAAGGCAAAGTCGAGGATGGCGTCCAAATCTTCGGGCGACAAGCTGCCCATGTCGATATCCATGGGGTTCGACACGCCCGCCGGTTTCTTGAAGGCCGGAAACGCCCAGGCATACTGCTTGATCAGCGCGGCGGCCGAGCGCAGGTAATCCTTCATCGGTTCACGCGAAATCTCGCGCGCCTTGTCGCGCGTCTCGGCGATAAAGGTATGCAGCATCAAGGTGACGGTCCGGTCCGCAGGGTCATGGCCAGCCGTGCGCAACGCGTCGTGATAGAGCCTGATCTTGCCGGCAACCTCATCAATCGTCTGACCCAACAGGTGCGTCAGGACATTCGCGCCCAAGCTTCCGGCCTCGCGCCAGGTTTCAGGGTTGCCCGCCGTGGTCACCCAGACCTGCAGTTCCTTTGAGACCGGTCGCGGTTGTGTCTTGACCGGGAACATGCCCTTGGCCGTTGGAAACTCCACCGCCTCACCGCGCCACAGGCGGCGGACCTGATCGATGGATGTCAACAAAGCGGCCTTGTTTGCAGGCGGCGTATTTTCCGGGCGCAGCACGAAATCATCGGGCTGCCAGCCCGAGGCAAAGGCGATCCCGGCGCGCCCATTGGTCAGGTTGTCGATCACCGCCCATTCCTCGGCGATCCGCGCCGGATGGTGCAGCGGGGCCACGCAGGACCCCGCGCGGACGCCAATGGTCTTGGTCATGCCCGCGATGGCGGCTCCGGCAACCGAAGGGTTCGGATACGGCCCGCCAAAGGCATGGAAATGCCGCTCCGGCGTCCAGACGGCACAAAAGCCGTTGTCATCGGCAAACCGCGCCCCTTCGAGCAGCAATTCGTACTTTTTGGCCCCTGCGCCGTCGTCATTACCCCAATAGTAAAGGGAAAACTCCATGCCCTTTGCACTGATGACGGTGCCCGCCGACACCAGCGCGCGCTGTTCGTCAGAGGTCAGAACCACCTTGAATCCGCGCGCCAGAGTCCAGAACAGCTCCAGCACCGAAATATCAAACGACAGCGACGTCACGGCCATCCAGGTGCCAGGTATCGTCCCGAGCCGCGCGTCCATCCCGGCGAAAAAGTTCATGACGTTGCGGTGTTCGACCATCACGCCCTTGGGCCGCCCGGTCGATCCCGATGTATAGATCATGTAGGCCAGATCGGCAGGCGTGACGCCCGTTGCCGGGTTCTCGTCGCGCGCCCCACGGATCGCCGGATCGGTGTCGATCAGCAGCACCGACGCGGCATGGGCAGGCAGATCGATCCCTGATTGCGTGACGATCACCGGACAAGCGCTGTCCGCGATGTAAAGTGCGATGCGATCAGCCGGATAGGCAGGGTCCATCGGCACATAGGCGCCGCCTGCCTTTTGGATGGCCAGCGCGCCCACGACCATATCCGGCGATCGGCGCGTGCACAGCCCGATCAGCGTGCCCGGGCGGACACCCATCCCGATCAAGACATGCGCCACACGGTTCGCGCGGGCATTCAACTCGGCATATGTCAGGCTTTGCGCATCGCAGACAAGTGCCACGGCGTCCGGATTGCGCAGGACCTGCGCCTCAAACGCCTGATGCAGGCACAAGTCAGCCTCATAGGGTGCCGCCGTGTTGTTCCATTCGCTCAGGACCCTCTCGCGCTCTGCCTCGGTCAGGACCGAGACCGTCGCAAGTGGCGCGGTTCCCGGTTGGGCGGCCAGACGTCCGGCGATATCTGCGATGCGCGCCGCCAGAGCCTCTGCCTGGTCACGTGGCAGCCGGGTCCGGTCATAGGCCATTGCGCCGAAGATCAGCGTCACCACAGTGCCCGTAACGGGAACGCCCGTGGCTGACAGGCCCAACTGTGGCACCTCCAGACCGGCAAGGCTTTGATCGCGGGTCAGTAAATCCAGCGCAAACGATGGATTAGCCTCTGCCGCCGTGATGCCCGCCGCAATCGCTGAAAGCCCCGCGTCAATATTGTTCGACGCGTCTACCCGCAACGGCACCCAGTCGCTGACATAGCCAGGCGCTACGGATACCGCCATCGACAGCGCAAGATCAGCGCTGCCTTGCCCCGACAATCGCAAGGCCGCCAGCGCCAAGTGACCCAAAGCCGGGGCTGCAGCGTCCCTTGCCCCCGGCAGCGGCACCATCTGCCAATCGGCAGGGGTTTGCGCTGGGACAGCCGCTTCGATCTGCGCGGGCCGCAGCGCCAAAAGGCGGCGACGCGCGCCACCATCGCCAGCCGCGACCCGCCGCGTGACCTGGGTCAAGTGTTCGGCACCCGCCGCTTCGAGCGTGTCAACGTGATCTGCTTGCAGCGTTCCGGCGTCAACAGGCAAACCATGTCGCTGGCAAGTGAGCCCAGACAGCAAGACCGCGCCGTCCGCACAGGCCACGACCAGCCCGTCTGTCGTTGCCTGCACGATCTGTCCCGGCGCGCCCCTGCCGTCGACGCGTATCGCCGCCCCGACATTCAGAACCCGCGTGCCGATAGCCACCTTGGCAGTGGTCATCGGGTTCCAGTAGCCGCCATGATCCAAGCCACAGACAAGCCGAAGGACTGACTCCGCAGGCTGCGAAAAGTCGATCCGCCCAAACGCCGCCGGACGGTCGTCGCGCCGATAAAGCCTGCGTGCGGCAACGTCCTGCAGGGTACGGTTCAGCCCGATTTCCATCTGCGACATCACGTCGGAAAAGCTGTCAATGGCAGCGGCAAAACAGCGCGTGTTCAGGCTGAGAGCGGTCTCGCCCGGCGCGATATCGAACAGACGCTGCACCAGAATATCGCCATCATCGACACCGTCGCCGATCAGATGCCAGCTGATCCCGTGACCCGCCTCGCCGTTCAGGATGGACCAGATCGGGGCATTCAGCCCTGCGTAACCGGGCAATGGTCCGTCATGGAAATTGATCGCACCTTTGGTGGCCAGCGCCAAAGCAGATTTCGCGATGATGTGCAGATTTGCAATCGACAAGAGCCAGTCAAAGGTAACCCCGTCAAGGTCACGCTCCCACCCCGGCACTTGGTCAATGATGCGCAGCTTGGCAGCCTCGGCCCAGGCCCGCACGCCTGCATCATGCGTGACAACCGCACCTACCACATGGCCGCGCGCCAGCAACTGCGCGCCGCATTCGCGGGTAAGGCTCTCGTTGCCGATCAAGAGGGCTGCGAAGCCTGCCACCTTGGAATCCTTTCTAAGAATACCCGCACAGACTACTCCCCCGGCTGAGTCTGCGCCGTTCTGCGAGACCCCGGTCGCAACGCCCGGGCACAAGCCTTTAGTGCATGTAGCGACAGATCACGCAAATAATATGGCGGATCGCCCCTGTCTTTGCGCTGGATCAACAGTCGCAAGCGCCAGATGGTGCCGCCCGCCAAAAGTGCCAGCGTGGCGAGGATTGTATAGACCACGCCATGGTTCTTGACAAAGTAGTGCAACCGACTGTCCAGCCAGTATTGCGGGATACGCTGCCATTTTCGCATCCCCGTCGAGATCGACCCCAGATGCATCGCGCGGCTGGTCGGCACGAAAATGCAATCCCAGCCAGCCTTGATGGCCCGGTGGCACAGGTCGGTTTCTTCGAAATAGAGAAAGAACGTCTCGTCAAAGAGGCCGATCTCCTGCAGCGCCCGTCGGCGCACCATCAGGCTGGCCCCGGCCATCCAGTGTACCTTGGACTCCGTCGCAGGCGGCGGCATGACAACCGATTTGCTCGCCAGCAGCCGACTGATCGGTCCGAAGCGAATCTGGCCGTCGAACTCGCTGGCAATTGACGGGAACCGGAACGCGGTATTGTGGTGGTCGCCCTCTTCGCCATAAAGCGCGCTGCCGGCAAAGGCGGTCTTGGGATGCGACATCATGTGATCCAGCAAGGCGCGCACCGCGCCTTTTTCCGGAAATGCGTCCGAGTTCAGGATGTAGACGAAATCAGGCGCCTGCCCGCCCGGCAAACCGGCACGAATGCCATGATTGTTGCCCGCACCATAGCCGCCGTTGCGCCCCGCTTGCACCACCCGCACCGCCTGAGGGCCAATGTCCCACCCGTCCGCCCGCACGCGTGCTGAAATCTGCTCAAAAGACCCATCTTGGGAATCGTTGTCGACGATGATCAAGGCGCCTTCGATGCCCTCCAGCGCAATCAGCGCCGCCGCAACCGAATCAAGGGTCATGGCAGCCGTGCGCCAGTTCAGCACAATCGTCAGAACACTCGGCATCAATCGTTACTCCGCAGCCAAAGGCAGGTCTTTGCCCGTCTGTACACTTTCCGAAACATCCTTTTCAGGACGCTCAACCTGCGCAATAGCACTTCTCATATGCGCGGCCAAGACGCGCACATTCGGCTCCAACACCATCGAATCGTGGTTTCCCGGCACTTCGACCACTTGCAGCGCAGGGGCGAACGGGGTCAACTTGTTGTCGGCAAATACATATTCCCGCGCCTTGCTGACCCATGCGCCTTTCGAAACCTTCCAATGAAGCTCCAGTGGTGGTCGGAAAAGAATGGTCGGGCCTTTGCGCGGCTCCAGTTGATACATACCAATCGCGGTGCGGAACGCTGTTTCGATTTCAGCGTTGTGAAACTGTTGGTCACTCACCGACACGGCCAGCGAGGTCAGGCGTTTGCCGCGCTCCCAAGCCAGCCGATTTCGCGCCCATTCCACAAGAAACTGCGGTCCTTTTTCCTTCAGTTCAGCCAGCTTGATGATGGCCTTGTCGCGCCGCGACAGTACCGGCCGCATCGGCAGCGGCGTGTCCAGCAATACCAGAACAGAAACCTCTTCGCCCTCTTCCTCAAGCTGTCGTGACATCTCCCATGCGGTCAGACCTCCGCCCGAGAACCCGCCGAGCAGATAGGGCCCCTGCGGCTGCACCTGACGCATTTCAGACACGTAGTCGCGCGCGGCGTCTTGCAATGTGGCGTGCGGTTCAGCGTCGCCAAAAAGCCCGCGCGCCTGCATGCCGTAAAACGGCCGGTCGCCGCCCAAAAGATGCGCGAGATGCCGCAAGTTCAGCACATTGCCAAACATGCCTGCGACCAGAAAGAACGGCTGACGCGGACCCCCTTCGCCCTCGTGCATCGGCACAAGATGCGTAAAGCGGCGCTTGGGTGCCACGATCTTGGACGGCTGGTCCGCAACCGAGGCATCTCCGACCTGTTCGATAATCAGCGTGGCACAGGCAGCAATCGTCGGAGCCTCGAAAAGGATTGAGATCGGAAAATCGACGCGGAAGGCTTTCTTGATCATCGCAAACAGGCGCACAGCGATCAGACTGTGACCGCCAAGATCGAAAAAGCTGTCCTCGACACCCACCTGCGCAACGCCGAGCAGATCTTGCCAGAACCCGACCAGCGTCCGTTCGACATCATTGCGCGGCTCGACATAGGCGGTGTCGAGATCCGGGCGCTCAAAGGACTGGCTTTCTGCGCGCGCGGCCTCTGCGGCAGCCGTCTGGCGCACCAGCAGCGGCAGATCAAGCGACGACACAAAAACCTGGGCTTGACCAGCATCAACGGCGCGCGCAAAGGCCTCGGCGCCATCCTCGGGTCGGATGCCTTGTGAGAACGCGTGCATCAAACGCTCTTCGGCAGGTGACATCGCGCGCGTCGAG
The DNA here is from genome assembly GCA_031378845.1 of Rhodobacterales bacterium. Classification (GTDB taxonomy): domain Bacteria; phylum Pseudomonadota; class Alphaproteobacteria; order Rhodobacterales; family Rhodobacteraceae; genus JAJNPS01. The sequence goes on from JANNES010000015.1 coordinate 159,179, forward strand.
GCGGGGCCTTCGTCGAATTCCAGTTCGCGTGCGTCGGCCGTCCCGAAGGCCAAGGTTCCATCCAGACGGCGGATCAAAAAGCCCGCAATCTCGGCGCAGACTTCGCCGGTCTCCGTCATCAGGGTGATGTCAAAGCTGGCGGTCGCACCGGCCGCACGATTGGTGTCGGCGCTGCGGACCCAAGACACAATCTCAGCCGGTAGCGAGCGGTAAACCCTTATCATCGAATAGGAAATCGGCACCCACAGATGCGTGGGCGCATAATCCGAGATCAACCCCATCGCCCAGCCAGTCGCCAAATCCATCAAGGCCGGATGCAAGATCCAGCCCTGATCCGGCTCAGCCCGGTAGGCATGTGGCAGCGCAAGTCTGGCCAATCCTTCGCCCTGCCCGATGCTGCGCGACCGGATAACACGCCACCGCGGACCGAAATCCAGATGCGCCTCTTGCGGACTAATCAGTCCGTCGCCCTGTTCGGGTGCTGGCAATCGTGCCGCAATTGCCGCAACATCCAAAGGTGCCGGCTGCACCCCAGACACCGGGACGATGCGGGCCTGAGCATGGGCCTGCCAACCGGTGCGGCCCTTGCTGATAACCGCCGAGCGCAATTCAAACCCGTAGCCTTCGTCCGTCCGGGCAAGTCGCGCCCGGATTGCACGGTTTTCGCCATCGGCCACCGCCAGCGGACGAAAGAAATAAAGATCGCGCAGCTCAAACGCGCCGGTTTCACCTTGCGCATGCATCGCCTCGGCGGCGATCTCAACGATGCCGGTGCCGGGGATCAGAGCCTGCCCGGCCTTGGTCCTGTGTCCGTCCAGAACCCAGCGGTTGATGCCATACTGCGCGGTAAAGAGCCGATTGCCGTTAGCGTCAAAGGTCGCCTCGTCGAGCATCGGCGCGGCGATTGGCAAGCGCGGTGCCGGCGGGCGACCCGTACGGTCAGCAAGCGCCTCTGCGGCCATGCCGACGCCGGTCCAGATACCCCAGTTCAACGCAATGACTCTGGTCTTTCCGCCGGTCCGGGATTTCGCATACGCGTTCAGGTATTCGTTCGCCGCCACATAGTCGATCTGTCCGGCCGGACCCGTTACGGTCGAGGTGGAGGAGAACAGGACGAAAAGATCCAGCGTGCCATCGGGGAAAAGCTGATCCAGAACAAGCGTGCCGTGGATCTTTGGCGCAAAGACGTTTTCGACCTGCGCCGAAGTCTTGGTCAACAGCGGCGCATCATCGACCACCCCGGCTGCGTGAATGACCGTCCGTACCTTGCCAAAGCGCGCCTCGCCCTGCGCGACACCGACGCGCATTTCTTCGAGATTGCAGACATCCGCCGGGACGATCTGGACCTCTGCCCCCAACGCCTCCAGTCGCTGTACGGCCAGAATGCGCCGCGAAATCGCATCGTTGGAATCATGCACCTTCAGATGGTGGGGCCAAGCTGCGCGGTCCGGCAACGCCCGGCGCGCCAAAAGCGATACCTTGACGCCAAAGCGTCGGATAAGGTCTTCGGCAACCGTCAGACCGATGCCGCCAAACCCGCCCGTAATCAGCACATGTGATCCCTGCGGCAACGCAAACGCACCGCTGGCCAGCGCAAGCTGTTTTTGCCCCAGTTCGTAGAGCTTTGTTCCTCGCAGGGCCAACAGGCGCGGGCTCGGATCAGAGAGCAGGTCTTCAACCACCTGCTCGGCCAATGGCTCCAACGTCGCGTTGCCCCGCCGCAGAACCTGCGGCAGCTGGACATCCAGCGCGGACGCGCTGAATCCGGGAAACTCGTGAGGGATGACCCGGACCGGCCCGACAAGTGCCGCCTTTTCGGGCGATAAAAGCGGCTCACTGCGAACCTGTGCTGCATCGGTGCTGACCACGGTCAGATGGATCGGACGGGGAAGGTTTTCCGCGGCAATCGCCTGCGCCAGGAACATCAGCGAGAAAAAGCCCTGTTCCATGTTGCGATGCAGGAAACTGGACCCCGGACGATAGGTCTCGCCGCGGGTCACCAACCAGAAATGTGCCACCCGGTTCGGCACGAAACCTTTGCCGACCATATCGCGCATCAAGGCGTCATAACCGTCGCGGCCCCGCTCTGGCGACAGCATGTAGCCGCCTTCGCCATCGCTGCCAAACAGGTCCCCCGCCCGCACAGTGCGGACGTCATGGCCACCCCCGCGCAACGTCTTGACGACCACCGCACCCAGACCTGCATCGTCCAGAAAGATCAACCAGTTCTGCGGTTCAGACTCAGCAAGATCCGCGATATCAAAGCCAGCAGAGACAGGCTTCCAATGCGGCTTCCAGCCCCACCTGGACAAGTCCTCGATCCGCTCAGGCAGCGTCTCTGCAGTTGGCGCGTCTTTGCGGCCAGGCGCGATGAAATAGGGTTTTTTCTGAAACGCATAGGTCGGCAAGGGGACGCGAACACGCCGTGCCCCGCCAAAGATTGGCTCCCAGTCGACGGACACGCCGCAGGCCCAAAGCCGCGCAATCGTGGCCATATGCCATGCGTCGTCGGCCATCTGCTGCTCGGGGTGACGCAGCGCCGAAATGACCTGTCCTGCAGTCGCGCCGTTGGCTTGCGCCAGCGAAGACATCGCGCGACCCGGCCCCATTTCCATGAATACCCGACCCGGCTCTGCCAAAAGCGTGATCATGCAGGACTGAAAATCCACCGTACCGCGCAGATGCTCCACCCAGTAATCGGGGTTCGTGGCCTCTGCCGCCGTCAGCGCCTGACCGGTCCGGTTCGAGATGATGGCCAACGTCGGCGCCGACAACCGGATCGACCGCAGATAGTCGCCGAACCGGTCCAGGATCGGCGCCAGCATCCGGCTATGCGCCGCGATATCGATCGGGATTCGCGATGTCTCGATCTCCCGAGCGGCCAACGTTGCGGCAAGCTTGACCAGCGCCGCATCAGGCCCCGAAACCACACAAAGCCCCGGCGCATTGACCGACGCAAGGTCCAGATCCCCAACGAGATACGGCTGCAACTCTGCCCGCGTCAACGGCACCGACAGCATGCCGCCGGGGGCAATCGTGTCGAAAAGCGTTCCGCGCAGATGCACAAGACCGATGCAGTCTTCAAATCCCATCACGCCCGCGAGGCAGGCGGCGGTGTTTTCACCCATCGAATGACCGACCAGCGCCGCAGGAGTGACGCCCCAGCTTTCATACAATTTGGCCAGCGCATATTCCGTGATCATGATCAGGGGCAGCTGCACCGAGGGACGCTTCAGCCGATCATTGGCCGCAGCCTCGGCACCCGGCTCTGGTAGCCACAATGCGCGGATGTCATAGTCGAGCTTGGGCACAAGGACCGCGAGCCCCTTGTCCATCCAGTCTGCAAAGACGGGCTCGGTCTCGTAAAGATCGCGCGCCATACCTGCGTACTGCGCACCGCCACCCGGGAACATGAAGATGACTTCGGGGTCGACGCCAAGGTAATCGTGATTAAAGACGCGGCGTGGATCAGAGCCTTCGAGCAGGGCTGCGGCCTCGTTGTGATCGGCAGCCACCAACACCCGACGCTTTTCAAATGCGCGGCGTCCGTCCTTCAAGGTATAGGCGACATCGGCCAAATCCTGATCCGGGCGCGCGCGCAGATGCGTGGCCAACCGTGCCGATGCGGCATCCAGCGCCGCCTTGGTTTTCGCCGATACGACAATCGGCTGGAACGGCCAAAGGCTCGGCTCGGACGCCTGACGCAGGGGCGCTTCTTCAAGCACGGCATGGGCGTTCGTGCCGCCGACCCCCAGACTGTTCACACCAGCGCGGCGCGGCGCAGTAGCGGCCCAATCGGTCAGCCGGTCATTGACTCGAAATGGCGATGTCTGGAAATCAATTGCAGGGTTCGGCGCCTCATAGCCAAGGCTTGGCGGCAATTGCCGATGATGCAGCGACAGCGCAACCTTGATCAGACTGGCAACACCGGCCGCGGTATCCAGATGCCCGATATTGGTCTTGACCGATCCGATGCGGCACGATCCGACGGCGTCTGTCGTCTTGCGAAACGCCTCGGTCAGCGCCGCAACCTCGATCGGGTCGCCCAGGTAAGTGCCCGTCCCGTGACATTCGACGTAAGAGACGCTGTCGGCAGTCACCCCGGCCACGGCATGCGCCTCGGCGATGCAGCGTGCTTGACCGTCGACAGATGGCGCGAGGTAGCCGGCCTTGGCGGCGCCGTCGTTGTTGACGGCAGAGCCTTTCACGATCGCCCAGATATGGTCGCAGTCGCGAATAGCATCGGTCGCGCGCCGCAAGACGACACAGCCTGCCCCGGATCCAAAGACCGTCCCCTGCGCGCGATGATCAAAGGCATGGCAATGTCCATCGGGCGACAGAATCTCGCCCTCGGTGTAAAGATACCCCCGCCCCTGCGGCAGTTCGATCGTCACACCCCCGGCCAGCGCCATATCGCATTCACCGTTGAGCAACGCCTGCGTCGCAAAATGCACCGCGACTAGCGAGGTCGAACACGCTGTCTGGATGTTGATCGATGGACCCCTGAGGTCAAAGATATGGCTGACGCGCGTGGACAGGAAGTCCTTGTCATTGCCGGTATGTCGCAAAAGGAACATGCCCGTCTGATCAACCAGATCGCGGTTCGAGCAGATGTTGAAGTAGAAATAGCTGCCCATCCCGCAACCGGCATAGACGCCGATCGGACCGGCAAAGTTTTCTGGCGGATGCCCGGCATTTTCCAATGCTTCCCAGGCCACTTCCAGAAACTGGCGGTGTTGCGGGTCAAGGATCGCGGCTTCTTTGGGCGAAAAGCCGAAGAAGTCCGCATCAAACTGCTCGAATCCATCGAGAACTGCGGCGGCAGCCACATAGTTTGGACGCCGCATGTTCGCCGGGGATTCGCCCGCAGCCAGCAGGCGTTCCTCGGTCAGTACCTGGATCGACTCGATCCCTTCGGACAGGTTCTGCCAATAGGCGGCAATATCCCCTGCTCCCGGCAAATGCGCCGCCATCCCGACAATTGCGATGTCGGTATCACTGACGCCTGCAAGAATTCCGTCCCTCGCCGTCATCCGCAAACCTTTTGAGCCCTGACATGACCCTGCAGGACAACGCAGTCCAAAATCCACACGGCACAATGCTCCAGAAATAGTGACCTTCTTATAGAGCCGAGTTTAGCGTAACCGAGAGGCAAGAAAAACCAAAACCATGGCCTTTCTTTGTCGTTTATGATTCGACGACAATCCTGCCGTATCGGCACGACAAAGGCTCTCCAATTCCCCTTGCAGTCTTGGGCGACTGGCTGCAACTCATTCAAAACTAGAACAACATTTTGGTCCGTGGATTGTCGCTTGTCTGAGGACAATGCAGCCGATGTGATCCGGGCGGACGCATCGGTTTTTTTGGTTCGCAACCCACCGCCGACCTAAAGTGCCGAATCGCCCAAACTCGTCGAATCACCGCAGCGCCCAGACGCGTTGGGGGACTTTCTGCAGAACGAATTCGGCGGGGTCACTTGTACTCGATCAATCCACGTCGACGCCCGAGTATCCGGCCAGTCCAGTAACCGATCACGCCTTGCGCTTCGGCTACTTTCGCTGGAATCGACATCATCGCCGCCTCTCGGCCAATCCGCCCTTCAGCGCGCCACGCCCATCCCAGACGAAGAGTTTGGAGCGGCCACAAAAGCAGCACGCCGGTCAACATCGGATGGATCAGAATTGCCCCAAGACCGGCCGTGAGCGGCACCATCGCACCCCAAAAGACCGCGCGCCTCGTCTCGCGGACCCAATGCCGTTCCGGTGGGTTGCCGTGCACTGCAGCGCCTTCGGCAAAAGCGTGCCCGGCGCGTTTGCTACGTTTCCACCACTGCGAGAACCGGGTGATTGCGGCGTCATGCAGGGTCATTTCGGCAGCGATGCGACGAACGGTTCCGCCATTGCGCCGAAGTCTGATGCAAAGCTCAGGCTCTTCGCCTGCAATCAGGTCCTCGCGAAACCCGCCGACCGCAACCAGCGGAGTATAACGCATCAGCGCGTCTCCACCACAGGCCAGCGCAGCGCCGATTGGGGTGTCCCATTCCCGGTCGCAGAGCCGATTATAAATCGACGCTTCGGGGAACCTTTCTCGACGGCGTCCGCAGATCACGACCGCGTCTGGATATGCACGAAACCCATCCAACGCCCGCTGAACCCACCCCGGATCCACGGCGCAGTCACCGTCGACGAACTGCACAAAATCGGGTGAGACATCTGCCTTTGCAAGTTCGGCCAGCCCCTCGTTTCGCGCGCGTGCGGCGGTGAACGGCCGCGCCAGATCTAGGTCGACGACATCCGCGCCGAGCGACCGCGCAAGCGGGACCGATTGGTCGGCAGAGCCGCTATCGACATAGACGATCCGCCGTGTCTGCGGTGCCAATGATTGCAGGCAGGCCTTCAGGCGCGCACCTTCGTTTCGGCCGATAACGACGGCATCGACGACAGCTTCTGTCGCGGCTCGCGACGGGGGTGGTACTTTCATCTGCATCATTTCCAGCACAAGGGCACGCAGACCTTAGGGGCAAAAACAGGCATTGGCCACGCCCCGCGCCACGCCGGACAACGAGGCGTAAGGCTTTCTTTTGTCAGGCCGACCTGTTAGGTTTCAACCATGTGTTGTGGTCGTGCTTGGTGATGGATCAGTGCATTTTGGTTGAGTTTTGCGGGCGTTGTTGAACAGTATGTGATACGCGTTTGCGAGCCGGAAGTGTTTAGTAAGGTTTGACAAAGAATGCTGCAGTTCGGACAGTGCCTGCTCGATTGTCTCAAGGATGACGGATACACGGGCTCTTGCTTGCAAGTGGCTATAGGTCGTAGTGCCAGGTAATGTCCGAAAAAGAAGCACGAGACGCCGCCGACCTGCAAACACGGAGCGCACAGCCCCTGTTTCTGCGCCAGAGTGCGCCAACCAGTCGTCTGCCAATGCCCGATCAACGGCCCGGTCGCGAGGTATTCGCGGCCGCTGCCGATACCGGCGCAAAGACGCCTTCGGCATCATGGGATTCGCTTTGGTCCACAACGCTCGACCATACAGGCCTCAGGCGCAACGGCTTGTTCACCGATCCGACGTCGTCCGAGATTGCCGGGCACTTTGACGTGCTTCGCGCGCGCCTGTTGTTGCTGATCGCCGCGAACAACTGGACGCGGATTGCTGTGACCTCGCCGACGCCGGGCTGCGGAAAAAGCTTTGTCGCGGCCAATCTGGCGTTGAGCCTTGCGCGTTTGCCAGCCTGTCGCACATTGCTGATTGATCTCGATCTCAGGGCGCCACGTCTGGCCGAGATTTTCGGTCGCAACGATGTCCCTGCATTGAGCGGCTATCTGCTTGGACTGGAATCGATGGAATCGCAGGTGCATCGTCTTGGCGTTAATCTGGCGGTTGCTTTGAACGGCGTGCCCGAGGCGCGGCCCTACGAAATCCTGCAAGATCCTGAAACGATCCACACGCTTGACGCACTGCATGCGCGGCTTCAACCGGACATAACGATCGTGGACCTGCCGCCAGCGCTTGAATCTGATGATGTTCTGGCAATGGCTCCGCATCTTGATGCGGTATTGATGGTTGTTGATGGCACAGCCACGACGCCTGACGACATTCGACGGTGCTCGACCCTGCTGGATGGGCAGATACCCTTTGCCGGGATCGTCCTGAACAAGTCGCAGGACCGCGGCTTGGCCCGCCTTCGGCGCGCCCGACGCAATGGTGGTCGCTAGTCTATGGCACTCGTTCAGAACCTCGATGACATCATCAATCTTTTGCGTTGGCGCAAACGCGTCGTCTTGCTTGTCGCAATTCTGGGTACATTGGTGTCGACCTACGTGATCGCCAATCAAGGCAAAGTGTACCGTGCTTTTGCGTCGATTCAAGTTGCGGGCCCTCAGGTTCAAAACCCGGCGTCACGGGCAGAGTCCGGCAGCAATGCCGCGCAGCTCATGCAATCCATCGAGCATCGGTTGACCAACCGAGAGAACCTGACCTTGATTATTGAGCGTCAGGGGCTGGCGGCGCGCAATCCCGCAAAGTCGCCAGAACAGCTAGTCGGCGACTTGCGCAATTCCATCAGCATCAAAACAGTCGCTGGTGTGCCTGGTACGTTTGGGAGTTCCGGTTCGATTTCTGCGATCATCGTCTCGGCGTCCTCAAGCGATGCAGAGGTTTCCGCACGGATCGCGAACGATCTGGCGCAAAGCATTGTGGACATGTCGAAAGAAGTTTCTACATCGCGAGCACGCGACACTTTTGCATTTTTTGCGGACGAAGAGAAACGCATCCGCAACGAAATCGTTGCTGGCGAGGCAGATCTTGCGGCGTACCAGAACAGCAATGCCGATAGTCTTCCGGTCCTGGCAGAAGCGCGCCGCGAAGAACTCACGAGCCTCAATGTGCAGCTTCGCGAACTGGATCAGCAGCTCTTGGAGGTTTCCACCGAGAAAGCCCGACTTGAAAGTCAGGGTGTGCAGCGCGAGACTGATCGCCGTCGGTTGGACGAGCTGCTTGATACGTTCAGGTTGCTGAACGAAAGGCAGGATTTTGCAAGAAAACGTCGCGATGAAGTGCAGGCCAGTCTGGCGGACGTGCCAGAAGTAGAACAAACAATCGCGGCGCAAGAGCGAGAACTGTTGCTGCTTCAAGACAGGTACTCGTCAGTATCGCAGAGTTTTGCGGATGCCGAGACCGCCTTGTTGTTGGCCGAGCGCCAGCAGTCCGAACGCTTCATGCTGTTGGATCGCGCAATAACGCCAGACTATGCCGTCGGCCTTGGCGGTCGAAAGCTGGTGATGGCTGCAGCGGCGGCATCCCTGCTTGCTGGAATTCTTGCGGCGATCGCGGTCGAACTCGCTTTCCCGATCGTGCGCACAACTGCGCAGGTGGAGCACGTGTTGGGCGTGGGGGTTATCGGTGCGATACCGGAAGTGCGCGAGCTCACCCGACGCACCCTGCGTGAAGGCAAGGCATTCTATATCTGGAACGCGGCGGCAGTTATCGGGATTTCGCTGGTTGTTCTGCTGATCTCGTCTGGAATTCGCTGACCACCGGAACGAGAGCGTGAGCGCAGGCTTTGGTGTAAGGGAAAACACTTTGCCGCCAGCAAGATCAAGCCGCCGACACCCCCCTGGATCGTCTATCCGTGCAACCGCGATGGATGCCGACCAGTGCTTGTTACCCCAGACAATCAACGTCTGGACTGACCGGGTTTGGCAGCATTTGCCGCGCCGGGTCTCGCAGGACCAATTCGCGTCGCATCGTGTGTGCCCACGGACGTAGGGTCCTGCCGAGAGCGCTTGCCACCTGCCCGGATTTCGGGGCGGCGACTTGGTCAAAAACACAAAGAGCGAGGCTGAACCTCGCTCTTTTTCATTGATGTACAAACTTAAACCGTCAGTAGCCGGTACCCTTCAGGACAACACCAATCGTCTTGAACATGATCCGCACATCGGAACCAAATGACAGCGTGTCGTCATAGACCGTGTCAAATTCGGCACGGGCTTCGAACGACGTCTGATTGCGGTCGGTCGTCTGCCACAGGCCCGTCACACCAGGACGAACTCGAAAATAAGCTTTGCCCGGATACATGGACTGCTGGTTCACCATCATCGGGCGCGGACCAACAAGGCTCATGTCACCACGAAAGACGTTCAACAGTTGTGGCAGCTCGTCCAGCGAGGTCTTGCGCAGCAACTGTCCAAAACGCGTGACCCGCGGATCAACGCGCAGCTTTTGATTGCGATCCCATTCAACGCGGGCTTCGGGATTGGCATCCAGATAGGCCGTCATGCGGGCATCGGCATCGACCACCATCGTTCGCAGTTTCCACATCCGGAACGGGCGACCGTCCTTGCCGACACGGAACTGACTGTAGAACGGCTGACCGCCTTCGCGCGCGACAAACAGCGCGAGAGCGAGGATGATCGGAAGGATGATCGGCATTGTCACCAAGACCGCAAGCACATCCAGAGTACGCTTGAAATAGTTCCGGTAAACGCCCGACTCTGCGGGAACAAGATAACTGGAGCTTTGACCCACAGCACGTTCATTGCGCGGAACAGCGCCAATCGCACGGTTGGAAAGCTCGGGCACACTGAAAGTCATTGTCAGTACTCCGAGAACAATCGGCAAGATATTGCCGAACAAAACAAATTGTAGTCGCTCAAACCCAAGGAAGTTTCGTCTAATGCCTTACGCGCCGGACACGACATCTACACAACTCACACAAAGCTTCTAGTACAAATGGATATACGGATTATTTGCCCTTTTGGCGACTGCGAAATGCGGCATCGCGCTGAGTTTAAGACACATTCTAGATGTTTTTTTGCCATGTGCTCGCCCTAACAGATAGGGCGTGATTTTGGATACAATCTAGGATTGTATCGCGCCTCGAGGCGCCGTTTCTGGTGCGATGGTGATTCGTTAGAATTGACCCGTTTACCTAGCTCAAAGAGCGAGTCCTTTAGACGATCAACCTTCCGGCCCGCGCCGTGATCTGTGCGTGGCTCCTCGGATCCGCCGCCACTTCTACTTGAGCCTAGGCACCCCACCAGTTGTTGTTGGTTAACACAACGAACGCTAATGCTGACATCATGCCGACAGTTGAGTAAGCCAGCACTGCGGCCGCCAAAGACGCGCCAACCAGGATTGAACCGCATAGCGCCAAAACGCCGCCCGAGAACCCGAACAGCATCACGCCCAAAATGATCCCCGGAAACCTCAGCATGTCCCCACACGCGATAGTTGTAGTTGGTGCTAGGTTAGAAACAATGTTGTAAAAATCAATGTTTTCTTGCCAAAACTTTCACAAATCGGCACATCGCCGCCGTCAATGCTCACGGGCGATGGCTTGGAGATACTGCCCATAGGCGTTCTTGCGGAACAGTTCCGCCCGTTTCACCAACGCGTCCCGGTCGATCCATCCAGACCGATAGGCAATCTCGTCCGGGCAGCCGACCTGTAGACCCTGACGATCCTGAAGCGTGCGAACAAAATTGCCAGCGTCGAGCAGACTGCCATGCGTCCCGGTATCCAGCCAGGCAAAGCCGCGACCCATCAGCTCGACCTTCAGGCTGCCCTCGGCGCGGTACTTTTCCAAAAGATCGGTGATCTCCAGCTCGCCACGTGCTGACGGACGAATGCTTTGCGCCATGTCCGGCGCGCGCGCATCCAGATAATAAAGGCCCGTCACCGCGTAGTTCGAGGGCGGCACCGCTGGCTTTTCGATGATCGCGCGAACCTTGCCATCCTGGTCGAAGTCGACGACGCCGTAACGTTCAGGGTCCGCCACACGATAGCCAAAGACCGCCCCGCCCGTCTGCGCCTTGTCCGCCGCAGCCAACAGTTCGGGCAGTCCGTGACCGAAAAAGATGTTGTCGCCCAGAACCATCGCAGACGGCGCACCAGCCAGAAACTCACGCGCCAACAGATAGGCTTGCGCAAGTCCGTCCGGTGACGGTTGCACGATCCAGGTCAGCTGCATGCCCCATTGGCTGCCATCCCCCAAGAGCCGCTGGAACTGGCCTTGATCTTCTGGTGTGGTGATGATCGCGACTTCGCGGATCCCGCCCAGCATCAGCACCGATAGCGGATAATAGACCATCGGCTTGTCATAGATCGGCAAAAGCTGTTTCGACACGCCCATGGTAATCGGCCAAAGCCGCGTCCCCGAGCCGCCTGCCAACAGAATGCCTTTGCGTTTCATCATGTCGCTCCCAGTTCGGCCAGAATGTGGTCGAGGTCGGCGCGCCAATCGGGCCGGTCGATCCCAAAGGCGGCCTTCAGCGTGCCGCCATCCAGACGCGAATTCAACGGACGTTTGGCAGGCGTCGGATAGGCCGATGTCGGAATGTCGCAAACCACCGCCGCCAGCCGAGCCTTATCCATGATGGCCCGCGCAAAATCGGCCCAGGACACATCCGGCGCACCGGAGAAATGGTGCGTGCCACCGGCAGACCCGCCAATCATCGCACGCGCGCAAACAAACAGTGCATCGGCAATCGCTGCTGCCGCTGTCGGCCCGCCCACCTGATCTGCCACCACGTTCAGGCTTGCACGTTCCGCCCCGAGCCGCAGCATCGTTTTCACAAAATTGCTGCCATGGGCTGACACCACCCACGAGGTGCGCAAGATGACAGATGCGCCACCAGCAGCCCTCACTGCCAACTCTCCGGCAAGCTTCGTGCGGCCATAGGCGCCCAAGGGAGCCGTCGGATGATCCGGCGCAAAGGGCGTCGTGCCTGACCCGTCGAACACATAATCGGTCGAGATCTGCACGAACGGTCGGCCCATTGCCGCGCAGGCAGCAGCCATCGCCCCCGGTGCGTCGGCGTTCACCACACGGGCCGAAGCCTCATCGGCCTCGGCGTGGTCCACCGCCGTCCAGGCTGCCGCGTTGATCACGGCGTCTGCATTGCTGTCGCGCACCGCCTTGGCACATTGTTCGGGTTGGGAAAGATCGGCCTCTGCCCGATCAAGCGCGATCATCGTCATGTCTTGCGGCAACCGCCGGATCAGCTCTCGGGCGACCTGGCCGGTCTTGCCAAAGACCAGGATCTTCATCCTGCGACACCCATCCGCGTCCCGACGCCGGTGCGCGCCTGCAAAGGCCGCCACCACGCCTCATTGGCCAGAAACCACTCCACCGTGCGGCGCAGGCCCTGATCCAGCGTCACCGACGGCCGCCAGCCAAGCTCTGTGCGGATGCGCGTCGGATCAATTGCATAGCGCGCATCATGTCCGGGCCGGTCCGTCACATGGGTGATCAGGCGGGCATGCGGTCCGCCCTCCGGGCGCAACGCGTCCAAAAGCGCACAGATCTTGTGGACCAGATCGATGTTCGTGGCCTCGTTCTCGCCGCCAATATTGTAGCTGCGCCCGACCGCACCACGCGTCAGGACCGTCAGCAGTGCATCCGCATGGTCCTCGACATAAAGCCAGTCGCGCACGTTCAAGCCAGCACCATAGATCGGGATCGGCTTGCCCGCCAAGGCGTTCAATATGACGACCGGGACCAGCTTTTCAGGGAAATGGAACGGCCCGTAATTGTTGGAGCAATTGGTCATCACAACGGGCAGGCCATAGGTTTCATGCCAAGCCCGCACAAGATGATCCGATGCCGCCTTGGACGCCGAATAGGGGCTGTTTGGCGCATAAGGCGTCTCTTCGGTGAACTGCCCCGTCGGCCCCAAGGTCCCAAAGACCTCGTCGGTGGAGATGTGGTGGAACCGGAATCCCCCGGGCCGACCTTTGCGCGTCCAATGCGCGCGGGCGGCCTCGAGCAGATTGAAGGTCCCGGTGATGTTGGTGTCGACGAAATCCGAAGGTCCGTCGATGCTGCGATCGACATGGCTTTCGGCCGCCAGATGCATCACCGCAGCCGGCTCGTGGGTCGCGAACACGCGGTCGAGCGCTGCGCGATCTCGGATGTCTGCCCGCTCGAAATGATAGAGCGGCGATGCCGCGACCGTGGCCACATTGTCCAGACAGGCCGCATAGGTCAGCGCATCCAGGTTGACCACCTGATGGCCCGCTGCGACGGCCTGACGAACCACGGCGGACCCGATGAACCCGGCACCACCCGTGACCAAAACCTTCATTGTTGGTCCTCGACTGAAAATGGCGACACGAAATCGACGAAAAGTGGCGCGACCTTGTCCTTGGCCGACAAGATCGGCGTTGCGTCCAACTGCCAGTCGATGCCCAGCGTCGGGTCATCCCAGCGGATCGCCCCATCGCAATCCGGCGCGTAAACATCAGAACACTTGTACTGCACTTCGGTCATCGGCGCGCGCGTGACAAACCCGTGCAGGCAGCCTTTCGGAACCAGCAGGTGTTTGCTATTTTCTGGTGTAAGTTCAATGCCGTACCACTGGCCGTAACTGGGCGAGCCAACACGCACATCAACGGCAATGTCAAAGATCGCGCCCCGGGTGCACCGCACCAGCTTGTCCTGCGCATGCGGCGCGCGTTGGTAATGCAGCCCCCGCAGCGTTCCGATTTCGGCCGACATCGAATGGTTGTCCTGAACAAAATCGATTGGGTATCCAAGCTTGGCCATCCGGGCGGCATTCCAGGTCTCCATGAACCAGCCACGTTCATCGCCGAACCGGGCCGGGATGAATGCCACCACGCCGTCAATCGGGGTCTTTTCGATCTGCATTCTTCACTCACTCGGTCGACCGTGTCGTCTGGCATGTCGCACGGTTGTAGGATCTCTTAAAGGGGAACTGATGACAATTTGTAACCAACGCGCCTGCGTTGCGGCGCAAAAGCCTCTTTTCAATGCAGTTCTCAAGCGGAAAAGCGCCAAATTCATCCTGACTGCCGCCGTATCACGCAATGGACTCTCGTTTCCCGACCCTGCCGAAACGCAGCCACGCATTCGCATCATGGACCAATGCGCACGATGGATCGGCGCTGCAACGGTTGGGTATCTGCGGTCATGTTGGGGCAGATTGGCATCGTTCCGCCGGAGTGATCACAACCACCATTGCGCAAGAGCGCAAAGTTTGTGCACATCGCAGTTGACCATGCCACCGAAACTGATCAAGCAGATGTCCATGTCAGGTACATATAGAGGCCAACGGTTGTGATCCGACTAGGTATCGTAGGTACAGATCATCTAGCGCAACGCATGATCAGTTGCGCCACGCATGTTCCTGATGTTCGCATCACCGCAATTGCGTCGACTTCACAGGGTCCGGCCGGGCCTTTGGCGCAACCTCTGGATGCTGCCGTCTGTGATGACGCAACCGAATTGGCGTCCCGTGCGGACGTGGATGCCGTGTATGTCACGAACTTCAATCGCGACCACGCGGCAGCGACACGGGCAGCCATCGACGCTGGAAAACATGTCCTGGTCCAAAAGCCGATTGCGATGTTGCCCGATGAAACGGCGTCGGTCATCGCGGCTGCGCGTCGCGCAAATGTACTGCTGGTCGAAAATCTTTGGTGCCTCACGGTGCCCGCCGCGCAGGCCCTGATCGAGCGCGCTGATGCGCAAACCCTGGGGCGTCCGCTCGCTTTTTCTCTGGATTTCGGCTTCCCGGTCCAGCCGGATCTGTATCCTGCGCTGTTCTCGCCCGATCTTGGCCTGCTGCGCGATCGCGGCGGCTATGGCATCGCATTTGCCCGGCGCCTGCTGGGACCGATTGCCGATCTGTCATCGCATGTGAACTGGGAAGGCGATGTCGACACATCCGCCACGATCATCCTGCGCCATACATCCGGAGCCCTGTCCAAGCTGGGTTTCTCGTTTGATGCGCTCATGTCAAACAAGGTCAACCTGTCGTGCAGCGGCGGCCTATATCGGCTTGAGCCATCGCTTGGCGGCGAAAGCCTGATGTCACTCGTCGCAGAGGCGCAGATCGGGCCACTGGCGAAACCCCGAACCAAACGCGCAAGGTCCTTTCCGATGGTACAGGCGTTGCGACGCTGGCGAAGATCCCCCAAGGCAGAAAAGTTCCCGATCGGCGGCGACCTGCATTTGCCGATGCTGCGCCATTTCGTTGATCTGATCCTGACGGGGCAGACCGAAAGCCCGCTTGTTCCCCTGGACCTTTCTTTTGAAACGCAATGTCTGGTCGAAATGGCACGAAGCAAGGTCAGCGCCGCGGCATGACGATTGGCTACGTCATGAACACCTATCCCCTGCCGTCCACGACGTTTGTGCGACGCGAGATTCACGCCCTGGAACGCCGCGGGTTGCAGGTCCACCGGTTCGCGATGCGGGCAGACAGCAAACCACTGGCAGACCCGCAAGACGTCGCCGAAGCAGCAAGGACGGAACACCTGCTCAAGGCGGGCGTCGCGGCATTGTTGCCGAGCGCCCTGCGGTGGATGATCGGGCGTCCTTTGCGGACCCTGGCGGCCCTGCGGCTGGCGATGACCTGCGGTGCGCGCGGATCGGGCGGTGCGCCCGGCACGGGCGGCAGGCTCCGCCACATCGTCTATCTGGTCGAGGCAGCGCATCTAGCCAGCCGCTGTCACGCGCTGAATATCCGCCATGTCCATGCGCATTTCGGCACCAATGCGACGGCTGTCGCGATGCTTTCACATGTCATGGATGGCCCCACCTTCAGCTTTACCACGCATGGCCCGGAGGAATTCGACGCCCCCCGCGCGCTGGCACTGGACCTGAAAATCGAGCGCGCCGCTTTTGTCGCGGGCATCTCCAGCTTTGGCAAAAGCCAGCTTTCGCGCTGGGTCAGTCCCGACATCTGGCCACGCCTGACGGTTGTACATTGCGGGATTGAGCCGTGGAAGTTTCCGGACCCTGCGCCTCCAAAGGCCGCGCCGCCGCGACTGGTCGCCATTGGCCGGCTGTCAGAGCAAAAGGGCTTTGCCCTCTTGTTGGATGCAGTGGCCTTGGCGCGTCACAAGGTGCCAGACCTGCAAGTGGAGCTGGTTGGCGACGGCCCCTTGCGCGACAGTCTGATTGCGCAGGCCAAATCCCTTGGCGTGACAGACCTGGTGACCTTTGCCGGATGGAAGACGGAAGCTGAGGTGCGCGCCAGCCTTGCCGCAGCCCAGGCGCTGATCTTGCCGTCTTTTGCCGAGGGCCTGCCGATGGTCATCATGGAGGCCTTTGCCGCCGGTCGCCCGGCCATAGCCACCTCGATCGCGGGGATCCCGGAGCTTGTGACATCCGACACCGGCTGGCTGGTGCCCGCTGGCGACGCGGAACGCCTGGCCATCGCGATCGAGGATATGGCCAAGACCCCGCACGAGGGTCTTGCAGCGATGGGGCTGGCCGCCCGTGCGCGCGTCCTTGCACGCCATGATATCGACATCGAGGCTGGGAAACTTGTGGTGCGCTTTGCCACCCTTGACGGGTCAATCAGCGCGTAAGGCGCGCCTGCAACGCCGCAAGGTCCGCCTGCAGGATCGCGTGCCCGGCGCCGGGATGGACCGTCATCGTGACCTCTGCGCCCAACCCCCGCAGTACCTCTGCACTTTCTTGGGCCCGCAAAAGCGGAATATGGGGATCGCGCGCATGTACCGACAACCAGACCCGTGCCCCGTCGCGCCGACCCGCATAATCAAATGCCTTTGCCCGATGACCATAAAGCAAATCATGCGCGCCGGTGTCCTTGTCTGAGGTCCCGAGCAGGCCGCCGGAAAACCCAAGAATCCCGGCAAGCCCGTCACCCCGGCGCGCAAAGGTTTCCAGCGCAAGGCAGGCACCCTGACTGAAGCCGGCCAGCCAGATCCGATCGCGCGCCAACCCTTCGGCCTGCAACGCCTCCACCGCCGCAACCATCGCCGCCATGGCGCGCTCCAGATGGGGTGCGATCACATCGGTCGGCGCCAGGAATGAGGTCGGCCACCAGCTTTGTCCGAGCGCTTGCGGCGCGATGGCTGCGACATCTGACAGCCCGGCAGCAGCCATCAGGCCAAGGATATCCTCGGCGGTCCCGCCCCGGCCATGTGCCAGAACGATGCCCGTACGCGCACCCTTTGCCGGACCGGCCCGCATCACGAGTTGACCTTCAGGGGCGGCAACGCCCTTTCGATCCGCGCGCGCATCGGTTCATATTTCAGCGGCAGCATCAGCTTCTGGCCCAAAGCATCCGTTGGCTCATCGACCGCAAAGCCGGGTGGGTCCGTGGCGATTTCAAACAATACGCCGCCCGGTTCGCGAAAGTAGATCGCATTGAAATACTGCCGGTCGATCACCTCGGTGGTGCGATGCCCCGCGCTGGCAAGCCGCTCTTGCCACGCGTGCTGCGCCTCTTGGGTTGTGGCGCGAAAGGCGACATGGTGGATGGTCCCGGCCCCGGATCGCCCTTGGCGGGGCGCATCATGACGGATCAGGTCGATCAGTTTGCCTCGCGCGGTCCCCGGCGCCTGCAGCCGCAGCCGGGTCACTTGCCCCTGCCGCTCTTCGCCGATGGCCTCATAGCCAAAAACATCCGTCAGCAGCCGCGCTGTCTGGTCGGTGTCACGCAGCCACAGCGTGACGGAATGAAAGCTATGGGTATCCTCGGCGGCCGCGACCTCGATCAATTCCACGGTGGCGCCATCCGGGTCGCGCAGCGACAAGACCCGCTCGCCAAAGCGTTCGGTCGGCCCGTCGGAGTTTTGGATCTCTGCGCCATGGCGCGCCATCGCCAAGTCAAAGTCCGCCTTTCCCAATGCATAAGCAAATGCCGAAGCCATCCCTGGACCCGCACGCCCAGGTCCTGCATTCGCGAAAGGAAAGAAGGTCAGGATCGTACCGGGGTTTCCCGCCGCATCACCATAGTAAAGGTGATAGGTCCCCGGATCGTCAAAGTTCACCGTTTTTTTGATCAGCCGCTGCCCCATCGCGCCGTGGTAGAAATCGACATTCGCCTGCGCCGACTCGCAAATCGCCGTCACATGGTGAAGTCCGGGAATATGTGCGTCCATCATCCGCTCCTTTTGTCGCAATCCGGCAATAGATTTGCCAAGGTTTGCCAGATGCAGATACGTTGTTTCGCCAGAGAGGAAAGACATGATCAACGCGCCTTTTCTGTGCGCAAACGCACACTGGCCTAACGACCCCGCGTGAATGACGCGCCTCCGCGCTTGAAACGCACCATCACGGACACCGCCGCATAGGTCATGAAGCCGGTAGGATCGGCCAATGCCAGACGCAAGAGTTCTGTACCGCCCAAAGGCACCTTGCCTTCGCGGTCACGCAACCCGGGGTACTTGTGGTCCAACTCGCGCACCCCGGCATCCTGTCGCCGCCGCACCCGCACCAGTGCCCCGAACCCCTCGATCATTGGCCAGTCATAGGTCGCCGAAACCTGCACGCGTTCGGATGGCTCGAACTGCAGGCGCACAAAGGTGTCGTCCGAGATGATCGCCGGAAACTCCGCCCAGCGCGCGCGACCTGTGGCGTTCACTCCAAACAGCCCATATCCCGGCGCCACGCTTTTCGCAAAAGGCAACCGTGACCAGAACCGGCCATAAGCCCGCGTCACAGCACTTTTGGCGCGCGGGATGACGGGTGTCGCCCCGACATAGACCGGCTTTGCGCCACTCATAGCCGCCGCAAACTGCCGAATCACCGCCCGGTCAACAACGATATCGGCATCAAGATAAAGCCGAAGATCGCCCGATGCAGCTCTGTCCCCGGCATTCAGCGCGCCGGGCTTTGAACCCTGAACAAGGTCCAGCACCACCAACCGCCACCCTGCCTTGCGCGCCAGAGAGTCTTGCGCACGCGCGACATCGGCGGTGCGGTCACGACACCCGTTGGCCACCACGATCGCCTCGACCTGCAGACCCACCACATCGCACGCAAACAGCGCCTGCAGGCAGCGGTCGATGTAGCGTTCTTCGTTTGATGCCGGAATGATGACGCTCAGCAACCGTCACATCCGGCGGCCAGCGCGTCCCAACGTGGATTGGTGTCACCAAGGTGCCGCATGGCGCCCCAGCTTCCCCATTTGGATGGGTTGCCGATATCAAAAAACTGGTTGAACGGCGCGTCGGTCACCCGTGCCCAGCCTTTCATGAGGTCTTGGTACATCGCCCCCATCTCAGGCGAATAGTTGAAAGCGGTAAAAAAGTCGGTGAGCAGCGGATCATCGACAGCGCCGCCAATTCCGACAACGTGGCTGCCACCCTCGTACATCACCAACTGCAACCCATGATCCTTGGCGACTTTGGCCTGATAGGGAAAGACACGCGTCGTGTTCCACAAAAGCGTGTCTTCGGTATCGCCAGTCCACCGCCCGTCGCGCAGCTCTTCGGCGACCTTGGGGATTGCGGCGTCGAACCGGTGTTGCGCGACATAGGCTACAGCAGCATCCCCCGAAAGTCCTTGTTCGGCCGCCGCAGCTTCGGCGGCCGCGACGCTTTCTTCGATCCAGCCGCGCACAATGGGAACCTTGCTTTCCTGTCCAAGATTCGCAGCGAAGTATCCTGTAATCGCATAGGCATCAAATCCCTGAGCAGGCGGCGGCTTGCCCTCTGCAATCACCTGCTCCGCATCGAGGATCTGCGATTCAAGCCCCCGATACCCCGTCTGCGTACTGATCACTCTGACCAGACGGGCCTCCGCGTCCTTGCCGAACACCTCTGTCCAGATCGCTGCGACCTCGGTCGCACGAAGGGCATAGTACTCCACCCACTTGTATTTCTCGCCCCAACGCGCCATGCCCTGCTCTTCAGCCCAAGCTGCCTGATAGAATTGCCAGTTCCAGACCTCGTTTGAGAATTCCGCCCAGACCTGCCGGTCGGTCTCAAGCCCGTCACGCACAATCTCTGCAAAGCGGCGTACATAGTCATCGTCGGCCATATGCGGCAAGGTAAACCACGGATCGGCATCCAGCGCGTTGGAAAGTGCAACCATGATTTCAACGGGAACGCCCTTTTCCGTCCAGGTATAGTCGTCGACTTCGGGTCGATCTTCAAACCGCGACTGGCCTGAATTGTTGGTGGCCATCCAGTCCATGAACCGCACCCCCTTGACCCCGCGAAGGCGCGCCAACCATTCCGGATTGAAGATCTCGCCTGCATCAAACGCGGCAACCCGGTCTTCGCGCACAATCGTGATGTCGCGCACCGGATCGGCTTTGTCGGTCGCGTCAATCGTCACCATGACAAAGCCCGGACCGGGATCGTAATCGAACAGAACCCGTCCGGGTTCCGACGAAACCTGGCGACCGATGCCCTCGATCTTGACGTTGCCGGTCCCTTGGTAGCGGACCACATAGCGGCCCCGCAGCCCCAGGCTATCGCTGGGCATATCCGTCATAACCAGCGTCGACAGCGAAACCACTTCCGAGGGGATCCGCGTCGGCCAGCCATGGTCGTCAAGCGCACCCACGCTCACAAGCTCTTCCTGGCCCCAGCCGCCCCACTGATCAGGAAGGTGCCCAACCCATTGGCGCCCCGATTTCATCAGATCGAGAAAAGGCAGTTGCGTCGACCAGTCGGCAACAGCAGCCAAGCCGACAATCAACGAGGGATTGGCCACACCCGGCAAGTCAATGACATCGGGCACCGGAGCCGGCGGGATCTCGGCGATTTCCGTCGCAACGACAGCGACCGTGGCAGTTTCTGCCGGCAAACTGACGGACGCTTCGATGGTCAGCGGGGGCAATGCATCGAACGCCTGCACCTCCTCCCAGGCGATGCGCTGAAAGATCGCCGCCTGTTCGTCCGACAGGACCCAGTCACGCGTCGGCCACGACCGCAGCAACCGCGCTGGCAACCCTTCGGGAGATTTCCCCGTCAGCGCCGCAAGCTCGACCATCGCGATAAAGTAGGCACCACGGCCATTGGGGTATTTGTTATCCTTGAACAAATCCTCAATGCGCGAGATGCCCGGAACACGACCGGCCGCAATCTCATCGGCCAGACGCCCGATGGCTTGCCCGGCAGGGATGACCGTGATTTCGCCCCCGAAAGAATCCTCGCTGGCCTTTGCCGCAATGGCACGCCAGATATCGCCATCGATTTCGATCCGTTCGCGCCATGGGATATCCGAGCCGGCATCATTCTTTTTGTCGATCACGACGCCGGAGTCCAAGCTGTGCCATGTCTCGGTCAGGAAAACGCGGACATCCGGGTTCGCCGCGCGGGCAACCGCAGCATAGGTCGCGACGGTAATTGCAGGTTCGTGCCAGTCGACAATTGCGGCCAAAGGCATGCCTTCGGACAGGATCAGCGCGCGTGTTTCGCCCTTTTGCAACTCACTCAACGCCTCAACCTCTGGCGGGACCGCATCGCGGTCCGTCGATGATGGCGTCTTCAGATTGTACTCTAGGGGTGCCCCGCCGATCATGTCGACCGCCGCAGTGACAGAGCCCCCCATATGGTTGATCCCGGCCTCGACCAGCAGCGGAACCGTTCGCTCCAGCCGCCCATCCCCGACAAACAAGATTTCAGCAAGCGCGAGAAACAACGACATCGTGAACCTTCCTAGCCTGCAGGTTTGCGTCCGACACCCGTCGGACCATAGCCAGTGACAACTTTCCAGACCACCTCTTGCATGATGCGGGCCGCCTCGGCGGACGGCGCGTCGGCAAGCGTGCCGTCTGCCCGTTTGAGCGCATGCGGAAGGCCGACCGGCGAGGTGCCGTAAATCACCGCATAATGCACCAAAGCCATCAGATAGGCGCCCTTGTCGTTGAAATGGATTTGATCCTGACTGCCGTCGTCCGCGCGGCCAAACAGTTCCTCGCGCCGCGTCATGCCCGGGACCCGACCGGCCTCCATCTCGCGTACAACTGCGGCCATGACCTGACCTCCGGGAATGACATAGATCGTGCCGACGCCGTCCTCGGCCATCGCCGGGCGCAAAAGCTCGGCCTCCCACTTCGATTCAAGGTCCCCGTCGATGCGCTCCAACCAGCCGTACGGATCATCTAGGCTGTGCCAGGTTTCATACAGATAGACGCGCATGTCAGGATTGCTGGCACGCGTCCGTTTTGCCCAAAGCGCGAGATATTTCGCACTATCATGGTATTTGATCGCGTCCTTGATTTCGACCATTTCAGTCACGACAAACGTATCAAACCGACCCGAAGCCAGCGCCGTCTCGACGGGCTGAAATCGCGGATGGGCGTTTTCAATCTCAAAGCCCTGAACCTCGCCGACCCAGTGGCCGCGCATCGGGGCACCCCAGCCCAATTGGCTTGCATATTCGTGCCCGCCCGCCAACTGTGACAGCATCGAAGGCATGTCGCGCCCGACCAGACTGTGCCCCAGATGATAGACGTGGGCGGAACCATTCCGCGGCGCCACCGCCACGGCATATTGTGCGTCAAACGCGTCTTTGGACAAAGGTTGCGGGCCAAAAAACACGCTAGCCGACACAGCCAGCGCTGCCCCGATCGCCACCAACACCGCAGCCAACCTGATCCGCACGCTTCACCTCAACCATCGGCGCCGCGAGCTAACAGCGGCGCAACCAGAACCATACCAGACACCGAACCTCGGAATGTCCATGTTCGAAAGAATCAGATAGTGATTTTCAATCCCGTCCAGTATGGCACGAAAAAGCGCGAAATACGCGTCCCCGAAGATTTGCGAGTTTCAAAATATGACCCACCTTTGGGTAAGGGCAGAACAGCGCCCGAACGAAGAACGCGTCGGCCTGACACCCCAGGGTGCTGCGACATTGATCGCGGCCGGACTGCGTGTGTCGGTCGAGGCCAGCACCGTGCGGGCCATCCCTCTGGACGGCTACCGCGCCGCAGGGTGCAAAATCGTTGCGGAAAACCTCTGGCCGCAGGCCTCAAATGACGCGATCATCTTTGGGTTGAAGGAATTGCCCGATGACGGCACGCCCCTGACCCACCGCCACATCATGTTTGGACACGCCTACAAGGACCAGCCCGCCGGACAAGTCCTGCTGCGCCGCTTCCGGTCTGGGGGCGGGACGCTGTACGATCTGGAATATCTGGTGGACGAGGCCGGCCGCCGCGTCGCGGCCTTTGGTTATTGGGCCGGTTATGCCGGTGCGGCAGTTGCCCTCAAGTGCTGGGCCGCCCAGCAGCAAGATGCAATTGCGGGACCGATTGCGCGCTATGCGGGCAAAGCCGCACTTTTGGCAGATCTCGGCCGCGATCTGGGTGACGTTGCGCGACCGCGTGCCATCATCATCGGCGCCTTGGGGCGCGTCGGCACCGGGGCGGCCGACCTCTGCACCGCGCTTGGCGTTGCGGTCACCAGATGGGACATCGCCGAAACCGCCTCGGGCGGGCCGTTTCCGCAAGTGTTGCAGCACGAGATTTTCCTCAACTGCATCCTCGCGCGCCCCGGCTGTCCGGTCTTTGTTCCCGCCTCGGCCAGGACCGACACCCGCGCGCTGACCGTCATCGGCGATATCGCCTGCGATCCGACCTCGGATTTCTCGCCGATCAAGGTCTATGACCGCGCCACCGACTGGCACGCCCCGGCCCTGCGCGTCGCTGATAACCCGCCTCTCGACGTGACGGCGATCGACAATCTGCCGTCCCTGATGCCGGTCGAAAGCAGCGAGGACTATGCCGCACAACTCTTGCCCTCGCTCAGGACGCTTGGCAATTTGGACGCTGGCGTCTGGGCGCGCGCCAAGCTGGAATTTGATCGCCATGCTGCTGGGCTTTAGGGGAGAAACACGATGACGATCCATTGGTGCGGCACAGGCCTGTCGTCGGGCCCCGGACTTCGCAGGCTGATCGAGGCAGGCCATCGCGTCGTCGTCTGGAACCGGACGGTTGAAAAGGCGCGCGAAACCGTCGGCGATCTGACGGCCGACATCCGCCCCTATTCGCTTGCGGCCCTGACTGCGGCGCTGGCACCGGGCGACGTGGCCATCTCAATGCTGCCCGCCGACCAGCATGTTGCCATTGCGCAAGCCTGCCTTGGCAAAGGCGCGCACTTCGTCTCATCCTCCTACATCGCGCCGCAGATGCGGAGCCTGGATGACAGGTTTCGTCTGGCGGGCCTCGTCTCGGTCAACGAGGTCGGCCTTGATCCCGGCATCGACCACCTGATGGCGCATGATCTGGTCGCCCGCTACCGCGCCGCGAAGTCCTACCACGTCGAAAACGTGCTCAGTTTTACCTCCTATTGCGGTGGCGTGCCGAAAATCCCCAACGCGTTCCGCTACAAGTTCAGCTGGTCGCCCCTGGGTGTGCTCAAGGCGCTGCGCTCCCCGTCGCGATCTTTACGTAATTTCAGTGAGTTACGTATCAGCCGCCCGTGGGACGCGATTACCAGCTACATCGCACCTCTGCCGCAGCCTGAAAGCTTTGAGGTCTATCCTAACCGCGACAGCTATCCCTTCATGGCCGATTACCGCTTTGACGCCGACTGGAAGGTCCGCGACTTCGTCCGTGGCACGATCCGGCTGAACGGCTGGGCGGATGCCTGGGCCCCGGTCTTTGCCGAGATCGAGACGCTCTCCGGTCCCGAAGGCGATGCCCGTCTGGCCGAGATGGCGTCGGCCTTCTGGCGCGACAACGCCTATGCGACCGGTGAGCCGGACCGCGTTGTCCTCTTTGTCAGCCTCAAGGCGGAACGCGCCGGGCTGCCCGTCTTTCACGAGACCTGGGCGCTTGATGCGCAGGGCGATGTGCGCGGCACGGCGATGGGGCGGCTGGTTTCGGTGCCGGTCTCGCTGGCCGTTGAATCCGTCCTTGCGCGGCAGATCCCCGCCGGCGTACATGCCGCTCCGCACGATCCTCGCCTCTTGGCACCCTGGCTTGCCGAAGTCGGGCGTCTGTCACAATACATGGCCCGCATCCAGCACGTCGCGTAAAGGTGCCGACGCGAACTGTCGGTGGAAAGCCCGTCCGCTTGGGGGTGACTTCGCCGCCCCGGAACGGTAAGTTTGTGCCAAGACCCGGACACCGGGCACCGCGAGGCAAACCAGAGGCACAAGGGTAGGGCAGTGTGAAGGCGACCGCGACGATCTATGCCCAGACCGAGGTCTTGCGCAATCGATGGGCAAGTTGGCGCGCTGGCCGTGCACCCTTGGCCAAGGGATTCGTCTCGCAACCCGAACCCAAAAGCATCGGCCTTTATGCGCGCGGCAAACAGCTTGTGACAGGCAACGTCCTTTTGGCCGGGCATCTGGCGCAGGCGCCGGGCCAGTCTTTGTGGGATATCGCGCCGCCCGAAGCGGCCTTTGCCGAAGCTGCCCACGGCTTTGCCTGGCTCGATGATTTGGCGGCCCTCGGCGACGGCACCGCGCGCGGCCGCGCACAGGCTTGGACGTGGGACTGGATCGCCCGCTTTGGCCAGGGCACCGGCCCCGGCTGGACACCCGACCTGACCGGTCGGCGGCTGATCCGCTGGATCCATCACGCATTGATGCTGCTCAACAGTCGCGATCCGGCGGCGTCTGCGGCCTATTACAAGTCGATCTCGCGCCAGACCGCGTTTCTGGCCAAGCGCTGGCCCGCCGCAGCCCCCGGCCTGCCCCGGTTCGAGGCGCTGACGGGCCTGATCTATGCGGGCCTATCTCTGACGGGTATGGAACAGCATGCCGAAACCGCCAAGACAGCCCTCGATCACGAATGTGGCAAGGAAATCGATGCCGACGGCAGCATCCCCACGCGCAACCCCGAAGAGCTGCTTGAGGTGTTCACACTCTTGATCTGGGCGGGGCAGGCCCTCAGCGAGGCGGGCAGGTCACCGGGCCCGGCACATGTGGCCGCGATCGAACGGATTGCGCCCGCATTGCGCACTTTGCGGCATGCTGATGGCGGGCTTGCGCGTTTTCACGGCGGCGGCAAGGGACTGGAGGGCAGGCTCGACCGTGCGCTGGCCGCAAGCGGGGCCAAGCCGCAACCGCATCCGGTACTGGCGATGGGTTTTGCGCGGCTCGGCGGCGGGCGCACCACGGTGATCGTTGACGCAGCACCGCCCCCACTGGGACTTGCCAGCGCGACGGCTCATGCCTCGACGGCAGCATTCGAGATGACGTCAGGGCGACGGCCGGTGATTGTCAGCTGCGGTTCCGGCACGCCATTTGGAACGGAGTGGCACCGGGCCGGGCGCGCGACGGCCTCGCATTCGGTGCTGTCGGTTGACGGCGTATCGTCGTCGCGCTTTGGCTCCGGTCCGCGAAATGTCGAAACCTTCAGCGAGCGCGCCAAGATCACCACGCAGCGCCAGTTTTCAGGCCCTGCCGGGGTCGAGATCCTCTTGTCGCATGATGGCTGGGTCCGCACCCACGGCCTGATTGCGTCGCGTCGTCTTTTGCTGTCATCAGACGGCCGTCACCTGACTGGCGAGGAGTCCTTGCTGGCCGCCACCCCGGACGAACGTCGCCGGTTCGAAGCCATCATGAATCAGACCAATCTGGAAGGCGCGCCCGTTTCTGTGCGGTTTCATTTGCATCCGGACGTCGATGCGACCCTCGATCTTGGCGGCACGGCGGTGTCGCTGGCGCTGAAAAGCGGCGAGATCTGGGTCTTTAGACATGACGGGCAAGGCGAACTTGCACTGTCGCCTTCGGTCTATCTGGAAAAGGGCCGCATCTCGCCCCGCCCCGGCCGTCAGATCGTGCTCACCCGCAACGCGGTGCAATACGACAACCGGATCGGCTGGACCTTGGCCAAAGCACAAGATACTCCGCTTGCCATCCGCGACCTTGACCGGGACGACATCCCGGTTGCGGCGCAGTCCTGAGGAGACCGCCATGCCCGACCTTGTGCCCGTTGGCCGTGCGCTGATCTCGGTGTCCGACAAGACCGGTCTTCTGGAATTGGCGCGGACACTCGCGCGCCTTGGGGTGGAGCTGATTTCGACCGGCGGGACCTCGGGGATGCTGCGCGCGGCAGGCATGACGGTGCGCGATGTCGCGGAGGTGACGGGATACCCCGAAATGATGGGGGGCCGCGTCAAGACCTTGCATCCTGCCGTACATGGCGGATTGCTCGCGTTGCGCGACGATGACGAACATCTGGTCGCAATGGCTGCCCACGGGATTGAGCCGATCGACCTTTTGATCGTGAACCTCTACCCGTTTGAGGCGACTGTGGCGCGGGGCGCGGATATCGACACCTGCATCGAGAATATCGACATCGGCGGCCCCGCGATGATCCGCGCCGCTGCCAAGAACCACCGCTTTGTCGCCGTGGTGACCGACCCCGATGACTACGCAAGCCTCACCGACCAACTGGCGGCACATGATGGCGCGACCACCCGCATCTTCCGCAAGACAATGGCACTGCAAGCCTTTGCCCGCACCGCCGCCTATGACGCGGCCGTCGCGAACTGGATGACGACCGCCTTTCAGATGCCGCCTCCACGCCACCGCACCTTTTCGGGGCAGTTGCGGCAAACTCTGCGCTATGGCGAAAATCCGCATCAGACTGCCGCCTTCTACACCGATGGCTCGGCGCGCGAAGGCGTGGCGACCGCGCGTCAGTGGCAAGGCAAAGAGCTGTCTTTCAACAATCTCAATGACACCGATGCGGCCTATGAACTGGTGACCGAATTCGGCGCCGACAGCCCGGCTTGTGCGATCATCAAACACGCCAATCCTTGCGGCGTTGCGCGCGCCGACAGCCTTGTTGCGGCCTACCGTCAGGCATTGGCCTGCGATCCGACCTCGGCCTTTGGCGGGATCATCGCGCTGAACCAACCCCTGGATGCCGCAACCGCAGAGGAAATTGCCACCCTGTTCACCGAAGTCGTTATTGCCCCCGGTGCCAATGACAGCGCGCGGGCGGTCTTTGCCGCCAAAAAGAACCTCCGGCTTTTGACCACCGGCGGCCTGCCCGACCCGCAGGCGCACGCAGCGGTCTTCAAACAACTCGCGGGTGGCTTTCTGGTGCAGGACCGCGACAACGGCGCGATTGCCCCTGCCGACCTGCACACCGTCACAGACCGCGCCCCGACCCCGAACGAGATGGCGGACCTCATGTTCGCCTGGACCGTCGCCAAGCACGTCAAATCCAACGCCATCGTCCTTGCCAAAGATCTCGCCACCGTCGGGATCGGCGCAGGGCAAATGAGCCGCGTTGACAGTACACGCATCGCCGTGCGCAAGGCGCAAGACATGGCCGACACACAAGGTCTGCCCGCCTCACCCGCGAATGGTGCGGTCGCTGCCTCGGATGCGTTTTTCCCCTTTGCCGACGGTATCTTGGCGATTGCCAAGGCGGGTGTGACCGCGATCATACAGCCCGGCGGATCGATGCGCGACGACGAGGTGATTGCCGCCGCAAATACGCACGGGCTGGCCATGGTCTTTACCGGGCAACGGCATTTCCGGCACTGACATGCGCACTCTGTCCCTCACAGCATTGGCGACTTTCGCCCTTGATCAGGCCAGCAAAATGGCCGTCGTGCACGGCTTGAACCTGATTGACCGCGGTGTGATCGAGGTTTATCCGCCTTTCCTCACCTTTCGGATGGCGTGGAACCGCGGCATCAACTTTGGCCTTTTTGCGCATAATGCAGACGTTGTGCGCTGGGGCCTGGTCGCCCTTGCCTTGGCAATTTCGCTCTGGGTCTTTCTGTGGATTCGCCGCGAAGCTCCGGACATTTGTGTCCAGATCGCGGGCGGGCTGCTTATCGGCGGCGCCTTGGGCAATGTGATCGACCGCATCCTCTATGGTGCGGTGGCCGATTTTCTGAACATGTCTTGCTGTGGGATCGAAAATCCCTATGCCTTCAATGTGGCCGACATCGCAGTGTTTGCAGGTGCGATCGGGCTGGTGCTGTTTTCGGGCGGCGGCTCCGGCCCCAAAAAACCCGACCGAAAGACCCCGTGACGCGGCAGATGCTTTGCGTTAAAGACGATCAAAGGCGACAATGGAGGCGTTCATGCGGGCATCACTGGGGGTCAAACTATTGACTGCCGCGGCGATTCTCGTGCTGGTCGGCTGCGGCGGTGACCGCGACCCGAGTCTGATGAACCTGCGGTCCAATTCGCAAGGACCCGATGAATTCGGGATCCTGCCGCCAAAGCCCTTGGATATGCCCGAAGATCTGGCAGCTTTGCCCGAACCGACGCCGGGCGGCGCAAACCGCACCGACCCCACGCCGCTGGAGGACGCCGTCGTGGCCTTGGGTGGCAAGGCTGGCGCCACCGACGGAATTCCGTCGCGCGATGCCGCACTTTATGCCCATGCGGCGCGCTTTGGCGTCGCAGCCGATATTCGCAGCACGCTTGCGGCCGAAGATCTTGAGTTCCGTCGCGACAATAACGGTCGCGTGCTGGAACGCCTTTTTGACGTCAATGTCTATTACAAGGCCTACCGCAAGCAGTCCTTGGATCAGCATACCGAGCTTGCTTACTGGCGCGCGCGCGGCCTGCCGACACCCTCTGCCCCGCCAGAAAAAACCGAATAACAAGCTTCAGGCGCTGGGCCGGTCACTTCCGCGTGGCCGGGCTTGATCGGCACTGAGTAGGGCTTAACCTTACGTCACGTGGACCGGCTGGGAGAAACGGCGTTGAAAACACTGAGGGTCGTGCCGTTCTTGCTGTTGGCAGCCGCGGCGCCCGCTGTTGCGCAAACCGTAACCGACTTTGAACTGTCCAACGGCCTGGACGTCGTCGTGATCGAAGATCACCGCGCCCCTGTGGTGACGCAAATGGTCTGGTACCGGGTTGGTGCTGCCGATGAATCCCCCGGCCATTCCGGCATTGCCCATTTCCTTGAACACTTGATGTTCCAAGGCACCGAAAAGATTGCTGCGGGCCAGTTTTCCGCGACGGTCGAGCGGCAAGGTGGTGATGACAACGCCTTTACCTCATGGGACTACACCGGATACTTTCAGCGCATCGCCGCAGACCGTCTCGATCTGATGATGGAGATGGAGGCAGACCGGATGCGCAACCTGCGCCTGACCGAAGAAGACGTGGTGACCGAACGTGAGGTCATCTTGGCTGAACGCAGTCAGGTCACCGATTCCAGTCCAGGTGCACTTTTGAACGAACAGATGCGTGCGGCAATGTTTCTCAACCATCCCTACGGCATCCCGATCATCGGCTGGCGCCACGAGATGGAGGCGCTTAGCCGCGAAGATGCCTTTTCTGTCTATCGTCAGTTCTATGCCCCCAACAACGCAACCCTGATCGTGGCGGGCGATGTCGACCCGGCGACTGTGCGCGCTTTGGCTGACAAGCACTACGGCCCCCTCGCCCCCTCGGATGGGATCGGCCCCCGGATCAGGCCGCAAGAGCCCCCCGCACTTGCCGAACGGCGCGTGAACCTGAAAGACGCCCGCGTCTCGGAACCCTATGTTGTTCGCAGCTATCTGGCCCCGACACGCAGTTCCGGTGACCAGAAAGAGGCCGCCGCCCTGACCGTTCTGGCAGAGCTTTTGGGCGGCAGCGGTACCACGTCGGAATTGGCCCGCGCGCTGCAATTCGACACGCAAAAGGCGGTCTACAGCTCTGCCTATTACGATGGGACGGCGATCGACTATGCAACCTTTGGCGTCGTGGTGATGCCAGCCCCCGGCGTATCCCTGCAAGAGGCCGAGGATGCCATGGACAAGGTTCTGGCTGATTTCATTGCCAAAGGCCCCGAGGCAGAGGCCTTTGCCCGCATCAAGACGCAAGTGCGCGCCAGCCAGATCTATGCGCGCGACGATGTCGGCAGCCTTGCGCGCGAATATGGCGCGGGACTGACGGTCGGGCTGACCATTGCGGACATCAAATCCTGGCCCGACGCATTGCAGGCCGTCACCCCCGAGGATGTCGTGGCCGCCGCCAAAACGGTGCTGGACCGCAAGGCCTCCGTGACCGGCTGGCTGATGCAAGCAGAGGAGGCAGGCCAATGATCTTCCTGCGCAGCCTTTGCCTGATCCTCGTCTGGGCGCTTCCGGCGCATGCCGAGATGAACATCCAAAGTGTAACGTCCAAGGGCGGCATAACCGCCTGGCTTGTGCAAGACAGCGCCATCCCCTTTACGGCGTTGGAAATCCAGTTCCGGGGTGGTACCAGCCTCGACGCCCCGGGCAAACGGGGTGCGGTCAACCTGATGACGGCGCTGATCGAGGAAGGTGCCGGTGATCTCGACGCCCAGGGCTTTGCCGAAGCGCGGGACGGGATGGCGGCCAGCCTGTCGTTTCGGCCCTATCAGGATAGCGTGTCAGTTTCGGCCAAGTTCCTGACCGAGTTTCAGGGTCCTGCCATCGACCTTTTGCACCTTGCGCTGACCAAACCCCGCTTTGACACCGATGTGGTTGAACGTGTGCGCGGGCAGGTTCTTGCGGGTCTTCGCGCGGATGCCAAGGACCCCGAAACTCTTGCCTCGGATACGTTCAACCGACTGGCCTTTGGCAGTCACCCCTACGCGACCACCGGCGATGGCACGATCGACACCGTCACCGCCCTGACGCGCGATGATCTCGTCGCGGCACATCAGGGCGCCTTGTCGCGCGACCGCATCTATGTCGCCGCCGCAGGCGATATCTCGCCCGAGGAACTCGGCGCGCTGCTGGATCGCCTGTTTGATGGCCTGCCCGCCACCGGAGCACCTTTGCCGGGCCGCGTGGAATGGACCTTGGCCAAGGGCATCACCAAAGTCGATTTCCCGACCCCTCAATCGGTCGTGATCTTTGGCCATGGCGGGTTAAAGCGTAACGATCCCGACTTTTTTGCCGCTTTCGTGTTGAACGAGGTTCTCGGCGGAGGCCGGTTTTCGGCGCGCCTGATGACCGAGGTGCGCGAAAAG
The DNA here is from genome assembly GCA_031378845.1 of Rhodobacterales bacterium. GTDB lineage: Bacteria > Pseudomonadota > Alphaproteobacteria > Rhodobacterales > Rhodobacteraceae > JAJNPS01. The sequence goes on from JANNES010000015.1 coordinate 191,278, forward strand.
CGCGGGCTGACCTACGGCATCAGCACGGGCCTCGCCCCGATGGACCACGCCGAAATGATGATCGGGCAGTTTTCCTCGGACAATGACAAGGTCGCTGACGCGATCAAGGTCGTGCAGGACGAATGGCAGAAAACCGCAACCGAAGGCATCACCGAGACCGAGCTTGCCGACACCAAAACTTACCTGACCGGCGCTTACCCGCTGCGCTTTGACGGCAACGAGGCGATCGCCAACATCCTGGTCGGCATGCAGATGGAGGACCTGCCCATCGACTATGCCATCAACCGCAATGCCTTGGTCAACGCCGTGACGCTTGACGATGTCAAACGCGTCGCCGCGCGCATCCTGGCCCCCGAAGCCTTGCATTTCGTCGTCGCAGGTCAACCCGAAGGCCTGCCGCCCACCCGCTGAACCCGCAGCTTTCCGGTGGCCGAATCTGTGGACGCCTGCTAGTTATAGTGGGATGACACTCTTGGCCCCCAAAATAGCGGGCGATACAGGCCGTCCGGTCATCCGCCAACTGGACGAAGCCGCCATCAACCGCATCGCCGCCGGCGAGGTCGTGGAGCGTTCCTCTTCGGCGGTCAAGGAATTGGTCGAGAACGCGCTGGATGCCGGGGCCACGCGCGTTTCCGTTGATATCGCAGGTGGTGGCAAGACCCTGATCCGGGTGCGCGACGACGGCTGTGGCATGGTGCCCGCCGACCTGCCCTTGGCAATGACGCGCCATGCGACCTCCAAGATCGACGGCTCCGACCTTCTGAACATCCGCAGTTTCGGCTTTCGCGGCGAGGCACTCCCATCGCTTGGCGCCGTTGGTCGCCTGCGGATCCTGTCACGCGCCGAAGGCCACGAGGCCGCCGAGATCACCAGCGACGGGGGGCGTCTTTCGCCGGTCAAACCCGCCGCCCTGACGCGCGGCACGCAAGTCGACCTCCACGACCTCTTTTACGCCACGCCCGCCCGCCTGAAGTTCTTGCGCAGCGACCGGGCTGAGACGCAAGCCATCACTGAGGTCATTCGCCGTCTGGCGCTGGCCGAACCCAATGTCGGCTTTATCCTGCGCGATGTGACCAACCCCGGCGAGGATCGCATTCTGTTTCGCGCCGATCCTGAGACGGGTGATTTCCTCGACGCCATGCCGGGTCGCCTTGCTGCCGTTCTGGGTCGCGAGTTTCCCGCCAATGCCGTGCGCATCGACCTTGAACGCGACGGCCTGCACCTCGTCGGCTATGCTGCGCTGCCGACCTATTCGCGCGGATCGTCGGTCGCCCAGCACTTTGCCGTCAATGGCCGCCCGGTGCTCGATCGCAGTCTCTACGGTGCCTTGCGTGCCGCCTATTTCGACCTGCTCAGCCGCGACCGTCACCCCGCCGCCGTCCTGAACCTGATCTGCGACCCCGAACGCGTCGATGTGAACGTCCACCCTGCGAAATCCGAAGTACGCTTTCGCGAGCCTGAAATCGTGCGTGCCCTGATCGTCAGCGGCCTGCGCAATGCCCTTGCCAGCGCCAGCCAGGCGACATCGACCACCCTTTCGCGCGACACCCTCAGCGCCCTGCAACAGGGATCCGCGCGCATCTACCAGATGGACCGCCCCTCCCAGGGCAGCCTGGCGCGCGCACTTGCATTTCAGGCGCCCGGTTTCGCCGAAGCCCCCACCACCCGGTTTGAACCTGCCCCCACCGAAGAGACGCACCACCCCTTGGGCTCCGCGCGCGCCCAGCTGCACGAAAACTACATCATCGCGCAGACCGAAACCGGGCTTGTGATCGTCGACCAGCACGCCGCCCATGAGCGCCTTGTCTATGAGCGCCTGAAACGCCAGCAGGCCGACCACGGGATCTCCCGCCAAGCCCTGCTGATCCCCGAAATCGTCACGCTTTCGGCCACTGAGACTGCGATGATCCTCGAGGCCGCCCCCGACCTCGAACTCCTTGGCCTGATCATCGAAGCATTTGGCGCAAACGCCGTCGCCATCCGCGAAACCCCCGCAATTCTGGGCACGATCAACGCCGAAGCGCTGATCAGCGACATCCTGGATGAGCTGTCCGACCAGGGCCACAGCCTGACCGTCAAGGCGCGCATCGACGCGGTCCTGTCGCGGATGGCTTGCCATGGTTCGGTCCGCTCTGGCCGTCAGATGCGGCCCGAGGAAATGAACGCCCTTCTGCGCGAGATGGAGTCGACGCCCAATTCCGGCCAATGCAACCATGGCCGCCCGACCTATGTCGAACTGAAACTTTCCGATATCGAACGGCTGTTCGGACGCACATGATCACGCTCTTTGGCCAGACATATCCCTGGAATGCACCCGAGGTCTTGCTGATCGGCGGCGCCGCGCTGGTGCTGCTGGTCGTCCTGATCCTGATCCTGCGCGCCGCGTCCCGCTCTGCCGCAACAGCCGAACCCCTGATGCGCGAAATCGGCTGGTTGGCCAACCGCGTGCAGTTACTGGGCGACGGTCAGGAGCGCCTTGCGGGCGGCTTGCACCACGTCTCGGAGACCCAGGTGGTCAGCCAGACGGCGATGCTGCAGATGATGGAAAAGCGTCTGGCCGAGGTGCAGGTCGCGATGGGCGAAAGCCTGACCGGATCATCGACCCGCACCGCGCGGTCCTTGGGTGAATTGCAGACGCGGCTGGAAACCATCGACAAGGCACAGGCCAATATCGAAAAGCTTTCGGGCAACGTGCTGAACCTACAAGACATCCTGTCCAACAAACAGGCGCGTGGTGCTTTTGGCGAAATCCAGTTGAACGATATCGTCGTCAAGGCGCTGCCCTCGGACGCCTACACGATGCAGGCGACCCTTTCGAACGGCAAGCGCGCCGACTGCCTTGTGCATCTGCCAAACCCACCCGGCCCGATCGTCATCGACGCGAAATTCCCCCTCGAGGCCTACGAGGCGCTACGCCGCGCCGAAAACCCCCGTCAGGTGCTGGAGGCAAGCGCACAACTGCGCCAGGCCGTCCGTATCCACATCCGCGCCATCGCCGAGAAATACATCCTCGATGGTGAGACCGCCGACGGCGCCTTGATGTTCCTGCCGTCCGAAGCGATCTATGCCGAACTGCACTCGAATTTCCCTGAAGTCGTGCGCGACGGTTTCGCCGCCAAGGTCTGGATCGTTTCGCCCACCACCTGCATGGCCACGCTCAACACCATGCGCGCGGTCCTGAAGGACGCCCGCATGCGCGAACAGGCAGGTGCCATCCGCCGGGAACTGGCGCTGCTTTACGGCGATGTCGAACGTCTGACCGAACGCGTCGGCAACCTTGACCGCCATTTCGGACAGGCCGCCAAGGATATCGAGGAAATCAAGACCTCGTCGGACAAGGCAAGCAAACGCGCACGTCGCCTGGACAATTTCGACTTTGAGGAATTGGCCGCGACCGACCCTGTCCGCGTGATCGGACCTCAGGCGGCAGAATGAGGCACCTGACGGCTGCCGACTACCGCGTTATGCCTTGGGCCAATGGCAAGGGCACCACGACAGAGCTTTGGCGCGAAGACCGTGACGGCGCGATGCTCTGGCGACTTTCGCGCGCCAATGTGGTCGAGGACGGGCAATTTTCGCTATTTCCCGGCATCAATCGCAATCTCACAGTGCTCAGCGGACCGGGCTTTGATTTGGTCGCGGGCGACCTTCACCTACCCGCGCACCCTTTGCAGCCCGTTGCCTTTGCAGGCAATCTGGCGATCCGGGCGGTTGGTGTCGCTGGCCCTTCTGACGATTTCAACGTGATGGTATCGACCAGCCTGCCGCCCCCCGTCGTCACGGTTACGGCTGGCCCTCGGCGACTGGTGCCGCCGCTGGACGGGATCGCCTGCCTCTACGCGCTGGACCTTGTCTCGGTGGCGGACCTGCACCTGCAACCCGGTGATTTGGTGATGTCCCGGATGGCTTTTGACACGGGCGCGGGCCGCGCTGTGACGGTCTTGATCACCGATGAAAGGACCACCGATGGCCAATGACACACCGACCGTCATCCGCGCCCCGCGCCCCGAAGATCGCACGGCATGGGACGTGCTTTATGCCGGATATGCCGAGTTTTATGGCGTCACCCAGACGCACGGGATGCGCGACACCGTCTGGGGCTGGTTGTCGGACCCCACCCACGCCACAAAAGGGTTGGTGGCCGATGCTGGTGGAGCGCTGGTCGGCCTTGCGCATTTCCGCGCCTTTGCGCGTCCGCTGTCGGCTAGTACGGGCGGATTTCTGGATGACCTTTTCGTCGCGCCGGTTGCGCGGGGCAGTGGTGCCGCAGCGGCCCTGATCGCGGCGGTTGCCGAGACCGGTCGTCGCAACGGCTGGACAGTGATCCGCTGGATCACCGCCGAGCAAAATGCCCGAGCCCGCAGCCTCTATGACCGCGTAGCAACCCAGACCCCGTGGGTCACCTACGATATCAAGCTGTAGCGCCAGCCAGCCTCAGATCCGGAACCACGACTGAACCAGACGCGGCACCAGCCCGTTGAACCGCAAAGGCGCATCGGTTGCCGCAAGACAAATGCAATCCATGCCCGCCTCAGCGACCGGGGTATGCTCCATGCCTTCATCGGCAAACTCGATATCGCCGGGGCCAAAGCGGTCAGTCTGGTCGGCAAACGCACCTTGCAGCACCAGCGTCATTTCCAGACCCCGGTGCCCGTGGTCGGGCATCCGCGCGCCTGCCGGAATGTACAACAGCCGCGCGGTCGCCCGCCGGTCAGTTGGCAAAATCGCCTGTCGGACGCCGGCCCCCAGTGCCGTCCAGCCGACACTGGCAAGGTCGGTGCCGATGTAATCTGCCAGCGGCGCAGGGAAAATGCCCCGGGACCGGCTGCGTGCCCGCGCCGTCGCCTGCGGCAACAGCTCAAGCCGCGCCAACGTCGCGTCCAGCGACGAGCCGGACAAGGCAACCTCGTCTTGCGTGTCGATCACCGCACCGCCCAGTGCCTCGAACGCAACCAGTTGCGCGCGGCAGTTGTCACACATCGACACATGCGTGGCGACCAGCAGGTTGAACGCCTCGGCCAGCTCGCCAGCCGCATAGGCCATCAGAACCGGATCCGAAATGTGGTGGCGTATCGTCATCATCTTGTCCATCTGCCCTTCACGTCATTTCCTGGCGCAACCGGTCCAATGCCAGCCTGATGCGCGATTTTATCGTTCCGAGAGGTAGCCCGGTTTCGGCGGCAATCTCGCTATGCGACAAATCGCCGTAATAGGCCCGCTCGATCAGGACCCTTTGTTTGTCCGGCAACACCGACAAGGCCTTGCCCAGACGCTGCGTCTCTTGCTGCGCCTCGTAGATCTCGGCCTGATCCGGTTCGGCCTCCGGCCCCCAATCCAGATCCTCGGGCTCCGCGCGCAACGACTTGCGCAACATGTCGATCCGTCGGTTGCGGGCAATCGTGTAGACCCATGTCGCCACCGAAGCCCGGGCGGGGTCGAACTGATGAGCCTTTTGCCACAACGTCGCCATTACGTCCTGCGCACATTCCTCGGCGAGCGTCGCCCCGGCACCCGACTTCATCAAAAAGCCCTTTACCCGTGGGGCAAAGTGCCGGAACAGCGCGGCAAATGCCGCCCGGTCCTGATGGTCACGCACCTGGAAAACCAGGGCCGTCCAATCTGTCTGAGATCCATCCACCGCCAAGTTCGACCTGTCCGTCGGGCACGTAACCCCTGCTCCTCGCACAGCATATTGCCGTACGGGACCGGGCGCATCCGCTTTTTCGATCTGACCGGCTTCCGACCACATACCATCTTTACTGGGCAGATGTTGGTTTGGATCACTTTTTGAGCATCAGGAAGTGGATCGCGCCAGATCTGTGTCAACGTCGCAATGTCAGATCGTTGTTACACCGCCAGACTTGCAGTCTTGATCCAAGCACGCGATCACCTCGTAGACATGTAACCCAAGCTTGCAGGAGCCTGTCTTTCATGCCGTTCGAAACCTTCGCGTCTGCCCCCCGCCGCATCGCCGTGATCGGGGGTGGCATCTCGGGCATGGCGGCTGCGCACTTTCTGGCGCACGACAATGCTGTCGTGCTGTTCGAGGCCGAAGGTCGGCTTGGTGGTCATGCTCGCACCGTGCTGGCGGGCAAGAACCGCGACCAGCCGGTCGATACCGGCTTCATCGTTTTCAACAACGTGAACTATCCACATCTCGTCGCGCTTTTTCACAAGCTCGGCGTGCCGACCGCCAAAAGCAGCATGACCTTTGGCGCCTCGATTGACGGCGGACGGCTGGAATATGGCCTCGCTTCGGTCGATGCGATCTTTGCCCAGCGCAAAAATCTGCTGAGCCCGCGCTTTTTGGGCATGATTGGCGACATTATGCGGTTCAACAAACATGCCGAGGCCGCCGCCGACACGTCCAGCCTCACGATTGGCGAACTTTTGGACCGCCTCGGCACCGGCGCCTGGTTCCGTGATCATTACATCACGCCGTTTTCGGGCGCGATATGGTCCACGCCAACCGCAGGCATCCTCGATTTCCCTGCGCAGGCACTGGTGCAATTTTTCAAAAACCATGCGCTGCTGGGCTATACCGATCAGCATCAGTGGTACACCGTCAAAGGTGGATCCGTGGAATATGTTCGCAGACTTCAGGCCAGCCTAATGGCCCACGGCGTCGATCTGCGACTGGGCGCGCCGATTGTCGGTGTGCGTCGCGTGGATGGTGGTGTGATGGTCCGTGCCGAAGGTGGTGAGTGGGACATGTTCGACGAGGTCGTCTTTGCCACGCATTCCGACGTCAGCTTGCGCCTGCTGTCCGACCCCACGGGGACCGAGCGCATGGCCCTCGCAGCAGTCAGGTATCAACCCAACGACGCCGTCTTGCATTCTGACGCGAGCCTGATGCCGAAATCCCGCAAGGTCTGGTCCAGTTGGTCTTATGTGGAGCCCAAGGGCGGCCCCGGCAACCGGATCGACCTGACCTACTGGATGAATTCCTTGCAACCGATCCCGATGGATGACCCGCTTTTCGTGACGCTCAACACCGACCGCCCGATCCGGCAAGAGTTGATCAACGACACCGTGATCTTTCGCCATCCGGTCTATGATCTTGCCGCGCTGGAGGCGCAAAAAACCATCCGCTCGATCAACGGCGCCAATGGTACATGGTTCTGTGGTGCATGGCTGCGCAATGGTTTCCATGAGGATGGCATTGCCTCGGCGGTCGATGTGGCGACCGCCCTCAACGCCCGTGCGGGGGCACGACTTGCAGCATGACAGAGATCCAGCACCTGCGCGGTGAGACATTCCATGGTCGCAAAGGTGCCGTTCGCAACAGCTTTCGCTATGCGGTGGACTATGTGCTGCTGGACCCTGAAAGCACAAACGGGCCGTCGCTTTTTTCCCGCAACCGCCGAAACCTCACCTCGGTCCATGACATCGACCACGGTGGCGCACCGAAATCCGGCACCGGCCTGCGTTGGGTGCGCGAACTCCTGTTGCAGCAAAACCTGCCCGGCCAGCAAAACATCCGCCTTCTGGCGCAACCTCGTGTGCTGGGCCATGTCTTCAACCCGGTCAGCTTCTGGCTCTGCCACGACGCACAAGACCGCCTGCGCGTCGTCATCGCCGAAGTTTCCAACACCTTTGGCGACCGGCATTCCTACCTTTGCCACCGCGACGACCTCGCGCCCCTGAGGCGCGAAGACATCCTTGCCGCGCGCAAACTCTTTCACGTCTCACCGTTCCAGCCGGTCGAGGGGGACTATGCTTTTCGCTTTGACATCGGCCCCGAAAAGATCGGCATCTGGATCGACTACACGACGGCCACCGGTGGGCTTTACACAAATCTGACCGGCCCGCTGGTCCCCTTGACCAATCGCGCGATTCTGCGGGCCTGCCTGCGCCGTCCCTTTGGCTCTCGCAGGGTGCTGGCGCTGATCCACTGGCAAGCGATCAAACTGGCGATCAAGGGCGCCCCTTTTCGCAGACGCCCCGCCCCGCCCGCCGATGACGTAACCAGATGACCGGCACCCTATCCTTGCAAGCCACCTCATCGCGCAACCTGTGGACTTGGTCGCTTTTTGCCGCCCTGATCGCCATGGCGGGCCTGCCGATCTACATCCATGCGCCGAAATTCTTTGCCGACAGCTATGGCGTCAGCCTGACCGCCCTTGGCCTGATGCTGGGCGCGCTGCGCTTTGTCGATGTGGTCCAAGACCCCCTTCTCGGTTGGTTCGCCGAGACGCTTGACCGCAGCCGCCCCTATTGGGTCGCCGGTGCTGCCCTGATGATGGCGTTGGCGATGTTCGGCCTTTTTGCCGTGCCGCCGCCGATTTCCCCGATCTGGTGGTTCGCGCTGACGCTGACCGCCCTTTTCACATCGTTTTCCTTCCTCACCATCGTCTTTTACGCCGAGGGCGTCACCAAAGCCGCAACCATGGGTCCCTCCGGTCACATGCGCCTCGCAGGCTGGCGCGAGGGCGGATCGCTGCTCGGCGTCTCTGTCGCCGCTGTCGCCCCGACCGTCCTTGCCCTGATCACCCCCGCGCCCTTTACCGCCTTTGCCATCGGATTCGCAGTCCTCGCTGTCGTGGCCGTGATTGTCATGCACGGCCAGTGGCCGACGCGCGCGCCAAGTGCCCCCACCGGCACCGCCCTGTCCTCCTTTGCGCGGTTTCACCCCGCGCTTGCCGACCCGCTGACCCGTCGGTTGCTGATCCTCGCCTTTGTCAACTCCGCCCCGGTCGCGGTGACCTCGACGCTGTTCCTCCTCTTTGTCGAAAGCCGCCTCGGTGCGCCCGCCGCTGCTGGCCCGCTGCTGCTGTTGTTCTTTCTCGCCGCCGCCGCCTCGACCTTGGGATGGAGCCGCCTTGCCCAAACGATCGGTCCAAAGCACACCCTGATGGCAGGCATGGTCCTGTCGATCCTCGCTTTTCTCTGGGCCGCCACTTTGGGAACCGGCGACACCACGGCCTTTGCCGTCATCTGCCTGGCCTCCGGGGCCGCCCTTGGTGCCGACATGACACTGTTGCCCGCGATTTTTGCGCGGCGTCTTGGCGATCTGAACCAAGGCGGCGAGGCGGCGGCCTTTGCCCTATGGTCGTTCGTCTCCAAGCTGACGCTCGCCGTCGCAGCACTAACCCTGCTGCCGCTGCTTGACAGCTTTGGTTTTGTGACCGGCCTGACCAATACCGACGCGGCCCTGACCGCCCTTTCGACCCTCTACGCGCTGTTCCCTTGCGCGCTGAAACTCGCCGCGATCGCCTTTCTTTGGCGTCTGCACGTCCCTGAGGATTGATCTGATGAGTACGTTTTCTGCGATGTTGCTGGGCGTTGTGATCACGCTGGTTCTGGTCGTCCTGCGCGCGCAATACGCCAGCTTTCGCGCCCAGCGACCGCAAGACATGGCCGCCACGGGCCCGGCCTTTGACCTCAAGACCCATATCAACGGCCCGATCCTCTGCGAGGGAATGATCTACGGCCCCACCGGTCGGGTTGTGTCGCGTTTCGTCGCGGATATGGAGGGGCGCTGGGACGGTGATGTCGGCACCCTGTCCGAGGTCTTTCGCTATGACAGCGGCACCACGCAGCACCGGCAGTGGACGCTGGCCCTGCAATCTGATGGCCGGATCGAGGCTACCGCCCCCGATGTCGTGGGCACCGGAACAGGCATGACCAAGGGGGCGGGTGTGCAACTGCGCTACCGCATCCGTCTCACGCCAGAGGCCGGGGGCCATGTGCTGGACGTGGTGGACTGGATGGTCCTGATGGAAAATGGAACCATCATGAACCGCAGCCAGTTCTCTAAATTCGGAATCATGGTTGCCGAACTGGTCGCCACAATGCGCAAGGTCCCCGCATGAGACTGTTTTCAGGCAAACGCTACTGGTTGGTCGGTGCCTCCGAGGGGCTGGGCCTCGCCCTTGCCCAAAAGCTCAGCCGCGCCGGGGCCGAGGTGATCGTGTCCGCCCGCTCCGCCGACCGTCTGGCCGAGGCGGTCGCAACCCTGCCCGGCCGGGCGACCGCTTTGCCCGTCGATGTCGCCGATGCCACTTCCGTCCGCGCGGCGGCAGCAACTTTGGGGGCGATTGACGGCGTGGTGTTTCTTGCCGGGGTCTATTGGCCCACCACGGCCCAAAGTTGGGACGCCGACAAGGTCGAGGCGATGTGCGACGTCAACTTTACCGGCTGCGCGCGGGTGATTGGCGCTGTGATCCCCGGCATGGTGGCGCGCGGGTCGGGCCATGTCGTGATCACCGGCTCGCTGTCAGGATTTCGCGGGCTGCCGGGGGCCATCGGCTATTCGGCGTCCAAGGCAGGCACGATGGCGTTGGCGGAATCCATGTATGCCGACCTGCGCGGCACGGGGATCGCCGTGCAGGTCGCCAATCCCGGCTTTATCCGCACCCGCCTGACTGAAAAGAACGACTTTTCCATGCCCTTCCTGATGGAGCCTGATCAGGCTGCCCAATACATGTTCGAGCACATGTTGACCGACCGCTTCAAGATCAGCTTTCCGATGGTGTTTTCATGGTTCTTCCGGCTGTCGCAGTTCTTGCCGGACTGGGCCTATTACCGTCTTTTCGCGCCTAAACCGTCAGCAAAGCCATAAAGAACCCGTCCATCCCGCCCAGATCGGCCCAGTAATCGGGTCGCAGCCGCAAGCCACCGTCAGACGTGACCCACCCCGGGTCTACCCAATCCATCGCGGGCCGGATCACCCGCACCGCAGGATGCCGGACCAAAGCCGCCGCCAACTGCGCCTCGGCCTCCTCGGGCAACAGCGAGCACACGCAGTACAAAAGCCGCCCGCCGGGCACCAGCATCCCTAATGCCCGGTCGATCAGTTGCGCCTGCAACGCGGTCAGACCAGGCAAATCTGATCCATCCTTGACCAATGGCAAATCGGGATGTCGCCGGATCGTGCCGCTTGCTGAACAGGGCGCATCCAGCAAGACCGCATCAAAGGGCACCAAAGGCTCCCAGACCAGCGCATCGGCAATCACGACATCTGCCGCCAACCCCGTGCGAGCCAGATTCTGGCGCAACCGCGCCGCACGCGGGGCCGAGATATCCAGCGCCGTGACGCTTGCTCCCGCATCGGCCAATTGCAACGTCTTGCCACCGGGTGCCGCGCACAGGTCCAGCACCCGTTCTGCGGGCCGGGGTGCAAGCAGCGGCACCGCCATCGAGGCCGCCGCATCCTGCACCCACCAGTCGCCCGCGACGTATCCCGGCAGACCAGAGACTCGAGAGAAGTCTTTCAACCGGCGCGACCCGTTGCGCAGGTCGATGCCCTCCGGTTTGACCAAAGCTGCCGCCTTGAAGGTGATGTCGATGCGCGGTGCCACCGCATGCACAGCCTCGATCCCCGCCACCGCCTCGCGGCCATAGGCATACACCATGGGCTGGCGCAGCCAGCGCGGCAGCTTTGGCACCGGCATCGCGTGCAGAACCGGCCCCGCCGGAACCTTGCGCAGCACTGCATTCACCAGGCCAGTGAAAGGGGCGGACCTGCGGTCGCTGCGCGTACATTCCACGGCCACATGCACGACACCATGCGCGGCCGCCCCGCCATCCAGCTCAGCCACCGCAAGTCGCAGCACGTTCAACACGAACATCGGCGGCGCCTTGCGCATCAGCGGCTGCAAGATCGCGTCGGCCCGCTCCAGCTGGCGCAGCACGGTCAGACACAGCCGCTGCGCCCGCGCCACATCGTCGGCACCCATGCCGACGAGGGGCCCGGCCGGATCCGCAAGCACTTGGTTCAACATCGCGCCGTCTTGCATCACAGCCGTCAACAGCCGCACTGCCCCCAGCCGCGCCGTCAGCCCCTCAACCGCCACTCGATGATCCCTTCGGTTCCTTGCGCGCCCCGTTGGCCGGGCTATATCAACGACACCTGATGCACAACCGCCCGAAGGCCCGCGCCCCATGTCCGACCCCGCCCCAGACCTCACCCCCGCCGCCAAGCGGGCTCTGGCCGAGGCCGACGCCCGCCGCAAGGCGGCCAGTGCCACGCCCTTGCCGCCCGAACTCGGCGGTCGCGACGGACCGGAGCCTGTCCGCTATGGCGACTGGGAGAAAAAGGGGATCGCAATCGACTTTTGACAGCGTTGCGTCTGCGCCCAGAGATCGGTCCGCGTCAGCGCAGCTGGAATTTGGCAGACCGCCCGGTCCCGCGATCCACGGTAAAGCGCATCTCGTCACCGCCGCGCGCTTCAACCAGTTGGCAGTCCAGCGGAATTTCCTTGCCGCTCCAGTCCATCTCGCGGCAAAAATAACCGCCTTGCCAGCTCCATGTACCGGTGATGTCCCAGCCCAAAGCCGAGCCTGCAATCCGCCCGTCAGGCATGACGTTCAGCGACAGATTGTACAACCCGATCCGCAATTCCCGACCGTCCAGCAGGTCCAGAAACGCCCCCCTGTCACGGACTGCCGCGAATTCTGCTGCCGCAGCAGACGCTCCTTGCGCAAGGCAAGGCAGCAGGGCAAGAGCGAGTGCGATGCGCGCCATGGCAGAGGTCCTTGGTTGGATGATCTTGGAGGTTTACGCATCGTTGCCCACCCCGGATCACTTATGGACTACGAAAGTACGGGTCAGCTAGAGCCCGAGCACGTCCATCATGTCATATTGCCCCGGCTTTTGCGTCTGCCCCCAGATCGCCGCCTTGAGCGCCCCACGCGCAAAGATCGCGCGATCCGTGGCAACATGGCGCAAGATGATCCTTTCACCCATCGCGGCAAAGATCACGTCATGTTCGCCCACGATATCGCCGCCGCGAATCGACGAAAACCCGATGGCTCCGGGAACCCGCGCACCCGTGATGCCGTCCCGCGCGCCCACCCGTGCGGCCCCGAAATCGACCTCACGCCCTGCCGCCGCCGCCTCACCAAGCATCAGCGCTGTCCCCGAGGGCGCGTCGACCTTCATCTTGTGATGGGCCTCGACAATCTCGATATCCCAGTCCGCATCCAGCGCACGCGCCACCTTTTCCGTCAGCTTGGTCAACAGGTTGACACCCAGACTCATGTTGCCCGCCCGCACGATCACCGCATGGTGCGCGGCCAGCGCCAGACGCGCCAGCTGCGTCTCATCCAGCCCTGTCGTCCCGATCACATGCACAACCCGCGCCTGGGCGGCCAAGGCCGCAAACTCTATGGTCGCGGCGGGCGTGGTGAAATCGACGACTGCTTGCGCATGGGCAAATGCCTCCAGAGGGTCATCGGCTACCATGACACCGACCGGCGCACCGCCCGTCGCCGACCCAATATCTTGCCCGATCCAGGGATGCCCCGCGCGCTCAAGACAGGCATGCAGCCGCAGCTTGTCCGACGCAAGGATTGTTGCGACCAACATCTGCCCCATCCGCCCCGATGCGCCGGTAACCACAACTGCAATGCCCTGGCTCATGCTGTCCCCCATCCTTATCCCCGCTTTAGCCGCCTTTGGCCAAACCGCAAAGCCCGCCGTTGCGGTCACTGCCAAAAGCGCCTAAATCCCCCGCATGGCACAAAAGCGCTCCCCTTCCGGCTCGGGCCCCAAACAGCGACAGTTGCGGGTCGGCGAACTGATCCGCCGGACGCTCGCCGATATCCTGAACCGGGGTGAAATCCACGATCCAGACCTCAACCGCATGTCGATCACGGTGGGTGAAGTGTCCTGCTCACCCGACCTCAAGATCGCGACAGTGCATGTCATGCCGCTGATGGGCTCGGTCCCGGTCGAAGATGCGATCGCCGCCCTGTCGCGCAACAAATACGAACTGCGCCGCCGGATCTCGGCGGAACTGACCCTGAAATACGCGCCCGACCTGCGCTTTCGCCCCGACGCGGTTTTTGACCGATTGGAAGAAAGCCGCCGTCTGTTCGCTGATCCGGTCGTGCAGCGCGACATCGCCGCCCCCGACGCGCCGGAAGACTGATCCGATGCGCTGGATGTTCGCCCTTTTGGTGGCGTGCCTTCCGCTGCCAGTCACGGCGGCAGTCTGTTCTGATCAGATCTTCGACGGCGCCAGCTTTACGATCTGCGAGGTCACGACGGCGGACGACGTGCGCCTTTTCCACACCGGACCAGACGGCGTGCTTGGCAGCTTTTCGGCTGTCAATGACCTGTTGGCGGGCCAAGGCCAGACGCTTGGTTTTGCGATGAATGCAGGGATGTACCATCCCGACCGCGCCCCTGTCGGGCTATACATCGACGAGGGCGTCACCACATCCGACCTTGTCACCCGCGATGGACCCGGCAATTTCGGGCTGCTGCCAAACGGGGTCTTTTGCATCACCGACCGCTTTGCCATCCTTGAATCGCGTCGCTACGCCAATGCGCCGCCTGCCTGTCGCTTTGCCACGCAATCAGGCCCGATGCTGGTAATCGACGGGGCGCTGCATCCGAAATTCCTCGCGACTTCGGACTCGCTCAACACCCGCAACGGCGTCGGCGTCTCGACAGATGGCCAGCGCGCGGTCTTTGCAATCTCCAACGTTCCTGTCAACTTTCACACCTTTGCGCGGTTCTTTCGCGACGCGCTCGGCGTGCCGAACGCCCTGTTTCTCGATGGCTCCATCTCGCGGCTCTATGCACCTGCGCTGAACCGCGACGATCTTGGCCTGCCACTGGGGCCGATCATCGGCACCGTTGTGCCCAACGGCTGACGGATGGCGCGCCGCAACAAGGGCCTGCCGGTGTCGGGCTGGGTGATCATCGACAAACCGCCCGGCATCACCTCGACCTCGGTCGTGAACAAGGTCAAATGGGCGTATGATGCCCGAAAGGCCGGTCATGCAGGCACCCTCGACCCCGCAGCAACTGGCCTTCTGGCAGTGGCTCTGGGCGAGGCGACCAAGACCGTCCCTTACGTGACCGACGCCGAAAAATGCTACCGCTTCATGGTGCGTTTTGGTGCAGCGACCGATACCGACGATGCCGAAGGGCAGGTCATCGACACCCGCGACATGCGACCCACCGACGATGACATCCGCGCAGGCTTGGCCGCCTTTACCGGCAATATCCTGCAAGTCCCACCGCAATATTCTGCCGTAAAGGTTGACGGCCAGCGTGCCTATGACCTGGCACGAGAGGGGGAAAGCCTCGATCTTGTCGCGCGCCACCTGAACGTGTCGCATCTCGTCATGTTGAAGCGTCCCGATCCGGATCACGCCCTTTTGGAGATGATCTGCGGCAAGGGCGGCTATGTCCGCGCCATCGCGCGCGATCTTGGGGCGGCCTTGGGTTGCCTTGGACATGTGCAGTGGCTGCGCCGCGTCTGGTCCGGGCCGTTCCACGTTGACGACGCGGTCACGCTGGACCAGATCGACGCCGCTGCCCGCAGCCCGCAAATCCGTGCCTATCTGCGACCACTTGAAATCGGCCTTGTCGGCCTGCCCCGGCTGGCGGTGACACACGCCAACGCGGGCCTGCTCCGCCACGGCAACGCGGCAGCGGTGACCGGCCACCAGCCTGACTTTGATGCGCTGGCCTGGGCCGCCGAGAACGGCCAGCCTGTCGCCCTTGGGCATGTCCGGCACGGTATCCTTTACCCGTCGCGGGTCTTTGTCAGCGATACAACCAGCGATGAATGACGCCGCTCGCCCCGTTGTCCGCGCTTTCCAGAAAGGCGACGCCGCGTCTGAGGCGGTCTATTCCGCCTGCCAGCGCTATCGCTATGCCCTGACGCGCATCTGGCAGCCGGATGCCACCCGCGTGACCTTTGTGATGTTGAACCCCTCGACCGCCACCGAGTTCCAGAATGACCCCACGGTGGAACGCTGCGAGCGCCGCGCCCGCGCGCTGGGTCACGGCGCCTTTCGCGTCACCAACATTTTTGCCTTTCGTGCCACCGACCCGCGTATCATGCGCGCCGAAGCAGACCCCACCGGTCCCGCCAATGACACCGCCATCACCGAGGCCGCACTATGGGCCGATCAGGTGGTCTGCGCGTGGGGCAGCAATGGGGCGCATCTGGCCCGGGGAGTGCGTGTCGCCAAGCTGCTGCGCGCGACCGGCAAGCCCCTCTGGCACCTCGGCCTGACCCAAGGCGGCGACCCGCGCCATCCGCTTTACATCGGCTATGCGCAAGCGCCCATACGCTGGGACTAGCGTCGCACACGCCAGCATCACGCCGCCGCGGCCAGCCGGATATCGTCCAGCATCAGACCCGCGCCACCCTGAACCACCGCCAAAGGCACCCCGTCAAGCAAGATCGTCACATCGTCGGACCCATCCGCAGGCTCCAGAGAGACCGTCGGGTCGGGATGCACCGATGCATCGAACACCACCACGATCTGGTCATCCACCGCATTGTAATCGGCAATCGTCTCGACAGCGCCGTCATTGACCCAATCGTCAAGAAAGAAGATGTCTGCCCCTTCGCCACCGCTGCCCACGTCGCCATCGTGCAGATGGACCTCGTCATCTCCGTCGCCACCGTTCAGGTAGTCCGCACCCGAGGCGACCGCCCCGGCACCGCCAAAGATCGTGTCGTTGCCAGCATTGCCGTCCAGAACGTCCTGCCCCGCACCGCCGTCAATCTGGTCACCGTCGTAGCCACCAGCCACCCAGTCATCGCCATCGCCGCCGTCCAGACTGTCCTGGCCTTCGCCGCCGAGCAGACTGTCATCGCCTTCACCGCCCGCCAGCTGGTCGTCCCCGGTCTGCCCGGCGATCAGATCATCGCCCGCGTCGCCCATGACCACGTCATCGCCTGCATCGCCGTTCAGTGCATCGGACCCATCGCCGCCATGCACCGCATCATCGCCATTGCCGCCATGCACCACGTCTTTGCCAGCCCCGGCCACAAGGACATCATCTCCGTCGCGGCCATCCAGCTGATCGACGCCGCCTTCGCCGTTCAGCGTGTCTTGCCCCGTATCGCCCGCCGCAATCTCGTCCGCATCGGTCCCGGTCCATAACAGGTCCACAGGCGACGCATCGCTGTCGTCGTCCCCGCCGTTGCCGTCCTCGTCCTGGTCATCGCCTTCGGCTTTGCCAGTCTCTGGCGCGCGCATGATGGCATCGGCAGCCACGCCCGCGAAAAGCGCCCCCAACAGTCCCAAAATCCCCAACATCCCACACACTCCACCAAGGGCCGCACCCCGCGCCCGTTAACCATGAAACACCCTAATAATATGATTTCATTAGAGTTTTATGTGATCATCATAGCACGATTCTGGGTCCCAAGCCAGCAACGGCGATGCGCGGCACCCGACTTTCTGCAGCCATGGTTAGGAAAAGGTGGAGAGCGCCTTGGCAGGGCGCAGCCGGGGCAGTCCCCCCTTGCCATCCAAGGGCTTTTGCACTAATTGCGCCAAATCCGCAGACCAACGCGGACGCATCGGCCCTGCTGGACGACATCCCGGCTTGCGCCATAACCCTCTTTACAGGAGATCCCGATGTCGATCACCGTCGAAGACAAGGCCCGCCTGATCAAGGAATACGCGACCAAAGAGCACGACACGGGTTCGCCCGAGGTTCAGGTTGCGATCCTGTCGTCACGCATCGCCACGCTGACCGAGCATTTCAAGGGCCACAAGAAAGACAACCACTCACGCCGTGGCCTCTTGATGATGGTCGCCCAGCGCCGCAAGCTTCTGGATTACCTCAAGGGCAAGGACGAGCCGCGCTACACCACGCTGATCACCCGCCTCGGCCTGCGCCGCTAAACCGGCCACCACGCGAACCCCGAACGCCCGCAGCGCAAGCCGCGGGCGTTTTGTTTTGGGGCTTGGGCCTGAAGGTCCCGCCGCAAAGCAAGAGAACCGACCCCGCCAGGCAAGGGCGCTGCAGATGGGCGAGGCGATGGGGATTTGCCGCGACTACCCGACGCCCAAAGGCCGCACCTCGTCCTTCGGACCTCTCTGGATAACTGAAATGGTGCGAAGGGCAGGGTAGGTCTGGCCTCACCATTTGGCGGCTTCAGTCGCCGCCGCCTCGGCCAGATGATCCCCGGCGTTCCGATCCAGCGGCAAGGACAGCGCCACCTCCAGTTCATAGGGCGTCAGACCGATGTCGCGCAGTTGGACAATCGACATCGGGCCATAGCTGCGGCGAATCCGGCGGCGGCGCATCGCTTCGGCGATCCGGTCAAGCAGCGGAAGGAACGACAGCCACGCGCCAATCAGGACGGGGGCGGTGCGCTGGGGGGAACGGGTATAGGCCATGATGGATCCTCCTTGGGATTACGGTTTCTGCCCCTCCATCCTGCTGCCCGCACCGCCGCTTCGGCCAGTTCTGGAACCGAAGGACACCGATACGCTTTTCGAACTAGGCGTAATCTGCCCAGTCCACTACATTTGTCCGAAAGAGGGTCCGACCATGCCAAGCAAGCCCTATGGAAGCATCTGCGCCCTGTCCAAAGCCTGCGACGCACTCGAGCCGCGCTGGACGCTTCTGATCCTGAACCAGATGTGGTCTGGCTATTCCCGGTTCAGCGACCTGCGCCGCGCCGTGGGCAACATCTCTCCCGGCGTCCTTTCCAAGCGCCTGTCCGAGATGGAACGCTTGGGCCTGATTGAACGCATAGAAGATCGTGCCCGGGGTACGGTGGATTATGTCCGCACCCCGATGGCGATCGAGCTGGAACCTGCAATGGATGCGCTGTCCATCTGGGCCCAGCGCAACATCGAGGCCGAGGTGGCACTGGCGGACGCCAATCTGTCAATGCTGATGGGTTATATTGGCAAGCACCTCGTGACCGGGGCCCTTCCTCAACACCGAGTCGTGATGCGCTTCCATTTCTCTGACGAACCCGGCCCCCACAAAACCTGGTTCTTCCTGGTCGAGCCCGGCACACCCTGCGATGTCTGCGTCAGCTTGCCCGATGTCGATATCGACCTTTACCTCGAATTGACCAAGGTGTCGCTCCATGCCGCCTGTTCGGGTCGTTCGACCGTGCCGCGCGAAATCGAGGCCGGGCGCATGTTCGTCACGGGCGACCCTCTTTTGATGCGCTCCATCTCGCAATGGTTGCCCCGGTCCTATTATGCCGACGTCGAGGGCATCCGCATGTTGCACGCCGCCCAATAGGGTCCCCCAACCCTTCCCCTTCCTAATCCCCGCCTTTTCCTGTTTTCGACCGCAATCTACGATATGAGGCCCGCCCGCGACCGCATGCATAGGATTGGGGGCGGCGGCAAAGGGGCCACCCTGCAAGTGAGAGACACCGGCAAAGGGCTGTTGGCAATGCCTCGGCCTGCGCCGCCAGTCCCGGCCAAAGCACTGCATGCAACGACCGCAGCGAAAGCTGCGGTCGTTTTGCTTTGCGGTGAAAGGACTGGCCGCATTTCATCGGATCGCTTAGCTTCGTTTAGACCACTCAAATCAGCGGAAAGGCACGCCCATGTCGATCCAAGATGTTTTGCAGATCCTCGGTGGCTTTGGGGTCATAGCCTCGGTCATTTTCGCGGGTCTGCAAATCCGCCGCAATACCATCGCGCTGCGTGCTGCGGCGAACCACAATATAAGCCTGTCTTTCATCAACATGTGGACGGAGCTTGGCCGCAATGCCGACCTCACGGAACTGGTGCTGCGATGCGGCGAAGAATTCGACAGCATGACGCGAGTTGAAAAGGCGCGATCCAGATTCCAGTTTATGGCCTTCATGCGGATCTATGAGAACGCCTATCTGCAACACGAACTGGGCATTCTGAAAGACGCCGACTGGCAGGCGATCGTGGGCGGCTTGCGCAATGTTCTGGATCGACCCGATATACCCACGATCTGGGCGCTTGTCTGCGGTCGCAGTAGTGCAGAATTTCGCGCGTTTGTTGACACGTTGATCTCCGATTTGGCTATCAAGAAACAGCGCGACGCGACAAATCTTCTTGCCAACGAAACTTGAACACATATGTCCACCTTCGCTCTCATGGCACGCCCCTTCCCAACGCGTCCGTTTTCCTGTATGCGCCCGCAATCTGCGACGTGAGGCCCGCCCCCGGCCGCATGCAAAGGATAGGGGGCGGCGGCAATGGGGCCGCCATGCAAAAGGAAGACATGGCAGGGGCCATGAGTGCTTCCATATAGGGAACGATACATGTTCAACGTGACGAAAAAATCCATCCAGTGGGGCCGTGACACGCTGACCCTGGAAACGGGCAAGATTGCCCGTCAGGCCGATGGCACCGTGATCGCCACTTTGGGCGAGACCTCCGTGATGGCCAACGTGACCTTTGCCAAAAAGGCAAAGCCGGGGCAGGACTTCTTTCCGCTGACCGTGCACTATCAGGAAAAATACTATGCCGCGGGCAAGATCCCCGGCGGTTTCTTCAAGCGCGAGGCCCGGCCCTCGGAAAAAGAGACGCTGACCTCGCGTCTGATCGACCGGCCCTGCCGCCCGCTGTTTGTCGAGGGCTTCAACCACGAAGTCCTCGTGATGGCGACCGTCCTCAGCCATGACCTTGAAAACGACCCCGATATCGTCGCGATGATCGCGGTGTCTGCAGCGCTGACGATCTCCGGCGTGCCTTTCATGGGGCCAATCGGGGCGGCACGCGTTGGTTTCTCGGCCGGCGCATATGTGCTGAACCCTTCGGTCGATGACATGCACGTTCTGCGCAACAATCCCGATCAGCGTCTGGATCTGGTCGTCGCGGGCACCAAAGACGCCGTGATGATGGTCGAATCTGAAGCCTATGAGCTGACCGAAGAGGAAATGCTGGGCGCCGTGAAATTCGGCCATAACGCGATGCAGCCGGTCATCGACCTGATCATCGAGTTTGCCGAACACACCGCCAAAGAGCCCTTTGATTTCCACGCACCCGACTTTTCCAAGTTGTACGCCAAGGTCAAAAAAGCCGGCGAGAAAGCCATGCGCGCGGCCTTTGCCCTCCGTGACAAGCAAGAACGCACCACCGCGATCGAGGCCGCCGTTTCCACGATCAAGGCCGCAATGTCAGACGAAGATCAGGCTGACGCGAACCTCTACCCCGCAATCAAGCAACTGGAATCGGCAATCCTGCGCGGTGACGTGGTCAAGACCGGCATCCGCATCGACGGCCGTGACACCAAGACCGTCCGCCCCATCGTGTGCGAAACCGGCATCCTGCCGCGCACCCATGGTTCCGCCCTCTTTACCCGTGGCGAAACCCAAGGTCTGGTCGTAACGACACTTGGCACCGGCGAGGATGAACAGATCATCGACGCCCTGCACGGCAACTCGCGGTCGAACTTCCTCTTGCACTACAACTTCCCGCCCTATTCGGTCGGCGAAGTGGGCCGCGTCGGCAGCCCCGGCCGCCGCGAGATCGGCCATGGCAAGCTGGCATGGCGCGCGTTGCAGGCCGTTCTGCCTGCGACCACCGACTTCCCCTATACCATCCGCGTGGTATCCGAGATCACCGAGAGCAACGGCTCGTCCTCGATGGCCTCGGTGTGCGGTGGCTCGTTGTCGATGATGGACGCGGGCGTGCCGCTGAAATCCCCCGTGGCCGGTGTGGCGATGGGTCTGATCCTTGAGTCCGACGGCAAGTTTGCCATCCTGACCGACATCCTTGGCGATGAGGATCACCTCGGCGACATGGACTTCAAGGTTGCAGGCACCGAAAAAGGCATCACCAGCCTGCAAATGGATATCAAGATTGCCGGCATCACGCCTGCAATCATGGAGCAGGCCTTGGCACAGGCCAAGGACGGCCGGATGCACATCCTGGCCGAGATGAACAAGGCGCTTTCGGCACCGCAGGGTTTCTCGGAATACGCGCCCAAGATCGAAACCCTGTCGATCCCCACGGACAAAATCCGTGAGGTCATCGGCTCGGGCGGCAAGGTCATCCGCGAGATCGTGGAACTGTCCGGTGCCAAGGTCGACATCAACGACGATGGCATGATCAAGATCGCGTCCAACGACGCGGCGGCGATCAAGCGCGCCTATGACATGATCTGGTCGATCGTGGCTGAACCCGAAGAGGGCAAGGTCTACACCGGCAAGGTCGTCAAGCTGGTCGACTTCGGCGCGTTCGTGAACTTCTTTGGCAAGCGTGACGGTCTTGTCCATGTCAGCCAGATTGCCAACAAGCGCCTGAACCACCCCAATGAGCTGCTCAAGGAAGGCCAGGAAGTGAAGGTCAAGCTTCTGGGCTTTGACGAACGCGGCAAGGTCCGTCTGGGCATGAAGATGGTCGATCAGGAAACCGGCGCGGAGATCGCCGAAAAGGCCGAAGCCGAGGCGTAAGCCATACAAACCATTGCAACGAAAGGCCCCGGTGGAAACGCCGGGGCCTTTTGCGTTTCGGCAGCCCTGCGCGTCTTGACCCAGATCAAGGCACCAGTGCGTTGTTTCAGGCAGCCTGCGTCTCATCAAAGGGTTGGGAGGATGATATGGCAAGCCGCCGAACCGATCTTGCCGGATTGGCCGCCAAAGTTGCGCAGGCCGCTGGTGCCCGTTGGATCGCGCTGCCGTCCGATGGTAGCGCAGCGGGGCGCGTGAGTCGGTTGGTTAAACCCGGCGATCTGCCGAAAACGGAATATCTGGTGCACCATGCAACGCTGGCGGCCAACCGTCACAATGCGCATGGCTGGGTGTTTCGGTCACGGGCGGGGAGGACCGACATAGTGCCCGACGCAAGCCGCAGGACCCGCGTGGTCGAAACCGAGGACCATCACCTTTCCGCAAGTCCGGACGCTGCGGCGGAAAATCTGAGCCTTGCGGCCGGTTCCCCCGGCCTGACCGCCGCTATCAGACCTGATGGCGCGGCGGTGCACGTGGGCCTTTTTGCCGGTGGGTCTGTCGATCCGCTGTTTGCGGCCATTGCGCTGTGCCAGTGCACTCGGTCTGACGATGACGGTCGTGCCGCCGGCACCCAAGAGCTTGCGACGCCCAGCACGGCGGTCGGGGTTGAGGGCACGCAGCTTGTCCTTCTGACCGAACCCGCGCAGGTGGCGCCCGTGACCGATCCGATCATGGCCGGGGCACGGGCACAGGTGGCGTGCCCGGCCTTTGTGGCCGGACTGCGCAAATGGCTGCGGTTCACGACACCGCGCGCTCGATACCGGCAACGGGCATTATGCGGCCTGTTCAGACAATCTGGTGCTGTCAGACTGGTTGGGCGGGCCGATGCTCCGCCAGTTTTTCACCGCCGGGGCACAGGCGGAACAGGTGGCGCGGCAGATCGGCGCATCCGCAGGCCTTGCAATCATGATGTCGCACAAAAACGACCCGGCGCACCGGGTTTCGGCGGGGCGCTGCGACCGGCGCTTTGCGCTGCAGGCGACGGCACCGGGCCTGAAGCACGCCTTCGTCAATCAGCCGGTGAAAGCGACTGGAGCGCGTGCGAGGCTCGCCGTGCGGCTTCGTCTTGGGTATGGCGCCCGACCTGATCTTGCACGCTGGCCGGGTACCCGACATGCCGAAATCACTGCGACGGCCCCCAGCCGACGTGATCGTGACCATCTGAAAAGAAAGGAGACCGCATGAAAATACTTCTTTGGGCCTGCGCCATTCTTGCAGGAGCATTGGCGGCCGTGCTGATCGCCCAGCGGCTTGGCCCCGATCTGGTAGCCGAATTCGACAGCCAGCGTCAGGCGCAAACCGCCAGTGACGCCACGCGCGCGCGACCCGTTCTGACCAATGCGATGATCGCCCATCTGCCGGCACTGGTCCAACGCTACATCCGCGTGACCGGCAATCTCGACAAGCCCCGTGTCGCGGGAGTGG
Organism: Rhodobacterales bacterium; assembly: GCA_031378845.1. Classification (GTDB taxonomy): domain Bacteria; phylum Pseudomonadota; class Alphaproteobacteria; order Rhodobacterales; family Rhodobacteraceae; genus JAJNPS01. The sequence goes on from JANNES010000015.1 coordinate 214,878, forward strand.
AGCTGACCTTTGCCGCCGAGATGTTCCGCAAGCCCGCAGAGCCGGGGATGACCGGCACTGCGCACCAGTACGACCGTTTCGATCCGCCAAAGCGGCTGTTCTTCCTTTCCTCGAAAATGAATGGCCTGCCGGTGCAGGTGCTGCACGACTATCACGGCACCGAAGCGACAATGCGGGTCAGGCTCGCCTCGCTTTTCAATGTGGTGGATGCCAAAGGGGTGGAACTTTCGCGCACCGAAACCGTGACGCTGCTGAATGATCTGTGCTTTTTTGCACCGTCCTGGCTGGCTGACCCCAGACTTCAGTGGCGCGAGATCGACGAAATCTCGGTCGGCGTGACCTTCTCAAATGGCCCGCACAGCGTGACGGCCACGCTTTTCTTCAACGCAGCAGGGGAGTTGGTAAACTTCGTCTCCGAGGATCGCGGTGCAATGCAGGATGATGGCACCTTGCGGATCACGCGCTGGTCGACGCCTATGCTGACCTACAGGGAGTTCGATGGCCGCCGCTATGCCAGCGAGGGCGATGCGATCTGGCACTATCCCGAGGGGGATTTCACCTACGGCCATTTGGTGCTGGCGCGCGTCGTGGCACGTTGACCCAACGCCTGCATCCGTGCCCGCGACCAACTTGCGCCCAAGCGTGTTGCCTGCCCGCCTGGCGGCTCATCTGGAGACGCTTGCCGATGGCGCGGGCCCGCGCGATTTGCGCGGCGCGTTAATCATGTCCAACACGGCACAGATCGGCGGATCCCAGTTGCGAGACTTCAGCGATCCGGACCGCGGCCCGACCACCAACGTAACCACGATCCCGCGCGTTGCCTTCACCCGAACGGACCAAAGCGCCCTGCGGATCATTTGCAATCGGCCAAGCCGGTCAAAGGCCCGACCTTGGGGCGGTGGTACCGCTGCTTTGGCCTGATTTTGCTTGTCTCTTGCGCCCCTGCCCGCAAACATGGCGCATGCAACCGTGTCCGAGTGTAAATTGCCCGATGCCCCGCGTCCAAGCGACCCTGCGCCAAGCGCTTGCGGTCAGTCTGGTTCTGCTGACCGCGCTTTCCGCGCAGGCCGCCGATATGACCGTTTTTGCCGCCGCCTCGATGAAAACCGCGCTGGATGAAGTCGCCGCCGACTGGACGGCCACGACCGGCCACCGGGTCGCCCTCGCCTATGACGCCTCGTCGAAACTGGCCAAGCAAATCCAGCAAGGCGCGCCTGCCGACCTCTTCATTTCTGCAGCCCCGGAATGGATGGACCTGCTGCAAGCAGACGGCCTGATCGTGCCCGATAGCCGCCGGGATCTGGTCTCCAACCAGCTTGTCCTTGTGGCCCATGACCCCGCAACCAAAGCGGTGGCATTGACCCCTGATCTGGACCTGCACGCCGTCTTGCAGGGCGGCAAACTCGCCATGGCGATGGTCGATTCCGTGCCCGCCGGACAATACGGCAAAGAGGCGCTACAGCATCTGGGCCTGTGGTCCGAGGTCGAGGACGATGTGGTGCAATCCGACAACGTCCGCGCGGCGCTGGCCTTGGTGGCGTTGGGTGAGGCCCCCTTGGGCGTGGTCTTTGCGTCTGACGCGATCGCGGGTCCTGACGGCAGCCGCGTCGTCACCGTCATCGCGACCTTTCCACCCGATAGCCACCGCCAGATCCGCTACCCCGCCGCCCGCGTGACCGACAGCCAGCACCCAAAGGCGCAGGCCTTTCTGGACTACCTGTCCACCGCCCCCGCCCAAGCCGTCTTTGCCGGGAACGGCTTTACGCTTTTGCCCCGCGATGACTGACTTCCTGTCACCTCCCGAATGGCAGGCTGTGATCCTTTCGCTGCGGGTTTCGTTCTGGGCGATGCTGCTCAGCTTGCCCTTGGGCATCTTTGTTGCCTACGCGCTGGCCCGGTGGGACTTCTGGGGCAAGCAGATCCTCAATGGTTTGGTCCACCTTCCCCTGATCCTGCCCCCGGTCGTCACGGGATACCTCTTGCTCATGACCTTTGGCCGCCAAGGCACCTTGGGCAAATTCCTTGAGGACTGGTTCGGCATCGTCCTCGCCTTCCGCTGGACCGGCGCCGCGCTTGCCGCCGCCGTCATGGCCTTTCCCTTGATGGTCCGTGCGATCCGCCTGTCGCTGGAGGCTGTGGACCCCAAGCTCGAAGAGGCCGCCGAAACCCTTGGTGCCTCCCGCCCATGGGTGCTGGCCACTGTCACCTTGCCACTGATCCTGCCCGGCGTCATCGCAGGCGCGATCCTCGCCTTTGCCAAGGCGATGGGAGAGTTCGGTGCCACCATCACCTTTGTCGCCAACATCCCCGGCCAGACCCAGACACTGCCCTCGGCCATCTATGCCTTTTTGCAAGTGCCGGGCGGCGATGACGACGCCTTTCGCCTTGTCGCGATCTCGATCGCCGTCGCGATGGCCGCCCTGATCCTGTCCGAATGGGTCAGCCGCGCCGTCGCCAAAAGGATCAGTGGCCGATGACAATGGAGGTAGACCTTGCGCACCGTTTCGGGGATTTTTCCCTTGATCTGGCCTTTGCCGCACCCCCCGGAGTGACCGCCCTTTTCGGCCGGTCCGGGGCGGGCAAGACCAGCGTGGTCAACGCTATCGCAGGCCTTTTGCACCCCGACAGCGGCCGCATCTGCATTGACGGATCAGTGCTTCTGGACACCGCCAAAAACATCGCCATCCCCACCTACAAGCGGCGCGTCGGCTATGTCTTTCAAGAGGGCCGCCTGTTCCCGCACCTGACCGTGCGTCAGAACATCGCGTATGGCCGCTGGTTTGCGGGCCATCGCGGCACCTCTGACACCACGCGCATCATCGACCTGATGGGCATCGGCGCCGTCCTCGACCGTCGCCCCGGCACCCTCTCGGGCGGCGAAAAGCAACGCGTGGCCCTTGCCCGCGCGATCCTGTCCCAACCCCGGATGCTCTTGATGGACGAACCCCTCTCCGCCCTCGATGACGCCCGCAAGTCCGAGGTCCTGCCCTATCTGGAGCGACTGCGCGACGAGACCCGCCTTCCAATCCTCTATGTCAGCCACAGTGCTGCGGAAATCGCCCGGCTGGCCACAACCATCGTGCTGATCGACCATGGCCGCATTGTGATGGCTGGACCCGCTGCGGAAATATTGTCCGACCCCGCGGCCGGTGCGACCTTTGGTCCGCGCGAAACGGGGGCCATCCTGACCGCCCGGGTCGCTGCGCATGACGCCGATGGCCTCAGTCGCCTAGACGCCGCTGCCGGTCCGCTCTGGCTGCCAAAAGTCGCGGCAATGGTCGGCGACACGCTGCGCATCCGCATCCTCGCCCAAGACGTGATGCTGGCGCTCGACCGTCCCAAAGCGATCTCGGCCCTGAACGTCCTGCCCTGCGTCGTGCGCGAGGTCCGCGCGGACGATGGCCCCAGTGTTTTGGTCCAACTGACCTCTGCCAGCGACACCATCCTTGCCCGCGTCACCCGCCGCTCTGCCGACGCGCTTGCCCTCGCCCCCGGCCTCAAAGTCCACGCGGTCATCAAGGCCGTCTCGGTCGCCCGCGACGATCCCGGCCAGCAACGCGCAACGCGCTAAAGCCTGTCCGCCAAAAGTCGATACCGGTTTTATCGCAAGACAGGCGTTGCATCAAAAGGTCAGAGGCTGGCGGGCATACTGTGGTCGTCAGCCAGACTCTAGGCCCCCAGATCCGCCCGGATCATCTCCGCCGCCTTTTCCGCAATCATGATCGTCGGCGCATTGGTGTTCGACGACACTAATGTCGGCATGATCGACGCATCCGCAACCCGCAACCCCGCAACCCCGTTCACCCGCAAGCGCAAATCCACCACCGCCTCGCCGTCCGCCCCCATCCGGCAGGTGCCCACCGGGTGATGGTCGGTCTTGGCATTGGCAAAGGCATAGGCCACCAGCGCGGCCTCGCCTTGCACGCCGCGCCCCGGCAACCGCTCTGCCCGCAAAAAGGGCTTCAGTGCATCTTGCGCCAGTATCTCGCGCGCCATCTGCAGCCCCCTGAGCGACATCGCCCGGTCATAGGGATCGGCCCAATAATTCGGATCAATCAAGGGTGCCGCCTTGGGGTCCGCCGAAGCCAGCCGCACCGTTCCGCGCGACCGCGGTCGCACAAAGGCGGAATTGAGCGTCAGTCCACCATCCGGCATCGCCGCCACCCCTGCCTCGATGCCCGACCCCAACCCCAGATGAAACTGGATATCGGGCGAGCGTGCCGAGGCGTCGGCATACCAAAACCCCCCCGTCTCAAAGAGGCTCGAGGCCACCGGCCCCCGTCGCGTCGCCAGATACTGCAATCCCGCCAGCGCCGACCAAGGCAGCTGCGCATAGCGGTCATAAGTATGAGGCCCGCTGCATTGCGCGATGGCGAAAAGGTCCAGATGGTCTTGCAGGTTCTCGCCCACCCCCGGCGCAGCGACCAGGGGCCTGACCCCGACCGCGCCCAACGCATCCGCAGGCCCGATCCCTGACAGCATCAGCAAACGTGGCGACCCGATGGCCCCGCCACACAGGATCACTTCGGACCCCGCGCGGCACTGGGTCCCGTCCATCAGGTCCACGCCGACCGCGCGCCCATCCGCCACAACCAGCCGCGCCACCTGCGCCCCTGTTACCACGCGCAAATTCGCCCGCCCTCGCGCCGGCCCGAGATAGGCCACCGACGTCGAGGACCGCCGCGCATTGGTCTGCGTCAGCTGGTAAAAACCCACGCCCTTGGGGTCCGCGCCCGCAAGATCCACCGCGCGCGGAATGCCCAGCGCCCCCGCCGCCGCAAAGAACGCCTTGCAGATCGGCAACGGCGCGCGCGGCTGGCTGACCCCCAAAGGCCCGCCGGTCGCATGCTGATCATTGTCCCAGGTGTCATTGTTCTCGGCCCGCCGGAAATAGGGCAGCACGTCATCCGCCCCCCAGCCCGCGCACCCCATCTGCCGCCAGTCGTCATAATCCTGCGGATGGCCGCGCGTATAGATCTGCGCGTTGATGCTTGAGCCGCCACCGATCACGCGCGCCTGGGTATAGCGCATAACGCGCCCGCCCAGATGCCGCTGCGGCACCGTGCTCCACCCCCATGAGCCGAGCCCCTTGGTCATTTTCGCAAACCCCGCAGGCAGGTGATAAAACGGATGCCGGTCGCGGCCCCCGGCCTCGATCAGCAGCACTTTCAGACAGGGATTTTCTGACAGGCGTGCTGCGATGACGCAGCCAGCCGAACCGCCGCCGACCACGATCACATCTGCATCGACGGAATTTGATATCATGATGGCATCATGCGCGAATCCGCATCTCGGTCGCCGGATCAAACGCCACGGCCTTTTCCATATTGACTGCGAAATCAAAGATTTGACCGGGCTGCACACTGGCATCCGCCCGCATCCGCGCGATCACGTCGCGGCCCGCGAGGGTCATCGTCACAAATGTGTCGGAGCCCGCCGGTTCGGTCACCGTCACGCGATTTGAAAACGGCTGGATGTTGCCCGACTTGCGGTCCGCTCCTTCGGGATCCGTGATCGCCTCGGGACGAATGCCAAGGCTGATCTCGCGCCCGGCCCAGTCGGCAAGGCTCCCTTGGGAAAACCGCAGATGCCGCACGGCCCTCTCGCTGTCGGTGATCTCGGCATGCGGGGAACCGTTCTGCATCACCACTTTGGCCGGCAGGATGTTCATTGCAGGCGAGCCCATGAAGGTTGCCACGAACAGATTCGCGGGCGTGTCGTAAATCTCTTTCGGCGTGCCCAGCTGCTGGACATAGCCCTTATTCATCACCGCGATCCGCGTCGACAGCGTCATCGCCTCGATCTGGTCATGTGTGACATAGACGATGGTCGTGCGCAGCTTTTGGTGCAGCTTCTTGATTTCGGTGCGCATGTCGACGCGCAGTTTCGCATCGAGGTTCGACAACGGCTCGTCGAACAGGAACACATCCGGGTTGCGCACCAATGCCCGCCCCATCGCGACCCTTTGCCGCTGCCCGCCCGACAACTGCCCCGGCTTGCGGTTCAGCAGATGGTCGATCTGCAACAGCTTGCCCACATCGGCCAGCGCCTTTTCACGCTCGGGCTTGGGCACGCCGTGCATCTCCAGACCAAAGGTCATGTTCTGACCCACCGTCATGTTGGGGTACAAAGCATAGCTCTGGAACACCATCGCGATGTTGCGTTTCGACGGATGCACCCCGTTGATCACCCGCCCCTTGATCGAGATATCGCCACTGGAAATCGCCTCCAACCCCGCGATCATGTTGAGAAGCGTGGATTTTCCGCAGCCAGACGGGCCGACCAGCACCAGAAACTCGCCCTCCTGCACGGCAATGTCCACCTCGTGCAGCACCTGCACCGACCCGTAGGATTTGGTGACATGAGAGATATCCAGAAAGCCCATCGCCGCAACCCTTTGCCCTATGAAGGAACCATGCCGCGCATCCCGCGGCATGGCCAGTATCGTTTACTTTGCCGCAGCGATTGCATCGGCAAGGGCCGTCGCACCCTCTTGGGCTGTCATGGCAGAGTTGAAGAACCCGGTGACCGCATCCGTGGCCGCGCCGACCACGGCGCCATTGGCTGCGTGGGTGCCTGCGAATGTCGGCACTGCCGTCCCGCCCGCATCGTTCGATGCCAGCGAGGCCGAGGTCTCCTGCGCACAGGCATCCATCGACGACAGGTCCACGTCGCTGCGTGCCGGGATCGCCCCTTTGGCCTTGTTGAAGGCGATCTGCACGTCCTTGTCCATGATGGCGCTGGCCAGCACTTCCTGCCCCTTGATCAGATCCGGATCGGTCTGCACAAACAGCGACAGCGAGTTGACCAGATAGACAAAGGCGTCGCCCTTGGCTTTGGGCACCGCGATGCAGGCGTAATCGGTGCCCGGAACCTTGCCCGCATTGGTGAACTCCCCTTTGGCCCAGTCGCCCATGATCTGCATCGCCGCTTCGCCATTGATCACCATGGCCGTGGCCAGGTTCCAGTCACGGCCCGGCGCGTTGGCGTCGATCATGCCCCGCAGGGCGGCAAGTTCGGTGAACACCGCCACCATGTCCGGCCCGCGCAGGGTTGCGTCGTCCAGCTCGATCAGGGCCTTGCGGTAGAACTCCGCTCCGCCGACACCTGCCGTAACCGCCTCGAACATGTAGGCTTCCTGCCAGGCCTGCCCGCCATGGGCCAAGGGGATGATCCCCGCCTCAAGGAACTTGGGTGCCAGCGCGTTCAGTTCGTCCCAGGTGGTCGGATAGGCCGCACCGATCTTGTCGAACGCGGCCTTGCTGGCCCAGATCACGTCGGTGCGGTGCACGTTGGTCGGAACCGACACGTAATGCCCGTCGACCTTGGTGAAATCCTTGACGGCCTGCGGCAGGGCGGCATCCCAGCCCTCGCTTGCGGCCAGCGCATCGACATTGCCAAGCAAGCCTTCGTTCGCCCAGTCGATGATCGTCTGGCCCAGCATCAGCATGGCCGCAGGCGGGTTGCCCGAGGCGATGCGGGCCTGCAATGCGGTCTTGGCCGCATCGCCGCCGCCACCTGCGACGGGCGCATCGGCCCAGGTCACGCCATTTGCCACGACCTTGTCGCGCACGGCGGCCAGCGCAGCCGCCTCGCCGCCAGAGGTCCAGAAGTGCATCACTTCGACCGACGGATCGGCCAGTGCAGGCGTCAGTGATGTGCCGAGAATGAACGCTGCCAGTGTGGACAAATGCTTCATTTCCGTATTCCTTTTTGGTGTTCGCCCGGTTCCGTTGCAAAGGGGGGCTTGGGTTGAACGAAGACCACCAGGGGGCAGCAACCCCTTGGTGGTCGGCTTAGCCTTTCACCGACCCCGCCATCAGCCCGCGTACGAAATAGCGGCCTGCGACGATGTAGACGAAAAGGGTAGGAAGGGCGGCGAGGATCGCGCCCGCGAAATGGACGTTGTATTCCTTGACCCCGGTGGACGAGTTCACGAGGTTGTTCAGCGCCACCGTCATCGGCGTTGAATCAAGGTCAGAGAACGAGGCCCCGAACAGGAAGTCGTTCCAGATATTGGTGAACTGCCAGATGATCGACACCACCGCGATCGGTCCCGACACCGGCAGCATGATCCGCCAGAAGATCCGAAAGAACCCCGCCCCGTCGATCATCGCGGCGCGCACCAGTTCTGTCGGAAAGGCCGCGTAGTAATTGCGAAAGTACAGCGTGGTAAAGCCAAGACCGTACACCACATGCACAAGGATCAGTCCCGGCGTCGACCCCGCCAGCCCCAGCAATCCCAGCATCCGCGCCATCGGGATCAGCACGATCTGAAACGGGATGAAGCACGCAAACAGCATCAGCCCGAACAGGATCGTATCCCCCCGGAACCGCCATTTCGTCAGCACATAGCCATTGAGAGCGCCGAGCACGGTCGAGATCATGACCGCCGGCACCACCATCAGGATCGAATTCAGGAAATAGGGTTTGAGGCCGGTCGGCTCTACCCCGATCTGCGCCGTCGACCACGCTGAAAGCCACGGCGCGATGGTCCAGTCCTGCGGCAGCGCCATCATGTTGCCGCCAGTGATCTCCGACAACGGCTTGAGGCTGTTGGTCAGCATCACAAAGAACGGCAACAGGTAGAACAGCGCAAACAACAGCAGCACCAGATAGATGAAGATCCGCGCCATGCGCCCGGTACGGACAGCGGTATCTTGGGTCACCGCGCTCATTCCCGCTTCTCGTTCAGCTCGGCATAAAGGTAGGGGATCATGATCGCCGCGATGGTCATCAGCATGATGACCGCGCTTGCCGCCCCGATGCCCATCGAGTTGCGCGTGAACGTGTAGGAATACATGAACGTCGCCGGCAGTTCGCTCGCCCGGCCCGGTCCGCCCCCGGTCAGCGCGATGACCAGATCATAAGACTTGATCGCAAGGTGGCTCAGAATGACAAAGGCGCTGAGGAACGCTGGGCGCAACAGCGGTATCACGATGCGCCGGTACAGCTGCCAGTTGGATGCCCCGTCGATCTGTGCGGCCTTGAGGATCTCGTTGTCGATTCCCCGCAAACCTGCGAGGAACATCGCCACGACGAACCCGGACGTCTGCCACACCGCCGCGATGACCACCGTATAGATCGCCATGTCGCTGTCCTTGATCCATTTGAAACTGAACGACGTCCAGCCCCACAAATGCATCGTGTGCTCAAGCCCGATGCCGGGGTCCAGAAACCACTTCCACGCCGTCCCCGTCACGATGAACGACAGTGCCATCGGATAAAGGTAGATCGGCCGCAAAAGCCTCTCGCCCCGGATCTTTTGATCGAGGAAGATCGCTAGCATCAGCCCGATCACTGTGCAGATCACGATATAGAGCGAGGCGAATATCGCCAGGTTCTTGATCGCCGTGATCCAATGCGCCAGACCCCACAGCTTGGTGTAGTTGGCCAGACCAATATAGTCGTAGGATGGCAGCATCTTGCTGTTTGTAAACGACAAAACCACCGTGTAAGCGATAAAGCCATAGACAAAGATCAAAGTGACAACCAGCGACGGCGACAGGACGATCTTGGGGATCAGATCCTGCAACCGGGTGCGCAAGTCCACGGATGATGAATGGCTGGCCACTTGGATCCCCCTCATCCCTGCGCCTCTGGCACGGATCCGTCCTGTCGAGATGCGTTAAGGCACTTCCGGTCATTGACGCCGGGCGATGGGGGAAAGGCGACCTCGCGCCGCCTTTCCCGACGATGAACGCCTACGTCGCGTCTTTGACCGCAGCGACCAGCGCCGCAGCCGCCGTAGCCGCGTCATACTCGCCGTTGAAATGCGCGGTCACGACGTCGTAAAGCGCATTCTTGATGGCCGCGGGCGCGGCATGGCCGTGCGCCATCGATCCGAACAGCATGTCGTTGGTGCTGGCTTCCGCAAGGTCAGCCATGCCCTTTTTGCCGCAATCGTCAAAGGCATCGTTTGGCACATCGGTGCGGGCCGGAACCGATCCTTTGACCACGTTGAACGCCGACTGAAACGACGGGTTCATGATCGCCTTGGCCATCTCGACCTGTGCTGCTTGTGCTTGCGGGGCAGCCTGATTGAACATCGCGAACTGGTCAGAGTTGAACGTCACCATGCCTTGCGTGCCGGGAAACCGAATGCAGACAAAATCCACGCCCGGCACCTTGCCGGCCTTGAGAAACTCGCCCTTGGCCCAGTCGCCCATCATCTGCATGCCCGCTTCGCCGTTGATCACCATGGCCGAAGCCATGTTCCAGTCGCGGCCCGAAAAGTTGTTGTCGACATAGGACCGCAGCGTCGCCATCCGGTTGAACGCCTCGACCATCTTGTCACCGCCCAAGGCGGCCGGATCGAGGTCGATCATCGCCGCCTTGTAGAAATCAGCCCCCAGGGACAGGACGACGGCGTCAAAAACCGTCGCCTCTTGCCACGCCTGACCACCATGCGCCAAAGGCGTGATGCCGATTGCCTTCATTGCATCCAGAACGGTGACCAGATCTTCCCATGTCTCGGGCACTTTGCCGCCAGCGGCATCCAGCGCTGTCTTGCTGATCCAGACCCAGTTCGTCAAATGCACGTTCACCGGGGCCGCAACCCACTTGCCCTCATGGGTCGAGAACGCCTGCAGCGCTGCGGGCACCACCTTGTCCCAGCCTTCGGCCATCGCGGTCGCGGTGAGGTCGGCCAATGCGGCTTCCTTGGCCCAGTCCTGAATGTCGAAACCCAGCATCTGCACGGCTGTGGGCGGGTTGCCAGCCGTGACGCGCGCGCGCAGAGACGTCATCGCCGCCTCGCCTCCGCCACCGGCATGTCAGCCCAGCCAATGGTCTTGGTCCCCAGATCGTCTTTCAACGCGTTCAGGGCCGCAGCTTCGCCACCTGAGGTCCACCAATGCAGAACCTCAACGTCCTCTGCATAGCCGACCGAGCCTGCGACCGAGGCAAGCGCCAACGCCGAGGCGAACCACTTTGCGTTCTTCATGTCTCATCCTCCCAGATTCACGGAACATGGCCCGCACAGCTATTTATAACGTTGCAAATGACCCATAAGTCAATAACTGGTTACTAGAGGTCCAGCAGTTTTCGCTTGTTTCCATCTCATCGCAGCGGAATGGTGGTGGCATGGACAAGAAACCGACATTGCGCACAATCGCCGAGGCGACCGGCTTCGCTCTTACGACGGTCTCACGCGCGCTTTCCGGTGATCCGCGCATCGCGCAGACCACCCGCGACACGGTCGGGCGCTTCGCGGCGGAAGTCGGCTATGTCCCCGACCGCGCCGCCCAGCGTTTGCGCACCGGCCGCACCAATGTGATCAGCCTTGTGGTCAGCGCCCACGACGAGATACTCGGCTTTCGCGGTTCGATCCTTGCGGGGCTTGGGCAATCGCTTTTGGGCACGCGCTATCACATCACGATGACGCCTTATGGCGAAGATACCGACCCGATGCAGCCGATCCTGCACATCTTGCGCAACCGGCTGTGCGACGGCGTGGTATTTTCGGGCACCTTTCCCGACGACCCCCGCGTCACGATTTTGACCGATGAAGGTTTTCCCTTTGTCAGCCATGGCCGCACCACGCTTGCCGCCCCGCATGCCTGGTGTGACTACGACAATGACAGCTTTGCCCAGATGGCGGTGGGCCGGTTGGTCGCGCGGGGCAGGCGGCGTCTGGTCTTGCTGACGCCACCGCCCAGCCGCACCTATTATCGGCACATGGTCGCAGGGTTTCGCGCCGCCTGCGCCGCTGCCGGGGTTGAGGCAATCGTGCCCGAACAGGTGACGCTTTCCACCCCGCCTGCTGAGCTTTATCGCTATTTTACGCACGGCCTGTCGCGCCGGGATGCGCCCGATGGCTATGTCTGCCCGGGCGAGGTCGCAGCGATGGCCGGGCTTGCCGCCTTGCAAGACGCCAACGTCGCTGTGGGCGGCAAAGTCGATGTCATCGCCAAGCAGACAAGCCACGTCTTTGACCAGTACCGTCCGCGCATTGACACGATCTACGAGGATCTGCGCGCCGCAGGGGAAACCCTCGGACAGCTTTTGCTCCGGCGCATAGCGGGCGAAGACCCTGCGGACTTGCAGATACTGCACGCCCCGGTGCCGAACTTTCGCACCGCCGAGGCGCTCAGCACCGGGTTCGAAACCGCGTAACCATGGTGTCCAGTACCTCACCGGGATCACGCTTCCACCAATTCTGCGCCGAAAACACCTCGACCTCGCAGGGGCCAAGGTAACCCGCCGCCTCCACGCGCGCGCGAATTTCCCGCAGATCGGCCACGCCGTCGCCCATCATGCCCCGGTCCAGAAGGACGTCCGTTGTATCGGCCAGCCAGTCGCACAGGTGATAGCCAAGGATCCGATCCCCTGCGCGCAGCAACTGGCGCGGCAGGTCCGTGTCCCACCAGACATGATAGACATCAATCGCAACGCCCACATTCGGCGCCGAGATTGCATCGCAGATGTCCAGCGCATCGCGGGTCGTGGTCAGGCAAGACCGGTTGCCGCCATAAACGGGGTTCAATGGCTCCAGCGCCAGTTTGACCCCCCGCTGGGCCGCATAGGGGGCGGCCTCGGCCACACGGTCCGCCACCAGTTTGAGGCTTTCACCGACACCCTTGCTGCCCGGCTCGACGCCGCCCACCACGATCGTCAGCACCGGTGCCTGCAACCCCGCCGCCATGTCGATCGCGGCGCGAAAATCGTCCATCACCGCAGCCCTGCCCTTGGGCGCCAGGGGCCCGACCAGAAACGGCGTCCGGCACAGCCCCACGACCTGCATGCCCGCACCGCGCACCCGCTCGCCGATCTCGACCGCGCGACTGCCAATCTCGCGCCGCCAAAAGACGATGCCCATGATGCCGCGCGCCGCGCAGCCGTCGATCACCCGCTCCACCGACCACCGTGCGCCATGCCCATCGATGTTGTGACCCAGCGTCGCGGTGTTCAGCGCCAGCGCTGAATGATCTTGCGAAAAATCCCGCATCAGACGCCGTACATCGCCAGCATCCGCCGCATCCGTGCCGTCGCCACATCAGGGTCCCGCAGCAGCCCGCAGCCATCCGCCATCTGGAAGATTTCGGTGAAATAGGGCAAGGGGCGCATCGCCTGCGCCCCGTTCAGCATGATGAAATGGTCCTGAAACCCATTGAGCCAGGCCAGAAACACCACGCCCGTCTTGTAGTACTGCGTAGGACTTCGAAAGATCAGCCGCGCAAGTGGCACCGTCGGGTCCAAAACCGCCCGGAACCCGGCCTTGTCGCCCGCCCCCAGCAGCGACACCGCATGCGCAGCCGCCGGGGCCAATGGGTCAAAGATGCCCAACAGAGCATGCGAATAGCCGACCGCATCGCCCTCGATCAGCTCCGGATAGTTGAAATCATCGCCCGTATACATCTTGACGCCAGCAGGCAGCCTGCGCCGCATCACGATCTCTTTGTCCTTGTCCAACAGCGAGATCTTGATCCCGTCGACCTTGGACGTACTGTCCGCGATCACCCCCAGCGCCGTTTCCATGGCGTCTTCAAAAGTCGCCGCACGCCAATATCCCGCCAGCGCGGGGTCAAACATCTCTCCCAGCCAGTGCAGCACCACCGGATGGTCACACGCCGCCATCACATCCGCATAAACCCGCCGGTAATCCTCGGGCCCCTTGGCCGCCTGCACCAGCGCGCGGCTGGCCATCAAGATGATGCGCCCGCCGACCTTCTGGATCGCCTCGACCTGATCCAGATAGGCCCGGCGCACCGCGTCCAGCGAATGCACCCCCGCCCCCAGATGATCCGTCCCGCAGCCATTGGCCACCAGCGCATCCGGCAGCTCTTGCTTTGTGCGGCGGATCAGCTCCAGCGCACCGGGCCAGTCCAGCCCCATGCCGCGCTGCGCAGTATCCATTGCCTCCGCGATCCCCATCCCCATATCGGCGAGATAGCGCCGGAACGCCATCGTCTGGTCCCAGTCCACCGTCGCGCGCCCGCTCGGGTCATTGCCGGTGAACGGATCGGCCACCACATGCGCCGCCGAATAGACCACTCGCGCCGGGTTCACGCCCAGCCGCGCATACGGCACCGGCGTTCCCACCAGCGCATAATCTGTCAGGCGACCCGCCTCATCCGGCAGTGCAATCTTCATTCCCGAACCCCTCAGAACCGTGGCACAATGAGCCCGCCGTCGGCGGAAATCACCTGGCCCGTGGTGTATGGCATGCCCCCCGAAGCCAGCGTCGCAATGATCGCCCCCATCTCGGCGGGCGTCCCCACGCGCGGCAACAGCGTCAGCCCCTCGGCGGCGCGCTTGGCATAGGTCTCGATCACCGCCGCCGTCATGTCGGTGGCGATCAGCCCCGGCTGGACATCATAGACCGCGATCCCCTCGGCCCCAAGCCGCACCGCCAGCGCCTTGGACACCATCGCTGCCGCGGCTTTGGAGGCGCAATACTCCGCGCGCTGCACCGCCACCGCGACCGCATTGGACGAGGTCACGTTGACGATCGAATGGAACCCCTCGCCGCGCACGCGTCCCATCAGCCGGCGCGCAAACGCCTGGCTCAGGAAAAACACCGCTTTGGCGTTGACCGTAAGACACCGATCCCACGACGCCTCGGTCACCTCCAGCAGGTCCCCGCGCGAGATCACCCCCACGCCCGCATTGTTCACCAGCGTCGTCAACGGCCCCAACGACGCCTCGATCCGCCCAAGGTATCCGTCATGCCCGGCCAGATCCGTCACATCGAACGGTGCCGCCACCACCGGCGCGCCCAGCGCAGCAACCTTTGCCACGGCACCGCGCAACTCGTCATCCTCGACCGGCCCGTTGATCGCGATGGCAAAGCCTGCCTTCGCCAAAGCCTCTGCCGCCGCAAGGCCGATGCCGCGCGACGACCCTGTGACCAATGCGACACCGCTCACCCTTGGGCCCCCTTTTTTTTCATCAGCTCCCGCGCAATGATCATGCGCTGGATCTGGTTGGTACCTTCGTAAATCTGCGTGATCTTGGCATCGCGGTAAAGCCGCTCCACCTCGAACCTCCATATATAGCCCGACCCGCCGAACACCTGCCCCGCATCCGCCGTCCGTTGCACCGCCATATCGCCCGCAAAGCACTTGGCGATCAAACACGCGTTGGTCGCATCCTGCCCCGCATCAATCTTGCAGGCCGCCGAATGCACCAATAGGCGTGCCGCCTCGATGTCCTTGACCATATCCGCCAACATCCATTGCACGCCCTGAAACTCGGCAATCGCCTTGCCGAACTGCTTGCGCGTCGCGGCACAGTCGCCCGCTGCCGCAAACCCCGCCAGCCCGATACCGATGGCAAACGTCGCAATCCCCACGCGGCCCTTGTCCGGCGCCCAGCCGTCGCCAGTGCGCACCACGGTGGTGCGGATGCCTGACACATCGGTGCCCGCTTCCCGTTCGCTGATGCAACAGGCCACCTTTGTCTTCATCGCCCGTATCGCGCGCAACAGCGCATGCTGCGCCGGCGTTCCATGCCGCACCCGCAATGTCGAGATCAGCGCCACCAGCCCGCACTGATCAGCCACCGACGCATAGCCGCGCGATAGCTCTTGCATGATCAGCGCGTAGGCCAGCGTACCAAAGCCCGGACCTCCCAGCGCCTCGGGCACACCGATCCCGAACACGCCAAGGCCCGCCATCTGGTCATAGATCTCGTTCGGAAACTGCTCTTCATGGTCCAGCACCTCGCCGGCGAACGCGCGCGCCATATCGCGCACTTGCGCATGGGTTTCGGTCAGATACACCGCGCTTTTTCCATTCTGGTGTGTAACTATTCGGTTACTTATTAGGTTGCCGCACCGCCTTGGGTCAAGTCTGAAAATCGCTTGCAGCAAGCCCTGTCCTGCCGATATAATGCACCAAACGGTTACTTAAATCGTCGGATGACTCTCAGAGGAGCCAGCATGAGGCCCGGACGGAACCGCAAATTCGGCCGCGTCGACCTTTCGGTGACCAGCTTCGGTTTTGGCACCGCCCCCGTCGGCAATATCTTTCGCGAGATTGAGGGGCCAACCTCGGATGCGATGTATCAGTCCTCATGGGATGCGGGCGTGCGTTACTTCGATACCGCCCCGATGTATGGCCATAGTCTTGCCGAACGGCGCACCGGCCAGTCCCTGCGGTGCAAGAGTCGCGACGATTACGTGCTGTCGTCCAAAGTCGGGCGCGCTTTGAAACCCGCCCCGCGCGACATGATCAAGTTTGCCCCTTGGGTCAATGCCGCCGCCTTCACGATGGACTTCGACGATAGCCATGACGGCACGATGCGCGCGCTCGAGGACAGCCTTCAGCGCCTGGGGATGGCGCATATGGACATCTGCTTCATCCATGGCATCGACGTCTTTATCCGTGGCAAGGATCAACCAGAGGTGTTCAGACACGCGATGGACGGCTGCTATAAAGCACTCGACAAGATGCGCAGCGAAGGTATGCCAAAAGCCATCGGCGTCGGCGTGAACGAAGGGGAGCTGTGCCACGAGGCGCTGAAACAGCGCGATTTCGACGGCTTCCTGCTGGCGGGTCGCTACACCTTGCAGGAGCAAGATGCGCTCAACAACTTGCTGCCAATATGCGAAAAACGCGGTGCTGCGGTCGTGGTCGGTGGCGGCTTCAATTCGGGGATTCTCGCGACCGGGGCCAAGCCGGAGGCAAAGTACAACTATTCCCCCGCCCCGCAGCCGATCATGGACAAGGTCGCGGCGATCGAGGCGGTCTGCGCCAATCACAACGTGCCCCTGCCCACAGCAGCGCTGCAATTCGTCGTCGCGCACCCTGGGATTGCGTCCTTTATCACCAGAACCCGCACCGTGGAGCAACTGACCCAGAACCTCGGATGGTTCAGCCATCCGATCCCCGGCGCCCTGCGGTCGGACTTCAAGGCCAAGGGGCTCTTGCGCAAGGGCGCGTTGGTGCCCGCATGACACGCAGCGACCTGCCCCCCGGCAACTATGGCTACGGCGACCTTGCGCAGGGCGACACCTGGCAAACCGGTGAGGCCGACATCACGCCCACGCTGATTGACGACTTTGCCGCCGTTACCGGCGACCGTTTTGCGATCCACATGACGGAGGCGGGGGCCGCAAGCTATGGTTTCAAGGCCCGCGTCGCACATGGCCTGTTGATCCTGTCGATGGCCGATGGGCTCAAGAACCTCAGCCCGGTGCAACTTCGCGCCGTGGCCTCGCTGGATTGGCAATGGATGTTTGTGAGCCCGGTCTTTGTAGGCGACCGCATCCGCGCACGCATCACGGTCCGCAGCATCGGCCTGACCAAAAAGCCGGATCGTGGTATCGTCATGCTGGCCTTTTCGGTGACGAACCAGGACGATGCGCTGGTGCAGACCGGCACCAATCAGTTGATGATGCAGCTGTGAAAAAGACGCCAAAGGTCAAGGATTGGTAAATCCTTACATGGAAAAATTTTGATATAGATGAATAAAAAAATATGTCCCGGCCAGGGGCACCTACCGGATCAGGATCGCCCGGAAATCGTTCACATTGGTCCCCGTAGGCCCCGTGACAAACAAATCCCCCAACGCATCAAACGCCCCCCAGGCATCATTGCGCGCCAGCATCGCCGCCGGATCGACCCCGAGGCCACGCAGCCGCGCCATGGACCCCCCGTCCGCAAACGCCCCCGCATTCGCCTCGGACCCGTCGATCCCGTCCGTATCGGCGGCCAGCGCGGAAAACGGTACCCCCTCCGCCGCCAAAGCCAGCGCCAGCAGAAACTCGGAGTTCCGCCCCCCCCGCCCCTTATCCCGCAAGGTCACCGTCGTCTCGCCGCCCGACAAGATCACCACGGGCCGCGCAAAGGGCCGCCCCCGGCTGGCAACTTCCCGCGCGATGGCCGCATGGACCCGCCCCACATCCCGCGCCTCGCCCTCGATCGCGTCCGATAGGATCACCGCCGGCACGCTTAAGTCCCCAGCCCGCGCCGCCGCCGCCTCCAGCGATATCCGCGCCGAAGCAATCACCTCGACCCGGTTCCCGGCAAAGACAGGATCGGACGGCACCAGCGCCAGCCCCTTTTCCCCCGCGATCCAGGCCGCAATCCGGGGTGGCAGATCAAGCCGCCACGCCGCAACCAGCGCCCGCGCCTCGGCCCGGGTGACCAGATCAGGCACCGTCGGCCCCGACGCCACCTGTGCCGGATCATCTCCCGGCACGTCCGACACGACCAGACTGACCACCCGCGCGGGATACGCCGCAGCCGCGAGCCGCCCGCCCTTGATCCGGCTCACTTGTTTTCTGATCGCATTCATCGCCGAGATCGGCGCGCCCGAGGCGAGCAACGCCCGGTTCAGCGCGGTCTCATCTTCCAGTGTCAGCGACCCCGGAGGTGCCGGCAACAGCGCCGATCCCCCGCCGCAAATCAACGCCACCACCAGATCGTCTGGCCCAAGACCCGCCACCGCCGCGAACAACGCCGCTGAGGCCTGCATCCCAGCCGCATCCGGAACCGGATGCGATGCCTCCATCACCCTGATCCGCTGGCAAGCTGCCCCATACCCGTAACGCGTGACGACAACCCCCGACAGCGGCCCATCCCACAACTGCTCAAACGCCGCCGCGAGCTGCGCTGCCCCCTTGCCCGCACCGATCACCACCGTCTTGCCCTTGGGCCGGGGCGGCAGATGCGCATGCAGCGCCGTCATGGGATCGGCAGCCCGGACCGCTGTCTGAAACAGGTCCGCCAGGAAATCGCGATCTTCCGGCACCATCAGATCTCGACATCGCAGACGAACACGCCGTCTGCTCCACCCTCAAGCTCGGCCACGATGCGGCCTCCGATCGCCTGATGCACGGGGTCGACGAGATAGGTATCCCGCACGCCGCTATCGCGGAAATCCAGCCAGAATACGTCGTTGAATCCGCGCACCAGCGGCAGCTCCACGCTGACATTCGCAAATGCCCTGAAATCGAGGATCCCGTCGATATGCCCCGACAGGCCCCGCAACTCCCCGTAGAGCGCGCCCTTTGTTTCTGGCTTGGTCCCCGCCTTGAACCGCAAAGCCACGATATGCCGGATCATCGATGTCATCCTTCTAAAAGCGTGGTTTGCGTTTCTCGCGGAATGCGGAAAGCCCTTCTTTCAGGTCTGCCGAACCAGCCACGACGGCGCCCGCCAGCGCCTCCAGAACGCGTTCGGCATCTTCGCCATCACCGGCATTGATCAGCATCTTGGTGATCTCTGTCGCGCGCGGGCTGCGCCCCATCACACGGGCGGCGGCGGCCTCTGCAGCAACCATGCCGTCGCCTTGTGGGACAACTTGATCGACGAGGCCAAACGCCAAGGCCTGATCGGCGTCAAAGACCTCGCCAAAGATCGCCATCCGCCGCACCAGCTGCGCGCCAAACCGGCGGACCGCGCGCTGCGTGCCCGACCAGCCGGGGATGATCCCGAGTCCAGTTTCCGGCTGACCAAGTTTGATATGCGCCTCGGCAATGCGCAGATCTGCGCAGGCCGCAAGCTCCAGCCCGCCGCCCAGCGCATGCCCGTTCAGGACCGCAATCAACGGCACCGACAGTCGCGCCAGCGCATCAAACGCCATGTGGCCATCGCGGACCCAGTGCCGCCCGAACGCGTCGGCGCTCCATCCGCTCCACGCGGCAATATCCCCACCGGCGCAGAACGCCTTGGATCCCTCGCCCGTCAGGATCAACACCCGCGCCTCGGACCGCTCCACCTGCCGGCAAAGCGGGATCAGCGCATCGACCATCTCGGCATCCAGCGCATTCAGCTTGTCGGCGCGACGGATCGTCAGGCGCGCGATGCCATCCGCAATCTTAAGGTCGAGCCGGGCATCGGTCATAGGATCAAACCAAAGGGTTCAGGGCGAAAGAAGGCTGCGTCCATCACTTTGACATCTGCGGCGACAGTCAAGGGCATTGACGCCTGCGCCAGAACATCGCGCGCGATGTCCAGGCCGGGTGCGACCTCGGTCACGACCAACCCTGCCGCCGTCAAGCGCATCACGCAGCGTTCAGTAACGTAAGTGACGTCCTGCCCTTGGGCAACCGCGCGGGGCCCCGAAAAGCTGATCTGGTCGACCTTTGGCACGACCTTGGCCACCTTGCCTTCGCGGTCGATCACTAACCTGCCACCCACCAGCGACATCTTTGCCCCGGCGTTGAAATTGCCTGAAAAGACGATCTTGCGCGCCCGCGTCGTGATGTCGACAAACCCGCCCGCGCCCGCCGTCCGATGCGGCGTCGAGGACAGGCGCGACACGTTCACCGACCCATCCGCACCAATTTCCAGGAATGACAGCAGCGCACAGTTGAAGCCGGAGGCTTGAAAGTACGCGAACTGGTGCGGCGAGGAGACGAAGGCCTCGGCATTCGACGCGCATCCGAACTTGAAATCCAGCAACGGAATGCCGCCGACTGCCCCTTGTTCGATCACCCAGGTGACCGCGCCATGTTGACCCTCTTCCAGCAGGATGCGCGGCACGTTGGCCGAAATTCCGAACCCAAGATTGACCGCCCAGCCGCGTTTCAACTCGGTCGAGACGCGGCGCGCGATGACCTTGCCGGGATTGAACTCGGCCAGACGGAACGTGTGCAACGGGCGGATCAGCTCCCCCGAAATCGCCGGGTCGTTGGGTGTCGCTGTGGTTTGCAGCTGGTCGGGTGCCTCGACAATGGCATCAACCAGGATGCCGGGCACCTTGACGTCATGCGGGCGCAGACTGCCCACTTGTGCGATGCGGCGGACCTGCGCGATCACGTAACCACCGGAGTTATGCGCGGCCAGCGCCATCTCCATCGCGCCGAGTGTGGCACCCTCCTGTTCAAACGTCAGGTTGCCGTTTTCATCCGCCGTGCTGGCCCGGATGATCGCGACATCCGGCCTGATCGCCGGAAAGTGCAGCCAGTCCTCGCCGTCAAACTCGACATGGCGCACAAGGGGCAGCGCGCGGGCCGAGGCGTTCATCGCGCAACCTTCGTGCTCGGGATCAACAAAGGTCTGCATGCCGACCTTGGTCAGCACGCCGGGCCGGTGCGCGGCACCTTCGCGCAGCATGTCAAAGACGATGCCAGACGGGACGTTCCAGGCCGCGACCTCTTCCTTGAGGATCATCTGCCAGATTAGCGGTGGTTCGGCATTGGTGGGACCGGAAGGGTAACTGCCGCCGATGATCTTGGACAAAAGCCCCGGGCGCGCGATGTGGTCCACGCCTTTGGTTCCGAACATGTCGCCCGCCGCAATGGGGTGAATGGAGGTCAATCCGCGCGGATGCCCGGTCTCGTCGAACCGCGCGCCAAGGGCTGCAAGGACAGCATCGGGGCAGCAAAGACCCGACGAGGAATTGACCGCAATCGTGGCGCCGTCGCGGATTTCTGCAACCGCCTCTGCCGCTGTGCGAACCTTGCCCATATCAAGACCTCCTTCTCGGCAGTTGCAATCTAAGTAACTAACCAGTTATAATCATAGTCGGGCTCAGTGCGCTGCTTCAAGAGGTTTTTCCGCAGCATGGCACGAGGATATCGCAAAGATTCTATACCGACAGGGGGACATCATGAACATCTGCTTTCAAAAGACTTTCCAGCGGGCTTTCGGGACCTATCCGCTGAGCGGCAAGACGCTGTCGGACGCCATTGCCATCGCGGCGGACGTGGGCTACCGCGCCTTTGACACCGCGCAGATGTATGGCAACGAGGCCGACACGGGTGCGGCGCTTGCCGCATGTGGTATCGTGCGCCGCGATATGTGCATCACCACCAAGGTGCATCCCGACAATTTCACGCAAAGCGCCTTTTTGCCGTCGGTCGAGAAAAGCCTGAAGGATTTGCGGATCGCTGCGGTTGACCTTTTGCTGCTGCACTGGCCACCTATCGGGGGCGATATCAAGCCGTCACTGAAATTGCTGCAAACAGCACTCGACAAGGGGCTGACCAAGAATATCGGCGTGTCGAACTACACCGTGCAGATGATGCGCGATGCGACCGCCATCGTCGATGCCCCCATCGTCACCAACCAGGTCGAGTTTCACCCGCTGATGGATCAGAGCAAGCTTCTGGCGGGGGCCGCGGAAACCGGGATCCCCCTGTCGTCCTATTCGTCGGTCGCGCGGGGCGAGGTGTTCAAGTACCCGCTCTTTGCCGAGATCGGTGCGGGCTACGGCAAATCAGCGGGGCAGGTCGTGCTGCGCTGGATTTTGCAAAAGGGCGTGTCGCTGAACACGATGTCGACCAACCCCGCGAATATCCGTGCGAACTTTGACATCATGGATTTCACCCTGTCCTCGATCGACATGGCGCGGATCGAGGCGCTCACCCATACCGGCTATCGCATCGTGACCTCGGATCTGGTTCCTTGGGCACCCATCTGGGACTGAGGGAACACCGGGGGCGCCCCGCTCTCTGCGCCCCCGGCGGCTTTGCCTTCAAGCATTATTGCCACGGATAAGATCCGCCGCGCGCTCTCCGATCATGATCGTGGGCGCGTTGGTGTTAGACCCGATCAGGCTGGGCATCACGGAGCTGTCGCAGATGCGCAAGCCGTCCAGCCCATGGACCCGCAGCGACGGGTCCACAACCGACATCACATCCGACCCGATCTTGCAGGTGCCGACAGGGTGATACGAGGTGCGCCCGTATTGGCGGGCATAGGCCTCGTAATCGGCCTGCGTCTTGATCGCGGCATCGGGAAAGTGAATGGCCCGGATGTACTTTTGCAACGACGGCTGGCTAAAGATCTCTCGGCTCATCTTGACCCCCTCGACCGAGACTTTCAGATCCTCCGGCTCCGCGATGAAGTTGGGATCGATGATCGGCGTTGCGCGCGGGTCTGATGACCGCAGGGTAACGGTGCCCCGGCTTTTGGGGCGGAGCGTGTAGGAGTTCAGCGTGATCCCGGACGATCCCTTGGGCACCGATGGCACCCCGGCCTCGGCCCCCGCACCGCACAGGAAATGCATCTGCAGATCGGGCATCGGCTGAGACTTGTCCGCATACCAGAACGCGCCACCCTCGACGACGTTCGAGGCCACCGGCCCGGATTTGAAGGCAAGGTACTGCAACCCCGCCCAGACCATCCAGTGCGGCTTGTTGTACTTGTCGAGCGACTCATGGCCCTTGAGTTCGGCCACGATGTCGATACCGAAATGATCGTTCAGGTTCTGACCGACGCCGGGCAAGTCATGCACGACTGGTATGCCATGCTGAAAAAGGTCGGTCGCCGGCCCGACCCCTGACAGCATCATCAGCTTTGGCGATCCGATGGCCCCGGAGGTCACGATGACCTCGCTATCGGCGCGCACCACGACGGGTGCGCCATCGGTCACATATTCCACGCCAACCGCGCGCTTGCCTTCGAACACCACGCGCAGCACCAGCGCCTTGGTGATCAGCGTCAGGTTGGGCCGCCCCAATGCGGGGCGCAGATACCCGACCGCCGCTGAGCAGCGCCGCGCATTGCGGGTGGTGGTCTGGTAGGTCCCGGCACCCTCTTGCACGGCGCCGTTGAAATCGGGGTTGTACGGCATCCCGAGTTCCTGACACGACCGCAGGAATGCGCGCGTCGTCGGGTTCGGATCGGTGATGTTGGAGACACCCAAAGGCCCCTCGGTCCCATGCCAGTCGCCCGACAGCATGGTGTTGCCTTCTGACCGCAGAAAATAGCGTTGAATGTCCTTGAAACCCCAGCCTGTGGCCCCCTCATCCACCCAGCGATCATAATCCGCCGGATGCCCGCGCGTGAAAATCTCGGCGTTGATGGACGAACCGCCCCCCAGAACACGCGCCTGCGCATAGGGGATCTCGCGGTTGTTTGCGTGCTTTTGCGGCGCCGTCATCAGGCCCCAGGTCATCGGCCCGGTGGTCATCTTGGCAAAGCCGACAGGCATGTGGATCATCGGATTGGTGTCACGCCCGCCCGCCTCGATCAGACAGACGCGCGCCGACGGGTTCTCGGACAGCCGCGCCGCGAGCACGCATCCGGCCGAGCCGCCGCCGACGATCACATAGTCAAAACCTGTGGCCATTATTCAATCCAATGCGATCGTTTACCAATCTCTACATGAACGGATTTGATCTGCGTGTATTCCTCCACCCCGTAGACCCCCGCTTCGCGGCCCCAGCCTGATTGCTTGAACCCGCCCAGCGGCATTTCCGGCCCGCCCGCCATGATCGTGTTGACCCAGAACCGACCCGCCCTGACACGACGCGTCACAGTCAGCGCCTTGTCGATGTTTTTGCTCCAGACGCTGGCCGAAAGGCCGTAGACGGTGTCATTGGCCATCGCGATTGCCTCTTGCATCGTGTCGAAATGCATCGAGCACAGCACCGGCCCAAAAATCTCGTCGCGCGAAATGGCCATCTCGGTGGTGACCCCAGAAAACAGGGTCGGCTGGATGTACTGCCCAGCCCCCAGATCAAGCGCGTTGCCACCGGCCAACAGCTTGGCCCCATCCGTTTGCGCTTGCGCGATATGGCCCATGATCACATCATTCTGCGCGGTTGTGGTGATTGCGCCGACTTGCGTACGTTCGTCCAGCGGGTCGCCCACACGGATCTTCGCCATCTTGGCCGCAACCATCGCCTCGAACTCTGCCGCAACCGACCGTTCCACGAACAACCGGCTGGTACCGACACAGCACTGCCCGGTGTTGAAACTGATCCCGAAGGCCACGCCGTCCGACGCGTCTTCCAGATCGGCATCCGCAAAGACGATGATCGGGTTCTTGCCGCCCAGCTCCAGCCCCAGTTTCTTGAAGTTGCTGTCGGCACTTGCATGCACACAAGACCGCCCCACCCCGGTGGAGCCGGTGAACGACAGCATGTCGATGTCCATATGCTCGGTCATTGCTTGCCCGATGGTGCGCCCCGAACCGGTGACGACATTGTAGACACCTGCTGGCAGGCCCGCCTCTTGCAGCACTTCTGCCAAAATGAGCGTGGTGGCCGACGTCACTTCGGACGGCTTGACCACCATCGTGCAGCCCGACGCCAGAATGAACGGCACCCGTTCGCACAGGATCAGGAACGGGAAGTTCCACGGTGTAATCAGGCCGACCACGCCAATCGGTTCGCGCAGAACCATGCCGAAGAGGCCATCGCCAAGGCTGTTGAAGCTGTCGCCGTGCAGCATCCGCGCGGCCCCGGCACCGACCTCGAAACAGGCGATGCAATGCTCGATCTCACCCTTGGCCTGGGAAATCGGTTTGCCATTTTCCAGCACCTCCCAATAGGCGATCTCGTCGCGGCGTCGGCGCAGGATTTCAGCCGCCTTCAACAGGACTGCGCTGCGGGCGGCCCCCGAAATCCCAGCCCAGCGGCGATCCTCAAAGGCGCGGCGCGCGGCGACCACGGCCGCGTTCAGGTCATCCGTCGTGCATTTCGGAATGCGCGTGACCAGGACCCCATGACCGGGTGAGGCACGGTCAAACATGTCTTTGCCATCGTGCCATGCATCGTCCACAAAGAACCCGAATGTCCGTGGAGCCGCGGGCGGCGTCAGAATTTTGCTGGTTTGATCCACTTTCAGGGTCCCTTCGGCATGATTCAGGCATTTGCAACGTTATAATAGAGGTAACTGGGTGGTGAACTCAAGAACTGCTGACAAGGATCCGCGTTTTAGCGTCGCGTGCAGAGTCTGCCATCGCCTCAAATGCCTCGGCGATCCGGGCGATCGGATAGTTCACACGCGTGAACGGCCCGGTGGCGGTGCGCGCATGGCGACTTGACGCATCGAAGTCTGGATCGGTCAATCATCAGCGCGATGGCGGCGATCAGGACGATGCAGAACACCATCTGCTGCTGGGTCGCGTAGACCTCGAAATACAGCATCGAGGCGCGGATGACAGCCACGATCCGCGTCCCGATGGCGGTGTTGAGCACGCCCGAGACCCCGCCCGTCAACGGTGTGCCGCCCGACAGCTTGACCGCAAGGATTAACCCTGCCACCGCTGCAACCCCGCCCAAAATCTCAAAGGCCAGAAGCTTGTCGCGCGCGACGTTGATCTCCGACGCAGCAGTTGCAGTTTCCCCCGCCCCCAAGGCTTTCAGTGCGCGACCAAGGGTAGTGCGGCGTTCAATAAAGAGTGCGCCAATCAGCAGGACGGCGGCAATGAACAACTCATTCGGGACGCCCCATGTGCGACCGATCATCCAGTTGAACACCGCGTCCCGCTGTGTCGCATCCATGTTCAGCGCGCGCTGGCCCGACAGCCATTGCGCCAGCGCGACCCTTTGTTGATTGCCGCCCGCGAGGTTGCCGCAATCGGCAAGCTCCCTCGAATCTTTGATCGACAGCTTGGCGATCCAGTCGCGCGCAAGGGCGCGTTCGCCCGCGATCCGTGACCCGCCGCCCAAAGAATACTGGCCCATCTGGCTGAGCGTGATGTTTTCATAGACGTTCATGCCCGCAACGATGCCCTCGATCTTGCGTTCATGCGGCACGTAGCCCACACCTTGCGCCACTGCGCTGCGGGGCGGGAACGCGGTGACCTTTTGGCCATTGATCCCGACTTGTCCCTTGATCGGGGTGCGCATCCCGTAAATCGTGCGCAACACCGCCTCACCGCCTAAGCCTTCGACACCCACGAGGCACAGCACCTCTTCCGCATGGAGCGTCAGGTTGATGCCCACCACCCAGCCGGGCAAGGCGATGCCCCGTATCTCGACCAGCACCGTTTGCGCGTCACAGGGCAGTTGGCGCTGTTCGCGGTAATACTCCTTGTCGACGTCCCGGCCGACCAACCTGTGCTGGATGGAGTCGATCCTGGCCTTGCCCTTTTTCACGATATCGACGACCTGGCCGTCCTTCACCACATAGACGCGGTCGCTGATCCCCACGACCTCGTCCATGCGGTGCGACACAAGAATGAACGACGCCATTGCCGCCCAACATGATCGACAGCCAGTACAGGTTTGCACAGTCGCGGTAACTCCACGCGCTGGCGGGGTCAGTCAGTGCAGCACACGCGACACCAAACGGGCCGGGCAGTGCTGCGGTGTTCTATCCAGCCGCCGATGCCAGCAGAGGTTCCTGTGGCTGTGGGTTTGCAAAGCGATGAAGTCATTGAAAAAGTTGACATGATGCCATGCCGGACATTGTCCGAACACTGGACGCACCCGCCGCCGCAATGGCGCGGCTTATGTCTCTTGGCGCACTAAATGGTTACTTTCCGAGAAAGCGCTGAGTCAAGTGATTTGCTGGTCTTGATTGTCAGGTTGCGCTTTGACGCGAACCGCAGGCTGTGGTTACAATCGACAGACTTTTGACCGATAGGCACGAAAACGGTGATGCACGTGGACGTAATTTCCGACGTTGAAGAGGCTCCGACCAAGAGGTCCCGCACACGAGACGCGGAGGCCACCAAGGCGCGCATTCTTGACGCAGCAAAGAAGGAATTTGCCCGCAACGGCCTTGGCGGTGCACGTGTGGACGTCATTGCCGAGAAAGCGTCGGCAAACAAGCGCATGATCTACCACTACTTCGAAAGCAAGGAAGGGCTCTTTCAGACCGTCCTGGAGAACGCCTATGTGGACATCCGCGCGGCAGAGCAGAAGTTGAATCTTGATCACCTCGACCCTGCCACGGCGTTGGAGCGGCTGGTCCGGTTCACCTGGGAGTATTATCTCAAGAACCCGGAATTCATCACCCTGGTGAACAGCGAAAACCTGCACCGTGCCAAACACCTCAAGAAGTCAGAGGTAATCAAGGTCGTCAGCCGCAAGTTTGTAAACATGGTCGGTGATCTGCTGGAACGCGGCGTCGCGGCCGGTGTGTTCCGCCGAGGGGTTGATCCGGTCCAGTTAAACATCACGATTGCCGCGATCGGCTACTACTACTTGACCAACCGTTTCACCGGGTCGATCGTTTTTGAACGGGACCTGATGGCAAAGGATGCGCTGGACGAACGCTTGCGGTTCAATCTAGACACCGTCTTGCGGCTTGTGCGCGCCTGAGCCCAGGGCGCGAACAACGCGCCAGACATCTGGGCCTAGCTCTGTGCCACGCTTTCCCAAGTATTCAAGAACCTTGCTGGCCGACCGATTCGCAGGTGCAAGCTTGCGAACCGCCGCTCGTGTCTGATTTGCCGCAGTTCCACCCCGATCGCGGCTCGAAAAGCCGACCTTCGCCCAGCAAATCGCGAAAGTCCGAAACGCCTAAGTAACGAGAACGCTTGCAGGTGCAGAATCTTGGCTGATTCTCTGAAATATGTAACCCTAGGTTGTATACAAATTGAATCAATTCAGCTTAAAGAGTATGCAGTTCTGCCTCTGGTGGTGCGAACCGGCGTCAATTCGCCAATGCTTCGGCCAGAATACGCTGCACCGCCGCATGGTTTTCCACGAACCATTGCGGTGGACCCTATACTGACCAAGACAAGAACTAATCAATTGGAGGCGATCATGAAGTTTGCGACGGACCAGACGCTCGCGTTGGCTCAAGCGGATATTCAGACGAGGCGTCGGGTTTCGTACGCACGATCTCCTCAACCCCTCGGCGGCACCGTAAAGCGCGCAGTCGACATCGCGATTGCGCTGGTTGCCATCATACTTTTGTCCCCTCTGCTGATCGGGGTGGCAGTCTTGGTACAATGGACCAGTCCGGGGCCGATCCTTTTTGGGCACAGCCGCGTCGGTTTTGGGGGAAGAACATTCAGATGCTGGAAGTTCCGGTCCATGGTGACAAACGGCGACGTTGTCCTTTCAAACCATCTGAAGATCAATTTCGACGCTCAGCGCGAATGGGCGGAGACCCTCAAGCTCCGCCACGACCCGCGTGTCACCCCACTGGGCGGCGTGCTGCGCAAGCTCAGCATCGATGAGCTTCCGCAGCTCCTCAATGTTCTGGCTGGAGAAATGAGCATCGTTGGCCCACGGCCAATCGTCGCGGATGAGGTTCGACGTTACGGGGCTTCGCTTGGCCATTACCTGCGCACGCGCCCCGGACTGACCGGCCTGTGGCAAGTCAGCGGGCGCAGCGATGTCGGCTATCGCAAGCGTGTGCTGCTCGACCGCTTTTACACCAGCAACTGGAGCCTGCTCAAAGACATCGCCATCATTCTGCGCACAATCCCGGCGGTCCTGCGCGCGCGCGGCTCGTACTGAGCAGATGCCCGCTCGTCTCGCCAAATCAGGGATAT
The DNA here is from genome assembly GCA_031378845.1 of Rhodobacterales bacterium. Lineage (GTDB taxonomy): Bacteria > Pseudomonadota > Alphaproteobacteria > Rhodobacterales > Rhodobacteraceae > JAJNPS01. The sequence continues at coordinate 243,960 of JANNES010000015.1, forward strand.
CCCGATTGCCGATTGCCATCGGATCGCCCGATGCGGCGCACCGTTGACGTGATCTCGATGCGTGAGCGCCGAAAATGACAGATGCACTTGCTCACAATGCGGCGCCGTTCGCGCGGGACCATCTGCGCAGCGGGCGCGCACGCGCTGCAATGACCGGCAGCCTCTGGTCGCTCGTGAATATCCTCGTGGCGACGGTGATTTCTGCGGTCGTGTTCCTGATGGCATCGCGGTTCCTGTCGCCCGGCGATTTTGGCGTCGTCGCCCTTGCCGCCGCAATCGTGATGTTCGTCAGTTGCGTGATCCCGATCGCCTTTGGCGATGCGTTGATCCAGCGGGCAGAGCTGCGGAACGATCATCTTGACACGGTTTTCTGGACTTGCGCAGGCTTTGGCGTTTGTCTTTACGCAGCACTTTGCCTGATGTCGCCTTGGATCGCCGATTGGGCAGATACGCCCGCGCTCCGGGCGCTCTTGCCGGTAATTGGCGTGCGTCTTGTTCTGGAGTCCCTGACCGTCGTGCCGACTGCACTTGTGACGCGCAGTGTACAGTTCAGATTCATTGCCCTGCGGACCACGCTGGCAAACTTGATTGGCGGCGGCGTCTGCATCGCGATGGTGCTGATGGGCAGCGGCTACTGGGCACTGGCCATCTCGCAAGTGCTGTCATCGGCCGTTTCCGTGATGGTGATGCTGCCGGCAGCACGCTGGCGCCCGGGCATGGACGTGACCCGCAAGGCGGTCAGCGATCTGTGGAACTTTGGCATTTTTTCCGCAGGTAACCGTCTCCTGAACGAAATGCGCCTGGATCAGCTCTTGATCGGATTCCTGGGCGGCCCGGTAATGCTGGGTCTGTTCTTTTTCGCCCGTCGCCTGTTCCAGATGGTCAGCGACCTGACTGTCGGCGTGTTTAGCCCCGTTTCAAACGTCTTGCTTGCCTCAATGCAATCCGAGCCGGAAAAGCGCAAGCACGCGTTCCTTATCGCAAGCTATGCGGCAACCTCCGTGGCGCTGCCGACGTTCACTGGTCTTTTTGTCCTTGCACAGAGCGGGGTGCCGCTGGTCTTTGGGACGCACTGGATGGGCGCAATCGCCGCTGTGCAAGGCTTTGCCATCATCGGCATGATGGCGGGCCTTGGCATCGTGCAGGGTGCTCTTATCCGCAGCCAGGGCAGGGCTGATTGGTGGTTTTGGTATCAGGCGGGTGTCCAGCTGAGCGCCCTGCCCCTCATCGCAGTGCTCTACCAGTATGGGCTTGGCGTCGTGATGGCGGCACTTGCCCTGCGCACCGTCGTCCTCTGGCCCTTTGCAATCCGCGAGACGTTGCGGATTCTGGAAATGGGGCTGGCTGACTATGTTGCCAATCTGCGCGGTCCGATTGGCGCGAGCATTGTCATGGCAGGCGTGATGGTTGGTTTGCCGCACCTTGTGGCGGCTGGACATTCCACCCTTTGGCTCCTGACCGCACAATTGTTGGTCGGAGCGCTCGCCTACATCGCGGTCGGCGCAGGCTTGTCATGGCGGCAAGCGCAAGGACTTTGGGCGATCTTGCGACAAAAAAGGGCATCGGCGCGATGAAGCTGACCTACTTTGAGGGTGATCCTCCGAACTTCGGGGACGAGCTCAATGCCACGATGTGGCACCATCTGCTGCCAGCCGGAGTGCTCGACGACCGCGAGGATGAGCTCTTTCTCGGGATCGGGTCGATCCTGTGGGACTACCTGCCGAAAGCCCCGCGCAAGATCGTTGCAGGATCCGGCTTTGGTGGCTACACCGCCGCCCCCGATGTCCATGACGGCACATGGGAGCTGCTTTGGTTGCGCGGACCGATGACAGCCAGAGTGCTGGGTGTCGATCCGGCCCTTGCGATCACCGACGCCGCTGTGTTGTTGCGCGCCACGCCGTTGCCCGCCAAGGCCGACAATGTCGGCGTCGCGTTCATGCCACATGTTGAAAGCATCTCGCGAGGGGCATGGGCAGAAGTCTGTGCCCAGGCGGGGGTGACGTTTCTCGACCCGCGCGCGCCTGTGGATCAGCTTTTGGCCCAGATCAAAGGCGCAAGGCTGCTCATCACCGAAGCGATGCACGGCGCCATTGTCGCCGATGCCCTGCGCACGCCTTGGGTGCCGGTGCTGCCATTTCATCATGTCAATCGCGCCAAGTGGAATGACTGGGCAGCATCGCTGGACATGCCGTTGAAAAGCATCACGCTTGCGCCGTCGACGATGCGGGAGGCATGGATCTCTCGGACCGGTCTTTTGGCCGTTGGCCGCCGGTCACGGATGATGTTCGACAACATGCTGGTGCGCCAGTGCGACCACCTCGTCATTGGTCGTGCGGCGACAACCTTGGCCCGTGTCATCAAGACTGCGGTGCCTCAGCTCAGCACCGATGCCGCTATTTCGCGCGCGACGGGTCGGGCACTGGACGCGTTGAATGCTTTCGTGGTCCGACGCGGTGGCATGGCGGATCGGCAGAGAACCCTGCGCGCGTGAAGATCGCTGTCATCATCCCGTTCTACCAGCGTGAGCAGGGGATCTTGCTGAAGGCCCTTATTGGCGCCTTTGCGCAGGACCTGCCAATTCAGACAGAACTTTGGGTCATCGTGGTGGACGACAGTTCTCCGGTTCCGGCTACCGACGAAGTCGCCGGTCTTGCAACGCAGGATCGCAACCGGGTAACCGTTCTGACCCAACCAAACGGTGGTCCGGGCGATGCACGCAACCGCGCGCTTGATCTGGTCGCAGCCAGGGGTGCCGACTACGTCGCATTTCTTGATTCAGACGATGTCTGGAAACCGACCCACTTGCGCGACGCCACGAATGCGTTGGAAAAAGGCTTTGATTTCTATTTCTGCGATCACACACGCTTTGACGCCACCACGACCCATTCCAGCATAATCGTGTCGTTGACCGAACTCAGCGACCACACGAGGCCCGGTTACCAGATGATCGACGCTCGCGGACCGGTGATCAGCGCCGACAACGCATCAGTCCTGTCAGCTTACCTGAAAGAGTATCTTTCGCAGACCTCGACGGTCGTCTTGCGGCAATCTTGCGTGCAGCAACTGCGGTTTGACCCCGAACTGCGCGGCGCAGGCGAAGATCATCTCTTTTGGATCATGCTTGTGGCCAGCGGCGCGCGAATGGCGATCTCGTCGCGGGTCAATGTCTATTGCGGCCGTGGCATCAACATCTACTTTGGCTCGTTCGACTACGGATCGGTCAAGACCGTGAACCGCATCGGATACCTTTTTCTGTTTTGGGACAAATGCGCAAAGCTCAAGGTTGCCGACAACGACCGGGCTGATGCCGCGCAAATGGCCCAGCGATACATACGCGCCTACAGCTATATGTTTGTCCGTGCGCTTTTCAGGGGGCAGCGCCCCGACTTCAGGCTATTCCAAACCATTCGCCGACGGATCCCGTTCATGCCTGTCGCGATGCCGTTCCGGTTTCTTTCGGTCCTTCCCCGCCGACGCGAGGAATCCAAGCTTTGGTGACATCGGATCGCGCCTGTGCGCGTGCCGCATCGCGCGCGCGCAGACCGTAAACCGCCGCACAGATCGCCAGCAGGCTCGCCATATCAAACTGGCTGAACGCCACCACCTCGAGCATGCTCAGCAGGGCTTGGCGCATCATGAACACCACAAAGAACAGGCTTTCCGCACAAGGATGCCAGATCGCCCAACGCAGACAAAGGACCAAGGCGGTGCCAAAGACAATCATTTGCAAAGCGACGCCAATGAAGCCAATCTCGACCACGTTCGACAGCCACGTATTGTGAAAGTTGAAGCCGATCTTGGCGGCGATTCCGAAATCGTCCCAGAGCTGCTCGGCCATCGGGTTTCCTGGCACCCAGAACGCCTGATATCCCTGCCCGATCAACGGGTGGCGCGACCACTGTTGCAAGGCAACGACCCAAAGATCGGTACGGCCCGTCAAGGTGGCATCCTTGCCGGTCGTTGCCAGCACAAATGCCTCGATCTCCTCGCGCGCGCCGAAATAGAGCAACGTGAAAAAGACCAACGTCAATCCGCCTACAAGCGCTGCCACCACGCGCTGTGATGGTGAGAACCGGTGCATCAAGGTCAGGGTGGTCCCACCCATTACCGCAAAAACCGACGCAACCAATGCCCCTGTTGATTGAGCAAGCAGCACCAGCACAAAGGCCGTCGCGGTTCCCCCAAGTCCAAGCAACCGCACCATGCGGCCCGCTCGGCGATCCAAAACAAAGGAAAAACTCGCCAGCAGGAAAATTGACATGGCCATCGCAAAGGCGTTCTTGCTGCCATATATGCCCAGCCAACCCATCCCATCGCCGCGCACCTGCCCAAAAAGCAGACTTGCCGTTGCCGCCGCCGCAAAGGTCAGCCAGATCAGCCGAACAAGGATTGCCGGGGACAAACGACTGGCCATCGTCACCGCAAAAATCGCTGTCAGACCCAGCTGCACGCCGTAGCGCAACGACAGCGCGGGGTAAGCCGACCAGAACATCGTCAAGACGCACCAAATCGGCAGAAGGTAGATCCAGCCATAGCGCGCCGTCTCATCCAGCACGACATTCGGTCGCAGCACGACCAATAGCGTCCCAAAAACGAGAAATGCCAGCGCGCTCAGGCTGCCCAATTGAAACACGAACAGCAGCGACAGCATAATGCCGGTCGCCGCAACAGCACTCGGGCTGATCGTGATCACCCGCCTTGCACGCGCTGAAGTCATCGCCATTGGCGCACCAATTCACTCTCTTTGCCGGACCCGATCAGGGTACAGTCCCCTTGTCCACAAGCTGAGGCGTGCACAGGACAGAGCCCTCAAATGCGCACCGTTCGCCCGCGGCCGTAAAGGCGACCCAGTCAATGTCCATCTTTAGCGCCCGCCCAGGATCTTCAAACGGTCCCATCCAGTCCGAAAGCGTGTCCGTACCCCAGTGGCTGAGATAGATCTTCTGCGGATTGCTTGGCAGATCGACACCCGTCACATCATGCACCAAAACGCCATCTATGTACCAGCGCAGGCGTTGCGGTTCCCAGATGAAAGAATAGGTGATGAAATCCCGATCTGACGCCTGGGGCAGGGAAACCGTTGCTCCGTTGCGCGGCTTGCCGCTGACATAAGTGTTGAGGCTGACCGACGATGTGTCGCGCGTCAGTACTTCAAAATCGATCTCGTCATGCGGCTTTTTGTGGACCGGTCCAATGTAGGTGAAAAAGGCGGCGTTGATACCAGACGCATTGTCGGTGCGAAATCGCGCCTCGTAGGTGCCATAGCCAAAGACGGCCTTTGTCTGTATTTCCGCGCAAAGATACGGCTGCTCGACTATGCCGGTTGGCAAGAACTGAAGCGTGACCTCGCCTGGGCGTTTCGCCAATGCCTTGCGCGACCAAAAGCAGTTCTGGTGGTCGCCATTTGTCCAGCCGTCTGAGACAAACCAACGACCCGTTTCAAACCTCTCGAACCCATCAAAAAATGTCGTTCCTTGGCCGTCCTGCGCGTTCAAGGCGGCTGGGATGCCAAGACAAGTGACCACCACGGCAATAATGCGCGCCAAAGATTTCGCCCAAGTCATGTATCCATCCATCCGCGTTTTCCACCACACTCCATCGCACGTCCACGCGGGCATGACCAACAGCGGCAAAGCCGGCCACACCGCGTTTGGCAAGCATCCGCCATGTGCCACCAAACCGCGAAAATCTCTGGCAGATCGCTTCTTTTCTTCGCTTCTTGAGTCTTCTATTGCATGTCAAATGCTGCGCGTGCAAAGAAGACAAAGGTACAACCTTGAATTGTGTTACCTTGTGCTGGCAAGGTTGTCACAGCCTAAACTGAGCCCGATAAAAGATATGGCGATGGCTGTTCAGACCACGACGATCACCACGACCGCTGTGGCTGACAACGATGATCTTGTCACCGTAGTGATGTCGAACTATCGCGGCATGAAATGGCTTGAGCAGGCGATCGCGTCTGTCATGGCCCAGACCCACCATAACCTGGAATTGATTGTCGTTGACGACGCGTCCTGTGACGAAAGCGTGGCGATTGTCCGCGCAGCGATGATGCTTGATGCCCGCACTCAACTGGTCGAATGCCCGACCAATCTGGGCCCAGCAGGCGCGCGCAATCTGGCTTTGGAAATCGCAAAAGGCGAATGGGTCGCCATCGTCGACAGCGATGACCTGATGCACCCGAACCGGCTGGCGCGTCTTGTCGACACGGCACGCCATCTTGGCTGCGACGTGGTGGCCGATGACATGATCTTTTTTGGAGACATACCCGGTTTGGGGGGCTGCACGTTGTTGCAGTCGCTTGCTCTGACAGCGCCGCGCGAGGTGTCCCTGGTCGAATTCATGAGGTCGGACAACCGCGGCTCCGGCCTTCCCGCCTATGGCTATCTAAAGCCGCTCATCCGTCGCAAGGCTCTGGGCGGGCTGCGTTATGACCCGGCTTTGCGTGTCGGCGAGGACTTCGACTTTTATGCCCGCTTGCTGATGGTTGGTGTTCGGTTCAGCGTGATTCCGGACGCGATGTACCTTTACCGGCGCCATTCGGCCTCACTCTCGCATCGCCTGTCGACCGAGGTCCTTGTTCCTCTGCTGGCAGCACATCTTGCGCTTGAGAAATCCATCGCAAGCACCGATCCGGACATGCTGGCGGCGACGCGGCACCGGCGGGATGCAGTGACATGGGCTTTGCACTATTCACAGCTTGTCACGGCATTAAAGCAGCGCGATCTGGCAGGGATCTGGTGGCTTTTGTCGCGGCATCCGCGCCTTGTCAAACCCTTGTGGCAAAGCCTGCGCGAACGCCGTCAGCGCGATCAGGTGGCCACCTCGATCGCGGCGCGAACGCCACTGGAGTTGGTTTTAATCCCGCTGGGCGCAACGCTTCCGCGTGCGGTGCACGACCGTGTGACAGCAGGCGCGCGCTGGATCACGGTGCCGCCCCAGACGCCGCCGGGTTCAGCGTTGCAAGCACCTTTGGCCCCGCTTGCGGCAGAGTTGTCAGGGCTCTTTAGTCAGCATATTCTCACGGTCCTCGCGGTCGGACCCGAAGGGTGCCATGCATTGGGGATGTTGCCGCCGGTCGCGCAGGTGGCGTTCTGGCCCGAACCGAAACCGTGACCTGACCTTTGGTTCACACCGGGCCGGTCTGATCGGCCTCCAGCAAGAACCGCTGAGGCAACTGAGTTACGGTTCCCGGGCGTCTGGCCGCCATCTTGTCGTGCAAAACGCCGCGCAGGATGGGCAAAAACCGCGACGGGGGCACCAGTGCAAACTGCAGTGCAGCACCCAGACCCTTGCCAGACTTGCGATCCAGAAACGCCCGCAGAAGATACTTCGCCCGTGTTGCCCGCAGGTGGCGCGCGATCCACATCCGCGCGTCCACCGCCAGACCGGGTGCAGCAAGATGGCGCGCCGAAGCTTGCATCAGGGCGGCGATATCCGCTGTCCGATGCTGGCCGCTCAGCGATCCGGCGCGCACGACTGCTGCGTATCCGACCTTGCGCGTCAAACCAAACCGTGCACCGGCCAAGAGCATCCGCATATAGAGATCATAGTCCTCGCCCAGCCAGAGTGCGGCATCATATCGCAAGCCATGTCTGTCCAGAAAAGCGCGCGACATCAGAGGTTTGAGGAAACCCAGCTCGCCGCGCTGGACCCCCGCGCGCGCCAGATTTCCAGCAGCAAAGGTGGCAACGTCGATCAGCTCAACCTCCGGCGCGAACACCGGCAGATCATCTGATTGCAAGGATTTGGCCCGTTCTGGCGTCACAAACACGATATTGTCCGCCGCAAGATCGCAACCGACCATCGCCAACAGCGTGGCAAAGCGCCCCGGCAAAAGGAAATCGTCGGCATCAAGAACGGCGACGAACGGTGCAGTTGCGACAGTCAGTGCATGATTGCGGGCCGCGGCCGGGCCGCTGTTGGCCGCAAGCGTCACAACCCGCAGCCGACCAGAGCCATCATCGCTCGCACGTGCCAGATCGGCCGTCGCATCGCCCGACGCATCGTCGACCACGATCACCTCTGCGACTTCGGTCTGCTGCAGGGCAGACGCAACTGCCCGACCAATTGTCTCCTCTGCGCGATAAGCGGCAATGATGACGCAGACGCAGGGCATGGTCGCTTCGGGCTCACTCACCAATGTGGTGCCGTCGCGGCGACAGCCTGCGTCGACCCCCGCGCAGATGCCGCCTCACTTGCCTTTGACCTGTCCGGTCTTGCTTGGACGACGGGGACCGAACACCCGCACCCACCAAATCGCCAAGCGATCAACCGCGCAGTGTTCAGCCTTGGCGATCTTGCGGTGACGAAAGCTGCGCGCCCGTGCGGATTGCGGCAGTGTCCGCGGCCTCGCGCTTTGGCGGTTTTGGCGTCTTTTTGGCTTGTACGGCTGCAAGCAAACCGATCACCGCAACATACAGCAACTGTCCAACGAAAAACGCCAGCAGCGCCCAAAGGGCACTCTTGCCGCCCGACATGCCCGATAGCCAAAGCATAACGCCGACACCAACAGAACAAATGATCAGGCCCACAACAAATACTGGAAATCGCATAGAGCCAACGCCCCCCACAGAGCGCCCCCTCCGGAAGCCCTGCTACAAGCAATGTAACGCGGTCTGCCCAGATCTGAAAGCGCCGATTCAAATCGGCACTTACCAACGGTAAACGCAAGGTCTCAGACACCCTAAGTGCCGGGACTGAAGTAGTCGCCATAGTCACTGTAAAAGGCCTCATTGCTCGCGCGCGGAACATAGTCTTTCAGGGCCACCATATCGACCTTGTTGAGCACGACACCCAGCAGTTTGTCGGCCAAGGCGGGCTCGCCGGCCAACGTGGCACGCAGCAGTTCCTTGGGTGTCGCCCCCCATTCCGCGACGAGCACGATCTGGTCCAGCATCGGCAACAGGACCCGCGCATCGACGACAGGTCCCAGTGGCGCTAGGTCAAGGATGATGGTCGGGAATTCCACACGCAGATCGGCCAGAAGAGCCCGCATGCTGGCAGACCCCAGCAATTCGCTGGAATACGACATGAGCTTGGGCGTCTCGCAGGTCAGCAGATGAACCCCGGTGTCTTGCTGGACGTGGATCAACGAACGCCACGGCGCCTTGCCCATGAGGGCCTCGACCAGCCCCGGTGAACCCGTCAAACGCAAGCTTCGGCTCAGACCGGGATTGCGCGGGTCGGCATCGATCAGCAAGACCGGGTCATCGAACGCCGCCAGCATCGTGGCCAGATTGGCCGCAATCGTCGACTTTCCCTCACTGGGCAACACGGATGTGACGCCGATCACCCGACCCGGCCGCTCACCCATCCTCACATCAGACGCAAAGCGGATATTGCGGACGGTTTCAGCGAACAGGGACCGCGGGTGGTCTGCGACATGCGCAAGGTTGCGCGCGTCATGTGTCGGTGCGTGCCCGGCCTGCACTGGTGCTGGTCCACGCCTGCGCTGAAACTGCAAAGCCTGATTATTTGGCGAACCTCGGCGCGAAAACAGCCACGACAGCAGGCCTTGGGACCTTTCCGCAGTCGCGTTGCGCGGTGAACCCCCATGCGCGTCATCATCGGCAGTCTCGTCGGGAATGATTGGTAAGTATCCCAGGAACTTTGATCCGGTCTCGGCCTGCACGTCGTCACCCGTGCGCAACAGCCGATCACGCCATTCCCGTACGATGGCCGTTGCAAACCCCGCAATCAATCCAAGCACCAGCATCAATGCCAAGACACGGCTGGGGCTGGGGCTAGAGGGCGTTGTCGGCATTTCCGCCCCCGACAGGATGCGCACGTTCGATATCGGAAAGGTCTTTTGCTGATCCATCTCCTGAAATCGGGTCAGGAACGTCTGATACAACATCGACAGCGTCAACGCCCGCTGCTCAAGGGCGCGCAGCTGTACTTGCGCCTCGGAGGCGGCAGAGTTGGTATCCATCGCGAGGCCCAGACTGTCGCGCAGCGCCACGACGCGTGCTTCGGCGACTTCGAATTCGCCCCGCGCCGCCTCAGCCAACCGCCCCATTTCGACAAAGAGGATTTGCAGTTGCTGATCAATCTTGTCACGCAAAGGGGCCGCTTCGATCGCGCTGGTCGTGGAGTTGCGCTCCAGTTCGCCCAGACGCCCGATCAGGGTCGACAGCTCTTCTTGCATCAGCTTCAGCCGGTCGTCGCCCGGCAGGGTAAAGCGCAATCCGTCTTCACCGATCAAGGCCTTCGGCCCTTTCTGCAGGACGTCGTCATAGGTGTCCATCAAGGCGCGACTGCGTGCCAGTTCAGCAACCGCTTCGGCCAGATCTTCGTTAAGCTGTCCGACATTCTCTTCGGTCATGAGGGCTCCGCGCGACGCGACAAGGCCGTTCTCGGTGCGAAACCGTTCAGCTTTCATCGCCGCTTGCTGTGCGCTGCCCTGCAATTCATCCAGACGCACCTGCAGCCACTCGGTCGTTTGCTCGGTTGCCTCGAAATTCGCGTTCAAAAGATCCGCGACATAGGCTTTGGCATAGGCATCGGCAATATCTGTCGCGATCACCGGATCATGCGATTCAAAGCCGATGAAAAAGGCACTGCTACGCCCGATGCGCGAAATCTGAATGCTGTCGCGCAGATCTCGCGCAACGGCAGCGCGTTTTGCCGTTTCACTGTCAACGTCCACGGCGCCGGTGGTCAGCGGAGGAGCCGGCCGCAACAGATTGATTGGTACGCGAACAACCGACTTGATCGCGTCAACCAGCGTCGAAGCGCCGGAAACCGGTGGATTGAGATACGTCTCGTTGTGATGAAGTTGCAGCGCATCGGTCACCGCCAGCGCGATTTGCTGCGACCGGATCACCTCCTGCGCGCTTTCAAGTTCGTTCTCGGTGTTCGTCTGGCTTTCAACCGACGACATCTCTTCGATGGCGCGGTTGACGTTCCCCGCCAGCAAGACCGTCGAGCCGGTAAAGAACGTCGGCGGGGTTGTCGCGAGATACGCTATCCCCAAGACAAGGGCGATCGCCACCCAGACCACAAAGGCCCAGCGCTGCCGTCGGGCGGCCGCAAGAAGTCGACGCAGATTGAGGCTTTCACCCGTGTCAGGCGGTGGCGGCGGCATGGCAATCCAGTTCGGCGCTTCAGCAAACCGCAATCCGAATTCCTTCATTTCGCAGGCTCCTGTACTTTTTGCCCCGCTTGGGCAGGCGTGGCGGTTGACGCGCCATAAAGCACCAGAGCACGGGCACCAAGCAGGCCCGAAGCCGTTCCAAAATGCAATGCACCCCGCATGATCGCGCGGTTTCGCGCCAACGGATTACCCAGTGAGACAAGCGCCACTGCCCCGCAAGCGACGACTTTTGCGCTTGCAACCACCGCGAGTCGCGCCCGACCTGCCAGACCGGCTTTTGCACCGATCAGGCTGGCATGCGTCTGCCCCATCCGCATCCGGCGACGCAAAAGCCAGCCAAGGGTTGCGCGGTTGTCGGGCACATCCTCTTCGGCCAGCGCATCTGGCGCATGTGCAAACACGACACCGCGATCCCGCGCCGCCGCAAAAAAGGCCGTGTCCTCGCCGCCAGACTGACCACGCGCCGGATCAAAGCGCAGGTCCACCAGACCTGGGTTACGGATGTTGATCAGCACGTTACACGTGTAGCCGGCCTTGAGCTTGCCTTGGGAATCGCGTTCTGGCCGGGTGTCATGCACCGCGCCGCGCCGCATCCAGTCCGGCGCATGCGCCCCGTAATGCGCCCGCACGTCGCCGAGGATCACCCCCGCGCCTGTCATGTGCGCCTGTTGCCACAAGGCGGCGATCCAGCCCTCGTCCAGGCGTTCGTCATCGTCGGCAAAGGCCAGCCATTGCACACCTGCCGCGCCAGCCGTGTCCAGAACGGCATTGCGGGCAACAGAGATATTGCGCGCCGGAGCGTGGATGTAAGTCACCGGCATCGCAGTCGCAAAAGTCGCGTCGCGCACCGCAGCCTCTGCGGAGCGCGTGTCGTCATTGTCGGCCACGATGATTTCGACCGACAAGCCGTTTGGCAGGCGCTGGCGTAAAAGCGACGCCAACGTGACGGCGACCAGGGGACGCCGAAACGTGCAGATGCCGATGGCGATATGGGGACCGCTCATCGCTTGGCACCAAAGACTGTTGGTCGACGCGCCAGGCCGATGAGGCGCACCCAGAAACCGGCAGACCAGGCCGCGTGCATTGCACCCGCGGCCAGCCCGGCCAGCAATGACCGCGCGTCGCCCGTCGCGCGGGCAATCACCACGCCCGCGCCAAGGCAAGCCGCGGCCCAGACAATCACGGGCATCGCAAAGAGCCAGCTGATTGGCGCGAGAACGGCCAACGCCATGCTTGGTGCCAGAAGGATGACCAACATCTGTCGTGGTCCGGGGCGGTTTTTGTGTTTGAGAATGTTCTGCGCGCGCCCACGGCCAAAGCGAAAGTACTGCCGGACCAATGCCGGAACGCTTCGCCTTGGAAAGTAGGCAAGCCGCGTGGCTGCTGTCAGCCAGATACGCGCACCTTTGGCGCGCAGCCGCACATCAAGTTCGGCATCCTCATTGTGGCTGAATGCCGGGTCATATCCGCCAACCGCGCGAAACATCGCCATCCGCATCAGCGCGTGGTGGCCATGTTCGACGAACTTGCCGACAGGGGTGACACGATGTGCGGCCCCACCATTGCCAAAGCGGGAGTTCTGCGCCGCAGCGACGGCAGTTTGCCAAAGCCCCTGTCCGACGGCCTCCATCCCGACAACGACGCTGTCTGCACTGTGTCGGGCTGCTTCGGCCAGCAAGATGTCGCAGTAGTCTTGGGGATAGTCCGCGTGCGCGTCGACACGGATCAACCACGCAGCATCCGCGCCATGCATGTCGACGGCGAGGTTGATACCCGCAGCCTGCAACCGCGCAGGATTGTGAACCAGAAAGACGGGTTGTCCGAGTGTCGTTCTGGTGGCGACAGTTGCTTGTGTCCCGTCGTCCGAACCCCCGTCCACGACGATGATCCGGGCCCCTGTGCGCCGGGCAAAGGGCAGCAGGCTGTCGATTACCTGGGCGATATGCGCGGCCTCGTTCAAGGTCGGAATGACGACAAGGACAGGTCCGCGCGTAGCGTCAGGGGTCGCCGCGTCGGTGACTGTTCGGGCGTCGGCGGGTCCTTGCGGCTGGTGCTTGGCTGCGTCGCCAGTACGCGCCGCAGTCATCGCCAGCGCGGTCACAAGACTGACGGCATCGACGCGGTTCGCGACCCACCTGTCGCGCGACACCGCGGCCACCTTGCCCGCTTCACGGGCCAGGCCGTCCCTGGTGAGATCGGCGATCAAGGTGCTCAGGTCGCGCGCTGTCAGGCGCGGCAGTTCAAGTCCGATGTCGAGCGGTGCCAGTTGGTGCGCAACCTCGGTACCTGAAAGCGCCAAAGGTACGGCGCCAAACAGACAGCCTTCATAGAGACGGTTTGGCAGCAACCAGTCGGAGTTCAGTCCAGCATCATAGCGGTCGATCAGCCAGGCAAGGTCCACCGCCCCGTACAGCCGGGGTAGGTCATCTGGATTGCGATACGGGCCGACAAATTCAAAATCCGGGTTCGCCGTGACAATCGTAGGAAAGTCGGGGATCGCATCCAGCGCGGGCCGCCCGGCCAACAAGACCTTGATCCGGCCCGGCGAGGCCCGCGTTACCTCATCCAGCACCGCCAACGACGCCGCACAGCGCAAGATGCCGAACCAGCCAATGGTCGGGACAGCGCGGCCACTCTGTTCGCGGTCGACACGCCCGGATGCGAGGTCAAGGTCGTTCACCTTGTTTTCGACAATCTGCACGGGTGTCTTGGTATCTATCTGACCATGGAAGACAAAGTAGTTGCGGATGAACCCCGGTGACGACGTCAACAGCGTGCCAACCGACCCGGTCAAGCCGCGTTCAACAGCCCGCAGCACACGCGCCCGAACGCTACCGCCCAGCATCATGCGGTGGATGTCCAGCACCTCATAGGCCAATCCGGGCTTGGCGCGACCACGCCACAGTCCCCGGACACGACGGGCCACCGCCAGCATCTCCAAATTGCGTGCCAGAATGACATCTGGTCGTGGAAGATCGCCAAAGCTCTGCTTTGCGCCCACGACAGCCCGCGCCACCGCCCAAAGCCGTTGCCCCATCCGACCATTGCTGGTCATTGCCAGAACGTGTGCAGGCCCCGGCAATGCCGCTGTGCCACGCCGAAAACCGGCAAGCGTCACTTGCGCGCCGCCCGCCTCAAGCATGGATACCCGTCGCCAGACCGCGGTGTCATCCAGATCATGCGCAAGATAGAGGATCGTGACCATTCAAAGTCCTCGTTGCGACGGGTTAGCTGACCGCCGACGTCACAGCGCGCAAGATGACACGTGCGGGCGTCTGGTCGCGCTGCATGACCGCATTCAGATAGTCGGTGAACTCTTCGCGCAGATCGTCGCGCTGTAATGTCAGGTGAACGGCGGCCTGCATGAAGCCAGCCTTGGTGCCGCAATCGAACCGCGTGCCAGTAAAGCGGTAGCCGAGAACGGAGCCGGGATGCGCCGCGATTTCGGTCGCGATCGCATCGGTCAGCTGGATTTCACCACCGGCGCCGACCGTCTTTGACTCCAGATGCGACATGACGCGCGCGCTCAGAATATATCGACCAATGACCGCCAGGTTCGACGGGGCAGCGCCCGTTGCCGGTTTTTCGACCATCCCGCGCGGGCGGACGAGCGCGCCCTGCTCTGCCTCGACATCCAAGATGCCGTAGGACGAGGCTTGCTCAGGTGAAACTTCCATAGTGGCGACGAGACTGCCACCCGTTTCGGCATGAGCCTCGACCATCTGCTTCAGGCAGCCGATCTGGCTGACGATCAGATCATCGGGCAAGATCACCGCCGCAGGTTGGTCACCCACCAGCCGCCGCGCGCACCAGACCGCATGTCCAAGCCCAAGTGCCTGATGCTGGCGCACATAGGCGATGCGCCCGCTATCCATGTTCGTGCTTGTCAACGTCTCCAAGAGCTCGGTTTTGCCTGCCTTGCGCAACGTCGCTTCCAGCACGGGATTGACATCGAAAAAATCCTCGAGCGAAGATTTCCCGCGTGCGGTTACAAAGACAAAGTCTGTAATCCCGGCTTCGCGCGCCTCTTCGACGGCGTATTGGATCAGCGGTTTATCGACAAGGGTCAGGATCTCTTTGGGGATTGATTTGGTTGCAGGCAGGAACCGGGTTCCGAGACCTGCGATTGGAAAAATCGCGGTGGTGACCTTGGCGCGCATGGCGAAACCTCTTTTTTGTCGTCTCTTGCGACAGTTGACCGATCTTGCTTGCCGCAAGGCGGCACGGACCAGCTAGGCCCAGCTGCGTAACGGTGCAATGCACGCTTAGCATCAGAATTGCAACTTTAAGTTGAATTGGCTGATTCCTGCGCAGCCTCGAGTACAAAAATGGCAATCTGATAAAGGTTGCTGCAGCGCGCGAATTTTGATGTTGCACTTGCAGCAACTGCCATCAGGTTTGCGTCGCGTCGAAACGAAATAGCCGTCGGCCTGATTCCCCCGGACCGACAGGATGGTCGCAGCGACACCGACAGCGTCAGTCTTGCCGCTTTGAGGCAAACGCACATCCGCCGCGATCAGCAGATCAGGTTTTGCCCTGAGCAACTGGCACGCGCGGATCATGTGCGCCGATTGCACTCGTTTGCTGCCCGTCGTCGCGTGGGTGGTTTTCTTGTCCCCTCTGCGAGACGCCTTGCAAGACAAAGTCGGGGGCTCTAGCGCCTTTGCAACCACGCTTTGAGCCTGCCCGAAATGTCGCGCGCAGCCGCCAGCAGCAGCGCGACCAATGCCGTGAACAACGCGGCAAAGACCGCATCCGACAAAAAGTGGCGCCCGGCAGCAATGCGCTGGAACGCCGTGTAAAGCGGTAGGGCAAGTATAACCAGAACAGTGATGTCATGGGACAGCTTGGTCATGCGACCCCGCACCTGCGCCAAGATCATCAAGAGTGAAATCGCAAGCGCCACCGCACCCGAAACTTCGCCCGACACGAATGAGCAGTTGCGCGTGCATTCGCCGGCGATCTGATAGGGGGGGGTGAACTGCAGTTGTCCGCCAAACTCCGCCACATTGGCGGGGCGCGCCCTTCCCCAGATCGGTTTCAGGATCGTATCGACCAAAAGGCCCGGCCCAAGCAGATAAAGCGCCAGGATAAAGCCCCATGCTTTTCGGGAATGCCCAAGCACGTTGCCGCGCCGGAAAACACCAAAGATCAGCGCGCCGATAGACACACAAAGCAACGCCTCGGACATCCGCCAGATCGCGAGCCGGATCAGGTTCGGCAAGCCATCATCAGCCCGCGAAAATCCAGAAGCGACATCGTAGAACAGCGCCGCAACCCAGAGGTCGAGGCGTGGCCAGATGGCAAAGACGGCAAAGCTCACGGCAATAGCCGCAAGAACGACAAAAGCATGTCGCATGGGCGTGCCATGTATCACAGGCATGCCGCCGGAACGAGAAAGGCCGCAAGTGGCACGTCCGCATATGTCCCACTCGCACGATCAAGAGGGATCGCCTGCGCTGCGGGCTGCCCTTCGCAAAGCGGAGGCGCGTCAGCAATATAGAGCACCCGACCCGCAAGACCTTTCGGCATGGCGTAGCTCTGTTCATAGTGGTTCTGCGGCCTGCCTTGCGGGCGCGGCGCATAAATGGTCACGCCGGAACCCCTGCCGGTATAGAACAGATCGGCAAGCACATCGCGCCGGGCCGCCATCACTGGCACTGCGTTTAGATTTGCAAGACCAAGGATCTGTCGGCTCAACGCGCCCTGACCCAGATAGCGCACCAAAAGCGGCTCTTCCCGCCCAAGGCTCAAATTCGGCATCAGCGTCAGGATCGGCAGAATCAGGGCAATCGCACCGTTGATTGCCAGCGAGGCCGCCATCAATCTCGGGCGCCCGACCAAAGCCGCCACCGCGACGACCGTACCCGCAAAATAGGCCGAGGCCGCCCAGTTGGCATAGGCGCGATCCAGAAGCGCTTGCAAACAGATGATCGCAATGGCGGGCACCGAAAAGATCAGCAACCGCCAACTGCGCCCAAGCCGTGCCGCCCACAAAACTGCCGCAAAAAGCACTGGCCCGAAAACTGCGAACTGGCTCAAAAAGAACTCTGCAAGACCGACCGGATCAAGATGTGACAGCGGCGCATCGTTGCGAACCCAGCCCACATTGTCCATCGTATGCGAAGCCGTCGCCATGCCGTTGTTGAGATTCCACAAGATGTTCGGTGCGATGACCAGCGCAAAGGCACCAAGCAGCGCGCCAGCAT
This sequence comes from Rhodobacterales bacterium, assembly GCA_031378845.1. Taxonomy (GTDB): domain Bacteria; phylum Pseudomonadota; class Alphaproteobacteria; order Rhodobacterales; family Rhodobacteraceae; genus JAJNPS01. Next base: position 261,267 of record JANNES010000015.1, read on the forward strand.
GCCGGGGTGCCAGTCGCAATGCCGGGACAAAGATAGCGCCAAGCACGACACCCAAAAGAAAGTAGGCGCCCGCATATTTCGCAAGACATGCAAGACCTGCCATCACCCCGGCAAGTACCGCAAAACGCATCGCGTGACTGTCGACCAGACGGGCATGGAAATAGATGGCCGCGGCAAAGAACGGCGCCATGACCGTGTCGGTCGACGCAAGCAGACTGCCCACAGCCACCATCGGCAGGGTGGCGTAACTGACCGCCACGAGCAGCGCCACGCGCGGCCCGTGCAACTGTGCGGCCAATGCGCCGAGGATCATCGCCGTCGCACCATGAAATACCGCCAGAGGCGCACGCACCCAAAAGGGCGTATCGCTGCCGACCAGCGACGTCACGGCGCCGATCACCCATGCGATCAAGGGGGGCTTGGAATAATAGCCAAACGCGAAACTTTGCCCCCAAAGCCAATACTGGCTTTCATCTACGAAAAGGTCGGTGCGATTGAACGCCAGCATGACCAGCCGCGCCGCAGTGATCGCGGCAACCAGACCAAGGGCAGGGGCCAGCCAGCGACCGGGATCAGGCTTGTGCATGTGTCTCGTTGTGGATCAGCCAAATATGCAGCTGGTAAACCACCACCCCAAACGATTGTCCAAGGGAAATGACGTGGTCCGTTCGCAAGGTCGCGCCGGCCAAAGAGTGGTTGTGCCCTGACCGGCCGGGTCTGTCTGTCAGTCATTGCCGACATGCGCGCGCCGCCGCAAAGCCGCGCCCCGCATTTCGCGCAGTCGTTTCGGCACAACATGTGCGCCGGTGGGGACGGCGTCGCACGTGATCTCCAACGCCCATCTAGGTTGCTTGCCAAAGTGCGGTCCGGCCGAACGCGACACTCCATCCTCTTTTGGCGGCTGCGCGCGGCCTGACGATGCCAGAAGGCTCGGGGACCACGGATGTATCTTGTTCCAGCATCCGGCAGCCCTGACTGCAGTGCCACGCCCATCAGGGGGCAACGCGTCGGCATGCGCGCTTTGTGGCGCATCGCGCTTCACGGACGTTTCCGGTAGAGCAAGATCACGTGCGCGACTTGCCCCGACACGCATTCCTGTCGTGCTTTTGGTGGCATAAATTGCGGACCTTCGGGCGACTAACGGCGACGACGGACTCGTTGCACAACGAGGCTGCCGAATGGCCTGCTTGGGTGACCTGTGGTTTTGCCATCGGGTCAGGCAAAGTGATGCGCTTGACGCTCTTGCTTTGCGGCCATCTGTGCTGGCGAGTGATCGCTGTTGCAGCCCAAGACCTGCGGAACGTGCGCCACTGGTCTGCATGGTGTTCCACAAGATAGACGGCACGATGAGAGAGTTTGGTGAGCCGGTCGGGATCCGAACCCGAGACCTACTGATTAAAAGTCAGTTGCTCTACCAGCTGAGCTACCGGCCCACACAAGGTGCGCTGATTAGGCATCCCCGCCGTACCGGTCAAGGGCAAAAGCGCGGGGGACTGGCAAAATTGGCCCCGCGCGCGTATATGCCAGCGCATGACACATGAACCCGTCCTCGGAGGCTTGCCCTTCTTGAAAATGCACGGCGCAGGCAATGATTTCATCATCATCGACACGCGGGAGCGCGCGTCGGCGATGACGTCCGCTTTGGTCCGGACGCTGGGGGACAGACATCGGGGCGTCGGTTTTGACCAACTGGCCGAAATCCGATCTGGGACAACGACGGACATAGCCTTGGAATTCTGGAATGCGGACGGCTCACGCGCGGAAGCTTGCGGAAATGCGACGCGCTGCGTGGCGGATTTGGTGCTGCAAGAGACGGCCAGGACATCGCTCACGATCCAGACCCCGCGCGGGCATCTCAAGGCGCTGCGCCGAACCGATGGGCGGGTCACCGTCAACATGGGTCAGCCACAACTGGACTGGCAAGACATCCCGCTGTCGCATCCGGTGGAGACTTTGCACCTGCCGCTCGGGGGTGACCCGGTCGCAGTTGGCATGGGCAACCCCCATTGCGTACGGTTCGTGCCCGATGCCGAGGCCGTCGATCTGGCGGCGATCGGACCAGCGCATGAACATGACCCGCTTTTCCCCCAACTCACGAATGTGGAATTTGCCAGCCTTACCGGCCCCGACCGGCTGCGACTGCGGGTTTGGGAGCGGGGCACCGGCATCACGCTTGCTTGTGGCTCCGGGGCCTGTGCGACCGCGGTGGCCGCGCACCTGCGCGGACTGACCAGCCGTCAGGTCACGCTGGACGTGGACGGCGGCGTGCTGGAGGTTGACTGGCGCGACGACGGCGTCTGGCTGACCGGCCCGGTTGCGCGCGTCTTTGATGGCTGGATCAGCCCGGAACTGCTTGCGGCACATCCATGAACGCCCCCGTTTTTGCAACACTTGGCTGTCGTCTCAACGCCTATGAGACCGAAGCGATGAAGGAACTTGCTGCCATAGCAGGGGTTTCGGATGCGGTCGTGGTTAATACCTGCGCCGTCACGGCGGAGGCAGTGCGTAAGGCCAAGCAAGAAATCCGCCGCCTGTCGCGCGCGCATCCCGGTGCCGCGATCATCGTGACAGGTTGTGCAGCACAGACCGAACCCGAGACGTTCGCCGCAATGCCCGAGGTGACGCGGGTGGTGGGCAATACCGAAAAGATGCAGGCCGAGACCTGGAAGCGCCTGGCCATCCCTGACCTGATCGGCACGACAGAGCGCGTGCAGGTCGATGACATCATGTCCGTGCGCGAGACCGCAGGTCATCTGATCGACGGCTTTGGCCGCCACCGCGCGTATGTGCAGGTCCAGAATGGCTGCGACCATCGCTGCACGTTTTGCATCATCCCTTACGGGCGCGGTAACTCGCGGTCGGTTCCGGCAGGCGTCGTGGTGGAACAGATCAAGCGGCTGGTGGATCGCGGATTTCGCGAGGTGGTGCTGACCGGAGTGGATCTCACATCCTGGGGTGCCGACTTGCCTGCCGCGCCGCGCCTTGGGGATTTGGTGATGCGGATCTTGCGGCTGGTGCCGGACCTGGCCCGCCTGCGGATCAGTTCGATCGACAGCATCGAGGTGGACCCGGCATTGATGGAGGCTATCGCAACAGAGCCCCGCCTGATGCCGCACCTGCACCTGAGCTTGCAGGCCGGGGACGACCTGATCCTGAAACGGATGAAACGGCGGCACCTGCGCGATGATGCGATCCGGTTCTGCGACGAGACGCGCCGGCTGCGCCCGGACATGGTGTTCGGGGCCGACATCATCGCTGGCTTCCCGACCGAGACGGAGGGGATGTTTCAACGCTCCCTCGATCTGGTGCAGGACTGCGGCCTGACGTTCCTGCATGTCTTTCCCTATTCCGCCCGCAAGGGCACCCCGGCGGCGCGGATGCCCGCCGTGCCAGGGCCGGTCATCAAGGAGCGCGCGGCGCGGCTGAGGGCGGCGGGAGAGACCGCGCTGGCGCGGCATCTGGGCGCGCAGGTGGGACGAGTCCACCGGGTCCTGACCGAGGGGCCCCGGATGGGGCGGACGGAAGGGTTCGCGGAGGTGGATTTCGGGACGGACCAGCCCGAGGGGGCGATGGTGGAGACGGTCATTCTTGGAGTAGCCGGGGGGCGGTTGGTGGCTTGACGGGTGGGGTGTCCCGAGTCATGACGAAAATTTTGTTGATTTTTATCAGGTGGATAAGGTGGGCGATTTAAGGATGTGTTTACGGCTTGACGGATTCTGCGCAGAAGAGTTGCGAAAAGCCGCCAGCTGCCAAGGTTGTGCAATACGATCAAAGTTCTTGAGCCGCCATCCTTGAGCAGACTGCGCGTTTCCAAGGCAGGGTCTGTCTGCCCGTATCAAGATGACTTGGTCCGCGACAAAGGGCATCGCCTGACCGCGGGGTGGGCGCGCGCCTCGGCAGCTCGAGGCACTTTATGGATCAGCACCTCCCACCGATATTCGGCTGGTGACGGTGGCAAAGCGCCCGACCGAGGGGGCGGTCGGGTGCTGCCCGGCGGGCTTCGCCCTTGATTCCGGGCTTAGGGACGAGACGGACAGATGCAGCTGCCGAACCGATCCCTCGGCAAGAACATGGCACAATGGTGCGCAATGAATGCACACCCTACATTTTCCTCTCACCCCTCACCTGATCGTATCCCCCCGCTGCAGGGTCGGGAACAGCTCGATCCGCCTGGCACCCACTTCCGCGGGGCTGCGCTGGCTCGCGATGATCTCCGCCGCCTTGCGGCCGATCTCCAACCTACAGGCGTCCATCGTGGCCAGCCGCCGGGGCAGACCGTCGAGCAGGTCGACGCCGTTGAAGCCTGCCAGGCCGACCTTGCCGGGCACATCGATGCCCTTGTCGAGGCAGTAAAGCAAACCGCCTGCCCCGATCATATCATTGGAATAATACAGAAAATCGACGTCTGCAGTCCGGTTCAGTATGGCGGCCGTCATTTCGCGGCCTTTGAGAAGGGCCGAGCCGCCCGAATAGAACTCTCGGTCCACAAGCCTGAGGCCCGCCTTGCCCAGCGCCTCTTCGAACCCCTCAAGCCGTTTGCGCGCACGGTGGTCATGCGGCATCTGCGTGCCCAAGAACGCGATGCGGCGGTAGCCTGCGGCGATGATCGCCTCGGCCATCTGGCGACCGGCGCGGCGGTGGGAAATGCCGACGGCGCTATCCACCGCCTCACCGTCGATATCCATAATCTCGACGATCGGAATGCCCGACTGCGCCATCATTGCGCGCGCAGCCACCGAATGTTCCAGCCCCGCCACGATCAGCCCCGAGGGCCGCCACGACAGCATCTCATAGATCACCCGCTCTTCGTTTTCCGGCAGATAGTTGGTCACCCCGACAACAGGTTGCAGTCCGGTACCAATCAGCCCGTCGGAAATACCGGTCAGCACCTCGGGGAACACCAGATTGGACAAAGACGGGATCACCACGCCCACCAGATTGACCCGCTGCGACGCCAGGGCCCCCGCAATCTTGTTCGGGACATAGCCCAGCATCCGGGCCGCCTCGAGCACGCGCTCACGCGTGCTGTCAGAGACATCCCCGCGGTTGCGCAAGACCCGGCTGACAGTCATTTCGCTGACGCCCGATGCCTCAGACACATCGCGGAGCGTCAGGGGGCGGTGCGGATCGGAATTGGACGGTCTTGACAAGGAAACATCTGCCACTGCGAGGCTGTCAGATCTGGTTTAGTCTTAAAGACCAAGCTTGTCCAAGACCCTTTGCAAGTGATCCGTGGCGCCACAACCACGCCAGTCCACGCTGCCCGGCCATGCCAGCACCGTCTGCCAGCGGCGGCAGAAAAACGTCGCGCCGCCAGCCGGACCACCAAAGCTTGCCACCACGCGGCTGTTGCATATGGCTGCTTTTGCCCCCATGAAAGCGCCAATGGCCTCGTAGCTCAGGGGATAGAGCGGCCGCCTCCTAAGCGGCAGGTCGATGGTTCGAATCCATCCGGGGTCACCATTCTGGCACAAAACTCGGCACCGCGCCCGTTGCGGCGACGGCGTTTGCCAGCGTTCGCAGCAGATCGCCCTTGGATCCCACGATACGGACTTTGCATTCATCTGCTTGGGCGCGCTGCACCTGAGCGCGCAGGTGGTCGTGGCGGTAGCCGCCGCTGGGCAGTCGGATGCGCTCGCGTGCCGTCGGGCATCTCGATCTCCAGCCCGCCCGCCTCGGCGCGGGCGCGGGCGGGCGGGGCGCGCATAGCATGCATGAAGTGCCGCCTGATCCATCGCGGGATCGGCAGCTTTGGTCAGGCCGGGGAATGCGTCGGGGGGTATCGGAGCGGCGTCAGGCCGCCGTCTTGGCTTGCGCCCCTGCGCGGGGCGGGGTCTTGAGGCCCGCTTCGGGCATTGCCTCGTGCAGGTTGTCCATCTCGATCCGGTCCATTTCCTCGGACGCCAGCAGATAGGATTGGGCGGCGTCTTCGACGATGCGTCGGGGCTGGCCAGGGCCTTGGATGTTGTCAGTGCGGGCGTGGGCATTGATGAAATTGCTTGTCTTCAGCATGTCGTATGTGAATTCCGCACCGTGAAGACCCTTTTTCATGACGGCAAACAGGATCATCCGATCAGGTGCAATCAAGCGACGGATCACGCGTTGCATTGCGATATCGGCGCAACCATCCAGCAACACCAGGTCAACCGTGTAGCCGTTCTGGCAAGGCGTATTGGCCAGCCGATCGATGGTCACGCTGTTGCCCCGGGCTTTCGGCAGCACCACGTTTTCACCCGCGACAGCAGCGGGCGGCCACATCATCAAAGCCATGCGCTCTGACCGAGGGGCACGGCGAACGACAAGCCCGACCGGGGGTTTGGGTGTCGTAGGGCTAGGGGCGTTCGTCGCGCCGCCGAAAGACGGCGCAAAAGCAGCGCGCCGCCCAAATCCCGGACCCGGGCTTCGGACGAACCCGGGTCAGAACTTGGCCTGAAGGTTCAGAAACAGGCCTTGGTCATCCAGCGTCGTGTCGCGCAGATCGTCAGAAAACGATCCGAAGTTATAGCCGAGCCCAAGCTTCGCGTTGTCGCCGAAACTACGGTAGAACGTCAGCAGTGTACCAAAGTCGCGCGAGTTCTGATCATTGAGGAACAAAACCCGTGCCTCGGCCGACACCTCCCAGCGTTGTTCGATCGCATAGGTGGCGCGCAGGGCGACCAATCCAGCGTCGTTCGAGGTAAAATCATCCGTCGCGCGGGGTGCGGACTCGCCGAGGCGATACGCGACTTTGCCCCCCAGTTCCCAGCTTTCGTCGATCTCGTAGATCGCATCGACGCTGAGAATGTGGCTGCGCTGCCTGTCCCCGCCAAGAGAGCCATCCGCGTTGACCTGATCCGACCCCGGCAGATCCTCAAGGAACGTGTAGCGGGCCAGAATGTTCAGCCGGTCGTTGGCAATGGGCCGGTAGGCGTAACCAAGGCTGGCCTCCACATAGCGACCGTTCAGGAAATCGGACTGGTCGCTGTCGGACACCAGCGCATCCAGACTGGCGAGAAAGCGCCAGTCGGGGCTGACCTGATTGCTGTACTTGGCGACCATCGCCCAGGTTTCACGATCTTCGGTGATCGCGCCTTCACGTTCGTCGATCCGGTATTCCAGACGGGCCGAACCGGTGACGCCCTGTCCACCATCATATTTCGTGCCAATGCCAAAGGCGCGGCGGTCAAGGTCGCCGTCATTGACATCGCGCACCCGCCCGATTTCAAGATCCGCCGAGAAATCCCAGATCGCCGAAGGTGTGTAGGTCACGCCATAAGCCCGGGTCAGTTCGCGCCGCGCGCCAAAGAGATCGTAGTTGTCTTCGGCATAGTAGCTGATGCCTTCGGACACGGTCCGCTCTGCGCCCAGGATCAGCGTGCCCTCATGGTCGCCGTTGAGCGTGGTTCCGGCAATATCGCGGTTCGGATCAAGCTCGTAGCCAAGATAGAAACGCGAGGCATCATCGGGGCGCAGTTCCAAAAGCGCGCGCGCTCCAAGACCGCCGGTGCCGCCCGAAGCCTCGACCTCGGCGCTCATGGTGTCGGTCAGATTGAACCGCCCGCCCAGACCGAGACGGTTGTTCTTGCGGATCGTCCCCTCGCGGTCGACCGTGCCCTGACCGAACAGAAATATCTCCTGGTCCGCACCAAGATCTCGCGACAAGCGGAAACCAAGATCGGTACGCTGGCCGGTGTTTTCAGGATCGCCGATACGGTTTTCGTCGATACGTTTGATGCCGAAGGCCAGCGTGGTGACCGGATTGATCAGATAGGCAATCTCGGCCTCGACCTGCTGGCGATCATTGCCGTTGTCGCTGTCGAAATCCTCGAAAGCAGCGCTGAACCCGAGCCTGTCGTTGATCTGAACGTCCGCAGCAAGCCCCCACAGCGTCTGATCGGCAAGGATATCTTCCGACAGGGTCGAGAACCCGGCCCCCTTTTCCTCGAAATAGGCACTGATCGTGCCGTCGCCGCCGGCGATCACATCAGCGATGTCAAGCGCGCCTTCGACCCGGACAGCGCCAGCACGCGTCGTGGCCCCGCCGCCGCCAAGATCGACATATGTGAACCCGCCGTCAGCCGAGAAGGATCGGCCAAAGCCGTTGCCCTTGCTTTCGGCAACCTCGACGTCAACAAAGCTGCCTTGGCTGAACTGCAGGCGGGCATCAACCGAAATCACCTGCAGATCGACGGTGTCCGTCGCCTCATTAATGGCCGTAACCCCAAGGCGCAGGAAATCGCCAGGCAGCCAGCCCTCAATCCGCCCGCCCGCAGCCGTACCGTCCAGATCGCCGCCCGAGGGCACATATTCATATTGCACGACAAGATTGGCATCGAAGTCGCCCGAGGGTGTGCCACTGACCACGCCCCCGCCCGAGACACCACCTGTCAGCGGATCGTCGAGGATGATGGTACCCTGGAAGTAGTCGATCCGGTAATCTTCGCCAAAAGCCAGCGTCCGCGTGGACACCACACGGCCCGTCACACGGTCGACCACTTCGATCGTCACGGTTTCCGACCGCGCCACCAGATCACGACGCTGCAGCACATAGACGGATCCGCCAGTGCCGCGAAGTTCGTCGCGCTGCGGCAGGCTTTCGGGCCGCGCGGCATAGGCCGTTGCCGACAGTCGGCGTTCGCCATCAACGGTTGTGCCGGGCGACTTGAAGGACAGTTGAGCGCCGTAAAGATTGCGCGTCGCCCGCAGGAATTCGGTGTTCTCGATCTTGTTCTCGAAATCACCCCACATCAGATAGCTGTCGTTTTGCTCGACCTTGATAAAGACCTTGCCCGAGGTCGGCGCATCCTCGACGATCGTGGAATCGTCGCCATAAGTGGGATAAAATGTATCAGGATTGACCCTGTCCAGCACATCGCGGGGGTCTTTCGTCAGGATATCGTCGAACAACGCGTCCAGTTCGTCTTCGCCCGTGTCGCCGGAAACAGTGACCTTGGTCTTGCCATCGACGATGCCCCGGGCATAGAGCGCCAATCGTCCGCGCGTGTAGGTTTCGGCGTCGCCGAGCGATTCACCGCGGCGGCCGAACGTCAGATCCGCAAGACCGGTCGCAAACCAGTCATTGCGCGGAATGACAATCTGGCGTGTCAGCGTCACACCTTGCGCGTTCGGCGCATCAAGGCTGACTTTGACGTCCTGCTGACCTGCGGGCAAAATGACCTCGGTAACAAATTTGCCGTTGGCATCCACGGGGACCCGGCGGCCCAGAACCACCACACTGGCACCCGGCGGCAGGCCCGTACCGCTGACGGTGACGACACCACCGGTTACCGGAATATTGCGGCGCGCCGTGTTGTCCTCGCCTTCGCCTGCGGCGATCACCGGGCCGTTCAGGTCGGGATCGACAGGCTTGTCACGGCGGCTGATGAAAACGGGCGCAGTTTCGTCGAACCGGCCCTGGCTGTCGTAGACGCGCAGAACGTAGCTGTATTCGTTTTCGTCACCTTCGGGGATCAACCAGCCCGAAGTCCCGTTCGGGTCGACCGGAACGACAATCACCTCCTGCCGACCAAAGCTGCGGCGCACCGGAACGATGCGGATCTCCGCCCGGTCCACCCAGCGGGCATAGCTGGTGGTGGCGTTGAAGCTGACAGTATCTCCGGCCCGGAATTCGGTGCGCAGATCGGATGTCAGGACGTTCAGGCGCCGGTCCGTCCGGGTGCCATCATAGCGCACCTGCACGTCGGCGGCATCAAGCGCGACATCCTGCGCACGGATATCGCCGCCCGGACTTGTCCGCCCGGCGATGACACCGCGATCCTCGCCCGCCAGTGTCTGGCCGTCGACGGTGATCGAAAACCCTCTGGGCGCGGACTGCACGTCGTCAATCTCGACGTTGGAGTTGACCGGATCCGTGACGATCTGACCATTGCCCGCAGTTTCGCAACCTGCGGGCAGAACGCCGTTCACAAGCCGGCAATCGTTGCCTTCCTGGCCAAGTGCGGGGAAGGCCGCACTGAGGGCGAGCGCAGAGACAAGCCCGCCGAACCGCATACCTTGACCCATCAGGGAGCCGAGTGTTTTCCCAGGCATTATCCGAACTCCCTCACTTACGCTCTACAATCGTCTTCTCAAGGCTCAGCTGATAGCTGCCCTTGCCGCGCCACAACGCGCGCAGCCTGGCTTCGACAAGATCCAGCCGCTTCTTGGCCACTTCGACACTTCCGCCATCGACAAAGTAGCTGATGCGCAGGGTTGACGGTTTCTTTGCCACCGAAGCCACCAGCACCTTCAGACCCTTGTCGAGTTCCGCACTGATCTGTCCCGAAGCATCAAAGGCGTCGCTGGTCAGATCCACCCGCACCACATTCGATACCGTGACGCCAAAGTTCATCCGCCGCATCGTGCCTTGCGTCAGGCGTACGGTCTTGGGGTTCTCGGTCGTCAACCGGTAGCCGGTCGGCAGGCTGCGCGGATCAAGCTTCAGAAGGAAGGTCGACCCGATATCTTGCGGGATCGCAGCACAAGGCACCGAGTAGCGGCCATATTCATCGGTGGTAATGATATCGCCGTTCACTGTGGCCAAGCGTGCGGCTGGAATACCGGCCTCACCCTCATCCTGCTGCCCGTCCTGGTTTTTGTCGTCAAAGACCTTGCCGATCACGTCCGAGCAGATGAACGCCGCGTTGAACTCATAAAGGATCACCACGGCAGCAGGGGCCAGCAGGTTCCCAAAGATGTCGGTGACCTGATACCGGATCGGCGTCGGGTTGCCCAGAAAGCCCGGTTCAGGCGTGAAGGTGATCGAGCCGGAGGCCAGCTCAACCGTCCACGTACCCTCGCCAGGGACCACCAGAGGCGCACCCGGACCCGCCGTGCCGACAATCGTCAGCGTGCTGCGGTCAAAGATGTTCGCCGGATCGTTGTCATTGCGCAGAACACGCAGCGTGACGGCTGTGCCGGGAATGTTGCCCGCAGATATGTCGTCCACCAGCCCCGTCGCGCCCGGCACGCCGACGACAACCGTTGCAATGGCCGTGTCGCAGTTCGCGGGGTTCAGTACCTCGCAGATTTCGTACTCGATCGCATAGGTCCCTGCTGCCACGCCCGGCGGGATGATCAGATCCCCCGCGGGCGAGATCGTCAGGCCTGGAATGCCGGCCGCATCGGTCACCGCGATGGTGACATCAGCCGGGTCAAACGCAGCGCCGTTCAGCGTGTCGTTCCCAAGGACATTGCCTGCGGTGCCGCCGGTCAGCGGATCAATCGGCACGGCGGTGAAATCATCGTCGTCCGCTACGATCGCGGGCGGGTCCACGACCACCGTGACCACGGCGTCGTCGCAGTTGCCGGGGTTCAGCGTCTCGCAGATCTCGTAGGCGATGGTGTAGGTGCCCGCAGGCGTGCCAGCCGGAACCGTCACCTGACCCTCGGTCGCACCAGAGGTCGCCAGCACCGGCACCGGGCCGCCGCCGATCGGCGTCGCAGGCGTCGTCACCGTCGGCGTCACCTGCGCTGCCGTCACCTGCACGCCGTTCAGCGTGTCGCCCGCATAGGCGTCACCCGCCGTGCCACCCGTCGCCCCGTTCACCGGGGTCGCCGAGAAATCATCGTCGTCCGCTACGATCAGACTTACATCATTGTCATCATTGGTGATCGTGCAGGTGTAATTGGTTCCGATGTTGGCGACTGCATGGGTGAGAGGTGCACAGGTGTTGGCGGTCTGGGTGTAACCAGCCAGCGCATCCTCGGATAGGGTGTACTGGTTCGTGGCACCACCCGAGCGCATGTCCACAACACTACCTGAACTGAAGGCGGTCGCCGTCGTTACATCGCCCAGCGTCGCGGCAAGCCGCAACGTAAAGGACGCCGCCGTTGCCGTCCCGGCGTCGTCATTGACCACCGCCTTTACCACCGTCAGCCGGGAAAATGCGATCTCGACAGAGCCGTTTCCGTTGTTTGTGGAGTTGGCCCCATTTGTCTTGGATTGGAACAGTGCGGACGCGACAACGAAAGATCCGCCACCGCCGGGCTGACCACTCTCGTTGGCACCCGCCCCGCCAGAATAACCACCACCGCCGCCGGCTTCGCGTGGGTCGGCACCACCGCCGCCGGTAAAGCCCGAGCCGCCGTTAGCGCCCTGCGCGCCCCCATCATTATCACCAAGGCCACCCGGCGCGACGGAAAGCCCGTCAAGTGCATTCAAGTCGGCGGCGCCACCGCCGGTTCCGCCACCCGGCCCAGCCTCTTGTCCCGCGCTGTTGATACCACCGCCACCACCGCCGCCGTTGTCCGGGACGCCGCATCCTGCCGGGCTGCGGTTGCCGCCACTGCCGCCCGCCCCACCGGTGCCGCCAAGCGTTATTCCACATGGACCTCTGGCCGGGCCATCCTGACCGCCCTCGGCTGCCCGGCCACCCTGGCCTCCACCCACCTGGGTGTTGTCATAGCCCGAACCACCGCCCGCGACCGTGACGAGCGTGCCGTTGATGAAAACGCCGGTGGAGCCGCCGCCGCCTGCCTCGAACCCCGTGCCACCGCTGGGCTGCTGACCCACCACATAGCGGATCGTATCGCCAGCCGTCACGGCAAAGACGCCCGACGTCACCGCCCCGGCCCCACCGAGCCCCGCACCGCCCGCCTGAACGCCGCCGGACGCGCCTTCGGCGATGATCCTGACCTCGGTCACGCCAGCCGGCACCACGAAACTGCTTGATCCCGGGGTGGAGTTGGTGATCACGTCGCCCGCAACCGGCGAGGTGACCACCGCCAGCATCAGAGCCGCGCCGGTCACAAGACGCATCATCCCGCTGCGTTTGCGCACAAACGGTTTCGAGACGCCACAGAGATCAGGCAGAGATTTCATCACAGGTACCCCACAGTTCATCCGGCCTGAGCGTCCGGTCGTTTCCGTCTCGGCCAATGTCTTTGCCGCGCGTGGGACGGCAATGGTGTACAGCCCCGTGCCACAGGCCTGGCGTCGAGAGTCTTTACGTCTGGAGGGCTGGAACAAACCCGTGAGTACTGTCGCGCTCAAGCGGATTCGGATCGACCTCAGTCACGCATCTGGTGGTCGCGTTCTGGGCAATTGCTTTCACCATTCAACCAGATCAACCAGTTTCAAAAGGCAAAACGCAGTAAACCACCGTAGTGATGACGTCATTAACTCTTTCGCATTCAACGATTGCAATAGTCGCCGGAACCATGTCAAGCCAAAGGTACCGTTTCATCTGAGGGGATATCCTCGTTGCTACATTTGGCCTATGGATGTGGCCCATACACAACATTTGTCTGAGGCGGCCCTGATATTCCGTGGTCCGGGCTCATGGCCAGAACATGACGACGCCAGCATTGGCAGGCTGATATCAAGATCACCGCGCATTGGTCATCGCGGGTGGCGTACCCTGCCGCGGCTGGACAACGGCCTTGATGGATTGCAGCCGGCAGTCCCGCACCTGCCGCCGTCGGCGCTGCACGGGTGCCTTCGGCGGCAAGGCATCTTACACCTGCCTGAGATCGAAGGGGATAAGCCAAAGCGCCAGCGGTCCGATCGCGACCACGTCGGCGTCTTTCACATCGACATCGCCGCAGGGCAGACGTCAAATGCCGGTCCGTTGTGAAGGCCTTTCGTGGTAACTTGGCAAACGAAGAGCGACCCAACAGCGGCGGACAGGATCGGTGACGGCCGCGTTCAGGTCGGACGCAGCGGAGCAGGTCGTGGGGGACGGCGATGCGATCAGCAAGGTTACCAGACGGTTTGGGACCCGCGAGATTTTTGCAAAAGCCCAGGAAATTGCGCGGGAAATTCGCAATACTCTGCGAATCTGACACGACCACGGGACAGCTGACCGCTTGATTCAAGATGCTGATGCATTCTGGTTGTCATGAGCGTGCGTCTATTCCCGTACGACCAGCTTTCGCGACATCCTGCCCGCATTGCCATCGGCAAGCTGATTGCCAAGCCGTGGGCAGGGCTGCGATGTCGCGCGGGATGATGGCGTCTGCGGACGAAGGCCCCCCCGTGCAAGGCCATCGCAATTCACCGTGCTGTGGCGGACATTTTTTGCGCATCTTTAACAACCTCAGGTTGCAAATTCGGCCATTTTTTTCGCCATCCCACCGTCAATAAAGTTCGCCCTCCGGTTGCCTGCGCTCTAGGTTGAAGGGCGGGCGGGAATGCCCCCAGACAGAGGTGCCAAATGATCAGACCGCTTGCCGTGATGTCGTTGCTGGCCTCCACCGGGGCTGGACTGGCGCAGGACCTTGCGTCACACGATAACCGGATTGACCTGATGCGGTCGGATGCGCCGGATCTGGCAAGGCCGGGACCGTTCACGGTCGGGGTCCAGACGCTGAACGTGGCGAACCCGGATCAGCTGGACATCGTGAACGTGACGGGTCCCGACGCCATGCCGCGCCATGACCGCCCGCTGACGCTGGAAGTCTGGTATCCGGCGACAGGGCCAAAGCCTCAAGGCGTGCAGGCCTATGACGGCGTGCTGATCCGTGACGGCCAGCGCCGGGTCACGCTTTATGGCGCGGCGGTTCGCGATGCCGCGCCCGATGCGGCGGGCGGGCCCTATCCTTTGATCGTGATCTCGCACGGCTATCCTGGGAACCGGTATCTGATGGCGCATCTGGGCGAGAATCTCGCCAGCAAAGGCTACGTCACGGTGTCGATCGACCACACCGACAGCACCTATGACAGTCAGTTGGCGTTCGGCAGTACGCTGGTCAACCGGCCCCTCGATCAGCTGTTCGTCCTGAACCAGATCGACGCGCTGTCCAAAACCGAAGGATCGCTCCTGAAAGGATTGGTCGATGCGCGGAATACCGGGCTGATCGGCTATTCCATGGGGGGGTACGGTGCGGTGATCCTTGCGGGCGGTGGCGTGACCGGCGCGAGCACGCAGTTCGACTGGGGTGCTCCGGCAGGCACGCTCAAGGTGCATCAGGACGGCACCGAGACGCACGCCGCGCTGCCTGATCCGCGGATCAAGGCGATGGTAGCGTTTGCGCCATGGGGGCGGAATGCGGGGTTCTGGGATGCGACGGTGCTCGCCAATATCCGCACACCGATGATGTTCATCGCAGGCAGCAAGGACGATGTGTCGCTTTATGAGGGCGGCACGCGCACGATCTTTGAAGAGGCGGTGAATGCGGACCGCTACCTGCTGACGTTTGTCGGCGCCAACCACAACGCCGGTGCGCCGATGCCCGCCCCTGCAGAGTCGTGGATGCCTGCGGAGGGCTTGGATTTCATCCCCGCCGAACACTACACCGACGCGGTCTGGGACAATGTCCGGATGAACAACATCGCCCAGCATTTCACCACCGCTTATTTTGGCAAGATGCTTAAGGGCGATGCCGGGATGGACCGCTATCTGTCGCTGGTGGAACTGGCCGAGGATGGCGTGGTGGACCGCGACGAGACGGGCAAGCCAAAGCCGACAGAGACCCATTGGGCGGGCTTTGCGTTGCGCAGCGCGGTCGGCCTGCGGCTGGAGCATAGAACCGCGCCCTGACTCGGGCCGAGGATTTACCCCCGGCCCTCTGGGTCAGAAATCCAGATGCTGCACGTCCAGCGCGTTGGCCTGGATAAACTCGCGCCGGGGTTCGACCACATCGCCCATCAGTTTGGTAAAGATGTCGTCCGCCTCGGCCAGGTCATCGACCTTGACCTGCAACAGGGTGCGCGCCTCGGGGTCCAGCGTGGTTTCCCACAGCTGTTCGGGGTTCATCTCGCCCAGGCCCTTGTAGCGTTGCAGGGTCAGGCCTTTTTCGCCCTCGGCCAGAACGGACTTCAACAGGTCGATCGGCCCGTGGATCATCTGCTCTCGATCTTTGCGGATCAGGCGGGCCGGGTCACGGTAGACATGGGCATTCTGGCCCGCGACATGACCCAGACGGCGCGCTTCACCAGAGCGCAGGACGGCACCGTCAAGGGTACGCAACTCCTCGACCCCGCGCAGGATACGCGACAGTCGAATGCCGTGGTCTTGCGTGATGCGCCCGGCCCAGCCGCGTTCATATTCCAGCGCCACGAGGTTCAGACGCTTGGCCACGGTGTCGGCCACGGCCTGCAGATCGGCTTCGGCACTACCGGGATCAAACGCCCCCGCAAGTGCCGCCTGCTCCAGGATCGCCCGAGGATAATGCGTCGGAAACGACTCCAGCACCTTGCGAAAGGCCCGCGCCCCCTCGATCACACGGGCGAGGTCGGCGCCGGCAATCTCTTCACCCGAGGGCAGGCGCAGGACGGCGCCCTCAACCCCCATCTCGACCAGATAATCCTCCAGCGCGGCCTGATCCTTGAGGTAGACCTCGGACCGACCCCGCGCCACTTTGTACAAGGGCGGCTGCGCGATATAGAGGTATCCCCCCTCGATCAGCGACGGCATCTGGCGGAAGAAGAAGGTCAGCAACAGGGTGCGGATATGCGCGCCGTCCACATCGGCGTCGGTCATGATGACGACCTTGTGGTAGCGCAGCTTGCCGATGTCAAATTCGTCGCGCCCGATGCCGGTGCCCAGCGCGGTGATCAAGGTGCCGATCTCCTGGCTGCCGAGCATGCGGTCAAAGCGCGCGCGTTCCACGTTCAGGATCTTGCCGCGCAGTGGCAGGACCGCTTGATTGGAGCGTGAACGGCCCTGTTTGGCGGAACCACCGGCAGAGTCACCCTCGACAAGGAATATCTCGGATTTCGCGGGGTCGCGTTCCTGACAATCGGCCAGCTTGCCGGGCAAGGACGCGATATCCAGCGCGGTCTTGCGCCGGGTCAGTTCACGCGCCTTGCGGGCAGCCTCGCGGGCCAAGGCCGCCTCGATGATCTTGCCGACGATGCTGCGCGCGGGGCCGGGGTTTTCCTCGAACCATTCGGCGAGCTTTTCGTTCACCAGATTCTCGACCGCCGGGCGGACCTCGGACGAGACCAGCTTGTCCTTGGTTTGTGACGAAAACTTCGGGTCCGGCGCCTTGACCGACAAGACACAGGTCAGACCCTCGCGCGCATCGTCCCCGGTAAAGTCGATTTTCTCGCGTTTCGCGATGCCGGATGTCTGCGCATAGGAATTGATCGTGCGTGTCAGTGCGCCCCGGAAACCGGCCAGATGGGTGCCGCCGTCGCGCTGCGGGATGTTGTTGGTAAACGGCAGCACCATTTCGTTGTAGCTGTCGTTCCACCACATCGCGACCTCGACCACGATGCCGTTGCGTTCACCGATCATGTAGATCGGTTCGGCAATGACCGCCTGTTTGGAGCGGTCCAGATATTTGACGAATTCCTTGACGCCGCCTTCGTAGAAAAGCTCTGTCCGGACAGGTTCAGGGTGGCGCGCGTCCTCGATGATGATGCGCACGCCGGAGTTCAGGAACGCCAGTTCACGAAGCCGGTTTTCCAGCGTCTTGAACTGGTAATCCAGATCGGAAAACGTGCCCTCGGGCCGATTCGTCTTGGCCGATGCCAAAAAGCGGACCTCGGTCCCCTTCATGCCCGGTGCGGGTCCGACATCATGGACATGCACCGTGCAGTCGCCATCCTCGAACCGCGCACGGTACTCGCGACCGTTGCGCCAGACCGTCAGCTCCAGCCATTCCGACAAGGCATTGACGACCGACACCCCAACGCCGTGCAAACCGCCCGACACCTTGTAGGCATTGCCACTGTCGTCGGTGTTGTTGAATTTGCCGCCCGCGTGCAGCTGGGTCATGATGACCTCGGCCGCCGAGACGCCCTCTTCTTGGTGGATATCAACCGGAATGCCGCGCCCGTTATCGCGCACCGAAACACTGTCATCGGCATGGATTTTAACGGTGACGGCGGTGGCGTGACCGGCCAGAGCTTCGTCAATCCCGTTATCGACGACCTCATAGACCATGTGGTGCAGACCCGACCCGTCGTCGGTATCGCCGATATACATGCCGGGCCGTTTGCGAACAGCCTCTAACCCTCTGAGAACCTTGATGGAATCGGCGTCGTAGGCGGACGTGTTCTTGGGCTCTGCGGCCATCGATGACAAACCTCGTGAGTGACACACGATTTATAGCGGTTTAGGGCGGGATTGTCACGCCTTGGGCACAAGATTTAGGGGATCGGCATGGCTTTGCCGCCAGACGCGAACAGGGCGCGTCATGGCCGTGTGATCTTGGTCGTCTAATCGCGGAACGATCCGAAAATCTTGCGATGGAGCCCGCCCATGCCGCTGCCCGTTTTCCGACTTTTGACGATTGCTATGCTGAGTTCGGCGATCCCTGCGTCGGGTGTCGCGCAGACCGTGCCAGCCGTCATGCCGACGCTTGAGACGCCCAATCTGGGCGAAGAAACCGGCGATGCCGATGCCGACGATCCGGCCTTCTGGATCAACCCCGCCGACCCCGCACAGACCCGCGTGATCACGGCCGTCAAGAATGGCGGCATGCGCGTTTATGACCTGACCGGGGCCGAACTGCAAAGCATCGAGCGGGTCACGACCGGTGACGGCAAGGGCCGCATCAACAATGTCGATGTGGTCTACGCCATGACGATGGCCGACGGCAGCACGGCGGATATCGCGGTCGCCTCGGACCGGGGACTGGATATCCTGCGCGTGTTCAAGATCGACGCTGGCGGCACCTTGACGGACGTGACCGACCTGTCCGTCGGCCGCGCCTTTCCGACCAAGCCTGACCCGAAAGGCGGGGCAGATCTGGACAATCTGCTGGATGACCAGATGACGATTTACGGCATCACCGGCTGGAAGGCCGCCGATGGTCAGGTGATGGTCGCAGCCACCCAGCGCACCAACCCGCGTATCGGCATCTTTGCCCTGACCGCCAACGCCGATGGCACCGTGGCCGCCAGGCTTTTGCGCGACGTGCGGGTGCCGTTCGCCTTCATGGGGCAGGACCTGACGGTCGAAAATGAGGATGACCCCTTGCTTGACTGGAGCCCGCAATTCGAGGGACTGGTGGCCGACAAGGTCTCGGGTGTAGTCTATGCCGGGCAAGAGGATGTTGGCATTTGGCAGATCGACCCGATGGCCGGGACCATTGGCGAGGTCCCGCTGGTCACCACGCGCGGATCGATCGCAAGCCCCTTTACCATGCCCGACAGCATGATCGCGCGCGACGTGGAGGGGCTGACGATCTATTACGGTGCCACTCAGCGCTATCTCTTGGCCTCCAGCCAAGGGGGTGCCCATGGCGATGCGCGCGCGCCCGATGCGCCCTATGACGACAGCTTTGTGGTGTTTCGCATTGATGACGTCTTTGCGCCATTGGGGTCGTTCAGCGTGGCGGCGCGTGACGGGACGGACGCGGTGCAAGAAAGCGACGGGGCGGATGTGATTGCAACCGCTTTGCCGGGATTTCCGAACGGGCTGTTCGTCACGCAAGACGGCTACAACGATGACTTGAATGGTCTGGATGGCGAGACCGCCGCCACCAACTTCAAGTTCGTCGACTGGGCGGCGATTGCGCAGAGTTTCACGCCGCCGCTTGGGGTCAACACCGCCTACGATCCACGGATGTGAACAACCGCCGCGCGCGCCGGTCTGGTGGCGCGCGGCGATTGTGATCGATCAGTTGGTTATTGCAATCACGATCCCGACGCCGATCAGCAAGATACCAGAGATGGCGTTGATGCGTCGCACGCTTTGGGGTGACGACAACAGCTGCCGCACCCGGTCGATGAAGAGTGCGAGCGCAAGGTTCCCGGCCAGCGGAATGGCGGCGGAGATCGCAAGAATGACCGTGATATCCCAGCCCGTCAGCCGCGTCAGGTCAAAGAACCCCGGCAGCATGCCCATGTAAAAGAGGATCGCCTTGGGGTTGCCGATCACCACCGCAAGGCCCGTCAACAAGCCCGCCAACCGCCCCGGTTTGGTCAACCGGCTGTCGGGCGTCAACTCGCCCGGTTTGCGCAGGAGCATGACGCCCATGAGCACAAAGACTGCTGCCGCAATCCATTGCAGAAGGACAAGAAATCCGCCGTAGACCGACAGAATCCAGCTGAGGCCAAAGATCGCTGCCAGAGGCCAGATCGCATCGCCAAAAACGACACCGACTGCCAGAGGCCAGGCACTCCCAAACCCGCCCGACAAAGTGCGGGCTGTCAGCGCCACCCAGACCGGCCCCGGCACAGCCCAGAGCGCGAACATGCCCGCCGCATAAAGCAGCATCTGCTGCAACGTGATCGTCATCGTCAGCGCCCCATCAGAACAGATTGCCCAAGAAGTCCAGCGGGGCCGCCGGATCCCACGCCTTGTCACCAAGCGGCAGCACCATCAAGGCCTTTGCCACCGCCACCTGAACAGCTCCCATCCGCGCCCCGGTGAGGTCGATCCAGGTCATTGGATTGCGCGCTGAGACAAAGCCGGCTGCGGGGTAGATGCGCGCCGTTCCGAACAGCAACATGAACCGTGCCGGACTCGCTTTTGCCTCCGCAATGGCTGCCTGCAAGAGGGTCGCGGCGATCCCCTTGCCGCGATGGTCGGGATCGGTCGCAACCTCGGCAAGTCCCGCGATATCCATCAGCTGATCGCCAATGCGGATCGCCCGCAAGGTCAGCGCGAGATGCCCCACCACATGCGGGTCGCGGGCCAACAGGCGCATGTGGTGGCGCTGCTGGTAAAAGCTGCGCCCGCCAAAGTCGGTTCCAAAGCACCGTGCAAGCAGCGCCGCGATCTCGACCTCTTGTGCCGGGCTCAGCCGCGCCTCGGGGACGGTTTCAATCTGCATCGACGCACCTCATCCCGACACCGTCCTGCTTGTGCCGTGGTCATCGGTGACCGCGATGATCTGCGCCCGGTCACCCAGACTGTCAAAAAGCACCGCCTCGGTCCCCGTCATGATCGCCTGCGCACCCAATGCGCATATCTCGTCATAAAGGGCCGCGCGCCGGTCCGCGTCCAGATGTGCTGCCACCTCGTCAAGCAAAAGAACCGGCGCGCGCCCCAGATCGGCGGCCAGCGCGCGGGCATTGGCGAGTATCAGGCTGATGAGCAGCGCCTTTTGCTCGCCAGTGGAGGACTGATCCGCGGGCACGCCCTTGGCCGCGTAGATCGCCCGCAGGTCGGTGCGGTGCGGACCCAAGAGCGTGCGCCCCGCCGCCATGTCGCGCCGCCGCCCCTCGGCCCAGGCCAGCGCGAGGTCCTCGGGAGCCAGTTCCGGTGCGTCCTCCGGGCCCGTCAGCGACAGATCAGCATGGGGAAAGACGGTATCGGCGGTCCCCTGCGTCTCGGCCAGCCGGGCAAGTGCCGCGTCGCGGTGGGCGATGATCAGGCCAGCCGCCTCGGCCATCCGATGCTCCAGCACGCTGTACCAGGCCGCATCCGTGACCTGGTCTTTCAGCAGGCGGTTGCGGTCGCGCATCGCTTTTTCGTAGTCGAGCACGACCTCGGCATGAACCGGGTAAAATGACAGCGTCAGCCGGTCGACAAACCGGCGGCGCCCTTCCGCCGCCTCGATCCAGAGCCGGTCCATTGCGGGCACCAGCCACAGTACCCGGCAGATATGGCCAAGCATGCTTTGCGTGGCAGCCTTGCCGTCGATGCGCACGACGCGGGGCTCAGCCCCTTCGGCAAAAGTGTCGATCTCATGATCCGCAGCCAATCCCCGCACCGACGCGGTGACCTTCCAGCCCAGCGCTTCGGGCTTTCGCGCAAGCTCCGCCGTGGTGGCACGTCGCAAACCACGACCGGGTGACAACAGCGACACCGCCTCCAGCACATTGGTCTTGCCAGCACCATTCGGGCCGACAATCGCCACGGCTCGCCCGTCAAAGGCAAGCCGCGTCGCGCGGTGGCTGCGAAAATGCGACAAGGTCAAAGAGGTTATGGCAAGCCCGCTCACGGTCTGCCCTTTCAAAAGAAAATGGCCCGCCGGGAAAGGTCAGGCCCTTGCGTCAGACCCGCATCGGCATGACGACATAGACCGCCGACATGTCATTGCCCTCGCGCATCAGCGTCGGATCACCCGAGGAATTGAACAGGAACACCGCATTCTCGCGGTCCACCTGACTTGCAATTTCCAAGAGGTACTTGGCGTTGAACCCGATTTCCAGCCGCTCATCGCTATAGGCGACGGCCAGTTCTTCCTCGGCCGCACCGCTGTCGGGGGCATTGACCGACAGGACCAGACGGTCCTCATCCAGCGACAGTTTCACCGCGCGCGAGCGTTCGGACGAAACCGTGGCCACGCGGTCAACCGCCTTGGCAAACTCCGCCGCATCCACTTCAAGCCGCCTTGTATTGCCGGTAGGGATCACCCGTGTGTAATCGGGAAACGTGCCGTCGATCACTTTGGACGTCAGCGTGATCGCCGGGGTGGCAAATCGGATCTTTGTCTCGGACACCGAGACGGCGATTTCCGCACTGTCATCGTCAAGCAGTTTGCGCAGTTCTCCCACCGTCTTGCGCGGGACGATCACGCCCGGCATTCCGGCAGCAGCCTCGGGCAACGGTGCGTCGATGCGCGCCAGCCGATGGCCATCCGTCGCCACACAGCGCAGGACCGGGCCGCTATCGCCGGTAGAGACGTGCATATAGACGCCGTTGAGGTAGTAGCGTGTCTCTTCAGTTGAGATCGCGAATTTCGCCTTGTCGAACAGCCGCCGAAGCACCGGCGCGGGGGCCGAAAAATTCGATGAATACTCCGAGTTCGCCATCACGGGGAAATCTTCTTTTGGCAACGTCGCAAGCGAAAAGCTTGACCGCCCGGCCGTCACATTGAGCCGCCCCGAGGCCGCATCTTCGGCCAACGCGACCAAGGCGCCATCGGGCAGCTTGCGCACGATCTCGTGCAGCATCACCGCCGATACGGTTGTAGCCCCCGGCCGTTCGACCACAGCGGGCGCACGATCCACGACCTCTATGTCCAAGTCAGTCGCGCGAAAGCTGACCTCGGCACCGCCGGCCTCGATCAGCACATTGGCCAGGATCGGGATGGTGTTGCGACGCTCCACCACAGATTGCGCCTGGGCCAGCGCCTTGAGCAATGCGCTGCGTTCTATGCTGATCTTCATCGTGTATCCCCCTGCGCCGCACCCCCGGTTGGGGAGGCAGACCATACCGCGTTCACGGCCGTTCTCAAGCGTTTTTGGGATCCTTTGCCGCAACCGTCAAGGGATTGCGGCGTGCCCTCTCAGCCTTGCAACAGTCGGCGCAACAACAAAAGATCATCGGCCAGCTGACTTTCCGTGGCTTTCAGTTCCTCGATCTTGCGCACGCCATGCATGATCGTTGTGTGATCACGCCCACCAAAGCGGCGCCCGATCTCTGGCAGGCTGCGGGTGGTCAACTGTTTGGACAAAAACATCGCCACCTGACGCGGGCGGGCAATGTTGCGCAGACGCTTGGGTCCGATCATGTCCGACAGGCGGATGTTGTAATAGTCTGCCACCCGGCGCTGAATCTCCTCGATCGTCAGCTTGCGATCCGAGGCGCGCAGGATGTCGGCAAGACAGTCTTGGGCCAGATCCAGCGTGATCTCGCGGCCCACCAGACTGGCAAAGGCGAAAAGACGTGTCAACGCGCCCTCAAGCACACGGACATTGGTCGTGATCCGGTGCGCGAGAAATTCCAGCACCCCATCGGCCAGCACCAGCCCCTGATATTGCTGGCGGTAGTATTCGACCTTTTGCTGCAAGATCCCCAGACGCAGTTCGTAATCGGTGGGATGCAGATCGACCACCAGCCCGCATTGCAGGCGCGATTTGATCCGTTCCTCCAGATCCTTGATCTCACCCGGCGCGCGGTCAGCGGAAATCACGATCTGCTTGTTCTGATCCACCAGCGCATTGAAGGTGTGAAAGAACTCTTCTTGCGTGCTGTCTTTGCCCGCGATGAATTGCACGTCATCGACCATCAGGACATCGACCGAGCGGAACATTTCCTTGAAATCCATGACCTGACGTTCGCGCAAGGCCTGCACGAAACGGTACATGAACTGTTCAGCCGACAGATAGAGGACGCGCAGATCCCCCGATCTGGCCTGCAGCTCATGGGCAATGGCATGCATCAGATGCGTCTTGCCCAAGCCCACGCCACCATAAAGAAAGAGGGGATTGAAGGTCACCGGCCCGCCCTCGGCCACGCGGCGCGCAGCAGCATGGGCCAGCTCATTGGGCTTGCCCACGACAAAGCTGTCAAAGGTAAAGCGGCTGTCCAGCGGGCCACCCGGCAAAACCTCGGTCAGGTCGGGGCGCTGTTTCGCGGACGCGACCTTGGCGGCGGGCTTTGCCTCGAGGCGCGGCGCGCGACCGTGTCCGACCGCAAACTCGACGCGATCCACCGATTCCCCGGATTGGGTCAGATGAAGGCGGATCTGGTCACCAAAGTTTCGCGACACCCAGTCACCGAAAAACGTGGTCGGAACCTCGAACCGGGCGACGCCGTTCTTGAGTCCGGAAAGCCGCAAGGGCTCGATCCAGGTCACGTAGTTGTTCTTGCCAACCCGTTTGATCAGCCCTTCACGGACCTGGCCCCAAGACTCGTTCGTCATTCTCGCCCAACCTGTCTTTGAGTTCTGCCTCTGAAAGGCAAAGCTCTTGCTGTCCCATGCGTCCTGTTCAACGTCATTCAGGCCACGCGCCAGACCTGCGGACAGGTCGGCAGTGTGCCGCAAGGGACATGCCAAACCTCATCATGGGCCGAAAGGGCCCATTGAAGTTTCGCCATGACATGCCTGCACGGATGCAGGCACGACAATCACATTTCAAACCAAATACAACCGTCCGCGCCGGGCAATCGACGCGGGTTAGATGCGCATTTGATCGCGAATGCCTTTGTCCCCCAGACGCAGTGAATCGCCTGATCACGCTAACAACCCTGGCTTGGCATCCGCAACCAATCTTCGCGGTTGACATCGCTTGTCGGCAACCGAATCCCATGGCTCGTGCAATTCAGCAACTGCCCCGCCTGACTGTTTCGCAAAACGCCATTTCCGGCATCGCAAAACAGCAAAAAGCGCGCTCTGTGGATCAGGGCGCGCTATTAAACCTTGGGCCGCAGCAGGGGTCAGGCGGTGGCGGTAGCGAGCGCCTTCACACGCGACGACAGGCGTGACATCTTGCGCGCCACGGTGTTCTTGTGCAGCACACCTTTTGAGACGCCACGCGCCAGTTCAGGCTGCACCGTCCGGAGCGCGACCGCAGCCGCGTCCTGATTGCCGGAGGCAAGCGCCTCTTCGACTTTGCGCAAGAATGTGCGGATACGTGATCGGCGCGCCTTGTTGACGGCAAATGCCGCCTCGGACTGGCGGGCGCGTTTCTTGGACTGGGCAGTGTTCGCCATGTTTTGTGGACTCTCGTCTTCGCATCTTGGTCACATTGAAGCCGGGGCTATAGGCGCGACTCAGGGCGCTGTCAACTACGCAAAGCCGCCGTTCTGCGCTAACGGTCGCGGAATTGCGGTTGCCGCTTTTCCAGAAAGGCGGACATTCCCTCTTTTTGGTCATCGGTTGCAAAAAGCGCGTGAAACATCCGCCGTTCGAACAACAGACCCTCTTGCAGTGTCGTCTCCTCGGCGCGCTTAACGGCCTCCTTTACGACCATCGCGGTGACCATGGATTTCTCGGCGATCTTGGTCGCGGTCTTCATGGCTTCTTCGATCAGCGATTTCACCGGCACGATCCGCGAAACCAAGCCGCAGCGTTCGGCCTCCGCCGCATCCATGAATCGGCCCGTCAGATGCATATCCATGGATTTCGACTTGCCGACGCAACGTGTCAGCCGTTGCGTGCCGCCCATGCCGGCCACGATCCCGAGGTTGATCTCAGGCTGCCCGAACTTGGCGGTGTCGGCGGCAATGATGAAGTCGCACATCATCGCAAGCTCGCACCCGCCGCCCAGACAGTAGCCCGATACGGCCGCGACCATCGGCTTGCGCACCTTGGAAATCGCCTCGGCCTCTGGCCCGAAAAGGTTGTCGAAAAACACCTCGGTAAAGGTTTTGTCCGCCATTTCCTTGACATCGGCACCGGCGGCGAATGCCTTTTCGGACCCGGTGAGAACGATGCAGCGAATCTTGTCATTGGTGTCCGCCGCAACTACGGCTGCGGCCAGCTCGCGCATGAGCTTTGAGTTCAACGCATTCATCGCGTCGGGCCGGTTCAGTCGGATGAGCGCCGTGTAGTCCTCGATTTCGACGATCAGCGTCTCGTAGGCCATGGCAGGCTCCGCTCATTCACGTTGGCGTGACTCCTAACACCAAAAGGACGGATGGCAAGTCACCTCTGGCAGTGCGGGCAATAGTAGGAGGACCGTCCGGACTGCACGATGCGTGCTATTTCACCGGTGCAGCCCGGTCGCTGGCATGCCTCGCCTTCGCGGTCATAGACTTGAAAACTATGCTGAAAATAGCCCAACTCTCCATCGGTCTGGCGATAGTCGCGCAGCGAAGACCCCCCGGCCTCGATCGCGTCGGTCAAAACCTGCCGAATGATCGGAACAATTGTCGCAGCCCGCCTTGCACTGATCTGGCCTGCCTTGCGCTTGGGCGAGATACCCGCGCGAAACAGCGTCTCGCAGACATAGATGTTGCCCAGACCCGCCACCAGATGCTGGTCCAGAAGGGCCGACTTGATCGGCGTGTTGCGCCCCCGCAGGGCGGCAATCAGGTACGGCTCGTCAAAGGAATTGCCCAAAGGCTCGGGCCCGAGGCTGGCCAGCAGGGGATGGGAATCGGCAGTCTCGGTCGGCATCAGATCCATCGCGCCAAAGCGGCGCGCATCGTTGAACGTGACGCGCCCGCCACCCTGCATGTCCAGCACCACATGGTCGTGTTTCTGCCGGGCCGGGTGATCATGATGAAACTGCCCCAGCGTCACGCCAGAGATCAGCATCCGGCCCGACATGCCCAGATGGATCAGCAGCGTCTCGCCCGACGACAGGTCGACAAGGATGTATTTCGACCGCCGCCGCAGCGCCAGCACGCGGGCGCCGGTCAGGCGCGCCGACATACCCAGCGGCAGAGGCCAGCGCAAATCGGGACGATTGACATCGGCCGACAGGATCACGCGCCCCTCCATCACCGGCAAAAGCCCGCGGCGGACGGTTTCGACCTCGGGCAATTCGGGCATGGCAGCTCAGATGTTGCGGACGGCTGCCTTTGCAACTGCCATGAATTCGGCGTGGCCTACAATGTACTTGTGCACCTTGACCCGCCGGTCGTCCGAAAAATGCATCGTCATCATCCACGGATCGCGCGCAGTCACCTCGACCAGATCCCGCCAGCGATGCACGCTGCGGCCAAACCACCATCGGGGCAACATTACATCGGCACGATCGTACTCGACTTCATAAAGCTCGACGTGCAGCGCATTGATGAAGACAAGCCCCGTGATCAGCGTCTCTGGTCCCAGCGCAGGTGCATTCATCTGACGGTGAATGTAGACCAACAGCAGCAACCCGCCCCAGCACACCAGTCGCAACCCCATTGTCGGCCGCAGCCGAACCGATCCAAGCGTTTGTCGCGGCGCTGCATTCAGCCCGATCAACGCCAGAATGCGCGGGAAAAAGGTCTGCGCGTCATCCTCTGACAGGCCGGGAGCAAGGCGCGAGTTCAGCCGCCGTTTCAGCACAAGGGCGAGAACGACCTTGAGGAAATAAAGCGCAACCGCGATCAGTAGCGCAAACAAGATACCCGCATAGGCCTGATCAAGTTGTTCACGTACGCCCGAATTCATCGACACTTGCCCTTGTTGGTGCGGCAGTTTGCAGTTTCCCTTGTCCGTCCGGCGGCGCTATATCCCGCTCACGGCGAATTTCGGGCAGAGGCAAGGCAAATGACCGGCGGCGACCAAAAGACCACCCATTTCGGGTTTCGCGACATTGCCGAGGACGAAAAGGCCGGCATGGTCCATGGCGTCTTTTCGCGCGTGGCCTCCCGATACGATGTGATGAACGACTTAATGTCAGTCGGCGTTCACCGTCTTTGGAAGGATGCGATGATGGATTGGCTGGCCCCGCGACCGGGCCAGAGTCTCTTGGATGTGGCGGGCGGCACCGGCGACGTGGCGTTCCGGTTTCTGGGCCGCGCCGCCGCATCGACGGCAACCGTGCTCGACATGACGGAATCCATGCTGATCGAGGGCCGCAAGCGCGCTGATGCCGAAAAACTGGCCGACCGGCTGGATTGGATCGTGGGCGACGCAATGGCACTGCCGTTCGCGAACAACAGTTTCGACATCTACACGATTTCTTTCGGCATCAGGAACGTGACCCGGATTGCCGACGCGCTGGCCGAGGCACGTCGCGTGCTTCGCCCCGGCGGGCGCCTGATGGTGCTGGAGTTCAGTCAGATCCCGAACGACGCGCTGCAATGGGCCTATGACCGCTATTCGTTTAACGTCATTCCGGTCTTGGGTCAGATTGTGACGGGCGACCGCGAAAGCTATCAGTATCTGGTGGAATCGATCCGCAAGTTTCCCGATCAAGAGGCCTTTGCAGCGATGATCCGTACCGCGGGCTTTGATCAGGTGCGCTATCGCAACATGACGATGGGTGTGGCTGCTCTTCATTCGGGGTGGAAGCTCTAGGTGCGGGGGCCCCACAACATTTGGCGGTTGATCCGCACGGGTGCGACGCTGGAACGTACCGGCGCGATGGATGTGGTGCTGGAAGCGTTTCACGCGCCGCCGCGCCTGCGCTTTGTGGCGCGCGCATTGGGCTGGCCGTTCAAATGGCTCGGGCTGAAGGGTGATCCCGACTTGCCGCCTGCAACCCGTGCGCTGACGGCCCTAGGTCCAGCCTATATCAAGTTCGGCCAGATCCTGTCGACAAGGCCAGACATCGTCGGCGAAAAGCTGGCGCTGCAACTGAAGTACCTGCAAGACAAGCTGCCACCGTTTTCAACTGCCGTGGCGCAAAACATGATCGAGACAGAGCTGGAGCAGCCGGTCAGCAAGATCTACAGCGAGTTCTCTGAACCCGTCGCCGCCGCATCCATCGCGCAGGTGCACCGCGCGCGCCGTGCCGACACCGGCGAAGAGGTCGCGGTCAAGGTCTTGCGCCCCGGCATCGCGCGCGCTTTTCGCACCGACATCGACGCGTTTTACCTGATGGCGCGGACCATCGAGATACTGGCTCCGGCGGCACGCCGCTTGCGTCCGATGGATGTGATCACCCATTTCGAAAGCGTCGTGCTTGGGGAACTGGACCTGCGCCTCGAAAGCTCTGCCGCCGCTGAGTTTGCAGCCAATACCGCCAAGGATCCGGGATTTTTCGTGCCAAAGCCGTTCTGGTTCCTGTCGGGCCGCCAAGTGATGACGCTGGGCTGGGCCGAGGGCATCAACTTGGGCGACAATGCCGCGCTGGATGCGGCGGGGCATGACCGGCGCGTGCTCGCGGACCGCGTTCTGACGCTGTTTTTGAACCACGCCCTGCGCGACGGCTATTTTCACGCCGACATGCATCAGGGCAACCTCAAGGTCGCGGCCAACGGCGATATCATCGCCTATGACTTCGGCATCATGGGACGGCTCGACGAATATACCCGTCGCGTCTATGCCGAGATCATCTTTGGCTTTATCCGCAAGAACTATCGCCGCGTCGCCGAGGTGCATTTCGAGGCAGGCTATGTGCCGGCCGACCGTGACATCGACGAATTCGCCCGTGCCTTGCGCGCTGTCGGAGAGCCGATTTTCGGCATGGATGCCAGCCGCATTTCGATGGCGCGGCTGCTCGCTTACCTTTTCGAGGTGACCGAGCGCTTTGGCATGGAAACCCGGACCGAACTGATCTTGTTGCAACGTACCATGGTCGTGGTCGAGGGCGTGGCGCGCTCGCTTGACCCAAACATCAACATCTGGGATGTCGCCCGCCCGATCGTCGAAGGCTATGTCGCCAAGAATGTCGGACCCCGCGCCCTGTTGCGCGACTTGGCCAAGACCGCCTCCGTGCTGGCGCGGTTTGGCCCCAAACTCCCTGCCCTGGTCGAGGGACATCTGGTGCGCATGGGCAACAAGGCCCCCGAACCGCCGCGCCAGACCCGCTTTGCCGGACTGCTATGGCTGCTGGCCGGGCTGTGCCTTGGTGCTGTGGGCAGTTGGCTCTGGTTGACCCAAGGCTGAGCCAGCCGCCTAGGCGCGGCTCGTGCGCTGCCACCAAGGCCGGATGTCGGCTGGCAGGGCCCCGGTTCCTTTTATGATTGGCGCAGGGCCGTGATGGCCGTGGCCAGGACTTCGATGCCACCCTCAAGCACAAGTGACGTCCCGCTGGGGCCGTTGCGCGCCTCAAGAATGCGCTGATAGGATTCCACTTTGCTTTCTCCGAGGATCTGATCGTTGTTGTAGTTCTCAAGGCTGATCGAATAGGCACCCTGAGGCAAGGGATTGCCCTGCGCGTCCGCCCCGAACCATTCATAGGGGGCATTGCTGACAGGAATATCCTCGCGCGACACCACACCACCCGACGCATCGCGAACCACAAGGACTGTGCGATCAGCACGCGCAGCCGGGTTGGGCGAGATCGTGACCGGAGACCCTGAATACCACACTGGCGCGTCAGACCGTGCTTCCTGTCCCACCCAGCCCGCCAATTGGGACATCCCGAACAACGAAAACTGCGCCCCGAGATCTTTAAGAAGGTCGTTCGTCTTGGACTGCTGTTCGACGCTTGAGAACGCTGCAAGCTGAGAGGCGGTTTGCGACGCGTCCATCGGATCCAGCGGGTCCTGATTTTTCAATTGCGTCGTCAACATCTTGAGAAACGTGTCGTAGTCGGTGTTGATCTTGGGCGTGGCTTCTGCCGTTTTCGGTCCAGAAACGCCGGAGCCAGTAACTGACGTGAGGGCCGTGACGGTCATTCATTTGTCCTTTCAGATGCGAAGATCGAGCCCTTGGCCCGAAACGCCTGTGGGTTTGTAGGTCGGTATTGGCGGGACCGCGTCCCGGCCTGCCGCCAGCGCCGTATTCGTCTGGGGCAATTGATCACCGGTCCCGCGTTGCGATTGGCCCCAGTGACCAAACGACAACGAGGCGCCCGAAAATCCGGCCTGGCGCAGTTCTGTGACCAACAGATCGCCATGACGGCGCAACAGATCTAGCGTTTCGGGTCGCTCTGCGGTCAAAAAGACCCGCATAGCATCGCCGTCGCCGCGAAAATCCATCTGCACCTTGCCCAGCTCTTCGGGGGACAAGATGACCTCGACCCGGTCAGCCGTGACATTGGCAGGCGGCGATGCCGCGATCAGGGCGGCGATGACCTGCGTCGGAAGGGCGGCCGCGCCGACGACGGCACTTGTCGACGCCGTCACAATTGCGCCCGAGGGCCCGTTCAACTGCACGGTCGCCGCGGTGTTTTCGCGCATTTGCGCGGCGGTCGCCACAGCCTCCAGCACCAGCGCTTGATTTTTGGTTCGATCCGCAAAAGCCTGCGCGGCGTGACTTGCGGCTGGGACCGGAACCGTTGAGGTCCGTTCGGTTACTGCGTCCTTGACCCCAGCCACATCTGGGCTGGCGGTCTCTGGCTCTGCCAATGCAGAAACCAACGCGGCAGCGATGGCTTGGTCGGCTTTGCTCAGCACGGCGGTATGGCCACTTGGCTGGGCCGCGCGAATGACGGTCACTTGGGCGGCCACCGCAGCGGTCGGCTGGGCTGTCGCGGAAACTGTCTGCGGCAGGGCTCCGGTCGCATCGGGCCGCGCATTGGATGACATCCAGATTTGCGCCTGTATCGACAAGGAGGCGTCGGGCTTGGCACCCATGCCCTTGTTTTGCCCCGATGTCGCGTCGCCGTCTGTGGATGAAACGCGATCAGAACCCGCGTCCGCAATCACCACGGCCGCGACCTTGGTCGCATCTTGCGGTGCCTTGGAAACTGCCCCGTCCGGCACGTCCACTGGCCCAAACCGCACCGGCGTTTCGGCGTCGGCTGCCGCCACATTCGTTTCTAATGCCGCAAGAATCGCCGACGACAGTGCCGGTGCAACGGCCCCCAAACCGTCATCCGTCGCCACTTGCGACGCAGGCAACGTCCCAGCGGCGTCCAGCAATTCTACGGCTGCCGAACCCCCGGCCCCAGCTGTGGTGTCAACAGCATCAAGCGCCAGATCGCCACCGCCCTCGGGATAGACGAACCGTACCACCGGCTTCGGAACGGGCCCCCAGGGCGCGCCCGAAGGATCCTCTTGTGGCGGCGGATCTTGCGGCGCCAGATCGCCAAGCTCCGTCTCAAAGCCGGGGTTAGACGCGGTGTCGCAACCATGCGCGTCACCGCCCGACGCCCCGCCAAGGACCATCACTGGTGTTCGAATATCGAGCGATTGTATCATGCGTTGGATGACTTCTGCCAAGGAACGACACCAGCTTTTCCATGCAAGTGGTTACCACCTGTTTACCGGCAACGTGGATAGTCGAGAAAATCTGATCGAGTAGGAGGACGCCTTGATGGATATCTTGCCCGCCACCACGACCATCGCGCTTTCGGCTGCGAAAACGCAGGACGCAACCGATCCGCTGCGCGAAAAGGCAACCGAACTTGAGGCCGCCTTTCTGGCCGAAATGCTGCAATTCGCCGGTCTCGGCGCCAAGGGTGACGGCTTTGACGGCGGCATCGGCGAGGAACAGTTCTCGTCTTTCTTGCGCGAGAAACAGGCTCAGCTGATGGCCGAACACGGTGGTATCGGCTTGGCCGAATCGCTGTTTGAGGCGCTTGTGGACCGTTCGACAACCCAAAGTGCGGCGCCATGAAAGACGCAAGCTCGCTCGAAGATATGCTCGACCACATGACGATGGCTCTGCAACGCGGTGCGCTGTCCGAGCTTGGCCCTCTGGCTGCGGCAATCGAGGCCGAGATGGCAACCATGGCGCCGTTGGATATGCGCCGGGCCAAAGAGTTGCAGCGTCGCGCTGCCCGCAATGACCTGTGCCTGCAAGCGGCGGCGCGTGGCGTGCGCGCCGCGATTGCCCGGATCGCGGGGATCGGCGGCGCCGGCGCGCAACTGTCCACTTACGGGGCGGACGGACGCAAGGTTCTGGTCGGCGCCCCGATCACATACCATTCATCTCGGTTGTGACGATCCTTCAAATGCCACCAAAATGGTGCTTTGGCCTTAGCAAAGCCTTAGAACTTGGACGGCAATCTTAGCCTCGCATCCCAAGCCCGGGATGGCACCTTGCGGGGGTCTCCAGCAGGTACCGGATAGAACTCCCTTCCTGCTGCCAACCGGCGGCGTCCATGCCCCACGCAAAGCGCGGGCTTTTCGAAGGAATATACTCATGTCGTCCATCTTGACGAACAACAGTGCGATGATTGCCCTTCAGACGATGAAGGGGATCAACAAGCAATTGGCCGAAACGCAAACGCAGATTTCGACCGGCAAATCAGTGGCAACCGCCAAGGATAACGCCGCCGTCTGGGCCATCTCCAAAACGATGGAATCGGACGTCAAAGGTTTCAAAGGCATCTCCGACAGCCTCTCGCTGGGCTCATCGACCGTCTCCGTGGCACGGCAAGCCGCTGAAAAGGTGACTGAACTCTTGACCGAGATCAAGGGCAAGACCGTCGCTGCACAAGAGCAGAACGTCGACCGGGTCAAGATCCAGACGGATATCAAGGCGCTTCGCGACCAGATCGCCACGGTCGTCAATTCGGCCCAGTTCAACGGCCTGAACATGATCAAGGGCACCGAGGACGTCAATGTCCTGTCCTCACTTGACCGCAACAGCAGCGGCGAAGTGACCGCTTCGCAGATCACGGTTGCACGCGCGGACTTGTCGACGGCGACGGGGACTTTCGGCGCAGGCACTGCCCTGAACGCCAACGCGACGGTCAGCAATACCGGCGCCAATGCGCTCGACAGCACCGGCAATACCGCTGTTCTGACCATGGCGGCTGGCGCCGATTACAGCACGGGAACCGCGACCTTTACCGTCGCCGGTACACAATTCAGCTTTGCCGCCGGTGAACTCGGCAGCGCGACCGATGACCAGGATGTGGCAGCATCAAACCTGTCGGCCAAGATCAACGCTCTTGGCATTGCGGGCGTGACGGCCTCGGCGACCGGTGCGGCAGTGACGATTTCGTCCGCACGTGCGTTCGAAGGGGTCAATGTTCAAGTCAACGCGGTTGGCGGTGCGGCGGCGACTTCTTCGATCACGGCGGTCAACGGTGCGGGACCCTCGGGCACCAACACTGCGACCAACTCGACCGTGGCAGAACGTGCGCTGAACGTGACGTTCTCGAATGCAGCGGCCGTGCAGGACGGTGACAGCTATCGCGTCAGCTTTGCCGGTGAGCAGTTCGACTATGTCGCAGGACGCGGCCAGAACTTCGAAGATGTCACCCGCGGCCTGAAGGCAGCGATTGACGGACGCGGCATGACCGGCATCACGACCTCGGTCACCAAAGACAGCACGGGCAACTGGCAGATCAAGATCGACAACAGCACGGCAACGGCGCGGACCTTGTCTTCGGTTGGAAATGCCGATGGTGAAGCATCGGGCGGCCTCTTTGGCCTGGACGGCATCGACGTGACCACCACGGCTGGTGCCAAGTCGGCGCTGCAAAACATCGAGAACATGATCAACAAGTCGATTGATGCCTCTGCCGCATTCGGTTCCGCCGAAAAGCGGATCGACATCCAGAAGGACTTTGTCGGCGTGCTCTCGGATGCCCTGAAATCGGGCATCGGCTCGATGGTTGACGCCGATATGGAAGCTGTCTCGGCCCGTCTCCAGGCCCTGCAGGTTCAGCAGCAGTTGGGCACTCAGGCCTTGACGATTGCCAACCAGCAGCCCCAGAACATCCTCGCGCTCTTCCGCTAACGACTGACCAAGGCGGGGCGCCACCAGCGCCCCGCCACGTCACCTAAAACACCCCAAATGCGGAAGGAACTTTCGTGAACGCTCTTGATTTGGCGCGTCGCACCTATGCCCGGCCCGATACCCCTGCCCGGTCACCACGCGACATTGAATACGAACTCTTGGCGCGTATCACGCGTCGCCTCGCGACCGCCTGGGCCACCAAAGACAGTGGCTACGGCGCGCTCGTCGCGGCCCTGCACGACAACGAAGAGATGTGGCGCACCTTTGCGACAGACGTCGCCCAGCCAGAAAACGGGCTGCCCCAGGCGCTCAGGGCCAAACTCTTTTATCTCTATGAGTTTACCGCCCATCACAGCCCGAAAGTGCGCGAGGGTTCGGCCAATGTCGATGTTCTTGTCGACATCAACACCGCCGTGATGCGCGGCTTGCGCGGTGAGGCAGGCACGCAATGACCGGTCTCATCCTCAAGCTTGGCCCCCATGAACGCGTGCTGATCAATGGCGCCATCATCGAAAATGGCGAGCGGCGGTCGCGGCTGGCCGTCAAGACACCGAACGCCCATATCTTGCGCCTGCGCGACGCCATCCACCCCGAAGAAGTGAACACCCCCGTCCGCCGCGTCTGCTACATCGCGCAACTGGTGCTGTCGGGTGACGCCGAGGCGTCCGATGCGCGCCTGCAGCTTTTGCGCGGCATCGAACAGTTGAGCCAGGTCCTGACCGATCATGACAGTCGCACGCAACTGGCACTCGCCAGCAAGGCGGTTCTCGAAGATCAGCATTATCAGGCGCTTCGTGCCCTGCGAAGCCTCTTGCCGCGCGAAGAACGCCTGTTTGCAGCCCATCCGGCATGACCTTCTCACCCGCCCTTCCCTTACCGGGCTATGCGGGCTGGACGTTTCTCAAGCGCACGATGCCGGCGCAGACGCAAGCCTTGCAGACGTCGCCCGAAAACAAGCGAGACGAGGCCTACTTCCGCGAAAAGATCGGTTCCATCAACAGCGCCGAAGAGTTGGTCTCCGATCGCCGCCTGCTCAAGGTGGCCCTCGGCGCCTATGGGCTTGAAGGCGATCTGAACAATCGCTTTTTCATCCGCAAAGTGCTTGAAGGCGGCATCCTCAAACCCGGGAGTCTGGCCAATCGCCTTGCCGACAAGCAGTATCAAAAGCTGTCAGATGGGTTTGGTTTTGGCGACTTTACGACCCCCAGAACCAAGCTGTCGGACTTTGCCGACAAAACCCTCGCGCTTTACCGGACGCGCCAATTCGAGGCGGCGGTGGGCGCGCAGAACGGCGATTATCGACTTGCCCTCAACGCCGAGCGCGAAATCAAGGCGCTTGCCGCAAAACCCGGCAGCAGTGACACAAAATGGTTCACCATCCTGGGCAACCCACCGTTGCGCAAGGTGTTTGAAACGACACTGCGGCTGCCGTCCAGCATCGGCAGCATCGACATTGACCAGCAGCTCAAGGTCTTCAAATCGCGGGCCGAGGCAAAGTTTGGCACCAGCGACTTGACCCAATTCAAAGATCCAAAAAAGCTTGACGGCCTTATCCGGTCATTCCTTTTGGCGTCAGAGCAGGCCGGCAGCGCCCAGTCAACCCTGCCCGGCTCCAGAGCATTGCAGCTCTTGCAGTCCTCGTCATCGTTTTTTCAGCGTCTGTGATCGGGTCGCGATTGCTTGCCCAGGATCGCACCCTCGGCAGCGACCGGACACGAACAAACCCTCAAAGCGGAGTGGAGTATCGTTCGCGGTCACGCCGCGACTGTCGCAACCCAGGTTTGGACGTCACGCGCCCTCAGGTTGGCAAGACCGTCTGCAACGCCTCAGCCAACCGCTGAAAGCTGCCCGCGATACCGTCAGATGGCGCATCCTCGGCCAGAAATCCGTCAAGATCGGGCCAGACCCGTATCGCCTGATCAACGACCGGGTCGGATCCCTTGGCATAAAGTCCGGCTTGAATCATCAACTCGGCACGATCCCAGGCCCCGAGAAGCCGTCGCGCGTCGGCGATCAGCAGATTTTCTTGCGCGCTTGCGGCTTCGGGCAGGCTGCGCGAAACCGACCGCAGCAGGTCAATCGCGGGATACCGCCCCCGCTCGGCAATCTTGCGGTCCATCACTACATGCCCGTCCAGCACGCCCCGCAGAATGTCCGCAACCGGTTCTTCCATGTCGGAACCCGCAACAAGCACCGAAAAGACCGCCGTGATATCCCCTGATCCTGTGGGCCCCGGGCCGGTGCGTTCTGCCAGACCCATGATCGCGGGCGACAGCGATGGCGGGTACCCCCGCAAGGCCGCACTTTCGCCCGCAGCCAGTGCCACCTCGCGATGCGCCTCGGCAAATCGGGTGATGCTGTCGGCCAGAAACAGCACATGCAGACCCAGATCGCGGAAATGCTCGGCCACCGTGATCGCTGCCAGAGCGCATTGTCGACGGATCAGCGGTGACTGGTCCGACGTCGCGGTCACGACAACCGAACGCGCCATGCCCGCCGGCCCCAGCGTCCGCTCGGTAAACTCGCGCAATTCCCGGCCACGTTCGCCGATCAGCGCGATAACGACGACATCCGCGTGGACCCGCTGCGCAAACTTGGCCAAAAGCGACGACTTGCCGACGCCGGAACCCGCAAAAAGCCCCATCCGCTGACCACGCACCAGCGGCAAAAGCGTGTCGAACACCGCCACACCGGTCTCAAGTCGCGCGCCCAGCCGGTTTCGCGTTGCGGCTGCCGGGGCCTGCGCCCGGACCTTGCGCATCACATCGCCGGATCCCAACGGGCGGCCATCCAACGGGCGGCCATAGGGGTCAATGATGCGGCCGATCCACGAATTGTCGGGCGCAAGCTCTGCCGGGCCCAAAAGATCGACGCTATCGCCGATTGCCACGCCCTCGGCCGCACTGTCGGGCAAAACTGTCAGGCCGTCTTGCGTGAGGCGCAGCACCTCGCCGCCAAACCGACCCGAATGTGCGCGCACCTCGACCCGGTCGCCAAGGGTCGCCACGCTGGACAACCCCTTTACCGTCAGCGTGCCACTGCCCACCTCACTGACCCGGCCAACGCGCATCACCGGGCGAATACGGGCAATTTCAGCGCACAGACCGTCAAGCAGTCCCCCCATCGGATTCTCCGTTTGTTCCGCAATTACTCTTTCTAAAGGAATCACTCTTAAGCCTTGGTGAAGCCGACCACCGGGAGAATCCCTGATGTTTGAAAAACTCGAACTCACGCGCATGGCGCAAAGCCTTGCGGCCAATGCCGGGGCGCGTCTGGGCGTGATTGCCCAGAACGTGGCCAATGCAGACACGCCGGGCTACAAGGCCCGCGATCTGCCGGACTTCGCCGAAACCTATTCCTCCGGCGATCACACACCCATGCGTGCGACACGCGCGGGACATAACGGCGCACCCGACCAGACCCGCGCCGCAGAACCGATCTTTGCGGGCGGCTCGGCAGCCCCGAACGGCAACACCGTCTCGCTGGAAATGGAGATGGTGAAGTCGGTCGAGGCCCGCCAGAGCCACGAAATGGCCCTTGCGATCTATCGGTCCACCTCGGACGTGATCCGCGCCAGTCTCGGGCGGAGGTAGCGCATCATGGCAGACCTTTTGACATCCTTGTCCTTTGCCGCGTCCGGCATGGAGGCCCAGGCGACCCGCCTGCGCCATGTCTCTGAAAACATCGCGAACGCCGATACGCCCGGCTACCACCGCAAGGTCATCAGCTTTGGCGAAGAGATGCAGACCGGTCGCGTGATTGCGGGCGACGTGTCGCTGGATCAGACCGAGCTGGAGCGTGTCTACGCCCCCGGCCATCCCCTGGCCGATGAGACCGGTTTTTACGATGGCTCCAACGTCGATCTGGTGATCGAGATCGCCGACGCCCGCGAGGCGCAGCGCAGTTACGACGCCAATCTCAGAATTTTCGATCAGGCGCGCCAGATGACGCAAAGCCTGTTTGACCTGTTGCGCCGCTAGAAAGGCCCCGCCCGATGGATATCAGAACCTCGCTTGCCACGCAGACCTATGCCTTGGGCAAAACCGCCGCGACCCCCAAACCGGGCGGCGGTGAGGCCAAGTTCGAGGCGATGGCCGAAAACTTTGCCGATGCGTTGAAACAGCACGAGAAAACTGCCCGTGCCGCGATGACCGGTGGTGCGGACCCGCATGCTCTTGTGCAGGCGCTGGCCTCGTCGCAGCTGGCCGTCGAGACGGTGGCCACGGTGCGCGACAAGGTCGTTGAGGCCTATCAGGAAATCCTGCGGATGCCGGTCTAAGGCGCGCCCGATGTCCGAGGACCTCATC
This sequence comes from Rhodobacterales bacterium, assembly GCA_031378845.1. Lineage (GTDB taxonomy): Bacteria > Pseudomonadota > Alphaproteobacteria > Rhodobacterales > Rhodobacteraceae > JAJNPS01. Next base: position 300,251 of record JANNES010000015.1, read on the forward strand.
TTTGACACCCTGCGCCACGGCCTGTGGATTGCCGTCATCATTTCGGCACCCTTGCTCACGGTTGCCTTGGTGGCCGGTGTTGCGGTCGGCCTCTTTCAGGCGCTGACCTCGATCCAGGAAATGACGCTGACCTTCGTGCCCAAGGTCGCCGCGATGCTGGGCGTGTTCTGGCTGTCGATGAGCTTCATGACCTCGACCCTGGTCAGCTTTTTCCACGACCAGATCATTCCGCTGATTGCAGGAGGCTAAGATGGACGCCGCTGGCTACACCACCCTGACCCGCCAATTGGGCCTCATGCGCGAAATGCAGACGGTGGCCAACAACATCGCCAACATCTCGACGACCGGTTTCCGGCGCGAAGGCGTCGTCTTTTCGGAATATGTCCGCCAGATGGAAGATGACCCCTCGCTGTCGATGGCGCGCGCCAGCGGGCGTCAGATCGATCTGACGCAGGCAGGCCTGGTCCAAACCGGCGGCACCTTTGATCTGGCGGTCCAGGGAGAGGGCTTTTTCCTGATCGAGACACCTCAGGGCGAACGCCTGACCCGCGCGGGCAGCTTTACGCCGTCAGCCGAGGGGGAGTTGGTCAATATGGATGGTCAACGGCTGCTCGATCTTGGCGGCGCACCGGTTTTTGTTCCGCCGGGCGCAAAATCCGTGTCCATCGGCCAGGACGGCACGATCTCGGCGGATGGTGAGCCGGTGGGCCGCATCGGATTGTGGCAACCAAGCGATCCCACAAGCCTGCGCCACCAGTCCGGCACGATGTTGAGCGCCTCGGGCGTGGAACCCGCCGAGACCAGCATCGTCATGCAGGGTTATCTCGAGGACAGCAATGTCGAGCCCGTCTCGGAAATCGCGCGCATGATCGAAGTGCAGCGCGGCTATGAGATGGGTCAGAAATTTCTGGACGCCGAGGACGAACGCGTCCGCGGCGTGATCCAGACCCTTGGCCGATAGGAAGACGACATGAAGGCGCTACAGATCGCAGCCTCAGGCATGGCGGCCCAGCAGATGCGGGTCGACGTTGTGTCAAACAACCTCGCAAACATGTCGACGACCGGCTACAATGCCCGCCGCGCCGAGTTTGCGGACTTGCATTATCAACAGTTGTCGGCCCCCGGCACGATTTCTGCAGCCAATGGCACCATTCTGCCCACCGGCATCCAGTTGGGAATGGGGGTCAGGCCCACTTCGGTCTCGGTCATGCTGGCACAAGGCGGGCCGGTCCAGACCAGCGGCGATCTGGACGTAATGATCGAAGGGCGCGGCTACATCGAGGTCACGCTGCCCTCTGGTGACGCGGCCTACACGCGGGACGGCGCATTGAAGCGCTCTGCCGATGGCCAGATCGTGACCTCGGACGGCTATCCGGTGGCCCCCGGCATCACCATCCCCTCGGACGCGCGCACGCTGACGATCAGCCCCAACGGCGATGTCTACGCCACCTTCAACGGCCAGATCGATCCGCAGCTTTTGGGGCAGTTGTCCCTGTCGGGCTTTACCAATGAAAAGGGACTCGAGGCGATTGGCTCCAACCTTTATCTCGAAACCCAGGCCTCTGGTTCGGCCTTGACGGGTGGACCCGGCTTGGACGGGCTCGGCGTGTTGCGGCAAGGCTATCTGGAGGACAGCACGGTCGACTCCGTCCGCGAGGTGACCGAACTGATCAAGGCGCAGCGCGGCTATGAGCTGAATGCAAAAGTCATCACCGCAGCCGACCAGATGCTGTCGGCAACCACGCAGTTGCGCTGATGTGGCGGCTTTTGTTCCTGATGCTGCCGTTTCCGGCGATGGCCGACAGCTTGGTCGCCACGCGCACCATTCGCGCGCAGTCCATTCTGGGGCCGCAAGATGTCACCGTTGTCGCCGCCGACATTCCGGGCGCGCTCAGCGGCACCGCCAGCTTCATCGGCCAGCAAGCGCGGGTCGCGATCTATGCCGGACGCCCGGTGCTGGTCGATGCGATCGGCCCCGCCACCATCGTTGATCGCAACCAGCTGGTCACCCTGATCTTCGTGCGCGGTGGCCTGACCATTGCCGCCGAGGGCCGCGCACTTGGTCGCGGCGGCGTCGGCGACAAGGTGCAGGTAATGAACCTCGCCTCACGCAGCACCTTGTCCGGCCAGATCACCCAAGATGGTTCGGTGCAGGTCTCACCATGACGAAAAAAGGAAGTTTCATGCGGTCAATTCTCGTTTGCGCGCTGTTGCTGGTTGGCTGCGGCCGTCTGGATCAGGTCGGAAAAGCCCCGGATTTTTCGCCGCTCGAGGGCAGCTACCAGCACCACGCGATGTATTCCAACGCATTGCCGGAAAACGCCGACCCCGATGCGCCGACGGACGAATCCTCGCTTTGGACCGCCGGACGATCCTCGCTTTTTGGCGATCGCAGGGCTGCCCAGCGCGGCGATATCCTGACCGTCGTGATCGAAATCGACGAAAGTGCCGAGATCTCGAATTCGACAGGGCGCAGCCGCACGGGGTCCGAAAAGATGAACGTCCCCTCGCTCTTGGGTCTGCCCGAACGCATCAATGAGATCCTTCCCGACGGCGCCACCGCAGCCGACGCGGTAAACGCAAACTCAGCCTCGACCTTCAAAGGCAATGGGTCGGTGTCGCGCAACGAAAAGCTGACGCTCCGGGTCGCCGCCACGGTCGTCGAAGAACTGCCAAACGGCGTGCTGCGCATCGAAGGCCAACAAGAAGTGCGCGTGAACTTTGAACTGCGCGAGCTGTTGGTCACTGGCTACGTGCGCCCGGTGGACATCTCGCGGCAGAACGAAATCACCTATGACAAGATTGCGGGCGCGCGGATTTCCTATGGCGGTCGGGGACAGATCACGGATGTCCAGCAACCACGCTACGGTCAGCAAGTCGCTGATGTTCTGCTGCCATTTTAAGGGGCACCTCCGATGCGAAAGCTTATCCCGCTGATCTTGGCGCTTGTGGCATGCGCGGGCGGCGCCGGTACAGGATATGTCTTGCGCCCCGTGCCAAAGGCAGCCGCAATGGCCGACCATGCGCCCGACACAGCCGCCCAGGGTGACGCCGAAGCCGGGCATGATGCAGCGCCCGCCGATGGCGCTGATGGCGAAGAGCATGCCGAGAATCTGCCGGAATATGTCAAACTCAACAACCAGTTCGTAGTTCCGGTTCTTGAGAATGGGTCGGTCGCGGCGATGGTCATCATGTCGCTCAGCCTCGAGGTGAAGCCGGGGTCTACCGAGACGGTTTTCGGACGCGAGCCAAAGCTGCGCGATGTGTTCTTGCAGGTCCTCTTTGACCACGCCAATGCCGGCGGGTTTCGCGGCACCTTCACCGATGGCGCCAACCTCGTCGTGCTGCGCAAGGCGCTGCTCGAGGTAGCGCGCCGCACGCTGGGAGATCTGGTCATCGATGTCTTGATTGTCGACATGGCGCGCCAGGACAGCTGATGGACGCCACGACCCGCGACCACGACCAACCCGGTTCGCCCGCCAAAGCGGCAATCGCGCATTTGCAGCCTTGAGACCGCTCTGAACCCGCCGTAACCTGCACGCCCAGCAGGAGACCCCGGATGCCCATTACCCTCGCCACCTGGAACATCAACTCTGTCCGGTTGCGGTCCAGCCTCGTGGCCAAGCTGCTTCAAGACGAGGCACCCGACATTCTTTGCTTGCAGGAATGCAAAACCCCGGTCGAGCTGTTTCCGGCCGAGATCTTTGCGGCACTTGGCTATCGCTACCTCGTGGCGCGCGGCCAAAAGGGATACAATGGCGTCGCAATCTTGTCGAAACTGCCCCTTTCCGATGCAGGTTCGGTCGACTATGCCTCGCTCGGTCATGCCCGTCACGTCGCGGCCCGGCTGGAGAGCGGCGTCGTCATTCACAATGTTTACGTCCCCTCTGGCGGCGACATTCCGGATCGCAACGAGAACGTGAAATTCGGCCAGAAGCTGGATTATCTGACCGAATTGCGGGATGCCTTCCGCGCCGATAAGCCCCAAAGATCAATTCTTGTCGGCGATCTTAACATCGCACCGCGCCCCGATGACGTCTGGTCGCACAAGCAATTGCTGAAAATCGTCAGCCACACCCCGATCGAGGTCGATCACCTGACGGCCGCACAAGAGGCAGGCGCCTGGGTCGATGTCACGCGCCAGGATATCCGCGAAGGTCTGCTCTTTAGCTGGTGGAGCTATCGCTCTGCCGACTGGGATACCACCGACAAGGGCCGCCGCCTCGACCATATCTGGGCCACGCCCGACATTGCCGCGTCCGCGCATTCCAGCCGCATTCTGCGTGCGGCGCGGGGATGGGAGCAAACCTCCGACCATGTTCCGGTGTTTGCGAGCTTTGATCTGTAGCAGCCGCGCCATCAGTAATTGAATCCACGGCGACAACGCAAACCCCTATTGGCCTTTTGACACCACATCGCCATATAGGGCCAAATATCCCAGATAAGGAGGAATGACATGCTCGGTTTGGGTGATGCAATCGTGCCGGTTGTTGATCTGATCAAAGACGGTACTGAGACCAGCTTTCTGACGGATGTGATCGAGGCCAGCCAAGAGGTTCCGATCATCGTGGACTTCTGGGCGACCTGGTGCGGTCCGTGCAAGACCCTGACCCCGGCGCTGGAGGCCGAGGTCAAGGCGGCCAAAGGCAAGGTCCGCCTCGTCAAGATCGATGTCGACCGCAACCAGCAGATCGCCGCACAATTGCGCATTCAGTCAATCCCGACCGTGTATGCATTTTGGCAAGGAAAGCCGGTTGACGGCTTTCAAGGCGCGCTGTCCGGATCAGAGATACGCAAGTTCATCGAACGGACCGCAGACCTTGCGGGCGATGGCGGCCTGGCCGATGCGCTGCTTGCGGCGGAGGAAATGCTGGAACAGGGTGCGGTTGCCGATGCCGTTGAGACTTTCGCCGCGATCCTGACCGAAGACGCCGAGAACGCCGCCGCATATGGTGGCCTCGTGCGCGCCTATCTCGCCCTGGGGGATGTCGATCAGGCCGAGGCTTTCTTGGGTGCCGCGCCACCCGCCATTGCCAATGCCACCGAGATCGAGGCTGCGCGTGCACAGATCGAACTCGCCCGGCAAGCGGCAAATGCGGGGCCCGAGGCTGAGCTGCGCGCCCGCGTCACCGCAAATCCCGCCGACCATCAGGCGCGCTTTGACCTCGCGACCGCTTTGCATGCCGCTGGCAAGATCGACGAAGCGGTGGACGCGTTACTGGAACTGTTCCGGCTGGACCGCGACTGGAACGACGGCGCTGCCAAAGCGCAGCTGTTCATGATCTTCGAGGCGCTAAAGCCGCAGGATCCGATCGTTCTCAAGGGTCGGCGGCGTCTTTCCTCGATGATTTTCACCTGACCCCTTTGCTGGCGCCGCGAAAGGGCTAGATGCGCGACATGGACAAATATGGCGACATGCCCGACACAATTGCGATCTTTCCCTTGCCCGGCGCGCTGCTGCTGCCAAGAGCGCGCTTGCCACTTCACATTTTTGAACCGCGCTATCTTGCGATGATCGACGATTGCCTCAAGACAAAGCACCGGCTGATCGGCATGATCCAGCCGCGTGAGGTGCCGGAGGGGCAGGAAAAGCGTCTGAACGCGATCGGCTGCGCGGGTCGGTTGACCGGGTTTTCGGAAACCGAAGACGGTCGTTACATGGTCACATTGTCCGGCCTGTCACGGTTTCGGGTGCGCGACGAGGTGCAGGGGTTTACGCCCTATCGCCGGTGTCTGGTCGATTGGAGCCCGTTTACCCGCGATACCGGGCGCGAGGAACATGACGACGGTTTGGACCGCAAGGCGTTTCTGGCCCTGCTTGGCCGGTTCTTTCAGGCGATGGAGCTGTCGACCGACTGGTCCAGCCTGAACGACGCGGAACCCGAATTTTTGATCAACTCGCTGTCCATGCTTTGCCCGTTCACCCCGGAGGACAAGCAGGCGCTGCTTGAGGCACCGTCGCTGACCACGCGCCGCGAAACGTTGGTGACGCTGATCGAGTTTGCCCTGCGCGGCGGCGTGTCTGATGACGTGATGCAATGACCGACACCGCGCCAACCCTTCCTGACCGGCGCATGCTGGAGGCGCTGGTCTGTCCAGTGACGCAGGCCACGCTGACCTATGACGCCGAACGCCATGAGCTGGTCTCCAAGGCCGCAAGGCTGGCCTTTCCGATCCGCGACGGCATCCCGATCATGCTGGTGGATGAGGCGCGCACGCTCGACTGACGCGGCGCGTGCTAAAGCGGTCGTCCCGCCAACAGCTGCGGCATATCCCCAGACAACCCTGCCGCCTCGCGCTGAAAGGCGCGCCGGAGCGCCGGTAGCGAACCGACGCTGCGCAGACCGAACGTCCGGGCGGCGCGCAAGATGGGATTATCGTTCGAAAACAAACGATTGACTACATCAACGCCCAGCGCCAGCATCGTCGCATCCGACCGCCGCCATCGCTCATACCGCGCCAGCACATCCGGCGCGCCGATATCCTCGCCCCGCCGAGCGGCCTCGACCAGCACTTCCGCCAGCGCCCCCACATCGCGGATCCCAAGGTTCAATCCTTGACCCGCAATCGGATGAATGCCGTGCGCAGCGTCGCCGACAAGCGCGACACGCGGCGCCACGAACCGCGTGGCAAGCGACAGCGACAGCGGATATGTGAACCGCACTCCGGCCAGCGTCACGGCCCCCAGATATCCCCGCAAGCGGTCCTGCACGACGGCAAGATACCCATCATCGGTCAGGCCTGCGACGGATGCCGCCAAATCGGCCTCTTCGCTCCATACGATCGACGAATGGTGCCCACCTTTCAGCGGCAACATCGCGAGCGGCCCGCCTGTCAGGAAAACCTGCCGCGCCACGCCATCATGCGGGGCCTCATGGGCGACCGCACAGACCAGGGCGGTTTGCCCGTAACCCCAGCCCGTGCGCGCGATCCCGGCCCGCGTCGCGGTATCCGACGCGCGCCCGTCGCAACCGACCAGCACGCGGCCCGAGACAATCTCACCGCCCGCAATCGTCACCTCGACACGACCGGGCGCGATCGCTTGCGCCATCACCGTCTGACCCGTGATCAGCCGCAAGCCGGGATGGCCGCGCATCCGGTCGAAAAGGGCCGCGTACAAGAACCGATCTTCCAGCATGAAGCCCATCGGGCCTTCTTCCAGATCGGCAGAGTCAAAGCCTAGGAAATAGGGCGCCGTCGCGGCCGTCCCGTCACCCGCCTCGACCCGCCGGATCGGCTCGGCCAGATCGCCGACTGCAGCCCAGACACCGACCGCCTCCAGCAGGCGTTTGGAGGCAATCGCCAGCGAATAGGCGCGTCCGTCGAAATCCGCCAAGACACGCGCCCGTTCAGGGTGCGCGTCGATCAGCACGACCCGCAGCCCGGCATCGGCCAGCGCCAGCGCAAGGCTCGGTCCGGTCAGCCCACCTCCGACGATCACAACATCCGCATTCTGGTCCATGGCGTGACTATGCCGCCCGTTGCGGGATTGTCCATGCGCTGGCTTGCCGCTACCCTCGCGCTCGCACCCCAATGACCGGAGCCGCGCGATGACCAAGACCTGGGCCAATCTTACAGCGGCCGACCTTGGCCGCGAGATTGCCGCAGGCCGCGCCAATCCGGTGGAGCTGACCGAGTTTTTCCTTGATGCGATTGATGCGGCACCCCTGGCTTCGCGCATCTACGCCCGTACGACGCCCGAGCGCGCCCGTGCCGAGGCGCTTGCCGCCGCCGCGCGCGCCGGGTCGGGAATGCGCTGCGGTCCGCTCGACGGCGTCCCGATCAGCTGGAAAGACCTCTTCGATACAGCGGGCATCCCAACCGAAGCGGGTTGCGCCTTGTTGAAAGGCCGCACCCCGAACAAGGATGCCGAGGTGTTGCGCCGTGCCACCGCGTCGGGCCTCGTTTGTCTGGGCAAGACCCATATGTCGGAGTTGGCTTTTTCCGGGCTAGGCCTCAATCCGATCACCGCAACCCCGCCCTGCCTGAACGATCCCCGCGCTGTGCCGGGCGGGTCATCTTCGGGGGCGGCGGCGTCGGTTGCCTTTGGTCTTGCCCCGGCGGCGATCGGGTCCGATACCAATGGCTCGGTGCGGATACCGGCAGCCTGGAATGACCTTGTCGGCCTGAAAACCACTTTCGGGCGCCTGCCCTTGGCGGGCACAGTGCCCCTTGCGACAGCCTTTGACACCATCGGCCCGCTGGCCCATAGCGTCGAGGATTGCGCCCTGCTGCTGGCGGCTTTGGAGCAAGGCCGCGCTGTCGATCTGCGCGGAACAGGTCTATCTGGCCTGCACTTTGCTATCCTCGAAACCGTGGCACTGGACGATATCCGCGACGCGCCCGCCGCCGGCTTTGAAGACGCGGTCACGCGCCTGTCGCAGGCCGGCGTGCGCATCACGCGTCTTGCCGCCCCCGAAGTTGGCGAGGCGATCCGCCTTGCCACGCTGCTTGGTACCGCCGAGGCGTATGGCATCTGGCGCGACACCATCGAAGCGGCCCCGGACAAGATGTTCCGCCCCATACTTGAGCGGTTTCGCTCTGGCGCGGAGTTTTCGGCTGCCGATTACGTCGCCGATTGGCGCCGCTTGCGTCGGCTGCGCGAGGTTTTTGCTGCGCGTCTTGGCACGGTGGACGCGGTCATCCTGCCCACCACGCCGATCCTGCCGCCCGATGCCCAGCGCCTGTTGGACGATCTCGCGTATTACACGGGTGAAAACCTGCTGGCCTTGCGCAACACGCGCATCGCCAGCATGATGGGCCTGCCCGCGCTGACGCTGCCGACCGCGCGCCCGTCTTGCGGCATATCCTTTATGGTGCAGGCAGGCGACGATGCGCGGCTTTTGCGGCTGGGCGCGGCAGCGGAACGGGCATTGCGCTGATCTTTGACGCCGACGCGGTGAAGCGGGCCAAAAAGCAACAGATTTGCCGCCACAACAGACCTTCATGGCCTGAGTTTCTGGACCCGCGCGGCATCTGTGGCTAAGGTCTGCGAAAGCGGGACGAAACGATCCCGCACTTGAGGCATTGATGCAGTTTCCTGAGCGGTTCGCGAACCTGCCGGATTACGCGTTTCCGCGTCTGCGGAAGCTGTTGGATGCGCATGCGCCCGGTGGCACCCCCATCACCATGACCATTGGCGAGCCGCGCCACCCGATGCCGGACTTTGTCGCACCAATTCTGGCCGCACATGTCCACGAATTCGCGGTCTATCCTCCGAATGACGGCACGCCCGAACTTTTGGCGGCAATCTCAGGCTGGATCTTGCGCCGCTATGGTGCAGATCTCGACGCCGACCGCTTGATGGTGCTGAACGGCACGCGCGAAGGCCTCTTCAACGCCGCCATCGCCCTGTGCCCCGAGGTCAAGGCCGGCAAGCGCCCGATCATTCTGATGCCGAACCCGTTCTATCAGGTCTATGCCGTCGCGGCGCTGGCCGTCGGGGCCGAACCCGTCTATGTGGCCGCTGGACCCGCGACAGGATATCTACCTGATTATGCATCGCTTTCGCCAGATATCCTGGATCGCGTGGCCGTGGCCTACATCTGCTCACCGGCCAATCCGCAGGGCGCTGTGGCATCGTCCGCGTATCTTTCAACCCTGATGCAACTTGCCGAACGCTACGATTTTCGCATCTTCGCCGATGAATGCTATTCCGAGATCTGGGACGATGCACCGCCCCCCGGCGTGCTGTCGGTCGCAAAAAACATCGGCGCGGATCCAGAACGCATCTTTGCCTTTCATTCGCTGTCCAAACGCTCCAACTTGCCCGGCCTGCGCTCTGGTTTTGTGGCAGGCGGGCGCGACGGGATCACGCGGGTCCGCCAGCTTCGTGCGTTTGCCGGTGCGCCGCTGCCCCTGCCGATCCAGCGGGTCTCCGAGGTCGCATGGCGCGATGAGGCGCATGTCGATGCCTCGCGCGCGCTTTACCGCGAAAAGTTTCGCATCGCTGACGACGTGTTCCGCGCGATGCAGGCCTACCGCCGCCCCGAGGCTGGGTTTTTCCTGTGGCTACCCGTCGATGACGGTGAGGCCGCGGCGCTGAAGCTTTGGTGTGAAACCGGCGTGCGCGTGCTGCCGGGGGCCTATCTGTCGCGCGATGTGGCCGGGCAGAACCCGGGCAAGGACTTTATTCGGGTCGCCCTCGTGGCCCCCAAGGACGAGACGCAGGCGGGGCTGACCCAGCTGCGCGACTGTCTCTATGCGTAAGGAAGAACGAACGATGGCGACCTATCAGACGCGGCAGCGTGATCCCCTTCTGGATCAGGGCACCCAGGCGATGCTGGAACGGCGGAGCCGAGAGTTGCTTGGCCTGGCGCTCTGCGCGATTGGTCTGGCCTTTGCCGCCTTGCTGTTCACCTATTCGCCCGACGATCCCGGTTGGATGGTCGCCACCGAAGAGCCCGCCCATAACCTCTTGGGCCGGTTTGGCGCGTCGGTGTCGTCAACCTTGATCATCCTGATCGGCAAGGGGGCGTGGTTCATGCCACTCGTCGTGATCGCTTGGGGCATCCGTTTTGTGCTGCATCGCGGGGGCGAACGTGCTTTGGCACGCATTGTCTTTGCGGTGATCGGCGTGGCCATCGCATCGGTCTATGCCGCGGCCCTCGTGCCCGGAACCGCATGGCCGCACTCCTTTGGTCTGGGCGGGCTTTTTGGCGATACGATCCTCGGCGCGCTGATCGGGCTGGCCCCCGGCGACACCGGCCTGGGGCTGAAACTGATCAGCGTTCTGGCATTCCTTGCGCTTGTTGCCATGGGGTTATACGTTACCGGCTTTGACCGTGACGAGTTGCGCGCGCTTGTCCGGTTTTTGCTGGCAAGCTCGGTGCAGGCCTATTCGGCGGGGTACGGTCTGGTCGGGCGGGGGGCTGTCAGCACCCTGCGCGCATCTCATACACTGCAAGAACGTCTGCGCGACCGCGCGGGTGGCGATCCGGTGCGGACCGCCGACTGGCAGCCCCCAGTCACCGGAAAAGCGGTCGCGCCTGCGAACATCGTTCCTTACAAGGGCAACCCGCGACGGGCCACCACCGTCAATATGGCGCCCGAGCCGTTGCAGGCCTCTGCCGCCTGGAATGCGCCCGCAACCTTGCGTGCCGACCACCGCCCTAGCCTGGTGCCCGATGCCCCCAAAATGGGTTTCCTTGCCCGGCTTCGGCGCAGCATGGACATCGCCCCACCGTCCGAGCTGGTCGACTACCCTGCGCGCGATGTGGACCTGTCGCACTTGCCCTCCGACGAGCGGATAAAGGCGCGCATCGGTGATGCCGTCCGCGCCAAGATGCGCGCGGAGCCTTCGGTTGTCGGCGCCAGTTCGTCTCTGCGGCGCGAACCGCCGGTGATCCGCTCGGCCGCGCCAGCGTGGGACGATACCACCACGCCTGCACACGGCTCTGTGGAAAATGCTTTGGATGACGACGATTTTGATCCCGTCGACGCGCGTGATGCCGACGAGGCGCTGATGTTCCGTTCGGTTCAGGGCCCCGCTGGCGCCCGCGCGGTTGTGCAAAGTGCCCCGCGCAAAGGCGCTTCTCCGTCGCGCCAAGCCATGGCCGAGGCGCAGCCGCGCCTGCGTTTTGATGACCCCGCCCCTGCGTTTGAGCTGCCACCGTTGTCGCTGTTGTCGATGCCCGAACCGGCCAACCATCAGCAACTGTCCAGCGCCTCGTTGCAGGAAAACGCCCGCATGCTGGAATCGGTGCTCGATGACTACGGCGTCAAGGGCGAGATCGTGTCGGTCCGCCCCGGCCCGGTTGTCACCATGTATGAACTCGAACCCGCCCCCGGCCTCAAGGCCAGCCGCGTGATCGGCCTCGCCGATGACATCGCGCGGTCGATGTCCGCCCTGAGCGCCCGCGTCTCGACCGTGCCGGGCCGCACCGTGATCGGGATCGAGTTGCCCAACGTCTGGCGCGAAAAGGTCGTCCTGCGCGAGATTCTGTCCTCGCGCGATTTCGGCGACAGCCAGATGCGCCTGCCGCTTGCGCTTGGCAAGGATATCGCCGGTGATCCGATCGTGGCCAACCTCGCCAAGATGCCCCACCTTTTGATCGCAGGCACCACCGGTTCGGGCAAATCGGTCGCCATCAACACCATGATCCTGAGCCTCCTCTACAAGCTTTCCCCCGAGGAATGCCGGATGATCATGATCGACCCCAAGATGCTTGAATTAAGTGTCTATGACGGCATTCCGCACCTTCTGTCCCCCGTGGTCACAGACCCCAAAAAGGCCGTTGTCGCCCTGAAATGGGTCGTGGGAGAGATGGAGGAACGTTACCGCAAGATGTCGAAAATGGGCGTCCGCAACATCGAAGGCTATAACGGTCGCGTGCGTGAGGCGCTGGCCAAGAACGAGATGTTCGTGCGCACGTTCCAGACCGGCTTTGACGAAGACACTGGCGATCCGGTGTTCGAGACCGAGGAATCCGCCCCCGTCACGATCCCCTACATCGTGGTCATCGTGGACGAGATGGCCGACCTGATGATGGTCGCCGGCAAGGAAATTGAGGCCTGCATCCAGCGGCTCGCCCAGATGGCCCGCGCGTCGGGCATCCACCTGATCATGGCGACGCAACGCCCAAGCGTCGATGTCATCACCGGCACGATCAAGGCCAACTTCCCGACCCGGATCTCGTTTCAGGTCACCTCGAAAATCGACAGCCGCACCATCCTCGGCGAGCAGGGTGCCGAGCAGCTATTGGGCATGGGCGACATGCTCTACATGGCCGGCGGTGCCAAGATCACCCGCATCCACGGCCCCTTCGTGTCTGACGAAGAGGTCGAGGAAATCGTCAGCCACCTGAAAAGCTACGGGCCCCCGGTCTACATGTCCGGCGTTGTCGAGGGTTTTGACGACGACAAGGAAGGCGACATCGACCTGGTGCTGGGATTGGGCGGCGATGGGGCGGATGACAGCCTGTACGATCAGGCCGTGGCAATTGTCGCCAAGGACCGAAAGTGTTCGACGAGCTACATCCAGCGCAAACTGGGCATCGGCTATAACAAGGCGGCCAAACTGGTGGAGCAGATGGAGGAGAACCACGTGGTCACGACGGCGAACCATGTGGGCAAACGGGAGATTTTGATCGAGGAACGGTGAGGGGGGGCGCGCTTTTCGATTGATCGAGTTATCATGACTTAGCCCGTTTTGCGGACTTAGCGGTCCATTGCCAACCACGGGCAGATGTTCGATATCGACTTTTCATGTCGTGACTACAATCTTTCCGCCAGCAGAATTTGACTCCATGACGCGGTGCGCCTTTACGATATCGTCAATGACGAAAGTCCTTCCGATGGGAGGGGCAAAAGTGCCCGCCTCGACCGCGTCCACCACCTGCTGCAGAGGTGTCGAGATGAAGTCCTCGGCTCCGCCGGAATAGGTCGTCAGGTTCACAGCGGTCGGGATGGCACCCATTGGACTGAAACGCTCGAACTCCCAGGCGTTGCCAACCATTCCCGTCATGCAGACCGAACCGCCGGTGGCAACGCATTGCAGGCTGTCTAGCAGCGTCGTCGTGCCGACAAGCTCGAGAACCCGGTGCACGCCGTTCGGGTGCGCCTCCCTGACCGCACCGGCAATCTCACCGCTGTCGATAAACACCTCGTCGGCGCCGTTCTTCAGCAGCATGTCTCGCCGGTCATCACGGCGCGAGGTCGCCAGAACATGCAGCCCGGCCTGCTTGGCCAAGATCGCAGCCGTCAATCCCACCGATGTGGTCCCGCCGCGGATCAACAATGTTTCGCCCTGCTTCGCACCAAGGGCCGTGTTCAGCGATCCCCACGCGGTTTGAACCATCTCGGGCAATGCCCCAAGCACGTTCCACGGCAAGCTGGACCGGAGTCTCTGAACCTGGCCCACGGGCACCAAGGTGTATTCTGCATATCCCCCGTCATATTGCCGACCCATGCCGCCCATCGCCGTGGCGATGGTGTCGCCCTCCTCGAACCCGCCATCCGGCGCCGACACTACCTCGCCAACGGCTTCGATACCCAGAACACGAGGGAACAGCACATTCGGGGAATGGCCTTGGCGGGTGAAGAGTTCAGACCGGTTCAGACCAAAGGCGCGCACCCTGACAAGAACCCAACCCGGTTTCGGCGTCGGCACCGGCAGAGATTCCAGCTTCAGAACCTCGGGGCCACCCGCCTCTCGAATGACTACTGCCTTCATGCTGCCCATCACGTCGCTCCCGCCGATGAACGGAAAGCTAGCGGCGACACGGGCAAATGTCACCAAGGGCTCTGTGTGATCGTACCAGCGCCTGCACGCTTAGCACTGTGATCGACTGGACCGCGCCTGCACCGCTTGCTGAGTCCGTCCAACCCCTCACCCCACCTGCCGCGCGTAATCCGACCCGTCATACCACCCCCCGCGACGCGGCGACCTTGCCGTCGTCGTCCATGTCCCATTCCTCCCACCCGACGATCGCAGGGGGTTCTTCGTCCCCGAATGGTGCCCCGTGAATGTCCAGAGATAGACCACATGCGCACCTGCCACACGCACGCCGTCGCAACTGAGCGTCAGGTCCGGCAAGTCGGCATAGTACCCCAACGCCATCGCCGCGATCCCCGCGCGACCTTCCCAAGGCGAGCCGTTATTGATCACGATCCGGCCCGTGGCGGCATAGTGAGCCGCGACCGCCTGCGGATCGCCGCTGTTCCAGTCGGCGGTATAGGCGGTGGCGATGGCTTGGGCGGTGGCAAGGTCTATCGGCATTGGAAAATCCTTTCAGGTGAATAATTGGCGGGTTGGCGTGCGGCCAAGGTGGCACGGAATTGCGCGCCCGCCTAAAGATCCTCGGCCCGACTAGGCCAAATCCTTAACAATTCCCTGGTTCGGCCTTCCTAACCATTTGATCAAAAACAATAATAATTCCGCCCCGACTCGGGACACCTCCTTTCGGCACCTCTCCGCGAAGTGAACCCTTGGGGGATGCAGCCCTCTGTTCGATTCCCTATATTCCCCCCATGAACATCAGAACCGCCCTTCTGGCCCCGCTCGCCCTGATCGCCTTCACCCTGCCTGCGATGGCGCAAAAGATCCCCCTGCAGGCCCTGTCGGCCTATCTGAACGGCATCACCAGCGCTGAATCGGATTTCAGCCAGATCAACGCCGACGGTTCCATCTCGACGGGACGGATTTTCATCAAGCGGCCCGGTCGGGTCCGGTTCGAATATGCGCCGCCGGATCAAAGTCTGGTGCTGGCCTCGGGCGGGCAGGTCGCGATCTTCGATGCCAAGTCGAACCAGCCGCCCGAACAATATCCGCTGAAACGCACGCCGCTGAACCTGATCCTTGCTGAAGACGTCAACCTTGGCCGCGCCAAGATGGTGCAGGCGCATACTGCTGACGGCACCTCGACCCGCGTGATGGCGCAGGACCCTGACAACCCGGAATATGGCACGATCGAGCTGGTCTTTACCGACAATCCCGTCGCCTTGCGCCAATGGGTCATCACGGATGATCTGGGCCAGCAAACCACCGTCATCCTGGGCGACCTGAAATCGGGCGGAAATCTCAAGGCATCGCTGTTCAGCTTTGAGGTCGAGATCGCGCGGCGCGGGAACTAACCGGCGCCGACCTAGCGGCAGCTCGTCAGCTGCGTCTCATAGGTCGCGGCGCGTTGCCCGACAGCGGCGGCAACCTGCATCAACCACGGTTTGTCGCGATGGCTGCCATTGGCATAGCCGGTGCGCCCTTCGTGATAGGCAAGGTATTGCGCCTCAGCATCGGACGTCGAGATCCCCAACCCTTCGGCGCTTTGCGTCATGTACCAGCCCATGAAGTCGGTTGCGTCGTCGATGCGGTCGCGCCGCGCACCACGGCGCACCTCGTCTTGATATTCTTCCCAGGTTCCATCCAACGCCTGACTATACCCGTAGGCAGAGCTTTGCCGCCCCATCGGAATGACGCCCAGCGCCCAGCGGTAAGGTGTCCGCGCGTTCCCGATGAACCGGGACTCCTGGTAGATCGTCGCCATCTGGACATGCACCGGAACGCCCCATTTGCGTTCAGTTGCCTCCATGGCCCGCAGATAGGCGGGTCGTTCCTGGCCAATCGCACAGGCGTTATCTAGATCGCGTGGCGCCGAAAAGTTGCCGCCCCCACACGAGGCAAGCACCATCATCAACGCCGACGCGCGGAGAAAACTGCTCATTTGCCCCTCGCACGTTTTTTTTCTTTGGGGCGACGATAGGGCAAAATGCAACCGGAGGAAATGGGCCACCTGTCACAATACGAGGAGCCGTTGCGAATATCGCTTGCAGAGCGATTTCTGGAGTTCCAGCACAACTTGGATTTGTACCGCGCAAGGTTCTTGTCCGGACTGTAAGAATCACTGCCACAGACTGTTTCCCCAATCGAGCCTCTGGCTGATGGACAAGCGCGCCGCGAAAGGATTATCAACATTCTGCAGGGGAAAAATGCCATGCTAAAGACGCAGGCCAAGTATCATTTGGGACAGGTGCTCCGGCACAAGAAACATCCGTTCCGCGGCGTCGTATTTGACGTTGACGCGATGTTTTCCAACACCGACGCTTGGTATGAGGCCATTCCCGAAGACAGCCGCCCGTCCAAGGATCAGCCCTTTTACCATTTGCTGGCCGAAAATGATCAGAGCTTTTACGTTGCCTACGTTTCTGAACAGAACCTTGTTCCCGACGAAACCGGTGAGCCCGTCGACCATCCCGATCTAGGCGACCTCTTTGGCGATTTCGAGGATGGGCGTTATCCGCTCCACTTCCAGATGAACTAGAAACTTTTCGGTCGCCGGTTACGGTATGATAACTTCTGGAGCCTAGCTTCTGTCGCAGATGCGCCACGGAGGGTAGCCTATGGAACTAAACGCAGAGGTTTTGTCGCATGCAGTGATCATCCACGTGATGGAGGATCGGATCGACGCGGCGGGCGCAATTCAGTTCAAGGAACGAATGCGCGAATTGGTGGCCGGAACAACCCCGGTCGTCATCCTGGACTTGTCTCGGGTCGCATTTGTGGATTCCAGCGGGCTTGGGGCCGTTGTCTCGGTGCTCAAGCTGATGGGGCCTGACCGCAAACTGCAACTGTCCGGCCTGACACCGACGGTCGAAAAAGTGTTTCGCCTGACCAGAATGGACACAATCTTTACCATCCATCTGACGCTGCCCGAAGAGCTGCGGCATGCCGGATGATCGCATGAACAATCCTACACGATACCCCGCAGTTGAAGAGGCTGTGCAAGACGCGACCAGAATTGTGATCCCGTCCGATCCGTTTGCGGTGCGCCACGGGCTGAAATCGCTGTTTCAGTCGCTATTGTTGCAAAAGCTGGATGAGGCCAACAGGGGCAAAGCCGAAATTGTGCTGGCAGAGGCGCTGAACAACATCGTGGAACACGCTTATGCTGATGGCAAAGGCGAAATTGAACTGACGATTTGCCTGAACCGGCAGGGTCTGAATTGCAAAATCGTCGACCACGGTGCGCCGATGCCCGATGGGGCACTGCCAAGTGGCGTGCTTGGATCGCCGGATGATCTGCCCGAAGGCGGCTTTGGCTGGCACCTGATTCGGACACTGTCCGAGGACCTGAGCTATGCAAGGGTCGCGGGGCAGAACCAACTGACATTTCGGCTGACGACGGAACAATCGGTCGCTTGAATTTTCATTGTCTCATTTGAGGCAATTCTGTCTTTGAAACGCCGCGTTTTGCCCCCAATGCAGCCCAGTGTCTCCATCATACCGGTAGCGTAGCTGCATAAAGCTTCACCTCGGCGCTGCGATCTAAGCCCCCACCCAGTCGCGGCGTCGAGGTTCTACCTTTCCCCCACTCCCGGTTTACTTGCCAAGGTCGTGCGAACGACCATTGGCCCGCCGCGCATTTGGGCCTAGCGTCGGCGGCGCGTTTCAACGGGGGCTGCTGACATCATGCGGGATTTCCACTTGCCAGGACGGTCTGCGATCTATGCCTCGAACGGCATATGCGCGACATCACATCCCCTGGCCGCAAAGGTTGCCGTCGCAATCCTCGAGGCCGGTGGAAATGCAATGGATGCAGCCATTGGCGGTGCGGTGCTTTTGGGCATATGCGAGCCGCAGATGACCGGCCTCGGCGGCGATTGCTTTACCCTCATCAAACCCGCGGGCGCCGAAAAAATCATCGCGCTGAACGGTTCGGGTCGCGCGCCTGCCGGCCTTTCAGCTGCCGAAATGCGTGAAAAAGGCCAGATCGAAGTACCGCCGCGTGGGGTTGAGGCCGTCACGATCCCCGGCGCCGTCGATGCCTTTTGCAGGCTGTCGGCGGATTGGGGCAAGATCGGGCTCTCGCAGACGCTGGCGCCTGCGATCCGCTATGCCGACGAGGGTGTGCCCGTGGCGCCAAGGGTCGCACGCGACTGGGCGCTCGCTGAATCGGCCCTGCAAGGTGCCGCGCGCAACTATTACCTGTCCGACGGTCATGCGCCCAAACTCGGCCAGGTCTTTCGTGCTCCCGGACAGGCCGAGGTGTTACGGCGCATTGCGGCACAAGGCCGCGCCGGCTTTTACAGCGGCGAAGTGGCCGAAGACATGGTGGCGTCCCTGCGCGCCCTTGGTGGTACCCATTCGTTGGCGGATTTCGAGGCGACCGCTTGCACCTACGCTGACCCGATCTCGGGCAGTTATCGCGGGTTTGAACTGGTCGAGCATCCACCAAACGGTCAGGGCGTCACTGCGATCTTGCTTGGCAACATCTTGCAGGCCTTCGACATCGCCGGTCTGGACCCGTTCGGCGCGCAGCGCGCGCACCTGGAGGCCGAAGCAGCAGCACTGGCCTACGAGGCGCGCGACCGTTTTCTGGCGGACCCGGACCACATGACCCGGCTCGATCATCTGCTGTCACCCGCAACCGCCGCGAAGCTTGCCGCGCTCATCGACCCTGACCGCGCGGGTCGCGCTCCGGCGGCACGGACCGGGGCCATCCACCGCGACACCGTCTACATCACTGTGGTCGACCGCGACCGCATGGCCGTGTCCTTGATCTATTCGATCTACTGGAGCTTTGGCTCGGGTCTGGCATCCGACAAGTTCGGGATCAACTTTCAGAATCGCGGGGCCGGATTCACGCTGACGCCGGGCCACCCCAACGAGGCCGGTGCGGGCAAGCGTCCGATGCACACCATCATTCCCGCCATGCTGCGGCAGAACGGGCGCGTCGTCATGCCCTTTGGCGTGATGGGCGGAGCCTATCAGCCGACTGGCCATATCCGCGTCCTGTCGAATCTGGCGGATTACGGGATGGACCTGCAATCGGCGCTGGATGCACCGCGCAGCTTTATGGGTGAAGGTGACGGGATGGAGCTTGAGCGCGGCTACACCCCCGAAGACCGCGCCGCTTTGATGGCGATGGGTCACAAGGTCAACACGCCCAGCGCGGCGCTTGGGGGTGCGCAGGCGATCTGGATGGATGATAGCGGCACGTTGATCGGGGCGTCTGATCCGCGCAAGGACGGCTGCGCGCTGGGCCACTAGACCGCCGCTGCCGCCTGTCCCGCCCACCAACCGGTGGCAAGGCACCCGGTCAGAAGATAGCCGCCCGTCGGTGCCTCCCAATCCAGCATCTCGCCACAGGCGAACATGCCGGGGATCTCGGTCAGCTCAAGCGTGGAATGAAGACTGCCTGCGGTGATGCCGCCGGCGACGGAAATCGCCTCATCCATCGGCAGGGGACCCTGCAGCGGCAGTGGCAGGGACTTGATTGCGGCAGCGATCTCAAGGTCCCGCCCGAATTCCTGCATCAGCGCAATCGCAGCGGGCGACAGACCAAGCTTTCGCAATTGATTGCTGCGGCTGTCAGACGACCTGAGTGCCGCGCATCGCCGGTTGAGAGCATCGATTGCCACATCTGGCGCAAGATCAAGCGTCAGGTCCGCCCCGTCCCGCAAAAGCGCCGACAGCGCATAGATGCCGCCGCCCTCGACGCCCTTGTTGGTCAGCACGAACTCGCCCCGTTCCACGCGTCCACCGGCATGCAGCGCGGCTCCTTTGACGGGCTGTCCGAAATGGCGTGCCATATGTGCGGACCACTTGACGGAAAAGCCGACATTGGCAGGACGAAACGGCGCGACGGTCACCCCTTTGGCCCGCAGCCAGGGCGCCCAGGCCCCGTCCGAGCCAAGCCGCGACCAGCTTGCCCCACCCAGCGCCAATACGGTGACACGCGGGAAAAGAACCTGATCACCAAGTGGCGTCTCGAATTGCAGACCGTCACCATCAAACCCGGTCCAGCGCCATTTTGTCCTGATCTCGACCCCGAGGCCGCGCAGCCGCACCAGCCAGGCGCGCAGCAAAGGTGATGCCTTCATCGCCACGGGAAAGACGCGGCCCGAACTGCCGGTAAAGACGTCCTGCCCCAATCCACGGCTCCAGTCTTGCACCGCTTCTGGACCAAACTTCTCTACAATAGGATACATCCATCGCGCGCCAAAAGGTACAGAAAACGCCACGATAGGCTCGTTTTTCGTGAGATTAAGTCCGGACTTTCCGGCCATCAGAAACTTTCGCCCAATTGAAGCTTTGGCCTCACAGATCACCACGCGGCGTCCCGCGCGGGCCAGCGCCTCCGCGGCCATCAGCCCGGCAGGCCCGCCGCCGATCACCAATGCCTCATCCATTTTGCCGACCCTGCTCTCGCGGAACGATCAACCTTGCAGACCGTGGCACGCACACGTCAAGGCTTGTTCCACGCGTATCGCCGCCAGCCAGCATTCGTCATGCGGAAACCAAGCGTATCGGAAAGCTAACGCATCGCAAGAACCGCAGCCACGCGGGCGTCGGTTTCCGTCTTGGCCAATCCGCGCAATGAGAAGCCAAGTCTGGCATTCTCGTCCACGCTCAGATGTGAAAACGGTCGACGGTTCTGAAACTCCATCACCGCGCAGCGGCACCATGACCCATCGTGCGGAACGAAAATGTCGTCAAAGTGGATGTCCAAGGGGGCCAGCCGCACGCGACCTGAGATCAGTTCCGTCACGGTCGTCTTGCCGCAGGCCAATAGACCCTAAACTGCCGTGGCAGAGCCGCTTTTGACCCAACAAGTCGCATCGCCCGGCGCCAGCGGCTGGGTGGCGTTTCGTGGTTCCGGTCGCGGCACGTTCGGTCATGCGCACCCCAAAGTGGTCGTGGCGACCGGACCTGCCTTGGCGCATTTCCAACCGACTCGCCCGTGGGCGGGCCACAACCCTGACTTGCCCTCATCAGCCCGCTGAGGATCGCCAGAGCCATCGCGTTCGGGCAGGCCGCAAGATCGACATCGCTAGACCTGCGATAGGCACGGATCGGAACCGATGGCGCAAAGACACCCGGCAAGATCAGAGCAAAGAGCATTCTACTGAAAGCACAACGACCGTTTCGTCATAGTCTGGCGGCGACCGCAAGATGAACCGGCCTGGGTCAGCCTTGATCCAAGCGATTTGTCCGCCAATCGATTTCGGCGATGTTAGGGTCTTTTTGTTGCTGTGGGCAAGGCAAACTTCGCCTTGGACCACTGCACGTCAGAGCGATCTGCGGTTTGCAAAAGTCGCGCGCCATGGCCCGATCACAATTCATCTTTGGCAGTTCGGCGCCATCAGATGGCGCTGACTAAGCGAAGCTTGCCGCCGACAGTGCGACTGCGGCGACGGCCCGCGTTCGGGATGTCGTGTCATTTTCCCCACGTCCTTGCACGGAGCAGTGATCCGACGCGCCGCCCCAACCCGGCCAGACATGCCTCAGCCCGAACATTGGTGTCAGATGCGTTTGTGCGAGAGGCTGTTACCCGATCAACCCGACCGCCCGACGGATATCGTCGCTGCGCAGGCTGAGTTCCTGGCCCAAATAGGCATCCGCATCCGGCGCGCACATCCAGGCCAGACATCGCGCGACCCATTCGGGCGGTATATGCATCGCAGGGTCCAGCTGGCTGACCGGGTTGATGCCGCTTTGGCGAATCTTGACCTGCATCTCGGTGGCGACGGTTCCGGGCGACAGGCCCATCACGCGCAATCCTTGGCCCGCTTCTTCCAGATGTGCAGCGCGCGTCAGCATTGCCGCCCCGGCCTTGCCGGAGCAATAGGCGCTCCACCCCTCAAGCGGGCCATGAGCCGCACCCGAAGACACGGTGAGAATCGTGCCACTACCTTGCGCGCACATGGCAGGCAGCACGGCCCGCATTCCGTAGAAGACGGCCTTCAGGTTGACGTCGATGGCGTGCGCCCAGATCTGCGGATCGGCGTCGGCCAAACGGACGATCGGGTCAATCGTGCCCGCATTGTTGATCAGGATGTCGATGCGCCCAAAGCGGTCCAGAGTTGCCGCCACCGCCGCCGAAACGTCGTCCCATCGCGAGACATCCCCAGCATGAACAAATACCTGCGGGCCAAGTGATTTGGTCAGGTCATCCAGCGCACTTTTGCTGCGCGCCATGACCGTGATATTTGCCCCGGCTTGCGCAAAGAGACGCGTCGTTGCCGCCCCGATCCCGGCGCTGGCGCCGGTAATGAGCGCAGTTTTACCCTGCAACATCGGCTCTGGACCCCCTTTATGGATGACAATCGCGTTTAGCAGCCCAAAGCCACGCGGGTAAGCCCTTGACCAAAGCTTTCGTCGCAGTGAGGATCCCGCATCGTATTCATCCAAGAAGGTGTCCTTATGGCAAAGTTGTCTTTGGCGGGAAGTACCGCACTTGCACTTGTTTTCATGATGTCGGGGGCCAATGCCCAAGTCACCGCCGAAGAGGTTTGGCAGTCGTGGAAAACCATGTCCTCCAGTGTCGGCCAGACCATCACCTCCACCGGTGAGGCGCGCGCTGGCGATACGTTGGTCGTTGATGGCGTGGTGCTGTCGATGGATGACGGCCTGGGCATGGTCGCCGAAAGCTCGGTCGGCACGATCAAGTTTCGCGATACCGGCACTGGCACCGTTGAGGTGACGCTGCCCGAAAGCTATCCGCTGTCGATGACCATGCCGCCGGTAGGTCCCGGCGATCCCGCAGGCCCCACGACCATCAAAGCCACGATCAGCCAACCTGGGCTGCTGATGACAGCGGGCGGCAGCGCCACCGACACGTCCTATGACTTTACAGCCCCGACCATCAGCATCGCGGTAACGGAAGTCGCCGATGCCTCGGGACCCAAGGATGTCAAGTTCGACATCGCGATGTCGGGCGTGACGGGACGCTATCTGATGGCCGGGCCGGCAGAGGCCAAGCAGTTGGATTCCAGCTTTGCCGTCGCCTCGGCGGTGGTGACGGGCAATGGCACCGAGGACACGTCAACGTTTGCCGTGACCTTCAACATGGCCGACCTTAAGGGCGCAGCCAAGGGCAGCTTTCTCGGTGCCGACATGATGGCCGACATGGCTGCGGCGCTGAACGCCGGTTTTGCCAGCAACGGTGGCATCTCGTATGGAAAAACCAGTTTTGACATAAACGTCGATGACGCCGGGGCGCTGACCAAGATCGCCGGCACGATGGACGGCGGCAATGTCGACTTTGGCCTTGATAAGACACGTCTGAACTATGCCATCGGCCTGAAGGCCGCCAACTATACGATCTCTGGCAGCGAGATTCCGGTCCCCGAGGTCAATCTTGGGTTTGGCGAGTTTGTCTTTAACCTGATGATGCCCGTGACCATGTCTGACACGCCGCAGGATTTCACCTACCTGACCAAAATAGTCGATCTGAAGGTTTCCGACGAGGTTTGGGCGATGTTCGACCCGATGGGCCAGTTGCCGAGGGATCCCGCAACCTTGATTATCGACACCAAGGGCACTGGCAGACTGACGCAGGACATCTTTGACCCAGCGGCTGCAGAAGCACTTGAAAGCGGCGCACCGGGCGAGCTGAATTCCCTTGATCTCAACGACCTCCAGATCAAGGTCGCGGGCGCAGAAGTCACCGGACAAGGCGCGTTCACTTTCGACAACGCCGACACCACCACCTATGGTGGGATGCCTGCACCGACCGGCAAGGTTGACATGAAACTTACCGGGATCAACGCGCTGATGGACACGCTGGTTGCCATGGGCCTGCTTCCCGAGGATCAGATCATGGGCGCACGCATGATGCTGGCGATGTTTGCCAAGCCAGGTGACGCGCCCGATACGCTGCTTTCAACGATCGAATTCAAGGACGGCGGCATTTTTGCCAATGGCCAGCAGATCCAGTAGCGCCACCCGCGCCGCAAACGCAAAGGCCCCGGAAGTCCGGGGCCTTTTTTGCCTGCCAAGGGCCAAGCCTGTTCAGACGGTCACGATTTGGTCGGCGACCATTTCCTTGACCATCGGGATCACGCGGCTGCCATAAAGCCCGATTGAGTCCAACAGTTCGCCATGCGGCATCGGACCGGTCGAATACTTCATGTCAAAGCGCTGTATCCCAAGTGTGGTCACGGTCTTGGCAATCTTGCGCGCCACCGTCTCGGGCGAGCCGACATAGAGCGAGCCGTGCTCGACCTCGGCCAGATACTTGTCCTTGGTGACCGGTGGCCAGCCACGTTCACGCCCGATGCGACTGAACATGTCATGGTAATGCGGCCACATCGCCTCTCGCGCGGCCACGTCTGTTGCCGCAATGTGACCTGGCGAATGCACACCCACGGGGCGAACCTTGCGACCCATCTGTGCCACTGCGCGGTGATAGAGGTCCACGTAGGGCACGAACCGCGCGGGGTCGCCGCCGATGATCGCCAGCATCAGTTGCAGGTCCTGCCGCACCACGCGAACCACCGATTCCGGGCTTCCGCCGACGCCAACCCATGTCGTCAGGCCCGTCGGTCCAACCGGCGGAAACATCGCTTGTTGATTCAAGGCTGGCCGCGTCTTGCCGGACCAGGTAACCACCGGTTCGCGCAAGAGCTTGGCAAAGAGATCCAGCTTTTCCTCGAACAGCAGCTCATAGTCCTGCAGATCTTGCCCAAAGAGCGCATAGCTTTCGGTAAATGACCCCCGGCCAAGGATAACCTCGGCCCGCCCGTTCGAGATCGCATTGAGGGTCGAAAACCGCTGAAACACGCGCACCGGATCGTCCGAGGACAGCACAGTCACGGCCGTACCAAGCCGGATGCGTTTGGTTCGCGCCGCAATTGCCGCCAGCACGACCTCAGGCGAGGATACCGCGAAATCAGAGCGATGATGTTCACCCAGACCCAAGAAATAGGCCCCGGCCTGATCCGCCACCACACCCTCTTCGACCACGTCGCGCAGGACCTGATCCATCGGTTTTGGCTGCCCGTCCGCGCCCATCGTGACATCGCCGAACGTGTCGAGGCCGAGTTCAATCTGGTTCATTTGTCGCCTCATCAACTTTTGGTCAGCAACATACATGGATGGTCGACCCCACGCAAAGAAGGCTACAGCGCTGCACAAGCCGTGTTCGCCGATGAACTGGCGGACAAAACCGGTTCACGCCCCTTTTCGCCCCAGCCGAAAGGTTCTAGCGTTCCCCCCAACGGCTGGTAAGCAGGGGCATTGGACAGACGATGGGACGACTGACAGGAAAGACGGCACTTGTGACAGCCGCCGGGCAGGGGATCGGCAAGGCCACCGTGCTGGCGATGGCACATGAGGGCGCAAAGGTCATTGCGACCGATGTGAACGCTGCCGCCTTGGCCGATCTGGCCAGCGCCGGGCTGCAGACACGCCTGTTGAATGTTCGCGACCCGGCAGCCATCACGGCCGCGGCAGCAGAAATCGGGGCGATCGACATCTTGTTCAATTGTGCGGGCTTTGTCGCCAGCGGCACCATTCTGGACTGCGAAGAAGATCAATGGGCGATGTCGTTCGACCTGAACCTCACGGCGATGTACCGGATGTGCCGCGCGTTTCTGCCCGCGATGCTGACCAATGGCGGCGGGTCGATCATCAACATGGCCTCAGCGGTCTCCTCCATCATCGCGGCGCCGAACCGGTTCGTCTACGGTGTGACCAAGGCGGGTGTGATCGGCCTGACCAAGGCCATCGCCGCCGATTTCGTGACGCAAGGCATTCGCTGCAATGCGATCTGCCCCGGCACCATCGAAAGCCCGTCGCTGAATGACCGGATGCGTGCCACGGGCGACTATGACGCTGCACGAAAGGCATTTATCGCGCGTCAGCCGATGGGTCGCATCGGGCAGCCCGAAGAGGTGGCGGAGCTGGTGCTGTATCTCGCCTCGGACGCCTCGGGTTTCACCACCGGCACCGCGCAATTGATTGACGGTGGCTGGTCCAACGTCTGAAAGGTGCGCCCTGCGATGATGCCGAAAGCCCTTGGGGACGTGTCCTTTTGGTATGCTGATATCGGCATGCCCGCGCGTCGTGCTGCTCTGGCAGGCGACACCGAGGCGGATGTCTGCATCGTTGGCGCTGGCTATACCGGGCTTTGGGCCGCGCATTACCTGAAAGAGGCGGCGCCTGATCTGGATGTACTGATCGTCGAAAAGGAATTTGCCGGGTTTGGCGCGTCGGGCCGCAATGGCGGTTGGCTGACCGGCGGGTTTGCGTGGAATCACGCGCGGTATCTCGCGACATCGTCCGAAGCCGGGGTCCGCGCGATGGTCCATGCGATGAACGGGACCGTGGATGAGGTCATCCGTGTTGCCGACGCGAACGGGATCGAGGCTGATATCCTGCGCACCGATGAATTGATCGTCGCCACCTCGCCGGCGCAACTGGCGCGCCTGTCCGTTGAGGTCGCGCAACGGCGCCGCTGGAGCGAAGAAGACCGCGTCCACCAGATCGGCGCTGATGAGGCGCTGTCGCGCGTCAACATTCCGGGGGCCATGGGCGGCATGATCGTCAACGGCGTGGCGCGCGTGCAGCCCGCCAAACTGGTGCGGGGCTTGGCGGCGCTGGTGGAACGCCAGGGCGTGCGGATTGTCGAAGGCACCACCGTAACAGCAATTGCACCTCACCGCGTGACCACTGACAAAGGCTCTATTCATGCCAAAACCATCCTTCGTTGCACCGAAGGATTTACTGCCACCTTGCCCGGTCTTCGTCGCGAGTGGCTGCCGATGAACTCGGCCCAGATCGCAACGGAGCCTTTGCCGCCAGAGGTCTGGGAAAAGATCGGCTGGCAAGGTCACGAGATCCTCGCCGATTTTGCCAATGCCTATTGTTACTGCCAGCGGACACGAGAGGGGCGCATTACCGTCGGTGCGCGCGGCACGCCCTACAAATACGGCTCCGCCATCGACGCAAACGGTGCGCCCGACCTTGAAACCGTGCGGGCCCTGACGGCAATTCTAAATCGGCATTTCCCCGCAGCGCGCGACTTTGCCATTGACCACGCCTGGTGCGGGGTCCTCGGCGTGCCCCGCGATTGGTGTGCGACCGTGGGGCTGGACCCGGCCACCGGGATCGGGTGGGCTGGCGGATATGTGGGCGTTGGGGTCTCCACCTCGAATCTTGCGGGGCGGACGCTTGCCGACCTGACCCTGCGCCGGGACACTGATCTGGTTCGCCTGCCATGGGTCAACCGCAAGGTGCGCGCGTGGGAGCCTGAACCCCTGCGGTGGCTGGGCGTCCGGGGCATGTATGCGCTGTTGCGAACGGCGGATCAGCGTGAGGCCGCGCATCGTGGGCCGCCCTCGCGCCTCGCCAGGCTTGGCAATTGGCTGACGGGCAGGTGATGTGGCCGACGCTTGACCCCTGCCGCGCACCCTTTACGCTTACACACGACTCGCGCTAGGCCAATGCAGGCGTCCTTGCGAGGACATGTGGAGTACGACATGACCCAAAGGCTGCATCTGGTATTTGGCGGCGAACTCGTTGATCCGTCGCGCAATGTGTTTCGCGATGTCGGCAGTCTGCATGTTGTGGGAATTTTCCCGGACTACGACACCGCATTCCGGGCGTGGAAAGGTGAGGCACAGCGGACCGTCGACAATGCCGATATGCGCTATTACATCGCGCAACTTCATCGCCTGCGCGACGAGGCCGAGGCCTCATCACGCACCGAAGAGTTCGGATCATAGGCAGCATCAGCCATGGCCGCATATTCTCTTGGGCTGACATTATACAACCTCAGTCAACGCCACGAGGCGCAGGTGGCAGAGTTTCCGCCGCGCCCGTCGGGTCGGCTGATCTGGTTGCACGCGCCGACCATCGATGCCCAAAAGCGCATCAGTGAACTGGCGCGCCGCCTTGTTGCTGAGGACGGTTTTGGCGTGCTGATCAGCAGCCCAGAGGCTGTTAGAGAACGAGAAGGGATTATCTGGACAAGGCCGCCTGCGGATACCCAAGGCGATGTTGCAGGATTTCTTGACCATTGGCGGCCCGAGATCGTGGCGTTTTCTGCAGGAGAACTGCGTCCGGCCGTGGTGATCGAGGCCCATCGGCGCAAAATCCCGCTGATCATGATCGACGGCAGCAGTCCGTACCTCATGCGGGGGCGTGAGGGCTGGTATCCGGGGCTGACGCGCAGCGTTCTGTCGGTTTTTTCCAGTATTTTTGCGCAAGATGAAGATGCCGCGCGTGCTTTTCGCAAGGCCGGTGGGGCGCTTGCAGCCGTGGCAGCCATTGGTCGGCTGGAAGAGGAAAGCACCGCCCTTCCTTGCGTTGAGGCCGAAAGAGAGGCTTTGGCCAAGCTGTTGCTGACCAGACCGGTCTGGTTTGCCGCGACACTTCCCGAATCCGAAGAGGACCTGGTCATCGCAGCCCACAAAACCGCGATCAGTCTTGCCCACAAATCGTTGTTGATCATGTCGCCCGAGCATCCCGAAAGAGCCGGGCCATTAACAGACAAGATCACGGCGGCGGGCATGTCGGTCGCCGTGCGGGCAAATGATGACGAGCCTGATCCCGAAACGGAGGTTTACGTCGTCGAAGGCGATGGCGAGTTGGGCCTTTGGTATCGACTTGCGCCGGTAACATATCTGGGCGGCAGCCTTCTCGGCAGCGGCTGCATCCGTACGCCGCTTGAGGCGGCTGCCCTGGGATCTGCGATTCTGCATGGCGCGGCGTTCGGCGCGTTTGGCGAAGCATTTTCGCGTCTTGTAGCGGCGCGCGCGACGCGGCTTGTCACGTCCGCGTACACTCTTGCAGACGCGGTGTCAGATGTCCTGGCCCCGGACAAGGCCGCACGGCTGGCCCAAGCTGCCTGGACCGTCGCATCGGACGGCGCAGAAGTGACCGAGACGGTGATCGACACGATTCGCCACCTCACCGATGGCCCGGCCTGATGCGCCCACCCGCTTTTTGGAACGGCGCGCCACAAGCCCCCGGGCTATGGCCAAATCTGCTGCGACCACTGGCGATGATGACTGCGGTCGTGACCGCGCGGCGCGTGGCCAAGGCTGGCTATCATGCGCATGTCCCGGTGATTTGCGTGGGTAACCTCAACCTCGGCGGCACCGGAAAGACCCCGACGGTGATTGCGCTGGCACAGAGCCTGACGCATCGCGGCAAGACCCCTCACATCGTATCGCGAGGATATGGGGGGCGGATGTCTGGCCCGGCCCAAGTGGACCCTGCGCGGCACAAGGCCGAGGACGTGGGGGATGAGCCGTTGCTCTTGGCGGCCTTTGCGCCAACATGGGTCGCGAAAGACCGTGCCGCTGGTGTCAGGTCCGCAGAACACGCCGGAGCGAATGTGATCGTGCTTGATGACGGGTTTCAGAACCCGTCGGTCGCCAAAGATCTGTCGATTGTCGTGGTCGATGCCGCGATCGGATTTGGCAACGGGCTTTGCCTTCCCGCCGGACCGTTGCGCGAACCTGTTCAGCCAGGACTAGCGCGTGCGGATCTGCTGATTTCGATTGGAAATTCCGCGGCACAGAGCCTGTTTGACGCCAGATGGGGCGAGCTCGTCACCGTACCACACCAGCGCGCAACGCTGGCTCCTTTGAAAATGGGCATGGACTTGGCAGGCGAAAGGATCATGGCTTTTGCCGGCATCGGCCATCCCGAAAAGTTCTTTGCGACATTGCGGAGCCTGGGCGCCGACCTCGTCCGCACAATTGCGCTTGCGGACCATCAACCGCTGGGCATTGCACTGTTGCAAAGACTGCAATCGGAGGCGGCGGCGCTGGGTGCCCAACTTGTCACAACCGAAAAAGATGCCGTTCGCCTTCCAGAAGCATTCCGCCTGCAGGTCTTGACCGTTCCGGTTCGGCTGACTTTTGAAGTGCCGGCCTTGCTTGAAGACGCATTGACAGCACTTTTGGCGCAACGACCGTTGTCAGGTCAGGCGTAGACTTGCCAAAATCTCATCATGATGTTCGCCAAGCTTGGGTGCGGGGCGATCCAGCACAAGCTCTCCACCCGAAAACGTCATCGGGCTACGCACGCCCGGAATGTCACCAGGCGCAATTTGCATGCGCCGGGCCAGCACCTGAGGGTCGGCAAAGACATCCGCGAGATCGTTGATCGGCCCGGCAGGCACACCGGCGGCTTCACATGCCGCAAGCAGCGCGTCACGCGCCCAAGTTCGGGTGGCTGCCGTCAGCCCCGTGGTCATCGCCTCGCGTTGGGCCAACCGATCGGCATTTGTGAGGTATTCGGCTGCCTGCGCCATTTCAGTCAGTCCAAGCACCGCGCAGAGCCGTTGATATTGCCCGTCATTGCCGGTCGCCAGAATGATCCAGCCATCCAGACAATCGAAAACCGCATATGGGGCAAGATTTGGATGCGCGTTGCCCATCATGCCGGGCACCTTGCCGGTCGAAAGATAGTTCATCGCCTGATTGGCCATGATCGCGGTCGCCACATCCATCAAGGCCATGTCGATCTGCTGGCCTTCGCCGGTCTGGCTGCGCTGATGCACCGCCGCCAGAATGGCCAGCGCGGCATAAACCCCCGTCATGATATCGGTGACCGCCACGCCAACCTTTTGCGGCTGCCCGCCCGGAGCACCGGTGACGCTCATCAGCCCGGCCATGCCCTGGATGATGAAGTCATAGCCCGCACGATGCGCATAGGGGCCATCCTGCCCGAACCCCGTGATCGAACAATAGATCAGACGGGGGTTCAGGGCGCGCAGGCTGTCTGCGTCCAGTCCATATTTCGCGAGACCGCCAACCTTGAAATTCTCGATCACAACGTCCGCATCTGCCACCAGGCGACGCACCAGAGCCTGCCCTTCGGCTGTTCGGAAATCACAGGTGATCGACCGTTTGCCCCGGTTCGTCGCATGGAAATAGGCGGCGGTCGCCGCGCCGTCGCGGATGATGAAAGGCGGCCCCCATCGGCGGGTATCGTCGCCTTCGGGGGCCTCGACCTTGATCACGTCGGCACCCAGATCGGCCAGCGTCTGGCCAGCCCAAGGCCCCGCCAGAATGCGGGCAAGTTCAATGACGCGAAGACCCGCGAGCGGGGCAGTCATCGCTTACTTCGCCAGTTCAGCGTCGATGAGCGCCTTGAGATCCACATACGACATGTTGGAGTACTTCGCGCCATTGATGAAGATCGTCGGCGTGCCTTCGACCCCGTCCGCTTCCATATTCGCCTGAAAGCGTGCCACCATCGCGTCGGCGGCGGCAGTGTCTTTGAGGCAGGCATCGACCGTCGCATCTTCCATTCCAGCGGTCCGCGCGATTTTCTTGAGGTTCTCCACCACGACGTTGGGGTCATCCGAGGCCGCCCATTCCTTTTGCGTGTCAAACAGAATGTCGTGGATGTAGAAGTACTTCATGTCACCACCGCAGCGCGCGACCATCGCAGCCCAAAGACCATAGCGGTCAAAATAAACCTCGCGCAGGGTGAACTGCACTTTGCCGGTATCAATGTATTCGACCTTGAGTTTGGCAAAGGCTTCCGCATGGAAATCGGCGCAATGTGGACAGGTAAAGGAGGCATATTCTATCATCTTGACCTTCGCATCAGCAGCCCCGATCGAGAAATCCTCAATCACGGGGGCAGCGGACTTGGCAGTTTCTTCGGCGATGGCCGGAAGGGCAAAGCTGGTTGCAAGCGCCACAAGCAACACCTTGGCGGTGCGGGTCAACATCGAGATCATGGAGTTTTCTTTCCCGTTTCGGATTGGCGGCGACTAAAGATGTTTTTTGCCATGGCTTCAAGAGCACTGCGCAGGTGCGCGTCACCAATCGCGGCGGCCTGTTCCACCGCAGCGGCGTCGATTGCAGGATCCACGGGCGGAACCGCGGGCGGACCTGTGAAGAGGGTCTGCCCTTCGGCAAAACCGCTGGCAGAGGTCTGGGTCAGGCTGATGCGCGACACGGCAGCATAGCCATAGGCCGCATTCACGCGTTCCTTGATCCGGGGCAGCATCATCTGGACCATCGGCGCATGGGCGGATGCTACCAGCAAAGAAAGTGTCGCCCCCATGCCTTCGCGCCCGTAATTCATGCGCACAGGGCGCGTCAGGTCCGCAACGTCAGCCCCGGCAATCTCTGGCCAATGGGTCAGGAGTCGCGCCAAAGCAAAACCCCGCGCCTCACCAGCTGCGCGAACGGGCGCCTTGACCAGCGACGCCGCTGCCTCAAAACCGCGCTGACGGCGCGCAGCACTTGGCGGAGGTAAGGGTTGACGCGACATCTGGCACCGGGAATGACTGGCTCTACCTTATCCTTTCGGCGATGCGTTGCGCCAGAGCACTGGCAAAGGACTGCATAAAGATTGCGTGACCAAGCGGATAGCCACGACGCAAACCTCAGCACGGTCTTGTTGCGCTGGTACGACCGCCATGCCCGCAGCATGCCCTGGCGCGTTCCCCCAGCCGACCGGCTGGCCGGTTTGCGCCCCGACCCATACCATGTGTGGCTCTCCGAAGTGATGCTGCAGCAGACGACGGTTGCAGCGGTGCGCGCCTATTTTCGGCGCTTTGTCGCGCGTTGGCCGACGGTGTCCGACCTGGCTCGGGCCGGGGATGCCGAGGTCATGGCCGAATGGGCCGGTCTTGGCTACTACGCCCGCGCCCGCAACCTGCTGAAATGCGCGCGTGCGGTGGCAGGCTTGCCCGACGCCGCATTCCCAAGGACCCGAGCAGAACTTTTGACCCTGCCCGGGATCGGCCCCTACACCGCTGCGGCCGTCGCGGCCATCGCATTTGACGAGGCGGCGACGGTTGTGGACGGCAATGTGGAACGGGTCATGTCACGGTTTTTTGCGGTGTTAGACCCTGTTTCTGTCGCGAAATCCCGGCTGGTCGGCTTGGCCGAAAGCCTGACGCCTGCCGACAGACCGGGCGACTATGCACAAGCTGTCATGGACCTTGGTGCGACGATCTGCACGCCGCGCAACCCGGCCTGCGCGATTTGCCCCTGGTCTGAACCTTGTGCAGCGCGCGGGCAGGGGATTCAGAGGACGCTGCCGGCTAAGGGCAAAAAGGCCCCTAAGCCCGCGCGCCGAGGCACGGTCTGGGTTGCATTTCGCGGTGACGGTGCGGTTTTGCTGGAAGAACGGCCAAGCAAGGGTTTGCTGGGGGGTATGCTGGGTCTACCCGGGGACGCTTGGGATGGCGCGGGCGGGTCTGCTCCTCTGGACGCGGATTGGACGCTTGCGGGCGACGTTCGTCATGTCTTTACCCATTTCACCCTGACATTGACTGTTTTGGTGGCACGCGCCGGCAACGAAAACCCGCCGGAACGCGGGATGTTCGTGACGGACGTGAGGCCGGATGCTTTGCCGACCTTGATGCGCAAAGCCCATGAACTCGCCGCTGGCGTGTTTGTCACACTTTGAAGAAACTCCAATCGCGCATAAGATTGCGGGATTGGATAAGGCGTCGATGAAACCGGACAAAACCAGCCCTCGCACAGGCTTTTTCGCAGCCTTACCGTTCTGGGTCTCGCTTGCGTTGGTGCCATTGGCGGCCATCGGGGCGGCCTACGGCGGCTGGACCACGGCTTTGATGCCGATCATGGCATGGTGGCTCTTTGTCCTCTTGGACGCGCTGTGCGGTACTGACGACATCAACCGCGACCCTGCCACCCCGGATGCGGCTCTGTTCTGGCACCGGCTTGTTACGCTGATCTGGTTTCCGGTACAGTTCGTGACGCTTTGCGCGCTGCTCTGGTACGTGCCGCGCGCTGCCCATTTGAACACGGCAGAGGCGCTGATGCTGTTCTTTGGCATGGGCGTCATTGGCGGCACTATCGGCATCACCTATGCCCATGAACTGATGCACCAGAAATCCAGAATCGAACGCTGGCTGGGCGACCTGTTGCTGGCCTCGGTCCTCTATTCGCATTTCCGCACCGAACATCTGCGCGTGCATCACCCGCATGTCGGCACCCCCAAAGACGCGGTGACTGCGCGGTACAACGAAGGCTTCCACCGCTATTTTCCCCGCGTCCTGTGGCAGTGTGCAAGGTCCGCCTGGCGTGCCGAGGCCGCCATGCTGGCCCGCAAAAACCTCGCGCCCACCCACAAATCCAACCCCTTCTGGCGCTACGCCGCCCTGCAAATCACCATGCTCGCCCTCGCCTATACCCTTGGCGGCTGGCAAGGTGTCGCCCTGTTCGCGTTTCAAGCCTTCATCGCCGTCTGGCAACTGGAGCTGGTCGATTACGTCGAACACTACGGCCTGACCCGCCGCCATCTGGGCAACGGCAAATATGAGCATGTCCTGCCGCGCCATTCGTGGAACGCCACGAACAAGGCATCAAACTGGCTGCTGATCAATCTGCAGCGCCACTCCGATCATCATTACAAACCCGACCGGCGGTTTCCCCTGCTGCAAAGCCACGACGCTGACGCCGCGCCCCAGTTGCCCTACGGCTACCCCACGATGACCGCCCTCGCCATGGTGCCGCCTTTGTGGAGGCGCGTGATGAACAAGCGGGTGCGGGAGTGGAGGCGGCAGAACTACCCCGACATCACGGACTGGAAGCCGTATAATAAGGGCACGAACGCCGTCGCCTGATCCTATCTTAGCGCCACATGGCTTGCGCTCACAACACCTGTGCCCACTCCCCTGAACAACTGGCCCCACAAGGCCGCACTCCACGACCTGCCCGATTGCCGCGCTGCTGCCAGCACATCATCATCGCTGCGGTCATCCGCGCCAACACCAGCCACGGATTTGTAGATCTTGCCCTGATCCATCGACAAAACGGAAAGCGTGTTAAGCATCTGATTTCTCCTTCGCACCACCATGGTGCCTTGAAGAATCCTTGCGCCAAACCCCGGCTTTGGGTCCTTTAACACGCGCCTAAATCTTCCAAAATATTGCAAAACCACCCTAGGCCTCGGGCATCCCCGCCATCCGCAACCCATCAAAAATCGGCACCATCCGCTCCGGCTCATAGGAAGGCTGCGCTGCTATGATACGCTGCACGGTGATTTCGGGGGTCAATTCCTTCAGTCGCGCCAAATAGGTCTTGGCCTCCTGAATACGGCCGAGTTGGGCGTATCCAGCAATCAACATCCAATAAGTTGCATCAAATTTCTGGTTGATAGCCAGAGACTTAGCTGCAAAATCTAGCGCTGTTTCATAGTCCCTGCTGACCATGTGGGCATGCGCCAAACCGCAAAGTACAATATGCGCAAAAGGGTCACGGGGGCTTAACCGGTTTGCGCGCAGAAAGCAGTTCTTCGCCTCGTCAATGCTGCCGCAATGCAGATGGGCAACGCCCGCTGCTGTCACCACAATCAGGTTGTTCGGATTAGCCTCCAATGCAGAAAGCAAAATGGCGTACCCCCAAGCATAGTCCTTGGCAACTTGCAGCAGCGCCATCCCGCAATGCACCATTGCGGCGGCGTCACCATTCGCCCGCTCAAGCCCCCTGCGGGCGAGATCGACACATCGTTCGGCATCATGTGGCCCCAGCGTGGACCAGCCCATGGTCAAGCGATGCTCCAGTGCGAATGAGGCCAGCGCCAGAAGCCGCGCATCTTCAGGCTCCACTTTCAGGCCTTCATCCAGCAGGGCGCGCGCTGCGACATTGTCACTTTCCCTTTCCGACAGAATTAACGGTAGCGCCTGTAAATAGATATCATAGGCCTCCGTGCTGTCCGGTCGTTCCCGCCGCACCCGCACCAGTTCTGCCGCCCTGATCTGCGGCGCAACCAGCGAAACCACCGCCTCGGTGATCCGATCCTGAAAGTCGAAAACATCACTCTGGGTGCCGTCGAAATGGTCCGACCAAAGATGCGTACCGCTCTCGGCCTCCACCAACTGTGCCGAAATGCGCAGCCTCTGCCCTGCCCGCTGAACAGATCCGGTCAGCAAATAGCGCACCCCAAGGTCGGTTGCGACCATCGCAAGATCACTCTCGCGCCCCCGATAGACAAAGGATGAATTGCGCGCGATCACCGCAAACTCGCGAAACCGGCTCAGCGCCGAAATGATTTGCTCCACCACGCCATCGGCAAAATAATCGCCCTGCCGCGCCCCGCCTATATCCTGAAACGGCAACACCGCAATGTTCGGGCGCACATGCGGATCAACCCTCGTCACCTCCGCCGCCATCACCAACCGGTAGCCCGCACGCGGCACCGTCAGCACCCAATCGCGCCCATCCTTATCTGTGCCCATGGCGCGGCGCAGGGCCGCAATCTGCACCGTCAGATTGCCCTCTTCCACAGCGATACCGGGCCAGACCCGATCCATCAGCGCGGATTTGGCGACAACCGCACCGCTCGCTTCCGCCAGAACACCAAGCAGCGCCAAGGCCCGATGCCCCATCTGCACAGGCGCACCATCCCGCAACAACCTCCCGGTGGCGGGTTCAAGACGAAATGGGCCGAAGATGAGGGGTAAGTTTTCCATAGGGCCAGACTACTGGCACCACATGCCAAGGCCAAAGGAATTGTGGAAATGGGAAGGTCCAGCATGCAGAACGGATAAAATCCCTTCAAAATAACTAGAAATCTAAACTAATGTACTTAATATCAACCTCTTACCCCGCCCGTAGCACACGTGATACCAACCAAAAAAAGCCCCATCCTGAAAACAGGACGGGGCAGGTATATTCCGGGCGGCCCGGAATACTGGCGTCTCGAATCCTCAGATTTCAGTTCGGGCGGCCAGCCTGATCGGCCTCCATCTCGGCCCGGATCTGCTGGCGCAGGATGTCAATCGGAACCATCTTCCCGTCGCGCTTGAAGTGCCAGTAGGTCCACCCATTACAAGACGGCGCCCCCTCCAGCGCAGCCCCGACCTGATGGATCGAACCTTTGACATCATTGCCGATCAAGGTGCCGTCAGCACGGACCTTGGCCTTGTAGCGATTGCCAAACGAGAACAACTCTTCGCCCGGGCGCAGCATGCCGCGCTCGACCACCTGACCAAACGGAACTCGTGGTTCGGAACGCTTGGAGCCGGTGACTTCCAGTCCGGAGGCATCAAAGCGCCGCACTCGGTCGATACGGTCTTGGGCCACCTTGCGGTAAGCCTCTTCACGCTCAATCCCGATGAAATCGCGGCCCAGCATCTTGGCGACTGCGCCGGTGGTGCCGGTGCCAAAAAACGGGTCCAGCACCACATCGCCGGGATTGGTGGTGGCCAGGATGACCCGGTGCAGCAGGCTTTCGGGTTTCTGCGTCGGATGGGCCTTGTCGCCTTGGTCGTCCTTGATCCGTTCATGTCCCGTGCAGATCGGCAGCACCCAGTCCGACCGCATTTGCAACCCGTCATTCAGCGCCTTGAGCGCCTCATAGTTGAAGGTGTATTTTGATGCTGCATCCTTGCCCGCCCAGATCAGCGTCTCATGCGCATTGGTCAGCCGCTTGCCCTTGAAGTTCGGCATCGGGTTCGACTTGCGCCAGACCACATCGTTGAGGATCCAGAAGCCCTGGTCCTGCAGGGCTGCACCCAGACGAAAGACGTTATGATAGCTGCCGATCACCCAGATTGCGCCGTTTGGTTTCAACAGACGCCGCGCCGCCGCAAGCCAGGCGTGGGTAAAGGCGTCATAGGCCTCAAAGGATGCGAACTGATCCCAATGGTCGTCTACCGCGTCGACCTTGGAATTGTCCGGCCGGTGCAGCGCGCCCTTGAGTTGCAGATTATAGGGCGGATCGGCGAATATCAGGTCAACCGATGCTGCGGGCAACGACGCCATCATGTCGATGCAATCACCCGACAAGATCGTGTTCAGCGGAAGTGCTGCAGCGCGAACCGCAGCGGTATGGATTGTCATTCTCGGCCTCTGATCTGGCGTTCTTTGGGTGCCATATTTTTGCACTCAACATGAGTCAGACCTGATTCGTCGTCAAATTCTTTATTGAATCAAGGGGTTACTGTTTTTCCTTGATACAAGATGTTGTGGACGGGACGAAACGAACGCCTATGGTGAGGGGTCACACCAAGATTTTGCAATGCCGTGAGATGCGACGTGGTAGGGTATCCTGCGTTGGCGTCCCAGCCGTAGCCGGGGTGCTGTTGCCCCAAATCCACCATGATCTGGTCGCGCACGACCTTGGCCACGATCGATGCGGCTGCGATGGAGAGGCTGCGCGCGTCGCCCTTGATGATCGCCTGGGCCGCGCAAACGAGGCCACGCGGCAACAGATTGCCATCAATCAGCGCATGATCAACGTGCCCCAGCCCTGAAATTGCCCGCGTCATTGCCAGATGCGACGCGCGCAAAATGTTGAATTCGTCAATCTCGGCAACCGAGGCATGCGCGACGCTGACCTTGGCCACAGTACAGATCGCATCGTACAAAGCGGTCCGCCGCGCCGCCGTCAGCATCTTGGAATCAGCGATGCCGTCCGGGATGCGTACGGGGTCCAGGCGAACCGCACAGGCCGTAACCGGCCCTGCAATCGGACCCCGCCCAACCTCGTCGACACCAACCACAACCCGCGCACCCATCGCAAAGGCGGCTCGTTCAAAGGCAAAGTCGGGGCGCAGGCGGATCATCGGCGCCACCATAGCGAGACCTGTGCAAAGAAAAAGGGGCGGGAGCTGCTCACCCTCCCACCCCCCGCAGTTGGACCCGCCCTAGGGCAAGACGGGTCCTTTCGCGGGTCTTTAGTGACCCGCAACCCGAAAGCCCGCGCTGCGCAAGCATTGCACGCCATAGATCCGGTCTGCCCGACCGTAGATCCGGGCAGTCTTGGCACAGTCGCGCGGCAGTCGGTAATCAAAGCCCTCGGCCCGCAGGCAGCTTTCAGGATAAACGGTCACGGTCCGGTCGCGTCCATCGACTTCGATGGCGCAAACCGCCGGGACTCGCGGTGAGCGGATGGGCACCGGCTGTGGAGCGGGCCGGTCGTGACGCTTGTTCTTATCGATCTGGTTCACAATCAAGCCCAGCACAATCGCTGCGGCCAGAGCTTTTGCCAGATCATTGTCACGATCTCGGGCAAACGTGGGCGAAGCTGACCCGAAAGCAATTGAAAGACCTGCAAGGACGGCGAACAGTCGGCGCGAGATCGACCTCGCTGTGATTGCCGTACGAGGGCGTTCCTCGCCAAGGCAAAGCATCGTTTCGGCAAGGGTCGCGGACTGGGTCTGGGGTTGGCGCATCGGAACCTCCTGTCTTTCTTGAATGTCGGTGCGGCGGGTTTTGCTGGATGCCGACCGTCTCCAGACAGCCTCGCCCTGACCACGACAGACAGGCAATATCGGCGTCGCGCTAGGCGATAGCCGTCTGCCCGGCCCCCGTTGATATGCGATAGCAGTGTTGTGACGGGTGCAGCGATATTGAATATCGAGGCAAAGCTGCGCAGGATGGGTGCCAAGCCAAGGAGCCTGACATGAAAGCCATTCTAACCTTTGCCTTCGGGCTGTTCTTGCTGGCGACGGGTGCCGCGCAAGCGGAATGCTATGCCGATTACAAGGCCAAACAGGATAACCCGTTGCGCCTGACCTACGGCGTTGCACAGGTCTCGGACGCCAATTGCAGTCCCGATGCCGCGACCGGCGAACTTGCGCCGCGTCTTGACGCCGCTGGCTGGACTCTGCTCACTGTCCTTTCCACCTTCGGACCCGAAGGGCTTGAGGAGAGGAAAGCGAATGCAGGGGATCACTACCTCCGCTACTGACAGCCTGAGGGCGGGAAACCGCGTTGTCGGCTTTGGCATAGCTGCGATCGTGGCGATCTTGTTCGCCGCAGCAGTGTTCTTGTTTTTCAGTCTGCCGGACGCCAATGCCTTCAACGCCAAGGTTGAGCAGATTTTTGTTGAAAACAACAACCTGACCTCGGGCACCGATATCAAGCTTTTGGAGATTCTGGCCCAGTCCGGGACATCCTTTTCCGAGGTACTGCAAAGCTACCGGATGGTGATTTTCGTCCTTTTGGTCTTTGCTACCGCCCTGTTGCTGGCCGCCCTTATCTTTCTGGTCACCATCATCGCGCTGAACCGCCGCATCTCGGCAATTCAGCGGTCTGGCATTCAGGTGGCGACGCTGCTGATCAGCCGCGAGGGGCGTGCGGTCTATATCAACGACATGGAATTCGCACTGACCGAAGCCGCGCTGGAAACGCTGTCGGTTCTGGCTGAGGCCCGCATGGATGACGAGGTCCTGACCGGTGCGCAGATCGAGGCGGTCATCTCTGGCCGCAACGAGGCTGATTGCGACGAGGCGGCCGGTGCGACCCGCGTCAAACGACTGCGTGATACCTTGGGCAACCAGCTGGTCAGCGAGTTGTTGGTCAAGACGATTGCCCGGCGTGGTTATGTCTTGGCGGTGGGCAAGGATGTGATCCGGATGGTTTGACACCCGTCGAGATTTCAGATGCAGTGCAGCCCGACGGCGTTAAACCGCGCGCGCCATCCATTCGTCGAGGGCCTCAATCTGATCCGCCGTCATGCGCAATCCAAGCTTGGAGCGCCGCCAGACCACGTCTTCGGCGGTTCGCGCATATTCATGCACCATCAGCCAACGCAGCTCTGCTTCGGTCAGCGTCGCACCGAAGTCCCGACCCAAGGCGTCGGCACTGGTCGCCTGACCCAAGAACTTTCGCGCCTCGGTGCCGTAAGCGCGCACCAATCGGCCCACCCAATAATCGGTCAGAAAGGGATGGTCATGCTTTAGGGCGGCGCATAATGCGGCAACCCCGTCATGCGCAAAATTGCCTCCCGGCATCGCGACGCGGGCCGTCCAGGCCGCACCTGCCTTTGGAAAGAACGGCAGCAGCTTGGCCATCGCCGCCTCGGCCAATCGTCGATAGGTGGTGATCTTGCCGCCAAAG
The DNA here is from genome assembly GCA_031378845.1 of Rhodobacterales bacterium. GTDB lineage: Bacteria > Pseudomonadota > Alphaproteobacteria > Rhodobacterales > Rhodobacteraceae > JAJNPS01. The sequence goes on from JANNES010000015.1 coordinate 341,270, forward strand.
ACGTTCAAAAGCGGCGCCCCTTCGGTGTCCAAAGACAGAACATATTCCCGCGTTGCCGCCGTCGCTGATTTCACCCCGTCGTCATAAAGCGGGCGCACGCCGGAATAGCTCCAGACGACATCAGCTGCCGTCACCGGCTTGGCGAAATACTCCGACGCAAACGCGCAAAGATAGTCACGCTCTTCAACAGTGCAGATCGCATCCTGGGCCGTGCCGTTGTGATCCTTGTCGGTCGTGCCGATCAACGTGAAGTCCTGCTCGTAGGGGATCGCAAAGATGATCCGCCCGTCCTTGCCCTGGAAAAAGTAAGCGCGATCGTGGTCAAAGAGCCGATTGGTGACGATATGCGAGCCGCGCACGAGACGGACACCTTCGGGGGAGTGGATGCGCGTGACATTGCAGATGATATCCGCAACCCAAGGGCCGCCTGCATTCACAAGCGCCCTGGCGTGAAACGTCTGATGTCCCGCGGCTCCGCGGGTTTCAATCATCCAGCCGTCGATTTCCCGCGTTGCCGAGACCACGCGCGTGCGGGTCAGAATGGTTGCCCCGCGCGCTGCCGCATCCCGCGCGTTCAGGACGACCAGCCGCGAATCCTCGACCCAGCAATCAGAATACTCGTATGCGTGGCGAAACTTCGGTCGCAGGGCTTTGCCGGCAGGGTCTTTGCGCAAATCAAGGCTGCGGGTCGCTGGCAGTATGTGGCGCCCGCCCATTGTATCGTATAGACTCAGCCCCAGCCGGATGAGCCAGGCCGGACGCCGCCCGCGCAACCACGGCATGGCCGTTGAAAGGATGCGCGACAGCGGCGTGTCCGCATCAAACCTCATGTCCCAGTGGTAAGGCAGAACGAAACGCATCGGCCAAGAGATGTGCGGCATTGCAACCAGCAGGGTTTCGCGTTCCCTGAGGGCTTCGCGAACCAGACGGAACTCAAAATATTCCAGATAGCGCAGCCCGCCATGGAACAACTTGGTCGATGCCGACGACGTCCCTTGCGCAAGATCGCCCTGTTCGGCCAGCGTCACGGAAAGTCCACGTCCCGCAGCGTCCCGTGCAATGCCGCAGCCATTGATCCCGCCGCCTATGATGAACAGGTCAAGCACCGATACCACCCTGAGGCCGACCCATCAGGTCGGATTCGATCGGCTGGGATCAGCGTCCACGTCAATCACAAGACATACCGCGAAAGGTCTGCCGACCGCGACAGCGCCCCGATATGCCGTTCGACAAAATCAGCACCGACCTCGACGACCTCTCCGCCGCGATCTGGCGCCGTAAAACTGAGTTCTTCAAAGACCCGTTCCATCACTGTATAGAGCCTGCGCGCGCCGATATTCTCAATCGCCTGATTGACCTCTGCGGCGATCCTCGCCAGCGCTGCGATCCCGTCAGGGGTAAAGCTGACGGTCACGTTTTCAGTGCCCAACATCGCCGAATACTGCCGGGTTAGCGCGTTGTCCGTCTCGGTCAGGATCCTGACGAAGTCGCCTTCGGTCAGGGGCTTCAGCTCCACCCGAATGGGCAGACGGCCCTGCAGTTCCGGCAAAAGGTCCGACGGCTTGGCGATATGAAAAGCGCCCGAGGCAATAAACAGGATATGGTCGGTTTTAACCGGTCCATACGTGGTCGACACCGTGGTGCCCTCGATCAGTGGCAGCAGATCTCGCTGCACGCCTTCGCGGCTGACATCGGCGCCGCGCGCATCCGCCCGGGCGCAGATCTTGTCGATCTCGTCAAGAAAGACGATCCCGTTCTCTTGCACCGCCTCAAGTGCTGCGGTCTTGACGGTCTCGTCATCCAACAGCTTGTCTGCCTCTTGCCCGATAAGCAGATCATAGCTCTCGGCGACCGACACCCGTTTTTTGGTCGTCCTGCCACCAAAGGCTTTGAACAGGTCCTGCAGCCCTTGCATCTGGGTTTCCATGCCCGGCGCCATCGGAAACCCGCCCATGGCAGGCGCAGCATCCGCGACCTCGATCTCGATCAATGTATCGTCCAGTTCTCCGCGCTTGAGCTTGCCACGGAACATCTCGCGCGTTTGTTCGCGGGCATCCTTGCCTGCCAGCGCCTCGATCACACGATCTTCTGCAGCCTTGGCGGCACGCGCTTTGACATCCTCGCGCATCTGCGCGCGGGTGTCGGACATGGCGGTATCAACAAGATCCCGAATGATGCTGTCCACATCGCGACCGACATAGCCGACCTCGGTGAACTTGGTGGCCTCCACCTTCAGGAATGGCGCACGGGCCAGTTTTGCCAGACGGCGCGAGATTTCGGTTTTGCCAACACCGGTCGGCCCGATCATCAGGATGTTCTTGGGATAGACCTCATCGCGCAAATCCGCTGCCAGCCGCTTGCGCCGCCAGCGGTTGCGCAAGGCGACGGCCACAGCGCGTTTTGCCTCCGCCTGCCCGATGATGTAGCGGTCCAGTTCCGAGACGATCTCGCGGGGCGTAAGTTCGGTCATTCTGTGCTCGCATAGGGGGGCAGCCGCGACTTGCCCGGAAAGTCGGGCAAGATGCGCATGACCAATGACCGCAGCGGAACCCACCACGTGCCGATTGCCGTCACGATCCCACCAAGCAGGATCAAGATGAATGTCCAGGTGCCAAAGTTGTCGCTGTCGCCAACGACCCATGCAATCACCAAGGCAATGTAGGCGATGGCCGCCGACAGGAATGATCGCCGGTCAATGACCAGCGCCAGGACCCCGATCACCCCAAGAGCCACAACCAGCATCAAGATGCCGCCCGCGCCACCGGTATTGTAAAGCGTGAGCGCGACCGTGTTGACCAGTGCGGGTGCGGCCAGCAGATGGAGCCAGAATGCCGTGGCAGCATGACGGCCAAGCCGGTAGGGATCACGGGTATCAAACCACATGCCCGCGACAAACGCGGCAATGCCAAAGCCAAGCGTCGCCAATGCAAATGCCGGACTTTCGCGCAGATCGAAAAGCCCGTTGAAACCGTTGCGGCCGCCATTGACGAATCCGCCCAATGCATCGACCGAGGCGGTCATGGTATAGATCGCGCCCAGCGCAAAAAGCCCGAGGATGAACGCCGAAAATGGCAGCCGAAACTTCCTGTACCAGACCGCCATACCCAGCGCCGCAAGGACGAACGATCCGACCACCGCTATTCGCAATGGCAGATCGGTCTGACCAAGGATCGTGATCGCAGAAATATAGATCCCCCCACCAAATGCCGATGCCAGCACCATGGAGGGCAAGTTCATGCGGCGCTTTAAGGTAAAGTAATGTGCCCACCACCAGACAATTGCGGCGCAGACCAGTGGCAGGATCGCGAGCATCGCAATCCCGCCGAACCACGCCAGCATGGCTGCGATTCCCGAAAGCAAGATTATCAAGCCGATCGAGACGAAGATCTCGGAAAACCCGCGAAAGAACTCGAACGGCTCATCTTCGGCAGGCATCGCAGATCGCTTGCCCGCCCGATCATGGGCCAGAGCCGTGACAGATGCTGCCTGCGCCTCGGTCACGATGCCTGCGGCGACGGCGGCGCGCAGGTCTTCGGGGGCAAAGTCGGTCATGCTGAAATACGCTCCACGGTCAGGTTCCCATTGGTATAGACACAAATATCGGCGGCGATGGCCATGGCGCGCCGGGCGATATCCTCGGCACCCATATCCGTCTGCATGAGCCCCCGCGCTGCGGCCAGCGCGTAGTTGCCGCCCGACCCGATAGCGGCAACGTCATGTTCTGGCTCCAGCACGTCGCCCGCACCGGTGATGACAAAGAGATCGGTGCCGTTGGTGACGATCAACATGGCCTCAAGGTTGCGCAGATACTTGTCCATCCGCCAGTCCTTGGCGAGATCGACACAAGCCCGCGCCAATTGACCAGGTGCGGCTTCGAGTTTCTTTTCCAACCGCTCCAGCAAGGTAAAGGCATCCGCCGTCGATCCCGCAAACCCCGCGACCACTGGCTGCCCTCCCGGCATCAGGCGACGCACTTTTCGGGCAGAGCCCTTGATGACGGTCTGGCCCAGACTGACCTGCCCATCACCCGCCACTACAACCTCGCCCCCGCGCCGGACCGCAAGGATCGTGGTGCCGTGCCAGCCGGGGAATTTGTCTTCGGCCATGCGAAACCTCCGTTGTCTTTGCCCTATATGGCCGTGCAGGATGCGCGGCACAAGCCAGCAGGATCGGCGCACCTTGACCAGAACGATGCACATCTACCTGCATTCACCCCTGAGGGAGAATGCCGCAGCGGGCCGGATCAACATCTTTAACCGGCTTCAGACTGCTTTGCCCGACTGGCGGCTGGTCTTTTTGCCTGACACCGAGGCCGAGCTTTGGCGCGCCGCGTCGCGCGATCACAACCTTTTCCACATGCGCGAGCCGGCTGGCGCAAACATGCTGTGCCTGCGCCGGGCCTATTTCTATCCGTTCTGGCGGATCGAGGCGACCAACGAGCGCTGGAACTTTGATGTGGCAAAGACAGCGTTCGATCCCGCCGGCGTCCCTGAGGCCGACGCCTCTGACTTTCAGGCCCGCTGGCAGCCGCTGGTGTTTCGCGAAGGCCCGACGACATACGAAGGTTTCGTCTTCATGCCGCTGCAAGGGCGCATCCGCGCGCACAGGTCATTTCAAAGCATGAGCCCGTTGGCGATGATCGAAGCTACTCTGGAGCACGACACCGTGCGTCCGATCCTTGCGACCCTGCACCCAAAGGAGATCTACACCGACGAAGATGTGGCAGCGCTGGAATCCCTCGCGGCACGCTTTCCGAGGTTTCAACTTTCCGATTCTGCCGCCAAGGACCTCGTCTCGGCCTGCGACTACATCGTGACCCAGAACTCGTCGATTGCGCTGACGGGCTACTTTGCGGCCAAGGTGGCGGTGCTTTTTGCTGGCATCGACTTTCACCACATCGCAGGATCCGTCCCGCGTGATGGGATAGCGGCGGCTTTTGGCGTGATGCAGCGCCCACCCCCCGACTTTGCCGTCTATCTTTGGTGGTTCTACAAGCAGCACGCCATCAACGGCGGCGCGCCCGAGGCCGAGGATCAGATCCGTGCGCGGCTGGCCCGCCATGGTTGGCTGCCATGACAAAGGGCGGCCCCATGGACCGCCCTTGGGCAACACCGTACCGTCAGGTCAGATTGCCGACTTGATCCAGGTCTCGAGCGCGGCTTTGGGTGCCGCGCCGACCTTGTTCGAGATGACCTGACCGTTCTTGAACATGAACAGCGCCGGAATTCCGCGCACACCCAGAACGGCGGGGCTGTCGGGGTTTTCGTCGACGTTGACCTTTACGATCTTGATCTTGCCGGCATACTGGACGGCCAATTCTTCCAGGGCAGGGCCAATCTGGCGGCAGGGGCCACACCATTCAGCCCAGAAATCGACGACGACCGGCACGTCGGACTGGCGCACCTCGGCATCAAAGGTGGCATCGGTGACGGCGACAGTGGCAGCGCCCATGATCCTATCTCCTAAATGCATCAAAGCAGGTGACCATAGCTAGGGACGACACCCGCCAACGTCAAGCCTTGGTGGCTGCCGACAGGGCCGCCCTCACGATGTCGCGATCAAGGGTCATCAAGCGCCGTACGGCCGTCCACAAAACCGCGACCTCGATAACGCGGCCGGGAAAGATCTGCTCCAGCGCGTCAGCATAGGCGCCGAGTTGGCAAAGTATGCCGTCAGGGACGTTGTCGGGGCCATCGGGGACGACGCGGTTCGATTTGAAATCCACCGCCAGGATTCTTTCGGGACCTATGACCAACCGATCGACGGTCCCGAAAAGTCGCCGCCCCCCAAAGTCGGCCGTCAAGGGTGTCTCGGCCAAGCTTTCGGGCCCGAAAAGATGTGCGAGGGTCGCATCCGCAAGAATATTCATTGCCTCTGGCAACGTGGCACTGCGCAACGCGTTGTCAGGCACAAGAGCCTCTGCAAGCGCCACACGGTCGGCAGGACTGACATTGGGCAAATGCTCCAGCAGCAGATGCAACGCCGTGCCGTGCGCTTTGGCAAGCGAAGCATCCAGCCCCGCCTCTCCGGGCAGAGCCTTGGCCCCGCCCAGGTCTGAGGGCGAAACGATTTCAGGCGGGCGGCTCAGTTCAGGCGCGGCAGTGACAGCCCAGACCGGCAAATCCGTCTCATCCGGGGGCTCGACACGTCGATAACCCAGATCTGGTGGCCAGACGCCAAAGCTGTGACGCTGGCGACCATCCGCAATGGCCGAATTCGGGCCCAGTTCTTTCATCGCTTGCTCTACCAGATGGTACCAAGTCTGCTGCTGTGTGACCTTGCCCGCTGCTGCAACGATCAGCCAGCTTTGCGCGCGGGTGATGCCGACATAAAGCAGTCGCAGCCGCTCTTCGTCTTCTCGCGTGCTGCGTGCGCCCAGAGCGTCCTTGAGAGGCTTCGGCAAATTGCCCGCCGAAGGTCGGTCCATCACGGTGCCATCAGGCATGCGAACCACCCGATCCTGGTCCTTTCCCGCATAATCGGCTGTGTCTGGCAGAATGACGACCGGTGCCTCCAGCCCTTTCGCACCATGGACGGTCATCACGCGAATGCGCCGTCCAGCACCATCAGATTGCCGCTTGACCTCGACCTCGTCGGTCTCCAGTGCGACCAGAAAGCTGGTCAGACTGGGCACATCGCGCCGCTCATGCGCCAACGCCTGTTGCAGCAATTCGTCGATGCCATCCTCTGCTTCCGGACCCAATCGCGCCAAGAGACGCCTTCTGCCATCGTGCCGGGTCAGGACCCGGTCAATCACCTCATAAGGGCGCAAGAAATCAGCCTGCGCCATGAGGTCGACCAACATGTCCTTCACGGCGCCAAAGCGGTCCGGCATCTCGCGCAGGGCTTTCCAGAGATACCCTTTGCGGGGCTGGGCCAGCGCATAAAGCTCTGCCTCTGTCAGTCCGCAGAGTGGTGACCTCAGCACAGTCGCCAACGACAGATCATCCTCGGGAGTTGCCAGAAACGCCAGCAAGGCCGCCAAATCCTTTACGGCGATCTCAGCCCCAAGTCGTAGCCGGTCTGCCCCGGCAATAGGCAGTTCTGCCTTTTTGCAAGCCCGGATAATTTCACTGAACAGGCTCGAACGACGCCGAACGAGGATCAAGATGTCGCCTGCATGGATCGGTCGGTCGATGCCGCCCACCCGGATCTGCGTCCCGGCGTCGAGCATTGCCCTGATCTCGGCTGCGATCTGGGTGGCAAGCGTCGCCTGTGCGCTGGTTTGTCCCAGAATATCGACGGGATCAAACGCGTTTTCGTCCTTGGGATCGGACGAGGGTGGCACGATCGGCCAAAGATCGACCCGCCCCGGCTGGTCGGGGTGAAAGGCCAGATGCTGAACTTCGCCACCAATCGCCGCGCGCAGTTCGCCTTGAAAGATCAGATCGACCAGACGCAAGATGTTGTCCGAGGATCGGAACGAATGTCGCAGCTCGCCGGGCACCAGCAATCGGCCAACGCCCAAGATCCGCGCCTGGAAATGGTCGCGCATCCGATCAAAGGCCGCAACATCAGCACCCTGAAACGAATAGATTGACTGTTTCTTGTCGCCGACCACAAAGACCGTGCGGTCCTGCTGCGTGCGGCTTTCACCGGCAAAAAATTCGTCCGTCAGGCTCTGGATCACCTGCCATTGGTCAGGGCTGGTATCTTGCGCCTCGTCTACCAGCACATGATCAATCCCTCCATCGAGACGATAAAGAACCCAAGCCGCCAGTCCGGGTTCGGTCAAAAGGCGTCTGGCATGCTGGATCAGGTCGTCAAAGTCGAGCCAGCCGCGCGCCTCTTTGCCCGCCGCATAGTGGCCAAGGAACGCATGTGCAAAGTCATGCAGGATTTCGGTGCTTGCCACGACGTTCAGAGCCAACCTTCGTGGCATCGCGGCCTCGACCCGGCGCATCAAATCTTCGATCTGGGGCATTCGGCCTGCGAGGATCGCACGCGCATCCTTGACTGGAAACTCGCCGATCTTTGCCGTCCCTCCGGCTGCCTTTTTGCCGTCTTTCTGGAACAGCATGCTGCGTTCCAGTGCGCGCAGGCTATTCAGGTTCGGAGATATGAAGGTCTCGGCGCGCAAGAGATCGCGTTCGCGATCACCAGCACCGAGTTGGGTAAGGGTCTCAATAAGTACCGACACCAAATCCGCCTCGCCGCCCAGAAAAACTTCGGCAAGCAGCGAAGGCTCGTCAAACCCTATGGGCAAGCCGAACAATGCCAAAAGCGCGGCCCGCGACTTGTGCGCTGAAAACCCGGCGCGTTGGGTAACAATCTGCCTGATCAGCATGCGAAAATTGCCCTCGGCCACAATTCCCGCCAACCGCCGAACAAGGTGGCGTTCCGGACCTTCGGACATTTCCTCGAGGATATCGTCCCGCAAAAGCTGCCCGGCACGATCATCCATTTCCGTGAACTGCGGCGATACGCCTGCCTCCAGCGGAAAGCGGCGCAGCAACATGGCGCAGAACGAATGGATGGTCTGAATGCGCAAGCCGCCCGGCGTGTCGATGGCGCATGCAAAGAGTTGCCTTGCGCGCCCAAGAACGGCGGCCTCTGCGATGGCATCTTCACCAAGTTCGGCCAAAGCAAGACGCAACGTATCGTCGGGCATCATTGCCCATTGCCCCAGCCGTTTGAAGAGCCTGTTCTGCATCTCGGTCGCGGCGGCCTTGGTGTAGGTCAGGCACAGAATGCGCTGTGGCTCGATCCCATGCAGCAACAGCCGCGCCACACGGTCGGTTAGAACCCGCGTTTTGCCCGATCCGGCGTTCGCCGACAGCCACGTCGATTCCCTTGGATTCGCCGCATCCACCTGACGCGTCGTGGCCTCGTCCATCACGATCATCGGACATCCTCGGGCGCGGGTGCGCTGCTGATTTCCCATTCCCCAAAGCGTGACAGGGCATCATAGTCTGTCGCATCGCTGGTCTTGAACATCGCGCGCCGGGCTGTGTAGCCTTGATGGGCCCGCGCATAATTTGCAATCAGGTGGGTCAGACCAGCCCGAACTTCTTCAAGAAGTTCCGCTGTTATGCGCGTCTCCACGCGCGGCAGACCGTCTTTCAGGCCAAGATAGACTATGTTTTCGACCTCGATCGGGCCGAACTTGGCGAAACCACCATCCGCGACCAATACGGCCGCCAAGAGAAGTTGCTTGGCATAGGTTTTCTGTTGTTCGGCTGTGGGCGGCGCGCCGGTCTTGTAATCGATCAGCAGCGCCTTGCCCGAGGGCAAGATATCGATCCGGTCAGGTCGCCCTACCAGATGGAACATCCCGTCGTTTAGCGCCAGTTCCCCATCGGTTTCCAACGCAAGAGGGATGCCAGCATTCTGTGCCTCGAATTCCAGAAAGGCGTCGACCGCATCTTCCATCCGCGACAACCAAAGGACGCGGGCGCTGGGCCAGGCAACCTCAACCGACAAGATGTGCTCTGTCAGGGCAAGATACCGTTGGCGCGCCGAACTTCGATCTTCGTCATCAGGACGATCTCGCACAAACTGCTCCAGAATCTTGTGCAGGACCGTTCCGCGCAACCTTGGATCGGCCTCTGCCCGAAGCGGATCCAGCGGCTTCAGCCGCAGGACATGTCGCGCATAGATCTCGTAAGGGTTACGGATCAGGCGTTCGATCTGGGTCAGGGACAACCGTTTGGGCCGGTGCTCCACCGGCGGACGCGGAGACGGCCGGCCGGCCGGCGCAACCGCTTTGCCCGGTCGCTCCAGCGCGATGGCATGATCCAACCAGGACTTGCCGCGCGCGCGCATCTGGTCCAGAGCCTGTGGCCCCTGCCGATCCGGCAAACCGCCCAAAAGGTTGCAAAGACGATTGACCCAGCGCGACGCGACCGTTTCGGCTTCGGCATCCCGACTTGACCGGGACAGCACAACCTTGGGTGCGGCGACTGCCAGTTGGAAATCATGCGCCGACAGCCCGATACGTCGTTCGGGCAATAGTAGACCCGCTTCTTGCCGCATTTTTCGGTTAAGCCATGGGTCCGGCGCGGGCAGATCAGGCCAGATACCGTCGTTCAACCCACCCAAGATAACCAGCTCTGCCCCCAGAACACGCGCCTCGATCGTGCCAAGAATCCGAATGCCCGGATGCGGTAGAACGGGCTCGCGCACCTCTCCGGTGGAGAAATAGCTGCGGACAAGGTCAAGGTATTCCGCGACGCTCAGCGTCCCTCCGGCGTCCGCCTCAGCCGCAAGCGCGTCCATTGCAGCCCGGACCGCCTGACCTGCCGCCAGATCCCACAGCCTGCCGGTCCCGGACGGAGCCTCTCCGCGTGCCACGGCTTCGACCAAAGCGCGATGCGAGGCCACATGCGAGGCAAGTGTCGCCGTCACCGCTTGTGCCGCGCTGTCCAGAACTGCCGCGAGCGCCTGCGCCCAAGGCATCACGCTGTCGGTTTCCTTGCGCGACCGCGCCCAAGCCAGAATCCCGGCGCCGTCTGGAAACACCGGCCCGGCCCGGCGTAGCGACAATTCCAGATCGCGGGTCAGCCGCAGATGGTTGGCGCGATCCCCACCGGTAAAGCTCAGCGGGTGCTTCAACAGAGCCAAAAGCACGTCGAACATCGGCCGCTTGCCCAAGAGATTCGCAACCTGCTGCACCAGACGCCCCGGCGCCGATAGTCCCATGGGCTCTCCGGCGCTGTCATCGGGGATGATGCCCCATCGACCCAAAGCGGCGGTCACCTGTCGCGTCAGCATCCGGTCGGGCGAGACCAAGGCCGCCGTGGTCCCATCTTCTGCAGCCGCCCGCAACACCATCGCAATCGCCAGAGCCTCGACCCGTGGTGTCGGGGCCTCAATCAGTGTGACGTCGGCCATGGCTGCGCAAAGGTCAGGCAACTTGTTGCCCTCGACCAGCCATTGGTCAGTGACCGGCGCCGGACGCAAGGCCAGCGACACGACGCGGTTGCGCAATGACGCTGGCGGTTCAGCAAGCGTCCAGGGCTGCACCGCGTCCGGAGATGCGCCAAGCGCATCAAAGAGCCGCCGAAACCGGTATTGCGGATGATCCTCGGACGTCATGGCATCCGAAAGAGACAGCCAAACCGACGGTGGCAGGTCGCGGTCAAATCCGGGCAGGACAACCGCACCCTTTGGCAGCATCGCCACTCTTGCAATCAGCAGAGCGGTCGCCCCCCGCGATCCTGTCGATCCAGCCACGATGACGGGATCCAAGGGCGGCTGCACAAGCCATTTATCTGTCAAGACCTCGACCGCACGCCTGACGCTTGCGGCAGGATCGGGTTCGGCATCGGCACCGGCACCGGCACCAAGATATCCGTTGATGATCGACAGGAACGTAAGCGCACGCGCCCAGTGTTCCGATTGGTTCGACACATCCAGCGTGGCAAGCGTCTGTGGCCCTACGCCTTCGGTCTGCATCTCAGCCAGCAGGTCTGCAAGGCTTTCGGCCAGAGCATAGGCCGCAGATCGTGGCGACAACGGGTCTTTGCCAGCCAGCAAGGGGCGAACCAGCTGCGCCAGTTCAAGCCGCCGTCGCAACGCAGAAATCGGCCGAGCCATCCCGGGAATCGGCAACCCCGCCAATGGATCGGTTACCAGACGCAAGCGCGGCAACAGGCGCGCGCCACTGGCGATGAAGGCATCGCTGACGGCGCGCCGCATCCGTTCGCTGTTCAGAAAAACGGTCACCCTGGCAATGTCTTCGGGCGAAGTCTCACGCCAGCGATCAAGGCATCCCGCGACAAACTGGCGCGGAAAATCCACGCCGGGCGGTAACGCGTAAAGCCGTGGGCCGGACCCTTCAAACACCCGCTGCGCCTGCCAGCAAGGCTTCGGCCTCGGCGATCCCTTCGGGTCGACCGACATCGCACCAGCCGCCTTGATGAACCAGACCAAAGGCCCGCCCCCTTGCAATCATCCGGTCCCAGACAGCGTTGAGGGAAAAGACGCGCAGCGGGATATCGCCCAAATCATCCGTCCGCAAAAGCTGGGCACTGACATAAACATGGCCCGATGCGCCATTGGCCCGTTGCAGCCGACCATCGGAGCCCAGGAGGAAATCGTCGGGGATCATGCGACGGACCTGATGGCCCGGCAAGACCAGCAAAAGACCATCCATCAGATCGTCGTCCCACGCATCCATCAAGGCCGTCAATGGGTTTGCGCCTGTCCAGATCCCGTCGGTGTTCATCACGAGGACCGGATTGGTCCCAAGCAACGGCAGCGCTTTGCGCAAGCCACCGCCAGTCTCCAGTATCTCGCCCGGCTCATCACTGATGGCGACGTCGCGCCCGTGCAGATGTGCTGCTATCTGAAAGCCGAGATAGTGGGTATTGACCACGCGTCGTGTGACCCCGGCAGCATCGGCGATCGCGAGCGCATGGTCAATAAGCGCCCGGCCCGCAACCGGGATCAGCGGTTTTGGCCGATGCGCGGTCAGCTCCCCCATCCGAGAGCCGAAACCAGCTGCCATGAGCATCAGAGCGGGGGGTGTCGGGCGCATTTTCGGGCGATGATGTCCAAGGTTTCCGCATCCGGCGCGGGCAACAAGCTGTTGCACAATTCCGTCAGCGGCGCGAGATCCAGTGCAGCAAGATTTCGCTGCATCTGGCCCCAGACGCGGGGCATAAAGTCAAGATATCCGGGTTTGCCCACGACAAGGCAAAGACGCGTAAAGACGCCCAAAAGCCGCAGGGCACGCTGCACGCCCAGCGCCGCATAGCTGCGGGTAAATCTGGCAGGATCCGTCTCTGTTGCCGCACAAAACCGCATTATCATTGCCGTTTCGGTGGTCGGCGCAACATCTCGGCGTGCATCTTGCAACAACGACACCAGATCATATCCCGGCTGGCCCATCTGGGCTAACTGAAAGTCGAGCACGCCGACCTTTGCAAGCCCCATCCGATCCGGCAACGACATCAGGTTTTCGGCGTGATAGTCGCGCAAGATCATCACGCGGGGGCCATCGGCATGGGCATGCATCGCGGCCGCCAACGTTTGGCGCAATGGTTCGTGAACCTGGCGGTCTCCGGTAATCGCGAAGCGATACCACTCCAATGACAGCATTGCGGCATTGGCCCATTCGATTGCCGTGAGGTCGGACAAGCCGGATGCAGGCGGGTTCGACTGCAGCCTCAGCAAGACATCGCAGGCCAGCGCGTACAAAGGTTGTTCACGTTCGGGATGGCAAACCAGAACGCGGGCAAATGTGTCGTCGCCGAAGTCCTCCAGCAACAAGAGGCCGCGCTCAAGGTCCTGAAAGAGAATCTCGGGGGCGTTCAAACCGATGCTTCGCAAATGGGTCGAGATCCGTACAAAGTCGGCAGGGTCGTCTGGCGTGCCAGACGGGCTATCCATCAACATTGCCGTCGTGGTCGCACGAACGAGCCGTTCATAGCGGCGGGTCGACGCATCGCCGGCAAGCGCGTGGCGTGCAGCTTCACCCCAGCCAGCCTTGGCGATAAACCTTTTGATCGTGACGTCGCGCTCAGACATCGCGCGCACCCCATTCTTTGCGCAGGGCCGCCTCCAGCTTAGGCCGCGCACCCGGCTCTATGCGGGCCACGCGCGCATCGCCTTGAGCCGCAAGACCAATGCAGATCGCGCCCATGGGCCGCGCCCATCCGAGCCGTTCTGGCCATTCGACGACGACGATCGCTTCTTCGAAGGCGGCATCAAGCCCGAGCTCGATCACCTCGTCCGGATGGTTGATGCGGTAAAGATCCGCATGCCAGATCGCGACATCGATGGCGTCATAGGTCTGGACAAGGGTAAATGTCGGAGACGGGACCTCGGCGAGTGGCTGTCGCAACCGGCGACGGATCATCGCGCGCGCCAAATGGGTCTTTCCGGCACCGATCGGCCCAGACAACAAGACCGCATCCCTTGCGCCAAGATGACCGCCCAGCCACGCCCCGAACGCGGCAGTTGCACCCTCGGTTTCTAGTTCGACAAGTAAAGCGGGGGGCAACGTGGCGGACATGGACTGACTTTAGCCAGACCTCGCCGCGCTGCAAGCAAGTTTGCGGCGGCCATCCGATAGCCCGGCGAAGGTCAGGCGGTCATCAACGCGTTGGCATTTTGCAATGACGACGTCGCGTCGTCTGCGAGAACAAGACGAAAGGTCACCATCGTCGCTCCGCCCGCGAGGTGCGAAAACCGACAGGCCATCAAGCGCCCGTCCAACAAACGCACTTCGCCATCCCAAGGGTCGCGGTCACCAAGCAAGGCCAGATACTCATCGGCAGCCGGCCAAAGCGGTGTTGGCGCGGTGCGGTCGCGCCAGAAACGGACCATTGCAACGGCGGCGACATCATTCAATCCTTCGGAAGGGTTGTGCTGCCACACCTCTGCATAGGCGGCATTGGTCATCACCAGGCTGCCGGAATGAGAAAACACCGCAATGCCTTCTTCGAGCATGTCAATCACTGCCTGGCTCAGTTCGAGGTCTGCACGATAACGACGTGTGCGCAGAATTTCTGTCGATATGTCTTCGAACATGAAGGCAACTGCCCCGTTTGGGTGTGGTCGGCCGATCACGCGATAGGTCTGACCGCCGGGCAGGCTCCACGTTTCTTCGTGCATGCCGGTGGACGCGGCGGCTTCCAGTTCCACCATCTGGCGACGCCAGCTGCGGTAGTCTTTCGGCTCCGGGATCATCGACTGTTCGCGCATCGCGTCCAGAAAACTGACAAGCGACGGGCGCGCGGTCAGAAATTCTGGCTGCAGGGCCGTCAGGTCTGACAGAGCGGGATTAAAAAGCTGAAGCTTTCTGTTCTTGTCGAAAACTGCGAGTCCGATTGGCAGATGCGCGAATGTCTTTGTCAGGGTCTGCATGAAATCGCGCAGCGCCGTCTCGGCCTGAACCGCACTATCCGCAGACAAGGCAAAGACAAGACTGTTGGCCCCCTGCGCAAAGCCCACGATGTCAAACCACCGTGTTGCACCACCGGGCGTGTCCAGGCGTTGGCGCTGGCCATTGGCGCCTTGCGCACTGGCGAGGCGTTCGAAAAGGCGCGGAAGCGGCCAAGACAGATCTTGGCCTGGAGCCAGCTTTTCCGTGACATGCATCAGATAGGCCGAATTGGCCCAGACAACCTCTCCATCGTCGCGTTCACGCCAGATCAGCATTGGGCTTTGTGCGATCACATGACGCAATTCACCAAGCTCGTCTGCCTGTGCCCGGTGCAAGAGTGCCGAGGGTCCCTCGGCGCTTGCCATGCCCTGGCCGCCGCCAAGACTGATGCGCGTAACGCCTCCGACCAATTCCGCAGTCAACGTCAACTGGTCAGAGCTGTCACTTTTTCCAGAGGCCTGCAGCGTGATCTGGCCATCCTTTGGCAAGGCCAGAACGGTCTTTTCCAGGTCACCAAATCTGGGGCCAAGCCGCGCGAGCAGTTGCAACCAAGGTGCACCGCGCACCGGACTTTCTGCCAATAAAGCACGTGCTGCCGGTGTCGCATCCAATAGCGTTTCACCATCGAACAAGAATATTATGCCCTGTTTTCCGGTGCCGAAAACACTTGCGCCCACGGACGTTCGTGGACCATTCAACAGCGAAAGGACCAGCAGTCCAAAGAGACTCGCAAGTACGGCGGTCGTCAAAAGTCCGAAGGCCAGACCCAAATCGGCAAGCATGTAAGCCCCGTCCCCATAACAATTTTACCCCCCTTAGCAACCCTGGGACGATAAAGTTAATACGCAATTAACCCAAGGGCAGAGTTGTGTCGAAATTGGTCCCGTCACACGACAATGCGAAGGCAACGATCAAAAAGGTGAATTCCCAGATTGTCAGGGTTCGTTGCGGCGGTTCTCACCCATTGCAATACCAGCCGGAGCGACAAGATTCGCTGCCTGCCAAATCGCTTCGACAACGGCGCCGGAGCGCGCTGGCCGTTCGTCCGGTGTCAAGAAAGGATCAGAGGCATTGGCGAAGGTCAGCTCGGCACCCGTCCGTTCGAGCAGCGTCTTGGCGATGAAGAGCCCCAGTCCCATCCCTTCATATTGCCGACGCAGCGCCACCTCTGGGCCAGATCGACGCGACCGAACAAAGGGATCCCCAATGCGACCAATCACCTGAGGCGGAAAGCCGTCGCCATCGTCGATGATCCGAATGAGGATGCGCGTGCTGGTCCACTCCGCTTCGATCCAGACCGTCGTGCGCGCGAAATCGACCGCGTTCTGCACCAGGTTTCGGAGTCCGTGAATGACTTCTGGGCGTCGCAACACGTTTGGCTGGCGATCTGAGACACCAACACCTGGCGTCAGCCCAAACTCGACCTTTTTCCCGCGTCCCAAATGCGGCTCTGCCGCTTCGCGGATCAAGGTTTCCAACGGTGCCTGGCGCAATTGCAGGTCATCCTTGCCTGCCCGCCCCATGCCCCGCAGGATATCCCGGCACCGATCCGCCTGAGCGCCGATCAATCGGGCATCCTCCAGCAGCTCCGGTCGGTCGGCCAATTCTTCGATCAGCTCGGTACTTACCAACTTTATCGTTGCAAGTGGCGTGCCAAGTTCGTGGGCCGCCGCTGCCACCACACCGCCAAGATCGGTCAGCTTTTGCTCGCGCGCCAACGCCATTTGTGTCGCCAGAAGCGCGTCCGACATTGACCGCACTTCCATGCCAACCCGTCGCGAATAAAGCGCCAGAAAGACGATGCCAATGATGATTGCCATCCAGAAACCGAACCCGAAAAGGACCGGCACGGACAGCACGGTCCCATCTTCGAGCCGGAGCGGCACATGCGCATAGGCAGCAAGCGTGGCGAGTATCATCGCAGCAAGCGCAAGAATGATCGTTGTCCTGAGATCGAGAACGCTGGCCGAGATCGTCACCGGTACCAAAAGCAACAGCGCAAACGGATTGTTCAATCCGCCCGTCAACAAGATGAGCACGGCAAGCTGCGACAGGTCGAACAGCAGCGTCAGCATGGATTCCAGGCTGGAGAGCCGCTTGTTCTCGGGAAAGACAAAGATCGAGATCAGATTGGCGATGATCGAGGCGCCAACCGCCAGATAGCAAAGCCCCAGCGGCAGTTGGATGCCATAGATACGGTCGGCAATCGTGATCGCCGCCAGCTGCCCGCCGATTGCCACCCAGCGCAGCAAAATCAACGTGCGCAGGCGCAGCCAATTGCTGTGATTGTCGCGCGAGAAAAGGCCAAGTGTCTGGGGCGGCATCACATGCTCTGGCGATCATAGGCGATCTTTGGCATTGTTACGCGCGCAGCTGTGGCGCAGCAATGCGCCAAGAGAGCCGCGACCGAAGGCAAAGGAAATCTGGATGACAAAACTTTATGCGGGGATTTCTGCCGCCGCTGTTGCCGCTCTTTTGGGCGGCTCGGCAGCTTACCTATGGATCAATCGGGGCGATGGCGACGCCCTTTCGGCGTGCCGCGGAGGCCAGACTGCCGGGACCATCGGCGGGCCGCTTGAACTTGTGAACGGCCAGGGCATCACGGTTACCGAGACTGATATCTTGACCAAACCCGCCCTGATCTACTTTGGCTATACATTTTGCCCTGATGTTTGTCCCTTGGACAATGCGCGGAACGCGGAAGCCGTGGATATTCTTGAAGACCGCGGCATTGACGTGACCCCGATCTTCATCTCGATCGACCCGGAGCGCGACACGCCCGAGGTTATGGCCGACACCGCTGCAAACCTTCACCCCAAGATGATCGGGCTGACCGGAAGTCAAGAACAGGTCAAGGCCGCTGCGCAGGCGTACAAAGTCTATTATCGCAAGCAAGACTCCGCAGACGAATACTACCTGATGGATCATTCGACCTTTACGTATCTGATGTTGCCGGGCGTCGGTTTTGCCGACTTCTTCAAGCGCGAAGCGACGGCAGACGATATGGCAGATCGGGTTGCGTGTTTTGTCGATGGGGCGGCGTCTGTCGCGCAAAATTGACCCAAAGGGGTTGGCGCCCTACGTTGTTCATCAAGCCAGCGCGAATGGGAGTGCACAAATGCAAGATGAAGTCGGCGCCGATCTGGGACCGGACCGCAGCTTGCTATTGGTCGATGACGACGAACAGTTCGTAAAGCGGCTTGCGCGCGCCATGGAAAAGCGCGGATTTGTGCCGGAAACCGCTGAAAGCGTTGCGGCAGGCAAATCAATCGCAACGTCCCGCCCGCCCGCCTATGCGGTGATCGACCTGAGGCTCGAGGATGGCAACGGGCTTGATGTGGTTGAAACCCTGCGCGACCGGCGCCCCGGGTGCCGCATTGTAGTCCTGACCGGCTATGGGGCGATTGCCACGGCAGTTGCGGCCGTCAAGATCGGGGCGATTGACTATCTGTCAAAGCCAGCGGACGCAAACGATGTCACCAACGCGCTGCTGTCACGTAGCGATACGCTGCCACCACCTCCCGAGAATCCCATGTCAGCCGATCGGGTCCGTTGGGAACATATTCAGCGCGTCTTTGAAATGTGCGAACGAAACGTCTCGGAAACCGCACGGCGGCTAAACATGCATCGACGCACATTGCAGCGTATATTGGCGAAACGTAGCCCGCGATAATAAACCTTGATTGCCAATTCCGCATAATGACTCTAGTTAAGGCATATCTGAAAGACCCGAAAGGACATGCCCGTGGCAATCGATCTGAATTCCATGACCCTCAAAGAGCTAAAAGAGCTGCATTCGCAGACTGCAAAAGCGGTTGCGAACTTTGAGGACCGCAAGAAAAAAGATGCGCTGGCCGATTTGGAAGAACGTGCTCGCGCGTTGGGCTTTACACTTGCTGAATTGACCGGGACGACTCCGGTCCGCAAGCGTGCGCCAGTGGCACCGAAATATGCCAACCCCGTGAACCATTCGGAGACATGGTCTGGCCGTGGGCGCAAGCCGCGCTGGTTTGAGGCCGCCCTCAAATCTGGCAAGTCCGCGAGCGATATGTCGATCTGACCCGGCCTAGCTCTGTGACCCGAGCCATTTCAAGAAGGTTCGGGTCGCAACCCTCTGCGGCCCCGGCAGCGTGACAATGAAATACGCAGGCAATGTCTCGCGGCTGTCATGCACCATGCACAGGCGTCCATCCGCGATATCGGACTCGACCAAGGCAATGCTCTCGACCACGAGGCCCAGGCCCTCGCGTGCCGCCGCAATTGACAGTTCTTCGTTCGGGAAAGTGCTTCGGGAAAGGTTGGCCGGATCAAGGCCAAGGCTGCGAAGATAGTCATCCTGTTCCGGCCAGTTCGTGGCGAGGATCCAGTCCATCGCCGCAAGGGCCTCCAGTTTCGGTTTTTTTCGGCCCTCAAGGACCGACGGCGACCCTGCGACAACCAGACGTGCAGACGCCAAAAACCGCGCCTCCACGCCTGGCCACGCCCCGAGGCCGTAGCGAATGCCCACATCCACACCCTCGCGGTGCAAGTCGATGACCCGGCTGTCCGGATGCAAAGACAACCCGATGCCGGGGTGCCGTGCCCAGAAATCCCGCAACCGCGGCATCAGCCATTGCGCCGCAAAGCTTGCCGTCAAGGTGACCTTGACCGGCCGATCGATGCCACCGCTCCGCAGCGCCTCGACACCGCGTTCGAATGCAGCAAACCCCTCGGCCAGCGCAGTGGCGAGTTCGGCACCCTCGGCGGTCAAGCTCATGCCCCGACCGTCACGCTGGACCAGCGACATGCCCAGATGCACTTCGAGGCCACGGACCTGCTGCGCGACCGCCGCAGTTGTGACGTTGAGCGCGCGCGCAGCCTGCGAAAAACTCCTTAGTTCGGCAGTTGCGGCAAACGCGCGAAGTGACGTCAGTGCGGGGATCCTCCTCCAGTCAGTTGCCATATATTAGCTCAACTATCATATCATAAACCTTTCTGACTCGGCCAGATTGATCTTTTATGTCACTTTGATTTCAGAAAGTCAGTCCAGAGGAGTAGAGAATGTTTACGATCTTTGCCGAAGCACTGTTTTTAGCAGCACGCGTTGCACCCGCGGCACGTCCCATCCAAGAGCGCCCGTTTGATCGCGACGCGGAATATGCACATCGCCGGTTCTGGCTGAATTATGCACAATCCAACCGCTAGCCGTCAGCCCCAAGCAGGACCATGACACGTGCGATGTAGTCCGCCCGTACCACTGCGGGCGGACGAAGCCGGATCTCGAGGCCATCGACGACACCTGCTTGCGGTTTGCCAAAAAGTCGATTCGCTTCTGTTTCGGAAAATCCGGCGATTCTTGTCGCCTCCAGCCAGGCTGACGCCTTGTCCGCTGCCTTGATGGCCTTCTTGACGGGCACGGGCAGGACAGCAGGTAACCCAAAGCGCAGGTGAACCGCCGCAGCCAGGCGCGTGTCAAGTTCACCGTACCCAGGACCGACAGCCGCCTTCACCGGACTGATCATGTCCCCGATCACATATTCCGGCGCATCATGCAAAAGCGCCGCTAGCCGCCATCGCACCGGCGACTGCGGGTTCATCCGCGCGTGGATGAGTTCGACCAGCAGCGAATGTTCTGCGACCGAATAGGGCCAGTCTCCGCGCGTCTGTCCGTTCCAGCGCGCGACGAACGCCAAGCCGTGCGCAATGTCCTCCACTTCGATATCAACCGGTGTGGGATCAAGCAAATCCAGCCGACGTCCCGACAGCATTCTTTGCCAAGCGCGGGGTTGTTTCACTGCCATCTTGCCTCGGGCGACAGATTGCCGCTGATTGGTTGTCTATGCGTCGCCTGGATGCTATCTGGCCGTCCAACAGCCCTTCAAGGAGCATCACGCCAATGGCGCACGATTTTATTGTCAAGGACATCGCGCTGGCCGAATATGGCCGCAAGGAACTCGTGATTGCGGAAACCGAGATGCCGGGCCTGATGGCCTGCCGCGAAGAATTTGGCGCCTCAAAGCCGCTGAAGGGTGCGCGAATCGCCGGGTCGCTTCACATGACCATCCAAACCGGCGTGTTGATAGAAACGCTGAAGGCGCTTGGCGCAGATGTGCGCTGGGCCTCCTGCAATATCTTTTCGACTCAGGACCATGCGGCGGCGGCCATTGCGGTCGCGGGGACGCCGGTATTCGCAATCAAAGGTGAGACGCTGGAGGACTACTGGGACTATACCGACAGAATCTTTCAGTTCGGGGGCGCGGGCGGCACCTGCAACATGATCCTCGACGATGGCGGCGATGCCACCATGTATGTGCTGATTGGCGCGCGCGTTGAAGCGGGTGAAACAGACATAATCGAAGTTCCGACCAGCGAAGAAGAGGTTTGCCTTTTCAGCCAGATAAAGAAACGGTTGAAGGCGTCTCCGGGCTGGTTCACGCAGCAGCGCGCCGCGATCCGCGGAGTCTCCGAGGAAACCACAACCGGCGTGCACCGCCTTTATGAGTTGCACAAGAAAGGTCAGCTTCCTTTCCCAGCGATCAACGTAAATGACTCCGTGACCAAATCTAAGTTCGACAACAAATATGGCTGCAAGGAATCGCTGGTCGACGGCATCCGCCGGGCCACCGACACCATGATGGCAGGTAAAGTTGCGGTCGTCTGCGGCTATGGCGACGTCGGCAAAGGCTCAGCGGCGTCTCTAAGCGGTGCCGGAGCGCGCGTGAAGGTGACCGAAGTAGACCCGATCTGCGCATTGCAGGCCGCCATGGATGGCTATGAAGTGACGTTGCTCGAAGACGAGGTCGCCAGCGCCGACATCTTCATCACCACAACCGGCAACAAGGACGTGATCCGCCTGGAGCATATCCGCGAAATGAAAGACATGGCCATCGTTGGCAACATCGGCCATTTCGACAATGAAATTCAGGTCGCCGCGTTGCGCAACCACAAATGGACGAATATCAAAGAGCAGGTCGACATGATCGAAATGCCGTCCGGCAACCGGATTATCCTGTTGTCAGAAGGGCGCCTCTTGAACCTTGGAAATGCGACAGGGCACCCATCCTTCGTGATGTCGGCCTCCTTTACGAACCAGGTTCTGGCGCAGATCGAACTCTGGACCAGAACCGCCGAGTATGCGCCGGGCGTCCACATCCTTCCCAAGGCATTGGACGAAAAGGTCGCCAGGCTGCACCTCAAGAAGATCGGCGTGAAACTGACCGAGCTTCGCAAAGACCAAGCCGACTACATCGGCGTCAAGGTCGATGGTCCTTTCAAATCCGAGCACTACCGCTACTGATCTCTGCGCCCGGACGAATCGCTGGCACACGACAAAGAACAGAATTTTGCCAATGGGGAATCGCGCAGGAGATTCCCCTTTTCGTCATTCGATGCTTCACTTATCGTAAAATCGTTGTGTTCAGGCGGCAAATCCGCCTAGCCCGGCCAGATTGTACAACAGGACGAGGGAAAAGCATGAGCAAGAGAGACGAACTGATCGCCAAGTATGCCGATGACCTGAAATCGAAATGTAAGATGACGCCCGATATGGCGCTCTTGACCAAGGTCACGATCGGCTGCGGTCCGGCAATTTACAACGCCGATAGCGCAACAGTGGCAGGCTCGGAAGCTTCCGAACTTGAAACCGTCAAGAACAACTTCTTGATCAAGAAACTGGGCCTGAAAGATAGCCCCTCCTTGATGGAAGCGATCAACGCCGTCATCGACACCTACGGTCGTTCGGAGCGCAGCAAGTTCCGTGCCGTCGTCTACTACATGCTCGTCAAACATTTTGGCAAAGAAGCCGTCTACAAATAAGCTGATGCTCTGAGCAAGGTGCGCAAGCGCGCCTTGCCTCTCGCGCTTAAAAACGGAATGCCGCGGCCGGACGACCAATCGCGATAAACTGAACTGCCAGAAATTGAACCGTATTTGATGGGCTTGGTGTTTGCGCACCAGCATGATTCTGACTTATCAAATTCGCACAGGGCAGTAGTCCCGGGACCTTTTCATAGAACACGTGCGGTGCTTAGGGGAGCGCGTGGGGTGGATGGAGGGTCCCGTAGGGGTGCGGGGCCCTCCATTTCTGTTTTCTAGAACAGCACCAGAATTGCGCCCATGATTGTGCAACCGACGATGGCGTTGACGCTGTCGATGGCGGTCAGTGCGGTTTTGCGCATCCCGAACGCGTAGTTCATCGCGACCCAGGGTGTGATGAAGAACGCGCCGACCCCAAAGCCCGACAAAACACCTTCGCGCAACGTGTCGATGCCACCCATTTGAAAAACGTGGCGCATCATGCCAGCAACAAGCACCATCGCAACAATTCCAATGACAAATGGCATAGCGCCACCATTTTCTATCGGGCGTCCGTTGGCATCGACAGGTATATCGGATGCCGCAATCCAAGGCTTCGACATCGAAATGTACCAAGCTGAGCTAAAGGCAAAAGCACCGATCGCTGCGGCCAACACATTCAAAATTTCCATGATCCCTCTCCCGTTTTTTGTCTTGGTCGGGACAGAATGCCGCAACCTGCCGGGTTGCTCAAGAAATTCACGGCGTGACCGCACCCATGCCGCAGACGATACGCCATTCTTCTGGGCTCACAGGCTGCACCGAAAGGCGCGTGTTGTTCACCAGAACCATCGCGTCCAGCCCGGGCTGAACCTTGCATTCGTCCAAAGTGACCGCGCGGGCAAACGGCCGCACCGCCCGAATATGGACACAATCCCAGCGCGGATCATCGGTCGTGCTGTCAGGTGCGCTTAGCGCGCTGACCTCGACGATACCCACAACCGCTTTGCCGACGTTGGAATGATAAAAGAAGCCCAGATCCCCGATCTGCATCGCGCGCATGTTGTTGCGGGCCTGATAGTTGCGCACGCCATGCCATTCCTCGCCGGCAGCGCCCTTGGCAACTTGCTGATCCCAGCTCCATGTGTCGGGCTCGGACTTGAAAAGCCAGTATTTCATCCCACCACCTTGCGCCATTCGCGGATCACCACGCTGTCAAAAAGCCCGGCCTTTGCATAGGGGTCCGCTGCAACCCAGGTTTCGGCTTCGGCCAGCGTTGCGACGTTCAGAACGATCAGGCTGCCCGTCATCTGACCCTGAGGATCCAGAAAGGGGCCTGCCATTTCCACCATGCCCGTCGCTTCGATATGGGCCAGATGCGCCGCGCGGGTGTTCAGCCGGGTTTGCAAGGCCCCGGCTTTGTCGATGCAGATCAAGGCGACGCGCATTATCTATTCCTGTTTCAGAGGTCGGGACAAAAGGGACTGGATCGCGTCGGCCACGCTGAAAGCATTGTCGAAAAGATCTACCAGAACCGATGTGATCGGCATCTCGATACCAGTCTGTGCTGCCAGCTTCGCCGCGGCACGTGCCGTGGCAACACCTTCGACGGTAATCGTCTCATCGAAGGGTTCGTTACGCCCGAGGGCGAGCCCATATCGGTAATTCCGCGATTGCAGCGAGGTACAGGTCAGCACCAGATCGCCAAATCCGGACAGGCCCATCAAGGTCTCGGGCCGCGCGCCCAGTGCCACCGCCAGCCTTTGCATCTCGACAAAGCCACGAGTCATCAAGGCTGCGCGGGCACTTTCGCCCATGCCGTCGCCAATGCAGGCCCCGCACGCAATGGCGATCACGTTTTTCAGCGCACCACCAAGTTCGGCCCCCGTGACATCGGTATTGCGGTAGATTCGCAGCGACGGCACCGACAGAATCCGCTGCGCCTCAAGGCCGGCAGCATCGTCATAGCAGGCCAGCGTCAGCGCGGTTGACAGCTGTCGTGCAATGTCGGCGGCAAAACTGGGGCCTGTGAGGATCATCGGCACCGCTGCGGGGCAAGCTGCGCGGATGACATCGGTCGGTCCTTGCAGGGTTTCCAGATCGATCCCCTTGCAACAGGCGATCAGGACACGGCCATCCAGCCAAGCCGCATTCTCGTCAACAAACCGGCGCAGGGCTTGCATCGGCATTGCCAAAAGCAGCACTTCGCAGCCAGCCAGTCGGTCCAGTTCCGACGTGACGAGCACAGCCGGTGGAATTTCAACGCCTGGCAAACGGGCTGATCGGCGGGTGCTGCGCATCTCTTGCATCTGCGCCGCGTTGCGACCCCAAAGCATCGCCGGCCGGTCATAAATCCCGTGAACGACCGCCAGCGCCGTTCCAAATGCGCCTGCACCCACAACCCCGATCATGCCTTGGCCCCTTTCTTGCCCGAGCCGATCATTCCGGGCAGCGTCGGGTCAAGTGGCCAGCGCGGCCGTGCCACCAAATCCTGCCCATCGCGCGCCCCGCTGCGAAAAAGCTCAATCCCAGCCCACGCGATCATCGCCGCATTGTCTGTACAAAGCGAAAGCGGCGGCGCCAGAAACGCAACACCAGTTGGTGCCGAAACAGTCTCTAGTGCCGCCCGAATTGTGCCATTTGCCGCAACGCCCCCGGCGACGGCCAAGGCAGGAACCGTTGGGACCACCACCAGATACAGTGCCAACGCTCGGCGCGTCTTTTCGGCCAGCACGTCTGCGACCGCCGCCTGAAACCCTGCGCAAAGGTCGCGGCGATCTTGTCGCGTGATCCCGCCCTGCGCCGCGACCAATCCATCCCGCGCACGCAGGACCGCTGTCTTTAGCCCCGAAAAACTAAGATCACAGCCGGGCCGATCCAACAAAGGCCGTGGAAAGACAAATCGGCGCGGATCCCCGCCCAGCGCTTCTGCCTCAACAGCGGGCCCGCCCGGCTGCGCAAGCCCGAGGATCTTGGCCGTCTTGTCAAACGCCTCCCCCGGCGCGTCATCGATGGTGCCGCCAAGACGCTGGAACCGTGTCGCGCTGTGCACAACGACAAACTGGCAGTGCCCGCCGGAGACCAGCAAAATCAAGTACGGGAACGGCTGCACATCTGTCAGGCGGGGCGTCAATGCATGGCCCGCAAGATGGTTGATACCGATCAGGGGCAAGTTTGTCGCCGCCGCTAGTCCGCGGGCCAGCATAACGCCTGACAGCACACCGCCGATAAGCCCCGGACCCGCCGTGACGGCGATGCCGTCAAGATCACAAAGCCTGACCCCCGCCCCGGCCAACGCGCGCTCCACACAATGATCCAGCCGTTCGGCGTGTGCTCTGGCGGCAATTTCTGGAACAACGCCGCCAAAATCATGGTGCAGCGCGGTTTGCCCTTCGACGATAGAACAAAGGATTTCCGGCCGC
This sequence comes from Rhodobacterales bacterium, assembly GCA_031378845.1. GTDB lineage: Bacteria > Pseudomonadota > Alphaproteobacteria > Rhodobacterales > Rhodobacteraceae > JAJNPS01. Next base: position 367,298 of record JANNES010000015.1, read on the forward strand.
ATGGCAGAGCGCACGACGGCCGCCGCACTGTCGTCGCAGCTGGATTCGATGCCTAGAAACGTTAGCGGCCGGGTCATGGTGTGCCGTTGCCATAGAGATGCGCCGGAGGTAACACCGCAAGCATGGCCGCACAATCCCGCCCCTATACCGTGATCCTCACACGACCCGCCGAACAGGGCGCGCACTTTGCCGACCAGCTAAGGCGAGATATCGGCGCTTCGATACGAGTGATTGAAAGCCCGCTGCTTGTCCCAAAGTATCTGCAGCCGGTCTTGCCAGATGTTCGGTGGTCCGCCGTGATCTTTACGTCTGTTACGGCGGTTGCCGCGATAGCGCGGCTTGGCGCGGCTGCCCTGGCGCTTCCTCGAAAAGCCTATTGTGTCGGTGACCGGACAGCCGAGGTGGCACGAAACGCCGGATTTCAAGCGCTTTCCGCAAGAGGCGATGCTGGGTCATTGCGCGCCTGTATTCAAGCAGAACATGAGCCCGGCCCCCTTTTGCATCTCAGGGGACAAATATCCTATGGAGACGTCGCAAAAAGCCTCTGTTTGGCAGGAATAGAGACGGTTGACGTGATCATCTACGCGCAGATCGCCCAGCCGTTTTCGACGGACGCGAAAGCCGCATTTTGGTCCGATTGTCCGGTCATCCTTCCTGTCTTTTCATCTCGGACCGGCCAGATCGTGTCAAAAGAGCTGTCGCTGATATCCATTTCAGCGCCGATCTTTCTCGTCTCGATCAGCCCGAACGTAAGGGAATCCTTATTCGCCATCAGTGCCGCCGGACGGTTCGTCGCTGAACGACCCGACGCCGCTTCGATGTTGATGGCGATCCAAGAGGCGCTGATTGCCGCGCAGGCCGCTTGAAGCTTTGCCTCTGGCAAGAGTAGGCTGGACGAAATGCCGAAGTCGTATTTTACACGAGGGAATCGTATCCATGGCCAAGCGCGACGATCCCAAAGACCCAAACACCACCGACACAAGCGAAACACCTGACATCGTCGAAGTGATTCTTGCAGAGCCCGTTGCCGAGTCTGCTCGTGCAACCAGCGCACCGGAACTTGCCTCGATGGATTCGGTTCAACCAAAGAGCCCGACGCGGAACGGCGTTTTCTTGCCCGCGCTGTCTGGTGGCGTTATCGCCGCCGGGATTGGTTTTGCGCTTTCACATTTCAATATTCTGGGCCTTGCGCCAGCACCCCAGGATCTGTTGGATCTGGGCAATCGCCTTTCGGCCACCGAGGCGACATTAAGCAAAACCGATGCTGCGTTCGCTGAACTTCGCGCGACGTCAAGTGCGCCCGATCCAGAGGTTTTGAGCCGCATTTCCGCGCTCGAGACCGCCGCAGCGAGGCCTGACCCAGCCGCCGCGCTCGACGCGATGACCGCCCGGCTGGACGCGCTGGAAACACAGCTTGTAAATGCGCCATCAGGTGGGACCGGTGTCTCTGCTGCCGCTTTTTCGGCCCTGCAAGCAGAAGTGCGCGCCTTCAAATCAGCGGGGCCCATGGCAGCGGTAGACCTATCGGCGCTCGTTGAAGATACCAACGCGCGGTTGGCTGAAGCCGAAGCAAAGGCCGAAGCGCTAACGTCTGAAGCCGAAAAGATTGCAACTGAGGCGCGGGCCGCGGCGGCCTTGGGTCAACTCCGCGCAGCGCTTGATACAGGGCAGCCCTATACCGCGCCCCTGGCGATGCTGTCGGGTTCTGAAGTTCCAGCCACATTATCTGACTACGCACAGACCGGCTTGCCAACTCTGGCAAACCTACAGGCAAGCTTTCCGCAAGCCGCCCGCGCCGCGCTAGAAGCAGCTTTGCGCGCAAATATGGGGGAAAGCTGGACCGACCGGGTCGCGACCTTCTTGCGTAGTCAGACCGGCGCCCGATCCCTGACGCCGCGAGAAGGCAGCGATCCTGATGCCATCCTGTCGCGAGCCGAGGCCGCACTGGCAGGTGCCGATCTGGATTCTGCATTGCAAGAGATCGCCACGTTGCCGGCCGACGCGCGGACCGCCATGGCTGACTGGACAGGTCTGGCGGAACGGCGCCGCGCAGCCGCCCTTGCCATCGACGCACTTGCGGCAAAGAGCGGCGGATAGGGGGCAACGATGATCTGGTCTTTGATACGCGTGCTGCTGTTTATCGCAGCCATCGTGACGCTGGCCTTTGGCGCCGGGGTGCTATTGGACACCGGTGGTGGCATCCGCATCGCAGCGGGCGGCTATGAGTTTTCGCTTGGGCCGTTGCAGGTCGTCATTGGGTCGCTGATTTTGCTGGCTGTCCTTTGGCTGGTGCTGCGGGCGACCGGGCTTTTTGTGGCCGTGTTGCGCTTCCTGAACGGGGACGAAACCGCGATCTCGCGTTTCTTTGACCGCAATCGCGAACGCAAGGGCTATGTCGCGTTGTCCGAAGGCCTTTTGGCGCTGGCGTCGGGAGAGCATCGGCTGGCTTTGTCGCGTGCGCAAAAAGCGGATCGTTACTTGGCCAGACCGGAGCTGACGACACTGTTGATCGCGCAGGCCGCCGAGGCGTCGGGTGACACAACCCGCGCAACCGCAGCCTATAAATCTCTTCTGAGCGACGACAAGACCCGCTTTGTCGCAATCCGTGGCCTGATGAAACAAAAGCTTGCTGACGGTGATACGGCAACGGCTCTGAAGCTTGCTGAAAAGGCCTTTGCGCTAAAGCCGCGCCATGGCGAAACGCAGGATGTCTTGCTGAGACTGCAAGCCGAGCATTCCGATTGGAAAGGCGCAAGAACAACCCTGGGCGCCAAGCTTAAGGCTGGCGCGTTGCCGCGCGATGTCTATCGTCGAAGAGATGCGATCCTGGCCCTGCAAGAAGCCAAAGTGGTGCTGGACGACAATGCCTCGGTGGAGGCCCGCGAGGCGGCGATTGAGGCCAATAGATTGTCGCCCGACCTGATCCCCGCCGCGACGATGGCGTCGCGAAGCTTGACCGCGAAGGGCGACAAGAAAACCGCGACCAAGGTTCTTCGCAAGGCGTGGGAAGTCCGTCCTCATCCTGACCTGGCAGCGGCCTTTGCCGAAATCGAACCCGAAGAAGCGCCTTTGGCGCGGCTCAAGCGGTTTCGTCCGCTCACACAAAGCCAGCCCGCACACGAAGAAACGCGCCTGCTTTTGGCCGAGCTGAATCTGGCTGCGGAGGATTTTCCTGCCGCAAGGCGCGCGTTGGGCGATCTGGTCGAGACCCATCCCACGCAACGCATTCTGACAATCATGGCGGCCATTACCCGCGGCGAAGGCGGCGATGACGCGGTTGTCCGTGGCTGGCTGACGCGGGCCTTGACGGCTCCGCGCGGCTCGCAATGGTGCTGCGACAAATGCCAGACCGTCCATAGTGAATGGCACCCCATTTGCGAGAACTGTGGCGGGTTCGATACGCTTTCTTGGCGTGAGCCGTCTCAGACAAGCGGCCCAAGCGCAACTGGGACAGAGCTTCTGCCCCTGATCGTCGGCCAACCAAAACCGCCTGATCTTCCGACCGAAATCGATGTGATCGATATGGAAGCAATCGCACGCTCTGAAAGGTAGGGCACGTCATTGCGCCTGATCGACTTGCACACCGTAGCCAATTGCTTTTGCCCGCACATTCGAGGTTTCAGGCGAGCGTTGCAACACTATTGCTATAGTGTTGCGGCCAACGATCTGGCGTCGGAAAGATACGTCCGCATTGGTGAAATATGGTGCCGATGAAGAGACTCGAACTCCCGACCCACGCATTACGAATGCGTTGCTCTACCAGCTGAGCTACATCGGCACACCGATGGTGCGTTTAAACGTTCGGGGCGAATCGTGCAAGTGCCCAATCGCCGAAGGCGCGCAGCGTCCGCGTCCCGATCTCGGTCACAGCCTCGTCGGGCACTTCCGTGGCGGCGTTGAACAATGCATGCGCAGGATTGTGGACTACTCCCGATTGCTTGGACAGTTTCCGGGGTAAGTTAGGCTACTTTTTGCCCCTGCTGACCGGGTCGGGTTTGTTCGATGGTGCGCCGATGGAATACGGCAGGTCTCGGAGGTTGAGACGATCCTGAAGCGGGCGATGGTGGCCGCAGGTTACGCGGGCCCACGCGCATGGATTGGGGGTGCTATCACCCGCGACCCGGACAGCCGCATCAGCATTATCAACGGCGCGCAGCGCAAGGTCATCGGCCACACGGTCCCGAAGATCCGCGCCGCATGCTGGCTTGCCCCTGCGCGCGACACGGAGCTGCCGCATTGACGTGCGATGCAAAAGTCAGATCGACCGCATAAAAGCCGGTCTGACTTTTCGTTTTCTGCGTGATCTCAGCGTCGGCTTCCGATCGCCGATATCGCGACCGCCGCGATGACGATCGCTCCGATCAAGATCTCACGGATATAGCTGTCGACGTTCATCTGTGTCAGCCCATTGTCCAGCACGCCCAGTATCAGCACACCGACAAGCGTCGACAGAACCCGCGGTTCGCCCTCGCGGCCCATTGTCATGCCCAAAAACACCGCCGCGATCGCATCAAGCATCAAGCCGCTGCCTTGCGTAGGGTTGGCAGAGGCCACGCGGCTGGCATACATCAGCCCCGCAACGGCGGCCCCGATGCCCGTGAGGGCAAACGCCGACAGGCGCACGCGGCGCACGTTGAGACCCGCCAGATAGGCGGCCTGAATGTTGCCCCCGATCGCATATAGCCTGCGCCCGTAGGTCGTATGTTCCAAGGTAACCCAAACCAGAAAAAGGATCACAAGGGCCAGAAGGCTGAGCGATGGCACCAGCAGCCCCTCGAAACCCAGTCCGTCCAGCGGAATCCCAGACCGGGCAAAACCACCAAACTCAGCCGGGATATCGCGGCCGAATATCGTTTTGCCGTCGCTGATCAAGAAGGCCAGCCCACTGAACATCGTCAACGTGCCAAGCGTTGCAACAAACGGCAAAATCCCGACATAGGCGACCAGAAACCCGTTGAAGATGCCTCCGGCCATTCCCACGCCCAGCGCAGCGAGAACGCCCGCCCAGATCGGATAATCCATCGCAAACAGGGCCCCGGCGACGACCCCTGCCAGACTTGCCATCGACCCGACGCTCAGGTCAAAGTCGTTCATCACCATCACGATCGTCATCGTGAATGCGGTGATGGCCAACATACTGATCTGCTGCGAGATGTTCAAAAGGTTGCGAGCTGTCAGGAATGTTTCCGGCAACTGAACCGCAAAAAAGATCACGATCGCAATCAAACCAAACAACGTTCCCGATTGTCGCAACATGTCCCGCATCAGGCAGCGTCCTGCCAATAGAATCGCGCCAAAAGATCTGCAGTCGTCATGCCCTCTGGAACGACCATGCACGTCTGCCGACCATCTTGCAGAATGACGATCCGATCACAGAGCCCCAAAAGTTCGGGCAAGTCGCTTGAGGCCAACAAGACGGAACAGCCCTGCGCGCTCATTTCCCGGATCAGCGTGTAGATTTCAAATTTCGCGCCAACATCGACACCCCGGGTTGGTTCGTCCAGCAACAACAGTCGCGGCGTCCCGGCCATCGCACGCGCAAAGACGACCTTTTGCTGGTTTCCACCGCTTAGGTCGCCGACAGACTGCTCTGTTCCGGTCGCCCGCAACTGCACGTGCCGCGCCAGATCACGTGCGCGATGCGTCTCAGATCCTTTGCGCGCGAAAACACCGTAGTCGGCCAGATGGGGCAATAGCATGTTGGCACGGATGGGCATCCGCAGCATCAAGCCCTCACTCCGCCGATCGCGCGGGATATAGGCAATGCCGCGCGACCACGCTTCGGAAGGCGACTTCGGAACCGCGCGCCCAAGCACCACCAACTGTCCCTTCGTTACCTTTTCAATCCCTAAGAAAAGCTGCACCAGTTCCGTTTGTCCGGCATCGGAAAGGCCCGCAATGCCGAAGATCTCTCCCTCTCTCACGGAAAAGTTCGCGTCTCGGAGGCGCTGCGAAGACAGGCCCGTCACAACAGCGCTCACGCGCTGTCCAACCGCTTTGGTCCGTGCCGGGAAGGCATCCCCAAGGTCCTTGCCGGTCATCGCATGAATGATGGCCATGCGCGACACTGTGGCGACTTTTTCAGTCATGACCCCGATCCCATCCCGCAGCACCGTCACGTCGTCACAGATTTTCATGATCTCATTCATTCGGTGCGAGACGTAAAGGATCGCAGCGCCCTCGGACTTGAGCCGCTGAATGACCGCAAAAAGCCGTTCAGACTCTGTTTCGGATAAGGCTGCAGTGGGTTCGTCCAGCACATAAAGACACGGCCTTTTCTCTCCTGGTGCCGCAACAAGGGCTGATGCTATTCGCACCAGCATCCGGTCAACCGTGCTGAGCGCGCCGACTTGCCGTGCGGGATCGATATGCGTGATCCCCAGTGTTTCCAGCGCCTCTCGCGCCAGGCCGTGCAGCTTTCGCCAATTGATCAATAGGCCAAAGCGCTGCGGTAAATCGCGCGCCAGAAAGATGTTTTCGGCCACACTCAACTGCGGCACGACGTTCAGTTCTTGATGGATGAACCGGAACCCTGCTCGGGTCGCATCTTTGCCCGACTTAAGTGTAACCGCCTGACCGTCCCGCTCAACGGTCATCTTGTCCGCCGGAACGACCCCGGCGATCAACTTGATCAGCGTGCTTTTCCCGGCTCCGTTTTCGCCCATCAGGGCGTGCACCCGCCCGGCAGCGAGTTCCAGCGTTACATCGCGCAGCGCGGGGGCAGAGCCATAGCTCTTGGAAAGGCCGACAAAACGAAGGCTCTGCATCATGGCTCCCGCATGACAGCAAGGTTTACCGCGCGCGACAAAACACGCGCGGTACTGAATTGCGTCACTCTTTGACGTTGGCCGAGGTGATCAGAACGGTAGGAACGTAGATAACCTTTTCTCGCAAGGTTTCTCCCGCCATCGCGCGCCTTGCAGCATCCGCTGCTGCAGCACCAATTCCAGCAAAGTCCTGTGCCACCGACGCTTCAAAATTGCCACCTGCCGCGATCGCATCCCGCGCTTGTGGATTGGCGTCGATGCCCACGACAACGATGCCTTCGCCGCCGCGCCCGGCAGCCTCGATCGCTTGCAGGGCGCCAAGGGCCGGCTGATCCCACGCCGCCCACACTGCCGAAATGCTGCCTGGTTCGGGATTGGCCGCCAGGATCGCCTCCATCTTGGCACGGCTGTCCGCGATGCCACCGTCCTGAACATCCGGGGTGATGCGGTCGATAACTTCAATGTCCGGAAAATTCCCGAACACGGCATCGGCTACGACGCCGCGAATTTGAACCGGCGGAAAGGCGTCAAAGACGAACATCACCACGCGGCCTTTGCCGGCGATCCGATTGGCCACATAGACCGAAGTCTCGGCCGCCATCGCATAGCCATTGGAGGTGACGTTGGTGGCAAGCAGCGGGTCAGATCCAGCATCCATGCCGATGACCGGAATGCCTGCTGCCTTGGCGGTCTGCAAACCAGCCGCAACCTGCGCGGGATCGACGTTGATCACGATGGCATTGACCTTCTGGGTCACGGCATCTTCGATCCGGCTGATCACCGCTGCCACATCACCGGCGGTATCAATGACATTTACTGTCCAGCCCGCCTCGGCTGCCTTTGCCTGAAAGCCCTCGACATAGGCCTGCGTCCCCGGCTGGGCCAGATAGGGCGTGATCACCGCGACAGTTTCACAAAAGCCGGCTGTACCCGCAAATACAAGCGCAGCCGCCGTCATCAGCATTTTCTTCATTCTGACCCTCCCCTTTATGGTCGCTGTTCGTTCGCTGCACTGTGGCATGCCTGCTTGCGATGTCTACACCTCGCGCACGACCGTTTGCGGGATTCAGAAAAGATCGGCCTGTCCGATCCGCAAAAGTCGCGCGGAGATTTCTGCCGTACGCTCGATCGCATCGACGTAGAGCCCGAAAAGGTCGTCGTATACGCCTCGAAGGCGGCTATCGGGCACATAGCTGCGATCAAACCGGGCCAGAGCGGCATGTGATTCAGCCAGCGAGCCAAAGGCACCACTGCCAAAGGCGGCCATCGTCGCAGCCCCCAGGATACCCGGCTCGTTCATTGCCAAACGGTTCAGCGGACGCCCCAGAACATCCGCGCGAATCTGGTTCCAGATGTCCGATCTGAACCCACCGCCGCCGCTCGTCAGATGTTCCGATTTCAGGCTGGCGGACAGCTCAAGCGCCTCAAGCACATGGCGCGCGGAAAAGGCGACGCCTTCATAGACCGCGCGGGCAAGATCGGATTTGGACGTCCTCTGGTCCATGCCAATAAAGCATCCCCTTAGGTCGGCATTCCATATAGGCGCCCTTTCTCCTTGCAGTTGCGGCAAGAAAAGGGGTGTCGGTACGGACCGGTTCTGACCTGCGACAAGGTCGGACATTTCTGTCGGTGTCATGCCCATTGCCTCGCAGAACCACAGCTTTGCTGCTCCGCCCGACTGCGTCGGTCCTGCATGGATCTGCAAGCCCTGACACTGCGGAAAAACGATGACCCCCGGCGTCGGGACCAGCGTTCGCGAGGTTATTCCCAAGACTTCGCTGGTGCCGCTGACATAGACCGCAGCACCCTCCCGGGCGGCCCCCGCGCCCAGTAGCGCGGCCCAGCCATCCATCGTGGTGGCATAGACCGAAGCTCCGGCAAGCGGCTGGTCCGATCGGACTTGCCCGACCATATCGCAAGGACCGATGATCCCTGCCAGGCGGTCCGCAGACCCCGGCACCAGGTCAAGCGCGCCCTGGACCAGTCGACCCGCGCCATCAACAAGCCCGATGTTTGACAGCGGGTCAGACCGCATCTCGCCGGTCAGACGAAAGATCACGTAGTCTTTGGGCAAGACGACCCATCGCGTCTGTTCCCAGATGTCGGGGCGATGCCGCGCAACCCAAAGCATTCGGGCCAACGCATGGCTTGCGTCAATCGGCATCGGCGCGCCCCACCAGGCGATTTTCTGTTCTGGCGTGACACGCGCATCAAGCTCCGCCGCTTCTGCTGTCGCTCGACCGTCCTGCCAAAGAATGGCTGGCATCAACGGCAGCCCGTTCCGATCCAAAAAGACATGCGTGTTAACGTGGCTGCAGAGCCCGATCACCGAAATCCGCGGCCCAAGCCGTCGATGAACCACGCATTCCATAGCCGATTGGACCAGACGCACCCAGTCTTCTGCGTCTTGCTCGACATGGCCCGACTTGGGCCGGACGGTAGGATAGGCTCCGTTGAAGTCCAAAAGGGCACTGCCGGTCTGATCCAGCACCGCCGCTTTGACCGAGGTTGTTCCAACATCGATGCCCAAGATCAGGTCAAGCGTCATGGAAAAGGGCCCTCGCCGTCATTAAGCAGTCGAACGCAGCCAGTGCGCTCATGCGCACAGTCTGTACCGCAGGCTTGCCGATCACAACTCTCACCGGCGTTCTGACAATCGTGCTTGGCGTCAGATCAGACGCGGCCATCCGGGATTCCAGTCAGAAAAACCGGGCTCCACGCTGTTATTTTGCGCGGGATCAGCCTTGGGTGTTCGACGAAACACCAACTTGCGCGGGCCGCAACAGACGATCATGCAACAAGAAACCCTCGGCCAAGACCTGAATGACTTGACCGGCCTTGGTCCCCGGCAGGGGGGCTTCAAACATTGCCTGATGCATCTGGGGATCGAATGTATCCCCAATTGCCGGCGACATGGCCTTGACCCCGTGACGGCCAAGCACGTTGGTCAACTCGCGCAGGGTTAACTCGACACCCTCGATCAACGCCGCTGCCTTTACGCGCGTTTCTTCGCCGACCGCCTCCAAGGCGCGCGACAAGTTGTCGTATACTGGCAGAAGGTCCCGCGCGAGGCGGGTGCCCCCGTACTGTTCGGCCTCGCGCCGGTCGCGATCAGCACGCTTGCGCGCATTCTCGGCATCGGCGAGCGCGCGCATGAACCGATCGCGCATATCGTCGCGTTCTGCTCGAAGGGCGTCCATTTCGTCAGACTGGATATCCACCTCGGCGTGCGGTTCCGTGGCAGCCTCAGGTACGACGTCTTGTGGCAACTCAGCTTCACTCTTGGCGTTCGTCATCATTCATCCTCTGCCCCAGTCGGATAGGGTGCGTCCGACCAGCTGGGCGGTGTAGTCCACAATAGGCACGATTCGGCCGTAGTTCAGGCGGGTGGGCCCGATCACGCCGACAGCGCCAATAATTTTCCCGTCGGCGTTCATATAGGGAGACACGACCAGAGAGGAACCCGAAAGTGAAAAAAGCTTGTTCTCCGAGCCAATAAAAATGCGAACACCTTCGCCTTCTTCGGCAAGATCAAGGAATTCGGCAATGTCGCGTTTGCGTTCAAGGTCGTCAAAGAGGCTGCGAATGCGATCAATGCTGGTGCCGTCCTTGTCGTCGCTGATCAGATTGGACGTGCCCCTGACGATCAGGCGTTCTGATCGATCACCCGGATTCTCCCAAAGAGCCAGCCCACTTTCCACAAGTTCGCAGGCGAGGCTGTCGATCTCTTGCCGCCGCGCGACGATTTCGTGTCCAATGACGTGGCGCAAGTCCCGCAGACTTTTTCCCTCGGCAAGTGCGTTCAGGAAATTTGCGGCCTCGCGCATTGATGACGGCGTCTGGCCTGCAGGTGGCACAAAGAATCGGTTTTCGACCCTGCCATCGCCATAGACCAGAACCACCAGCGCACGATCGGCGGCCAGGCTGACAAACTCGATATGCCGAATCGGAGCATCATGCTTCGGCGCAAGAACAACACTAGCGCCCCGCGTGATACCAGAAAGAACAGAGCCGATCTGATCCAGAAGCGCGGGCACATCAGACTCGCCTGGGGTCACCGTCGCCTCGATTCGCTCGCGATCCGCAAGGGGGATGGATCCAACCTCAAGCAACCCGTCGATAAACATGCGCAGACCAAGCTGCGTCGGGACGCGGCCTGCCGAGACATGCGGGCTGTCGAGCAGTCCGAGAAACTCTAGGTCCTGCATCACGTTGCGGATTGTTGCAGCACTGATTTGTTCTGACAAATTCCGCGACAGCGTTCGGGACCCAACGGGATCCCCAGACGCAAGGTAGCCTTCGACAACACGACGAAAAACCTCGCGGGTGCGGGTGTTCATGTCGTCCAGAATCTTGCTGCTTTCACTCATTTGATTGGCCTCGTCCGGGCGGGTAGCCACATTAGGGAAATCAAAGTTCAAACGTCAATCAGGCTTGCATCCAGCAAGGTGGCCTGCATATCTGCGCCCAGACACTAATTTGGAGATTCCCATGCGCCCGTCAGACCGCAAACTAGACGAAATGCGCAGTATTTCCATCGAAACCGGCGTGATAAAGCACGCCGAGGGATCTTGCCTGATTCGGGTGGGCGACACGCAAGTTCTCTGTACTGCTTCGGTCGAGGACAAGGCGCCCTCTTTTCTCAAGAACACCGGGCTGGGCTGGGTTACGGCAGAGTATGGAATGCTTCCACGCGCCACCCATTCGCGCAATCGCCGTGAGGCGGCCTCTGGCAAGCAATCTGGAAGAACGCAGGAAATTCAAAGGCTTATCGGTAGATCGCTGCGCGCCGCTGTTGATCGTTCCGCCTTGGGGGAACGTCAGATTGTGATCGACTGCGACGTCATTCAGGCCGATGGCGGCACAAGATGCGCCTCCATTACGGGCGGTTGGGTGGCGCTGCGGCTCGCGGTCAACCAGATGCTCAAGGCCGGGACAATCGCCTCGGATCCGATCATTGATCATGTCGCCGCCGTCTCTTGCGGTCTTTATGCAGGCCAGCCTGTTGTCGATCTGGACTATGCCGAGGATTCACAAGCTGGAACGGACGGTAACTTTGTGCTGACTGGACGCGGTCGCATGATCGAGGTTCAGATGTCAGCCGAAGGTGCGACTTTTTCGCGCGACGAAATGTCTGAGCTTCTCGATCTTGCCGAAATGGGTGTCGCAGCGCTTGTGACAGCACAAAAGACGGCCATCAGGTAGGCGATTGATGCGGCTTGGCCGGGGCGAAAAGCTTCTCATCGCGACCCATAACGCAGGGAAGCTGGACGAGATTGCGACACTGCTTGAGCCCTTTGGCGTGACGGCAGTTTCGGCGGCGTCGCTTGGATTGCCAGAGCCGGCAGAAACCGAGACGACATTTGTCGGAAATGCCCGGATCAAGGCCCATGCGGCGGCGCACGCCAGTGGAATGCTGTCTCTTGCTGATGATTCGGGTATAGCCGTCGAAGCACTTGATGGCGCGCCGGGCGTTCATACGGCAGATTGGGCCGAAACGCCGAACGGACGCGACTTTGCCATGGCGATGAAAAAAACCTGGGCTTTGCTTGAAAAGCTTGGCGCTCCCTATCCTTGGCGCGCGCAGTTCCACTCTGCACTGGTGTTAGCGCAGCCGGACGGACGCGATATAGTGTTCGAAGGTGTTGTGCATGGTCAGGTGGTCTGGCCAATGCGCGGAAGGCTCGGCCACGGCTATGACCCAATGTTTCAACCCGATGGCTGCGAAATGACATTTGCCGAGATGGATCAACACGCCAAGAACCTGATCAGCCATCGCGCCGATGCATTTACCAAGTTCGTGAAGGAGTGTCTGGCATGAAGCGCATCAGTACCGGGTCCCCGTTTGAAGCAGCAATGGGCTACTCGCGCGCCGTGGTTAAGGGCGGTTGGTGCTTTGTCTCCGGCGTGACGGGCTACGATTACGCGACCATGCAGATACCAAGCGACGCGCTGGACCAGGCGAGGAACTGTTTCAAGACCATCCGGACGGTTCTGACAGAAGGCGGCTTCACGATGCAAGACATCGTCCGTGTCCAATACACGCTAACCGAAAGTGCCCTTGTCGAGACGGTTTTGCCGGCGCTAGCCGAGGCGCTCGGCGATGTACGTCCCGCAGCGACAATGGTGATCGCAGGTCTAATCCGGCCCGAAATGCTGATCGAAATCGAAGTCACAGCGTTCCGGGGATAGCGAATGGCACAAACCCATCCCGGTGGCTTTGGCCTTTACCTGCATTGGCCCTTTTGCCAGTCAAAGTGCCCTTATTGTGACTTTAACAGTCATGTCAGCGCCACGATCAACCAAGATCGCTGGCGCAGTGCCTATCTGGCAGAAATCGACCGCGCCGGATCAGAAACCAAAGGCCACTTGCTGGAAACGGTCTACTTTGGTGGCGGCACGCCTTCCTTGATGGATCCCGACGTGGTGGCCGACGTCATTGCGCGCATTCGCATGACCTGGCCAATGGTCAATGATCCCGAAATCACGCTTGAGGCCAACCCGACATCTGTCGAGGCGGGCCGTTTCCGTGCCTATGCTGATGCGGGCGTGAATCGCGTCTCCATGGGCATTCAGGCCTTGAACGACACAGACCTCAAGAAGCTCGGCAGGTTGCATAGCGCCAAAGAGGCAATGGCCGCCTTTACGGTCGCGCGAGAGATTTTTTCGCGCACCAGCTTTGACCTCATTTATGCGCGGCAAGACCAAGACCTAGATGCGTGGATCAGCGAGTTGACGCAGGCAATTTCCTGGGCCGGGGAGCACCTGTCCCTCTATCAGCTCACAATCGAGCCGGGCACCGCCTTTGGTGACCGACAGGCAAAGGGAGGCCTGAACGGCCTGCCGAGTGAAGATTTGTCGGCTGACATGTATCTGAAAACAAACGATATTTGTCAATCTTCTGGTCTGATCTCGTATGAAGTTTCGAACTATGCCGCGCCAGGCTCTGAGTCGCGCCACAACTGCATCTACTGGCGCGGTGGCGACTATGTCGGGATTGGTCCCGGCGCGCATGGCCGCTTGACGCTTGATGGCCACCGCTGGGCAACCGAGACCCCGTTGTTGCCAAACGCCTGGCTGGAGCGCGTCGAGCGCGAGGGCTCTGGTGAAAAACCACGCCTGGCGCTGAGCCCGCCGGAATGGGGGCAGGAATATCTGATGATGGGTCTGCGCATGACCGAAGGAATAGCAATGAGCCGTTATCTTGCAATCTGTGGTCAAGAGCTTGATTCCGCATCAATCACAGAGCTTTTGGGCCTGGGCCTATTGCAAACATCAGGTGACCGGCTTTTTGCCACTCCCAGTGGTCGGCTCGTGTTGAACGGTGTCCTTCGCGCCCTCTTGCGGACAAGTTCAGCCTAAAGCGCGTTGGCTCTTGGCAACATCGAGAGGCCCCTGCACAGCGCGTCCAGGTCGTCCAGGGTTCGGTACTTTATCGTCACTATTCCCGCAGAGCCGCCCAGTTCATGATCGATTTTGACCGTCATTCCCAGATTGGCCGAAAGATCCGCCTCAAGCGCGCGCGTATCGGCGTCCTTCTCACCAGACGGATTCCGCCGCACAGTCTTGGGCGCACGCGGCTCTTGGGATGCTTTGGCAAGCCGTTCGGCTTCCCGCACAGATAGCCCTCGGTCAACTACGATCCGGGCGAGCTCCGCGGGGTTCGGGCATGTGATCAGGGCGCGCGCATGGCCTGCTGACAGTTGGCCTTGCCGCACCATGTCCTGCACGCCATCAGGCAGCGTCAGAAGACGAAGCAAGTTGGCGATATGGCTGCGGCTCTTGGACAAAGCCTCTGCCATCCGCTCTTGGGTGTGGCCAAATCGGTCAATCAGCTGTCGAAAGCCCATGGCCTCTTCGATCGCGTTCAGATCTGCGCGCTGGATGTTTTCTATGATCGCGATTTCCAGCACTTCGGTGTCGTCAAGGTCACGCGAAATGACAGGAAGTTCGTGAATCTGCGCCATCTGTGCTGCCCGCCAACGGCGCTCACCCGCGACGATCTCGTACAGACCTTCGGCCCCCGAAGGCCGCACGATCAGCGGCTGAAGAATGCCCTTGACCCGGATGGATGCCGACAAATCAGCAAGCGCTGACTCGTCAAAGTGTCGTCTTGGCTGAAGCGGATTGGCCCGAAGCTTTTCAATCGGCACCATCATCACGCTCTTGCGTCCTTGCTCACTCCCCAAGGGGGCCGCACCCAGGGAGATATCTGCCATGAGCGCCGACAGGCCCCGCCCAAGCCCTCGTTTCTCATCTTTTTGCGCCATTACAAGTGCACCTCGGCTTTGTTTGGTAGAAGATTGTGGCGCCCGGCAAGTTCCGCGGCAAGCGCTCGATAGGCAACCGATCCGCGCGATGTAGGGTCATACCTGAGCACTGGCAACGCAAACGACGGCGCTTCGCTGATCCGGACCGCCCGAGGAATCACTGTCTTGAACACTAGGTCACCGAGAGTGCCGCGGACGTCAGCCTCAACCTGTTGTGAAAGTCGGTTGCGGCTGTCCGACATCGTCATGGCAATGCCTTCGATTCGCAGGTCCGGGTTTGCGGTCTGCCGGATATCTCGAATCGTAAGCATCAATTGCGACAGGCCCTCCAAGGCAAAGAACTCGGCCTGTAGCGGGACAAGCACCGAATGGCAGGCAACCAGCGCGTTCACTGTCAAAAGGCTAAGCGAAGGCGGGCAATCAATCAAAATGAGATCAAACCCAAACGCCTCCATCGCCGGCTGACGAAGCGCATCATGCAACAGAAAGCTGCGCCGTTCGTTTGAGACAAGCTCCATATCAGCAGATGAAAGGTCCGCGTTGGCAGGCGCGATCAGGACGCCGGGGGTTGTGGTTTGCAAAATGACCTCGCCCAGCGGCACCTCATCAAAGATGAGATCATAGGTCGTTCGCCGTCGTTGGGCGACCTCGATGCCCAGTCCGGTCGACGCGTTGCCCTGCGGGTCAAGATCAACCAAGAGAACTTTTGCGCCCAACTCAG
Organism: Rhodobacterales bacterium; assembly: GCA_031378845.1. Taxonomy (GTDB): domain Bacteria; phylum Pseudomonadota; class Alphaproteobacteria; order Rhodobacterales; family Rhodobacteraceae; genus JAJNPS01. The sequence goes on from JANNES010000015.1 coordinate 383,056, forward strand.
CCAGTCCCGCGGAAAGGTTGATGGCAGTGGTCGTTTTACCAACGCCACCTTTCTGGTTCGCGATCGCGATGATCCGTGGAGCGGGCTTACGTTGCTGGTCTTGCAAGTCGAATATCCTTGATTTTCAACAGTGCGGCTCCGTCTTGGGTCACGCTGGCTATCTCCTCGATGTCGAACCGCCATGTAAGGCGGGCAGCCGCAACTTCGCTTGAATATGCCTCGCCCTTCAACAGCAGGGCCGTGCCGGTCGGCGCAAGATGTCGTTCGGCCATGCCCAGCAGCTTCACCAGAGGGGCAAGCGCCCGCGCAGAAACGACGTCTGCCTGCAGCGGTGGAACAACCTCCAATCTTGCAGAGATAACCACTGCGCTCAACAAAAGCTCCGATACGATCACTCGCAGAAAAGTCGCCTTTCGTCGATCCGATTCGACCATGGTCAGCCGCAGATCCGGTCGCAGTTCTTTCGCAAGAATTGCAATGACCAGGCCGGGAAAGCCGCCGCCGCTGCCCAGATCGACCCAAGACTTTTGCGACGGCCGAAGGTGCGCGAAAAGCTGCGCGCTGTCCAACAGATGGCGGGTGCGCAGATCACTTAGCGAGTCGCGCGACACCAGGTTGATCTTCGGGGACCATTGGCAAACACGGTCGAGAAAGACATTCAGCGCGCGCTCTGTTTCACGTGAAACATCAAGGCCCGCCATCAGCGGGACGCGATCATCCATCACGGCGCGGCGCGCTGGCGTGGCCGGTGGCGTAAATGTGCTAGCAGCAGCACGAGCGCTGCTGGCGTCATGCCTTCAATCCGCGAGGCCTGCGCCAAACTGCTCGGCCGAACGAGATTAAGCTTTGTCTTCAGTTCGTTGGACAGACCGGGCAGACGTTCATAGTCAAAGCCAGACGGAATAGACTGCTGCTCTTCTTTTTGCAGGGCCAGCACATCCGCACTTTGTCGGCCACAGTATGGCGCATAAAGCGCCTCAATCGCGATCTGCTCCCTCGCCTGCGCCTCGATGCTCAAAAACTGTGGACAGAGGGCAACCGCCTGGTCGCCCGTCGCGCCAGCAAGACCAAGAAGCGAAAACACCGATCGTTTCTGGCCATCCTGGCTGACGTGAATATGGCGGGCCGCAAGTTCCTTTGGTGAAAATGTCGCCGCGCGCAAAAGCTCGGTACCGCGGATAATCTGCCCCTTCTTCTGTGAGTATCTCGCCCAGCGCTCATCGCCGACACATCCAAGCGACCGGCCAAGAGAGGTAAGCCGCTGGTCAGCGTTGTCCGCCCGCAGCGACAAACGAAACTCCGCGCGCGACGTGAACATCCTGTAGGGCTCAGTCACACCTCTTGTCGTCAGATCGTCAACCAGCACGCCAATATAGCTGTTGCTGCGACTAAAGGCTGCGCGATCCAAATCAAGCGCCTCAGCGGCCGCATTCAGGCCAGCGACCATACCTTGCGCGGCAGCCTCCTCATAGCCGGTCGTCCCGTTGATCTGACCGGCAAAGTAAAGCCCGTCTTGTCCCAGAACTGCAAGCTCGCCTGAAAGCCCGCGCGGGTCGAAATAGTCGTACTCAATCGCGTAACCCGGCTGCAGAATCCTGACGCCCTCGAGACCTTGTATCGTTTGCACATATTCGAGCTGGACTTCGGCGGGCAACGACGTGGAAATTCCGTTCGGGTAAACCGTTGTATCATCCAGGCCTTCTGGTTCCAGATAGACCTGATGGCTTGGCTTATCCCCAAACCTGACGACTTTGTCTTCGATGGACGGGCAGTACCGCGGTCCGACTCCGTCGATGTGGCCGCCATATATTGCCGATAAGCCAATGTTCTTGCGCACAATATCATGCGTCTGGTCATTGGTGCTAGTGATCCCGCAGGAAACTTGTCGCAGGTCGGGGGATGAATTCAGAAAAGACAGCATGACAGGTCGTTCATCACCAGCCTGCGCCTCAACTTTAGCCCAGTTGATCGTCTTGCCATCCAGACGCGGCGGTGTTCCGGTCTTCAGGCGACCTCGAGACAGGCCCAAATCCTGTAGAAAGCCCGCCAGGCCAGTGCTGGCCTGATCCCCAACCCGACCGCCAGACTGCTGCTTGTCTCCGATATGGATCACTCCGTTCAGAAAAGTACCAGTGGTGACGATAACGGCCCGACAATTCAGATGTGTCCCGCGCGAAAGCGACACGCCCGTTATGCGGTTGGATTGCCGCAACAACCCGGCAACTTCACCCTCGATGACAACAAGCCCGTCTTGCCCGTTCACCGCAGCCTGCATGTATGAACGATATACCGCGCGGTCGATCTGCACCCTCGGACCCTGGACCGCTGGTCCCTTGCTGCGATTCAATAACCTGTACTGGATGCCGGATGCGTCTGCTGCCCGGCCCATAACACCATCCAGCGCATCGATTTCTCTGACGAGATGCCCCTTGCCAAGCCCGCCCATTGCCGGATTGCAAGACATCGCGCCGATCGTTTCGCGCCTCATCGTTACCAGCGCCGTGTGCGCGCCTCGGCGTGCGGCCGCGAACGCCGCTTCCGTGCCCGCGTGGCCACCGCCGATGACGATCACGTCAAAATGTTTCACGTGAAACCTCTACTTCCCGATACAGAAGCTGGAGAAAATCTGGTCCAGCAGGTCCTCGACATCAACCCTGCCAACCAAAGAGTCCAGCGCCCGCGTGGCTGCACGAAGATGCTCGGCAGCAATCTCCAGCCTTGCAGCGCCATGCTCTAGCTCAGTTCGTGCTGATTCTAAAGACCCCCATGCGTGCTCGATCGCGACACGGTGGCGTTGTCGCGTTGCGGTCGCAGCGCCTGCGGCTCGTTGTGACAGCTCAACACTGACAGCGGCGATCAGTTCGGCGACGCCTTGCCCCGTAAGCGCCGAAACCGCAAGGCTCCCCGCCGGGCCCGCCCCCAGGTCGGCCTTTGTCCGGACCAAAAGATCACCCGGCGACAGTCGATGAAAGTCTTGCGTATTGTCGTCTACCAAAACCAGACGAAGATCTGCCACCGCGGCGCGCTGTCGGGCGCGCTCCACGCCGACTGCCTCAATCGGGTCATCCGTTTCGCGCAGACCTGCCGTGTCCAGCAACGTCACAGCGAGACCGCCAATATCCATCCGGACTTCGATTACATCACGGGTAGTCCCCGCAGTCGACGAAGTGATGGCTGCGTCTCGACCAGCTAACACATTGAGAAGTGTCGATTTTCCTACGTTCGGCGCGCCAATTATGGCGACTTCGAAACCATCGCGTATTCGCTCGGCAATTCGCACACCATGGATCTCTGGCGCCAACGCGCCGCATGCAAATTCAATGTTACCCATTATATCTTTCAAGAGATCGCCTGGAAGCTCTTCGTCAGAAAAGTCGATCAACGCCGCGACCAGCGCCGATGCCCGCACCAGATGTGCCTTGATCGTATCGGCTTTAACCCTCAGAGACCCGGAAAAGACACCCATCGCCTGGCGCCTCTGAACCTCGGTCTCGGCGTCGATCAGGTCCGCCAGTCCTTCGACCTGCGACAGATCCAACTTGCCGTTCTCAAGCGCGCGCCGCGTGAACTCACCGGGATCCGCGATCCGTAACCCGAAATCGATTAAGGCGTTGGAAACGGCGGCGGTGCTCGCCAAGCTTCCATGCAGATGCAGCTCCGCCATCGCTTCATCGGTAAAGCTGTGCCCGGCGGCAAAGATAATGACCAGCACCTGATCCAGAACCTCGCCCCGCCAGACGAGCTTGCGAACCGCCGCACGCCGATCTTGGGGCAAAGCACACAGCGACGCGACCGCCGCATGAGCCTGCGGTCCTGAAATGCGGACGACCGCGACACCCGCCTTGCCGCGCGCGCTGGCCAACGCGAAAATCGTATCCACGAAAACCTCCTGTCAGGCTGTGATCAGGCAGTCTATGTGTTCATCGATTCGAAGAATTCGCTGTTGGATTTTGTCTGTTTGAGCTTCGTGATCAGGAACTCGATCGCGTCCGTCGTGCCCATCGGGTTCAGGATCCGCCGCAGCACATAGGTCTTTTGCAAATCCGTCTTTTCGACCAGCAGATCTTCTTTGCGGGTTCCAGACTTCAAAATATCCATCGCCGGGAAGACGCGCTTGTCGGCAACCTTGCGATCCAGAACAATCTCGCTATTTCCCGTTCCCTTAAACTCTTCAAAGATCACTTCATCCATACGGCTGCCGGTATCGATCAGCGCTGTCGCGATAATCGTCAATGATCCGCCTTCTTCGATGTTCCGCGCCGCGCCAAAGAACCGCTTCGGCCGCTGCAGCGCGTTTGCATCCACACCACCTGTCAGAACTTTTCCCGATGACGGAACCACCGTGTTGAACGCGCGGCCAAGCCGGGTGATCGAGTCCAGCAAGATCACCACATCCCGCTTGTGTTCGACCAGTCGTTTGGCCTTTTCGATCACCATTTCTGCGACAGCGACATGCCGGGTGGCCGGTTCATCAAAGGTCGAAGAAACGACTTCGCCCCGAACCGAGCGCTGCATATCAGTCACTTCCTCTGGCCGCTCATCGATCAAAAGCACGATCAGGTAACATTCCGGGTGATTGGTCGCGATCGAATGCGCAATGTTCTGCAACAGCACGGTCTTGCCCGTCCGAGGCGGCGCAACGATCAACCCACGCTGGCCTTTGCCGATCGGCGCCACCAAATCGATGATCCTCGCGGAGCGATCCTTGATCGTCGGATCCTCCACCTCCATCTTCAGCCGCTCATCGGGATAAAGTGGTGTCAGGTTGTCAAAATGCACCTTATGGCGCGCCTTTTCCGGATCATCAAAGTTGATCCGGGTAACCTTTGTCATGCAAAAATAGCGCTCGTTCTCTCGCGGTGCTGCAATGACACCCTCAATTGTGTCGCCGGTGCGCAACGAGAACTGACGCAAGATATCGGGGCTTACATAGATGTCATCCGGCCCGGGCAGGTAGTTGGCCGAGGGGCTGCGAAGGAACCCAAAACCATCCTGAAGTACCTCCAGCACGCCGTCCCCGCCGATTTCCCAGCCCTCTTCGGCGTGCTCTTTCAGAAGCGAGAACATCATCTCGCCTTTTCGCATCGACGGCGCGTTCTCGATCTCCCACTCTTCAGCCATGGCCAACAGATCGGCGGGAGTCTTTGCCTTGAGCTCTGCGAGGTTCAAACGTTCTATTGTCATGAAGGGCCAGTCCCAAGCCCTCGACCATCAAGGAAGAGCGCTGTCAAAAGTGTGCATCGGGAAACGCGTCAGCCGGACGGCCACGCAAAATGCTCGCTAGGCCTTGTCGCTGCAAAAGTCAACAGTTCAGAACTTTACGAAGACCGAAACGACGATCAAGATCATCAGCACCGTTGGGACCTCGTTCATCAGCCGGTAGCTACGCCCGGTCAGCTTGTTGTCCCCGGCAGCAAAGCCCTTGCGTCGGGCACCAAGCCACATATGGAACGCTGTCATCAACACAACTGCCGCAGCCTTGACCCACGGCCAGATGGCGGTCCAATCAACGATACCGGGCGTCACGGCCAGTAATATACCGAAAACCCAGGTCGCAATCATGGCGGGGTTCATGATCGCTTTCAAAAGCCGGCGCTCCATTTTCTGGAACATGCCGTCTGTCTGGCTTCCCCGCTCCACTTCTTCGGCATGATAGACGAAAAGACGCGGCAAGTAGAACAGCCCGGCCATCCACGCGATCACGGAAATCACGTGCAAAGCCTTGATCCAGGGGTAGGCATTGGAGAGAAATTCAGTCACTGCGCCTCGCAACGGTCTTCTTCTGATAAAGATAAGGAACTATAGAAGGATGATGATGTAGGGCCTGTGGAAGACTGAATTTGACGAACTGTCAACAGGTTTCTCTACAGGATCTCTTTTGCCAAGAGCCCTGGGGACAACAGAGGTGAAATTCTCTGAAATCTCGTATTGCACATATATATCAAAGCACTACTGAATTGACATCGACCTCAGCGCCACTTGTGAAAAGCCTCTTCTCCCATGCTATCCGGGCTTTATGCAGAACCTTCTGCCGACGATATCGACAACGGGAAAACATCGGCGGCGATCCGCGAGATCGCGCAAGCATCGATGGTTTATGCTTCGTCATGGCTCTGCTAGCTTTCCATCCTATGGAACAAAGCAAGTCTATCCACAGAATGACCCCATGCCCGACCTAATCCTCGCCTCGGCTTCACGCGTACGTGCAGAAATGCTGGTCGCGGCCGGTTTGACCGTAGAGGTGCGGCCGGTTCGGATCGATGAGCCGGCTTTGCGCGCCGCCCTGACACAAGATGGCGCGTCTCCTCGTGACATTGCTGATGCGCTCGCAGAAATGAAGGCCCGCAAATGCGCTGATCGACACCCGCAGGGCTTCGTCCTCGGTTGCGATCAAGTGTTGGAATTTCAGGGTACCGTTTGGGGCAAGCCTGAAACGCACGAAGAGGCCGTTGAACAGCTTGTCGCGTTGCGCGGTCAAACGCACACGCTATGGTCTGCGGCTGTGCTATATCATCAGGGGTCGCCGATCTGGCGTCACGTGGGGGAGGCTCGGCTGACCATGCGTCGTTTCTCTGACAGTTTTCTGCACGCCTATGTTGACCGAAACTGGCCGCAACTTGCTGAGACGGTGGGTTGCTACATGATTGAAAAAGAGGGCGTTCGCCTGTTTTCGTCTGTTTCGGGTGACCACTTTACCATTCTGGGTCTGCCCCTGATCCCGCTCCTGGGTTATCTTGGTGACCGAGGAGTCATCGGCGCATGACAGATCCAAACCGTATCCCACTTGCCGGTGTCATCGGTGTGCCCGTAAGCCACAGCCGGTCGCCTGCGCTGCATGGCTACTGGTTGCGCCGTTACGGACTGCGCGGCCACTACATCCCGATGGAGGTAGGCCAGTCCGATCTGAAAGAGGTGCTGCGGTTGTTGCCCAAGCTGGGCTTCGTCGGCGCGAATGTCACGATCCCGCACAAAGAGGCAGTGTTGTCTCTGGCCGATATCGTGACGGATCGCGCAGCGCTTATTGGGGCAGCAAACACGCTGATTTTCCGAAAAGACGGGCGCGTTCACGCAGACAATACCGATGGCTCGGGGTTTGTCGCAAACCTGCGACAGCAAGTTCCCCACTGGATGCCGTCAGCTGGGCCTGCGGCGGTGTTCGGAGCCGGCGGTGCCGCGCGTGCTGTCGTCGCAGCCTTGATCGAAGTCGGCGCACCAGAAATTCGCATCGCCAACCGGACACGCCCGCGAGCAGAAGCGATCCGGGCGGATTTTGGCGCGAAGGTTGTTGTATGCGACTGGGTTCAGGCAGCCAACATGCTTGATGGCGCGCGCACTGTCGTGAATACGACGTCGCTGGGAATGACCGGAAAATCGGAATTCCGTGTGCCGCTGGATGCGCTTGATACCGGCGCGGTCGTGAATGATCTGGTGTATACGCCGCTCAGAACGCAGTTCTTGATCGAGGCGGAGAGGGCAGGCTGCACCGTTGTGGACGGCTTGGGAATGCTGTTGCATCAGGCAGCGCCAGGGTTCGAGCGCTGGTTCGGCGTTCGTCCAGATGTCGATGACGAGACTCGCAGGGCTATGCTTTCCGCATGACACCCTATCGGCTTGGCCTCACGGGTTCGATTGGTATGGGTAAATCGACGACCGCCGCCATGTTTGCGGATGAGGGGATCCCGGTTTGGGACGCGGACGCGACGGTGCACCGGCTTTATGCACCGGGAGGTGCCGCAACGCGGGCCGTGGCAGCGATGTTTCAAGATGTCATGGACGGAGGGTCCGTCTCGCGGACGCGGCTCCGCGCTAAAATAGCTGACGATCCAAAAGCACTTGATCGCCTGCAGGCCATCGTTCACCCGATGGTCGCAGAAGACCGTGCTCTTTTTCTGGCGACCGCAAACGCGCCGATCGTTGTTCTGGACATTCCGCTTCTGTTTGAGACAGGCGCAGATGCCGAATGCGACGGCATCGCTGTCGTCTCGGCACCGCCAGATGTTCAAAGACGGCGCGTTCTGGACCGGGGCGAGATGACCGAAGCCGAACTAGAAATGATCCTGTCGAGACAAATACCAGACAGTGAGAAACGCACGCGCGCAACTTGGGTCATCGTAACCGTGACGCTCGACAGCGCTCAGGCATCTGTGAAACAAATCGTCGCAGAAATTCGGGAAAAACTGGCACATGCGTGAAATCGTCCTGGACACTGAAACGACCGGGCTTGAGCCGACCGAAGGCCACCGCATCGTTGAGATCGGCGCGGTGGAGCTGTTGAACCACATGCCGACCGGCAGGACCTATCACCAGTTCATCAACCCTGAGCGCCCGATGCCCAAGGAAGCGTTCGATGTCCATGGGATTGGCGATGAACAGTTGCGCGACAAACCACTCTTCGCGGTGATTGGTCCGGCATTCCTTGACTTCATCGGGGATGCGCAGCTGGTCATTCACAATGCCAGCTTTGATATGAAGTTCCTGAATCACGAGCTTTCGCGCGCCAATCTGCCCAGCCTTCCCGCCGCGCGCACGACCGATACGCTCGCGATCGCGCGGCAAAAATACCCCGGCTCGCCGGCATCGCTCGACGCACTTTGTCGCCGCTTTGGGGTCGATAACACGATGCGCGAAAAGCACGGGGCGCTGCTCGACAGCGAAATCCTGGCCGAAGTCTATCTTGAGCTTATCGGCGGACGACAACCAGACCTGATCCTTTCAGAAGGGCCGACCCGCCCAGACCAACGGCAAGACAACAACGACATGTGGCGACCTCGCCCGCGGGCCGTCCAATTGCCGTCGCGGCTGACCCAAGTCGAAGCAGCGGCACATGAGGCATTTATCGACCAGCTCGGGGAAGTTGCGATCTGGAGGGCGCGCCGCTAACCCGACCGCCTCAGATAGACGTAAATGGCACCCGCGCCACCATGCGAGATATGCGCCTCAGCAACTTGCAAAACACGGGACCCCAGGGGTGGCAGCTGCAGCCAATGCGGCACTTGATGCCGCAAAACGCCGCCCCGCGGGGCCCCCCCAGCAAGATCCGGACCCGACTTTCCCTTGCCTGTGATGACCAGCACGAGTCGCAACCCCGCTCCATGCGCCCGCATAACGAACGCGATCAGCGCGGAATGCGCCTCTGCCACCGTCATGCCGTGCAGGTCCATGCGCGCTTCCGGTACCAGGCGCCCGCGCCGCATTCGGACATAGGCGCGGGCATCCATCCGCAAAGCGTGCTCCTTTTGGGCCACGACCTTGACTCGCGGCTCGGACGGCGCCCGAGACGAGATCTCGAATGGGTCCAGCTTGGCGCGTGCGCTTACATTTACCGATGGCTTGGCCGTTGTCACAGAGGGCGCATCTAGCGGACCCAAGGGGGCAGGGTCCTTGCGTGGCATCGGACGAACTGTGCGAGCGATTTCCGACCAGAGCGCCGCGTCTTCAGGCCCCAAGGGGCGACGGGTGCGCCGCATCTCGATCAGCCCTCGGGCAAAAGGGCGTATGCCCGTTCGATCGGCAAAAGGACGACCATGCGGCCGCCATCCTTGATTTGTCCGGCCGCTTCACCCGCGTCGAAACCAGTACCAAAAAAGATGTCGGCACGCTGTGCGCCGGTAATTGCCCCCCCGGTATCTTGTGCGATCATAAGGCGGCGCAACGGATCAGAACCGTCTTTTTCAATCCAGACCGGCGCACCCATGGGCGCATAGGCAGGGTCCACCGCCACGGAGCGCATGCTTGTCAAGCTTCGCGCCATCGCGCCAATCGGGCCCTTGTCTGGCGCCAAGCCCTTGATCGGACGGAAAAAGATAAACGACGGGTTGCCATGCAACAACTCTGCGCCTGCTGCAGGATTGGCCTTGACCCAAGACCGTATTTCGCGCGCCGACACATCTTCCATGCTGTGAGTGCCGCGCCGAACCAACTCTTGTCCAATCGATCGGTACGGCTGGCCGTTTTTTCCCGCGTATCCAACACGGATCACGGAACCATCTTGCATGCGGATGCGACCCGAGCCTTGCACCATCAGGAAATACACCTCGACCGGATCATCGAGCCAGGCGATCTCCAGGCCCCGACCGCGCAAAAGACCGCGCGTCTCGATCTCTTCGCGGCTGTACCAAACAGTACCTGGCGTCAGCTCTGGCGGCATGCGGTAGATCGGATAGGCAAACCTTGGCGTACGGACCTTTGATCCGGCAAGCTCCGGCTCGTAATAGCCAGTGAAAAGTGCCTGCGGTGTGCCGATCAGAACGGGCCGAAACAAAAGCTCAAAAAACGCGCGCGCAGACTCCTCGGACATCGTCGCCTGTGGTGCAAGGGCACAAATCGGACCCCAGTCTGCACCCTCGATGAGGTCGCACGTGACCAGAAATGCGTTGAGAGCGGAACGATGGTCATCCGTGGACCAGCCATCCAGCTCTTCGAATTGCAGAACTTGCGCATGACCGACGGTTGCAGCCATCAATCCGGCTGCCACAATAATCGCCCTGCACAGCTCAAACATCAGTCCCCGGTCGCCACGAGCTGCCAATTCGGATCTTTGTCGTTCATCTTGCGCATGAAGGTCCAGACATCCTTTTGCCGCTTGATCGCAGTTGCGTTGCCTTCCACGATGGTCCCGGACTTGTCGCGCACCACCGATGTCAACTCACCGACAAAGCGCACAGAAATCTCGGCTTCGGTCGTCTCTTGGTCAAAGCTTGCGCTCTGCAGGGTCAATTCACGGATCCCGACAAAGTTTGCCTCCACCGTCAGCCCACCGCGCTCACGCGCGGCGATTGCTTCGGCAAAGCTTGTCTCGACCTCATCTGACAAAAAGGCACGGATGCGATCAAGCTCGCCCTTTTCAAAGGCCACAAGGATCATCTCATAGGCACCACGGGCACCTTGCAAGAACGGCCCTACGGAGAAATCTGGGTCTGCCAGCTTCATTGCTGCCAGAGCCGTTGCAGCGGGCGTGCCATCGGCAACGTGGTCGGTGATGTCGCGATCCGGCCCGCCTTCGATCACTTCGAAATCGCGCCGAACTTGCGGGCGCACATCTTCGAGAGGCAAGGGTGGCTTTTCAAAGCCGTCACGCGTTCCCAATACGGACCTGAGCTTGAGGATCAAAAACACGGCGATCCCCGCCAGAACCAAAAGTTGGATCATCGAATTCATGGATAACCTCAGTTCATACTTTCCCGACGCCACATATCGCCGACGCCAAGGGTCTTGTTGGACCCGTCTTCATTTTCCACTATGTAGGGACCAGAGTACAACAAGTCCACCATGCGCGACAGCGTGGCCCGGCCCAAGAGGCGCAAATTGAAGACGCTAATTCTGCTGTTGGCCTATCCATTGGCCGAAATTACAGCCTTCGTGGTCGTTGGCGGCTGGATTGGCCTTTTGCCGACACTCGGACTTGTGATCTTGTCGGCGGTGCTGGGAATACTCGTCTTGCGACAGCAAGCCTCGGTCGCAGGCCGCGACTTGCGCGGGTCGTTGGACAACATGCGCGGCGCGGTCACCACGCTTGCGGACGGTGCCTTGATCACTTTGGGGGCAATCTTGTTGATCCTACCGGGGTTTATCAGCGACCTTGCTGCGATTCCGCTTTTGATCACTCCGTTGAGAAAAGCTCTGGTTTCTTCGCTGTCCAGCCGGGTCACGCGCACCAAGCAGCGCGCGCCGCGCGGCACAGATGTCCCGGGTGGCACCATCATCGATGGCACATTCTACGAAGTTGACCCTGACGCCAGCACCCAATCCCCCGATGACCGGCCGTCAGGATGGACGCGCCATTGAGGCCGCCCCTTTGACCTGCTAGGAAGCGCGCCAAAGCGTCAGCATCAGCCTACGGAGACAGGGATATGGCCGAGGAAACTACTGCAGGAAACGGCGCGACCGCCGCAGCAACACCCCAGATCCGGATGCAGGTTCTGGCGCAATACATCCGTGACATGTCGTTTGAAAATGCCGTTGCGCAAAAGGGGCTGAGCGGCAGCGACGTGCAGCCCGACATTCAGGTGGCCGTCAGCCTGGACGCCCGGAAACGCACGGCCGAGCACCAGTTCGAAATCATCACGAAGTACAAGGTCACGTCAAAGAACAAGACCGACAGCGAAACGCTGTTCCTGCTCGAGGTTGAATATGGCGGTGTTTTCCACGTCGAAGGGGTCGCCGAAGATCAGCTGCACCCGTTTCTCTTGATCGAATGCCCGCGCCTTCTTTTCCCCTTTGTGCGCCGGATCATTTCGGACGTGACGCGCGACGGCGGCTTTCCGCCCCTGAACATCGACACGGTCGATTTCCTTGCGCTCTATCGGCAGGAACTGGCGCGCCGCGCGCAGGCGACGCCAAAGGCGGCGCAACCCAACTGACGCGGGCATGACGACATCCGACCTCGGCCACTATGTGATCAGGTGTCATAGAGACGATCAGCCGCCCTCGCTGCGTTTGCCGACTTCCGTCGCCTTGGAACCGCAAGCACAGATTTGCCTTCAGGCTAGCCACCCTCGCCCCGAATGGCCGCAACGATGTCATCGGCAAGGTCGAATTCTGCCAATGCCCGCGCGCGACCGTCTGCAGACATCTTGCGAGCAGTCTTTCGGACAATATCAAGGACGCCTTCGGGATCACGTGCCAAGGCAAATGGCTGAAAGTACCATCTGAAAAACACAAAGCAGATGACGTCCTCAAGCGCCTGAACTTCGGCGTCGCGCTTTACGCCTTCTTTGCGCAACATCCGTTCCGCCGCAGCGACCGCTTCCGCTTCGTAACCTGCCGCAACCATGATGCCCGCTACGCGCTCCGCATGACGCCGCCCCTGTTCACGACGCCAAGCGAAATAGCCTTCTTTGCCTGCAGGATAGTCCTTTCGGGCCAGCCGCCAGCGTTCGATGTGCTGACCGCGCGCCGCAATCTGCAACGCGTCGGACGCGGCGGGAAAAAGACGCGCAAGCTCAAGGCTCATCCGCTGCCCATAGACCAGCGCCGCTGGTTGCCCATCTTCGATTGACGGGTCAGCGGTGTTGGCCGCGTCTATTGCCGCAAAGACGGTTTGCAATACTGTCACGATGGCCGCCGCTTCTTGCGCGTTACGTTTGCTAAAGAAGTGCCACGTTCCGCATGTCGCGCCAAGTGTCGCCACGCGTCCTGGCTCGCCCGGGTCATCCAGAATGTGGCCAGATCGCGGTCTTTCCCTAAAACTTGGAAAGTTAAGCCCGGCTTCACCGAGTTCTGGCAAATCTGACAGCGGGTGTGACAATGGGGTGATAGAATGGCAGGACCGGCGAACGCCGCTCCGATCATCATCAAGCGGAAGAAAGTCGTTGTTAGCGGTGGGCATCACGGTGGGGCGTGGAAAGTGGCCTATGCTGACTTCGTGACGGCCATGATGGCCTTCTTCATGCTGATGTGGTTGTTGAACGCGACGACAGAAAAACAGCGCAAGGGCATCGCGGACTACTTCAATCCGACGATTCCGGTAAATCGCATTTCGGGCGGTGGCGACGGCGCATTTGGCGGCGATTCGATTTTTTCCGAACAAACACTGGCGCAAAGCGGCACCGGAGCATCAAGCCAGAAGCCGACCGCGCAAAATGCAGCACTCGGCGCAACGGACGGGGCGAAGACGCAGGAAGCGAAGGTCCTGAAGGAGATCGAGACGGCGCTCTCCGCGCGAGGCGGCGAGAGCATGACAATGCAACAAGCGCTGCGCCACGTCGTCACGAAAGTTACCGACGAAGGCCTGGTGATCGAACTGTTCGATCTGCAAGAGGCCGCTCTCTTTGTCGGAGATACCGCTGCACCTGCCAAGATTACGTATGACATTGCCGCAATGCTTGCCTCGGTTCTCGACTTGACCGCCAACGAGCTTGCCGTCAGCGGTCATGTCAAGTCGATGCCGATCACGTTGATCAACAATCCGGTTTGGGATCTGTCTTCGGAACGCGCGCAGGTCTTGCGCAGCCTGCTCGTTGACGGCGGGCTTGCAACGGATCGTACCCAGCGCGTATCGGGTTATGCCGACAGAAAGCCGGTAACCCCCGACCCGACCGCTGACCGCAACAATCGAATTGAAATCATACTCTTGAGAGAGGACCGTTGAAAAAACGATCAAATCTTATCTGTTAGGGCGATCTTAAACTGCCGCATGCAGCCTGGGCAATCAGGAGTCGAAGCAGCAGAAAGGCGCTAACGGATGACCATTTCCTCCTCGCTCAATGCCGGAGTGGCAGGGCTCAGTGCCAATGCCACACGGCTGGCGACCATTTCCGACAACATTGCGAACTCGTCAACCTATGGCTACAAGCGCGCCGATGCCGACTTTCACTCCGTCGTGATCCAGGAAGGCAACCGTACGGGCTATTCCGCAGGGGGTGTCCGCGTTTCGACCTCGCGCCTGATTGATGAACGGGGGCCGTTGATCGGAACAAAGAATGCAACCGACCTGGCCATCGACGGGCGCGGGTTCATGCCGGTGACCGACATCACAGCCGTTGGCAGCGACCCGGGCACATTTCCGATTTCCCTTGTGACCACTGGGTCATTCAGACCAGACGCAAATGGCATTCTTCGGTCTGCATCCGGGCACGTGCTGATGGGTTGGCGCGCCAACCCCGATGGATCGGTGCCGCCCAATCCGCGTGACTCGATGGCCTCGCTGGAGCCTGTACAGATCAACTCCAATCAGTATGTTGGGAATCCGACGACTGAACTGCGGCTGGGCGTCAACGTACCTGCGACCGCGTCAACTGCTGGCGCACCCGGAACGCCCTACACGCTGTCGGTCGAATACTTCGGTAATCTGGGAACGTCGGAATCCCTGAGCTTCACCTTTACGCCGACGGTACCTGCGACAGGCGCGTCCAACACTTGGACAATGCAGGTTACCGATTCAGCCGCAGGCGGCGCTTTGATCGGAGAGTACACGGTTGTCTTTGATGCAAGCCAGGCATCTGGTGGCACCGTACAATCGGTGACGAATGTCTCGGGCGGTGCATATGATCCTCTGACCGGCACGATCGCACTGACGACGGGTGGCGGCGACCTCGCGCTCGACATCGGCAAACCAGGCGCGCCGAATGGCATGACCCAGCTGTCTAGCGGCTTTGCGCCGGTCTCCATCGGCAAGAACGGCTCTGCGGTGGCCAAACTGCAATCGGTTGAGGTCGACGAGCAAGGCTTTCTCTACGCGATCTATGACCAGGGTTTCACGCGTCGGATCTATCAGATCCCGGTTGTTGACGTGCCGAACCCCAATGGTCTGATCGCGCAGAATGACCAGAGCTACAAGATCTCGCCACAAAGTGGTGCGTTCTATCTCTGGGATTCGGGCGATGGGGCGACCGGAAAACTTGCGGGCTATTCGCGTGAGGAATCCTCAACCGATGTTGCCGCCGAGTTGACGCAGCTTATCCAGACCCAACGCGCCTATTCGTCCAACGCAAAAATCATTCAAACGGTGGACGAGATGCTGCAGGAAACCACCAACATCAAGCGCTGAGAGCACATAGATGAGCATCAGCGGCGCACTTTCCAGCTCTTTGTCCGGACTGACGGCTGCCTCGCGCGCCGCCGAACTGGTGTCATCGAACATCGCCAATGCCAGGACCGAAGGCTACGCACGACGCGAACTGCAACTCAGCGCGCGAAGCGTTGGCGGAACAGGTCAGGGCGTCCAGGTCGCTGGCGTGCAGCGGATCGTCGATATGGTCATCATCACGGATCGACGCCTCGCCCAGTCAGGAAGCGCGGATCGGGACGTCAGGGCAACGTTCTACAAGAATCTTGAAACTGCAATTGGCACACCTCAATCCGAAGGTGCCCTTGGTCAGCGCATCTCGACGCTGGAAGAGTCCTTCTTGTCAGCAGCGGCCAGGCCAGATTCGGAGCCACGCCTTTCTGCGGTGAAGGATGCGCTGACATCCGTCGTCCAGAAAATCAACGACAGCGCGAAACATGTGCAGGAGGCGCGCCTGCGTGCCGACCGCGACATCGCCACGACGGTTGACGATCTGAACCAAACGCTTGTCGACATTGCCGACCTCAACAATCGGATCCAGTCACTGAGTGCCGGCGGCCGGGATACTTCGGCACTCGCCGACCAGCGCCAACAGATGATTGATCAGATTTCCAGCGCCGTGCCCCTTCGGGAGGTGAAGCGCGATAATGGCACTGTCGTCTTGTATACGACGGGCGGTGCCGTTCTGCTGGATGGACAGCCCGCAACGCTCGGCTTTACGCCAGTCGGCACCATGGTCCCGGAAATGACCCAGGCAAGCGGTGCTTTGTCAGGCCTTACGATCAATGGACGCGCCGTTGCAACCTCTGGCGAGGCAAGCCCGATAAGCGGAGGAAAACTGTCGGGACTATTTTCGATCCGCGATGAACTTGCGCCAAATGCACAGCTGCAACTGGATGCGGTAGCGCGCGATCTGATCGAACGCTTCGCCGACCCTTTGGTGGATCCGACACTGTTACTGGGCGCCGCAGGCCTCTTGACGGACAACGGCGCCGCGTTCCTGGCCACCAGCGAAATCGGGCTCGCACAACGTTTGGCATTGAACACCGCCGTTGACCCCGATCACGGCGGTGCGCTGTGGCGCATTCGCGACGGCATTGGTGCGGCCACGGCTGGTGGCGCGGGTGACTCCCGTCTGATCCGGGCACTTTCCACGGCACTGACAGATCAGCGACAACCGGCTTCCGGGGGGTTCATGTTGGCAACGCGCAGCTTTTCCGCGCTGTCATCCGATCTCTTGTCGTCGGTGTCGCAATCACGCGTGCAGCGTGCCAGTGAAGCAAGCTTTGCCTCAGCCCAACTCAGCACACTCAAGGAACTGGAGCTGCAGGACGGGGTCGATACCGATCAGGAATTGCAAACCCTGCTGGTGATCGAACAGAGCTATGCCGCGAACGCCAAAGTAATGCAGACCGTCGATGACATGATAAGAACCTTGTTGGGAATTGGATAATGACACGCGTTTCCCTGGGCGACATGGCGCAGACATACATGTTGTCGCGCCAGCAGGTCACCATCAAAACCGAAATGCAGCGCGCCTCGATTGAGGTCACGACGGGCAAAGTCATGGACGCAGGCGCAACGCTTCGCGGTGATTTTCGAGACCTCGCAGGTATAGATGCGACGCTTGGGCGGCTTCAGGGCTATCGCTCTGCCACCAACGAGGCCCAGATGCGCGCCACCGCCATGCAGACAGCAATCGGTACCGTCTCGGACTATGCTGATACCTTGGGCGCAACCCTTCTTACGGCATCTTCGTCGGGCAACAGCGGCCAGATCGACACTGCTGGTCGTCAGGCGCGCAATGACCTGCGCAGCGTGATTTCCACCCTGAACACCAGATTCTCTGATCGCACGCTATTTTCTGGTGTTGCTGCGCAAACCGCACCCCTCCCGGATGCCGATGCTTGGCTGCAGTCCCTGCAGTCCAGTCTCGGAATTGTCGCGACCGCCCAAGAGGTCGTGACAGCCGTCGATGCCTGGTTCGCATCCCCCACCGGTTTTGATGCAACCTACCAAGGCGGTGCCGCTACACGTCCAGTGGACATCGCGGCAGGCGAGGAAGCCGACCTTGACGTGCGCGTGACCGATCCGGCCATCCGTGATACGCTTCGCGGCCTTGCGATGTCGGCGCTGCTGGATGTTGGCATCCTGTCGGGAAACCTGACCGAACGCACCGCGTTGGCGCGCGTCTCTGCCGAGATGCTGATGACCACGGCTGCAGACCGGACATCCCTCGCCGCACGGATCGGCATTGCGGAGGAAAAGATCGATGCGGCTTCCACGCGCAATGCGACCGAACAAACCGCACTCGGCCTTGCGCGCAACGCGCTCATAGAGGTCGATCCCTACGAGGCCGCAACACGGCTCGAGGCGGCTGAAACCCAATTGAAATCGATCTATTCGATCACGTCGAGACTGTCTCGACTTAGCCTGGTGGATTACCTGTAATGCCCAAAATTCTGCTTGTCTGTTTGCTCGTGCTCTTGCCGTCGGTTCTTTGGGCGGGCCCGATACGCATCAAGGACTTGGTCGAGTTTGACGGCGTCCGCGGCAATGATCTGGTTGGAACGGGCCTGGTCGTCGGCCTGAACGGCACCGGCGACGGTATCCGCAACGCGCCCTTTACCGAAGAAATCATGGCCAATCTTCTGGAACGGCTCGGCGTCAATGTCGCGGGCGAAGAATACCGGCCCAAGAATGTCGCCGCCGTTTTCGTGACCGCGACGCTGCCCCCCTTTGGGCGGGCTGGCGGGCGCATTGACGTCACTGTCTCGGCGATCGGCGATGCGAAAAGCCTTCTCGGCGGCACGCTCATCATGACACCGCTAAATGGTGCTGACGGGCAGATCTACGCGGTCGCCCAGGGAACGATTCTTGCCGGTGGCGTCTCGGCAGAAGGCGACGCCGCCCGCGTCGTTCAGGGCGTCCCAACTGCCGGCGTGATCCCGTCCGGGGCACATATCGAACGCGAAGTCGCATTCGATTTCACCACGCTGACCTCGCTGCGCCTGGCCTTGAAGACCGCCGATTTCACCACGGCTGAGCGCATCGAGGTCGCCATCAACGGTGAGTTCGGGCGGCCAGTCGCGGCGATGCTGGACTCCGGGACGCTTGCGATTGATCTGGCGTCTGCCGGGATGCCTTCACCGGCCCATGTTCTCGCCCGGATCGAGGGCCTGACCGTCGAGCCGACATCGCGCGCGCGTGTGGTGGTTGACCAGCGATCAGGCACGATAGTGATGGGAGAAGATGTCAGGATCAGCCGCGTGGCTGTGGCCCAGGGCGGCCTGACTTTGCGGATCGAAGAAAGCCCGATGGTGGTCCAGCCCAACCCCTTTTCCGAAGGTGAAACCATCGTTGTGCCTCGCAGCTCAGCCTCGATCAGCAAAGACAAAGGCATAGGCATGGCCGAAATCACCGGCGGCACCAGCTTGTCCGAAGTTGTCGCTGGTCTGAATGCCCTTGGGGTGGCGCCGCATGACATGATCGACATCCTCAAAAGCATCAACGCTGCCGGAGCATTGCATGCCGAGTTTCTCGTCAACTGACGCTTGCGGGCCGTGTCGCCGCGCCAATTGTCGACAGAGCTGGATGCCTGAGCGAGGGCGGCTTGGTGTCTCCGTGTCTCGACCACAAGATTTGCCACCTGTCGCTTTCGCGTGTTTTAGGGGCCCGAAGCCGCAGCAGTGCTGCCGGGTCTGCACGACAGGAGACACGCTTTGGCAGGATCATCGTGGCCAAGCATGGCAGGTCGGCACGTGTGCGTTTGCGAAACCCGTCTAGGCACCGGACCCATTAAATCGGTTGCAGGCCCCGGCCATCATTGATTCACTGGCGGCACCAGGGAAGTGTCCCTGTGACCGAGACTATTCTGCTTTCCGACGCCCAGATGGCGCGGATATCTCCGTTCTTTCCCTTGTCGCACGGCATAGTGCGCGCGGATGATCGGCGGGTGATCAGGGGCATCATCTTCGTTATCCGTAACGGTCTGCGCTGGCGAGACGTTCCGCCAAGCTACGGGCCACACAAGACAATCTACAACCGATTCATCCGCTGGAGCGAACTGGGCGTGTTCGCGCGCATCTTCGTCGATCTCGCGAAAGGCGGCGGTGAGACCGCAGAGTTGATGATCGCCGCCACTCATCTGAAGGCCCACCGGACGGCAGCCAGCCCGCTCAAAAGGGGGCTCTTCCCCGGCATATCGGACGCACCAAGGGCGGCCTGAACTCGATGTTGCACGCGGCCTGCGACAGCCAGGCCACCTCCGCAGCCTGTTCCTCGCGGCAGGCCAGATCAGCGACTACTCAGGTGCTGCAGCCCCGCTGACGACGATGCCGCCCGCGAAGGTGTTGCTGGCTGACAGAAGCTATGACGCCGACTGGCTCCGCGACGCTCTCGCCGAGCGCCAGACCAATGCCTGCATCCCATCGAAATCCAACAGGAAAATCCAGATACCGCATGATCGGTAACTCTACCGAAAGCGGCACAAGATCGAGAACATGTTCGGAAAACTCAAGGACTGGCGGCGCATTCACACTCGTTACGACCGATGCGCCCACACCTTCATGTCCGCCATCGCAATCGCCGCCATCGTCATCTTCTGGTCATGATCAATGAGTCCTGAACCTAGAAGTAACTGCGCACGAGGGCGCCCGCGATGAGGCTCCAGCCGTCTGCGACGACGAAGAACGCCAGTTTGAATGGCAAAGCGACGACAGCTGGCGGAACCATCATCATGCCCATCGACATCAGCACTGCCGCGACGACCAGGTCAATAATGAGAAAGGGCAGAAAGATCAGGAAACCGATCTCGAACGCCCGCTGAATCTCGCTCAGCAGGAATGATGGTACCAGCAGCGACAGTGCGGAATCTGCGGGCGTCACAACCAGCGCTTCGGGACGCAGGGCCTGCATTGCGGCAAACGTCTCTGTGTCGAGGCGGCCCGCCATGAAGATCCGGAAAGGCGCCAATGTGGCCTTGATGGCGGCATCAAGCTCGATCGCGCCGGTGGTCAGAGGTTCGATCCCTTGTGTCCAGGCCTCTGTAATCACCGGATCCATCACATACCAGCTCAGAAACAGTGCGAGGCTGACAATCAGCATGTTTGGTGGCGACTGCTGCAAGCCTATGGCTTGGCGCAGGATGGACAAAACCGTGACAACAAACGGAAAACAGGTAATCGTGACCGCAAGCCCCGGCACGATGCTGAGGACAGTGATGAGCAGCAAAAGCTGGACGGATCGCGCTGCAAGGGATCCGTCACCGCCAAGATTGATCGAAAGATCCTGGGACAGGGCAGGGCTTGCAAGCAACAAAAGCCCCAGCGCAACCACCAAGCAGCGCATCAAAGCCCGCCCTTGAGATTTGCGACCTCGGTCAGCCTGACCGCGAGCTGCCCGGCCTGCTCGCCCTCCATCTCTTGCAGTTCTCCGCGCGCTATCAGACGTTCGCCCACGTAAAGCTCAACCATGTCATCGACGCGCCGATCTAGCGGCAGCACGGAATCCCGCCCCATCCGCAACAGGTCGCGAACCAATGGGCGCGCCTTTCCTACCGAGATCATGATTTCGATGGGCACCTGCGCAAACGGGTTCGGGTCGCTGGAGTCATCCATACTTTCTGTCCTCTTCAACCAATGTATAAAATCCCTGGATCGCTGCCGTGATCGAAGCGATCGCCCCATCAAGATCGATGTGGGCCTCAGCATCACCAAGCCGCAGGTAAACCTGACCTTCACCAAGCGTTGGCTCTTCGACGATGGTCAAAGGCAAGCCTGTCGTTTTGGCCAGAAAGCTCTCGACAGCCGCGCGCGATGCTGGGTTCAGCATCAGTGTCACAGGTGTCTCCGCCCGGCCTTCGGCCAGCGGCATAAGGGTATCCAGGACAATTTGCGCCAAAGCGGCGCGCGCTGTTTCAGGAAGCAGGCGCCCGACAATTTCGGTCAGCAGCGGTTCGACCGCGCGCAAGACGTGAACGCGCGCCTCCTGAAAGGTAAAGCCAAGCGACTGGAGATTGCGGGCAATGTCTGCGCGCATGCGTGCCTGATCTTCGGCTTGCGCTGTTGCGGCATCTTCCCATCCCGCGGAATAGCCTTGTTCATAAGAGGCAAGCTTGGCCTCTTCGAGGGCGTTTTGCTCGATCGTCACGCTTGAAGTTCCCGGGCGTGCCTCAGAGACTTCAAAAACCTCAAGCCGAAGCGGTGACATCATTGAACCTCATCCTCGCGCTCCATCCATCCGCGGAGCACCTCGACAGATTCAGTCTGCCGGGCCTCGATCAGGCGACGCAGGCGTGAAACCGGATCGTCGGTCGTCCCGTCGCTCAATGTTCGCGACAAACGACCGCTGATCGCCGACGGTCGCGCGTCATCTGCTATTTCGCCCGTGAGTGTGGGAACCACGACACCGCCCCCAAGCGCCAATTGGGCTGGAGGTGCGGGCAAGGCCACGCGGGTCTGGGCCGCAGACGCCAAGATCGGACGCAGCACAAAGAGCCCAAGCACCAGCGCCACCAGAGCCAATACCCCGATTTGCAACGCTGACATCGTATCAACCGGTCCCATCACCGGCAGGAATCGAGGCTCGGCCAGCGTGCCCTGTTCGGTAAGGGCCTCGAACTCCAGTGATCGCAGCGTCAACACATCACCGCGCGCCTCATCCAACCCGACGGCAGACGCGACAAGGTCACGGAGTACCACCATTTCCTCTTCGGATCGCGGTTGCCAGGCGAGGGTCCCGTCAGCGCCGGTCACCATTTGGCCGTCGACAAGTACAGCAACCGACAGGCGCCGCATCGCGCCGGGCACCCGGACCAGCTCTCGCTGAGTCTCGGACACCTCATAGTTCACGCGCTCTTTGGTCTCAGTGTTTTGACTTTGTGCACCACCGGTACCTCCGGTGTCGCCCTCTGGCAAGTTGGAGGCGACCGTCACGGCGCCACCAGCAGCCTGGTTTGTTCCGCTTTTCTCTTCGGTTTCCGATGAGATGGCGACCCTGCCTTGCGGATCGAAGGTCCGCTCGGTGATCTGCTCGCTTTCCGTCACGAGGTCGACGGCGACTTCGACGACGGCCTTGCCGGCGCCCACGCGCGCCGACAGCAGGCGCTCGACATTCGCCTTGATTTCGCCAGCGCGGCCTTCCGCGTCGGAACCTTGCAGGTCCTGCTTGCCCTCTTGCGGCAAAAGCCCGTGAACGGCGTCGATGACCTCTACGTTCTGGGGCATCATCGACACGACCGCTGCCGCAACAAGGTGGCGGATTGCCTGAGCTTGTCCATCCGTGAGGCGTGCCGTGGTTGTGACGGTGACACTGGCGGTGGGCGACTGATCTTTTATGAACGGTTGCGCAGGGGCCTGCGCGATATGCACGCGGGCCGAGCGAATCTGCGGATTTGCCAGGATCGTTCGGGCAAGTTCTCCCTCTTTCGCACGCCAGTATGCGGCGTCGAACATCTGAGACGTGGTCGAGAATCCCGACAGCTGGTCCAAAAGCTCGTATCCTGCGCCGGCATTTGCGGGCAGCCCCTCACTTGCGAGCGCCATGCGCAGAGTATCGCGCTGCACCGAGGGGACGTTGATCGCATCGCCCTTGACGTCATAAGCAACGCCCTGTTGTTCCAGCGCGGCTATTACCTCACCCGCCGCCTTGGGGTCGAGCCCGGCATACAGCAGCGACATGCCTGGGGTCGACGAAAACCGTGCCAGACCCATCACCGCCAAAAACATGGCCAACGTCGCGCCAACCACGACGATGCGTCGCCGCGCGTCCATACCCGACCAGATTGCCAGAAGGTTTTGCAAGGCATTTCTCCTGCGGCAGGATTCTCCTCCGCTTCATCCGAGAATTGAAGGATGCATCTTAACAATCGGTTAGTGACCTATGATCTATTTTTGTTCTTGCAGTTGTCGGAGATGATCATGGCCGAAACGGACCTGCCGCAGGATGTGGCACCAGAAAAGAAGAAATCGAAGCTGCCGCTATTGATCGGCCTCGTTCTGGCCCTGCTTGGTGGTGGTGGTGGATTCTATGCGACGTTCTCGGGGATAATCCTCGGCGGGAACGCGCCTGATAGCAGCCATGGGGATTCTGTTATCGTCTTGCCGGACATTGCCTTTGTGCCGGTTGAGCCGATGATCATTTCGCTGGGCGCGTCGACGCGCAACGGTCACCTCAGATTCACCGCCCAACTTGAAGTAGACGCGGCCCACTCTGCCGAAGTCACGCTTCTAATGCCGCGAATCATGGATGTCTTGAACGGCTATCTGCGGGCCATCGACGTCGCGGAACTCGAAGATCCCGGGGCGCTGGTCAAGATGCGCGCGCAAATGCTGCGCCGCGTCCAGATCGTGTCGGGTGAGGGTCGCGTCCGTGACCTGCTCGTCACTGAATTTGTCCTGAACTAGAGGCGCACGCGATGACATTGATTGCAGACATCTTGTTAGCCGCCGGCGCGTTTGGGGCAGCGATTTACTGTTCGATCCTTTCGGCGCGACTCAAGAAATTCTCAACCCTCGAATCAGGAATGGGGGGCGCAATTGCTGTCCTTTCGGCACAGGTCGACGACATGACGGTCGCACTTGAAACAGCGCGGCTGGCGGCGACAGGTTCGGCCTCACGGCTTGACGCGCAGACGCAGCGCGCGGAATCCGTTGCGACACGATTGGAGCTATTGGTCGCCGCGATGCACGATCTGCACGAGGATGTGGAGCCTGCGCAATCAGTCAGAGCTCTGGATGCCACCGCTGATTCAGGGCGACGCGTCCGACTTGTGCGACGGCGCCTCGCCCGAGTTGACATGGAGGCGGCTGAGTGATGCGCGACAGCAATAGAGGCGTCTTGTGGATACTTGCACTGTTCCTGGCCGCGTCGGGTGCGCTGCGCGTGGGGTCCGAGGTTGGGCTCGCTTTTGCCAATGGTGTGCCGACGACGACGCCAGAAGGGGAGGCCGCGCCACCGTTGGTCTGCCCCGAACCGCCCCTCGCACTGGCGCAAGCCTTGCAGGCCCGTGAGGCGCAGGTCGCAAAAACCGAGGCAGCGCTCGAAGAAAGGCTCGCCGCGCTGGACTTGACCGAGCAGGCCGTGACCGCGCGGCTGACTGCGCTGGAAGCAGCCGAGGCGCGCCTCAAGGATACGCTGGCATTGGCGGACGGTGCCGCGGAGGATGATCTGCTGCGGTTGACCGCAGTTTACGAGACGATGAAACCGAAAGACGCGGCCAAACTCTTCGAGGCCATGACCCCTGAATTTGCGGCCGGATTTCTGGGGCGCATGCGCCCCGATGCCGCTGCTGCGGTTTTTTCCGGAATGTCTCCCGAAGCGGGCTATGCGGTCAGCGTGATCATGGCGGGCCGCAATGCAACGGTTCCAAAGCAATAGCCGCCGTATCTGCCGATATTCGATGCACCAAAGTCCGCGCGAAACACCGCAGCAACTACCGCTCAGCCGCGCGATTTGTCTGAAAAGACCCGCAGTCAATCGTGCCCGAGGGGCGTTTTGTTAACGCCTTTCTGCAATCGTCGGACACGCAAGAAAAGAACGGGGCGTTCGTATGTTCGGCATCATCGGCATCGCTGTGATCTTCATCATGGTCTTCGGCGGCTACCTGCTGGCGGGCGGCAAGATGGGCATCATCTTGAAAACCCTCCCGTTCGAAATGATCATGATCGGGGGCGCTGCGCTCGG
Organism: Rhodobacterales bacterium; assembly: GCA_031378845.1. Lineage (GTDB taxonomy): Bacteria > Pseudomonadota > Alphaproteobacteria > Rhodobacterales > Rhodobacteraceae > JAJNPS01. Next base: position 408,245 of record JANNES010000015.1, read on the forward strand.
CGCGTTTTTGCTGTCTACCGATCTCGCAGGTGCAAAACATACACTGAGGGATGTCGCCAAAGTCTTCAAAGGCCCCAAGTGGAAGCCAGGTGACTACCGTGATCTTTTGTGCCTCTTGTTCGAGCTGATCCGCGTCGCACGCACCAATCCGATTGCCCTCGAAGAACATATCGAAGGTCCCGAAGCCTCATCGATCTTTGGGCGCTATCCGAGACTGCAGCATGACCACGAGGTGGTGGAACTGATTTGCGACACGTTGCGTGCCGCCTCGATGAATTACGACGACCCCCACCAGGTCGAAGAGGTTCTCGACAAGCGGATGGAGGCGACGCAAATCCACGCGATGCACTCCAGCCATGCTTTGCAAACGGTGGCTGACGGTCTGCCGGCACTGGGAATCGTTGCGGCGGTCTTGGGTGTGATCAAGACGATGGGATCAATCGACCAGCCGCCCGAGGTTCTGGGAAAAATGATTGGCGGTGCCTTGGTCGGCACGTTTCTTGGCGTGTTTCTGGCCTACGGGCTGGTTGGACCCTTTGCCGCTCGGGTCAAGGCCGTCGTCGAAGAGGACGCGCACTTCTATCACTTGATTCGAGAGGTGCTGGTGGCCAATCTGCACCGCCACGCCCCCAATATTTGTATCGAGGTTGGGCGCCAGAACACTCCGCATCACATCCGACCCAGCTTCACCGAAGTCGAAGAGGCCCTGCGTGGCCTGAAACAGGACGCGGCATGATGATGCGGGCATTTATTGTTGCGCTCGCGCTGGTCGCGGCTCCGGCCATAGCCCAGACCGCGAGGGTGACATCTGGCGATCACGACGGATTTTCGCGCTTGGTTGTCGAACTGCCGACCGCCAGCGATTGGCAGCTTGGCCGGACCAGCGACGGCTATGGGCTTGCAGTAACTACGCCACCAGAGGGGTATGATCTCAGTGGCGTGTTTGACCTGATCCGTCGCAATCGGCTTGCGGCCATCTCGATCGACGCTGAAACGGGAAACCTCGAGTTCGGGCTGGCCTGCGCCTGTCACGCCATTCCGTTCGAGTTTCGTCCGGGCGTCATCGTAATTGATGTCCGCGACGGCGCGCCACCTGCGGGCTCATCCTTCGAGTTGCCTCTGGCAGAAACAAGCGCCGCTGCGGTGCAGGCGCCTCCGGTCGGCGACACAATTGCCGAGGCCCCCGCTGTTCAGACAGAAACCAATGTCTCGCCGTTTGTCAGTGACGAAACGCTGCCGGAGCAGCCACCAACGGAACCTACCGTCGCTCCAGAAATTCCCCCAAGATGGGTGTTCTCCGCGGCGCCTGCACTTGCCGGAGCCTTGCCTGACGAACCGCCGCCAAAGGACGACGTTCGTCAATGGCTTGCGCTGGATGCGGCGGCGAACAACGCCGCGCAACGCAACCTACACGCCACGCCCAGGCAGTTCTTCCCGCCAAATGCGCCGCTTGCCGCTTTGCGCGACGACCTCTTGATGCAGATCAGCCGGGGTGCCGCACGCGGTATCGTCGACATCGCCTCACCTGCCTTGCGAACTGCCGAGACCTTGGCGTCACCCGCCACTGCGCCCTTCCCGCAGGTCGCGATCAACCCCCTGCCTGGTGTGTCATCTGAGGGGGTCGACGACGCGGATCCCGCCTTGACCGGCCAAGGCGCGACATGCATCGCGGACGAACGCGTTAACGTGGCCGAATGGGGACGACCGGGTGCCGTTGCAGACGAAATCGCGACGCTGACTTCGGGCATCGTCGGCGAATTCGACGCGGTGAACCCCGAGGCATTGGCCGCCGCAGTCAAGTACTCCCTCTTTTTGGGCTTTGGTGTTGAGGCCGCAAATCTTGTCGACGTGTTTCCCTCCATTGATCTCGCCGAAGAGGCTCCGATCTGGACCAGCATCGGCAGGTTGATCGACGGTTATCCCGACGCCGAAGGTGCCTTTGCCGATATGCAGACCTGCGATACCGCTGCGGCCCTCTGGGCGGTTTTGGCCGTCAACAGCTTGACGGCGAGCAGCGAGATCAACACTCAAGCGGTCCTGCGAAGCTTTTCCGCACTTCCTGTGCATTTGCGGCTGTCCGTCGGGCCAGATCTCGCCGAGCGGTTTCTCGAGATTGGGGACGACGCGGTTGTGCAAGCGATCCGCGATGCCATCCAGCGCGCTCCCGAAGGTGCCGGCGCCGCTGTCGATCTGATGAGCGCGCGGCTGAACCTTGCTGAAAACAATCCTGAAGGGGCCGAGGTCTTGGCCGAAGGGATCATTGCAAACGCTGGCCCAAACGTTGCCGAGGCGATGCTCGCGCTCGTCGAGGCCTCGCTTGCGCAGGCCAAACCCATCGACCCGCAGACCACGAATGCCCTAGAGGCGCTTGTACGCGAACATCAAGGCGCCCCGCTGGAACCCGCCCTTGCTCGCGCGTTGATTCTGGCCTTGGCCAGCAACGGTGACGCCGATGCGGCTTTTGCACTCTTGCCCAAGAATCCCGAAAACGAGGCCGAGCTGTGGTCTACTCTTGCAGAATTGGGCACCGAGAGTGACCTGCTGGCTCATGCCGTGCGGCCTGCAGAAGACTTGCCTACCGATGTTCTGACAGAAACTCGTTTGCGCATCGCCGAACGTCTGATGAAACTTGGCTTTGCTCAATCAACTCTGCAATGGCTTGGCCCACCTTCGGCTGGGGACGATCCCAAGAGCACCATGCTCTACGCCCGGGCGGCGCTTCAACTGGGCGATCCCGGTGCTGCGCTGCATCAACTGGCAACCTTGTCCGATCCTGCGTCAATGGCGATCTCGGCCGCCGCTGAGCTGCAACGTGGCGATGCAAAAGTAGCAGCAGAACTTTACGGCGACCTGCAAGACACCGCTGCGCAAGAACATGCGCGGATCCGTGCCCGCGATTGGGCAGCGCTGGCAGTGACAGGCAGCGATCTGTGGAAAGACGGCGCCGCGCGTCTGTGGCCGGACACGGCGGACACGGCGGACGCGTCGCCTTTGGGCCCCCTTGCAGAAGCATCGGCTCTTTTGACCGATGCGGCGCAAACACGCGCCTCGGTCACAGAACTCTTGTCCAGCGTGGCGTCGCCGGTTGCGGGCGCGCCTGCGCAAAAACCATGATTCGGTTACGTATTGGAAAGGACTGACCCCTAGGGTCAGGCAACGAGCGGGTGGCAAAAGTCGCCCGAAACAGGGTCAAACCCATGCAATCTACTGAAGTCGTTCCAAACCTCTTTGCCACCGGTCGCGCCATGTCGATCGTCGTTTGCGCAGCCCTTTCCTGCGTGATCGCCGTTCAAGCCCGGGCCGCCCAAAGCAATCCTGACCTTTGCCGCGAGGCTGCGCGTACCGCCTCAGACGAGACGGGGGTTCCCTACGATGTCCTGATCGCCATTGCGCTGACTGAAACGGGGCGCGCGCAGAATGGTGTCCTTGAGCCCTGGCCATGGGCAATGCACTATGATGGCCAAGGCTATTGGTTCGACAGCCAAGCCGAGGCCATCGCGATGGCCGAAACTGCCTTGCAAACCGGCGCAACAAACATTGACCTTGGGTGCTTTCAGCTGAACATCCGTTGGCATGCCGGCGCGTTTGTTTCGGCCGAGGACATGCTTTCTCCCGCGCGCAATGCCCGCTATGCGGCCGATTTTCTCGCAAGCCTTTATCAAGAAAGTGGCGACTGGACCCTGGCCGCCGGAGCCTATCATTCCCGGACCCCGGAAAATGCTGAGGTCTACCGCGCACGATTTGAAACAATTCTGGCCGGTTTGCAGGATGGTGGGCCCTTGCCCGCCGTGTCGGCAAGCGCAGTCGCGGATGTTCCGATCACCCGCCGCAACAACCGCTTCCCCCTTCTTCAGACCGGCGCGCCCGGCGGCATCGGATCCTTGGTGCCGCTGTTGGAGGCCGGTTCCCGCCTGGTCGGAGGCTAGAGCGGATGCCGAAGTTTCAGCTGGCCAGCCTCTTTCGTCCGACGGTTCTGCTGGCTCTGGCGATCATGGCGATCATCGTCATGATGATCCTGCCGGTGCCGTCATGGGTGCTCGACCTAGGGCTCGCGCTTTCCTTTGCGCTGGCAATCTTGATGCTCACCGTGACGCTCTTTGTTGAACGGCCCCTGGACTTCTCGGCTTTCCCGACAATCCTATTGGCCTCGTTGATGCTGCGTTTGTCGCTGAACATCTCCTCGACAAAGCTGATCATCGGACAAGGGCATACCGGGACCGATGCGGCAGGTGAGGTGATCGAGGGCTTTGCCAACTTCATCATGGGCGGGAGTGTGCTGATTGGCGTCGTGATCTTTTGCGTGCTGATGATCGTCAACTTTGTCGTCATTACCAAAGGCGCTGGCCGCATGGCCGAGGTCGGCGCGCGCTTTGCGCTGGACGGCATGCCGGGCCGCCAGTTGGCCATCGATGCCGACATGTCTGCAGGCGCCATCGACCACGCCGAGGCCAAACTGCGCCGCGAGACGGAACTGGCAGAAACAACCTTCTTCGGCTCGCTGGATGGTGCGTCAAAATTCGTCAAGGGTGATGCCGTCGCGGGTCTCATGATCACCTTCCTGAACATCGTGGTTGGACTGATCATGGGCGTCTTCGTCCATGATATGGAGATCGGCCGCGCCTTTGAGACCTACGCGATCCTGACCGTCGGCGATGGACTTGTGAGCCAGGTCCCCGCCGTGATCATTTCGGTGGCGGCGGCACTGCTCTTGTCTCGCGGCGGGACCAAGGGCGCTGCCGACGTCTCGTTTTTTGCGCAACTTGGGCGCTACCCCGCCGCCTTGGGCACGGTGGCCCTGATCATGGCGCTGTTCGCGCTGGTGCCGGGTTTGCCGTTCGTGCCGTTCGTATTGGGGGCCGCAGGCCTTGGCGGCGCTGCCTTTATGGCGGCAAAGCGCGATGCAAAGCCAGTAATTTTGCCAGATCTCGCGCCCGTCGCACCAAGGGTCCGGCCGATGGGCGACGTGCTCGACTTTGACGAGATTCATATCGAATTTGCGCCGAACCTTGTCAGCATGGCACTGGATCCCGCGACAGGCCTTGAGGCACGTATCAACAACATGCGCACCCATGTGGCCAGCGCGTTCGGTCTGATCTTGCCCGAAATGCGCCTGACGGATGAGGCCAGCCTGCCGCCCGGTACCTACCGCATTCGCCTACAGGGCGTCGAACGCGCGCGCGACAGGCTGATCGCGGACAGGGTCCTGATTTTGTTGTCCGAGGGCATTGCCCCGCCGGAGGGTGAGGACGTCAAGGAACCGGTTTACGGGGCGCCAGCGCGCTGGATTCGTCCCGAACATCAGGAAACCGCCGCGCTATCCGGCCTTGCAGTGGTCTCCCCGACCGAAGTTCTGGCCACCCACCTGCTGGAAATCATCAAGGGCAACCTGTCGCGCCTTTTGACTTTGCGCGGCCTGCGGCGATTGCTGGATGAATTCGTCAATCTGTCGGATCCCGTCCGTGCCGAGGCGAACCGCCGTCTGCTTGACGACCTGGTGCCCGACAAGGTGCCGCAAGACCTGCTTTTGACCACCTTGCGCCTTTTGCTTGAAGAGCGCGTGTCGATCCGCAACCTGCCGCTCATCCTTGAAGCCGTCGCCGAGGCGCGCAGCATGGGGTCCCCGGAGGCGGTCTGTGAACATGTGCGCCATCGCCTGGGCTTTCAGCTGGTGGCAGAACTCAAGCGTGACGATGGCACCATCCCCCTGGTGCAATTGGCGCCAGAATGGGAAAAGATCTTTGCCCATCACCAGATGGAAGGAGATCGCGGCCAGAAAGACGTGGCCCTGCCGCCGGAGCTTTTCTCAAAACTGGCCAATGGCCTGGCGGAGCGGCTGAACCGCGCGGCAGAAGCGGGCGTCTTTCCAGCCTTGGTTGCGTCAACGTTGCGTCGACGGTTCCTGCGCACCGTCATGGCTGCAAAAGGGCTTCAGGCGCCGGTGCTATCCTACGAAGAAATCGGACTGGAGGCGAAACCAGCCCTGTTGGGACAGATCCCCGTATGATCGATCTGATGACACTCCTGACCGCGGTCACCGGTCTGGCGCAGGAGGCATTTTGGGGCGCGGTGCTAGTGTTTTTGCGGATGGGTGCGATGATGGCCCTGATGCCGGCATTTGGTGAACAGGTCGTCCCGATGCGCATCCGTCTGGCGCTGACCCTGGCCTTTGCGACAATTGTCTATCCTGCCGTTGCACCGGACTTGCCCGATATTGCTGCCGGCGTCGTGCGTCCGGTTCTGGCCGAGATCACGGCAGGTCTGGCCTTTGGCATCGCGTTGCGTCTGATGATTGTAGCCTTGCAGATCGCGGGCACAATCGCGGCACAGGCGACGACCCTGTCGCAACTGATCGCAGGCGGAGGGCCGGAGCCGCAGCCGGCGATGTCGCATGTGCTTGTCTGGGCCGGTCTTGCACTTGCGGTGGCGCTGGACCTGCATGTGCGCGTCGTTGAACTTGCGATCCTGAGCTATCAGCTGATGCCGGCTGGTACGCCACCTCTTGCAGCGGATCTGTCGACTTGGGGCCTGATGCGGGTCACACATTCTTTTCGCCTTGGGTTTTCAATTGCGGCCCCTTTCGTGATCGCGGCGTTGATTTATAATCTTGCGATTGGTGTCATTAACCGCGCCATGCCCCAACTGATGGTCAGTTTTGTCGGCGCCCCGGCCCTGACCCTTGGCGGGCTTGCGCTGCTCGCGCTGGCCGCGCCATTGGCACTTGCCGCTTGGCTGGCCGCGCTTCAAGACCTGCTGGCCAATCCGACCGGGCCCTTGCCATGAGCGGCGAGGACGATCAGGACCAGGCCGACAAGGAACACGACGCAAGCCAGAAAAAACTGGACGACGCCCGTTTGCAAGGTGACATCGCGCGTTCGCAAGATGTCCTCGTCGCCGCTGGTTACGGGGCTTTTGTGGCCGCCTGCCTTGGTTTCGGAGCGTCTGCCTTGTTGCAGGCCGGTGCGGCGGGTGCCGTGTTTCTTGATCAGGCGGACCAGTTGGCGCCACTTTTGTCCGAAGGCGCACGCGCACCACTGGGCGGGGCCATGGTCGCGATGGCCATGCCCCTGGCGCCGCTTGTCCTTGTCCCGATGGCCGCCGTTCTTGGTGTCTTGTTTGCAACCCGAGGGCTGGTCTTTGCGCCAGAAAAACTGCTTCCGAAATGGAGCCGAATCTCGCCTTTGGCTACTGCTGGCCAGAAATTCGGGCGAACCGGTCTCTTTGAGTTTTTCAAAAGCGCTGTAAAGCTTGTCCTTGTCGGCGTTCTGTTGGCGTTCTTTCTGGCATCGCGCGCCGACCGCATTCTTGCAAGCCACACATTGCCGTCGCTGATGGCGATGGGAGAGCTTTTGCGCCTGACTATGGATTTCTTGATGCTGGTGGTTCTGGTCGCCGTCGTGATCGGTGTGCTGGACTTCATTTGGCAGCGATTTGAATTCCTGCGCCGCAATCGGATGTCGCGCAAAGACCTGACAGACGAATCGAAAGAGTCTGACGGCGATCCGTATTTCAAGGCTGCCCGCCGCCAAAAGGCGCAAGAGATCGCGATGAACCGAATGCTTGCGGATGTCGCTACTGCGGATGTCATTGTCGTGAACCCAACGCACTATGCCGTCGCCCTCAAATGGTCGCGTGAGAAAAAACGCGCCCCGATCTGCGTCGCCAAAGGTGTGGACGAGATTGCCGCCCGCATCCGCGAACGTGCGGCCGAGGCGGGCATCCCGCTGCACAGCGACCCACCGACCGCCCGTGCGCTGCATGCCTCGGTCGACATCGGTCAGGAAATCAGCAAAGAGCACTACCGCGCCGTTGCCGCCGCGATCCGCTTTGCCGAAGCCATGCGAAAACGCGCCCGCCAGTCGGTGCTCAGATGAACCAGGAAGGCCTCCGGCGCCTGGTCGCGCTGTCTACCATGGTTCAGGACCTGCGGCTGGCAGAGCTGTCGCAAGCCGAGGCGGCGCGCCAGTCTACGGTGTCCGCGATTGCGGGTCTCGACCAGCCGGCCGTCGATGCTGATGTTGATCCGGTCCAGGCAGGGCGCGTGCAGGTCGCCTACGCGCGCTGGGCCGATGTGCGACGTGCAGAACTCAAAGTGACTCTGGCGCGCCAGGCCGCAATTTGTCGGGCCGCGCAAAGCCAGGCGCAGACTGCATTTGGCCGCAACCAGGCCCTGTCGACGCTTGCAGCGCGGCTCGCTAAGGAAAAAACAAGGGCCTAGCGCCGGTCGGGTACGCCGACGCGCGTATGGTTGGTCGCGGTGGTTTAGACGATCCCGCCGCCCGCGCCACTCACCCTCGGCCGGACATCACTGACGCGTGCCCGATACCCGGCGGCGCGATAGGTTGCCAAGGGGTCTGCCGACCCGCCTTGCGCAACACGCGCCATCGCTAGAATAGGCTCTACATCGGTGCGAAACGCGGTTTTCAAGGCAAGTGTAGCCGCCATCGCATCATTCGCCCCTTGCGCATCAAGCAGGGTCGCGCGATCCACCAAAAGTGCCAGTGCATAAGCGCGCTGCACCTCCATTGCCGATACCATCAAGCTTTCGATCGGGTCGGTGACATTGTGGCTTTGGTCCAGCATATGGGCAGGCGAAAATCCCGGCTTTCCCTCCGCCTCGACCAGTTCGCTGAACACCAGAAACAGCCGATAAGGGTCGATCGATCCCGTATCCAGATCATCGTCGCCGTACTTGCTGTCGTTGAAGTGAAACCCGCCAAGCTTCTGCTGACGGATCAGGCGCGCCACGATCATCTCGATATTCACGTTGGGCGCGTGGTGACCCAGGTCGACCAGACACATCGCCTGCGGGCCAAGCTCCTGTGCGATGATGTAATTCGTGCCCCAATCCTGCACCACGGTCGAGTAGAAGGCAGGTTCATACATCTTGTGTTCGGTAAAAAGCCGCCAATCACGGGGCAGGCCCGCATAGATCGCCCGTAGGCTGTCGAGATATCGGTCGAACTGTCGGGTAAAGTCCTGCTGGCCTGGAAAGTTCGATCCATCGCCAATCCAGACGGTCAGGGCTTTGGATCCCAAGGCCGCGCCGATGTCGATGCATTCCAGATTATGCTCCACCGCCTGCGCCCGAACCGCCGCTTCGGCATGTGATAATGAGCCGAACTTGTAGGAAAGCCGCTGCTGCGGCTGATCCTGAAAGGTGTTGGAATTCATCGCATCAAAGCCTAACCCGAGGTTTTCTGCCTTGGCGCGCAGGTCCGCAGCGGGGGCCTTGTCCCATGGAATATGCAAAGAGACGTTGGGGGTGGCCCGCGTCAGTTGCTGGATGACGCCGCAATCTTCCAGCTTGTCAAAGATGTGCCGTGGCTCACCCGGACCCGGAAAGCGGGCAAATCGTGTGCCCCCGGTTCCGACGCCCCAGCTTGGGATAGCGACGTGAAAGGCGGCCACCTTGTCGCTGATCGTTTCAATCGCGATGCCGCGCCGCGCCAGCCGGCCTCCCAGCTCTGCATAGTCGCGATTCAAATGCGGCTCTAACGCGGCGTTTTGTGCAGCGATCAGAGTGGGGTCGATCATCGGGGTCGCCATGGATTACCTCGTGAAGGCTTGGACATTGCCGGCATCGACATTGAGGATATTGCCGGTCGACTTGGCCGAAAGATCTGCCGCAAAGAAATAGACGCCCTCGGCGATATCCTCGGGAAAGACAGAGCGTTTCAGCAAGGATCGCTGGCGGTAATGTTCTTCCAGCCCCTCCTTGTCCTTGCCGTAGGTCGCTGCGCGTTCCTTCAGCCAGTCGCCTGACCAGATCTTGGACCCACGCAGAACTGCATCAGGATTGACGACATTCACGCGGATACCGGCTTCGGCACCTTCCAGCGCGAGGCAGCGCGCAAGGTGAATCTCCGCGGCCTTGGCGGTGCAGTACGCGGCAGCATTGGGGCTGGCGGCGAGGCCATTCTTGGAGGCGACGAAAATCACCGAACCGCCAATCGCTTGCGTCCGCAGCATTCGGAACGCCGCCCGGCTGACCAGAAAGTAACCTGTGGACAGGATGTCCATATTGCGGTTCCACAGCTCCAGCGAGGTGTCCTCGATCGGCGCAGAAGAGGCAATTCCGGCATTCGACACCAGCACGTCCACGCCGCCAAACTCCACCGCCGTCCGCGCATAGGCCGAAGTCACCTGCGCCTCGTCGGTCACGTCCATGCGCACGGTGCGCACCACGTCGCGTCCGTGGCGCGAGCACAGGTTTGCCATCGTTGCGGTCAGGGCGACCTCGTCAATGTCGGCCAGCATCACGCAAGCGCCTTCGGCCAACAGCCTTTCCGCCGTCGCAGAGCCTATTCCACCCGCACCACCGGTCACAAAAGCGATCCGTCCCGCCATCGCCTTGGGCTTTGGCATCCGCTGCAGCTTTGCCTCTTCGAGCAGCCAGTACTCGATGTCGAAGGCTTCCTGCTCGGGCAGTCCGCAATAGGTTCTGACGGTATCTGCGCCGCGCATCACATTGATCGCGTTGACGTAGAACTCGCCTGAAATCCGCGCCGTCGCCTTGTCTTTGGCAAAGGTGATCATGCCGACGCCGGGCACAAGATAAACGACCGCATTCGGGTCGCGCAAAGCCGGACTGTCGGGGTGCTTGCAGCGCTCGTAATAGGATGTGTAATCGGCGCGATAGGTGGCGATCTGACGGGGCAGCGCCGCGAGGGTCGCGGCTGGATCAGGCTTGGCTGGATCAAAGTCGACCACCAGCGGACGGATTTTGGTCCGCAGGAAATGATCTGGACACGAGGTCCCGAGCGCCGCCAGATCGACCATGTTGGCCGAGGTCACAAATTCCATCACCGCAGGCTGGTCGTCGAAATGCCCGACCATCCTATGATCAGCCGAAATCAGCCCCCGAATTGCGGGCATAAGCTGTGCCGCCAAAGTCCGTCGTGCATCTGCGGTCAGGCCTGGGCGCGCCATACCGCCAAAAGTCGCCTTGCCCTGAGACTGGACTGCGAACCAATCCATCGCCTTCTGGATCGTCGCCAGCGTCAGATCATAACAGGCCTTCGCATCGTCATCCCAGGTAAAAAGCCCGTGGCTTTCGAGCACGACACCCCTGGCATCGGGGTTCTCGGCACAGAAGTTCCGCAACCATAGGCCAAGCTCGAATCCGGGCCGTTTCCACGGCAGCCAGCCGATATCGGCACCAAAAACCCGCGCCGTCAGTTCCCTTGAATTGGCTGAGGCCGCGATTGCAATGATCGCATCGGGATGCATGTGGTCCACATGCTTGCGCGGAACAAAGGCGTGCAAGGGCGTATCGATGCTGGCGGCGCGAGGGTTCAGGTTAAAAGTGCAATGGGGCAGATAGCCAACCATCTCGTCCTCGAAGGCGACGCCACGATAGATGCCGCGCAGCGCGTGCAGCTTGTCCATGTAAAGGGCGGCAAACCCGTCCATCTTGATGGAGCCCACATCGCCCCCCGACCCTTTGACCCACAGCACTTCGACCGCATCACCGCTCAGCGGGTCACGCTCGGTCACTTTTGCCGAAGTATTGCCGCCGCCGTAATTCGTGATCCGCTTGTCCGAGCCCAGCAGGTTCGAACGATACAACAGCTTTTCGGGCTCGGTCATCGTTGCGGCCTTGGCTGCGTCCCACAGGTTTGACAGCCGGTTTTCGTCGGCACTGGTCATCGGACCCTCCCTCACGTCTGTGGCAAATGTGCCAAGCTCGGCCCAGATGTCAATCACAAACGATCAAGTTCAGTCATGCTGCATCTGCAAAACGATTGCTGTGATTGAAAATGATTGACACTGAGCGGTTTCGATGGAAGTTTCGACACAAGTGGAGGACGTGATGCACGAAAGCGAACGCCATCGGCTGATAGTCTCGGCGGTTCAGGACCGGCCGGTCGTGACGGTAAGCGATCTTGTCACCCTGACCGCATCTTCGGAAGCCACGATCCGTCGCGACATCGCCACCCTGCATGTGCAGAAAAAGTTGCGTCGCGTGCGGGGCGGCGCCGAATCTGTCTCTCCACCAGCATTTGTCGGGCTGGCCGGTCGACCCTTCAGTGTGAACGAGGCGATGAACATCACGCAAAAGCGTGCCATCGCCCGTGCTGCCGCCAATCTTTGCGAAGATGGCGAGGCGATCATCATCAATGGCGGCACCACCACCTTTCAGATGGTGCACCCCCTGTCGACGCGGCGGCTGCAGGTCTTTACCAACAGCTTCCCCATTGCCGAACATCTGCTTAAGCATTCCAAGAACACGGTCCTTTTGCCGGGCGGCGCAATATACCGCGAGCAGAACATCATCTTGTCGCCCTTTGACGAGGACGGCTCGCGCCATTTCTATGCGCGGCGGATGTTTATTGGCTGTCAGGGATTAGGTGCGCTGGGCTTGATGGAAGCGGACCCCCTGCTCATCCAGGCCGAGCAAAAGCTGATCGGGCAGGCAGATGAATTGGTGGTTCTGGCCGACAGCACGAAATTCGCGCGCCGGTCCAGTCTGCTGCTGTGTTCGCTTTCGCGCATTCACACCGTTGTTACCGATGACGGCGTGACAGACCGGGACGCGGCGATGCTGGAGGCGGCGGGGATCTGCCTGATCGTCGCCACCACCGAGACGGAGAAGAAGACGGCCGCATCAGCAAACTGACGCGGATCAACTGCTCATAGGGAGGAAAAAATGAGCTTCTGGAAAAAGGCACTGACAACAGCTGCGGTTGCAACCGCGCTGATGACGACCGCAGCAACAGCCGAAACCGTCCGCATTGCACTGGTCGTCAAGGCGCTTGGCATCGGATTCTTTGAGGCTGCGAACAAGGGCGCCGAAGAAGCCGCCAAGGAGTTGGGCGACGTCGAGATCATCTATACTGGCCCGACCGACACCACGGCCGAGGGCCAGATCGAGGTGATCAACAGCCTGATCGCCCAAGGCGTCAACGCCATCGCCATCAGCGCAAACGACAAGGACGCGCTCGTCCCGGCGCTGCAAAAGGCGATGGAGCGCGGCATCACGGTCATCTCGTGGGACTCAGGCGTCGCCCCCGAAGGTCGCATGATGCACCTGAACCCATCGTCCAGCGCACTGATCGGCAACACCATCATCAAGCTGGCCGCCGACCACATGCCTGATGGCGGCGATGTGGCGGTTCTGTCCGCCTCGGCCACCGCGACGAACCAGAACATCTGGATCGAAGAGATGAAAAAGGTCATGGGCAACTATCCGGGCGTCAATCTTGTGGCGACTGTCTATGGCGATGACCTTGCCGACAAATCCTACCGCGAAGCGCAAGGCCTGATGGCGACCTATCCGAACCTCAAGGCGATCATCGCGCCAACGACAGTCGGGATCCTGGCCGCATCGCAGGCCGTGACGGATGCCGGCAAGATCGGACAGATCAACGTGACCGGCCTTGGTCTGCCGTCAGAGATGGCAGGAGCGGTTGAGTCGGGCGCCACGATCTCGTTTGCGATCTGGAACCCGATCGACCTCGGCTATGCCGCCACGATGTTGGCCTACAACATCAACAAAGGCGCAGCCGTAGGCGAAGGCGCAGCCATCCCGATGGGCCGCATGGGCACTGCCACACTGGATGCCAGTGGCGAGGCTGCGATGTCCGACCCCTTTACCTATGACAAATCGAACATCGAAGAGTTCAAGTCAATCTTCTGATCGCGGACGCCCGGCGGCAGACCCCTGTCGCCGGGCCCATCTCCTTCCAAGGTCACCCCCATGCAGCCCGTCCTGTCGCTCCGCGGCATTTCCAAAAGCTTTCCCGGCGTCAGAGCCTTGCAGGATGTGCAGCTTGATCTCTTCGCAGGCCAAGTAACGGCCCTGGTCGGCGAGAACGGTGCAGGAAAATCAACCATCGTCAAAATATTGACCGGCATCTACCAGCCCGACGGCGGCACCATCCAGATCGATGGCAAGGATGTGCATCTAGCAACCGCAGACGCCGCTGCACGGGCGGGGGTCACCGCGATCCACCAAGAAACCGTACTTTTCGACGATCTGACGGTTGCAGAAAACATCTGGCTCGGCCATGCGCCGCGCACGCGCTTTGGCCTGATAGATTGGAAGACCCTGCGCCGGGAGGCCGCGCGACTTTTGCGGTCAATCAACGCAAACCTGAACCCTGACACCAAGCTGCGTGATCTGGGGATTGCGTCCAAACATCTGGTAGCCATCGCCCGAGCGCTGTCGATTGATGCCCGCGTCGTGATCATGGACGAACCGACCGCCGCCCTCTCGCACAAGGAAATCCAGGAACTTTACGATCTGGTGAAGACCTTGAAATCCCAGGGCAAGGCGATCCTATTCATCAGCCATAAGTTCGACGAAATTTTCCACATCGCGGACCGCTACACCGTCTTTCGTGACGGCGCGTTCATTGGCGAGGGTGCGATCGGCGATGTGACCGAAGGCGCGTTGGTACAGATGATGGTGGGCCGCGCGGTCGATCAGATTTTCCCCAAACGCGACCACAAAGTCGGCGCCCCGATCCTGACCGTTTCAGGCTACAGTCACCCGACAGAGTTTGCCGATGTCGGCTTTACGCTCCATCGCGGCGAAATCCTCGGATTTTATGGTTTGGTTGGTGCGGGTCGATCCGAGGTCATGCAGGCCCTTTTTGGCATCAACAGACCCTCAAAAGGCGTCTGCCGCATTGACCGAAACATCGTGGTGATCCGCTCCACTGCCGATGCGATTGCCAAAGGCATTGTCTATGTCCCCGAAGATCGCGGCCGCCAAGGTGCGATCAAAGGGTTACCGATTTTCCAGAACGTCACCTTGCCCTCGCTTGGCCGCACCTCGCGCGCGGGCTTCTTACGCCTCGCAGAGGAGTTCCAACTGGCCCGCGACTACACCGGGCGGCTCGATCTGCGTGCGGCCAGCCTTGATCAAGACGTCGGGCTATTGTCTGGCGGCAATCAGCAAAAGGTCGTCATCGCCAAATGGCTGGCCATGCAGCCGCGCGTGATCATTCTGGACGAGCCGACAAAGGGCATCGACATCGGATCCAAGGCCGCAGTGCATGCGTTCATGGCCGAACTGGCCGCCCAAGGTCTGGCCATCATCATGGTGTCGTCGGAAATTCCCGAGGTTCTGGGTATGTCCGACCGGGTCATCGTGATGCGCGATGGCCGTATTGCCGCCGAACTGGCCCAAGACGCGATGACACCTGAGGCTCTGGTACGCGCAGCCGCGGGCATAGGGATGGCTGCCTGATGGTCCGACCCTCTCGCGAAGTCATCCTTGCGGCATCAATCCTGGTCCTGATCGGGCTGATCGCCGTGCGCTTTCCAGCCTTTGTGGCGCCGCACAATCTGGCCGGCGTCTTCAACGACACTTCGCCGCTGATCATTCTTGCCGTCGGTCAGATGATCGTGATCCTCAGCAAGTGCATCGACCTCAGTGTTGCCGCCAATCTTGCGCTGACGGGCATGGTCGCGGCGTTGCTGAACGGCGCCGGCGTGCCGCTTTACTTGATCGTCGCGGCGGCGATCCTGCTTGGTGGGGGACTTGGTCTGATCAACGGTCTGCTGGTGTGGAAGGTCGGCATCCCCTCGATCGTCGTGACGCTTGGCACGATGACGATCTATCGCGGCGTGATATTCCTGATGACTGACGGAAAATGGGTCAACGCCCATGAGATGACAGACAGCTTCAAGGCGTTGCCCCGCCACGTGATCCTGGGCCTGCCGGTGATGTCCTGGACAGCCCTTGCGATCATCGCCCTATTCGTGATCGTTCTGACGCGCAGCCCGCTGGGTCGTTCATTCTATGCCGTTGGCGGCAATCCCCATGCGGCGGTCTACACCGGCATCGATGTCGGCCGCACCCAATGCGCGGCCTTTGTGATCTCTGGCGCCCTTGCGGGACTGACAGGCTACCTGTGGGTCGCCCGCTATGCCGTCGCCTATGTCGATATCGCCGGAGGGTTTGAACTGGACGTGGTGGCGGCCTGCGTCATCGGCGGTGTGTCCATCGCGGGCGGCCTTGGCACCGTCGGTGGCGCGGTACTGGGCGCGATCTTTCTGGGGGTGATCAAGAACGCGCTGCCAGTGATCGGCGTGTCACCCTTCTGGCAAATGGCGATCTCGGGTACCGCGATCATCCTTGCCGTCGCGTTCAATGCCACTCAGGGCCGCCGCAAGGGGCGCATCATCCTCAAAGAGGCGAGGGCCACATGACCGCACGCCTTATCCCGGATCGCCTGCAGTCACGCGGACGGCGCGCTCTAAAAAGCTGGGAGACACTGCTTTTGGCAGTGTTCGTAACGATATTTGTGATCAACAGCTTTGCCTCGCCCTATTTCTTGAACGCCTGGAACCTCAGCGACGCGACTTTCAATTTTACCGAAAAGGCGCTGATTGCATTTGCCATGGCAATGCTGATCATCGCTGGTGAGATAGACTTGTCGGTCGCGTCGATCCTCGCACTTGCCTCAACTGCGATGGGAATGGCGATGACCGCAGGGGCAGACACACCGACCCTTGTTGCGGTTGGAATCGTCACCGGCCTGATCTGTGGGGCGGTCAACGGTGCGCTGGTTGCAGGTCTCGGTCTGCCCTCCATCGTCGTCACGATTGGCACCATGAGCCTCTTTCGCGGCATCAGCTTTATCATTCTGGGCGATCAGGCGTTCAACGGCTATCCCAAGGACTTTGCCTATTTCGGCCAAGGTTACATCTTCTGGGTGATCAGTTTTGAGCTGGCACTCTTTGTGGTCGCGGCGCTGTCCTACTTCGTCTTGCTGCACCGCACGAATTTCGGCCGCGCCGTCTATGCGATCGGCAACAACCCAACGGCAGCACTTTTCTCTGGCATCCGGGTGGCCCGGGTAAAGTTCATTCTGTTCTTGCTGACCGGCCTCATGTCGGGGATCGCTGCTGTTTGCCTGACCTCGCGCCTAGGCTCCACCCGCCCTTCGATCGCCACGGGGTGGGAACTGGAGGTGGTCACCATGGTCGTCCTGGGCGGTGTCAACATCCTTGGCGGGTCCGGTACCGTCCCCGGGGTCGTGCTTGCCGCCTTCATCATGGGTCTGGTGACATTCGGCTTTGGCCTTTTGAACGTGCCGGGTATCGTGATGTCGATCTTTCTCGGGGTCCTGCTGATTGGAGTGATCGCACTTCCCCAGCTTTGGGGACAAAAACGCTGATGGAAAAATACGCCTTCAAAATGCACCTGAATCCGGGAATGGAGGCCGAATACAAACGCCGCCACGATGCGATCTGGCCAGAGTTAGTAACGCTTTTGCGTGAGGCGGGCATCAGTGACTACTCTATTCACCTCGACCCTGAGACACGGATCCTCTTCGGCGTTCTCTGGCGCACTGCCGACAACGGAATGGACAAGCTGCCCGAACACCCGGTGATGCGGCACTGGTGGGCACACATGGCCGATATCATGCAGACCCATGCCGATGGTGCGCCGCTGGCCAAGCCGCTGCTTCCCGTCTTTCACATGCGCTGATGGATCATGCTGCATGTTGGGATCATCGATATCGGGAAGACCAATGCCAAAGTTGTCGTGGTTAACCTCGCCGCGCGCAGCGAGGTTGCGGTGGAGACACGCCCCAACACGGTGCTGCCCGGCCCGCCTTGGCCGCACTATGATACCGAAGGTCTTTGGTCCTTTGTGATAAAAGCGCTGGAGCGCCTGCACGCGACGCACAGGATCGACGCCATCGCCGTCACAACCCACGGGGCTTGTGCCGCGCTACTTGACCACAGCGGTGCGCTTGCTGCCCCCGTGCTGGACTATGAACATGCAGGCCCGGACGAGACGAGCGCCGCTTATGCAGCCATTCGCCCGCCATTCTCGGAAACCGGATCACCTATCCTGCCTGCCGGCCTGAACATCGGCTCGCAGCTTTACTGGATGTTTCACAAAGACCCGACACTGTGCGATCGCACCGCCCAAATCGTCACCTGGCCGCAATACTGGGGGTTTCGTCTCACCGGCTGCGCCGCAACAGACGTCACCTCGCTTGGTGCCCATACCGACCTTTGGGATCCGTACCATGGCCGGTTTTCAAGCGTCGTGGAGCAGTTGGGTCTGATGGGAAAAATGGCCCCTGTCCACTTCCCGTCCGACCCCCTTGGTGCGGTTCTGCCTGCCGTTGCTGCACAGATCGGACTTGATCCCCACACGCCTGTCATTTGCGGTATCCATGACAGCAATGCGTCACTACTACCGCATCTTTTGCAGCGAACCGGCCCTTTCGCAGTCGTGTCCACGGGCACTTGGGTTATCTCGATGGCAGTCGGAGGCACGCCGATTGCCCTCGATCCGGCGCGCGACACGCTGGTCAATGTGAACGCCTTTGGCAAGCCGGTTCCATCGGCGCGATTCATGGGTGGGCGCGAGTTCGATACCGTTTTGCAAGGCCGCACCGGCGTTGCGACGCAACAGGATGTTGCGCAGGTTCTGGCCAGCAAGATGATGCTGCTGCCCACCATTCAGCAGGGCAGCGGACCCTTTTCCAGTCGAACCCAAAGCTGGACGATCCCGCCGCAACCCGACCAACCTGGGCTGACCGAGGTTGCCATGGGCTATTATCTCGCGCTGATGACAGCGGAGTGCCTTGCCATGATCGGTGCAACCGGGCCGGTTCTGATCGAAGGGCCGTTTGCCCGGAATGCCTATTTTGCATTGATGTTGGCCACCGCGACTGACCGGCCGGTGTTGCCGTCGGAGTCCCAGACCGGCACGGCCCTTGGCGCCGCACTGCTTGTTCAGACGCCCGACGCGGCAAGGACGGTCCTGCCAGAAAAACACATCATGCCGGACCCCGGGCTTGCCGCCTACGCCCGGCAATGGCGCGCCTTGGTCGGCGGCTGATGCGGGTCGCGCTCAGAGCCTCGCGTGACGCGTTGCGTCAACCCCAACGGCACCAGTTCTTGCACCATGGTCGTCCATGAGCAGCACCATTTCAGGGCGATCCCCTACAAAACCAAAATCCTGAACACGCAATACCAACGCTGGTACGCGCGGACGCGTCTTGACCAGCGAGACAGCTCGGGCAAGTCGATCTGGGCAGACCCGGGTTGCCCATGAACATCGTCTGACGCCGCCAGCCCGTCCGAGCTGCACTGGCGTGACGGTCCGTGAAATCACTGATTCTGTTTAACACTGCCAATTTCTTGCCAAAAATTGGCGGCGCTTGGCGTTGTGACCCGCGCTGGTTGCGCTACTTGCATTTGATGCTTCTCACGGGTTAGTTCATCCGGGCCGGGACGAGAAAAATCACTGCAACGGTCTAATTTTGCCCCATAAAACTCCTAATTGTTCAACTAGCATCGTAACCTGATCGTGGAGCCAAGAGGATTTCAAACGTGATTGCATTCAACCGTCCACCCCTGATCGGCACAGAGCTGGGACGGATCAACGAGGCACTTTTGGGCGGGAAGCTGTCGGGGGATGCGGCATTTGGCCGCAAATGCGAGCAGTGGTTTGCGACGTCGCTTGGTGCGCCGAAAACACTTTTGACTCCGTCTTGCACGCATTCTCTAGAGCTGGCTGCATTGCTGTTGAACATCGCTCCCGGCGATGAAGTCATCATGTCAAGCTATACTTTCGTGTCGACCGCCAATGCGTTTGCGTTGCGTGGCGCGACAATCGTTTTTGTTGATATTCGCCCCGACACAATGAACATCGACGAGACCTTGATCGAAGATGCGATCACCCCCAAAACGCGCGCGATTGTCGTTGTCCACTACGCTGGCGTGGGCTGCGAGATGGATGTGATCGGGGACATCGCCCAACGACACGGTGTCGCCGTGATCGAAGATGGCGCACAAGGCATTTGTAGCAGCTTCCAAGGTAAGCCGCTGGGAACCTTTGGTGCTGTGGCCGCTTTTAGTTTCCACGAAACCAAGAACATCACCAGCGGTGGCGAAGGCGGCCTGACTGTCGTCAACGACCCGGAGCTGATCGAAAGGTCAGAGATCATCCGCGAAAAAGGCACCAACCGCAGTCGGTACTTCCGCGGCCAGGTCGACAAGTATTCCTGGGTCGACATCGGCAGCAGTTACCTCATGAACGAAATCAGCGCCGCCTATCTTTGGGCGCAGCTTGAGGCCATCGACAAAATCCAGGCCCGACGCATGCAAATTTGGGAAACCTACTTCGCAGCTTTTACGCCATTGGCCGATGCGGATCGGATCAAGTTGCCGCACATTCCGCAGCATGTTCGGCACAACGCGCACATGCTTTACGTCAAGTGCCGCGATGAACAAGACCAGCTTGCCTTCATGCGGTTCATGAAGGAAAACGAGATCGTGACCGCCTCGCATTATGTTCCACTGCATTCATCAAAAGCCGGCCTTCGGATGGGAAGGTTTCACGGCCACGACCTAAACACGACCCGCGAAAGTGCCAGGTTGGTGCGCTTGCCGATGTATTTTGGTTTGCTGAATGAGGAATTGGAGAAAGTCGTTGACAAGGGGATTGCCTACTTCAGGCAGTAGAGTACCGCGATTGGTTAAACGGGTTAGTGTGGAGTGATTTGCATTGTTGCCCCGCTTTGTTGCATAAATCGGGTCGAGGTCGCAGCGCCCCTTTCCCCGGACGGACTAATCCCACGCGCTGCGTGATCGGGGTTCCGAGGGCGGTGAAGCGGTTCAGGATTGCGGCGCGGATTTGGAGTTCTGCGACCTGACGGTCGAAGTTGCGTGAGCGGACCCGTTCGCCAAGCAGTTTGAAGCAACTTATCTTGGTTTCGAGCGGACTTCGTCGGTGGTATACGCTCCATCGTCGCCAGATCGTCCGGCCAAGGCGGCTGGTGGTGCGCAGGATGGCGTTTCGGGCTTGGGCCCCGGGGCGTATCCTCTTTCCAAGGGCGGCCAATGCGGCGGGTCGGGATGACGGCGATAGCGCCCTGCCCAGCGATGGCTGCATGGCGGGCGCCGTATGTCATAGGCACCGTCCGCACTGACCTTGCCGATGGGCTGGCCGGCAGGGATCTGGTCCAGTAGCTCGGGCAGCACGGGCGCGTCGCCAACACCCGCCCCGGTCACTTCGATGGCGCGGATTTCCAGCGTTTCCGCGTCAGTCCCAAGGTGAATCTTGCGCCCCCCGTCGGCGAATGCCTGAATTCGCCTACCGGGCAATGATTGCCTTGGCTTTGATGGTCCGTTTTTCCTAGCGCACCACTCACCGTCACCTTCCGCCTTGATCCCCGTACTGTCGATCAGCAAGTGAAGCACGCCCGTGCCGGGGCGATGGGCAATCGCCACAGCCAAGCCCTTCTGGAGGTGGCAAAGTGTGCTGTAATCCGGCACCGGCCAGTCAAGAACGGCCAATTCCAGCAGGCTCGCCACCTTGCCGGTCACCTGGCGCAACGGCAGGCCGAACAGCGCCTTCGAAATCAGGCAGGTCTGGAACGCAGCGGCGTTGAACACAGGCTGCCGCCCAGGTTTGCCCGTCGGTGCAGCCAGCCATATCGTCTCAGGGTCAAACCAGCCTTACGGCGATTGCAGGCAATCGCCGACCGGCCAATGGATCGACAGCTAACCTTGCTGCTGCACAGCCGCGGTGTAAGTGCGCCAGTTCGTCGCGCAATAGATCGGAGGGGCGGGCTTGCTCATGCAGCAAGCCTAACTGAATGGATTCGTAAAGGAAATCTTGTCAGATTTGCGCAACAGAGCTGGCTCACGCGACTTCGACCGTGAGGTCGCAGAACTCCAAATCCGCGCCGCAATCCTGAACCACTTCACAGCCCTCTGAACCCCGATCACGCGGCGCGTGGGATGACTCCGTATCAGAGAAAGGGGCACTGCGACCTCAACCCGATTTATGCAACAAAGTCCCAAAAGCCCCTTTCAGCTCTGAATGCCTGCGCTTGGCTGCTTCTTGCCAAGTAAATTGCAACGAGCTCCTATACGAATTAACTCGCATAGCAGAAAACAAATCTGCATCATCTGCCAGCCTTGAAATCGCGTTGGCTAGCGCGACAGGATCAGACGGTTCAACGATACAAGAATTAACATCAGCAACCGCAATACATCCACCTGCCACAAGGGTTACGACTAACGGCAATCCATATGAGGCCGCCAAATAAGTTGACAGCGGATCTCCTTCTTCGATCGATGGAAGTATGAAAACATCAGACTTTTCAAGAATACCATCAAGATCTCTGCTGATATCGATGACCTTTACGCTACCGTCAATTAAATGACCATATCTCTCCCGGATCCAAGGCTCCACTCCTCCAACGATCGTCAAAGTTCCGTTGATTCTGACGCTGGCCCACGCCTCGAGCAACACGTGAAGGCCTTTCCTAAAGCCATCAAAACCCACAAAAATAAAATTCCGCGCCGATTTCTTGACCGCCAAGTCTTTGGGTGGCGATCTAAAGGGTGCGCCATAACTTGCGGGCAACAAGGCTGGTGGATTGTTGAAGAACTTCCGTATCGAAGGCCCGATGAGCTTGCCTGGTACAAATGCCGCGTCCGCAAGACTCAACCGCTCATCATCTTCCAAGGCATTAATTCTTTGATCGCCTTCCGGCCAAACACGTCCAACGCGCTCATATTCGTCAAACAGGACCGCCCTCGAAAAAGAAGTATGCGTGTTGATGAATTCGAGAACGATCTTGCTGCCACGATCTTTTGCGCGCTTGATAAAATCAACCGTAGTCGGTGGAAAGGTCCAGCAGATCGATGAAGAAGAAAGGCCAGATAGCGCCCTATGCTCGCTAAGTGTCTTCAAGTAGGAATATGAAGTTTTGTTCCGACAAAGTCTTCCCTTCACATAGTCAGGCACCCAGAAAGGAACAATAGAATCAAGAAAATCTCCTTTGACTACACTACTTGTTACAGGCGAAAAAAGGGTTAGTTCTCGTACAAGAGGATCCATGTACCTTGCAAGTTGAGTACAGGCGTCTGGCGTTCCCCATCCCCAGTTTGCATTTGTAAGCATTATCGAAACATCAAAATTGCTTACTTGTCTTTCACCGGCTTCATCCATGGGAACGCTTCCTTACCAACTTCAAGACACTGACACACTAATTCTTCAAAGCTTATCGCAGCCAAGCAGAATCAGAATTTTGGTTAAAGTCTCAACGGCTTTCAAATGAAGTTACTAGACGTCCTGTGATGAGGCAAGTTTCTGTATTCGTTGCGCAACTTTGTTGTCCGACCGTTTGGCTGGTTCTCCTTAGGCGGCGTGCTCGGCTGCTCATCCTTTTGGGAGTGTCCAGCCGACTGCCCGATGCCGTCAAGACAAAAGTCTTCGGAAAGAACTGAACTCGCCGAATTGTGGTGCGGCTTCCTGTCGACAAACATAGCCGGACGAGTCCGAATGGCTACACCGCAACACTGTCGCGCAGGCTTTCACGGCTCAGCCTTGCCTTTGATCCCTGCAGCGCCACCGCCCCGCGCTTCAAGACGGTAAAGCGGTCCGCCAGTTCATAGGCAAAGTCGAAATACTGCTCCACCAGCACGATTGCCATATCTCCACGCTTGCGCAACACGTCGATGACCCGCGCGATCTGCTGGATGATGTTGGGCTGGATGCCTTCGGTCGGTTCATCCAGCAGCAGCACCTTCGGCTTCATGATCATCGCGCGCGCGATTGCTAGCTGCTGCTGCTGGCCACCCGACAAATCGCCGCCGCGTCGCGCTCCCATGTCCTTCAGCACTGGAAAAAGATCGTAGATTTCGTCCGGAATCCGATGCGCGGACTTTGGTAGCACAGCATAGCCGGTCATCAGATTTTCCGTAACGGTCAGCAGCGGAAAGATCATTCGCCCCTGCGGGACCAAGGACAATCCGCGCGCTGCCATTGCCTGCGCCGACAAGATGCCCAGATCTTCGTCGTTCAAAGACACCTGCCCGCCCGAACGCGGATGCGTACCCGCCAGCGCCTTGAGCAAGCTCGTCTTGCCCACCCCATTGGTGCCAAGGATGCACGACACCTCACCTGCGCGCGCCTCAAAGTCGATCCCGTACAGGATCTGCGCACCCCCGTAATGCAGGGTCAGTCCTTTGGCCTTCAGCATGACGCAAAGCCTTTCACGCAAAAGTGGGAAACGGTTCCAGCGCCCGAAACGCGTCCACGGCAATCACCGCCCCAGATAGACATCGATCACCTGCTGATCCTTTGTCACATGCGCAAGCGTCCCTTCGGCCAGCACGCGACCCTCATGCAGCACCGTCACTTTGCAATTGAGGCGCCGGACAAAATCCATGTCATGCTCGACCACGATCACAGCGCGCGTTTTGGCCAGATCCAGCAGCAAGGCCGTCGTGCGTTCGCGTTCCGCCAAGGTCATGCCCGCTGCCGGCTCGTCGATCAGCAACAACTTTGGCTCCTGCGACAGCAGCATCGCGATTTCCAACCATTGCTTTTGTCCATGGCTCAGATCACCCGCCTTGCGCGGCAGGTCGTCGGACAAGCCGACATTTTCCGCAAACGTCCTGACCCGGTCCAGATGCGCTGAAGTCACCCGCCAGAACAGAACGCCCAAAGGACCCCGCGCCGCACGCAAGGCAAGAAGCAGGTTTTCCTCCACCGTCTGATCCTCAAAGACCGTTGGGCGCTGGAACTTGCGTCCAACGCCTGCCCGCGCGATCTGTGCTTCGCTGAGTTTCAGCAAGCTTAGTGCCTTATCTCCAAAGGTCACGGACCCACTATCCGGCTTGGTCTTGCCCGTGACGATATCCATGAACGTCGTTTTGCCAGCCCCATTCGGCCCGATCACCGCCCGCAATTCGGTGGGCCCGATATTGAACGACAGGTTATTGATCGCGCGAAACCCGTCAAACGTCACCGACACGCCGGACACCTCGAGGAGCGCGCTCATTCACGGGCCTCGACCTGCTGGAACGATCCCTTGTCGGGGCCAAGGTCGGCCCCGTGCCGCTCGGGATTGCGTCGCCCTTGGTACAGGTCAAAAAGACCGCTGATCCCCCTGGGCGCAAACAAAGTGACGCCGACGAATGCCAGACCCAGGGCGACGGACCACCAGTCCACCCACTGGATCGTATAGAACCCCAACGGCAGGTCCGGCGCCCGCCCGCCGGTGAACCAGCTGGACAACAGCGACACAAAGGCCGCGCCAATCACCGCCCCATAAAGCCGCCCGCGCCCGCCGATGGCCACCCACACCGCAAGGTAGATCGACGCAATGGGGGCCAGTTCCGCCGGGTTGATGATCCCCGCCTGCGGATAATACAGCGCCCCGGCGATGCCTGCGATCACCGCCGTCAGGGTAAAGATGAACAGCTTGTAGGTCTCGACCGAATAGCCGAGGAACCGCACCCGCGCCTCGTCATCACGGATGGCCCTGAGGACCGACCCGAACTTCCCCGACACAAGCCACGCCGCCAGCACATATCCCAACCCCAAAGCCAGCGCCGAGGCCCAGAAGAACCAGACCGACAACGCATCTTGCCCCACTGCATCCAGCCCCGGAATGTTCTGCAGTCCCGACAGCCCGTTATTGCCGCGCAACCCGCTTTCATTCTGGAACAGATGCAAGGCCAGCGCCAGCGTCATCGCTTGGGTCAGGATCGACAGATACACACCCGTCACCCGGGACCGGAACGCGAACCATCCAAACACCAGCGCCAGCAGTCCCGGCACCAGCACGACAAGCGCCAACTGGATCGGCAGCGAATGCGCGAACGTCCAGATCACCGGCAGATCTGACGCGCCAACCACGCCAAAAATCTGGCCCGCCACACCCGTCTGCACCTCTTGTGACGTTGGCGGCAGGCCCTGTCCCGCCAGCGATTGCAGCACGATCCCCTCGGTCCGCGCATACATCAGCCACATGCCGATCATGTAGCCGCCCAGCGCAAAGAACGCCATGTGACCCAGGGAAAGGATCCCCGCATAACCCCAGATCAGGTCCATCGCGACCGCGACCAGACACAGACACAGCGTCTTTCCCAGCGTTTTGATGAACGAAGTGGATAGAAATGACACCCCATAAGCATCGCTCAAAAAAGTCACTAACAAGGTAAAAAGCGCCAAACCCGCGATGAAGATCAGCACCGAGGGGTTGCGTGCGAAAAAGCTGCGGGTCATGATCTCAATCCCCCGCCGCACGGCCATGCAGGGCGATGATGCCCCGTGGACGGAACTGGATGAACAAGATGATGAACAAGACCATGTAGGTCTGCGCTGCCAATGTATTTGATGGATTAAGGAATTCGATCACCTTTTGCAGCCCGCCGATCATTGCTGCCCCCGCCAGCATCCCAAAGATGCTGCCGACCCCGCCCACAACCACGGTCATGAAGCTTTGCACGATGTAATCTGACCCCAGCTCTGACGTGACCTTGGCAAAGAGGCCGATCGCCACCCCTGCCACCCCGGCAATCGCCGATCCCAATCCAAAAGTCAGCATGTTGATCCGGTCCGGGTTGATCCCCATACTGGCCGCCATCGCCGGGTTCTGCGTCACCGCCCGCACTTGTAGACCCAGTCGTGTCCGCGTCATCACGACCAAGAAGAACGCCAGGAAAATCAGCGCCAGCCCAAAGATCGCGATGCGGATATAGCTGATCGACACCACGTCATTCAGCACCCAAGCCCCGTCAAGCCATCCCGGCGCCGTCAGTGGCCGTGCCTGCGTGCCAAAGATGTTCTTGGCCAACTGTTGCAACGCAATCGAAATCCCGAATGTTGCCAGCAATGTCTCCAGCGGTCGCCGCGCCAGATGCCGGATCACCAGCCGCTCAAGCGCCACACCGGCCAGAAACGTCACTAAGAACGCCAAAGGCAGGGAAATCACGATGCTCAGCGTCGGGTTCGGGATCACCTGCTGCACCAGATAGCCGACATAGGCGCCCATCATGATGAACTCGCCATGCGCCATGTTGATGACGCGCATGACGCCAAAGGTGATGGCCAGGCCAATGGCCGCCAGGAAATAAATCGAGGCCAGTGACAGTGCGTCCAAAGCAAGATCCGCGGCCTGCATCACACCGACAGCACGATCCACCCGTGTCAGTGCGGCGGCTGCGGCGACCGTCACCTGCGCATTGGACTCGTTATAGACGTCATAGAACTGATGTGCGACCACAGCAGCGGCCACCTCGTCGTCCGTGGCAGCAAAAGGCACTGTCCCCGCGACCTCCAGCGCCGTGTAGGCGCGGTTCCGGGCATCTTCGCTGTTCAATTCCGCCACTGGGACGCCGCCAGACGCGCCATCCGCGGTGTTGGCCAGCAGCGCCGCCCTTTGATCTTCGCGCGTCAACCGTGCCGGGGCCATGCCGGCCGCAACCAGCATGTCATAAGCTTCAACCGGACTGATGTCTTTGCCGACAGACAAGCGGCGCGCCACGTTGCCTTCGGGTGCCGCCAGACCCGCCACGCGCGTCGTCGCCACGAGTGGGTTCAGGACAGCCCGCACGTCGACGCCAAGATCCGCACCGAACCCTTCGATGGCCGCCACCCGAGCCTTCGGGTCCTCATCAAAGCCCACCGTCAGCAAACGCTCCAAGCGTACCATCCGCGCCTTGAGGGTCCCGTCGCTGGTCGCCGCGATCGCAGCGCGCAATGGCGCAAGGTTCGCGCCATCCGGGTCCCGCGCGACAGAGGCAAGCGCGGATTCCACCTGCGCCGGATCAGTCAGCTGAAACTGCACGAGAGCTGTGGCGATCAGGCTGCGTACGCCAGAATTTGGCTTCAGGACCACGATGTCGCCTTTGGGCGCATCACCAGCCGCTGCGCCTGCAAGGCTGGTCAACCCCCAAACCTCGCCGTTGTCATCGAGAATGAAAAACAGCCCGTCGGACGCGCGCAAACCGAGTCTTTTGTCAGCCCACGCCGCTAGCAGTGCCGGCGTCGCGAGATCGCCGCTTGCCACCAGTGCGTCAATCACCGGTCCGATTGTCTGACGAGAAGGTTTGACGATCTTGTCGCGGTTCGCTGCTGCAACATCGGCAACCGTTTGGGCGAGGGCCGCAAGGGGCCAGCCCAAGGCCAGCAGGGCCAGGCAGATCAGAAATTTGCGCATATTTGTCCCGAAAAAGGGCAGGGGCCCAAACGCCCCCGCCCATGACGTCATCAATAGTTCGACTTGATCTGCACGCAGGTCTTGGTCTCGGTGTTGTACATTCCGCAATCCAGACCTGGCCAATCAGAGTCTAGTACCGCCGACTCCGGCAAAAAGTCGGTCCAGGCGTCGCCGGCTACCGGCTCGGTCTGGCTGATGATGTCGAACTGCCCGTCGGCCCGGATCTCGCCGATCAGCACCGGCTTGGTCAGGTGATGGTTCGCAAGCATCTTGGCGATACCGCCGGTCAGGTTCGGCACTTCCAACCCATACATCTTGGCCCGGACGTCATCGACCGCCGTGGTGCCAGCCGCTTCAACCGCCTTGACCCACATCGCAAAGCCGATGACATGCGCCTCCATGGGGTCATTCGTCACGCGGTTTTCGCCGGCAAAAGCCTTCCATTTGGTGATGAACTCCGCGTTCACCGGCACGTCTGCGGTCATGAAGTAGTTCCACGCCGCCAGATGCCCGACAAGGTTCGACGTATCCAGACCCGACAGCTCTTCTTCACCGACAGAGAACGCCACGACGGGAATGTCCACTGCCGACACGCCTGCGGCGGCCAGTTCCTTGTAAAAACCGATATTGGCGTCGCCGTTGACGGTCGAGATGACGCCGACTTTCTTGCCGTCTGCGCCAAGCGCCACCACGTCAGCCACGATCTTGGACCAGTCGGAATGCCCAAAGGGCGTGTAGTTGACGAAGATGTCCTCCTTCGGGATCCCCTTGGAGATTAGGTAGCTTTCCAGAATGTTGTTCGTGGTGCGCGGATAGACATAGTCGGTCCCCAGCAGCGCGAATTTCTGCACGCCAAGTTCTTGCAGATAGTAATCGGTCGCAGGGATCGCCTGCTGGTTCGGGGCAGCACCGGTGTAGAATACATTCTTGGAGGACTCCTCGCCCTCGTACTGCACCGGGTAGAACAACAACCCGTTCAGCTCTTCAATAACCGGCAGTACCGACTTACGCGATACCGAGGTCCAGCAACCGAACATCACGTCAACCTTGCTGACTGTCAGCAACTCGCGTGCCTTTTCTGCAAAAAGCGGCCAATCCGACGCCGGGTCCACCACCACTGCTTCGATTTGCCGACCGAGGATCCCGCCTTTGGCGTTCTGCTCTTGGATCAGCATCATCATCGTGTCTTTCAGCGTCGTCTCGGAAATCGCCATCGTCCCGGACAGCGAGTGCAGGACACCCACCTTGATGGGGCCTTCTTGCGATAACGCGATGCGCGGTGCAGCAATTGCAGCGACCCCGCTGGCAAGCAACATGCGGCGTGTCAGTTTCATGTATTCGGTCCCTTTTCGACAGAGCTGCCCTCTGCCTTTCCATTTTGCTGGAAAGGGACCATATTTGGTCGGCAGCCTCGGTTGCACCCCGTGCGGTGGCGACGAATGTCCAGTTCAGCGCGTCACCGCACACCCACTTAGCGGCCGCACCAAAGTCGGCCTCGAACAACCAAGAACGACTGCGGCGGCGTTTCAACGCAAAGGGCGGGCGACGAACGACATACGGCCGCGCAAGTATGAAATCTTGTGCGCGGTCGTTGCGCATGCTCGAATTTCAACCGTTTTCTAAAGGCAACACCCACAATCGCGGGCTTTGGCGGCGCGCGCTGGCGGCGGACGTCAGAAACTTAGCCCGAGGGTTTTGTCATCTCGCGCAGTTCGTAGATCAGTTGCAGCGCTTCGATTGGTGTCAGCGTGTCAGGGTGCACCTCTTTCAACTTTTCTTCGACTGCCGAGGTTTTCCCGCGCGGTGCCGCGACCGGTGCTGCCCGAAACAGTGGCAAATCGTCGATCAGCACCTTTTGCCGCCCCGGCCCGTCGCGTTCGCCCTTTTCCAGCGCCTCCAGAACCACCTTGGCGCGGTCAACGACTCTGGCAGGCAATCCTGCCAGCCGCGCCACCTGCACGCCATAAGACCGGTCCGCCGCCCCTTTGCGCACCTCGTGCAAGAAAATCACGTCGCCGTCCCATTCCTTGACGGTGACGGTTGCGTTCTCGACCCCGGTGAGTTTCCCCGCCAACGCCGTCATCTCGTGATAATGGGTGGCGAAAAGCGCGCGGCATTGGTTCACGTCATGCAGATGTTCCAATGTTGCCCAGGCGATCGACAGCCCGTCATAAGTCGCCGTTCCGCGCCCGATCTCGTCCAGAATCACAAGCGCCCGGTCATCCGCCTGATTGAGAATCGCCGCTGTCTCCACCATCTCGACCATGAACGTCGAGCGCCCGCGCGCGAGGTCATCGGCGGCACCAACCCGGCTGAAGATCTGGCTGACCAGCCCGATACGCGCCGACCCTGCCGGCACAAAGGACCCGGCCTGCGCCAAAAGGGCGATCAGGGCATTCTGGCGCAGAAAGGTCGATTTGCCGGCCATGTTCGGTCCGGTCAAAAGCCAGATCGCGGGCGTCTCGCCCGCCGTCAGCGCGCAGTCATTGGCAACAAAAGGCCCCGCACCTTGCCGTGCCAAAGCGCGCTCCACCACCGGATGCCGCCCGCCCAGAATCTGGAACGCGCGACTGTCATCGACTACGGGCGCAGACCAATCCTCGGCTGCCGCAAGATCGGCAAATGCCGCGCTCAGGTCGATCTCGGCCAAGGCGCGCGCCACCGCACCAATCGGGCTGGCCTGGTCCAGAATGGCGCCCAGAAGGCTGTCATAGTAACGTTTTTCAAGCTCGGTCGCATGGTTTGCTGCATTCAGGATCTTGGTCTCCAGCGCGGACAACTCGACCGTGGTGAACCGCACTTGCCCGGCCGTTGTCTGGCGATGGATAAAGGTGGCATTCAACGGTGGCGACAACATTCGTTCGGCATGCGTGGCCGTCGTCTCGATGAAATAGCCGAGCACATTGTTGTGCTTGATCTTCAGGCTGGCGATCCCGGTCAGTGCTGCAAACTCTGCCTGCATCCGCGCAATGACGCCGCGCCCTTCATCCCGCAGCGAACGCGTCTCATCCAGCTCGGGGTCATAGCCCGCCGCAATGAAACCCCCATCGCGGACCAGCAAAGGCGGTTGCGCGACCAGCGCGCGCTCCAGAAGGGCAATCAGGTTGTCCTGTCCGACCAAATCGCGCGCTGCACTGGCCAAAAGCCCCTCTGCCCTCGCCAAAAGCTGTGCAATGACCTCGGCCTGCGCAAGGCCCGCCCGGATGGCCGTCAGGTCACGCGGCCCGCCCCGGTCCAGCGCCAATCGCGACAGCGCCCGGTCGATGTCGGGCACCCGCCGCAAGGCTGCGCGCACATCCTCGCGCAAGCGGGCATCGTTGACCATCCGCTGCACCGCTGCCTGTCGCGCATGGATCACTTCCAGATCGCGCGATGGCGCTGAGATTCTGCGATCCAAGAGCCGCGCGCCCGCCGCTGTGACGGTCCGATCAATCGCGGCCAGCAATGACCCCTCACGCCCGCCTGACAAGGCATGGGTGATCTCAAGATTTCGCCGGGTCGCAGCATCGATCTGGACCAGCCCGCCGGCCTCTTCGCGCACCGGCACGCGCAGCAAGGGCAGACGGCCTTTCTGCGTCAGGTCCAGATAGTCGATCAGCCCGCCCATCGCAGCAATCTCGGCCCGGTCGAATGCGCCAAAGCCGTCAAGACTGCCAACCGCAAACAGCGTGCAAAGCCGCCGCTCGGCGCCGCTGCTGTCAAAACTTGCGCGCGACAGCGGCGTCAACGCGGCACCAAGATCCGTCACTATTCCTGCTAAATCGGCCTCAAACCCTTCGGCTACCAGAACCTCGCGGGGGGCCAGCCGCGCCAGTTCCGGACCCAGTCGTACCAAGGGGCACTGCATAACCCGCAGCTCTCCGGTCGAGATATCGGCCCATGCCAGCGCGGCCAGATCCCGCACTTGGGCAAAGGCGGCAAGGTAGTTGTGTCGTCGCGCCTCCAAAAGGGAATCCTCGGTCAGCGTCCCCGGCGTCACCAGCCGCACCACCGCCCGCTTGACCACCGATTTCGACCCGCGCTTTTTCGCCTCTGCCGGGTCCTCCATCTGTTCTGCAATAGCGACGCGAAATCCCTTGCGGATCAGCGTCAGCAGATAGCCTTCGGCACTGTGCACGGGCACGCCGCACATCGGGATGTCTGCACCCTGATGATAGCCCCGCTTGGTCAGAGCGATATCCAGCGCCGCCGAAGCAGCGACAGCGTCATCAAAAAACATCTCGTAGAAATCACCCATCCGATAGAACAACAGCGCACCAGCATTTTGCGCCTTGATCTCCAGATATTGAACCATCATCGGTGTTGCTACGTCGTCAGTCATGCATCCCCCAAGCTCCGGCGCAAACCCTACAAACTGCAGACCGCGCGGAAAAGTGGCAAAGCGTCAGGCCGGGGCAACTACCCTGCCGCGCGCTACTGCCCTGCTGCACCCGAAGTCGCGGGCGCGAACCGCCACACCTGATAAGGTGCGGCCCCGACATGATGTTCGGGCATGGCAGCACCAGTTCCGGAATGGCGCTGTCAGATTAGTACAGCCCACCCTCCGGCCCAAAAGACAGCGCGTCTGCCCAGGCAGACCGGGGTATCCTTGACCACGGTTGTCGGGGTTCCGTCGGGGGGCAAGCGCCACGGTCGCTTGATGTTGGACATCGGTGAAAAAGACATTCCCCCGATCGTCGATCGAAAGCCCGTCAATCAGTGGCTTTGGACCAGCGGCCTCGATTGCCGCCCCCCGCACCGCGCCTTCTGCCGCAGGATCGTGAAGCAGCGCTGCGGGCCGCCGACAAAGCGTCGGGCGGTCGGATGTCACCACCGCGTTGGCAGTCCGCTCAGGCAGGCGCAGCGCGGTCAGCCTAAGGCGGGCTTCGATCAAAGGCGAGCCACAGTGCAAGGACTGCGAAATACGTTACTAACATCGCAAAACCAGGGATCTATGTCAACGCTTTCACGCCGTGCGCCTAGTGGCTGGCCGCTGGGATATGGCCCCAGTGTGCAAGATCGGCCAACGTGTCCTTCAGGCTTTGCGCGACGGGGCGATACCGGATCCCAAGATCGCGGGTTGACCGGGACGTATCGTAACGCGGCACCCGGCCCAGATGGGTGCGCAGATAACTCCCAACCCCTTGGGGTTGCCCATAGCTGGTAATTTTCATCAAGGCAGTTCCGAAACTGCCACTAAGGTCCCGCGTTGGCAACCTGCCCGCATATCCTTCGGCGCGCATCAGGGTGATGGTCTCGGCCATGCTCATGTTGCCGGCGGCGCAAAGATAGCGACCTGCCGCGGTCAGCTGATCCATCGCCGCAACATGTGCCGCCGCCACATCGCGCACGTCAACAAACCCCCAGGTCAACGCCAGGATCGCCGGGTAACTGCCGTTGAACATGTCCACCAATGTCTGCGGCGAGGTGTTGATCGCTGCAGTATGCGACGGACCAATGACGAGGAACGGATTGATCACCGCCGCGCGCAGCATCGATCGTGTGCCGTGAACCGCCGGATCAAGCAGATCGCGCAGCGGATCCTATACGTTGATCGCATAGGGGCTGGCCAGATGCAGGATCGCATCGACATCGGTATGGGTAACAAACGGGTCCGCCGACATCAGATCGGCGGCAACCAGCGACAACCGTTCTGCGCCCGCCATCGCACGCAGATGTGCAGTTTTGGTACCATCCGTAGGATTACGGACGGTCCCCGTCACTTGATGCCCCGCCGCCAGAAGCTGCTCGATCACATGTCCTGCAATAAAGCCGGATGCCCCGCTGACCAAAACTGTGCTTGCCATCCACTTACCTCAGAATTATATTACGACTTGAACGATTAAAAACTGTTTCGTTCATATAATGCAAGAGATCAGATGACTGGTTCCGCCTCCGATTTATCCCCGCTCAAGGCGGCCCGCCGCGACAAGCTGCTTGATGTGGCGGAGCGGATGTTTATCAGCCAAGGTTTTCGGGCGACAACCATCGAAGGTCTGGCGGATGCAGCTGGCCTGTCAAAAGTGACAATCTATGGATATTTCGTTGACAAGGGCGCGGTTTTTGAGGCGGTCGCCATACGACTGGCCGAACGCCTGCGCGCGGCGGTGACGGCTGAACTGCGAACCGATGCGCCGACGGCACAGCGCGTGACGCAAGCACTGACTGTCAAGCATGTCTTCGTCTATGACCTTGTCCGCACATCCGCATTTGCGACGGAACTCATGGCCCAAAAGGCGGTGGTCGGGCGCATCTTCAACGCTCTGGACACGGACCTGACCGCACAGATCGCGGCCTTGCTGGCCGATCATCAGGCGGCGCGCATCTTGTTCAACGGGGCGCTGGGCATCGCCGACGCATCGGCAACCAAAGCGGGGCTTGAACAAGACATCGCCCGTCTCGTGACAACGTTTCTCGCCAAAGTTTGATCCTCTGGGGCGCGCAACCAAACCGGAACTGGCGCCATGGGACGTCGCCACGCTGCACCAGCGCCTGACCGTCCCTAGTGTGTCAGAGCCTGATCGCCCCACACTTCCTTAACCCGCGCATCGCGGCCGCAGGATTTGCGGTAGAACTTGTAGGCGTTCGATTGCTTCTTGGGACCTGCCCGCGTCAGCACGATATTGCTGCCCTTGTAATAGTCCTGATGGTAGTCCTCGGCGATCCAAAAGGTCTTGGCCGCCAGAACCGGGGTCACCACTTTTCGCCCCAATACCGCCTCTGCTTCAGCCACAGCCGCCACAGCCGCCGCCTTCTGAGCCGCGTTAGAGACGAAAATGGCTGTACGATAGGCATTCCCGCGATCGCAGAACTGCCCGCCCGCATCCGTCACATCCACCGACCGCAGGAACCTGGAAATCAACTGATCATAGCTGATCTTGGCGTTGTCAAACGTGATCTCGACCGCCTCATAGTGGCCTTCGTGATCTTCATAGGTCGGGTTCTGACTGTTGCCGCCCGAATAGCCGGAGACCACCGCAATGACCCCGGATACCTTCTCGAAATCGGATTCGACGCACCAGAAACAACCGCCCGCCACGATGGCTTTTTCAGTCGCGGCATGGCCGGGAAGCGCCATGAAAAGGCTAAGGACGATGGTCAGTGCGATCGCTGATCGCGTTGCAAGACGTTCCATATGAGGGCTCCATTTTTCTCGCCCCACAATCGCCAGACCCTGCCGCGGCGCAACTCACCCATCCGTGAGGTCACGCATGAGTGATGCACCCCCTTGGCCTTGGCCCCCGCGCGCCGTAGCTTGAGGTCAAAGAGGAGCCCGCCATGACCAGCCATGTCTCGACCCATCAGGCCGAAGAAGATACCCGCAACGAACGCGTTCTGATCTGGGTCAACGGGCGTATCGTCCGCAAGGCCGAGGCGATGGTGTCTGTCTACGATTCCGGCTTCATGTTGGGTGACGGCGTCTGGGAAGGCATCCGGCTTTACAACGGCACCTGGGCCTTTCTCGACGAACATATCGACCGCCTTTTCGAGGCCGCAAAAGCCATCGATCTTGATATGGCGCGCAGCAAGCACGATGTCAAAAAAGCCATGTTAGACACGCAAAAATCCAACGACATGATCACGGACGCCCACGCCCGCCTGATGGTGACGCGAGGTGTCAAGACGCGGCCCTTTCAGCATCCCCGCCTGTCGCAGCAAGGTCCTACCATGGTCATCATCATGGAACACAGCCGTCCGAGGCTGCCCCGCCCGATCCGCCTTGCCACCGTACCGCATCTGCGCGGCCTGCCGATGACCCAAGACCCCAAACTGAATTCGCATTCCAAGCTGAACTGCATCCTCGCTTGCATCGCGGCTGAGAAGGCGGGCGCGGATGAGGCGCTGATGCTGGATGTGCATGGTTTTGTGAACACGACCAACGCCTGTAACCTTTTCATTGTGCGCAAAGGGCAGGTTTGGACGTCGACGGGGGACTACTGCATGAATGGCATCACGCGCGGCAAGGTGATCGACCTGTGCCGCGCCAACGACATCCCGGTGTTCGAGCGCAACTTCAGCCTTGTGGACACCTATTCGGCGGATGAGGTCTTTCTGACCGGTACCTTTGGCGCGCAGACGCCGGTCGGCAATATCGACGGCCGGGTAATCGGTACGACGGAGATGGGGCCTGTGACGGAACGCTTGCGCACGTTATACAAAACCATGGTGGGCGGCTGATCGCCCCAACGCCAAAGGACGCTTCCGATGCTGACGAAAGATCGCTCTCAACACCTCGTCAACCAGACCTATTTCACAATCGACACCTGCGATATCGAGGGGTTTGCGGCTCTGTGCCAGCAGAAAACCGACCTCGCCGACTATCCCCTTGCTGCGGAACTGCGCAAGGGCGTCCTCATCTATGACTGCGTCGCCTTGCGGGCCGGTATCGGTGATCCTGCATTCGACCAGAGGCTGCGCGCCGAATGGGCCGAGGCGATGGCGGCTGGCCCGGGCGTCGTCGTGCTATCGGGTGCAGAGCACGATCACGCGATGCTCGACCGCGCCTCCGACATCTTTCGCGGCCTGATCGACGCGCAGAAACGCGACGGCACCGGCGGCGGCGACCACTTCGCCAAACCCGGTGCCAATGACCGGATCTGGAATGCGTTGGAAAAGCACTGTCTCGCAGACCCGGCGAACTTTGCCCGCTACTATGCCAACCCGTTCCTCGCCCAGATCAGCGAGGCCTGGCTAGGGCCCTCCTACCAGTTGACCGCGCAGTTGAACGTGGTCAATCCGGGTGGAGCGGCGCAGTCGCCGCATCGCGACTATCACCTGGGGTTCCAGTCGGCAGACGACGTCGTGCGCTATCCCCGCCACGTCCACCTGATGTCGCCGCTGCTGACGCTGCAAGGTGCCATCGCCCATGTCGATGCGCCGATCGACGCGGGCCCGACGCTGCTGCTCCCTCACAGCCAGAAATATCCGCCCGGATACGTGGCTACCGGGCGCTCAGAGTTCCGCGACTATTTCGACGCCCATGCCGTGCAGCTGCCGCTTGCCAAGGGCGACATGCTGTTTTTCTCTCCCGCATTGTTTCACGCCGCAGGCACGAACCGGACCACAGACAACAAACGGATGGTGAATCTTTTTCAGGTCTCGTCGGCGTATGGACGTTCCATAGAATCAGTCGACCGCACCCGCATGGTCAAGGCGCTCTATCCCGCCCTTCTGGCCGCGCAATCGGATGGCAGCCTGCGCTCTGACCAGATTGCCAATGCGATTGCGGCCAGTGCCGAGGGCTATGCCTTTCCGACCAACCTCGACCGCGACCCGCCCATCGGCGGCATGGCCCCGAAATCGCAGGCGGCGCTTTTGCACGAGGCGCTTGCGAACGGCTGGACCG
Source organism: Rhodobacterales bacterium (assembly GCA_031378845.1). GTDB lineage: Bacteria > Pseudomonadota > Alphaproteobacteria > Rhodobacterales > Rhodobacteraceae > JAJNPS01. Next base: position 445,517 of record JANNES010000015.1, read on the forward strand.
AGGATCGGCTGAGCGCCGCTCTTGACCTGCAAACGGCAAAACGGCTGGCATGAGCGTTCATACACCCGCCATACACTTTGCATGCGCTTGGCATATGGAAAGCAGACCATGAATATCGCCATGTGGTCCGGCCCCCGGAACCTTTCCACCGCGCTGATGTACGCCTTTGCAGCGCGCGGCGATTGTGCCGTCTGGGATGAACCCTTTTACGCGGCCTACCTGAAGGCGACCGGCATTGAGCACCCGATGAATGAGGCCGTCATCGCTGCCGGTGAGATCGACCCCGCCCGTGTCGCAGTGGCCTGCTTGCAGCCACCTCCCGATGGCCGGGCGCTTTTTTACCAAAAGCACATGACCATGCATATGCTGCCGGATTTCGATCTTGGGTTTTTGCTTGGGCTGACCAATGTCTTCATGATCCGCCATCCGGCGCGCGTGATCGCAAGCTATGTGCGCAAGCGCGAGGCCCCGACGCTGAACGATATCGGTTTTGTCCAGCAGGCGCAGATCTTCGACCGCGTCGCCGATGCAACCGGGCGGGCGCCGGTGGTCATCGATTCTGCCGACATCCGACGTAACCCACCTGAATCGCTGAGAAAACTGTGCAACGCGCTGGGCATCGCCTTTACCGAAAACATGCTGTCCTGGCCCGCTGGCCCGAAATCTTATGATGGTGTCTGGGGCCCGCACTGGTACAATGCGGTGCACCTCTCAACCGGTTTTGACACCCCTGAAGGACCCCCGCCCGACTTGCCCGCGTCGTATCGCCCGCTATTGGACGAGGCAATGCCATACTACGACTACCTTGCCAGCTTTGTGACAGAAACGAAGCTATAAGTATTTGACAATATTCAATAGTTACTGCTGCGATAATTCACTTTCGCTGGATATGGTCGCAGCTGTATGCTTGTTTTGCGTTTGTCTCTTGCGGAATTTCGCGCACAGATTCTGCGGAATTGATCTCGGAACAGGATGAAAACGAATGCTGCGTCTCACACTCGCATTTGCGATCTTTTGCTCAACCAGCGCTGTAAGTGCGAAAGATCTTATTGAAATCTTGGATGATATCGGCGCCAAGCCTTGCAAAGACAGCATCTTGCTCTGCCTCACAATAGATGCGCCGCGTGACCATTTCGCCAATGATCCGTCCGAGACACTGCCAATCACCTTCGCCATCAGCCCTGCAAGCGAGCCGAGTGCCGGGATCGTGTTTTACGCGGTTGGCGGACCTGGAGGATCAGGTTTGGCATCTGCCGAAAGTTACATCGCGGCTTTTGATGAGCAGATCCAGACGCGGCTCGATTTCGTGTTTTTTGACCAGCGCGGGGTTGGTCCGGATCACGGTCTGAACTGCCCGCTGGCGCAAGGGATTTTTGACCGATCAGAGGTCACGCTGGCTGATGAGGCGGCGCTTTTGGTGGCGGTTCAGGCCTATGTCGCGTCCTGCCAGACGGAGCTTTCGCGCCCTGACATCTTGCCCTTTGTCGGCACGGATCAGGCGGTCCGCGATCTGGAGCTGTTCCGTCAAGCGATCGGTGCACCCAAAGTCTGGCTCTATGGCGAAAGCTATGGGACCCAGTTCATGCAGACCTATGCCACCATGTATCCCGAGTCAGCCAAGGGCGTAATTCTTGACGGCGTGGTTGATCTGAACCTGTCCGAAGATGGGTTTTACCGGACCTACACCTTGGCTGCCGAGCGCATTCTTGCACGACTTTTCGAGGAATGCGCGATCCTTGACGCCTGCGCCAAAGACATGAGGCAACCGGCAAACAGTGTCTATGACGGCCTGATCGCAACGCTTGCGCAAACGCCTGCGGCCATCGACTTTCCTTTGCTGACCGGGACGACGGACCGCCGGACACTGACTGCGGCGATGGTTGAGACGAATGCGTTTCTTGCCCTTTATGGCCCTGACGGGCGGGTCGTATTCCTGCGCGCGCTGGCAGCCGCATCGCAGGGGGATCTGACCCCGATGCTTCGGCTGGCGTACTCCAACCTCTATATCGACCCCGAAACCGAAGAAGGTTACAGCGACCCGTCCTGGTTCGGGGCCGCCTATTTCGCGATAACCTGTGATGACTATGGCGACGGTTCTGGCACACCCGAGGCCGATGTGGCCCGCATCCTCGCCGAGGCGCGCGCCCTGGCCCCTGAGGCCCCGAGGCTGCTGCGGTCCTACTACGTCGAGCGTCTCGTCTGCGCCTACTGGCCAACCTCGGGCACTGCCACCCGACCTGATCCGTTTTCGGGCGGCGACTATCCGACCTTAATCCTGAATTCCGACACCGATCCGATCACGTCGGTGTCCATGGCCTATTCCGTGTTCGACAACGTCCGGAATGGATACCTCGTCACTATGCAAGGCGGCCCGCACGTCATCTGGGGCAGGGGTCTCGCCTGCCCGGATGAAACTGTCTCCGGCCTTATCCTGGAGGGCATAACTCCCCCAGCAGATGTGCAGCTGTGCAAACAGGATTTTCTGGCGGCATATATTCCTCTGACGCTTACCGGCGATATCGACAAGGTCGATGCCTATGACTTGGGTCAAGCGATCGAGGCAGAGCTGGGCGCCAGCACCGACTTTGCCGAATGGTCCTACAGCGATGTGCTGGAGTATTCGTGCGATCATGGTGGCCGCATCAAGGCGATGCCGACGGACACTGGCGCCGCCTTGCAGTTCACTGGCTGCGCGTTCTGGCCCGGCCTGACCGTCTACGGTGACGGGACGCTGACCTTTTCCAGCGACCAGACCGACCAGCTGGAACTTGATCTCAGTGTTCTCGGCGCTGTCAAAGGGCAGTTTGTCTATACAGCCGACCACACGACCGGTGCGGCTTGGGTCACCGGAGATTTGAACGGAAAACCTGTAGAAACGCCGCGTCCGCTGCCCTAGTTTATCGCGCAACCCTGCGGTTCCGCGTCGCAATCAGCCTCAGTCGCAGCGCATTCAGACGGATGAAGCCGGCTGCATCTTTCTGGTCATATGCGCCTGCGTCTTCCTCAAACGTAACGTGCTTTTCTGAATAAAGCGAGTGCTCTGACCAGCGCGCTACGGTGCGCGCCGAGCCTTTATAAAGCTTGATCCGCACCGTCCCGGTCACATGCTCCTGGCTCTTGTCGATCAGGGCTTGCAGCATTTCGCGCTCGGGGCTGAACCAGAAGCCGTTATAGATCAGCTCTGCATAGCGCGGCATGATGCTGTCTTTCAGGTGCCCCGCGCCAGCATCCAGCGTGATCTGCTCGATCCCGCGATGCGCCTCCAAAAGGATGGTCCCGCCGGGGGTCTCATAGACGCCACGCGATTTCATGCCGACAAAGCGATTCTCGACCAGATCAAGCCGCCCCACACCATGCGCGCCGCCGATTTCGTTGAGGCGGGTCAGGATGGTGGCCGGCGACATCGCCGCGCCATTGATCGCGACCGCATCTCCGGCTTCAAACGTGATCTCCACCATTTCGGGGGTATCGGGCGCATCTTCGGGGTTCACGGTACGCTGATAGACGTAGTCGGGCGCTTCATCGGCTGGATTCTCCAGCGCGCGGCCCTCCGACGAGGTATGCAGCAGGTTGGCGTCCACCGAGAACGGCGCCTCACCACGCTTGTCCCTGGCAATCGGGATCTGGTTGGTCTCGGCAAATTCGATAAGCCTTGTGCGGCTTGTCAGATCCCATTCCCGCCAAGGCGCGATCACCCGGATTGCGGGGTTCAGGGCATAGGCGCTCAATTCAAATCGGACCTGATCATTGCCCTTGCCCGTCGCCCCATGCGCAACGGCGTCGGCACCGGTTTCTGCGGCGATCCGCACCAGATGCTTGGAGATCAGCGGGCGGGCGATGGATGTGCCCAGCAGGTACAGACCCTCATAAAGTGCGTTGGCGCGAAACATCGGAAAGACGAAATCGCGCACGAATTCCTCGCGCACATCAACGATATGAATGTTTTCAGGCTTGATCCCCAAAAGGATGGCCTTGGCGCGGGCTGGCTCCAGTTCCTCGCCCTGACCCAGATCGGCAGTGAATGTCACGACCTCGCAGCCATATTCCGTCTGCAACCATTTCAGAATGATCGAAGTGTCCAGACCGCCGGAATACGCAAGGACGACTTTCTTGGGCGCAGACACTTTTGGTGCGGACATGCGAACAGCCTCATTCATGCAGGGTCAAACGGGCTGGGGTGTATTGGGTTTTCGGCCACGCGACAAGGGTGGCCACCGGCGACCAAAGCGCCGAATCAAAGCGCCGACGCGAAAGCTGAAAACGAAATTGCGTCAGACGAGTCGGCGTTGGCCGCGCTGAGGACCCGGCGACGTCGGGCCAACCAAGGTCAGGGCCGGAAACACGTTGCAAGAAGGTGCGGTGGCGGTCATCGGCGAAATCGCCGTCTCAAGCAACTTGTGGAGCGGGTTGTCCAGTCCAGTCGCCGCTTTCAGAGCAGAATTTCTAGCAAAATCAGAGATATCGGCCAAAGGACGCACTGGGTCTTGCGTATTTGCGGCCAGCGGGATTGCGCGACGCGGCATCGGGCCAAGTAGCAAGGCTGTGCGCCCGTGATAGGCAAGCATTTGAGTTGCTCGGGCCATTTCCCCGTTCCTTTCGATGCAATTTGCCACGTTCTGTTGGCAAACCCTTCCCCGTTAAGGCCATTTGGTTGGTCAATTGCGGCAAGACAGGGGCCAAATTTGGTCTTGTCCAAGAAAAGCGAACGCTGAACGAAAGCCTTTGTTGACAAGATGTGCCGCTTGACTTGCCCGGCACCTTCGTGGCGATGGTTCTCCATCGTTTGCAAGGCAGGTCAAGATGGACGAATTCGCGACAAGAGCGATTGCAGCGGCGTGCGCCTTGCGCGACATCTTCCCACCTACACCTTTGCAGCGCAACGCACATCTTTCTGACCGATATGGCGCCGAAATCTGGCTAAAGCGCGAGGATCTCAGCCCGGTGCGCAGTTATAAATTGCGCGGCGCTTACACCGCGATGCGCAAGATGCGCGCCGCCCATCCGGGCCAGATGGAGTTTGTCTGCGCAAGTGCCGGCAATCATGCGCAGGGGATGGCCTACGCGTGTCGCCATTTTGGCGTGCATGGGACGATCTTCATGCCCGTCACCACCCCGCAACAAAAGATCGAAAAAACGCGCGTTTTCGGGCAGGAGGCGATCACCATCGTCCTGACGGGAGACTACTTTGACCAGACCCTCACCGCCGCCCGTCAATTCTGTCTTGATCGCGGGGCGCATTTTCTGTCGCCCTTCGACGATGCGGATGTGATCGAAGGCCAAGCAACCGTCGGGGTCGAGATTCTCGACCAACTGGGCTGCGCACCCGACCTTGTCATCTTGCCCGTTGGCGGTGGCGGTCTGGCGGCTGGGGTGACCAGCTATCTGCGCACGGTTTCACCCGCGACCGTCTACCGCTTTGTCGAACCTCTGGGTGGTGCCAGTCTGATGGCCGCTTTGCGCGCCCAGGCGCCAACGAAACTTGCGCGGGTAAACAGCTTTGTCGACGGGGCTGCGGTCGCGCGTCTTGGCGATCTGACCTATGCAGCGCTGGATTGGGTCGCGCCGGATCTGGTCCTTTTGGCGCCCGAGGATCGCATCTGCGTCACGATGCTGGAGATGCTGAACGTCGAGGGCATCGTGCTGGAACCGGCTGGCGCGCTTTCGGTGGATGTGCTGCCAGAGCTTGCTGGCGTCGTCCGGGGCAAGACCGTGGTTTGCATCACGTCGGGCGGCAACTTCGATTTTGAGCGTTTGCCAGAGGTCAAGGAACGTGCACAGCGCTTCTCCGGGCTGAAGAAGTACTTCATCCTGCGCATGCCGCAACGACCGGGTGCCCTGCGCGAATTCCTGTCGATGCTGGGTCCGGATGATGACATAGCCCGGTTTGAGTATCTCAAGAAATCCGCACGCAACTTCGGATCGGTCCTCATCGGGATCGAGACCAAGAATGCGCACAATTTTCATCACTTTACGGATCGTATGGAAGCCGCGGACTTTCAGTATCGCGACATCACCAACGACGATGCGCTTGCCGAGTTTCTCGTCTAGGTCACGGGCCGTGACGGTCTGTCCAAACAGGACGCGGGCACTAGGCCGCAGAGTTCAGCGCGATCCCGTCCAGAAACGTGCCCTTTGACATATGATACAGCTCAATGATGTGCGCGAGGTCGACGCTTTCAACATCGCCCTTCGCGGCTTTGCGTTCGCCATCTTGGCAAATGTCGGCCAGATCGGCAAAGCCGAGGTTCAGCGCGCTGCCCTTGAGAAAGTGAAGCTCCGACTCCAGCAACGCCGGCTCCGCCGCATTGGCAAGCCGCGCGATCACTTCATCGGTTTCCTCTAGAAAGAGCCCCACAACCTCTTGCAAGTCTTCCTCTCCGATCTCGCCCCGAAGTTCAGAAATCCTTGTCCAATCAATCATTGCGCCCTCCACCAGCAACATGCCGTTGACACACCCGAGGACAAGGATGGCGCGTCCGCCTTAACAACCTGTGACGCGCGATCCGCCGAGAAAAGCCAATTTTAGCTTTTACTGCGTGTTAAGGCCACCTCTGACATACCGCTGTGATCAGGCGGATGAGGCGATGTTGCAACTTAGAACCCAACGACACGTGCCGCCAACCGTGGTGCAAGATTACGGTGTCCAACGGCATGTTTTGGTGGTGGATGACAGCAAGGCCCAGCGCCGGATCCTGTCGATGCAGTTGTCGCGCTGGGGCTATCGCGTGACCGAGGCCGCCTCGGCGGAAGAGGCACTTGCCGTCTGCCAGACCACCGTTTTCGACATCGTGCTCAGCGACTGGATGATGAGCGGGATGACCGGCGTGGATCTGTGCCGTGCCTTTCGGGCATTGCCACACGAAGGCTACGGCTACTTCATTCTTCTGACCTCCAAATCGGAAAAGGCCGAAATCGCCAGCGGGCTTGAGGCAGGGGCGGACGATTTTCTGACCAAGCCAGTCAGCGCAGACGAGTTGCGCGCAAGGCTGCGTGCGGGGGAACGCATCCTTGGCATGCAGACCGAACTGGTCGAAAAAAACCGATTGATCGGCTCCACGCTCTGCGAGTTGCAAAAACTCTATGATTCGCTTGACCGCGATCTGATCGAGGCGCGAAAGCTGCAGCAAAACCTCGTGCGTGACCGGCAACGTGATTTCGGGCAAGGCAAGGCTGCGATCCTGATGCGCCCGTCGGGCCATGTCGGCGGCGATCTCGCGGGGTGTTTTGCCATCAACAGCCGTCGGGTGGCGCTCTATTCCGTCGATGTCTCGGGCCATGGCGTGGCCTCCGCGATGATGACGGTGCGTCTCGCGGGCCTTTTGTCCGCAGCTTCGCCCGATCAGAACATTGCCCTGACCTTGGTTCGCGAAGGCCAGCGCGAGGCTTGGCCGCCAGAGATGGTGGCCGTCCGCTTTAACCGCATGATGATCGAGGATATCCAGGTCGATCAGTACTTCACGATGGTCTATGCCGAGATTGACCTTGTGACCGGACGCGGCAGTCTGGTGCAGGCCGGTCATCCCCATCCGGTGATCTTGCGCGCGTCGGGCCAGCTGGAGCGACTCGGCGGCGGTGGTCTTCCCATCGGTCTGGTGCCGGGTGCGACCTACGAGCGCACCACGTTTCGGCTAAAACGCGGCGATCGGTTGCTGTTGGTGTCGGACGGGATTACCGAATGTCCGGGGCAAGATGGCCATGACTTTGGCGAAGACGGGCTTGAGGCGCTGCTTGGACGCAACGCATCCCTGCAAAGCGCGGAATTGCTTGCAGCCATTCCTTGGGAATTGGCCTCATTTTCGGGCAGCGACGATTTTCCAGACGATGTCTCGGGCGTGCTTTTTGACTTTCTGGGCTAGGCTGATCGCGAAAAACGTTTGATAAGCATCCGTGCCAGCATGGTCCGATCCCCCGGATTGCCCAATCGCGTCAAAGCCTCATCCACCGGCAGCCAGACCGCAAGATGGCCTGCTTCGGTCGGCGGACCCAGCCGCAGAACCGGCCGCGCCAGATAGATCGTGCACAGCTTTTCTGCCCAAAGGTCATATTCCGGCATATACGTGAACCGCCGAAACGCCCCGATCCGCCGGTCAATCGCGATGCGCCAGCCGGTTTCCTCGCGCACTTCGCGGTGCAGCGCCGGAATGGGCTGCTCACCGGGATCGATCCCCCCGCCAGGCAGCTGGAACTCCGGCACGGGCAGAGACTGGTGCGTCACCAGAATGCTGTCGCCTTGCATCAAGATCGCATACACGCCCGGGCGGCGGCGGTAGTGCTGATCAAGACGTTTGCTGTCGCCAAAACGCGGGATCATCGGATCAGGTCCTCGGTTGGGCTGGTTGCTCTGCCTATATTGGCGCGGTATGCCAGCAGAGTTGCGGCAAGGAAACCCCGATGACATCGTACAAGATCGCCTGGGACGACATGGTCCTGCCCTTTCAACTTGACCGCCCGGACATCCGTGGCCGTGTCGCGCGGCTTGATGGCGTGCTCGATCAGGTGCTGCGCCAGCATGCCTATCCTGTCTCCATCGAGGCCCTCGTGGCCGAGGCGGCGCTGCTGACCGCGCTGATCGGGCAATCGGTTAAATTGCGCTGGAAGCTCAGCCTGCAGATTCGAGGCAATGGCCCGGCGCGGCTGATCGCCACCGACTACTACGGTCCGGACGCGGAGGGTGCCGCCGGGCGCATCCGCGCCTATGCCAGCTATGACGCAGAACGCCTGGATGACGCGGCTGCTCCCTTCAGCCAGATCGGCACGGGCTACTTTGCCGTGATGATCGATCAGGGCGAGGGGATGGTTCCTTATCAGGGCTTCACGCCCATCGCGGGCAAATCGCTTTCTGACTGCGCCGAGACCTATTTTGCCCAGTCCGAACAGCTGCCGACCCGATTTCAGGTGACCTTTGGCAAAAGCCAGACGCCCGGCGAGGCCCCGCACTGGCGCGCAGGCGGGATCATGCTGCAGCATATGCCAGCCGCAGGTGGTGCCGTCGCAGCTGATGCCGGTTCAGGTGAGGGCGGCCTGCTCAACCATGCCGATATCCTCTCGGGCGAAGCATCTGAAAACTGGAACCGCACCAACATCTTGCTTGATACCGTCGAAGAGTTGGAACTGATCGGCCCCTCCGTCAGCCCGACCGACCTTCTGGTGCGGCTGTTTCACGAGGAAACACCGCGCGTGTTCGATGCGACCGCTGTGCGGTTTGGCTGTTCATGCTCGCCCGACAAGGTGCGTCAGACAATGTCGATCTATTCGCAAAAGGACATCTCCAAGATGACGACCGCCCAGGGGATCGTCACCGCCGATTGTCAGTTCTGCGGCGCGCATTACGAATTTGATCCCAAGACGCTGGGGTTTGAGGCCAAGGATGTGTGAGGTCGACCGCCTTGCCGCAGCGCTTTTGTGCCCGCAAGGCTCATCGTCCGACTTTGATCTGAACCCTGCCATGGTTTTGCCGCCAGGGCGCGTCCTGCGTCCTGCGGCGGTGCTGGTAGCCCTGTGCCAGGACTGCCTGATCTTGACCAAACGTGCCTCGCATTTGCAACATCACCCCGGCCAGATCGCTTTTCCCGGTGGCAAGGTCGATGCAAGCGACGCCTCGCCTACCGCCGCCGCCCTGCGTGAAGCACACGAAGAGATCGGCCTTGGTCCCGGACTTGTCGAGGTTCTTGGCCCTTTGCCGGTCCACGAAACGGTAACAGGGTTCTCGGTGATGCCCATTCTGGGCCATGTCAGAGCCGATTTTGCGCCTATACCGGAGGCGGGCGAAGTCGAAGAGGTCTTTATGGTCCCTCTGCGCCACATCCTCGATCCGGCGAACTACGCGATCGAGCGCCGACTGTGGGGTGGCCAATGGCGGCGCTATTACGCTGTGCCTTATGGTCCGTACTACATCTGGGGGGCTACGGCACGGATCTTGCGCGGGCTCGCCGAGCGGGTGGCCCGATGAAGCTGACCGGCGACTGGCTGCATCACGCCGGAACTCGGGCGCTCTTTGCGGCCCTTCGGTCGGATGGACATCAGGTACTGTTTGTCGGTGGATGCGTCCGCAACGCACTGCTGTGGAGGCCGGTCCGGGACATCGACCTTGCTACCGACGCGACACCGGATGTCGTCGCGGACCTTTGCACCAAGGCGGGCTTGCGTGTCGTCCCAACCGGCATGGACCATGGGACCGTGACCGTTATCGCGGGCGACCGCGCCCATGAGGTCACGACATTTCGGCGTGATATCGCAACCGACGGGCGACATGCGGTCGTAGCCTACACCAAAGACCCGGCCGAAGACGCTGCGCGGCGCGACTTCACCATGAATGCGCTTTATGCGGACATGGATGGAACCATCATCGACCCACTCGGCGGTCTGCCCGACTTGCGCGCGCTTCGTGTCCGCTTCGTCGGTGACCCCAACGCGCGCATCGCCGAGGACTACCTGCGCATTTTGCGGTTTTTCAGGTTCAACGCGGCCTATGGCGATCCAGGTGGCGGCATCGATGCTGATGGTCTGGCCGCATGTGCGTCGAATCTGGCAGGCCTAGAGACGCTTGCGCGCGAACGGATCGGACAGGAAATGCGCAAGCTGCTTGACGCTTCAGACCCCGCACCCGCGATGGCTGCGATGGCTCAGGCGGGGGTGCTGGCGTGCATCCTGCCCGGTGCCGACCTGCGTGCACTGGCCCCGCTTGTCGATCTGGAACTTGACGCCGATCCCGACTGGCTGCGTCGTCTTGCGGTCATCGGCGGCGAGGACACGGAAGGCCGTCTGCGGCTGTCGCGCTCCGAGGTGCGGGTTCTTGCGGCGTTGCGGCAGGCGATCGGCAGCATCGAATCGCCCGCCGTCCTGGGCTGGCGGTTGGGCATCCACCGCGCGACGGACGCACTGCTTGTCCGCGCCGCCGTGATGGAACAGCCCTTGCACAGCGGTTGGGCGGCTGAGGTATCACGCGGTGCGGCAGCGGTCTTTCCGGTCACGGCGGCCGACCTGATGCCGGGTCTGGCCGGACCCACCTTGGGGACACGCCTCAAGGAACTCCAGGCCCGCTGGCTCGCGTCAGATCTTTGCCTGTCGGCCCAGGATCTTCTGGCCTGACGGTTTCCCTCGTCACAAAACCGGACTATATGCAGGGATCAAGGTGAGTCCCCGATCATGTTTCGCTTTTTTGAGGGCCTCGTCGACCCATACGGTCCCTACGAGCCCACCGACACGCCGCCCCGGCGGCTATGGCCATTCCTCAAGGAGTACATCCGCCCCTTTCGGGCGGTTTTTGCCCTCACGGGGGCCTTGTCGGTCGTGGCGGCATTCGTGGATGTGGCGCTGATCTGGTATGTCGGGCGGCTGGTTGATCTGCTCGCGACACTGGGGCCGCAAGAGTTCTGGGCCGGGCATGGCACGGAAATCATCCTTGTTGCACTTTTCGTACTGATCTTGCGCCCCTTGATCATGGTCGTCGACGTTGCCTTGCTGCACAATACGATCCTGCCGAATTTCGGCACAATGATCCGCTGGCGTGCCCATGCCCATGTCATCCGCCAGCCCGTGGGCTGGTTTGAGTCCGATTTTGCCGGGCGCATCGCCAACCGCATCATGCAGACGCCCCCCGCCGCCGGGGATGCGGTCTTCCAGACATTTGACGCTGTGGCTTTTGCCAGTGTCACGGTCGTGGGTGCCGGCATCATGCTGGCTGATGCCGATCCGCGTTTGCTGGTGCCGTTGCTGATCTGGTTCGCGTTCTATGCCTGGCTCGTGCGCTGGACAATCCGTCACGCCGGACCGGCGGCGATGGCCTCCAGTGAAGCGCGCTCCGCGGTGACGGGCCGCGTGGTGGATGCTTATACCAACATCCATTCGGTCAAGCTGTTCGCCCATCACGACAAGGAACTGGCTTACGCCAAAGAAGCCATCGAGCATGCCCGCAAGACCTTTTTCAAAGAGATGCGGATCATCACCAAGATGGACCTCGCGCTGACGATGTTGAATGGATTCTTGATCATATCGGTGACAGGCGGGGCGATTTTGCTGTGGTATCAAGGCGCTGCAACGGTCGGTACGGTGGCTGCTGCGACTGCACTGGTGCTGCGGCTGAACAACATGACGTATTGGATCATGTGGGCGTTTTCATCGCTCGTGCAGGCGCTGGGCGTGGTGCAAGAGGGCATGCAGACGATCACACACCCCATCGGGCTGGTCGACAAACCGGGCGCACGCCTGTTGAACCTGCAACATGGCCGGATCGAGATCGACGGCATTTCGCACCATTACGGTCGCGGCTCAGGCGGGTTGCAAAACCTGTCATTGACCATTTTACCCGGCGAAAAAGTCGGCATCGTCGGCCGCTCAGGCGCGGGCAAGTCGACCATGGTCAAGCTGATCTTGCGGTTTTACGACACGGAATCGGGACGTATCCTGATCGACGGTCAGGATATCGCCGATGTCACGCAAGAATCGCTGCGGCGCATGGTTGGCATGGTGCAGCAAGACAGCAGCCTGTTGCATCGCTCGGTGCGCGACAATATCCTGTATGGCCGCCCGGATGCCACCGACGACCAGATGATCGCTGCGGCCCGCCAAGCCGAAGCACATGATTTCATCCTGACGCTTGAGGACTCTGAGGGCCGCAAGGGCTATGACGCGCATGTCGGTGAACGCGGGGTAAAGCTGTCGGGTGGCCAGCGTCAGCGCGTGGCCCTCGCTCGCGTCATCCTGAAGGACGCACCGATCTTGATCCTCGACGAGGCGACGAGTGCGCTTGACAGCGAGGCCGAGGCCGCAATCCAGGAGTCGCTATACGGGGTGATGAAGGGCAAGACGGTGCTCGCGATTGCGCACCGCTTGTCGACGATTTCGGCCATGGACCGCATTGTCGTGCTCGAAGACGGCCGTATCGCCGAAGCGGGGACGCACAATCAGCTTTTGGCGCAGAATGGTCTCTATGCCCGCTTTTGGGCCCGTCAGTCCGGCGGTTTCATCGGGATTGAGGATGCTGCCGAATGAGCCTTTTTTCCCGACTGGGCGACAGCATCGATGCCTTTCGCCCTGCCGACGGACCACCGCCACAAGAGCTGTGGCCATTCATGCGCTGGTCACTCAAGGGCTCGTGGCTCATGCTTTGGATCGCGGGCGTCCTGTCCTCCTTGGCGGGCGCCACCGAGGTCGTCTCGGCACTGATCCTCGGCTGGGTGATCGACGCGGCGCTCAGCTCAAGTCCGGACCGGTTCTTTGCCGATAACACGACGATGATCCTGTGGTTTATCGTCTTTTATGTCATTCTGCGGCCCTTGGCCTTTGGCATTTCCTCGGCCTCGAACGCCATCGTCATCGGCCCGAACGTCCTGCCGCTGGTGCTGTCGCGGCTGCATCGCTGGACGCTTGGGCAGGCGATCACCTTTTTCGACAACGATTTTGCGGGACGGATCGCGACCAAGCAGATGCAAGCCGCACGCGCCGTGACAGATGTCGCAACAGAGGTCATCAACACGGTCTGCTTCGCGCTCGCCTCGGTCATCGGATCGGCGATCTTTCTGATTTCGGTCGATAGCCGGGTCGCGCTGGCCCTGATGGCCTGGCTTGTCGCCTATGTGGCATTGATCGGGTTCTTCATGCCCAGGATCCGTGTCAACTCGGCCGCACGGGCAGCGTCCCGTGCGATGGTCTCGGGTCAGGTCGTGGACACGATCACCAACATCAAGACCGTCAAGCTTTTTGCCCATGCCGCGTTCGAGGACCGCGTCGCCTTGAAAGCGATGGAAGTTTTCCGCGCCCGTAGTCTCGAATTCGGCGAGATTTCCACCTGGTTCCGGTTGGCGCTGATGACGTTGGCGGGGATTCTGCCGGTGATGCTGATCGGTGGAACCTTGCTCTTGTGGCGGGAGGGCCAGGCGACCGCCGGTGCCATCGCGGCCTCTGGCGCCATCGCGATGCGCATCGCGCAGATGTCGGGCTGGGTCAGCTTCACCCTCATGTCGATCTATACATCGGTCGGCGAGGTCGAGGACGGCATGCGCACGCTTTCGATCCCCCATGCGCTTGCCGACGCCGCGGATGCCAAGCTCCTTCCTCCGATCAAGGGCGAAATCCGGTTTGACGGCGCGTCTTTTGCCTATGGCCGCCAGCGCGGCGGCGTGGCCGAAGTAAATCTGACCATCGCGGCGGGCGAAAAGCTGGGCATCGTTGGGGCCTCGGGTGCGGGCAAGTCATCGCTCGTGTCGCTGCTTTTGCGGCTCTATGACACCGAAAAGGGCCATATTCTGATTGATGGTGTCGACGTGCGCGACGTTACGCAAGAATCCTTGCGCAGCCAGATCGGGATGGTCACTCAGGAAACCGCGATGTTCAACCGCTCGGCCCGCGACAACATCGCCTATGGCCGCCCCGAAGCAGCCGAGTCGGAGATCCTCGCAGCCGCCCGCGCCGCAGAGGCAGATGTCTTCATCGCCAACATGATCGACCACAATGGCCGCAAAGGCTATGACGCCTTTCTGGGCGAGCGGGGCGTGAAACTGTCGGGTGGCCAGCGCCAGCGTATCGCGCTTGCCCGCGCGTTTCTGAAAGACGCGCCGATCCTCGTGCTGGACGAGGCGACAAGCGCGCTCGACAGCGAGGTTGAGGCGAATATCCAGGAGGCACTGACCCGCGTGATGCAGGGCAAGACGGTTCTGGCCATCGCCCACCGGCTGTCCACCATCGCCGCAATGGACCGCATCATCGTGATGGATGACGGCCGCATCGTCGAAGAGGGCAGTCATGCCGCGCTGTTGGCCAAAGGGGGTCTCTATGCGCGCTATTGGAACCGCCAGTCCGGCGGCTTTATCGGCGTCGAAGACCAACAGGCGGCCGAGTGAAGTTCACCGTTGAACGGCTGGGTCATCACGGCGACGGCATCGCTGCGGGTGACGCTGGGCCGATCTATGCGCCCGGCTTGTTGCCGGGCGAAGAGGCGACGGGCGATCTGTCCGGCGACCGGCTGACGAACATCCGGATCCTGACGCCCTCGACGTTCCGGGTAAAGCCGCCTTGTCCTCATGCCCGCACCTGCGGTGGCTGTCTCATGCAGCATGCCGCAGACCCGTTTGTCGCCGACTGGAAAGAGGGCATCGTGCGCGGCGCCCTGGCCGGACAGGGGCTGATAGCCGATTTTCGCCCGATGGTGACCTCTGCCCCCCGCTCGCGCAGGCGCGCGACCTTTACGGGCCGCAAGACCAAGGGCGGCGCGCTGATCGGATTTCACGCACGCGCATCCGAGATGCTGATTCCGGTGCCGCAATGTCAGCTGGTCCATCCCGACCTGCTGGCAGCCGCGTCAGGGCTCGAGGCGCTGGTGCATCTTGGTGGCTCGCGCACGACCGAGGTGCAGCTGACCGTGACCCGGTCCATTGGCGGGCCGGATGTGGCGGTGACGGGCGGCAAGCCGATGGATGCCGAACAGCAGCTGCAGATGGCGCGGCTTTGTGAGGCGCATGGCTTTGCCCGCCTGACTTGGAACGGTGAAACCGTGGCAATGCGCGCGCAGCCGATGCAGCGCTTTGGCCGCGCCCTTGTCGCCCCGCCGCCCGGAGCCTTTTTGCAAGCGACACCTGAAGGTGAGGCCGCTCTGGTACAAGCCGTGTCGCTGGCCATCGGCCCGGCACGCAAAGTCGCGGACCTGTTTGCCGGTTGCGGCACGTTTGCGCTTGCGCTGGCCGACCGCGCCGAAGTCCACGCCGTGGAATCCGATCCTGCGATGACGCACGCCATGGACAAGGCGGCCCGCACAACCCAAGGGCTGCGCCGCGTCACCGTGGAGACGCGTGATCTGTTCCGCCGTCCGCTCGATGTGGATGAACTCAAGGGCATCGATGCCGTAGTGATCGACCCGCCGCGCGCAGGTGCCGAGGCGCAGACCGAACGGCTTGCCGCGTCGTCGGTGCCCGTCATCGCGGCGGTATCATGCAACCCGGTCACATTTGCCCGCGATGCCCGGATCGCGGTGGCGGCGGGCTATCATCTGGACTGGCTGCAGGTCATCGACCAGTTCCGCTGGTCATCACATGTCGAACTCGTCGCGCGGTTCAGCCGGGCCAAGTGACATCAAGTTGACCGCAAACGCGCACCAAACGCTGGTCAGCCGTCTCCGGTTCCGCTAAGCAGAAAAAAAATATCGAGCAGCTTCATGCGCCTTGTCCAAAGTTTCCTTTTGCTGTCAGCGTTTTTGGCGCTGTCGGCCTGCGCGACGAAGTTCCGCACCTACAACGGCCCCGCAGTGACCTCTGTCCAGGTGCACAAGGCCGCGCGCAAGATGTACCTCTTGCATAATAGCGAGGTGCTTGAGTCTTATGATGTGAGCCTTGGCTTTGCGCCCGTCGGTCACAAAGAGGTCGAAGGCGACGGCAAGACGCCCGAAGGCAGCTACATCATCAACCGCCAGAACCCGAACTCCGAGTATCACCTGTCTCTGGGCATCTCATATCCCAACGACATCGACCGCGCCTATGCTGACTCGGTCGGCCAGGAGCCGGGCGGCGATATCTTCATCCACGGCGCGCCGAACAAACGCGTGTCCGTGCGGGACTGGACGCTTGGCTGCATCGCCGTGACGGACCGCGAGATGGAAATCATCTATTCGATGGTGCGACCGGGAACACCGATCCACCTGCTGCCCTGACGGACGGCGTGCATTTCTGACCTGGGCGGGCGTTTGGATCGCGCGTCACAAGGGCCGCGAAAACCGCTTAGCCTCCGGTGACCAGCGTCCACCAAATCTTGCCGTTGCTCTCTTGGAACCACGCAAATCCCATTTCGCGCGCCGCCGGGTCCATGATGACCCCGCGCGTATCGGTCTGACCCGACCACGCCGCGAGGGTCTCAAGCTCGGTCTCGAAGGTTTCCGAGATCAGCTCTCCCAAGAGTTTGCCGCGATAGCCGACGCGCTGCACGCGCAGTAACGGTGACGACCCGTCCGAGCCAAAATGCCATGGCCGGTTCTGGACCGACATGTCGCGCGAATGGGTTGCGGCAGCCGCGTTCAGTTGGGCGTTAAAGACCAATGGCTGCAATCGCTTGGCACTGCGCAGAGAGTTAACCGAGTCGAGCATCCGAAACGGAATGACGGCCGCCAATTCAGCATTGATGCGGTAGACCTGCGGCGCGGGCCGTCCACTGGAATCCAGTTGCGGGGGTGCTGCGGTGCTGCAGGCCGCCAGCAACGCAATGGGGCCAAGCGCGACAAAAGTTCTTCGGTTCATGGACATCTCTGGGTGCGTCTCTTGGGGTTGCCTGGCGAAAAACGCGCCTTGCGTGCGTCCCTCTGTAGCGAAAGCTGCTGCAAGGTTCAAATCCCACCCGGCATGTTTTTGCACTGTGACGCTGCTGTGAATTGCACCTATCCGCGCATCGCTGTAACAACCAGGCGATGAATGACCCGCTAGGAGCAGTCAAGATGACCGCAAATCGGCCCACGCGCCGCAATGTTCTGATCGGTGGCGCGGCCCTCGCTGTCGGGGCTGTGGCGACACCGCTCTTGGCGCAAGACGGGACGACCGAGTTCATTCCGCCCGCTGATGGACCCGTGCGCAACAACTTTTCCAGCTTTCGGATGCCGGACTGGCAGAGTTATTTCGACGACACGCGGGGCGGCGCGATCTTGGTCGATATCACCTCGCGAGCGCTGCATTACTGGTCCGAAGACCAGACAGTTTACAAGCTTTACCCGACCTCTGTGCCCCTGTCCGAGGACCTCACCCGGCGCGGTCGCACAGAGGTGGTGCAAAAAGTTGTGAACCCGCCATGGCGGCCGACCGCTGCGATGAAGGAACGCCATCCCGAGTGGCCCGACCTGGTCGAAGGCGGCGCCCTGGACAATCCGCTCGGAACACGGGCGCTCTATCTGTCTTGGACCTACTACCGGATCCACGGGACCCATGACACGCGCAAGATCGGGCGCCGTTCATCAAATGGCTGCGTCGGTTTGTACAACGAACACA
The DNA here is from genome assembly GCA_031378845.1 of Rhodobacterales bacterium. Lineage (GTDB taxonomy): Bacteria > Pseudomonadota > Alphaproteobacteria > Rhodobacterales > Rhodobacteraceae > JAJNPS01. Next base: position 463,471 of record JANNES010000015.1, read on the forward strand.
TCCAGGAATTATTTGAACTGGCTCAAGTCGGCACTCAAGTGTTGCTTATTTGACTACACGTTCTCGGCAATGGAGATTTATGTATTCCAGCCATTGCGAGGATGGTCCGGCGACGTGTAGAGACTCATGTATGAACACACGCAAATAACTGCAGCGTTCATCCTCAACAGACCTACGCTGTGTCATCCTGGAGAAGATCATGAAAAAACTCGTACTCGCCGCTACCATCTCGCTCGCTGCTACCACCGCTTTCGCTGGCGGCATGGAAGAGCCCGTAATGGAGCCTGCAGTTGTTGAAACTCAGACCTCGTCCTCTTCGGGCGGTATCGTTGTTGCTCTGCTGCTGCTCCTCGTGATCGCAGCCGCTGCTTCGAACTAATCCGAACTCTTCGGCATTGCGAAAAGGCGACGGTTTTCCGTCGCCTTTTTCATTTGATATCAAAGACTTTTGGGTAAAGTAACGACCGGGTTGGGACATGACCCACCTGTCTTCTAACCCTTGCAATCAATCAATCAATCCAGCCAGCCAGATTCTCGGAAATGATCTGCGAAAGCGCGGCGACATGTGGCGCATCGTCGTTCAGGCATGGGATATAGGTGAACACCTCGCCGCCGGCATGCTCGAACGCTTCGCGAATCTCGCCGTTGATCTCTTCAAGCGTTTCGATGCAATCGGCCGAGAATGCGGGCGCCATCACGGCGATTCGCTTCTTGCCCGCTTTGGCCAGTTCCGCCACATGGTCGACCGTGTAGGGCTTTAGCCATTCCTCTGGTCCAAAGACCGACTGGAATGTCGTATCAATCGAGCCCTTTCCCCATCCAAGCCGTTCGCGCAGCAGCCGCGAAGTCTTGGCACACTGGCAATGGTAGGGATCACCCTCCATCAGATACCGTTGGGGCATGCCATGATAACTGGCCACCAGCACATCGGGGCGGTGATCGAGCCGCGCATAAGCACGCTCCACGGATTGGGCCAGCGCATCGATATAGGCGGCATGCTCAAAATACTCGGGCACCGTCCGTACCGCTGGCTGGCGCTTTTCCTTCAGCATTGCGCGAAAGAACGCGTCGTTCGCGGTGGCAGAGGTTGCCCCGGCGTAGTGCGGGTACAGCGGAAAAAACAACACCTTTTCACACCCGGCCTCAACCAGCTTTCGCACTTTCGATGCGGTTGACGGATTGCCGTAGCGCATCGAGAAATCGACGATCACATCATCGCCGTAACGCTCAGCCAAGGCCGCGGCAATCTTGGCCGTCTGGTCCTTGGTGATCGTCAAGAGCGGGCTTTCGTTCTTGTCGTGATTCCAGATCAGTTTGTAGTTCGCACCCGACGAGAAAGGCCGCTTGGTCAGGATCACCAGCTGCAACAGCGGCTGCCACAGCCAGCTTGAGTAATCGACGACGCGCTTGTCGGACAGAAATTCGTTCAGGTACCGCCGCATCGACCAATAGTCATAGTTGTCGGGCGTACCCAGATTGGCCAAGAGCACCCCGATACGCGCCCGCCGCACCCTTGGATGCTCAGGCCCCGCAAACGACAGCCGACCCTCGCCGGGCCCATAGCTCTCTGGTTTCGGGGCAGGTTGATGCGCTTGTGCGGGTTTTCCCGACCGTAGCTTGGCGTCCAACATCCTGTGGTCCTTGCGATAGCAATAACGGGGACATAACCGGATCGGCGGCGGGGTCAACCGTCAAGCGTGTGGCGCGGCAAGGGAGTCTCAACGCTGTCCAGAGCATCGGCAAGTCGCGCTGTCGCCGATCCCGGTTTCAGCGCCTTAGGTTGGCTTTCATCGGGCGCCCAACCCGTCAGGCAGATGATCTCGAACGGGACATGCAGCAATCCATCAGGCCCGGTGGCACGTTCGGCCATCAATTCCGCAGTCCTTTGCAAGACCCGCGCCCGCGTTGGATGCCGCAACCGCGCCGCCAGCGCGTTGCCTTCGCCCATCGCGCGCAGATCCCGCATCAGGTGCCATGCATCGCGGTAAGCCACCACTTGGGTAAAGCTGTCGGCCACTGGCAGCGCAAAGCCTGCCCGCTGCAACAGCGCCCCCAGATCGCGGATCTCGCCCATCGGCAGCACGCGCGGCGACAGACCGCCCGTCACCTCGATCTCTGCCTCGGCCAGGGCGCTGCGCAGGTCTGCCAGCGTCTGCCCGCCGAACATGAGCCCCAGGAACAAGCCGTCGGGTTTCAATGCCCGCCGACATTGCACCAGTTGCCCGACCGGATCATTCGCCCAATGCAGCGCCAGCGCGTGCACCACCAGATCATGTGCGCCGGGCTCTAGCGTCAAGATCTCATCATCGGCGATGACAGGTCCCAGTTCTTGCCACACCGACGCACAACCACTCACGATCAGGGGGGTCGTAAAGGGTCTGTTAACCTCTTTTCGTCTTTCCTCGACATCGGCAAAGGCCACCTCGTGCAGGAACACCTCCGTCGCGCGGGCGCGGTTGCGCAAAAGGGCGGCGCGGTCTGTCAAAAGGGGCGGGCTTTGCATGGCCGGAACGATAGGAGCGACCGTTGGGATTGCAAGCCTTGCTTCACACCGTCTACCCGCCGCAATGCGTCGCTTGCGACGAACGGGTGACGACCGATTTCGGGCTTTGCGGGGCGTGCTGGCGCGATACCCCGTTTATCTCAGGTCTGGTCTGCGATCAGTGCGGTACGCCCCTGCATGGCGACGACACCGGTGAGGCCGCGCAATGCGACGACTGCCTTGCGATGCACCGCCCGTGGCAAAGGGGTCGCGCGGCGCTGGTCTATGCAGCCAATGCGCGACACATGGTTCTGGCGCTGAAGCATAGCGACAGGCTTGATCTCGCACGCCCGGCGGCCGCATGGTTGATCACCGCCGCCAAACCGATTCTCGAACCCGGGATGCTCGTGGCACCAGTGCCGCTGCACTGGTTCCGTCTGCTGCGCCGGCAATACAATCAGGCAGCGCTGCTTTCGGCGGCAATCGCCAAGGCTGCAGGCCTTGCCCACTGCCCAGATCTCTTGCTTCGCTCGCGTCATACCGGCACCCAAGACCACCGCGACCGCGATGGCCGCATGGCCAACATGGCGGGTGCCATCCGCGCCCATCCCGGCCGTGCCAACCAGATCGTCGGGCGGCATGTGCTGATCGTCGATGATGTGATGACCTCCGGTGCAACTTTTGCCGCCGCGACCGAGGCATGCCTTGCCGCTGGCGCGCGGGCTGTGTCGGTGCTGGCCCTTGCCCGCGTGACCCGTCAGGATTGAACGCATCTATGCTGTACGGACAGCCGCGTGGCGGCTTGATTGCGCCCGTCATGCAAAAGCCTATACTTCCGGGCGGTTCTAAGGAAATGCGTGATGAAAGCCATCGAGATCTATACGACCCAATCGTGCCCCTACTGCCACGCGGCCAAGCGCCTGCTGCAAAAGAAGGGCGCCAGCTATACCGAGATCGACGTCAGTGCCGATGCGGCTTTGCGCATGGCGATGACCCAGCGCGCAGGTGGCCGGCGCACCGTGCCGCAGATATTCATCGGCGGACGGCTTGTCGGTGGCAGCGACGATCTGCACGCGCTTGACCATGCGGGCAAGCTTGACGCATTGCTGGCCTGATCGGTCATGCGTGTCGGCCTCATCCAGCTTACCGTGACTGACGATCCTGCGGCAAACCTGCCGGGGACATTGGCACATGTCCGCGCGGCGGTGGCGGGCGGTGCGCAGTTCGTGCTGACCCCGGAATGCACCAATGCGTTGTCGTCCAACCGTGGGCATCAGCGCGAGGTCCTGCAAACCGAAGCCGAGGACCGCAGCCTCGCCGCCCTGCGCGCCGAGGCTGGGGCTGCGGGCGTCTGGCTCTTGGTCGGCTCGCTCGGCATCATCACGGGTGATGCAGATGGACGCTTTGCCAACCGCTCGTTCCTGATCGCACCCGATGGTGCCATCGCCGCGCGCTACGACAAGATCCATATGTTCGATGTGAACGTGTCGCAAACCGAGGTTTACCGCGAATCGGCCGGCTATCGGCCCGGCAACCAGGCTGTCTTGGCGCGGACCGACATTGGCGTGATCGGCATGACTGTTTGCTACGATGTCCGATTTGCCGCCCTGTACCGGCGGCTGGCACAGGCGGGCGCGCAGATTCTGACCGTTCCGGCGGCCTTCAACCACATCACCGGGGCCGCCCATTGGGAGCCTTTGCTGCGCGCCCGCGCCATCGAGACAGGGTCGTTCGTCCTGGCCCCCGCCCAGACCGGCTTTCACCCTGAATCCGCTGGCAAAGGTCGCCGCACGCATGGCCATTCACTGATCATCGGCCCGTGGGGAGAGGTCATCGCCGATGGCGGCACGGACCCCGGCGTGACCTATGGCGACCTGGATCTGGCCGAGGTCGCCCGCGCCCGCGCCCGCATCCCGTCGCTGACCCATGACCGAAAGTTTTCCGGGCCATGACATGAACGACCGCAACGACGATCTTGCGATCACGCTTTTTAGCGAGTTGTTCATGGCCGATCAGCTGGCCCGAAACCGCATATCAAAAGCCCTGCCCAAGGGAATGGAGCTGTCGCACTTTTCCGTCCTGAACCATCTTGCCCGGGCGGGCGAAGAAAAAACCCCGGCGCAGCTCGCCCGCGTCTTTCACGTCACCCGCGGCGCCATGACCAACACGCTGACGCGTCTGGGATGGGCGGGCCACGTCCATATCCGGCCTGATTGGGACGATGCGCGGCAAAAGTTCGTCTCGATCAGCCCCTCGGGACGGTCCGCCCGCGATGCCGCCGTGCAATCTGTGGCCCCGATCATCGGCGAGGTCGTGCAGGGCCTCGGGGTTGACGCAGTGCGGTCCCTGCTGCCGGTGTTGCGGGCCATCCGCACCCGGTTCGAAGAAGAATCCTGATCGCCGGCATGACCGGTCTTTCGGCATTAGCAAAGTATTGGCGAATCCGCGCTTAACCTTGTTCCAACCGGCGGCACCCTTTGCCGACGCAGGGGACAAGCGACATGCCAGACCACATTGCGGAAAGTTTGCCTCTTGTGATCACCGGGGCCGATGGCCGGATCGGTCGTTTGCTGCAGGCGGCATGGGTGGAGGAACCGCCCGACGCGGTGGCACCGATCTGGTGCGCACGGGCATGGGGGCACTGGCAGGACCTTTTGGCAGGTCCGCTGGACCCGTGCCCGACTGGTGCCGTCATCTTGCACCTCGCGGCGGATTTGTCTGCGACACCCGACGCGCTGGTGCGGTCGGCTGCGATGGCGCGGGCCGTTGCGGTTGCCGCACGGCAAGGCCGCGCAAGGCATATCCTTTTTGCGTCCAGCGCGGCGGTCTATGCGCCCTCTGACCGGGACTTGACCGAGACGTCGGCATGTATCCCCACGACGCCCTATGGCCAGGCCAAGATTTTGGCCGAACAGGCCTGTCGCGCCGATGCCGGGGATGTCCCGGTGACCAGCCTGCGGATTGGCAACGTGCTCGGGGCAAGCGCATTGATCGGCGCGACCTGCGAGGTCGGGCGCATCGAACTTGATCCCGTTCTGGGCAGATCCGGGGGGCCGGTCCGCTCCTGGATAGCGCCGGGCGAACTGGCGCGCGTCCTGAGCCATCTGGCACGTCTTGCGGGCGCGCCGGGTTGCCTGCCGCCCGTGCTGAATCTGGCTAGTCCGGGTGCATGGTCGATGGCGGACCTGCTGGACGCTGCTGACTTTTCCTGGCGATACGGGCCCTATCGCACGCGGGTGCTGCCGCGCCTCAGCCTGGATTGCACCCGTCTGGCAGGACTTTGCCCGCAACTGGCCATCACGACCCCGACCGAGATGATTGCAGACTGGCGCGCGACAATGTCCAGAGGGGTCAGCGCGTGACACGCGCCAATCGTGCCTTTGATCTTGTCGCGGGGCTTGTCGCGCTGACCATCCTCGCGCTTCCGTTTGCGCTGATCTTTGGCGTTCATATGTGCCTGATGGGACGACCGTTTTTCCACAAAAGCGAACGAATGCGTGGCCCCGATCAGGCCTTTTCCTTATGGAAACTGCGCAGCATGCGACCGTTGACGACCGATGCAGGCGTGTCAGGTGGCGACAAGGCCGCACGCATCCCGCCTTGGGGTCGCTGGCTGCGCGCCAGCCGGATGGACGAGGTTCCGCAGCTGTGGAATGTCTTGCGTGGCGACATGCGCTTTGTCGGTCCGCGCCCGCCCTTGCGGATCTATGTCGATCGGTTTCCGGCACTTTACGCCAAGGTCCTGCAAGTGCCCCCAGGGGTCACCGGCCTTGCGTCAATCGCCTTTCACCGGCACGAACGCCGGCTGTTGGCCCCATGCCGCACGGCTACCGAGACCGACACCGTTTATGCCCGCCGCTGCGTGCCTCGAAAGGCCCGGATGGACCTTCTTTATCAGCGTCACCAAAGCGTGCAGCTTGATCTCGTGATCTTGCTTTGGACGCTGACCGCGCTGCTCAAGACGCGACGCCATCGGCTTGCGCGTCGGCGCCGCTCGATGCTTCACGCAGCGCGGCACCGTCCAAGGACAAGCACGATCATTGCAAACGTCGGACGCAACCCATGATGCGCCGAGCCTTGCAGCATTGCGCGCATTGGCTTCAGGCGCTTGGTGGCCGGCAAAAGCGGCTGATCCTTGGTTTTGTCGATGCGGTGATCGGGGCCCTGTTGGTGGGCGTTCTGGCACTGGTCTTGCCACCCCTTGATCTGGGACTTGGGCTTGTCGTGGTGGCCGTGACGCTGGCGGGTCTTGCCTCGATCCTGCTCGGTCTTAATCGGACCAAGCTGAACACCTTCATGCATACCGGCATCCTGCGCGCTGCGGTCTTTGCATTTGCTCTGGCGCTCGGCATCGCGACCTATCTGTCGGGAACCCGATCGCCATCAGCTGGCGACGCTGGACTGTTGACAGCGCCATTAGCGTTCTGTGGCCTTGTCTTGTCGCGGGCGATCTTGCTGCATCTGACGCTCTGGCTTCTGGGGTTTCGCGATGCGCCGCTGCGGGTGTTGATCTATGGCGCAGGCAAGACGGGTCAGCAGCTTTCGGCAGCCCTGCGCGCGCATGAGACGATCCTGCCGATTGCATTTCTGGACGACAATTCCGAATTGCACGGCAGCTCTGTCGCGGGCCTGCGCATCCATGGCCCATCATCAATCACGCGACTGGCCCGGCGGCATCGGATAGACCGCGTGCTGCTGGCCATGCCGTCGCAGCCTGCCGCCAAACTGCTACGCCTCTCGCGCCGCATTAATGCTGAGGGGATCGATGTGCATGCGCTGCCGTCGTTCGCGCAGCTTGTCGGGACCGAGGCGCTCCTTGACCAGCTTGCGCCGCTGGACCCCGATGACGTTCTTGGCCGCTCGCAGCTGGCCTGGGATCTGGATAATCGCGCGGGCGTCTATCGCGGTCGTACCATCATGGTCACCGGGGCAGGTGGCTCCGTCGGCGCGCAGCTGTGTCACCAGATCTTGAACCTGCGACCAAAGCGGCTTGTCCTTTTTGACCTGAGCGAGCTTGCGCTTTATACCGTTCACCGCGACCTGGGGGCGTTGCCGATGGCGGCGGGTATCGACATCGTTCCGATCCTTGGGTCGGTCTGCGATGCGCGCCTGGTGGGCGGGGTGCTCAGCGACCACACCGTCGACGTGATTTTTCATGCCGCGGCCTACAAGCATGTGCCGCTGGTTGAGGCCAACCCGCTTGCCGGGCTGACAAACAATGTCATCGGCACCCGGGTTCTGGCAGAAGCCGCGCAGACTGCTGGCATCGAACGCTTCATTCTCATCTCGACTGACAAGGCGGTTCGCCCGACCAATGTGATGGGCGCGTCCAAGCGTCTGGCCGAACTTGTCGTCCAGGATATGGCAAAACGCCCCGGCAACACCGCCTTTTCACTGGTCCGCTTTGGCAATGTGCTGGGCTCGTCCGGGTCGGTGATCCCGCTCTTTCGCGACCAGATTGCAGCGGGTGGGCCGGTGACGCTGACGCATGATGATGTGACACGCTACTTCATGTCGCTGTCCGAGGCGGCACAACTTGTGCTTTTTGCGGGATCATTGGACAAGCGTCACGGCGGCGGTGAGGGTGGCATCTTTGTCCTCGACATGGGCGATCCGATCCGCATTCGGGACCTTGCGGTGCAAATGGTCACCGCCGCTGGACTGACGGTGCGCGAGGATGCGAACCCGGACGGCGATATCGACATTTGCGTCATCGGGCTGCGCCCCGGGGAAAAGCTGCACGAAGAACTCTTGACCAGCACCGGCATGGCCACCACGCCGCACCCAAAGATTCTGTGCGCGATGGAGCCGTCGATTCCGGCATTTGACCTTGCCGGAACCTTGCAGGCTTTGCAAAGCGCGATCGACGCAGGAGATGCCGACCTTGCCCGACTTGTCGTCGAGGCCGCCGTCCAGCCGCGTGACTTTGCCGATAACGTGACAACAATTCCATTTGCGTCTCGCGCCCGGGCATGAGGTTTGGGGTTGTTCGGCGTTTGCCGCCCGCAACGGTGCGTGTTGCGGCGCGCTCCAGGCATTGCAAGGCACGGCGCGTCAGTAGTCCTTTTCCAAAAAGATGCCAAGGCCGGTTTGCCCATCCGCGCCGACCCGCCCTGTCACTGTCAGGCCCGGTCGCACGTCAAGGTTCAGCTTGATCTCGCTATTGCCATCTTGACCAACCTCGACCTCGGTATAAACGTTCTCGTTGATGTATTTACCCGCGCGCAGAACGGTTGATCCGGTGTCATCCGATGTGACGTCGAAATCATCCAGACCAAAGTTCTTGCGCAGCCGCCCGATGATCCCGTCGCCCCCCCGACCGGCCAGCGTCGCCACCGCATTCGCCAACTGCACCGCCTGAAAGGCCGAAAGGTTCTGCAGTCCGCGCCCAAACAGCAGCTGTGCCAGAACCTCTTCCTGTGGCAGTTCCGGGCTGGAGGCAAAGGTCACGACCGGGTCCAGCGCCGGCCCGTCGATGCGCACGGTGCTGGTCACGTCGCCGCTGACATTGCTGGCCGCGATCGCCACATAGGGCACGAAATCCCCTTCCAGCTGCAGGCTTGCCTCTGACAGGGTCAACCGCCTGCCCAGGATGTCAAGCCGCCCGCGGATCAGCGAAAACTGACCTGCGGGGATGATGTTGGCCGTCGTGCCACCAAGCCGCAGGCGACCGCTTAGTTCCGCATCGAGCCCCCTGCCACGGATGAAGAGACGGCTTGGTGCGACCAGCTCGACGTCGATGCCGTAAACCGGCCCGCCGCTTGCGCGGTTCCCGCCTGTCCCCGTTCCGCCCAATAGCCCGGCCCTGCGCCGGGTCTCACGCACGCCTGCGGCGTCCCCGACGTGACGGATGTCCGGGATCGCGCCAAGGCTGCTTAGGCTGCCCGAAGGGATGCGAATCTCGGCGGTTGCAATGTCGATCCGCCCCGTGATGTTTGCGCCCCCAAGCAGTGGCCCGCTAAACTGCAGCTTGCCCGACGTTTCCGCCTCAAACAGTTCGGGGTTGCGCAGCTTGGCCCGAACCAGATCCACCGCAATGTCGGCGGCATAGGGCGCGGCCAGCCCGATCGTGCCGTTTGCGGCCACAGCGCCACCAGTGTTCAGCGCGCCGCGCGCATCAAGAGTTGCCCGTCCGCCTGCCAGCACGACCGTGGCATCCAGTTCCCCGACGCTGACACCTTGTTCGACATCGGCGAACTTGGCCCCATTGACCGAGATTTGCCCCGACACGGACTGCAGCGCAAGCGGACCTGCAAGCCGCAGATCAAACCGCGCAGGTCCATTGATGGACCGCGGCTCGATAAAGTCGTTGGCCAGCCCCGACTGCACGGTTCCCGACAGCCGCAGATCGGCAGAGCGGCCCGCTTTGGCGATAGTGCCTGCCAGCCGCGCGTCGATCTGCCCCGGTCCCGTCCCGCGCAGATCGATCCGGTAGGCGCCGCCGATATCGGCCGCGGTCCCCGTCACGGTGACGGCACCCGGGAACTCTGGCAAGATCAGCGCCAGATTGGCCAGCCGCGCGTCGATCTCGATATTCCGCTGGGCGCCCTCGACCCGCCCGGTCACCTTGGCGGAAACTTGCGGGTTGCTCACCTGCGCCGAGTCCAGCGCAAGAACCTCATCCTTGATCGACACGGTGGCTGCCACCGTGCTGGTGCCGCGCAACAGCGTGTCCGCCTCGGCCTGCCCGACCCTGAGGCCCGTGCCCTGGCCCGACAGGACGATCTGCCCGTTTCGTACCGTGCCCGACAGCGTGGCATTCAGCGCCAATGCCCCGCCGTAACCCGGCCCCAGCACCGCGATATCGGCAAAATCGAGCTTGGCCACGATGTCGCTGTTGATCGATGACAGCTGACCGCTGGCAGTCATCACAAGGTCGGCTACGGTGACATCAAGTTGCCGCAAGAGGGTCCCGGTCTCATCGCGCTTGGCCGAAAAGTTGACTTTTGCGCCATTGGCCAAAAGCCGGTCCGCCTCAACTTGACCAATGCCCAGCGACTGGCCATTGATCTCGCCTGAGACATCAAAGGTGCCGGCCAGCGGACTTCCCTCGCCCGCAAGGTCAATCTGCGCCGTGCCCACCAACGGACGCCCGACCAGATCAGATAGCCGCGACAGGTCGGCCACCTCGGCCTTGACCTTGCCCCTCAGCGCCAGCCCCGACGCCAGACCGCCGATCTGTCCCGAGGCGTTCAGGCTGTAGCCCTGTCCCGCGATGATCAGGCGCGGCAGTTGCAACGACGTGTCGCCGTCCTGAAAATGGGCCACCATCTCGCCCGACAGATCGTCTCCCAGGGCCCGCGCCATTGCAGGGTCGGTCGGGACAGCGCCTTTGGCCGCGAATGTCAGCGTTGCGCCGTAGCTTGCCCCCGAGGCGAGACGCGCGATCCGCCCCGAACCTTTGAGCGACAATCCGGCAATCGCGATATCCGCGTGGACCAGATCCGTCATCTGCGCATCCAGCCGCCAGCCTTCGCCCTTGCTCGCATCAAAGTTCAGCGCGATCCGGGCCGCGGTCACCTTGGTTTCATCCCGACCCCCAAGGGGCAGCACCACCGGAGCACCATCCGGCAGGCCAAGCTGGCCCGTCAGGTCAAACCTGAGCGGCTGACCATCCGGGGCAAGTGACAGGTTGCCGTCCAGCTGCAAAGCGTTCGTCGTCAGCGACAGCTGGTCCAGCCGCAATGCCCCAAGGTCATCGCGCGTGCCCGTCGCCTTCAGCGTCGCGGTATCGCCAAAGAAAGCTGCATAATCGGGGGCCAGCAGGGGGACAAAGCTGCCCGCGATATCGCTTGTAAAGCCGATCCCCCCCCGGTCATCGCCGCGAAGCGCCACCTGACCTGTGACCCGCTCGATCCCATCCGTGCTCAGCAAGATTTGTGCGGTGAAATCGTCGATCGGTCCCGCGCCCGCAACCGTCAGCGCCACCGACGGGGTGCCGGGCAGATTCAAAAGCCCGCTGACCAGGCCGCCTTCACCTTCTTCTGCCGAAAGGTCGATCACCAATTGCCGACTGGCATTGGCATAGCTTGCGGTCAGCGCGATGCGGCCCGTCGGCCCATCATCGGTGCGCGACAAATCAAGCCTGGCCTGACCTTCGCCACCGGCAAGCGACATCGACGCCGCAAGCTGTCCTTCGACGCGCGAACCAAACACGCCGGGGGCCAGCACGATCCGTGCGGCAGCCAGACGCCCGACTTCAACCGATACCGGCAACGCGGGCAGGCTGAAGCCGCGCGCTTCGGGGTCGGGGATGGCGCTTGGGTCTGCTGCAGGCAGGCGGTCGACCAGAATCTCATCGGCGGTCAGGGCGTTGATCTCGACCGCGCCCGACAAAAGGGCGGACCGGCTCCAGTCCAGCGTCACGCCGTTCAGCGTGATCCAAATGCCGGTCGCATCGGCGATGGTCATCTGCTGGATTGTCGCGCGCGACGACAGTGCGCCCGCAAAGCCGGTGATCGTGACGTCGCGCCCCGCATCCGACAGATTGTCCTCCAGAAAGGCCGTCAGATAGTCGCGGTCATCTGTCTGCGCGCGCGCGGCCAGTGGTACCGCAAGGGTCAGGCCGATCAACAGGGCGGGCAGGAGGCGCATCAGAATGCCTGCCCCAGACCGATGTAGATCTGCGTCCCGTCGCCGGTATTGCCGCCAACAGGCGCCGCAATATCCAGCCGGATCGGGCCAAAGCCGGTATCATAGCGCAGCCCCAGACCCGCGCCGGAATGCCATCCCGCGGACAAGCCATCGGCGGCGACGGTTCCGGCATCGAGAAATCCGACCAGCCCGATCTTGTCGGTCACCTTTGTCCGAACCTCGACGGACGCCGCCAGAAACTGCGTCCCGCCCACGTTGAAATCGAGACCAAAGCCCCGATTCACGGCAATGCCCAGGGACTGATAGGGCTGCCCCCGGACCGTGCCGCCGCCGCCTGAGTAGAAAAGCTCATCGCGCGGAACGTCCAGAAGCCTTGCGCCATAGATCGCGCCGCCCTGCAGGCGCGCCGCAAGGACAAGCCGGTCCTCAGCGCCCAACCGTTTGTAGGCCCGCCCGTCAAAGGTCATCCGAACTCCGGATCCCGTCGTGCCAAGGCCAAGAAAGGGCTTTATCTCTGCATCCAGGTAGAACCCGCCCGTCGCGTTCTTGGGATTGATGCGCCGGTCCCATGTCGCGCCCAAAGGCAGAGAGAGGTTGCGATAGCGAAAGCTGCCCGACCGGTCGTGCCCCTCAATGAAATTGTATTCAAGCCCGACCCGTGCCGTAAGCTGATCGGAAAAATAGTGCCGGAACGTCAGTCCGAAATCCATCGAATCGGCGGTGTAGTCGGCTTCATCCACGTGTGCCAGGTCCAGCGCCAGACGCCCTGTCGTGTCGGGCCCCGGCGTGGCCGGACGTTCGATGGCGATCCCCAGATTGTAATCCACGCCGCTGCTTTGTGCGCCAAGATTGCTGATCGCGCCCTCGATGGTCAGCCGCTCGCCACCGCCCCACACGTTGCGGTGCAGCCAGCTGCCGTTCAGCGAGGCGCCGTCATTCGTGGCGATTTCTGCGCCAAAGCGGTAACGCCGCCGCCTTTCCTCAACCAGAACCGCGGTAATGCCAAGCTGGTCGGGTGCCGTGATGGCCGCGTCCTCGACCAAAGTCACTGACCGAAACACGCCCGACCGGCGTAACCGGTCAGCGGCGCGACGCAACTCGTCGGGGCTGTAAACCTCGCCAGTGGGCAGGCCCGCGATCTTGCGGATCCGCTGCACGCGCATCCGTTCTGCGCCTTCAACCGCCAGCGTGCCAAACCGCAATCGCGGGCCCGGCGCGATGCGGATATCGACCGCCAGCTTGCGACTGGGGTGGTTGGCCGTAATAGACTGGTCCATCACGGCCGCTTTGGCCCGCCCTTCGGCGCGCCATGCATCAATCCCCACGCTTGCGGCCGCGCTGATCAGGCCGCTGTCTGCGCGCTGGCCCGGGGAAAAACCGGGCGGCAGTTCGGCGCGACGGGGCAAGGGGGACACATCCGTCCTGGAAAACGTAAACACCGGCCCGGGATCGACGATCACGGCAACTTCTGCGATTTCGTCAGGCGCATCGAGGGGTGCTATTGAGGCCGCCTCGCGCCCGTCGACCAGGATCCGTACATCGCCCGCGTATCGCCCCTCGGCATAAAGAGCCGCCAGGATGCGCGCATAGTCTGCCCGTGCCGCGCCGAACAGCTCTTGCGCTGTATGGTCTTTTTTGGCCGCGGTCTGCAACAGCAACGAGGACTGACGCAGCGCATCCATTAACTCGTTGTCGCTGCCTTCGACACGAAACTCCAGCTGTTCCTGCGCCTGAACAAGGGCTGCAGTCACCATCGCCAGAGCTGCCACGACCATCACCGCAAGGCTGGCCCGGATTGGTGTCGGTTTCAGCAATTCGCCCCTCGGGATTTGAGGCTTTGACTATTGCAGGTCACCGCGGTCAGGGCAACGCGCCGCGCCCTGTTGACGGGGATTTCCGCCCTTGCCGACGACATTGTGATGGCAGACAGGCGCTATTGCGCGGCCATTTCGCGTGGGGCCAGCAACAGCTGCTCGGTCACCGAGGACAAAGCGAGGGCCGCAGCCCCATGCGCCCACAAGAGATCGCCCCAGGCGTGGATTTCGATCGGCGGACGCGGGCGGCCGGAATTGATCGTAAGGTTGTCCATCTCGGCCAGCGTCTCGGCGGCATAAAGGTAGTCATAGCGCATCCTTTCACCCGACAGGATGATCAGCGCGGGGTCAAAAAGGTTGATCACATTCGAGAGCCCGACCGCAAGATACCGCCCCGCGCGACGAAAGATCGACCGCGCTGTCGCATTGCCCGCCTTGGCATGGTCATACAGGCTTTCCAGCAGCACCGCGATGGACTGCCCCTCCTTGTGACCCCAGTTCAGCGCCGTCGTCGCCTCGCGCGCCAAAGCATAGTCGGCCACGTAGGCCTCCAGACAACCCCGCTGACCGCAGCGGCACAACGCACCGTCAAGCTGCACCTTGGTATGCCCAAGCTCCATCCCCAACCGCTGTGCGCCGCGATAGATGCGGTGGTTCATCACGAACCCCATGCCCACGCCGTGCTCGATCGTCACCACTGCAAAATCCGACAGCCCCCGCCCTGCGCCGAACCACAACTCGGCAAGCGCCACCAGATTGGCATCGTTGTCGATGCTCACCGGCAACCCCAGCCGCGCCGAGGCAGCCGCCGCCAGCGGTACTGCGCGTCCGGTCAGCGTCGAGGACCACAAGACCACGCCTTCGGCACAATCAACAAAGCCGGGAAGCCCGATCCCGACCGCCGAAAGGTCTGAACGCGTGATGCCGGCCTTGGCGCAAACGCGGTCAAGCAGGTCCCCGATCACATCCAGAATCTCTGGCAGCGACATTGGCCCCGGACGACGCGGGATCACGTCATCAGCAATCAGGTTGCCCGCGAAATCCACGATCACCGCCGTATGCTCGCGGTCAGAGATCTTCATCCCCGCAACCCGATGCGCATCGGCCCGCACCCCCAGCGCGACCGCCGGACGCCCCCGGCCTGCGTCGCCATCGCGCGCCGCCGCGACTTCTTCGATCAGGCCCGCCTCGATCAGCTCGGACGTCAGCGTGGTGACCGACGCCGGGCTGACCCCCAGATCCTTGGCGACCTGCACGCGCGGAATGAGGCCCGCCGCCCGGACGCGTTCAAAGACCTGCTGGCGCATCGGCCGCAGCGCGTCGGACAAAGGCGGGATCAACGGACCGACGCCTTTGCGTCCGTCCGATGATTCCTCCATTGTCACCGGCTTTGCCATATTCTTCGCGCTCCAAACTAATAACGATGCAAATCCTATCCATTCGCATCGGACTTGCGGAAAAGCACCGGGGTAGCGTCTGCTTTTAAAGCAACCCTAGGTTCATCCGTAATTTTTATTTTGACAACTGAAATTAATCGGGGCAATTTCTTGCCGTGCCAACGAATCCGTCTAATCGGCTATTCGATGGACGCATCCACAGGGAGGATACACATGCGTAACGCAATTCTGCTCGCGGTCATCGCGGCCGCTGGCTTTTCCACTGCCGCTCTTGCCGAGGGCAAGAAAATCGGCGTGTCATGGGCAAGCTTTCAAGAAGAGCGCTGGAAGATCGACGAAGCTGCCATGAAAGCTGCGATCGAAGCTGCTGGCGACGAGTACATCTCTGCAGACGCCGAATCGTCGTCCGCCAAGCAGATCACCGACATCGAAGCACTGATCGCTCAGGGCGCTAACGCGCTGATCATCAACGCTTGGGATAAAGACGCGATCGGGCCGGCCATCGAAGCTGCGGCTGCCGAAGGTATTCCCGTCGTCGGCTACGACCGTCTGATAGAAGATGCGCGCACCTTCTATCTGACCTTCGACAACGTCGGCGTCGGCCGCATCATCGCGGAAAACGTGTTCGCGGCAAAGCCCGACGGTAACTATGCGATCATCAAGGGCGATCCCGGTGATCCGAACGCAGGCTTCTTGCTGCAAGGCATGATGGGCGTCATCCAGGGTGCCGTCGATTCGGGCGCGATCAAGATCGTGGGCGAATCGTTCTCGGACGGCTGGAAGCCGGAAAATGCTCAGAAGAACATGGAGCAGATCCTGACTGCCAACAACAACGCCGTTGACGCCGTTCTGTCGCAGAACGACGGCATGGCTGGCGGTGTCGTGGCCGCTCTGGCCGCTCAGGGCCTCGTGATCCCGGTCGGTGGCCAGGACGGTGACCTCGCGGCGATCAACCGTGTGGCTCGTGGTTCGCAGACCGTTTCGGTCTGGAAGGACGCGCGCGCACTCGGCAAAGCTGCCGGTGAAATCGCATCGGCGCTGGCCGGTGGCGCCGGTCTGGACTCGATCGCGGGTGCGACCAAGTTCTCTGGCGGCGAAAAAGGCATCGAGATGAACGCGATTCTGCTCGACCCGACCCCGATCACCAAGGACAATCTGAACGTTGTCATCGACGCTGGCCACATCACCAAAGAAGCGGCTTGCGAAGGTGCGATGGAAGGCATCGCTGCCTGCCAGTAATTGCATGATCTTTCTCCGGCGCGGGTCAGGTTCCCCGCGCCGGAGGCTCTGTTTTGATGGGTTAGCGGCTTTTACGCCCAAACACACCCTCTTTGGCGGACGATCAGGTCCATCCTGAACCCGCAAAGTTGTCATTCCACAATCAGCGCTGGACGAGGACATGACCGAAGCAAGCACCCCCAAACCTCCTGTTGGCCACGCACAAGATGCTCATGTCGGCCCGATCGGTCGGTTCCTGCGCGCAACCGAGATCGACACCCGACTTTTGGGCATGATCGGTGCGCTGCTGCTGATATGGATTGGTTTTCACGTCTATGGCGCTGCGTTCAACAATGGCGGTGCGTTCCTGACGCCCCGAAACCTCTGGAACCTCTCGGTCCAGACATCCTCCATCGGGATCATGGCGACCGGCATGGTGCTGGTGATCATCACGCGCAACATCGACCTGTCGGTCGGCTCCATTATCGGGGTGACCGGCATGATGATGGGGATTTTGCAGGTTGAAATCCTGCCGGCCTATGTCGGCCTTGGCCATTGGTCGATCTGGATCATCACTGCGGCAGTCGGCCTTACGCTTGGCGCCATGATCGGGGCGTTCCACGGCTGGCTGATCGCCTATCGCGGCATCCCGTCCTTTATCGTCACGCTGGGTGGCCTGATGGTCTGGCGCGGCATGGCGTTTCTTTCGGCTGGCGGCAAGACGATCTCTCCGGTGGACCAGACCTTTGCCCTGCTGGGGGGCGGGCCATACGGGGCCGTTGGATCCACCGGCAGCTGGATTGTCGGCGCACTGGCCTGTGTGGGCGTACTCTGGCTGCTGCAAAACGGTCGTTCGCAGCGTCGCAAGCATGAATTTCCCCTGCGCCCGATGTGGGCCGAAGTGTTCCTGGCGGTCCTGGGCATCGGACTGATCATCGGCTCGGTGTTGCTGGTCAACGCCTATCCCTGGCCCAAAGGCATTGTTGCGGACTATGCCAGAGCCACCGGGCAGATCTTGCCCGAAGGCACTTTCATCAGCCACGGCTTTGCCATCCCGGTCCTGATCTTGCTGATGGTCGGCATCTTGATGACGATTCTGATGACGCGCACGCGGTTTGGACGTTACGTCTTCGCCATCGGCGGCAACCCTGAGGCGGCGGCACTGGCAGGCATCAACACGCGCTGGATGACGCTCAAGATCTTCGCACTCATGGGTATGCTCACTGGTCTTGCCGCAGTCATCGCCTCTGCGCGCCTGAACTCGGCGACCAACGCGCTTGGCACTCTGGATGAGCTTTATGTGATCGCCGCCGCAGTCATCGGCGGCACGTCACTCGCCGGGGGTGTCGGCACGATCTATGGCGCGATCCTCGGTGCGCTGGTGATGCAAAGCCTGCAATCGGGCATGGTGCTGATCGGCTTTGACAGCGCCATCCAGCGGATCGTCGTCGGTCTGGTCCTGGTCCTCGCCGTCTATCTCGACAATCTTTACCGCCGCGCAGCGAAATAAGGGGGCGATCATGTCAAACAACACTGGAACCCCGCTGGTCGAACTGCGTGACATCTCGATCGCCTTTGGCGGCATCAAGGCCGTCGATCATGTGACCGTCGACCTCTTTCCCGGCGAAGTTGTGGGCCTTCTGGGCCATAACGGTGCCGGAAAATCGACCCTGATCAAGTGTTTGTCCGGTGCCTACAAGGCCGATAGCGGCGACATTCTGATCAGCGGCGAAAAAGTCGAGATCAACAATCCCCGCGACGCCCGCGCCCAGAACATCGAGACGATCTACCAGACGCTGGCGCTTGCCGACAATCTCGACGCCGCCTCGAACCTCTTTCTCGGCCGCGAACTCGTCAGCGCCGCAGGATTTGTCGATGATAGTGCGATGGAGGCCGAGACGCGCAAGATCATGAAGCGTCTCAACCCCAACTTCCGCAAGTTCAACGTGCCGGTCAGCGCGCTTTCAGGTGGTCAGCGTCAGTCTGTCGCAATCGCTCGCGCGGTCTATTTCAACGCCAAAATCCTGATCATGGACGAACCGACCGCCGCCCTTGGTCCGCACGAGACGCAGATGGTCTCCGAGCTTATCCAGGAGCTCAAGGCTCAGGGCCTCGGGATTTTCCTGATCGAGCACGACATCCACAACGTGATGAAGCTTTGCGACCGGGCCTCCGTGATGAAGAATGGCCAGCTTGTCGGGACGGTCAACGTGAACGAGGTCACCGATGAGGATATTCTCGGCATGATCATTCTTGGCAAGAAACCCGCCAAGGCAGCCTGATGTATATCGGGCTTGATCTCGGCACGTCCGGGCTTAAGGGCGTTCTGATCGACGATGACCAGCGCGTGCTGGCGGATGCGACGGCCCCCCTCAGCGTCAGCCGCCCACATGACGGGTGGAGCGAGCAAAGCCCCGCCGACTGGATCGCGGCGGCTGAAACCGTGCTGGACCAGTTGTCGACCCACGGTCTTGGTGCCGTCCGCGCGATTGGCCTGTCCGGCCAGATGCACGGTGCCACGCTGCTCGATGCCGCCGATGAAGTGCTGCGCCCCTGCATGCTGTGGAACGATACCCGCGCGCATGAAGAGGCCGCCGAGCTTGACGGCGATCCGATGTTCCGGCGGATAACCGGCAATGTCGTGTTTCCGGGCTTCACGGCGCCCAAGGTCATGTGGGTCCAGCGGCATGAGCCGCGAACCTGGGAGAAAATCGCCAGAATCCTCCTGCCAAAGGACTATCTGCGGCTCTGGCTCACGGGTGACTATGTCAGCGACATGTCCGATTCTTCGGGCAGCGCATGGTTCGATACAGGGCGGCGAGATTGGTCCGACGATCTCTTGACGGCCACTGGATTTACCCAGTCGCAGATGCCGCGACTGGTCGAAGGATCAGCCCCGTCGGGCCATCTTAGAGACGCATTGGCGGCGCGTTGGGGCCTGCCCAAGAGTGTGGTGATCGCAGGCGGGGGTGGCGACAACGCGGCCTCAGGCGTTGGTGTCGGTGTCGTGCGCGCGGGCGAGGCTTTTGTCTCGATCGGTACCTCTGGCGTACTTTTCGCCGCCAACGACGGCTACCAACCGGACCCGGCAAGTGCTGTGCACACCTTTTGCCACGCGCTTGCGAACACTTGGCATCAGATGGGCGTCATCCTTGCCGCAACGGACGCGCTGAACTGGTTTGCCGGGCTGGTAGGTGAGGATGCGGCGACGTTGACCCGCGATCTTGGGCCGCTGCAGGCCCCGCGCAAGACCGTTTTCCTGCCCTATCTCGGTGGTGAGCGCACGCCAATCAACTCGCCCACCATGCGCAGCGCGTTTGTGGGACTGGAACATGCCACCGACCGACAGGCCGCCACCCGCGCGGTTCTCGAAGGCGTGACCTTTGCCTTTCGTGATTGCCGGGACGTGCTGGCCGCCACCGGTACCAAGCTGCAGACCCTTTTGGCGGTCGGCGGCGGCTCAAAGTCGGATTACTGGCTGTCGGCCATCGCCACGGCGCTGGGCGTGCCGGTGCAGGTGCCCGTCGCAGGCGATTTCGGCGGCGCTTTCGGTGCAGCGCGGCTGGCCCTGATGGCGGCATCCGGTGCTGGCTCCGAAATTGCCACCATGCCCAAGATCGCCCGCATCATTCACCCCGATCCCGACCTCAAAGACGCTTTTGATGCGGGCCACGCCCGTTTTCGCGCTGCGCAATCCGCTATCCGAGGACTGACATGACCGACTTTTTCAAGGACATCCCGGCGATCAAGTTCGAAGGTGCCGCCGGCACGAACGAATACGCCTTTCGCCACTACAATCCAGACGAAGTCCTGATGGGCAAGCGGATGGAGGATCATCTGCGTTTTGCCGTCGCCTATTGGCACAGCTTTGCTTGGCCCGGCGGTGACCCCTTTGGTGGCCAGACCTTTCAGCGGCCCTGGTTCGGCGACACCATGGCGCTGGCCAAGCTCAAGGCCGATGTGGCGTTCGAGATGTTCGATATCCTCGGCCAGCCCTTCTACTGCTTTCACGACGCCGACATGCGTCCCGAAGGCTCTAACTTCGCGGAATCCAAGCGCAACCTGGATGAAATGGTTGACTACCTTGGCGACAAACAGACGACCCACAAGGCCAGACTGCTCTGGGGTACGGCCAACATGTTCAGCCACCGCCGCTGGATGTCGGGTGCCGCAACTAACCCCGATCCGGACGTCTATGCCTATGCCGCAGCAACGGTAAAGGCGAACATGGATGCGACGAAAACCCTTGGCGGCCAGAACTACGTCCTCTGGGGTGGCCGTGAGGGCTATGAGACGATGCTGAACACCGACCTCAGGTCCGAACGCGCCCATGCGGGCCGCTTTTTGCAGCAGGTTGTCGAATACAAGCACAAGATCGGCTTCAAGGGCGCCATCCTGATCGAGCCGAAACCGCAAGAACCCTCCAAGCATCAATACGACTACGATGTCGCCACGGTCTACGGTTTCCTCGTCGAGTTTGGCTTGGAAAAGGAGGTTCAGGTCAACATCGAACAAGGCCACGCGATCCTTGCCGGCCACAGCTTTGAACACGAGATCGGCCTTGCCGCAGCGTTGGGCATCTTTGGATCCATCGACATGAACCGCAACGACTACCAGTCCGGCTGGGACACCGACCAGTTCCCGAACAACCACGCCGAAAAGGCGGTGGCGTTTTACGAGATCCTCAAAGCGGGGGGCTACACGACCGGCGGCACCAATTTCGACGCCAAGATCCGCCGCCAGAGCCTTGACCCCGAAGACCTGATCCTTGCCCATGTCGGTGGCATGGACACCTGCGCCCGCGCGCTCAAAGCCGCGGCCGCGCTGATGCAGTCGGGCGAGATGGAGGCCGCCGTCAAGGACCGCTATGCCGGTTGGTCCACGCCCGCCGCCAAGGCGATGCTGAAAGGCAGCCTCGAAGACGCCGCCGCGCGGGTCACGGCGGAAAGGCTGGAGCCGCAACCGAAATCGGGGCGGCAAGAGCGGCTCGAGAACCTGTGGAACAGGTACGTCTGACTAATGGACCGCATTGACCGCATCCTTTCTGCGCCGCCATTCGAACTTGATGAGGTGGCGCTGGCTTGGGTGCGCAAGACGCTTGCGGGCATGTCCGAGGCCGCAAAGGTCCGCCAGCTGTTCATCCATCTTTGTTTTGGCACCGGGCCCGACGTGGCCGCACGCATGGCGGCCCTTGCCCCGGCCGGGGTGACCAAGTTCTTCGGCTCCGATGCGCGCGCTGAACTTGACACACTTGACGCCCTGCGCGCCGGGGCCGCGATTCCCTATTTCATCAGCGCAGACCTTGAAGGGTCAAGGATGAGCCTGCCCTTCGGGGCGGAAGTGCCGAACCCGCTGGCGCTTGCTGCAGTCGATGATGTCGCGGCCTCCGGTGCAATTGCCACGATCATGGCGCGTGAGGCGCGGGCGGCAGGGATCAACTGGTCCTTTACCCCGGTCATCGACATCAACGCGGCCTTTCGCTCGCCGATCGTGGCCACGCGGGGCTTGGGTTCGGACCCCGCGCGCATCCGGTCCCACGCGCTGGCCCATATCGCGGCCCTGCAGGCCAATGGCGTGGCGGCCACTGCCAAACACTGGCCGGGCGAAGGGCATGATGACCGCGACCAGCATCTGGTCACCACGATCATGCCTTTGTCGGTGCAGGAATGGGAGCAAACCCATGGCGCGCTTTACAGGGCCGCCATTGATGCGGGCGTGATGGCGGTCATGTCGGCGCATATTGCATTCCCGGCCTATATTCAGGCCCTGGATCCGGAATCCGGGTTGGAGGCCTATCGCCCCGCCTCAGTTTCGCCGCGCCTCAATCAGAAGTTATTGCGCGGCAAGCTCGGCTTCAACGGCCTGATCGTGTCGGATGCAACCGGGATGGCGGGTCTCGGTGCATGGGCGCACCGCGACATTACTTTGCCAGAAATTGTTTCCAGCGGCTGCGACATCATCCTGTTTTCCGATGAGCCCGAGGCCGACATTGCCCGCATCGAGGCAGCCCTCGCCGATGGCCGCCTGACCCGTGACCGGCTGGATGAGGCGATGATCCGCATCCTTGGTCTGAAAGCGGCACTAAACCTGCATGAAACGGGCCATCAGCCTGCCGACCGCAGCCGCCTTTTCAATGCCGGGGATGCGAAAGCGGCAGCCGCGATCACGGCCCGCGCGCCGACGCTGGTCAAGGATGTGCAGGACATCTTGCCCTTATCGCCCGACCGTCATCGCCGCGTGCTGGTCTATTCGACCGGTATCGTCACCCCCTTGCACGGTGTCAGCCAACCCTTTGCATTGCCCGACCTGATGCGCGCCGAGGGCTTTGAGGTGACGCTTTACGACCCTGAAACCCGCCCCGACCCGCGCACTTTTGATCTGGTGCTCTATCTGATGGGCGAGGAAACGCTGCTGACCCGCGGTCGCATCTTTCTGGACTGGAACCGCCTGACCGGCGGCTTGCAGGGCGCGATGCAGCGGCATTGGCATCAGGTGCCGACAGCGCTGATCTCGTTCGGCTATCCCTACTACCTTTACGACGCCCCCCGCATGCCGTGCGTGGTGAACGCCTATTGCACGATGGACAGCATGCAGCGCGCCACCTTGGAGTGTCTGCTGGGCCGCGCGTTGTTTCTGGGCAAAAGCCCGGTCGATCCTTTCTGCGGCCTGCCGGATGCCCGGTTCTAGCGCCTGACCCGCTCATCCAGTTCGGCATTGATGGCGCCGCCCAACAGCACGGCCCAAACGCTGAGGTAAAGCCATGTCATCAGGATGATGACGGCCCCGATGGAGCCATAGATCCGGTTGTAGCTGTTGAAATTCGCCAGATAGACCGAAAATCCGATCGACACACCTGACCAGGCCAGCGCCGCCACCAGCACCCCGACCGTGATCCACGGTGATCGGAACCCGCCCGGAACGTTGGGGCCGAAACGGTACAGGATCGACAGGCATGTCAGCACCAACAGAAACATCGCCCCCCATGGCAGCACGCTTGTCAGCCACGCCGAAAACGTTCCATAGGGGACATAAGACAGCAAGATCGGCACCACGACCACGGTCACCAATGCGACGATCAGGGCGCCGATCAAGGCCCCGGTCATGATGAAATCCACCACCCAGCCCCAGACCCAGCGGCGGGGTACCGCACGGTGCACCACGTCGAGGCCCTGGATCAGGGCTGATACCCCCGCCCGGGCCGAATAGACCGCAATGGCCACGGAAATTACCGTGGCCCACCCCAGGACTGCCTTTGGGGCCGTCATCAGACCCACGACCTGATCATGCACCAGTGCTGCGGCCTCCGGCGGCAAGAACCGCTCCGCCACGGTCAGATAGTCACTGATGACGCCCGGATCGGCCACCATGCTCCAGATCGCGATTGTTGCGGTCAGGCCTGGAAAGACCGCGAACATCGCATAAAACGCGACACCGGCCGCGATCAACGAGAAATGCCCTTCGCCTACCCGGTTTGCCACCGCGACCAAAAAAGACCAGAGCGTGCGCAGGTTGTGTTTCATCTTGTCACCATGACCCGCGCTGCGGGCCTGTGCAACTTGCACCCCTCACGCGCACATGAAATGGTCCCTGAAACAGGAGCCTTCGATGACCTACACCGCCCGCGCCGACCGCTATGACCGCATGATCTATCGCCGCTGCGGCGTCTCTGGCCTGATGCTGCCCGCGATCAGCTTGGGTCTTTGGCACAATTTCGGCCATGATACGCCCCATGCCACCAAGCGCGCGATCTGCCAGACCGCATTCGATCACGGCATAACCCATTTCGACCTTGCCAATAACTATGGCCCCCCCGCGGGCAGCGCCGAAGAGGCCTTTGGCGACATCCTCAAGACCGATTTCCGCCTGCACAGAGACGAATTGATCATCTCGTCCAAGGCAGGATATCACATGTGGAACGGTCCCTACGGCGAATGGGGCAGCCGCAAATACCTGATCGCCTCTTGTGATCAAAGCCTGAAGCGGATGGGTCTGGACTATGTCGACATCTTCTATTCCCACCGATTTGACCCCGACACGCCGCTGGCGGAAACCATGGGCGCGCTGGATCACATCGTGCGGTCCGGTCGCGCGCAATATGTCGGTATCTCCAGCTATAACTCCCAGCGCACCCGCGAGGCGGCGGCGATCCTCAAATCACTTGGCACACCCTGCGTCATCCATCAGCCAAGCTATAACATCCTCAATCGCTGGGTCGAAACCGACGGTCTGAAAGAGACGCTGGCCGATCTCGGCGTCGGCTCGATTGCCTTCATCCCGCTGGCTCAGGGCATCCTGACCAACAAGTATCTTGGCGGCATTCCTGCAGGCAGCCGGGCGGCCCAGGATAAATCCCTCGATCCGATGGTTGTCAAAAAGGCACTTGCCTCGGTGGCCAAGCTCAACGACATGGCAGCATCGCGTGGCCAGACCCTGGCGCAGATGGCACTGGCATGGGTCTTGCGCAACGGCGGCATTACCTCGGCACTGATTGGCGCCTCAAGGCCCGAACAGGTCATCGACTGTGCCGGCGCGATTGCCAACCTTGATTTTACCGCGACCGAACTGGACCAGATCGACCGCATCGCCGAGGAAAAGGATATCAACCTTTGGTCCAAATCCTCCTCGGATTGAGGCCTATCACAAGCGGCCCACCCGCAGGATCCTCGAGGCCGAAGTCGTGCGACACGCGGTCGATCAGACCGCTTCGCCGCAGGGTTGCGGCCGGATAGTCAGGGTCGTTGCGCACGCGGTCGATCGAAAAATCGGGCTCGGCGCGCAACAGGCTGGTCAAGACCCGCTGCGCCTTGGCCTCTTCGCCCGCCGCGAGGTACAAGAACAAAAGATGCCGCATCGGCGAGCGAAAACTGGGTGCCCGGTAATGCGCTGCTTCGTAGTGCGCGATGGCGGCACTATGCTGGCCGGCCGACAGCGCCGCCAGACCCGACAGCGATTCCCACCAGTGCAGGAGCTTGGTGCGTGACGAGATCTCGGCCCCGGTTCGTGCAGCCGCCAGCGCTTCGTCGTTGCGGGCATATCGCAACATCGCCCCCGATTGCGCGGCATAGCCAAAGGGGTTGAAGGGGCTCAGCGCCACCGCATCGCGCGCCAGCACCGCCCCGGCCTCGGGGTTGCTGTCCAGCATCACCCGCACCTGGCTGACCAAAGCCAGAACCAGCGGATTGGTGTCGGTCATCTCCAGCGCCTTGCGGGCAAACTCATCGGCCTCGCTGTTCAACCGCTGGCGGTCCGTCTCCGTCCGCTCCACGAACATGATCTGGCGCACCAGACTGCGCCAGGCCAGACAGCGCGCCTGCGGCTCGATCTCGAACGCCTCGGCCAAGAGCGCGTCCGCCTGCCGCAGCCGTTCGGTGTCATAGCTGAACATTTCGGCCACCGCGCGCGCGATCAGGGCATTGGCGCGCGCTGGCCCGCATTGCGTGGCGGCAAGGCCCGGAAAGGCCGCAAGCGCTGCCTCCGCCGTCTGAAAGACGATCTGCGGGAACTCCCCCTCGGCGATGAAATCCGACTGCGACAGCGGCAGGCTGGCCTGATGGTGCCACAGAACCGGACCGGCATCAGGTCCCGACAGCCGCACCACAAGATGCAGCCGATCCGCGATCTGCGCGCCCTCGAGACCGAGCTGCAGGCCGTTATCCGGCATATCGGGTGGCAACGCCGCACCCCCGGCCCCGTAAACCTCGATCGGCGCAAACTCGGCAACCAGCCGCGCGATGGAATCGGCCAGCGCCATGCCGGCAAAGCTGCCCGCCCCCGGCGGCAAGGCCCCAAGCCGGATCGCGAATGGCAGCGGCCGCGTCGCACCCGAAGAGCTTGATGACCCTCCCTTCGGCAGTCGTGACACCTGCGCGCTGATCCGCGTCCGCTCGTCGCGCAACCAATCCTCAAAGGCCTGATCGGCGATGTCGATGCCTTCGAGAAAGTCGCGACCGCCTTGCAGCATCTCGCGCACCGCGTCAGCCCCGGCTTCGAGATCCGTCTCCACGCCGTGCAGGATCACCAGATCGCGGTCTGCCTTGATCAGGTCGGACTGTTCGCCAAAGGCCCGGCGCAGTTCCATCAGCGCCTGGCGCAAGCTGCCGCTGGCCTGTTCAGGGCCCCGATCCGACCAAAGCCGCGCCTCAAGCCAGCGCCGCGTGCGGCGCCGGTCCGGCGTCTGGCACAGCATGGCAACCAGCGCGCGCGCTTTTGCCCCACGCGGGGTACAATCCCGCCCGGTTGAGTCGCGAATCTCAAATACGCCCAAAAGGCGAACTTTCATGGCAGGTCCTGACATACCCCAGTGCCGTGACATTACCCCAAAGGCTCACATAGGCAACCGCCGTGAAATCTGCGTTAAAGCGTTGCGAAAGCGTGCGAGCGGTCTATGCCGGGGGTCTTTTTAAGGGCAGTCTTCGAAAAATCGACGTTTCGGAGGGTGATATGGCAGTTCTCGGACACCACGGGCATCATGGACACCACGGCCATCACGGGCACCACGGTCATCATGGCCACCACGGTCACCATGCAGGCGCCGCTGCGTCACCGCTTCTCAGTTCTTCTCTTGGGCTGACGGCAGAGGCGCTCATCGGCTACTGGAACGGGACCGTTGCTCTGCCCACCCTGGCCAAACCAGACGCCTGGACGTCGCTTGAGCGGCTGCAACCCGACGCCCGAGCACTGGTACTGGATCACGAAGCGGTCAGCCTGTTCCGCGCGAGCCCGGCTGCCGATGGCGCTTTTGCGGTCCAAACAGGCGCGGATGCGGTGGTCACATTGACCCCGCCAGATGGCCAAAAGATCGCCGATCAGATGCACGAATTGCGCACCGCAATGGATCTGCGCGCGGATAGGCTGCCCGAGATCTTGGCACAGCAAGGCGACATGCTTTCCTTCTTTGGCGCTCAGCAGGTGCTGAACAATGACCGCCGCCGTCGCACGATGTTGCTGCTTGGCACGGCTTATGGCGCCGTCCTCTCGCAAGAAATGCGGATGAAACACTTTTGTTCGGTTCCGCGACCCATCGACCTGTCGGCGCAGATCCAGCCCATTATCCAGACCCCGGGCCACAGCGCCTATCCTTCGGGCCATGCGACCGAAGCCTTTGCTTTTGCAACCGTTCTTGCCGCGCTGCGGCTGTCAGCCGATCCTGCAGCCAAAGCCGCAGGCATCATCGCCACGCTTTTGGGAAAGCTGACCTTGCCAATGGAAGCGGCCACCGTCGCCGATCCGGATTTGCTGCTGTTCCGGCTGGCGGCGCGCATCGCCGACAATCGCACCGTGGCGGGCGTGCATTATCCTTTGGACAGCGCACATGGCGCGCTTTTGGGATTTGGCACCGGCCTCGTGTTCGTCGCGCATTGCCTTGGTGGGGGTGCGGCCAACGCTGTCCCTGCGTGGTCGGCGCGGGGCAACGACTGGACAGGCGACTTCACCTTGCGCAAATGGATATCCAACCTCGGGTCTGCGGCTGGATCTGGCTGGCGTGGCGCATCGGTGACGTTGCCTGCGGCCGCCAATTGGCACGTCTTGCCCGAGCTCTGGTCGCGCGCCTCGGCAGAGTGGTAGTCGCGCCCCTCGCACCTGTCTGGCGTCACACCATCGCGGCTGTCTCAGACGGCTTCTGGGCCAAGACCCCATAGCCGACCAGCGCGGACCGCGGCTCGCGGCGCGGCGCCCCCAACAGTGCCGTCAACTCGGCATCAAGCGTCGTCGGGCTGTAGGTGCGATCATGATACAGCGCCAGTGCCCGTGTCACGCACGGCGTGGCAACACTGGTCCCAGACAGCCTCGCCGTCGTCCCCGACAGCACGCCGCTGGCACGCCGCCCGCCCGTGACCGCGCCATCATCGCCGCGCGCCGCCAACGTCGGACCCTTGGATTCGCCCGCTGGCTGAAAGGTCACGACGCCCGAAGCCGTGTAAAGAGCCGGACGCCAGTCGGCAGGTTGCCCGGTGACGGGCCGTACTGAACCGACAAAAAACACGGCTTCGGCTTTGGTTCCGGCAAAAGCGACCGCTGTCCCCTCGCGCGAGACCGGACAGTCGGTGGGGCTTCCACCGGTCGTGACTGGCGCTGTCCAGTCCCGGGTCTCGTCGTCCCAGTCCCAGGCTTGCGGATGATCCAGCCAGCTTTGTCGGCCCAAGATGCGATATCCTGCGGGCGTGTCATCGCGCTGCACCCGGATCGAGATCAAGGCCGGGGCCGGATCATTGCTGGCCACCCGGATCCGCCAGCGACCCGATGGCGCAATCGTGGCCGCGCCCGCCGTCGGGCTGACCGCCACATGCACCATGCGCTGCCCGATTTCGGTGACACCCGTGACCATGGCGATCGCGGGTTGACCGACCGACCAGCTTTCGCCCGGCTCCGGCCACGGCAGGTCAAGCGGCGCAATTGCTTCTCCCGGCGGATCCAGGATCAGCCGCAGTGCACCAGCACGCTGATTGTCGGCGCGCAGTTCGACAAAGCTCGGCGTATGATCATCGGGCAGGATGCACCAGTCCAGTGCCAGAACCTTGGGAGCGCGCAATTCTGACCGCGCCACCAGACGCGCGCGGCGCGCATTGCCATAAGCCACGACGATCCGCAGCACTGAATCTGGGGCCAGCCGCGCATAGCGCTCGACCTCATAGCTGAACCAGTTTGCCAAGAACGCAGAGTCGTTTCCCGGTCCAGCCAGTGATCCAAGGCTCAGGTTCACGACCAGCGGTGCGACCGGCCCGCCTGCTGCGCGCCGCAAGGTCTGCGCCATCAGCCAGCGCAGCCCTTGCGCCACATATCCCTCCAGCCGCCGCCCGGAGGTATCGCGCAGTGCCGCTGGCGGCAGTTGTACCGCCAGAATGGGCAGGGCGCGCATCTCCGCGTCGTCGGGCCCTTGCGGCGCAGCCCCGGCGGCAAGATCCAGAACATGCGTGCCGTGGCTGACCAGATGGTTGGTCGATTGCCGCTCGGTTCCGGGCAGCAGGTCGCGGTTGATTCCTCGATAGATGTCCGCCTCGGCTTCGCCACCGCCCAAAAGCGTGTCGATTTCGTCGCCAAAGAGGGTCCGCCCGCACAACACGCCTGCAGGGTCAAGAATTTCGGGCGCTTGCAACCAGACGCCCGCAAAACGGGTGTGTCTGGGGTCGGACCGAAACCGCGCGTTCAAAAAGGCAATGCCGTCATCTATGGCCGCGATCAGGGTCCGGGGGCGCGCTTCGTCGGCACGTCCCGGCTGCGGCAATGGCAGGGGCTTGTCGCGATCGCCGCGCTGTCCCAAGCGGCTTGCCTGCCGCAACACCACGGGTGCGCCGATATGCAGTATCTCGCAAAAGTCGGGCAGACGCGAAAGGTCGGACGTCAGCAGATAGCCGACAAACCGCACCTCATGAGGCCAGCCGGGGCCTGCAGTTTCAACCTCCGCGGCCAGCGTGTCGCGCTCGTCACGCGCCATCAGGATGGTCTCCATGGTCAGCACAGCCTGCAGCGCTGCGACAAGATCGCCGGGTCCCCCTGAAACCCCGCGCGCCCGAAGAAAGACAGGCAGGTACCACGCCGAACCGGGTTGTGCGGCCGTCATGTGCGACGCCTCCCATGCGACGTAGCCACCATGGACAGCCGGCTTTGCGCTGCGTTGCCACTGTGCTGTGGGGGTCGAGGGGTGTGACATCAAAAGCCTCCCGAATGCATCTGAAGGATGACGCAAACCACCCTCCCGAGATCAAGCCTGCCACAACGCAGACGCTCTGGCGCGCCAAATTTTGCGCTATCCAGCCGTTTTCACGATGAATTAACGGGTCAAGCACGCTGCAGGCAGCGCATGATCACGGGGCGGTCACGGCGCACCATCTATTGCTGTTCTTGACCATGCAGGTCTGAAAGGCACCAAAATGATTTCTGCACCCGCCCTTATCGACAGTCTCTCAGACGACACCAATGCCTGCGTTCATGGTGCGCCAAGATCGGATCTCTTTGCGCGCTGGAACACGGCACAGCCAGCGGCTACGGCGCGCCTGGCGGGCGGGCTCGACCACCGGGCCCGCATCGTCATTGGCCGCCACGACCGGCGCGCCAGCATGCTTGACCGCGCGGGCCGCACCATGGCGGGCCTCAATTTCACCTCGGTCGATTATCTCGGCCTGTCCAACCATGATGCGATCGCGGCAGCGACACTCAAGGCGGCGCAAAAGCTGCCACTGGCCGCCGGGGGAACCGCCACGATGACGGGCCTGTCGCCACAGCTCCTGGCGTTGGAACGGCGCGTGGCCGACAGCCTCGGGATGGCCGATGCGACGGTCTTTGGCTCGGGCTGGCAGGCCCTGCAGGCGGCCACCGCAACGCTTTTGAGCCGGGGCGATCATGCCATCATCGACATGAATGCGCATCCGGGGATCAAAGAGGGCGCGCAACGTGCCGGGGCAAAGGTGCACACCTATCCGCATGCCTCGCTCGAAGGGGTGGAGCGTCGCCTGTCCCGCCTGCGCCGCGCTGAACCCCAAGCAGGGATTCTGGTGGCGACCTCGGCGCTGTTTCCGACCACAGCGACGATCCCCGACCTTCTTGGGCTCGTCGATCTTTGCGCGGCTTACAAGGCCACGCTCATGGTCGATGTCGCGCATGACTACGGCACCATGGGCGTCAAGGGCCTGGGCGTGCTGGAGGCGCAGAGCCTGATCGGACGCGTCGATGTCGTCGTGGGCAGTTTTGCCAAGACCTTTGGCAGCAATGGGGGCTTTGTCACCTCGCATAACCCGTCGTTCCAACTGGCGTTGCGGCTGGGCGGTGCGGGCCAATCGCGAAGTGCCGCCCTTTCGCCCCTGCAGGCCGCTGTCATCCTGGCCGCCTTTGAGATCGTCTTTTCGCCCGAAGGCGCGCGCCGCCGCACACGGCTGATGGCCAACGCATTGCGGCTGCGCAATCGTCTGGTCGTCGAAGGGTTTCACGTGCTGGGTCAACCCGCGCCCTTGGTGTCGGTGGTCTTTGAGGGCCAACTCTTTGCCCGCGCAATCACCGCCGAGGCGGCCCGCCGCGGGGTCCTCGTCAACCTGCTCGAGGCCCCGCATGTGCCGCTGCACGTGCCGCGCTGGCGGCTGCAACTGATGTCCGAACACACCATGGCCGACATCGACAGGCTCGCCGAAGTGACGGTTGCGGCCCGCGCCTTGCTGGGCACCGGACAAGTCGGTGCGGCACCGGTCTTCATGCCGACCGGCTTTGTCGACAGCTAGGCGCGGCGCAGGCTGGTCGTCACATAGTTGCAAGACAGATCGCGCGTGGACAGGCTCCAGGACCAGCCCAAGGGGTTGAACACCATGCCCTTGCGGTCCACCGGATCCAGCCCCGACTTGGCCAACAGCGCATAAAGTTCATCCGGCGTGATGAACTTGTTCCAGTCATGCGTGCCCTTGGGCAGCCAGCGCATCAACCATTCCGCCCCGATGATCGCCATTGCAAAGGATTTCGGGTTTCGGTTCAGCGTCGAACAGACCATCAGCCCCCCGGCGCGCAAAAGGTCATGGCACGCCGTCAGATAGACCAGCGGATCGGCCACATGCTCCACCACCTCCATGTTCAGCACCACGTCGAACCGCTCTCCGGCCGCCGCCATATCCTCGGCCGTCGTATGCCGGTAGTCGATCTCCAGCCCCGACTGTTGCGCATGCAATCGTGCCACCGGAATATTGCGCGGCGCCGCGTCGGCCCCCACCACATGCGCCCCCAGCCGCGCCATCGGCTCCGATAACAGCCCCCCACCGCAGCCGATATCGAGGATCCGCAGACCCGCAAACGGCAGCGGCCCTGTCAGGTCGCGCTCAAACTCCGCTGCGATCTGGCTGGTGATGTAATCCAGTCGGCACGGGTTCAGCATGTGCAAGGGCTTGAACTTGCCATCGGGATTCCACCACTCGGCGGCCATGGCCTCGAACTTGGCCACCTCTGCGGCGTCGATAGTCGATGTGATGGACGGCCGCATGCTCTACCTCGTCAATGCCCTTCGACAGGGCGCGTCAATACGCTATATAGGGCACCTATGGATCATCGTTCAGGGCAAAAGCGCGCAGTCGAGTATCTCTATCCGCCGGTCGAACCCTTCGATCAGCGGATCCTCGATATGGGCGACGGCCACCGAATCTATGTCGAACAATGCGGCAATCCTGCAGGCGTTCCCGTCCTTGTGCTGCATGGCGGTCCCGGCGGCGGCTGCAGCCCGGCGATGCGGCGCTATTTCGATCCTACGGTTTACCGCGTTGTGCTCTTTGACCAGCGCGGCTGCGGGCGGTCCCGACCCCATGCCAGCGTCGTGCAGAACACGACATGGCATCTGGTCGAAGATATCGAGACGATTCGCATCACCCTCGGCATCGACAGCTTTGTCCTCTTTGGCGGCAGCTGGGGCGCAACCCTCGCGCTCATCTATGCCATCACCCACCCTGCCCGCGTCCGCCACCTCGTCCTGCGCGGCGTGTTCTTGATGCAGAAGTCCGAGCTTGACTGGTTCTATGGCGGGGGCGCAGGCGTCTTTTTCCCCGAACTGTGGGAGCGTTTTGTCGCGGCCATTCCCAAGGATGAACGCAAGGACCTGATCGGCGCCTATCACCGCCAGCTTTTTTCCGGCAACCTGATGGAGGAAACCCGTCTGGGCCGCATTTGGGCCAACTGGGAAAATGCCCTCGCCTCGGTGCATTACGAAGGCCCCCTGGGCGAGAGCCCCGCCGAGTATGCCCGCGCCTTTGCACGGTTGGAAAACCATTACTTTCACAATGGCGGCTTTCTGCAATGCGACGGCTGGATCTTGCGCGAACGCCACCGGATCGAGCATCTCCCTGCCACCATTGTGCAAGGCCGCTTCGACATGATCTGCCCGCCGCATTCCGCCTGGAAACTCGCGCACGGCTGGCAGAAATGCGATCTGCGCATGGTCTCGATGGCGGGTCATGCCCTGTCAGAGCCGGGCATAAGCGAGGCGCTCGTGCGCATCACCGACGGGCTGCGGACGGCCTATTAGGCCGGTTGGTCCTTGCATCCCCGACCAACTTCGCCTATCTAGCTCTCAATAGCAGTTTCGGGGTCCAAACCCAAAGCTACCGACCGACCGCACGGGCCTGTTGGCCCGTTTTTTATTTTCTGGAACGCCATGTCCGAACCGATGTCCGACCTCATCGCCAAATCCGCCATCGACCGCCGTCTGGCTGGCATCGTGACGCCCGTGCTTGGCGCGCTGGGGTTTGAACTGGTGCGCATCCGTCTGATGGGCGGCAAGACGCGGATCTTGCAGATCATGGCCGACAAGCCTGACGGCGGGATCGAGGTTGACGATTGCGCCGACATCTCTTCCGCCGTCTCGGCCGTCCTTGATGTCGAGGATCCGATCGAGGAAAACTATGTTCTGGAGGTGTCCAGCCCCGGCATCGACCGCCCGCTGACCCGCCTGAAAGACTTTGACATGTGGTCCGGCTGGGAGGCACGGATCGAGACGACCGAACTGATCGACGGACGCCGCCGCTTCAAGGGCACCCTTGCAGGCACCGAGGCCGACGAAGTGCTGATCACCCTGACCGAAGGCGAGTCCGAGGTGACGATCGGCCTCAAGTTCGACTGGCTCAGTGATGCCAAGCTGATCCTGACCGATGAGCTGATCGCCGAGATGCTGCGCCAGAAAAAGGCCACCGCCGACTTTGACGAAGCTGAGTTTGACGAAATCCAAACATCCGAAGGCGGGGACGACGACGAACCCGCCCCCGTAACCAAACACTAGACCTCTGGGAGAGACCGATGGCGATTACCTCAGCAAACCAGCTGGAGCTTTTGCAGACCGCCGAGGCGGTAGCCCGCGAAAAGATGATCGACCCCGAACTGGTGATCCAGGCGATGGAGGACAGCCTCGCGCGCGCCGCCAAGTCCCGCTACGGCGCTGACATGGACATCCGGGTCAAGATCGACCGCAAGACCGGCCGCGCCAGCTTTGCCCGCATTCGCA
The DNA here is from genome assembly GCA_031378845.1 of Rhodobacterales bacterium. Lineage (GTDB taxonomy): Bacteria > Pseudomonadota > Alphaproteobacteria > Rhodobacterales > Rhodobacteraceae > JAJNPS01. Next base: position 497,932 of record JANNES010000015.1, read on the forward strand.
CCGTGGTCGAGGATGAACTGGCTGAAAACCACCACGCCCAACTGACCGTGAAACAAGCCAAGGACTTCCTGCCCGACCCCCAGATCGGCGACGAAATCGTTGACGAGGTCCCACCCGTCGAGCTTGGGCGCATCGCCGCCCAATCGGCCAAGCAGGTCATCTTGCAAAAGGTCCGTGAGGCCGAACGCGACCGCCAATTCGAAGAATTCAAGGACCGCAAAGGCACCATCATCAACGGTCAGGTCAAGCGCGAGGAATATGGCAACGTCATCGTCGATATCGGTCGCGGCGAGGGCATCCTGCGCCGCAACGAAAAGATCGGCCGCGAAAGCTACCGGATCGGCGACCGCGTGCGCTGCTTTATCAAGGACGTGCGTCGCGAGGCGCGCGGGCCGCAGGTGTTCCTCAGCCGGACCGACCCGCAGTTCATGGCCGAACTGTTCAAGATGGAAGTGCCGGAAATCTATGACGGCATCATCGAGATCAAGGCCGTGGCCCGTGACCCCGGCAGCCGCGCCAAGATCGCCGTGATCAGCTATGACAATTCCATCGACCCCGTCGGTGCCTGTGTCGGTATGCGGGGTTCCCGCGTTCAGGCCGTGGTGAACGAGTTGCAGGGCGAAAAGATCGACATCATTCCGTGGAATGCCGATCAGGCGACCTTCCTTGTGAACGCCTTGCAACCGGCAGAGGTCTCCAAGGTCGTGATCGACGAAGAGGGCGGCAAGATCGAGGTCGTGGTCCCCGATGAACAGCTGTCGCTCGCCATCGGTCGTCGCGGTCAGAACGTCCGCCTTGCCAGCCAACTCACCGGTCTTGATATCGACATCATGACCGAAACCGATGAGTCCGCCCGCCGTCAGGCCGAATTTGCCGAACGCACCAAGCTCTTCATGGACAACCTCGATGTCGATGAGATGATGGCGCAATTGCTGGTCTCCGAAGGCTTCACCAACCTCGAAGAGGTGGCCTATGTCGAGCTGGATGAGCTTTTGTCCATCGACGGCTTTGACGAAGGCACTGCGACCGAGCTTCAGGCCCGCGCCCGCGATTATCTTGAGGCGGCGAATACCAAGGCGATGGAAAACGCCCGCGCCCTCGGCATCGAGGACAGCCTCGTGAACTTCGAAGGCCTGACGCCCCAGATGCTTGAGGCCCTGGCGATGGACGGCATCAAGACCCTTGAGGATTTCGCCACCTGCGCCGATTGGGAACTGGCAGGCGGCTGGACCACTGAAAACGGCCAACGCAAAAAGGACGACGGCGTACTCGAGAAATTCGAGATGAGTCTGGAAGAGGCGCAGCATCTGGTGATGACCGCGCGCGTCATGCTGGGCTGGGTTGATCCTGCGGACCTGCCACAGGCCGCTGAACCCGCAACCGAGGAGGCCGAGGCCTGATCCCAGGCCTCGGAAAGACGCGTTTGACACGCGGCGGCCGGGAAAAAGACCAAGACGAGCCGGAACGAAAGTGCATCGTTTCCGGGGAAAGCCAGCCCAAAGCTGGCCTCGTCCGCTTTTGTGTGGCCCCTGACAATGCGCTGGTGCCCGACGTCTTGGGCAAACTGCCCGGTCGCGGCATCTATGTGACAGCCGACCGTGCCGCGATCACCAAGGCCGCGACCAAGGGCCTCTTTGCCCGTGCCGCGCGCCAAGCAGTCACCGTGCCCCCCGATCTTGCCGATCTGGTCGAGGCGCTGCTGGCCCGGCGCGTCGTGGATCTGGTGTCGATGGCCCGCAAGGCCAGCGGTGCGGTGATGGGTTTTGAAAAGGTCAAGGACTGGCTCGTCAAGGGTCGCGCCAAAATCTTGATCCAGTCCTCGGACGGCTCGGAACGCGGCAAGGAAAAGCTGCATCCGCCCGGCGGTCCGGAGACTCTGATCACCATATTGTCGGCCCAGGAATTGGGTTTGGCATTCGGACGGGAACGTGCGATACACGCCGCGCTTGGCGCTGGTGGACTCACAACCCGTGTTGTAGAGGAAGCGGCAAGGCTTGCAGGACTGCGCGGGCATAGTGGCGGAATTTCCGCCGTGAAGGATACGAAAGACGCATGAACGATACTGACGGCAAGAAACCCCTCGGCCTGGGTAGCGCTCCGCGTTCTGGTCAAGTGAAGCAAAGCTTTTCGCATGGCCGGACGCATGCTGTGCTGGTTGAGACCAAACGCAAGCGCGTGATCGTGCCGGCCAAGCCGGGCGCGCCCGGTACTGCTGCGTCCGGGTCCGCATCGCATCTTGGCGATCCGTCCAAGCGTCCCCAAGGCATCTCCGATGCCGAAATGGAACGCCGTCTCGGGGCATGGAAAGCCGCCAAGGCGCAAGAGGCGGATGACGCCATCAAACGCGCCGAAGATGACCGGGTCCGCGAAGAAGACCGCGCCCGCCGTCGCGAAGAGAATGAGGTCAAGGATCGCGAGGAAAAGGCCCGTGAGGCCGCCAAGCGTCAAAAGGCCGAAGATGACGCCCGCGCCCTGCGTGAAGAGGCCGAGGCCAAAGAGCAGGCCGCTGTCGCCCGCAAGGCCGATGTTCTGGGAACCCGGCCACGTTCCCCCGCCGCACCTGCCTCTGCTGAAAAGTCATCAGCGGCCCCGGCCTCCACAGCGACACCGGTCGTCGGTGATGATGCCCGCGGTCCCGCCTCGGCCAAGCCGGGCCTCAGCCCGCGCAAGACCGACCGCGAACGGGACGACCGCGCAACCGACCGCGACCGCGGTGCCAAACGCACCACCGAGGATGCACGCCGCGCTGGCAAACTGACGCTGAACGACGCACTTGCCGGTGAAGGCGGGCGTCAGCGCAGCCTTGCCGCGATGAAGCGCAAGCAGGAAAAAGCCCGCGCCAAGGCGCTGGGTCTGGGTCAAAAGGCCGAAAAGCAGGTGCGCGATGTGCAACTGCCCGAGGCGATCTTGGTCTCGGAACTGGCCAACCGGATGGCCGAACGCGCCGCCGACGTGGTCAAGTCGCTGATGAAGATGGGCCTCCTGGTCACGATGAACCAGTCCATTGACGCCGACACCGCCGAACTTGTGATCGAAGAGTTTGGTCACAAGGCAGTTCGCGTGTCGGACAGCGATGTCGAACAGGTGATCGACACGGTTCAGGACACCGATGACGACCTGATCCCGCGTCCGCCGATTGTCACCATCATGGGGCATGTCGACCACGGCAAGACCAGCCTTCTGGACGCCATCCGCCACGCCTCCGTCGTCTCGGGCGAGGCCGGTGGCATCACCCAGCACATCGGCGCCTATCAGGTGAAAACCGATGGCGGTGCGCAGGTCACCTTCCTTGATACGCCCGGCCACGCAGCCTTTACCTCGATGCGGTCGCGCGGGGCGCAAGTGACGGATATCGTTGTCCTTGTGGTTGCCGCAGATGATGCTGTGATGCCACAGACAATCGAGGCGATTGCCCACGCCAAAGCCGCCCGCGTCCCGATGATCGTGGCGATCAACAAGATCGACAAGCACGACGCCAATGCCCAAAAGGTCCGCACCGACCTCTTGCAGCACGAGGTTGTGGTCGAGGCGATGTCCGGCGATGTCCAGGATGTCGAGGTCTCTGCCAAGACCGGCCAGGGCCTCGACAAGCTGCTCGAAGCGATCGCTCTGCAGGCTGAAATTCTGGAACTGCGGGCGAACCCCAAACGGGCAGCCTCCGGTGCGGTGATCGAGGCCAAGCTTGACGTCGGACGCGGCCCTGTGGCCACCGTTCTGGTGCAGAACGGCACCCTGCGGCGCGGCGACATCTTTGTGGTCGGCGAACAGTGGGGCAAAGTACGCGCCCTTTTGAACGACAAGGGCGAAAAGGTCGACGCGGCCGGACCCTCCGTGCCGGTCGAAGTGCTGGGTCTGACCGGTACGCCGCAGGCAGGCGATACATTGAACGTGGTTGAAACCGAGGCGCAGGCCCGCGAAATCGCGACCTACCGCGAAAAGGCGGCCAAGGACAAACGCGCGGCCGCCGGTGCCGCGACGACACTGGAACAGCTGATGGCCAAGGCTAAGGCCGACCAGTCCGTCGCCGAATTGCCCGTGGTGGTCAAAGCCGACGTGCAGGGCTCTTCCGAGGCGATCGTGCAAGCGTTGGAAAAGGTCGGCAACGACGAGGTTCGGGTCCGTATCCTGCATTACGGCGTCGGCGCCATCACCGACAGCGATGTCGGTCTGGCAGAGGCCAGCGGCGCCCCGATCATCGGCTTTAACGTGCGCGCCAATGCCTCGGCGCGCAATTCGGCCAGCCAGAAGGGTGTCGAGATCCGCTACTACTCGATCATCTATGATCTGGTGGACGATATCAAAGCCGCCGCCTCGGGCCTGCTCAAGGCCGAGATTCGTGAAACCTTTATCGGCTACGCGCAGATCAAAGAGGTGTTCAAGGTCACCGGCGTAGGTCAGGTGGCGGGTTGTATCGTCACCGAGGGCATCGCGCGTCGTTCGGCCGGCGTACGTCTGCTGCGCGACAACGTCGTGATCCACGAGGGCACGCTAAAGACGCTGAAACGATTCAAGGACGAGGTCAAAGAGGTCCAGTCCGGTCAGGAATGCGGCATGGCGTTCGAGCGGTATGAAGATATCCGCGAAGGCGACGTCATCGAGATCTTTGAACGCGAAGAGGTCAAGCGGACGCTTGCCTGATACGAATCAACACCTGAAAATGAACAAGGGCCGGATGCGACATCCGGCCCTTGTTCATTCTAAGGATTGTGCGTTCAGGAGGCTTTGACGGCCGAAACCGGCGGTCCGATCAAAGTCTTCCCATCGACATTGATCATGATCTGCCCGTCAGAAAGCTGGCGAACCAATAGCCCCTGCACTGAAACGCAACTTCCTATCGTGATTGTTCTGAGCATAGCCATCCCCACCCATGCTGTTTCGCTTTTGTCGTGCGGCAATTCTCGCCTTTAACAGTATGTTTCAAAAGTAGCGCAAATTCGTAACATTCAAACCTTAATTTTGCCTCAATTGGTAGCACACCGCAAAAAAACGCGTCTAGAGCCAGTCGCGCAGGATGGGAATCAGCGGCAAATCGGCCGGCGGCATCGGAAAGTCGCGCAATTGAGCAGGTTTGGCCCAAGCAATGGACTGACCTTCCCGCCCCTGCGGTATGCCTTCCCACTTGCGACAGACGAAAAGCGGCATCAGCAGGTGAAATGATTCGTAGGCATGACTGGCAAAGGTCAGCGGCGCGAGGCAGCTTTTCCACGTCTCGATGCCCAGCTCTTCGTGCAGCTCGCGGATCAGGGCAGCCTCGGGTGTCTCGCCCGGCTCCACCTTGCCACCCGGAAACTCCCACAAGCCCGCCATGGACTTGCCCTTGGGTCGTTGCGCCAAGAGGACCCGCCCGTCGCGGTCGATCAATGCGACCGCCGCGACCAGCACGATGGTCAAGACCGGTAATCCGCGTTGATCTCGACATATCGGGCGGTCAGATCGCAGGTCCAGACCGACCGTTTGGCCCGTCCCAGACCAAGATCCACCGCAATCACCAGATCCTGGCGCTTCATGTAGGCCGCTCCGTCCTCTTCGCGGTAGCCGGGCGCGCGCCAGCCGTTCTTGGCCACCAGAATGTCGCCGAACCTGATCGTCAGCCGGTCGCGATCCGCCGCTGCGCCTGACTTGCCGATTGCCGCCACGATGCGCCCCCAGTTCGGGTCCTGGCCCGCCACGGCCGTCTTGACCAAAGGCGAATTGGCGATGCTCATCGCGACCTTGTGGGCATCCGCCGCATCAGTGGCCCTGCTGACGCGCACTTCAACGAACTTGGTCGCGCCTTCGCCGTCCCGCACCACCTGATGCGCCAGCTGCATCATGATCCCGCGCAAGGCTGTTTCGAACGCGCGGGCGACCTCGCCCTTGACCGGAGCCGCCGCACTTTGCCCCGTCGCGCACAAAAGCAGCGCGTCCGACGTGGAGGTATCGCTGTCCACCGTGATCGCGTTGAACGTATCGCCCACATTGCGGTCAAGCATCCGTTGCAACGCCGCCGCCGGAATCTTTGCGTCCGTAAAGATGTAGACCAGCATGGTCGCCATATCGGGCGCGATCATCCCCGAGCCTTTGGCAATCCCGGCGATGCGGATCATCCCCCCCTCGCCCTCGATCTTGGCTGCAGCACCTTTGGGAAAGGTATCGGTGGTCATGATCGCCTCGGCGGCCCAGGCAATGCCTTGCTCGGTCAGATCAGCCACCAGCTCCGGCACCTTGTCGGTGATTCTTGTATGCGGCAAAGGCTCGCCGATCACCCCGGTGGAGCTGGAAAAGACGCGCGATGCGGGCAATCCCAGGGCCGCCGCCACGGACCCTGTGACCATGGCCACCGCCGCATCGCCAACCTTGCCGGTGAAGGCATTGGAGTTGCCGGAATTCACGACAATCGCCGCCCCCGCACCCTTTGGCACCGGCAGCGCGAGCTTTGACTGACAATCGCGGATGCAGCCCGCCCGCGTTGTGGACCGCGTGAACACCCCGGCCACGGTCGTCCCCGGCGCCAGCCGCACCAGCATCACATCGCGCCGATTGGCATAGCGCACGCCCGCCTCGACCGCCGCAAAGGCTGCGCCCTTGATCACCGGCAGCTTGGGAAACCCGCCCTTGGGCGCCAGCGCAGAGACCGGCTTGGCGGGCTTGGCCTTTGGCTTTGCCGCTTTGCTATCCAGCACTTTTTCCTTTTTCCTCAAGCGTTTGGCTTCGTCTTTCTGATCGGTCTTGGCCATGGCAACACCCCTCAGTTCGCCACAAGCGCGGCGTTGCGCATCAGTGCAGGGTCCAACGCCGCCTCTGGCCGCACGATCGTGGCCACATCCGTCAGTGTTTTCAGATAGGCCGCAATCGCCGCTTGCTCGACCTCGCCTGCCAACTCATCGCGCAATTCTTCGAGGCTCGGCTGTGCGGCCACCCGCGTTTCCTTCAGCTTGATCAGGTGCCAGCCAAACTGCGTTTGGATCGGCCCCGCGACATCGCCGGCCTTCATGGTGATGACCGCATCTTCAAACGGTTTGACCATCATGCCCAACCCGAACCAGCCCAGATCACCGCCATTGACGGCGGAGCCCGTATCGGTCGAATGCGCCCCCGCCAGAATGGCAAAGTCCGCGCCGCCCTCCAGTTCGGCCTTGAGAGATTTTGCCTCATCCTCGGTGGCCACCAGAATGTGCGCGGCATTGTACTCCGTCAGGGGCGTTGCATTCTTGACCCGTGCGTCATAGGCCGCCGTGACAGCCGCATCGGTCACAGCGTCGGTCACGACTTTTTCCAGCACGATACCGGACAGATAGTTCCGCCGGTCGTTCTCGATCCGCAACTGGTCACGCTTGGCGATCTTGTCGCCCATCGTCTGCTCCAGCAGAACCTGCTGGATCAGCTGATCCACCAGACCGTTGAAAAGCACGTCATCGGGCAGGCTCTGATACTGTTCGGGCAGGCTTTCGCGCAGAACGATCACATTGCCGAGTGTGATGTTCACGCCGTTGACGGTTGCCACAACGCTGTCGGCGGTCGCATCTTGTGCCCTCACCGGGGCATTCAGGCATAGCAAGATCGCACAAATCGGCGCAAAGCCCTTGGGTATCATCATTCTCACACGCTCCTGATCGGTCCGCGATGCCGCGCGGCGTTGACTAAGGCCGCCCCAACCCCTAAATCGCGACAGTCGCGTGCCCCGGGCAAGTCATGGCCTTCACTGCCCTTCTAGGGAAGGCGGCGAGGTCGGGCAAGACCATGCGCCACACGATCCGTTCAGCAACGACCATGCGGGGATAGCATGTTGGGTTTTGGGGCCTTGGCCCGTAAAGTTTTCGGCTCTGCCAATGACCGCAAGGTCAAGGCCGTGCGTCCGCTGGTGGCCAAGATCAACGCGCTGGAGCCGGAGTTTGCCGCCCTCAGCGACGAAGGCCTGATCGCCAAGACCGCCGATTTCAAGCGCCGGGTTCAAGAGAGTGGCGAAAGCCTCGACGATATCCTGCCCGAGGCGTTCGCCAATTGTCGCGAAGGCGCACGCCGGGCCCTGGGCCTGCGCGCGTTTGATGTACAGCTTAAAGGTGGCGTTTTCCTGCATCAGGGCAACATCGCAGAGATGAAGACGGGCGAAGGCAAGACCCTGGTTGCGACCTTTCCGGCCTATCTGAATGCGCTCGAAGGCAAGGGCGTGCACATCGTCACGGTCAACGACTATCTGGCCAAGCGGGACGCCGAATGGATGGGCAAGGTCTTTGCAGCCCTCGGCATGACCACGGGCGTGGTGGTGCCATTCCAGAACGACGCCGACAAAAAAGCCGCCTATGCCGCCGACATCACCTATGCGACGAATAACGAACTGGGCTTTGACTACCTGCGCGACAACATGAAGAACGCGATCTCCGACATGGCGCAACGCGGGCACAACTATGCCATCGTGGACGAGGTCGATTCTATCCTGATCGACGAGGCCCGCACCCCCCTGATCATTTCCGGCCCCAGCCAGGACCGCAGCGACCTCTACATCAAGGTCGATGCGCTGATCCCGTCGCTGACAGCCGAGCACTTCACGCTCGACGAAAAGACCCGCAACGTGACCTACACGGATGAGGGCAACGAATTCATCGAACAAAAACTGCTGGAGCTGGAGATTCTGCCCGAGGGTCAGAGCCTCTATGATCCGGAATCGACCACGTTGGTCCACCACGTGACGCAGGCCCTGCGCGCCCACAAGCTGTACCAGAAGGACCAGCAATACATCGTCCGCGACGGGCAGGTGATGCTGATCGACGAATTCACCGGCCGCATGATGCGCGGCCGTCGCCTGTCGGACGGCCTGCATCAGGCCATCGAGGCCAAAGAGGGCACCGCGATCCAGCCCGAAAACATCACACTGGCCTCGGTGACGTTCCAGAACTACTTCCGCCTCTACGACAAGCTTGCCGGCATGACCGGCACCGCCTCAACCGAGGCCGAGGAATTTGCCCAGATCTACGGTCTTGGCGTGGTCGAGGTGCCGACCAACCGGCCGGTCGACCGCGTCGATGAACATGATCAGGTCTATCGTTCCGCGCGCGAAAAATACGATGGCATCATCGCCTCGATCAAAGAGGCCACCGCCAAGGGCCAGCCGATCCTTGTCGGGACAACGTCGATCGAGAAATCTGAATTCCTGTCCGGGCTTCTGACCAAAGAGGGCATCACCCACAACGTCCTGAACGCGCGCCAGCACGAACAAGAGGCGCAGATCGTGGCCGACGCGGGCAAGTTCGGTGCGGTCACCATCGCCACCAACATGGCCGGTCGCGGCACCGACATCCAGCTTGGCGGCAACGTCGAGATGAAGGTCCTCGAGGCGCTGGCCGCCGACCCCCACCTGCACCCCGACGAGGTGCGTGCAAAGATCGAGGCCGAACATGCCGACGAAAAGGCCCGCGTCATCGCCGCCGGGGGCCTTTTCGTTCTGGCCACTGAACGCCACGAATCCCGCCGCATCGACAACCAGCTGCGCGGCCGGTCCGGCCGTCAGGGTGACCCCGGCCGGTCCTCGTTCTTTCTCAGCCTCGACGATGACCTGATGCGCATCTTCGGTTCTGAACGGCTTGATTCGGTTCTGTCGAAATTGGGGATGAAAGAAGGCGAGGCGATCGTCCATCCTTGGGTCAACAAAAGCCTTGAAAAGGCGCAAGCCAAGGTCGAAGGCCGCAATTTCGACATCCGCAAGCAGTTGTTGAAGTTCGACGACGTGATGAACGACCAGCGCAAGGCGATCTTTGGCCAGCGCCTCGAAATCATGGAGGCCGAGGACGTCACCGAAATCGCCGAAGACATGCGTTTGCAGGTCATCGACGATCTGGTGGACCAGTTCATGCCGCCGAAATCGTATCCTGATCAATGGGACGCACCGGGCCTCAAGGCCGCCATTTTGGAAAAGCTGTCGCTTGATCTGCCTCTTGCCGGCTGGGCTGCCGAAGAGGGTGTTGATCAAGACGGCATCCGTGATCGCATCGCCGAGGCTTCGGCCGCGCACATGGCCGGCAAACTTGAAGCTTTTGGCAAGGACTCGATGGAGAACATCGAAAAACAGGTCCTGTTGAACACCATCGATGCAAAGTGGCGCGAACACCTGTTGCGGTTGGAACATTTGCGTTCTGTCGTCGGCTTCCGCGGATATGCCCAGCGCGATCCGCTCAACGAATACAAGACCGAGGCGTTTCAGCTTTTTGAATCGCTTTTGAACGGCTTGCGCGTGCAGGTCACCGAACAGCTGTCGCGCATTCGTCCCCTGACCCAGGAAGAGCAGTCGGCGATGATGGCGCAGCTTTTGGCGCAGCAGCAGGCGGCGGCACCGGCACCCAAACCGGCCCCGGCACTTGCACCCGCGATGGCGTCCGCGATGGCTGATGGAGACGACGCCCTCACTGCCCCGCGCGCCGGTTTTGACGAGGCGGATCCCGCAACCTGGGGCAATCCGGGTCGCAACGATTCCTGCCCCTGCGGATCGGGCAAAAAGTTCAAGCACTGTCACGGCAAGCTCGCCTGATCACGACTCAACCTTAGACTGAAACGGTCTGAAACAAGGCGGCCCATGCCCGGCTTCGGGCGTGATCGCGCTGGAATCATTCCCTCAATTTGCCACGTCTTCGCCCTCATTGACGCCTAACGCCAGACTCAAGCACCTTGGGGATGGACGCGACGACATGGACTTGAAGGTAAGTATCAAGCGCAGGCTGGCACGAGTGGTGTCCGTTTTGGCAGTAGCAATTCTTCTGGGACATGTAGTGCAGACCCTGTCCGAAACGCCCCCCGACCTGCCGACCAGCGCGGTCACGCCCGCAGCCACGCCCGCTCCCAAGTCGATTGTTGCGGTCGCCGCCGGTCCGCAAGAGGCGGCTTTGCCGACATCCACGGCGTCTGCCCTTTCGCTGCCCAGCCTGAACATGTCGGCACAGGCCGAGACCGCTCCGGCAATCATCAAGGCGACCACGACCCCGCTACAAGCCGCAAGCACGGAACCAGTGCAGACCCCTGTGCCCGCCCTTGCCGTCACCGAACCACCTGCAGCGCTCTCCGCCCCTGCCCAGCCTCAGGTGATGCTCGCCACGCAAGGGACCGATGTGCCGGCGACACCTTCAATCGCCGTGCCAGCGCCCGGCCAACCCGAAATCGTCTCCGCCACCGAGCCGGAACCTTCGATCGTCCCCAAGACAATGGCGGACCTGATGGCGCCCGAAGCCAGCTGCAACAACGCGATGGACTTGTCCGTGGTCGCGACCACCATGATCGAAGTCGCACTTTTGGCACCTTGCCATCCGAACGAGCGTATCGTCTTGCGTCACGGCCCGATGGCCATCACCGCCAAGACGACGGCCGACGGTTCCGCGTTTCTGAAGATACCTGCTCTCGATACGGCGGGCGAGGTTTCGTTGCGGTTTGCCGATGCAACGGAGATCAAGGGCGCGGTGTCGGTTCCCGAAATGGCGGATCTTCGTCGTTTTGCGGTGCAATGGCTAGACCGCGACACCTTTGGCGTCAACGCGTTCGAGGCCGGCGCAGGCTACAACGATCCGGGTCACATCTCTGCCGCCAATCCGGGAAATCTGCCACTGACCGGGCAAATCGGCGGGGGTTATCTGATGATCCTTGGCGACACCCAGGCGACGCCCCCGATGCTCGCCGAAGTCTATACTTACCCGAAAGATGCTGTCATGCCGGTCGAAATCTCGATTGAGGCCGTGGTGACTACCGAAACCTGTGGCCGTGAGCTGCTTGGTGAAGTGATCATCAGCGATGGCGGCTCGCCCACCGTCAGCGATCTTGTGCTTGCCATGCCCGATTGCAGCGCATTCGGCGATATTCTGGTGTTGAAAAATCCCGTCCCGGACCTGACACTCGCTGCGGCGAACTGATCGCCCGGCGGATGGGTTCATGGCATCATGGTGGGGCTGCGCGGCAGGGATCGTCCTCAGCCTATCCGCGGCGCAAGGTTACGCCCAAGACATCACGCTGACCGCCCGCGACGGGGCGCTTGCCCTGACCGGCAGCCTGCTAGGCTATGATGGCGAATTTTACACCATCAAGACGTCTTACGGGGTCCTGACTGTCGATGGCCAAGGCGTCATTTGTGATGGCCCGGGTTGCCCCGACCTTATCGCGCCGCGCGCCAGAATCCGCATTGTGGGCGACGCTGATGCGGGCACCGCGCTGATCTTGCCGCTGTTTCAGGCGTTTGCGGCAAATCGGGGCTACGCTTTTGCGACGGCAGATGCAACCATCTCCGCGGGCCAGATCCGCGATCCGAAAACCGACCAGATCCTCGCCGAGATCACCTTTGCCCCGCTGGAATCCGCGCAAGCCCGCGCCCTGCTTGCCGATGGCCAGGCCGAACTGGTGGTAACCACGCAAGCCGATCCGGCCTTTCGCACCCGCGTCATGGCGCTGGATGCGCTGATCCCGATTGTCGCGCCCGACAACCCGACACCGCAGATGTCGACAGCCGACCTCGCGCGCGCCCTGATTGGCGAGATCTCGAACTGGGCCGAGGCGGGCGGCCCCGACATGCCCATCGTGCTGCATGCTGTCGGACCGGACGCGGACCTTGCGGACACGATTGCCGCGCGCCTTGGACAATCCATCATAGCTTCGGTCTGGCATGCTGATCAGGCGTCCCTTGCGGCCGCCGTGTCGCGCGACCCTTGGGCACTGGCCGTCACCGGGCAATCGGCTATGGGCACGGCCCGCGCGCTGACCCTGACCGACAGCTGCGGCTTCCCCCTTGTTCCGGGGCCCGCAGCCATTCGGTCCGAAGATTACCCGCTTGTGCTTCCGATCCTGCTTTTGGTGCCGCCACGACGCCTGCCGCTCATCGCGCGCGAATTTCTGGAATTCCTGTCAACGCCTGGCGGCGATCGTGCCGTATCCGCCTTGGGGTATGTTGGCCGAAACATCCAGCGCCAGCCCCTGACCGATGACGGCCTGCGCCTGATCAATGCGATCCGTGGCGCGGGCGAGGATGTGACCTTGCCGGATCTGCAAGCCCTCGTCGATGTCATGACGGGCACCGACCGTCTGTCCTTGACCTTTCGGTTCGAGGACGGCGAGACCGAACTGGATGCCCAGTCGCGCGACAATCTCGAGGATCTGGCGCAGCTGATCGGGTCCGGTACATTTCGCCGCGAACGTCTGACCCTGGTTGGCTTTTCCGATGGATCAGGGCCTGCTGCGGACAATCAGGCGCTGTCCTTGGCGCGCGCCGAGGCCGTGCGTGCAGCGCTGCAAATGGTCGCCCCCGACCTGGCCCCCGACACCCTGCCCGAGGTCGCGGGCTTTGGTGAAACCTTGCCGATGGCCTGCGACACCACCGAAGCTGGCAAACGTCTGAACCGTCGGGTGGAACTTTGGGTCAGGCCGGTTTTGCCCGCGCCGTCCCTGCCGCAGCCGTGATGACGTCACCATCCTGCCAGCAGGCCAAACTGACTTACAGATAGCCAAGGGCGCGAAAACTGACCTCGCGCGATTTGCCGATGATCAGGTGGTCGTGCAGGACCAACCCCAGAATCTCGGCCGCATCCTTGATCTGATGCGTGATGGTGATGTCGGCCTCTGACGGGGTCGGGTCGCCTGACGGGTGGTTATGCACGAGAATAAGCGCGCTTGCGTTCAGCTCCAGCGCCCGCTTGACGACCTCGCGGGGATAGACGGGCACGTGATCGACGGTGCCGCGCGCCTGTTCTTCATCGGCGATCAGCACATTCTTGCGGTCCAGAAACAGGATGCGGAACTGCTCGGTTTCGCGGTGTGCCATTGCCGTATGGCAATAGTCCAAAAGCGCATCCCATGATGACAGCACTGCCCGGTTGATGACCTTGCTGCGCATCATCCGCTGTGCTGCCGCCTCGACGATCTTCAGCTCCAGGATGACCGCCTCGCCGACGCCTTTGATCGTTGCCAGCCGCGCAGGGCTGGCGCTGATCACGCGGTTAAAGTCGCCAAAGGTATCCATCAGCCGCCGCGCCAGCGGCTTGACATCTTGCTGGCGGATCGCCCGGAACAAGATCAGTTCCAGCAATTCGTATTCCGGCATCGCCGCAGCACCGCCGTCGGTAAAACGCGCACGCAGGCGTTTTCGGTGATCCAGAATATAGGACGGCAGCTTGCCGATCAGAGGCACAACCAGCGCCTCATCCGCGTCCCCGGCGGGGGCGAACAGGGGCAGCATACCGTCGTGAAAACCTGAACCTGTCATAGCCCGTAGGCTGACATGGGGATGGTGAAGGAAAAGTTAACGCCCACCCATGTCATCAAAACTTCATGCAAAGCCTGAACGATCGTTACCTGCGGTCCGTAGCCCGACGGCAATGCTATTGGGGGTCGTGCAGTGCTTGAGGTTCGAAACGTCACCCGCATGTTCGGGCAAAAAGCAGCCGTCGACAACATCAGCTTTTGCATCCCCAAATCTTCTTTTGTTGGCATTATCGGGCGCTCGGGCGCAGGAAAATCCACCGTTCTGCGCATGATGAACCGCCTGACCGATGCCACATCGGGCGCACTGATGGTCGAAGGCCGCGACGTTCTCGCCCTGAAAGGCGCCGAAAAGCGCGTCTGGCAAAGCCAGTGTGCGATGATCTTTCAGCAGTTCAACCTTGTGCCAAGAATGGATGTCGCCTCCAACGTGCTGCACGGCATCCTGAACCGCCGCTCGACCGTGCAGTGCATGTTCAACCTCTGGCCCCGTGCCGATATCCTCAAGGCGCTGGATATCCTCGACCGTCTTGGCATCGCCGAGCAGGCCCCCAAACGGGCCGAGGCGCTGTCGGGTGGCCAACAGCAGCGCGTCGCCATCGCCCGCGCCCTGATGCAGGACCCCAAGATCATCCTCGCCGACGAGCCGATCGCCAGTCTTGACCCGATGAATGCCCAAGTCGTCATGGATACCCTGCGCCGCATTCACGAAGAGGATGGCCGCATGGTCATCGCCAACCTTCACACCCTTGATACCGCGCGCCGCTATTGCGACCGCGTGATCGGCATGCGCGACGGGCGGATCGTGTTTGACGGTGTGCCCGATCAGCTGACCACCGGGGTCGCGCGCGACATCTACGGCGCGGATGCCTCGTTCAACGAGGCGGCCACCTCGACCGCCATCGACACCGGCCCCAGCGACAAAGGCTATGCCGACGCGTTGATGTCCTGACCCTTTCCACCCTGGCCCCATAGGGCCGCTAACCCGGAGACGACCATGAAAAAGCTGCTTGCCCTTCTGGCTGCCACCACCACCCTCGCCGCGCCCGCAATGGCGCAAGATGCGATCACCGAATTCAACATCGGTATTCTTGGCGGCGAAAACGCCCAAGATCGCCTGACCTCGACCGAGTGCCTCCGCGTTGCCGTAGAAAAGGAACTCGGCGTTCCGGTCAAGCTCTTTACCCCCGCTGACTATGACGGCGTGATCCAGGGCTTGCTGGGCGGGACGCTGGACTACGCCTGGCTTGGTGCCTCGGCCTATGCCAAGGTTTATCTGACCGATCCAGAGGCGGTTGAGGTTATGCTCACCAAGCAAAACGTCGATGGTTCCACCGGATACTACTCCATCGGCTTCGCCCGCAAGGACGCTGGCATCACCAACATGGACGAAGCCAAGGGCAAGGTCTTTGCCTTTGCCGACCCGAACTCCACCTCGGGCTATCTCGTTCCAGCGGCCGAGATGTCGGCCAAGTACGGCAAGCTTGAAGACTACTTCGCCGAAGTCAAAATGTCGGGTGGCCACGAGCAGACCATTGTTGGCGTCGCCAACGGCGACTTCGCGGCAGGCGTGTCGTGGGCTGACGGCCTGGGCAATTGGGAAGACGGCTTCACCTCGGGTGCGTTTCGCAAGGCCGCCGATGCGGGTCTCGTCGACATGAACAACATCGTCGAGATCTGGCGCTCCAAGATGATCCCCGAAGGCCCGCTGGTCGTGCGCAAGGCCCTGCCGCAGGACGTCAAGGACAAGGTCTATGCGATGATGGACACCATGTGGCAGACCGACAAGGACTGCGCCTACAACGTCGCTGCCGGTGAAGCCAAAGACTTCGTCCCGGTCAAGCATGAGGACTATCAAGGCATCCTCGACGCCCGAAAAATGCAAGAAGGCATGTAATTTCAACATGATCAGCCGGGCTGCCCGATGGGTGGCCCGGCATTTCTCTTGCAGGGGACGTTGATGGTCGATATCGCCTTTGGGCCGGAGCAGGGCAAACGCCCCGATAGCTCCGACACCCGCACCGGCTATCTGGAGATGGTCCGCCGCAAGCGCATGTATGGCGGCATCCTCCTCGTCCTCTTTATCGCCGTCTTTGCCTCGGGCTGGATCCTGTCCGAACACCGCAACGCCGGCGGCTTCTGGAACGGCTTGCCGCAGATCGACGATTTTGCCGGTGAAGTCCTGTCCGAAGGCTGGACCAACCGCGCCAACCTGCCAGCACTTTTCCTCGAATTCATCCCCTCCCTGGTCGAGACCATCAACATCGCCGCCGTGTCCACCCTGATCGGCGGCATCATGGCCGTGGTCCTGTCCTTGCTGGCCACGTGCGGCCTCGCCCGCTGGCCGCGCCTGATCGGCCTTTTCCGCCGCAGCATGGACGCGCTCCGCGCCATCCCCGAAATCGTCATCGCGCTGGTGCTGATCTATATCCTCGGCGGTGGCCCGGTGCCCGCCGTCATCGCCATAGCACTCCATACCGGCGGGGCCTTGGGCAAGCTCTTCTCCGAGGTGGCTGAGAACGCCGACCCCAAACCGGTCGAGGGGCTGGCATCCGTCGGCGCCACCTGGGGTCAGCGGATGTGGCTTGGCGTCATTCCGCAGGTCGCGCCAAACTGGCTCAGCTACGCGCTTCTGCGGTTCGAGATCAACGTCCGCGCCAGCGCGATCCTCGGCTTTGTGGGCGAAGGCGGCATCGGCCATGACCTGAAACTCGCGATGCAATGGGGGCAGGGCCGCTACGATCAGGTCGTGGCGATCTTCATCCTGTTGTTCCTCACCATCTTCGTGATCGACCGGTTCTCGGACCATTACCGCAACCGTCTGATCAAGGGGTACTGACATGACTGACATGGCAACCACCCCGACACTCGCCGATCAGGTCACCGACACCTTTGCCCGCCGCCGCCTTTTCGCCTTTGGCATCCCCGCGGTGATCCTCGTCTACCTGACCTACACGTTTTTTGCCTTTGACATCCCCGGCCTTGCGCAGCGCGCCCGACTGGACAATGCCACGATCCTGATGTCGGATTTCTGGTCCTACAAGACCCATGTCACCCGCGACAACGCCTCGGGCAACCTGGTCGTCGCGATCGAAGGCGAAAACAAGGGCACCTACCCGCCCGGCACGCTGCCCGACTGGGTCAAGCGCGACGGCGACGTGACCCAGATCGACCTCGGCACCGGCCATCTCGTGACCTATGACGCGGCGGGCGCGCGCTTTGTCGTCCCGGGCTACGGCACCATCGACATCAGGCCTCTTGACGGCAAGCTTGCCCTGACCGCCCCCGAACAGCGCCCCGAATGGATCAACGCCTCTGACACCAAAGTCTCGGTCACCACCCCGGCGGGCCGTTTCAACTACACCCGCTCCAAGGTCGAGACGTTCAAATACCAGCCGGGGTGGGAGCTGTTCTTCTTCACCCTCGACAGCCCGTTTTACGGCAACAGCCCGCTGCAACTGGCCAGCCTCGCGCTTTGGGGCGAGCGCATCGACCCCGCCCGCGCCAATGCCGCCTACATCGTGTCCGAGGTCTGGACGAACAAGATGTGGCGCCACGGCGATGTCGTCTGGGCGATCTTCGAGACGATCCTGATGGCTTTTCTCGGCACTGCGGGTGCCGCCCTCATCGCCTTTCCCCTGGGCTTTGTCGCTGCGTCGAACTTCATGCCCGTCGGCCCCGTCCGCTTTGGTATCCGCCGTGTCTTTGACTTCATCCGCGGCGTCGATGGCTTGATCTGGACGATCATCCTCAGCCGCGCCTTCGGCCCTGGCCCGATGACGGGTGCGCTGGCGATCATGATCACGGACACCGGTTCTTTCGGCAAAACATTCTCCGAGGCGTTGGAAAACGTCGATGACAAACAGATCGAGGGCATCCGCTCCACCGGCGCCAACAGCCTGTTGCGCGCCCGCTTCGGCGTCATCCCGCAGGTGATGCCGGTCTTGCTCAGCCAGGTGCTCTACTACCTCGAATCCAACACCCGCAGCGCCACCGTCATCGGCGCCATCGTCGGCGGCGGCATCGGGCTGTTGCTGACGCAAGCCATTCAGACCCAGAAGGACTGGGAAGAGGTTGCCTATTACATGACCCTGATCGTGCTTATGGTGATGCTGATGGACACGTTTTCGGGGTGGTTGCGACGAAAGTTGATCAAGGGGTGAGCGCGCCTGGAAAACGGTCCAGTGGACCGTTTTTAGCGCGAACGCCCGAGCACGCCTGCGAGGGCCGGGAGAGGCGCGCCTGGAAAACGGTCCAGTGGCCCTCTCCTTGTTTCGGCCCGCGCCGGCCACCTGCTTTGGGCCAACAGCAATTGCCTGCGCCGCTGCCGCCGCAATCTACGTCAACTGGCGCTCGGGCCACAGTTCGACATGTGACCCCAACACTTGGGAAGTTAAAGGCAGGAATGCGTTCACCGGAGCATTTACCAGAGCAACGACCTTTATCGAAGCTGCAGCTTGTGCCGGACTCCTTGAAAAGGGCGGGTTCAGGCGCGCTCGGACTGCGGGTCTGTCCGCAAGAGCGCGATAAGCGTGGCCGCGATTGCAAATAGCCCAACGGTCATGGCAATGCGATCCGTCGGAATGCCGAAAGTGCCAAGCCTGTGGCCAAAGATCATGTAAACCGCAGACAAACCCAGAAGAATGCGCAGCCCGGCCGGCTGGCGCAACGTGACGAGAAAGAACGCCGGGACCAGCAACACGGTATCATAGAGATGAACCGGTGACAGGATCAGCGTGAGCGCCATCGCCGCGAGGCCCGCCACCGCGATGTCGCGTCGGCCGAGAATGAACGTGAACGCGCCCACAGCCACGCAGACGCCCAAGCGCCACGCGATGCCCGGATCGAGATTCTGGCTGACTTCGAGGGCAAAGATACCAATCAGGTTGCCGAAATTGTTGCCTGGGTGCTGCGAGAAAGTGCTGGCAGCGGCGACTTACTCCGACAGGGCGTAAAACGGATTTATCCCCCAGGTTCCGATCAGATAAAGCCCCCCGCTGAGGGCGAAGGCAAGCAGCACGCCTGGTCGCGTTTTTGGGCTTAGCAGCGACAAGACGACCAGCGCCACTGCAACGCTTGGCTTCAGCATCAAGATCGTGAGCCCGACGCCGACCGCAAGATTGCTTTGCCGTTCTGTACCAATCATCCACAGCGCCATACCAACGAGCAAGAAATTGGAGAAGTTCGAGTTAAGAACGCTGCTGTACGCCGCCGGCATCAGCGCCCCGGTAACCAAGACAATGCCGAGCATCGCAATTGCGCCGAGCCGGTCATCGAAAATCTGTTCCCGGTTGCGGAATATCATCGCGCTTAGAAACAAACCAATAATCAGGAAAGCACCGTTAAGTCGAAAGAAGATCTCGGTCGCAGTTTCAAAAGAAAAAAGCCCCAGAGGGGCAAGCAGCGGCAACACTTGTGGCGGATAGAACAGAGGAAATTTTGCTACGCCCTCATATGCTGCAAGGCGGCTCAGGTAGTCTTCGCCATAGGCGCTTTGGCCAGCAAGAAAAGTTTCTGCCGCCGTGTGAAAATACACATAGTCGCCCCATTTATTGATCGGGAGACGGGTCGAGATAACGACCTCCAGGCGGACTGCCAACAGGACCAGGACGAGAATGGAAAAGCAGAGCAGAATCTTTGAAAAGGGATCCTTGGGCGGCGATCTATCGGCGATGGACCGTATTCTCAGTTTTCCAATTGCTTTCACGTGATCGGCCAATTCTGCTTTAACCGACGTTCGCCAAGTAGAACGACTTCTTATTCAAGGTCCGTCAGTTCCGCGCACCGGTCAAGTCTTTCTGGTTGGCCGTACGATGTCGTTGGCATCCGGAGCGCGTGCCTGACCTGGCTTGTGGTCTCGGTGACGGGTTTGGCCCGGTTTTCGGTCTGATCGGCACGCAGCGAACGCTCCGTGCGTTGAGGTTCTCCCCCGATAGCCCCCCGCTATCATTGTCCCAACGCGCCGATCAAGCCGTTACGAGCCGGTTACAAACCGCATGCTAACTGCTTAAACGCACAGCCCCCACCATCCTCCCAACGCGCCCCGCAAATCCTGAAGGTGCTAAGTCTTCGGTAAACGAAAACATCAAGTATCTGACAAAAAAACAAAAATCCGTCCCGGCTCTGTACTACAGGACCCCCTATGACCAAACTCTCCGCCACAAGCCCCCTGATCCAGCCTGGCAGCACCATCACCAACGCCACTTTCGGGGCCTATTGCGAGGTCGGGGCAGGCAGCCGGATCATCAATTCCACCTTCGAAGACTACGCTTATTGTGACCGCCAGTCCGATATCGCCAACACCACCGTGGGCAAGTTTTCCAACATCGCGGCGATGACCCGGATCGGGCCGACCGACCATCCGATGGACCACGCAAGCCTGCACCACTTTCTCTACCGCTCCAGTTACTACTGGGACGACGCCGAGGATGATCCAGAGTTTTTCAAGGCCCGCGCCACCCGGCGCACCCTGATCGGCCCCGACACCTGGATCGGTCACGGCGCGATCATCAAGCCCGAGGTCACCATCGGCGCGGGATCCGTCATCGCCGCGGGTGCCGTCGTGACCCGCGATGTGCCACCCTACATGATCGTGGCAGGCCTGCCCGCCACCCCGATGCGCCCCCGCTTTGCCCCCGCCATCGCGGACCGCCTGATGGCGCTGGCATGGTGGGACTGGGACCACAGCCGCCTGCGCGCTACGCTGCAGGATTTCCGGACGCTCAAGGCCGAGGCGTTCCTTGAGACATACGGCGGCTAGTCCGGAGATACCGTCAGTGTCACCCGATCGCCGGCGAACCATGTTGTGCCATACTCGACCGGAACCCCCGCTGCATCGACGTTCACCGCCACCGACCGCAAGATCGGCGCGCCCACAGACACCTGCAAGGTCAGCGCCTGCACCGGAGTGGCCAGCTTGGCGGTCAGCCTGGTCGAGGCGCGGGTATAGTCCGTGACGCCGCATGCCGTCAGCGCCGTCGTCACCGAGGCCGTTTCGGCCATACGCTCCAACAGGCCCGCAAACCGCGCGGCTGGAAACACCGACCGGAAACTCGCGAGCGCCTGCCCGTCCGCCAGCGACACGCCCTCGATCACATGCACCTGCGCGCCCGCGTCCAACCCCAGTGCCTCAGCCTCTTTGACATTGCAGGCCCGAGTCTCAAGCCGGCTGATGCGGCGCGACGGGATGCGGCCCATGCTGGTGATGTTGTGGTGGAACCGCACCCGACGCCCCAGCGCATATTCTGTGGGCCGCTGGGCCACAAACACACCCGCGCCGCGCCTCGCATGCACCACACCGGCCTTGGCCAAAGCCGCCAGCGCATGCCGCACCGTATGCCGATTGACCCCGAACCGGCTGGCCAATGCCGCCTCGGTCGGCAGCTTGTCTCCGGGCGCATAATGCGCTTGGGCGATCTCGCTGGTGATGGTGTCACTGATGGACTTCCAGATTACCGTTCTTGGCATCATCGCACCCCGTCACAAAAATTTCACAACACGCCGGTTGCGATCAGTCTTCGGCCACGCTAGAAAGTTGTCTAGTTGTATACTGATCTAGACAAATCCGCAAGTTGTCGAGGACGCCATGCTCGAGCCCACAAAAAGCAACCAAGCCGACCGCCGGGAATGGATGTCCCTTGTGGCAAAGGCGCGACCCGATGCGCTGAAAGCCTTGCTCCCCGACCTGCCAGAAACCAGCGTTCTGCGTCCGCCGGAGATCGGTGCCGTGATGGTGCAGGGACGAATTGGCGGCACAGGTTCTGCCTTCAGTTTTGGCGAGATGTCAGTCACGCGCTGTTCGGTTCAGCTGACCGGCGGGGTCGTCGGGCATGCCTATGTGCAGGGGCGCAACAGGGATCATGCGATGCGCGCAGCGGTTCTGGACGCGCTGATGCAGACCGACGAAAGCGTGCGGCTGCGCGCCGAGGTCATCGCCCCGCTGCAAGCACAGGCCGAGGCCGTGCGTGCCACCCGCGCAGGCAAGGCCGCCGCCACCAAAGTCGAGTTTTTCACCATGGTGCGCGGAGAGGACAAATGACGCCCGACGCCCTGCTGGGGGGATTTGAAGACCCCGCGATCCAGTCTGCCCGCGCCTTTCGCGCGCTGTTGCAGTCAATTGCGCGACCGGGAACGATCTGGCCGGTCACCGGGGCCGCGCCGCCAGCGCCGTTGTCTGTTGCGGCGGGGCTTGTGCTTTTGACCCTGACCGATGGCACGACGCCGGTGCACCTCGCGGGGCAGACCGACTGCCAGATGGTGCGCGACTGGATCAGCTTTCACACCGGTGCGCCCTTGTGCGGTGCCGAAAAGGCTGCGTTTGCCCTTGGCAGCTGGGCTGATTTGCAGCCTGTGCACCGGTTTCCGGTCGGCCTGCCGGACTATCCTGATCGGTCGGTCACGCTGATCGTCGAGGTCAGCGACCTTGGATCGCAAGGCGCGCGCCTTACCGGCCCCGGCATCAAGGACTGTGCCAACCTTTCATTGCCCGAGACTGCCGCCTTCCGTGCCAACCGTGCGCTTTTTCCGTTGGGCTTTGACGCCTACCTGACCTGCGGGTCCAATGTTGCAGGCCTGCCAAGGTCTACAGTCGTGGAGGACATCTGATGTATGTCGCCGTCAAGGGTGGCGAGCGTGCCATCGACAATGCCCATGCCTGGCTGGCCGAGGAACGGCGTGGCGACACAAGCGTCGCCGAGCTGTCTATCGGCCAGATCCGCGAACAACTGGCACTGGCGGTCAATCGCGTGATGGCCGAGGGCTCGCTGTTCGATCCGGATCTTGCCGCACTGGCGATCAAGCAGGCGCGTGGCGATCTGATCGAGGCGGTTTTTCTGATCCGCGCTTACCGGACGACCTTGCCGCGTCTGGGGTCCTCAAACCCCGTCGACACCGAGACGATGGCGGTGGATCGGCGCATCTCGGCCACGTTCAAGGACCTTCCTGGTGGGCAGGTTCTGGGGCCGACCTTTGACTACACGCACAGGCTGCTGGATTTCTGTCTGGCGGCACAGGGAGCCCCCTTGTCCGCCGCCGCCACCCTGCCCGCCACCGCTGCCCCCGTTCCGCGCGTCATGTCCATGCTCGACCGCGACGGGCTGATCGAGGCTCCGGGCGCCTATGGCACCGACGCGCCGCCCGACCTGACCCGCACGCCGATGGAACTGCCCGCCTCGCGCCCCTTGCGGCTGCAGGCGATCACGCGCGGGGATGAGGGGTTCATCCTGTCGATGGCCTATTCGACCCAGCGCGGCTATGGGCGCACCCATGCTTTCGTGGGAGAACTCAGGATCGGCCGCGTGGCGGTCGAGATGGACATCCCCGAACTGGGTTTCGCCATCGAGATCGGCGAGATCGAACTGACGGAATGCGAAACGGTCAACCAGTTCACAGGGTCGAAAACCGAACCCCCGCAATTCACGCGCGGCTACGGGTTGGTCTTTGGCCAGTCCGAACGCAAGGCCATCGCGATGAGCCTTGTCGACCGTGCCCTGCGTTGGGAAGAGCTGGGCGAGGAGTTCGTCGGCGCCCCCGCGCAGGACGAGGAATTCGTGCTGATGCATTGCGACAACATCCAGGCGACCGGGTTCTTGGAACACATCAAACTGCCGCACTACGTCGATTTCCAGTCCGAACTTGAACTCGTGCGCCGCCTGCGGTCAAAGGCGATCCGGATGCAGGAGGCTGCGGAATGACGCTAGTCGCCCCCGCCGCCATCGCTGCCACCGGCATCGCCATCGCTGCCGCCACGCGGGTCCCCTTTGGGCGTTGTCATGGCGCTGGCACTCGGAGCAGTACTATCGCCGCTGTTGTCCCGGCTGAACACGCCCGGGCGGCCATGGGCGCGATCGCGCAACCAGCGCCGGATCATCACGACGACGACAACGGCAGCGGCCAGCGCGAGGATGGTCCCGATCTTTGGCATTTCGTTGCCTTTCGTGTCCCGCGTCGCACCGCCACTGTAAGGCTGATGTCATGACCGAGCAGGCCTACAACTTCGCATATCTCGACGAACAGACCAAGCGCATGATCCGCCGCGCGATCCTCAAAGGCATCGCGGTGCCGGGCTATCAGGTACCTTTTGCCAGCCGCGAGATGCCGATGCCCTACGGCTGGGGCACCGGCGGGGTGCAGGTGACGGCGGCCTGCCTGACCCCACAGGACCGGCTCAAGGTGATCGACCAGGGCGCGGATGACACAACGAACGCCGTCTCGATCCGCCGGTTCTTTCAACGGACCACCGGTGTCGCGGTGACCGAGGCGACGGCGGAGGCCACCATCATCCAGACCCGCCACCGCATCCCCGAGGCCGCCCTGACCGAGGCGCAGATCCTCGTCTACCAGGTGCCGATCCCGGAGCCGCTGCGGTTTCTCGAACCGCGCGAAACCGAGACGCGCAAGATGCACGAGCTGGAGGAATACGGGCTCATGCATGTCAAGCTCTACGAGGACATCGCGCGGCACGGGCAGATTGCCACGTCCTATGCCTATCCGGTCAAGGTCGAAGGGCGATATGTGATGGACCCCTCGCCGATTCCGAAATTCGACAACCCCAAGCTGGGCGGGAATGCCGCGATCCAGCTGTTCGGGGCGGGGCGCGAACAGCGCATTTACGCGCTGCCACCCTATACCAATGTGGTCAGCCTTGATTTTGACGACCACCCGTTTGATGCGAGCAAAGTGCCGCATGATTGCGATCTGTGCAGGGCGGGCGATACCTATCTGGACGAGGTGATCACCGACGATCAGGGAAGCCGGATGTATGTCTGCTCTGACACCGATCACTGCGCCTCGCGACGGGCGGCCGGGCACAAAGGGCGGCTTGCCCCGCCGGAGGCATCGTGATGGGTCTTGTCGAGACGGAACTGACGACTCAATCCGGTCCCTTGCTGTCGGTGCGGGCGCTGAGCAAGCATTACGGCGCACGGATCGGCTGCGCGGATGTGTCCTTTGATCTCTGGCCCGGCGAAGTCTTGGGCGTCGTTGGCGAAAGCGGGTCGGGCAAATCGACGATGCTGTCCTGCCTTGCGGGGCATCTGCGGCCCGATACCGGGCGGGTGCTGTTCGACGTGGACCGCACGTTGCGCGACACCGTCACGATGGCTGAGGCCGCCCGGCGGCGTTTGATGCGCACCGACTGGGCCTATGTCCACCAGAACCCGCGCGACGGGTTGCGGATGGGCGTCAGCGCAGGCGGCAATGTGGGTGAACGCCTGATGGCTGTGGGCGCGCGCCATTACGGCGATATCCGCGCCAAGGCGACCGACTGGCTGGACCGGGTGGAAATTGCCGCCGACCGTATCGACGACCGGCCAAGCGCGTTCTCGGGCGGCATGCAGCAGCGCCTTCAGATCGCGCGCAATCTGGTGACCGGCCCGCGCCTTGTGCTGATGGATGAGCCGACGGGGGGCCTTGATGTCTCGGTCCAGGCGCGGCTTTTGGACCTGATGCGGGGCCTTGTGCGCGATCTGGGCCTGTCGGTGATCATCGTGACGCATGACCTTGCGGTGGTCCGGCTGCTGGCCGACCGGCTCATGGTGATGAAATCGGGCTATGTGGTGGAACAGGGCCTGACCGATCAGGTTCTGGACGATCCGCAGCACGGCTATACGCAGCTTTTGGTGTCCTCGGTTTTGCAGGTCTAGGCGATGATCACAGTTTCCAACCTTTCCAAGGTCTTTACCCTGCACAATCAGGGCGGCGTGGTCATTCCCGTGATGGTCGGGGCGGCGTTTGACGTTGCGCGCGGAGAATGCGTCGGGCTGACCGGCCAGTCAGGCGCGGGCAAATCCACGCTGATGCGGATGGTCTATGGCAACTACCTTGCCGCGTCGGGCAGTATCATGGTGGGTGGCACCGATGTCGCCCGCGCCACCCCGCGCGAGATCATCGCGCTGCGCCGCCAGACGCTGGGCCATGTCAGCCAGTTCCTGCGTGTCGTGCCCCGTGTACCGACCATCGAGGTGGTCGCCGAACCCCTGCTGCAACTGGGCGTGTCCGCCGCTGCCGCCCGCGACCGCGCCACGGATTTGCTCTGCCGCCTGAACATCCCTGAACGGCTGTGGTCGCTGTCGCCGACGACCTTTTCGGGCGGCGAACAACAGCGCGTCAACATCGCGCGCGGCTTTGCGCATGCCTACCCCGCGATGCTGCTGGACGAGCCTACCGCGAGCCTTGATGTTGTCAACCGCGAGGTCGTGCTGACCCTGATCGAAGAGGCCAAGGCACGCGGGGCCGCAATCATCGGAATTTTCCACGACGAGGCCGCCCGTGCGCGTGTTTGCGACCGGCTGATCGACGTGACGGCGTTCACGCCGGGCATCGCCGCATGACGCCAGAGCTGATTGCTGTTGTCGGCCCGTCGGGGGCTGGCAAGGACACGTTGATGATGGCGGCGGCCAAAGCAAGGCCCGACCTGCTGATCGTACGCCGCGTCATCACCCGACCCGAGGCGGCAGGCGGCGAGGACTTCGAAGGCGTCAGCGACCACGCGTTTGCCGCGCGCAAGGCCGCCGGACAATTTGCACTGGACTGGCAGGCGCATGGCCTGTCCTACGGCATCCCCAAGGATCAGCTCTCCCGCCCCGGTCTGATCCTTTTTAACGGATCGCGCGCGATGCTGTCCGCAGCAAAAGCGCAGTTTCCCGGCTTGCAGTTTCTTCTGGTCACCGCCCCTGTGCCGGTTCTGGCCGCACGCCTCGCTGCGCGGGGACGCGAAACCGCAGCGGACATCGTGGTGCGGCTTGAGCGTGCAAGTTTCACGCTGCCGCCCGGGATCGCCGCAACCGTCGTCGTGAACGACGGCACGCTGGCCGAAGGCGTCACGCGGTTCCTTGCGGCCCTTCAGCAAGAAAGGGCATAACGCTGCCTCAAATGAAAGCGCCCCTGATCATCCTCGCCAAAGAGGCAAATGTCGTCGATCACGAATGGTTTGGGCACGACGGGCGCGAAATGCGCCTGCACGACCGGAAACACGGTCGCGGCGTCCGCAGCACGCAACCGCCCGGTCAGCGTCAGATGGAACTGGAACAACTCCATCACATGGGGATAGCCCCAGCGCATCAGATAGTCGCGTTGCCGGGGCGTCAGGCTGTCGGGCCTGCGGCGCGCAATCTCATCGGCGTTCAGCGGCGCACGCAAGCTATCGGTCGCCTCAATGATCCGCTGCGCCAGCGATTGCAGCGCAGATGTGTCGCCCACAGGTGTAAACGCCAGAAACCCATCAAGGTTGTGCACCTGCAGACCGTCCAGCGTGACAGCGCGCAAGGCCCGTACCATGCCCGCCAGATGCCGGTGCAGCTCCGCCTCATCGACGCCTTTGGCCAGCCGGAAGGGCGCACGCAGGGTGCCATGAAACCCATATTTGCGCGGATCTGCCGTAAGGTCCTGCAAGGGGATGGGCAGGTCTGCGATATCGGGCTGCGTCACGGGCTTTCCAAAAGCCGCGTCCCGGCCAAGCCAAGCCGCAGCGCGGTCCGCAAAGGGTCCGGGCGGGGGCGCGTAATACACCGCGTATCGTTTCATCTGGCTCATATCGCGCGAACTATGCGGTTGATGTCACAAGCCTGTGACAGGTTAAATGTATTGCAAATCCCTTGCCGCGCCATGCTCCATCAGGATCGCCCCGAATGACCGATACCACGCTTGCAAATGCAATGCTTGTCTTGCCAACAGAGGTCCGCCGGGGCGGTGTGCGGCTCTGCGACGGTGCCATCGCAGAGATCTTTGACGGCGCTGCGGTCCCGGCCGGGGCCATCGACTGCGACGGCGATCTGATGATGCCAGGCCTAATCGAGCTGCATACCGACAATCTGGAGCGCCATATCGAGCCGCGCCCGCACGTCAACTGGCCCCACGCGGCGGCGATTCTCGCCCATGATGCGGAATTGGCGAGCGTCGGCATCACGACGGTGTTTGATGCCCTGCGGGTGGGCTCGGTCCTGTCCGATGTCCGGGCCAATTACGACGAATATGCCCGCGGTCTTGCCGATGAGATCCTTGACCTGCGCGCGCAAGGGGTGCTGCGGATCACCCATCTTTTGCATCTGCGTGCCGAGGTCTGTTCCGAGACGCTGGTCGAAGAGCTGGCCAAGTTCGGCCCCGAGGACCAGATCGGTATCGTCAGCCTGATGGACCATACCCCCGGTGAACGACAGTTCCGCGATCTGTCCAAACTTTGGGACTACATGTCCAAGAAACGCGGCATGACGGATGACGAGTTCAAGGCCCATGTCGATGGCATGCGCGCGTTGAAAGACCGGGTCGGTGCGCGACACGAGGCCGCCGCCGTGGCAGAGGCCCGCCGTTATGGCGCAGTGCTGGCCAGCCATGATGACACCACGGCCCCGCAAGTGGGCATATCTGCCGCCCACGGTGCCCATTTCGCCGAGTTCCCCACCACAACCGAGGCCGCAGAGGCCTGCCACGCCCATGGCATCAAGGTTATGATGGGCGGGCCGAACCTGATCCGGGGCGGGTCGCATTCGGGCAACGTCGCGGCCAAGGCGCTGGCCGAATCGGACCTTCTGGACATCGTCTCATCGGATTACGTGCCGTCGTCCCTGCTCTCTGCGGCGCTGATGCTGGGCGATATCTGGGGGGACCTTGCGCGCGGGATCGCAACCGTCACGCAGGCTCCGGCCGAGGCAACCGGGTTGCATGACCGTGGCCATCTGACCTTGGGTGCGCGCGCAGACCTGATCCGCGTCAAGCGCCTCGATGCAGCCGGAGCGGTCCGAGGCGTCTGGGTTCAGGGGCGCCGCGTCGGCTGAACGGTCGGTGGCCGATCAGCTTTTCTTGCCGTCCCAGAACCCTTTGACCTTGGAAAAGAACGATGAGCTTTCGGGATTGTTTTCTTCCGACAGCTTTTCAAACTCACGCAGCAGCTCGCGCTGGCGTGCGGTCAGGTTGACCGGCGTTTCAACCGCAAGTTCAATCACCATGTCGCCCGCAGCACCCCCGCGCAGGGCGGGTATGCCCTTCATGCGCAGGCGCATCTGCTTGCCGGTCTGGCTACCCGCGGGGACCCGCACGCGACTCTTGCCGCCGTCGATCGTTGGCACCTCGACCTCGCCGCCAAGCGCGGCCGTGGCGATAGAGATCGGCACCTGACAAAACAGATGCACCCCATCGCGTTGAAAGATCGTGTGTTCCTTGACCTCGATAAAGATGTACAGATCGCCATTCGGCCCGCCCCGCAACCCGGCCTCGCCTTCTTGCGCCAGTCGAATCCGGGTGCCGGTCTCGACCCCGGCAGGGATGTTCACCGACAGGCTGCGTTCTTTTTCGATGCGGCCCGCCCCGCCGCATTTCTTGCAGGGGTTCTTGATGATCTGACCCGCGCCGTTGCAGGTCGGGCACGTCCGTTCAACCGTAAAGAAACCTTGCTGCGCGCGCACCTTGCCCATGCCGGAACAGGTCAGACAGGTGACAGGCTCCGCCCCACCCTCGGCACCCGAGCCGTTGCAGATGTCACAGGCCGTCAGGGTCGGGACGCTGATCGTCTTCTGTACGCCTGCAAAGGCCTCTTCGAGGGATACGCGCATGTTGTAGCGCAGGTCCGACCCGCGCTGTACGCGCGACCGCGCCCCGGCAGCACCGCCGCGTCCCCCCATGAAATCGCCAAACAGGTCTTCGAACACGTCCGAAAAAGCTGACGCAAAATCGCCTTGGCCGCCGTAGCCGGGACCACCGCGCCGTGCGCCGCCGCCGTTGCCCCCCTCAAAGGCCGCATGTCCAAATCGGTCGTAGGCGGCTTTCTTGTCGGCGTCCTTCAAAACTTCGTAGGCCTCGTTCACATCCTTGAACTGGGCCTCGGCGTTCGGATCTTCGGTGTTGCGGTCAGGGTGCAGCTCTTTGGCCTTGTTGCGATAGGCCTTTTTGAGCTCTTCTGCG
This sequence comes from Rhodobacterales bacterium, assembly GCA_031378845.1. Classification (GTDB taxonomy): domain Bacteria; phylum Pseudomonadota; class Alphaproteobacteria; order Rhodobacterales; family Rhodobacteraceae; genus JAJNPS01. The sequence goes on from JANNES010000015.1 coordinate 528,019, forward strand.
CTCGCCCCCTTGGCGACCCCAAGCACCTCGTAATAGTCGCGTTTTGCCACAGCAAAACCCCTTCCCTAGAACCGGGAGGGGGCGGTCTGTCGCCAGACCGCCCCCTGTTTCGGTTCGTGCGGTATCACTTCCGCTTGTTATTGCCCAGATCTTCGAAATCCGCATCGACGATGTCATCGTCAACCGGGCGCGCCTGATCATCATCGTCGCTGCCGGCTTCGGCTTGCGACGATTTGTAGATCGCCTCGCCCAGTTTCATCGCCGCTTCGGTCAGGTTCTGGATGGCCGAACGGATTTTGCCGGCATCGTCAGCCTTCAAGGCATCTTCCAAAGGTGACATGGCAAACTCGATCGCTTCGACGGTGGACGGATCCACCTTGTCGCCGTGATCGACCAGCGACTTCTTGGTGGAGTGCAGCAGGCTTTCGCCCTGATTGCGGGTTTCCACCAGTTCGCGGCGTTCCTTGTCGGCCTCGGCATTCGCCTCGGCGTCCTTGACCATCTTGTCGATCTCGTCATCGCTGAGACCGCCGGACGCCTGGATCGTGATCGCCTGTTCCTTGTTGGTGCCCTTGTCCTTGGCTTTCACCGACACGATGCCGTTGGCGTCGATGTCGAAGGTCACCTCGATCTGCGGCACGCCGCGCGGGGCAGGCGGGATCTGTTCCAGATTGAACTGGCCAAGGATCTTGTTGTCGGCCGCCATTTCGCGCTCACCCTGAAAGCAGCGGATGGTCACGGCGTTCTGGTTGTCCTCGGCGGTCGAGAAGACCTGAGATTTTTTCGTCGGGATCGTGGTGTTGCGGTCGATCAGGCGGGTGAACACGCCGCCAAGGGTCTCAATCCCCAAGGACAGTGGCGTGACGTCCAAAAGAACCACATCCTTGACGTCGCCTTGCAGAACGCCGGCTTGGATAGCGGCACCCAAGGCCACAACCTCATCGGGGTTCACACCCTTGTGGGGCTCTTTGCCAAAGAACTTGGTCACTTCCTCAACTACGCGCGGCATGCGGGTCATACCGCCCACCAGCACGACCTCGTCGATGTCCTCTTTGGACACGCCGGCATCTTTCAGCGCAGCCTGACAAGGCTTGATCGACTTCTTGATCAGGTCCTCGACCAGATTTTCCAGCTTTGCGCGAGTCAGCTTCATCACCATGTGCAATGGCTGACCGGTGTTGCGGTCCATCGAGATGAAGGGCTGGTTGATGTCGGTCTGGCTGGAGGACGAAAGTTCGATCTTGGCCTTTTCGGCTGCCTCTTTCAGGCGCTGCAGGGCCATCTTGTCGTTGCTCAGATCAACGCCGTGTTCCTTTTTGAACTCGTCGGCCAGATAGTTGACGATGCGCATGTCAAAGTCTTCGCCGCCAAGGAAGGTGTCCCCGTTGGTGGATTTGACTTCGAACAACCCGTCGTCGATTTCCAAGATGGTGATGTCAAAGGTCCCGCCGCCGAGGTCATAGACCGCGATCGTCTTGGTTTCCTTTTTATCAAGACCGTAAGCCAGCGCCGCCGCCGTCGGTTCGTTGATGATGCGCAGCACCTCAAGACCGGCGATCTTGCCGGCGTCCTTGGTGGCCTGACGCTGGGCGTCGTTGAAATAGGCGGGCACGGTGATCACGGCCTGAGTGACGGTCTCGCCCAGATAGCTTTCGGCGGTTTCCTTCATCTTCTGCAGGATGAAGGCCGACACCTGGCTGGGCGAGTACTTCTCGCCGCGGGCCTCGACCCACGCATCTCCATTGCCGCCATTGACGATCTTGTACGGCATGTTCTTTTGATCTTTGAGGATCACCGGATCATCATAGCGGCGCCCGATCAGGCGCTTGACCGCGAAGACGGTGTTGGTGGCATTGGTCACAGCCTGCCGTTTGGCGGCCTGTCCGACCAGACGCTCGGATTCGGTGAATCCGACGATGGAGGGCGTCGTACGTGCGCCTTCCGAGTTTTCGATGACCCGAGGTTGCGCACCATCCATGATGGCGATGCAAGAGTTCGTAGTGCCGAGGTCGATTCCGATGACTTTGGCCATGGTTGTATCCCTTTTCTACAGGCGATGGATCGGTCTGGGGCCCTTTGACTCCGGCACCCCTGCCCAGATGAAGTTAACAGCGACCCGACAAGGCCGCCACGTTCTGATCGGGTATATAGGCAGGCCGGATCAGGCCTGCAACCGTCGCGCGGGGTTCAGAAATGCAAATTTTGTGGTTTTGTCTGCCCGGTTGCACATGCTTGCCCGTCAGGCGACCCGGCAAGGCCAAGTCATTTTCCTGCGCCCCAGCTGATCGAGGCATGTTTGCGCGTATAGTACTCACCCATCAAACCGATCATCAGGCAGACCAAGGCTACCATGATCGGATACTCGTAATTGCTGTAGCGCGGATGATAGTTGAGAAAGATGAACCCCCGCCCCTGATCGATCGTGTGAAACAGCGGATTCCAGTCAAACAGCGCCAGGATGGATGTCGGCGTCGCATTGGCGACCAGCATCTTGCCTGACGCGATCATGTTCGCGCGCTGGTACACCGAGGAAACGATCCCGATAACTGCGGGATTCCAAGGCTTTAACGCCAAAAAGATCATGCCGATGGCGACCCCGGAGCCCCACGACAGCAAGAACATCGCGACGGTTCCGACCGGATCGTGAATGGTGATCGGCGTAAATGCCGCATGATAGAAATAAAGCACGAAAGACGCGGTCAGCACCTGCAGATACAGCGATCCCAGCGCCACCGACGCGATTGCCACGATCGTGTTCATCGGAGAGTGCTTCATGATCGCCGATGTCGGCCCCTCGGCACCGACGACGGCACTCATCGCCTTGGTGTGCGTCATGAACATGAAGACGCCCGACATGACAAACAGCAAGAAATCACCGCGAATCTTGTTGGCCTTGCCGCCCAGAAGATCAATCAGGAAGTACATGATGAGGATCATGAGCACCGTCTGAAAAATGTTCAAAAGCAAGCCGATCACCGCATTCCCGTGCGATTTTCGAACGTTTCGCACAGCCGCGTGGAAAATCAGCCCCAGCATGTCGAAGGCGGATCTTGTGGCTGACTGATTGACCTGAGGTCGGAACATCTCTGCCCTTGCTGTTTTCTACGTCGCACCGAAAGCGGCGCATAACTTCATAACAGGCAAATCTTGCCGTTCCGTTGAAGGCAAAGGATAAGAGCATCACCATGACATATCAACCGCCGGAAGATCCGGCCCTTGTGCCGGGACCATTGCGATGGATGTCAACTTACTTGTGCCCCTGATGCGGCGCCTTGCTCTGGTTGCAGGCGATGCGATCATGGCGGTCTATGATAGCCCGGACTTCGAGGTGCGCGCCAAGGCCGATGCAAGCCCCGTCACGGCGGCGGACGAGGCTGCCGACAAGATCATCGCGGACGGGCTGGGGGCGGCCTTTCCCGATGTCACCTTGATTACCGAGGAACAGGCGGCGAGCCATGCGCAGACGGCACAGGACTTTTTGATCGTCGATCCCTTGGACGGTACCAAGGAGTTTATCCAGCGCCGGGGCGATTTCACCGTGAACATCGCCTATGTCGCCAAGGGCGTACCCGTCCGGGGTGTCGTCTATGCGCCAGCCCAGCGACGGCTCTTTATGACGCTTGCCGACGGCTCTTCGGTCGAAGAGATTGGCCCCTTTGCCAAGGATCGCGTGGGTGAGACCCGTCGCATTCAGGTTGCGGCACCCGACAATCGCGCTTTGCGGATCGTCGCGTCGAAATCGCACCGCGATGCGGCGACTGACACCTACATCGCCCGATACGCTGTGGCCGACATGAAAAGCGCGGGGTCCAGCCTCAAATTCTGTCTGGTCGCGACCGGGGAAGCGGATTTTTATCCTCGCCTCGGGCGCACGATGGAGTGGGATACCGCAGCCGGGGATGCGGTCTTGCGCGGGGCGGGGGGCATGGTCCTGCGGCTGGATGACCATCAGCCGCTGACCTATGGCAAGCCGGGCTGGGACAACCCCTTCTTTCTGGCATTGGCTCCGGGGGTGGAGCTTCGGGCATGAGCGTTCTGATCGTCATTCCGGCGCGCTACGCCTCGGGCCGCTATCCCGGCAAACCACTTGTCAACCTGCGCGGACCCGATGGTGATAAGACCCTGATTCGCCGCAGTTGGGAGGCAGCGATTCGCGTTTCGGGCGGACATCGCGTGGTTGTGGCCACCGACGATGAGCGGATTGCGACCCACGCCGCCAGCTTTGGTGCCGAATTCGTGATGACCTCAGAGTCCTGCCGGAACGGAACAGAGCGCTGCGCCGAAGTCGCCGCCATGGTCCCCGAAGCATCGCTGATCGTGAACCTGCAAGGCGACGCGCCGCTGACCCCTGCGGCCTTTGTCGAGGCCCTGATCACCGGCATCGAGTCCGATCCTGAAGCTGTCATGGCAACCCCGGTTCTGCGCTGCGACGGGCATGCGCTGGCAGGATTTCGCGCAGATCGTGCGGCGGGACGGGTCGGCGGGACCACGGCGGTCTTTGGGCCGGACCTGCGGGCGATCTATTTCTCCAAAGAGATTATTCCCTTTGCGGCAGGCACCTTTGCACCCACGGATCCGACGCCGGTCTTTCACCATGTCGGGGTCTATGCCTATCGTCGCGATGCGCTTTTGGCCTATGCGGACTGGCCCGAAGGGACGCTTGAGCAACTCGAAGGACTGGAGCAGCTGCGGTTTCTGGAGCAGGGCAAACCAGTCCTCTGCGTCGAGGTTACGGCAAAAGGTCGCGCATTCTGGGAACTTAACAACCCGTCCGACGTTGCCTTGATCGAAGCCATCCTGGCGCGGGGCATCGGTCCCTAGGTCAGAAAACACCAGGTCATTTGACAAGGTTTTGCCGGAGTTCCCCTAAACATTCGCCTTGATGTGGGTGTATCCACAAACGGGCAACGCGATACCGGGCAGCCGACAGATTATCTTGGATTGTTACGTTCCGAGGCGTAGTCTGGCGATGTGTTTGACGGTGCAAACAAGAGTGAGTTCGATGAAACCGAAAAAAGTAACCAAGGCCGTTTTTCCCGTCGCTGGCATGGGTACGCGGTTTCTGCCAGCAACCAAATCGATCCCGAAAGAGATCATGACCTTGGTTGACCGCCCACTGATCCAATATGCGATCGACGAAGCGCGCGCTGCCGGAATCAAAGAGTTCATTTTCGTGACGTCGCGGGGCAAGTCGGCACTGGAGGATTACTTTGACCATTCACCAGAGCTGGAAAGCGAACTGCGCAAGAAGGGCAAGACTGACCTTCTGGACATTCTCAAAGACACCAACATGGACAGTGGCGCCATCGCCTATGTCCGCCAGAACCGGCCCATGGGTCTGGGCCACGCGGTCTGGTGCGCGCGCCGGCTGATCGGCGATGAGCCTTTTGCGGTCCTGTTGCCCGATGATGTGATTGCCGCTGAAAAGCCCTGTCTGCAGCAGATGGTCGAAGCCTACGAGCAGACCGGTGGCTGCATGGTCGCCGCGATGGAGGTCGCCCCGGACAAGGCCAAACTCTACGGGGTGCTCGACATCGCCGAAGACATGGGTGCCATCGTGTCCGCCAAAGGTCTCGTCGAAAAGCCGAAAACCGAAGATGCGCCCTCGAACCTCGCGGTCATCGGTCGCTACATCTTGACACCTAAGGTCATGAACAACCTCAACAAGATCAAGCAGGGCGTGGGGGGCGAGATTCAGTTGACCGACGCCATCCACGAAGAGGCCAAAGCGGGCAAAGTGTTCGGCTACCGGTTCCGCGGGCATCGCTATGACTGCGGCTCCAAGGCTGGTTTTTTGCAGGCCACAGTCGCTTTTGGTCTTTCGCGCCCCGACCTGCGCGAAGAATTCAGCGCTTATCTAAACGATATGGTTGCGCTGCAAAAGGCCGCGCAGTGATCGACGTTCTGGTCGCTGGCTGGCTGCACTGATCTTATGGCTTCTGCGACGCATGTCTTTCGCGCGCCTCTGCGACGGGCGCGTGACGCATGGATATTGCGCTGGAAACGCCGCCGCCTGTTGTTGCGCGCAGTCCTGGCCGGGCGCAAATTGGTCCCGGTCGTCGATCGTACGGCGAACATCACGCCGGGTCAGATCCTTCTGACGGTAACCCTGCGAAACGAAGCACTGCGTTTGCCGCATTTTCTGGATCACTACCGCCGCCTTGGCGTGAACCACTTTTTGATCGTCGACAATGACAGCGATGACGGCAGCAAGGGACTTTTGCGGGACCAGCCGGACGTGTCACTGTGGACAACGCGTGGCAGCTACCGTGAGGCCCGGTTCGGGCTCGACTGGACCAATGCGCTGCTGCTGCGGTACGCCCACGGCCACTGGACGCTGACCGTCGATGCGGATGAGCTGTTGGTGTATCCCTACTGGGAAACGCGCGATCTGCGCGCGCTGACCGATTGGCTGCGGCGAAACGATGCGACCGCCTTTGGCGCGATGCTGCTCGATCTATATCCCAAAGGCCCGTTGGACGCGCAGCGCTACATGGCGGGCGAGAACCCTACGGGCGTACTCAACTGGTTTGATGCGGGAAACTACAGCATCACCGTCCAGCCGCTGATGGAGAATCTCTGGATTCAGGGGGGCGTGCGCAGCCGCGTGTTTTTCGGCGCCACGCCACGACTTGCGCCAACGCTCAACAAACTGCCGCTGGTCAAATGGCACTGGCGGTACGCCTATGCAAATTCCACCCACGCCATTTTGCCGCGTCGGTTGAACCGCCCCTACGCAACCGACGGCGCGGAGTTGACCTCGGGCTTGCTTTTGCACACCAAGTTTCTGCCGAACATGCTGGAAAAATCCACCGAAGAGCTGGCCCGCCGTCAGCACTTTTCGCGGCCAGAGGAATACCGCGCGTATCACCAGGACATCGCTGCAAACCCGGTACTGTGGACCGACAGCTCGACTGAACTTGGCAGCTGGCGGCACCTTGAGGCGCTGGGTCTGATGTCGCGCGGTGGATGGATTTGATCGCATTCCACTAACTGTGGTGCCGTCATATGGGAACTACGCTCGAAGATGTGTTTACTTGTTGAACCACCGGTTCTAGAATCGAAACAGTACGGGGTTGGGTGCAGCAATAAAAAAAACATTGGAAAACAATCTTAAGGCGAGTGATAAACGAATCGTTCACCTTGGCGACATAAGTTTTCCGTGCTGCTGCTCTTGGGACAATGAAACATAGGGCTTGCCGTTGGGAGTCTTGAATACCTTTAGACTGCGGTGGCAGCGCAAACGCTTCTTGGCGCGTGCGGTGTTGCGGCGACGTCAATTGACACCGGTTCAGGATCGCACCCGGCTTATCGGCGCAAGTGAAATCCTGCTGTTCTGCACCTTGCGAAACGAGCGTGTGCGCCTGCCGTATTTTCTGTCCTATTACCGGGAACTGGGGGTGGGGCATTTTCTATTTGTCGACAATGGGTCGGACGACGGATCGCGCGAATATCTGGCTGGCCAGTCGGATGTTTCGGTCTGGACCACGTCGTCGAGCTATCGCAGCGCGCGGTTCGGGATGGACTGGCTGACATTGCTGCAACGTCGGCACGGGCATGATCACTGGTGTCTGACTGTCGATGCCGATGAATTCTTTGTTTACCCCTATTGCGAAACACGGCCTTTGCGCGCGTTGATCGAATGGTTGGACGTCTCCTCGGTCCGCTCGTTTTCAGCGCTGTTGCTGGATATGTATCCCAAGGGCGACCCCGGTGACCGGCCCTATGGCGAAGGCCAGAACCCGTTCGATCTGGCGGCATGGTTTGACAGCGGCAACTATGCGATCAGCCGAAATCCCTTGTACGGCAATCTGTGGATCCAGGGCGGCCCCCGTGCGCGGTCCTACTTTGCCGACAAGCCGACCGGTGCTCCGGCATTGAACAAGATCCCGCTGGTGAAGTGGCATCGCCGTTATGCCTATGTAAACTCAACCCACATGCTGTTGCCGCGTGGGCTGAACCTTGTCTATGACAACTGGGGTGGCGAGAAAGCCTCCGGTGTGTTGTTGCATGCCAAGTTCATCGATACGTTTGCCGGCAAGGTCGACGAAGAGATCGAACGCCGTCAGCATTTCGCCAACAGCACCGAGTACCGTGCCTATCGGGGATCCGTCAACGAACGACCTGACATGTGGTGTCGTTGGAGCGAAAAATACATCAACTGGCGACAGCTGGAAATTCTGGGCCTCATGTCCAAAGGCAACTGGGCATGAGCGTCGGCTTCCTGATGCTGTGCCACACGGCTCTTGGCCGCGCTGCACAGGTTGCGCGACACTGGGCAGAGGCAGGATGCCCTGTCGTGATCCATGTCGACGCGCGCGTACCACCAGTTGACATGGACGTTTTGCGTGCCGATCTGGCTGATCTGCAAAACGTCCGCTTCAGTGAACGCCATCGCTGCGAATGGGGCACGTTCGGGATCGTGGCCGCGACCCAGTCGGCTGCAACCTTGATGCTGGCAGAGTTTCCGCGCGCCGAGCACATCTTTCTGGCATCGGGGGCCTGCCTGCCATTGCGACCGGTCTCGGAAATGATCGCCTATCTTGGTGATCGACGCGACACCGACTTCATTGAAAGCGTCACCACGGCAGATGTCGGCTGGACGATCGGCGGGTTGGATCTGGAACGCTTTACGCTGCGATTTCCGTTTTCCTGGCGCAAGCAGCGGCGGCTCTTTGACATCTATGTACGCTTTCAGCGCCGCTTGGGACTGCGCCGTCGCATCCCGCAGGGGGTGCAACCACATTTGGGCAGCCAATGGTGGTGTCTGACCCGACGGACCCTGCTTGAGATCATGCAAAGCCCTCACCGCGCTGCGCATGATGCCTATTTCAAACACGTATGGATACCCGACGAAAGCTATTTCCAGACCTTGGTCCGGCAAGTGTCGGATCGTGTGGAAAGCCGATCCCTGACGCTGTCCAAGTTCGATTTTCAGGGCAAGCCGCACGTCTTTTACGACGACCACCTGCAGCTTTTGCGCAAATCCGATTGCTTTGTCGCGCGTAAGGCGTGGCCGCACGCGACCCGGCTTTATCGCGCTTTTCTGGAACCTGACACAGTTGCCCAGACCCCGGTAGAGCCGAACCCTGGCAAGATCGACAGGCTTTTCGCCAAGGCGGTCGAGCGGCGGGTCAAGGGGCGGCCGGGGCTATACATGCAAAGTCGGTTTCCGACCGAGCACCACGAAAATGGCCTGACTGCGGCGCCCTATTCGGTGTTTCAGGGCTTTGCCGAGGTATTCGAGAATTTTGAGCCCTGGCTGACGAAAGCCGGTGGCGTGCGCGTTCACGGCCATCTCTTTGCGCCCGAACGGGCCGAGTTTGCCGAGAATGCGACCGTCTTTGACGGGGCTTTGTCCGACAACGCGACCTTGCGCGACTACAACCCAACCAGCTTTCTGACCAATCTGGTCTGGAATGCACGCGGCGAGCGGCAGTGTTTTCAGTTCGGTCCGCGCGACAATCAGGCGATTGCCGAGTTTCTGGCGCGCGATCCCAATGCCACGATCATGGTCGTCACCGGAGCTTGGGCGGTGCCGCTGTTCAAGTCCAACCGCGACGCCTCCGATGTGCGCCCGCTGATGGCCCGCCTGCAAAGGGTCGAGACCGAGCATCTTGCCCTGCTGCAAAAGCCCTGGGTCAAGGCGCGGGTGCGGTCCTGGTCGCTGGCCGAGTTTGCCGAAAGCCCGGCAGAACCCCTGCAGACCCTGCTCGACGAGATTTCGCCCCGCAATCCGCGCCGTTTGACCGAGGTTCCACGAATGGTCGATCTGACCGGGTTCGGGCAGTTTTTGCAGCGCTTGCGCAATCAGGGCATGCAGCCGGTCGTGATGGGTGAGTTCCCGGTTGAAAGCGACGTGGCGGCATCGCCACACCGTGGCAGCCGACCCTATGTCGTGAAGTAAATCGTGCCCGGACCGGCGTTTCAAAGCTTTGTCGTCTTTGCCGAGATGCGTACAGGATCGAATTTTCTCGAAGCAAACCTCAACGCGCTGGATGGCGTTGTCAGTTATGGCGAGGTGTTCAACCCCCATTTCATCGGCAAAAAGGATCAGCTTGCGTTGTTTGGCGTGTCCATCACCGAGCGCGACACCGATCCGATGCGTCTTTGGACCGAGATCCGGCAGCAGACCAAGGGATTGGCGGGATTTCGCTTTTTCCATGACCACGACCCGCGCATGCTCGCGGCAGTGATGGATGATCCGGCATGCGCAAAGGTGATCCTGACGCGCAACCCGCTCGAAAGCTATGTCAGCTGGAAGATCGCCCGCCAGACCGGGCAATGGAAACTGACCCATGCGCGCAAGCTGCGCGCGGTATCACCGGTGGCCTTTGACGCGGCCGAGTTCGACGCGCATGTCTCGACGATCCAGGCGTTCCAGCGCGTGTTGCTCGCGGGTCTGCAAACCAGCGGCCAGACGGCGTTCTATCTTGATTACGACGACCTTGGCGACGTTGTGGTGCTGAATGGTCTGGCGGCATTTCTGGGGGTCAAGTCGCGGCTCGATGCGCCCGATGCAACCTTGAAAAAGCAGAACCCCGGCGCGCTTGCCGACAAGCTGACCAACCCCGAGGCGGTCGCGCCGGGCGTTGCGCGGCTTGACCGGTTCAATCTGGCGCGTACGCCCAATTTCGAACCGCGCCGCCCGCCCGCGATCCCCAGCTTTGTAGCCTCACCGGACAAGGGGCTGTTGTATATGCCGACGCGCAGCGGGCCTGACATGCGCTTGCGCCGTTGGCTGACTGCCATCTCGCCCGAAGGCCTTCAGGAGGATTTTACCCAAAAATCACTGCGCCAATGGTTTCGGCAGCACCCGCGCCACTGCACCTTCACCGTGGTGCGCCATCCGCTTCTGCGCGCCTACACGGCGTTTCGTCAGCAATTGCTGCCCGGCCATGCCAGCGAAGCGCGTGCCATCCTCGCCCGCATGCGTGGCTTTGACCTGCCGGGGCCAGAGGACGGATTTGGCGACATTGCCGCTGAACGTGACGCGTTTGCCGCGTTTTTGGCCTTTGTGCGGTTGAACCTTGCGGGGCAATCAGGCACCCGTGTCAATCCGTATTGGGCCAGCCAGACGGCTGTTCTGCAAGGCTTTGCCCAGTTTCAGGGCCCCGATGTGGTTCTGCGCGAGGACAGGCTCGCCAAGGGCCTTGCGTTTGTGTCCGCAGAGGCTGGCCTGTCGGGTGCGCCCCGATTGCCGCCAGATCCCGAAGATAATGTCCAAAGGCTGACTGCCATCCATGATGACAGCCTGGAGGACGCGGCCGAGGCCGCCTATTCCCGCGACTATCTGGGCTTTGGCTTTGGGCGCTGGAAAACCGGCGCCTAAAGCGGTTTGCATTCAATCGGGTTCAGATTGAACGCAAACCAGGGCAGGCGATCCGCGGGTTTGTTGCGTTATGCCTTTGATCAGGCGCACCAGATCAAAGGCATAACGCTTCAGGCCGCCTGCGGTGCGCGCGTCTCGGTCAGGATAGCGTGCAGTTTGGACGGATCAGTATTGGCCCGCAACTTGGCCAAAACCGCAGGATCGCGCATCGTCCGCGACACCAGCGCCAGCGCCTTGAGGTGATCGACACCCGAATCCTTGGGCGCGAACAACGCAAACACCAGATCGACCGGCTGGCGGTCAACGCTGTCATAGTCCAGCGGTTTTTCCAGACGCACGAACACGCCCACGATCTTTGCAAGATCTTCCAGCCGCGCATGGGGCAGGGCGATGCCGTGTCCCACACCCGTCGGCCCGAGGCTTTCGCGTTCTTGCAAGCCGTCGATGGTAATCGCGGCTTTCAGTCCGTAGGCCTGCGACGCCACTTCACCCAGTTCCTGAAACAGCCGTTTCTTGCTGGTCAGTTGGCCCAGGACGCGAACAGCCCCCGGAGCGATAACCTTGGATAGTTCCATAAAGCGCTAGTTCTCCAACCGCAGCGATACGGCCTATTTCGCATTTCGCGGATCAATCCAGCCGATGTTGCCATCGTCACGCCGGTAGACCACGTTCACGCCACCATGTCCTTCGTTGCGAAACACCAACATGCGTTGCCCTGCAAGCTCCATCTGCATCACCGCCTCGCCCACGGTGATCGAAGGGATCTTGGTCTCCATCTCGGCGATCACGATCGGCTGCAGGCTATCAGGCTCGGCATCTTCGGTCTCGACGGACCCGGCGAGGATATAAGAGGAACCGCCGCCGAATTCAACAGGTGCCGTGCGGTCACGGTGATGGTTGCGAATCCGGCGCTTGTACCGCCGCAGTTGTTTGTCCATTTTCTCGCGGCACGATTCAAAGGCGGCATAGATCTCATGCGCGTGACCCTTGGCCACCGCGCTGAGGCCAGTCGACAGATGGATGGCGGATTCGCAATGAAATTCATGTGCAACACGCGAAAACACCACGACGCACTCGGTCGGGCGCTGGGCGTATTTCTCGATCACCTCGCCCAGCTCGGCCTTGACATGCGTTTGCAGTGCCTCGCCCACGTCGATCTGTTTGCCACTGATCTGGTACCGCATTTTGTCTCCTCTATGCGCCGATGCCGGGAACGCGCGGTCAGCTGGGGGCTGATCGGGACCCTTATTGATGAAGCGATGATGATGATCGCAATCGACTCGGGCCGATTGCAAATGCCGGGTTACAAACGTCGCCAGAGACTCGGTGGGTTCTGCACGCATCGAGAGTAGTTGGCGACACCGGTGGGCGGCTTGTCAACAGCTTCGTCAAGACCCGGGCCGTCCGAGGCGCACAACCTCAGGTTATTCGGAAATTCTGCCCCAGATAGACGCGCCGGACCATCTCGTCGCGCACCACCTCGTCTGTTGTCCCGCTCTTGAGAACCCGACCGTCATGCAAAATATAGGCGCGGTCCACGATCTCCAGCGTTTCGCGGACATTGTGGTCGGTGATCAGCACGCCGATTCCACGACCCTTGAGTGCCTGCACCAGATGGCGGATTTCGCTGACGGCAATCGGATCGACACCCGCGAAAGGTTCGTCCAGCAAAAGGTACTTTGGGTCTGCCGCCAGGCAGCGCGCAATCTCGACCCGCCGTCGCTCGCCGCCCGACAAGGCCAGCGCTGGCGTGCGCCGCAGATGGGTGATCGAAAAGTCCGACAACAGCTCTTCCAGCCGCTCGCGGCGTTTGTGGTGATCGGAATGCGTGATCTCCAGCACGGCAAGGATGTTGTCCTCAACCGAAAGGCCGCGAAAGATCGAGACCTCCTGCGGCAGATACCCGACCCCGAGCCGCGCCCGTCGATACATCGGAAGTGTCGTCACGTCGCGCCCGTCGATCAGAACTTGCCCGCCCTCGGGTATCACCAGTCCCGCAATGGCATAAAAGCAGGTGGTCTTGCCCGATCCGTTCGGACCAAGCAACGCCACCACTTCGCCGCGGTGCAGTTCCAGTGACACGTCACTGATCACGGGGCGCTTGCGATAGCTCTTGCGCAAGGAGCGAACCGACAGGCCTGCATCGCCCTTGGTGACGCGCAAGGTTGGGATGCCGGTCAATTCCCGCCCCCCGGCGAAAACGTGGTCTGAACACCACCCTCCAGAACGCCCGTGCCGGTTTTCAGATTGATCGTCAGCTTTTGCGCCGACATCGCGCTCGCGCCTTGCGTCAAGAGCACATCGCCGGTCATCACGACAACGCCGGTGTTGATGGTATAGACAGCCTCTTTGGCCTCGGCGGCCTCGGCGGCGTTGGTCAGCGTCACGCCGCCTGTCGCGATCAGGGTCTCGATCGCCTTGCCGTCTGCGGCATAGACAATCCGAACTTCGGCGGCGGCCAGACGCATCTCGCCCTGACCGACCAGAACGCCGCCCGAAAAGACCGCGCTGCCGTCATTTGTGTCAACGGAAAAGCTTTCGGACTTCACCTCGACCGGCAAGGTGGTGTCTGCCTTTAGCCCGCCAAAAGCGATCTTGGACTGGCCAAAGACGGGGGCGGTGGTGATCACAAACAGTGCCGCGGCAACCACGGACGCGGCAGTTCGAAACGTCATAATATGGCCTTTGAAATGCATGTCATTGCGTCGGCAAGTATATCAGTTTCACGTTGCCGTTGAAAACCAATTGATAGTTACCGACGGTATCATCGGCGGACTTGAGCATCATGCGGTCAGCCGTGATCGAGCCCGGCGGTCCGTTGGCGTTGACCGGACCCGGTGCTTCGACAAAAGTGCGATCCAGAGCCATCTGCAGGGTTTCGGTGCGGATATGATACGCGGTCGAGGTGTCGATCTGCACGCCTCCTGTCAAGGTCACTGTGCCGTCCGCATTGTCGAGTTTGCCGGACGCGGCGGCAAAGTCCGTAACGCTGCCGTCAGCCGCCTCCAGCCGCGCGTTCAGACCCATGGCGCGCGCACTGCCGTTTGTTCCCGGCACGGCCTCGGCGGCACGCAGGTTGATCGCGGACCCGTCAGCGGTCACGCCCGAGTACGATGCGTCGCTCATCCGGGGTTCGCGCAGACGCTCCTGAATATCGACATCCGCGTAGGGGATCGCGTCTGTCGGATCCAGCTCACGCGCGAACAAGAACAATGTTGCCAGAACGCCAAGCGCCGACAGCGGCAAAACGATCTTGAGCCAGCCAACCAGTCGCGAATGCAGGTTGTCATAGCGCGTCAGGGCCATCACACGACCCCGGCCCGCAACAGATCATGAATATGCAAGATGCCGATCGCCCTGCCGTCCGTTGCCGGATCGACGACGAAAAGGCAGGTGATCTTGCGCGCATTCATCACAGCGAGAGCCTTTTCCGCCAGCGCCTCGGGTGCAATGGTCCTGGGCGTCGGCGTCATGACCTCCCGGACCGTCAAGGACATCAATCCCTGCAAATGCCGTCGCAGGTCGCCATCCGTGACAATGCCGCAAAGATAACCCTTGGCATCGGTCACGCCAACCACGCCGAACCCGCTTTGCGTCATGGTCAGCAATGCTTCGCCCATCGCGGCCTTTGCTGTGACCAGCGGCAGTTCGGTATGCATGAGGTCGCGCACCGACAAAAGCCGCGCGCCAAGGCGTCCACCGGGATGAAACAGCCGGAAATGTTCGGGCGTGAACTTGCGATGGTCCATCAGGGCCACCGCCATCGCATCACCCAGCGCCATCGTCATCGTCGTCGAGGATGTCGGCACCAGACCTCTGTCGCACGCCTCTGGCGCGGGCGGCAAAACGATCGCCACATCGGCTTGCCGCAGCAAGGTCGACCCCTCGCGCCCGGCCACACCAATCAGAGGAATGGAAAAGCGGCGGGTATGCGCGATGATGTCGGTCAGTTCCGGCGTCTCGCCCGAATTCGACAGCACCAGCGCCACGTCGCCTGCGGTCAGCATGCCCAGATCGCCGTGGCTTGCCTCGGCAGGGTGCACGAAATGCGCAGGCGTGCCCGTCGAGGCGAACGTCGCCGCGATCTTGCGCGCGACATGCCCCGATTTGCCCATGCCAGAGACGATGACCCGGCCCGGTGCTGCAAGGATCAACTCCACCGCCGCGACAAAGTCTGGCCCCAGCGTCTCTTCCAACAAGACCAGCGCAGACGCCTCGCGCGCAATGACGCGACGCCCGACGCCGAGGATGTCAGTGGTGGAAGAGGTCATTTGGTTCGTCCCAACCCATCAAATCAAGGCTCGCCCGCGTCGGCAGAAAAGCAAAGCAGGCCTGCGCAAGGTCCAGCCGATCTTCGCGGATCAAACGGGCTTCAAGCTCCGCCTTCAGCGCATGCAGATACAAGACATCGGACGCGGCATATTCGCGCTGCGCCTCGGTCAGCGTCGCCGACCCCCAATCCGAGGTCTGCTGCTGCTTTGAGACATCGACGCCTACCAGATCGGCAAGCAGGTATTTCAGCCCGTGCCGGTCGGTAAAGGTGCGGATCAGTTTCGAGGCGATCTTGGTGCACCAGACCGGCGCGGTGGTGACGCCCAGCGCCTGTTTCAGTGCGGCAATGTCGAACCGGCCATAGTGAAACAGCTTTACCACCGCAGGATCGGTCAACAGCCGCTCCAGGTTCGGGGCACTTTTTTGCCCCATGCCGATCTGAACAAGGTGCGCGTTGCCGTCCCCGCTGGACAACTGCACCAGACACAGCCTGTCGCGGCGCGGATCAAGCCCCATGGTCTCGGTGTCGATGGCCACTACCGGGCCAAGGTCCAGCCCATCGGGCAAATCGGTCTGATAAAGATGGATCGTCACGAACTGGCCCCCTTGACGCGCACGGTTCTGCCGAAATAGGCCCGTCAGGATACGAACTCAACGCGAAAATCCGATCATGGGGCGTTCAGCTTGCATTGGTGTGCGCCAGTGCAGCGCTGGGTGCAGTCTGGCCGCAGGATCGCGGGTCAATAAGCAGCATGTGTTCAATCGGCGGCAATTCTGCGCCACGGCCCTTGTATCCAGCAATTCGGCAGCGCAAAAGCCTTGCCGCTGGATGTTTTTGCCACGCGGCCTGTGATCACCGATGCCGTGCCGGGGTGGTCATCATCGGTGACGCCAGAACGCGCAGCACAACGGCCCTTGTGCGCAGCGATTTTCAGTTTTCGCGCAAGACTGCCCGGCTGGTCACCAAAGACGACACGCTTTGGGTCATCGCCAAAGACGTCCCGACCGCACCTGACGGTCGCAGGCTGTGCCGGATTGCGGGGCATGTCTCCCGCTGGTTTTGCTGGGATGGCGATCTTGCAGAAGCGGCAAAACTCCAGACACCCTGACGGCAGAAATAGTCCGGACCAAAGAAGCTGTCACACATTGCAACAGCCAACGACTGGACTTCTGTCGCTTTGACGGCCACTAGAGATCGCGCAGGGTCTAGCCGAAGGGTTGCGGATGCGGTCATCACGTTGCCTGTGGATGTTGGCACTCGTCGCCGTGGCGTCCTGCGCCCCGCGTGGGGAAATCACGATCGCACCCGAAGCCGCGTCGGTTGGCACGGTGCGCGAGGTGTTTCTTGCCA
>JANNES010000007.1:0-96028 GCA_031378845.1 Rhodobacterales bacterium
ACTTTTTACGTAATTGTGTGGTTACATGTGGTTCCCTGGTTCGGGGGGTCAACCCCGCCATAGGTTGGGGTATTGGGGAGGGGGGTTTACACCCCGCCAGCCCGGCGCGATGTCATGCGGCGCGCAGGATCATCCCGAAGAGATCGCGCGGATCGTCGGGGTCCGCGATCATGTCGAGATTGTCGTAAAGGCCGGTTTCGGCCAGTTTGGATCGGACATAGCGCAGGGCGCTGAAATCCTCGACCGCAAAGCCCACCGAATCAAAAAGCGTGATTTCCTTGGTTGAGGTCCGCCCCGGGACCTCGCCCAGAATGACCTGCCAAAGCTCTGTGACCGGATGGTCGGGGGGCAGTTGCTGCAGTTCCCCCTCGATGCGCGTCTGCGGCGGGTATTCGACAAAGATGGTGGAGCGCAAAAGGATGTCACGGTGCAGTTCGGTCTTGCCGGGGCAATCGCCCCCGACGCCGTTGATGTGCACCCCTGCGCCGACCATGTTGTCGGTCAGGATCGTGGCATACTGCTTGTCGGCGGTGACGGTGGTGATGATCTGCGCACCAAGGATAGCGTCCTCGGCGGTCTTGCAAGACACAACGCGCAAGCCATGCCCGGCAAGGTTGGCGGCACACTTGGCCGTCGCGGCGGGGTCGATGTCGTAAAGCCGCACTTCGGTTAGTCCGCAGATGGCCTTGAACCCGATTGCCTGAAACTCGGCCTGCGCGCCGTTGCCGATCAGCGCCATCGTGGTCGCCCCGGCGGGCGCCAGCCACTTGGCGGCCATCGCACTGGTCGCGGCGGTGCGCAGCGCGGTGAGAATGGTCATTTCGGACAAAAGCACCGGATAGCCCGTGGCGACATCGGCCAAAAGTCCGAACGCCGTAACGGTCTGCAAGCCCTGCTTCATGTTTGCCGGGTGGCCGTTGACATATTTGAAGCCATAGGTTTCGCCGTCCGACGTCGGCATCAATTCAATCACGCCGACATCGGAATGCGAGGCGACACGAGGGGTCTTGTCGAACAACGGCCAGCGGCGAAAGTCGGCTTCGATTTCGCCGGCAAGATCGATCATGACGCGTTCGATCCCCAGATGCAGCACCAGCTTCATCATGTTGTGGACGGAGACAAAGGGGACAAGGTTCAGGGTCATCATGTGCTCCGGTTCATTTTGATCTGGTCGGACGGTCAAAGACTTTCTTGCCCATGAGTGAGCCTACAAGGTCGACCATCAGCCGGGCGGTCATGCTTCGGTCATCGAGAAAGGGATTGAGTTCCACAAGGTCGAGCGAGGTCACAAGGCCGGACTCATGTAAAAGCTCCATCACCAGATGCGCCTCGCGGAACGTGGTGCCACCGGGTACGGTCGTGCCGACGGCGGGGGCGATGGCGGGATCGAGAAAATCGACATCGAGCGAGACATGCAGCATGCCGCCTTCGGCACGCACGCGGTCAAGGAATTCGCGCAAGGGGGCGACCACGCCGCGCTCATCCAGAATGCGCATGTCGTTGATGGCGATATCGTGGTCCAGCAACGCGGCATGTTCGGCGGGATCGACAGAGCGGATGCCGTAAAGGCAGATGCGGTCGGCCCTGACCGGCGCGGGAAACGGCGGGAAGGCGTCAAACCCCTCGCGCCCGGCGATATAGGACAAAGGCGTGCCATGCAGGTTGCCCGATGTGGTGGTCATCGGTGTGTGGAAATCGGAATGGGCGTCCAGCCATATGAGGTAAAGCGGGCGGTCCTGGCGTCCGGCAAAGGCGGCGGCCCCGGCGACGGAACCCAAGGCCAGCGAGTGATCGCCGCCCATGATGATCGGAAAGCCGCCTTCGGAAAGTGCATCGTCAACACGGTCCTTCAAGATGTCGGTCCACGCGACGGTCTCGGCCAGCGAATGGACGGCCGGATTGGCGCAAGTGACATCCGGCAGCGTGCCGAGGGCAAGGTCGCCCCAGTCTGCGACGGCGTGGCCCTGATCGCGGATGGCAGCCGCAATGCCCGCGACCCGGTAGGCCGCAGGACCCATCAGGCAGCCGGGTCGTTTTTGCCCGGTGTCGATGGGCGCGCCGATCAAGATGGCTTGGGTCATGGCGGTCTCCGTGGCGGTGGGGATGATGGCGTTCGCAACACGCTTTGATCCGGGTATCTTTCCGACTTGCGGCAAATCCTAGCCACACTATTGTCGATCTGCATAGGACTTTGCGCAAAACGGTGGAACCAGCGTTCATGATGGATGATACGGACCTGCGCCTGATTGCCGAACTCCGGCGCGATGGACGGGCGGCTCTTTCGGAGCTTGCCGAGCGGCTGGGGCTGAGCCGCGCGACCGTGCGCGTGCGGATGGAGCGGCTGGCTGAACGCGGCGAGATTGCCGGGTTTACGGTGATGACGCGGGCCGATGTGAGTGCTGCCCCGGTCCGGGGGCTGATGATGATCGGTATCGAGGGGCGGGGGGCCGAGCGGATCATGACGCGGCTGTCGGGGCTGCCCGCCGTGCAGGCGGTGCATTCGACCAACGGCAAATGGGACTTGATCGCGGAATTGGGCACCCAGACATTGCAGGAACTGGATGAGACGATCTTTCGCATCCGCAACATCGAGGGCGTGATGTCATCGGAAACCAATCTGCTGTTGAGTACCCGCAAGGCGGGGCGGCGCTGACAATCCTGCGACTTGACCGCGCGGGTCCTTGGAAGCGTCAGCCATTGGGCTTATTGTCGCGCAAAGAGGAGCCGTCCGATGATCGTCGAACTTGGCCATTTTGCCCTGATCCTGGCGCTGTGTGTGGCGGTGATCCAGACCGTGGTGCCGATGTGGGGAGCGCAAACGCGCCAAGCGGGGCTGATGGCCGTGGCGGAGCCGGCGGCGGTGATGCAGCTGCTGCTGGTGGGGTTTGCCTTTGCTGCCCTGACCTATGCCTTTGTGAATTCCGACTTTTCGCTGGCGGTGGTGACGGCCAATTCGCATACGCTGAAGCCGTTGTTGTACAAGGTGTCGGGTGTCTGGGGCAACCATGAGGGGTCGTTGCTGCTCTGGACGCTGATCCTGGCGCTGTTTGGTGCGTCGGCGGCGTGGTTCGGGGGCAATCTGCCGAGCGGTCTGAAGGCGCGCGTGATCGCGGTGCAAGGCTCCATCGGGGTCGCGTTCCTGCTCTTCATGCTGTTGACATCCAATCCGTTCTGGCGGCTGGAGGTGCCGCCCCTGAACGGGCAAGACCTCAATCCGCTGTTGCAAGACCCGGGTTTGGCGTTCCATCCGCCGTTTCTCTATCTGGGCTATGTGGGCCTGAGCATGTCGTTCAGCTTTGCCGTCGCGGCGTTGATCGAGGGTCGTGTCGATGCGGCATGGGCGCGCTGGGTCAGGCCCTGGACGCTGGCCGCATGGATATTCCTGACCATCGGCATCGCGATGGGATCGTGGTGGGCGTATTATGAACTCGGCTGGGGCGGATTCTGGTTCTGGGACCCGGTGGAGAACGCGAGCTTCATGCCGTGGCTCTTGGCCGGTGCCCTGCTGCACTCGGCGATCGTGGTGGAAAAGCGCGAGGCGCTGAAATCGTGGACGATCCTGTTGGCAATCCTTGCCTTCGGGTTTTCGCTGATCGGGACGTTCATCGTGCGCTCGGGGGTGATCACCTCGGTACATGCCTTTGCGAATGATCCAGAGCGCGGGGTGTTCATCCTGATGATCCTTGCGTTCTTTACCGGCGGTGCGCTGATGCTGTTTGCGTGGCGCGCGGGCGCGCTGGAGGCCAAGGGGTTGTTTTCCGTCATCAGCCGGGAATCTGCGCTGGTGGCCAACAACATCTTGCTCGCGGTATCGGCCTTTGTGGTCTTTGTCGGCACCATCTGGCCACTGGTGGCGGAGCTCGCGTTGGGACGCACGCTGTCGGTCGGTGCGCCATTCTTCGATGCGGCCTTTACGCCCTTCATGGTCGGGCTGGCGCTGATCCTGCCGGTGGGCGCGATGCTGGCGTGGAAACGGGGTGATGCGGGACGGTCGGTACGTTCGCTCTGGGCGGCGGGCGTTCTGGCCGTGGCGTTAATGGCGCTGGCCTTCGCGGTGCAGACCGGGCGGTCTGCGCTGGGACCGGTCGGGATCGGCCTTGGTGCGTGGGTGATCTTTGGCGCGCTGACGGATCTGTGGTCGCGGGCAGGGCGGATGCTGGCGCGCGTGCCCCGGCTGCCGCGCGCCGACTGGGGGCGCGTGACGGCCCATGCCGGATTTGGCGTCACGATCATCGCGGTTGCCGTGATGAATGCCTGGAAGGTCGAGGATATCCGGGTTGTCCAGATCGGGGAGAGTTATCCGCTTGGTCCCTATACGGTCACGCTGAACGCGGTGAATGAGGTGCAGGGCCCGAATTTCCTTTCGACCATGGCCGATATGACGGTGACGCGCGGCGGGGTCTTCGTGGCGCATCTTTTCCCTGAAAAGCGGTTCTATCCGGTGGCACAGATGCCCACGACCGAGGCGGCCATCGACTATGCCTTTACGCGCGATCTGTACCTTGTCATCGGCGACGCGCAGGATGGTGGCGGCTGGGCGGTCCGAAGCTACATCGAGCCTTTGGCAAACTGGTTGTGGGGCGGGGCGGGGATGATGGCATTGGGTGGGTTGATCAGCCTGACCGACCGGCGGTTTCGCGTCGCTGCCGGCGCGCGGCGGCCCGGCGCGGTGCCTGCCGAATGATCCGCGCGCTGGTTCTGGCGTTGGTCGTGCTTGCGGCGCCCGCACTGGCGGTTCAGCCGGACGAGGTTCTCGCCGATGCGGCGCTGGAGGCGCGGGCGCGCGCGATTTCCCAGCAGATCCGTTGTCCGGTCTGTCAGGGCGAGTCCATCGACGACAGCTCGGCCCCGATCAGTCGCGATCTGCGCATCATTATCCGCGAGCGACTTGTTGCTGGCGACAGCGACACAGCGGTGATCGACTATATCGTGGACCGCTATGGGGAGTTCGTGCTGTTCAACCCGCGCAGCACCGGGTCGGGGTTGGTCCTGTGGCTGGCGGGGCCGGCGATGCTGATTGTGGGAGTCGGGGTCGCTGCGGTGGCGTTCCGGCGCAGGCGCGCGGTGGTGGAGCGGGAGCTTACGACCGAGGAGCGTGCAAAGCTGAATGACTTGCTGAAGGGGTAGGGCGTTCGTCCCTGTATTGCCCGCGCGGGCGGGGAGCCAGACTTTGGCAAGCGTGATTTGCGCCAATATGGGTCCCCGCCTGCACGGGGATGACAGAAGGCGGGGTTCACCCCGCCGGTTTCACACCCCCCGTGCCAGCGCCGCGACACCCGTGCGGGCGATCTCGGTCAGGCCGAGGGGGCGCATCAGATCGGCAAATGCGTCGATCTTTTCCGGCGTGCCGGTCATCTCGAAGACAAAACTTTCCAGCGTGCTGTCAACCACGTTGGCGCGAAAAATCTCGGCCAGTTGCAGCGCCTCGACCCGTACCGCACCGGTGCCCGCCACCTTGAACAACGCGAGTTCGCGCTGCACGCTTGGCCCCTCGGCGGTCAGGTCATGCACTTCGTGCACCGGCACCATGCGGCGCAGCTGCGCCTCGATCTGGTCGATCACCTGCGGCGTGCCGCGGGTGACCACGGTGATGCGCGAGCGGTGCCCCTCGTGGTCCACCTCGGCGACGGTCAGGCTGTCGATGTTGTAGCCCCGCCCCGAGAACAGCCCGATGACCCGCGCGAGGACCCCGCTTTCATTGTCGACGATGACCGCGAGGGTATGCTGCTCGATCGCCTCGGCATTGGGATCGCGCAGGTCATAGGCGGAATGGCTGGAGGAGCCTTTTTTGATATTGAGCGGCGACATCGCCTCTCCCTTTCATCTTTGAGAAATATCCCGGGGGTGCGGGGGCTGGCCCCCGTTCCGCCTGATCACACCAGCACCGCTCCCTTGGCCCCGATCACCCCTTGGGTATCCGCGTCGCCCAAGAGCATCTCGTTATGCGGCTTGCCAGACGGGATCATCGGAAAGCAGTTTTCGTGCTTTTCGACCCGGCAGTCAAAGATCACCGGGCCGTCATAGGCCAGCATCTCCTTGATCGCCTCGTCGAGATCGGCGGGGTCGTCGATGCGGATGCCCTTGCAGCCGAAGGCCTCGGCCAGTTTCACGAAATCGGGCAGGCTCTCGCTCCACGAACTGGAATACCGCTCACCATGCAGCAATTCTTGCCACTGGCGGACCATGCCGAGGCGTTCGTTGTTCAGGATGAACTGCTTGACCGGGGCGCGGAACTGCATCGCGGTGCCCATTTCCTGCATGTTCATCAGCCACGATGCCTCACCCGCCACGTTGATCACCAGCGCGTCGGGATGGGCGATCTGCACGCCGATGGATGCGGGCAGGCCGTAGCCCATGGTGCCAAGACCCCCGGATGTCATCCAGCGGTTCGGGTCCTCGAAATCAAGGAACTGGGCGGCCCACATCTGGTGCTGGCCGACCTCGGTGGTGATATAGCGATCATAGCCCTTGGTCAGCGCCTCTAGCCGCTGCAGCGCGTATTGCGGTTTGATGACCTTGTCCGAGTTCTTGTAGGTCAGGCATTTCACGCTGCGCCATTCGTTGATCTGTTTCCACCATTTGGCCAGACCGGCCGTGTTGGTCTTGGAGCCGCGCGCCTTCCACTGGCGCAGGACCTCTTGCAGCACTTCGCCAACATCACCGACGATGCCCACCTCCACGCGCACCACCTTGTTGATCGACGAGGGGTCGATGTCGATATGCACCTTGCGCGACCGGGGGCTGAAATCCTTGATCCGACCGGTGATGCGGTCGTCAAAGCGCGCGCCGACATTGATCATCACGTCGCAGCCATGCATCGCGAGGTTGGCCTCATAAAGCCCGTGCATCCCCAGCATGCCGAGCCAGTTCTTGCCGCTTGCCGGATAGCTGCCGAGACCCATCAGCGTCGAGGTGATCGGGAAATCGGTGGCGGCGGTCAGTTCGCGCAAAAGCTGGCTCGCCTTGGGGCCGGAGTTGATCACTCCGCCGCCAGTGTAGAACAACGGGCGTTCGGCGGTTTCCATCATTTCGACCAGACGGGCGATCTGCTCTGCGTCGCCGACGGTTTTCGGCTGGTAATGGCCGATCTTCATCTTTTCCATCGGCGTGTAGTCCGCCGTGGCGAACTGCACGTCTTTCGGGATGTCCACCAGCACCGGGCCGGGGCGGCCTTTCATCGCGACGTGAAACGCCTGATGGATGGTTTCCGACAGTTTCGCGGTGTCCTTGACCAGCCAGTTCATCTTGGTGCAGGGGCGGGTGATGCCGACGGTGTCCGCCTCCTGGAACCCGTCGGTGCCGATCATGAAGGTCGGCACCTGACCGGTCAGCACCACCAGGGGGATGCTGTCCATCAGCGCGTCGGTCAGCCCGGTCACCGCATTGGTTGCCCCGGGGCCCGAGGTCACCAGCACCACGCCGGGTTTGCCGGTGGACCGCGCATAGCCCTCGGCCATGTGCACGGCACCTTGTTCGTGGCGCACGAGGATGTGGCGGATGTCGTTTTGCTGAAAGATCTCGTCATAGATCGGCAGCACGGCGCCACCGGGATAGCCAAAGACGACCTCGACGCCCTGATCCTTCAGGGCCTGAACCACCATTCGTGCACCGGTCATCTGCTTGGTCATTTCCGCTCTCTCCTTCGCGCAACAAAAAGCCCCCGGTTTTCAATCGGGGGCGCATGGGAACCTGGGTAGGGTCAACCGTTACCGGCCCATGCGCGTTCTTCCTACGATGACAAGAATTAGGGCCACTGGCCTCTCCCTCACGTTCAGACGGAACATTAAGTGGGGATATGCCGGGCGTCAACCGGATTTGCAAACAGAAAATGTCGCCAATCGGGGCAAGATTCGACATTTTATTGCGACAGCATGCGCCGCTGTCGCAACTATCGCAAAGAAGCCTCGTGATTCCCGACACTTTGGCCGTTGCAAGCCATAGGCGAATCCATGCACCGGATCACGCGCGATAGCAGACGGCGTTGATCTTGTTGCCATCGGGATCGCGGACATAACCGGCATAAAAGTGTGGGCCGTAATGCGGACGCAGACCCGGCGCGCCGGCATCGGTGCCGCCAGCCGCGATGGTCGCGTGGTGAAAGGCGTCGACGGCGGCCCGCGTGCCGGCCAGAAAGGACACCATTGCGCCATTGCCGACGCTGGCCGGTCGGCCGTCAAACGGCAGCGTCACCCATAAATGCGGCCCGGGATCGTCGGTTCCCCAGGTCGCCGAAGTCAGATCGGGGTCGTGTTCGGCAATGCGCGGATGACCAAGCGGGGCAAGGACCGCGTCATAGAACGCGATGGACCGCGCAAGGTCATTGGTCCCCAGCGCCAGATAGCTGAACATTGCACCTCTCCTCGGTTCGGCTTGTCCTCAAGTGTCCGAAAACTGCGCCTTGGCGTCAATCGCCGGTACGCAATCATGCGCTTGGCTTTGACCGCATGAATGTGGTAAAGGAATTTTACCAATTTTGGTTCAGGCAATCTTTTTGGTAAGTTCACGTTGCAAAACTGCTTGCTGTGACTAGATGGAAACGCAACCTTGATCTGTCGCACAACGGGATCGAGGAAAGAGCCGGACGGGGCAAACCCGCCGGAAAACCCAGTGGAGGAGAACTATATGGATCGTCGTTCGTTTCTAACCAAGGCCACGATTGGTGGCGTGGGGGCCGTCGCTGCCACAACGCTTGCGGCACCCGCATTGGCGCAAGCTTCGCCCAAGGTGACCTGGCGCGTGACCTCGGGTTTCCCGAAATCGCTCGATACCATTTATGGCGCGGCAGATACGATGGCGAAATACGTCTCCGAGGCGACCGACGGCAATTTCACCATGCAGGTGTTTCCGGCCGGCGAACTGGTCCCCGGGCTGGAAGCAGCCGAAGCTGCGGCAACCGCGTCGGTCGAGGCTGCCCACACGGCCGCCTATTACGACTGGGGCAAGGATCCGACCAACGCGCTGGGCACCACCGTGCCGTTCGGTCTGAACTATCGCCAGATGAATGCGTGGCTGTACCATGGCGGCGGCATCGACATGCTGAACGAGTTCTATCATACCCGGAACCTGCACTATCTGCCTTGCGGCAATACCGGCGTGCAGATGGGCGGTTGGTTCCGCAAGGAAATTACCTCGCTTGCCGACCTTCAGGGCCTGAAGATGCGGATCGGCGGCTTTGGCGGGTCGATCATTGCCAAGCTCGGCGTCGTGCCGCAGCAGATCGCGGGCGGCGACATTTACCCGTCGCTCGAGAAAGGCACCATTGATGCAGCCGAATTCGTCGGTCCTTATGACGACGAAAAGCTTGGTTTCAACAAGGTCGCACCGTTCTACTATTATCCCGGGTGGTGGGAAGGTGGCCCGACGCTTTCGACGATGGTCAACCTCGACAAGTGGAACGAACTGACGCCAGCCTATCAGGCGATCCTGTCGACCGCCTGCGAGGCCTCCAACTCCAACATGATGGCGAACTACGACTGGAAGAACCCGACGGCGCTGAGGTCGCTGGTTGCGGGTGGCGCGCAGCTGCGTCCTTTCCCGGCGGACGTGATGGCTGCGGCCTATGAAGCGGCAACCGCGACCTATGCCGAGATTTCCGCAACGAACGCACCGTTCAAGAAAATCTATGAGGCGCAACAGGCGTTCAAGAAGGACGCCTATCTCTGGGCGCAGCTGTCGGAATACAACTATGACATCTTCATGATGCAGCAGCAGCAGGCCGGAAAGCTCTGATCCCGCGAGGCGTGAACTGTATCATGTGAACTTGAACGGCCCCAAAGTGATGCTTTGGGGCCGTTTGCATTGGGTCGCCGCCAGGATGCGCTGACCAAAGGCGATGCCGACAATAAGAAAACCGCCGGCACCTTTTGGGGTGCCGGCGGTTTGTTTTCAGATGGCTGTCGCGCGCGGATCAGGGCTCTACCACCGGTGCCCCCAGCAGCGGCGGGTTCAGCACGGGTGCCCCGAGCGTGGGTGCGCCGCCGACGCCTCCCGGTGCGCCAAGGGTCTGCATCTGTGGCACCGTGATGGTCACCGTCGAGGGGTCGATGACGGGCCCCTTGTAGTGCATCACCATCTGCGGGAACGCGATGACCAGCCCCACCATGACGACCTGGATCACCACGAAGGGCACCGCCCCCCAATAGATTTGCCCCGTCGTCACCGGATCCATCCGAATGCCCGTGACCTTGTCGGTGTAGGTTGACCTTGGTGCCACGGACCGAAGGTAAAAGAGCGCGAAACCAAAGGGCGGGTGCATGAACGAGGTCTGCATATTCACCCCGAGGATGATCCCGAACCAGATCAGGTCGATCCCCAATGCCTCTGCCGGTGCGATGAGCAGCGGCACGATGATGAAGGCGAGTTCGAAGAAGTCGAGAAAGAACGCCAGCAAGAACACCAGGATCGACACGAAGATCAAAAAGCCCGTCACGCCGCCCGGGACGGCAACCAGCAGATGCTCGACCCAGATCTGGCCGTTCACGCCGTAAAATGCCAGCGAGAACACCCGCGCCCCGATCAAGATGAACATCACGAACGCCGACAGGCGCGTGGTGCTTTCCAGCGCCTGCCGGATGACCGTCATGTTCAGACGCCCCTTCATCGCGGCCAGTCCCAAGGACCCGACGGCCCCCATCGCACCACCTTCGGTCGGCGTGGCGATCCCGAGAAAGATCGTCCCGAGCACAAGGAAGATCAGTGCAAGCGGCGGGATCAGCACCATGATGACCTGCTGGGCAAGCCGCGACATCGTGTTGATCTTCATTCCCTTGTCGATCACCGCATAGATGTAGATCGCGACGATCCCGATCGTGCCGCCAAGGATGTCGGCATTGGCGCCTTGGGTTTCGTAAAGCATGACATGCGCGCCGTAACCGATGCCGATCACCGCAAGTAGCGCCACGGCGAGGGATGTGAGCCCGTGACCAAGTGTGCGTGCCTCAAGCGGCAGCGCAGGCACCCAGTTGGGGCGCAGGATCGACACGGTAAAGATGTAAAAGACATACAATCCCGTCAGAACCAGACCCGGGATGATCGCGCCGGTATACATATCGCCCACCGACCGACCAAGCTGGTCGGCCAGAACGATCAGCACAAGGCTGGGCGGAATGATCTGCGCCAACGTCCCCGAGGCCGCAATGACGCCACTGGCAACGCGACGGTCATAGCCATAGCGCAGCATGATCGGCAACGATATCAGGCCCATGGCGATCACCGAGGCCGCCACGACACCGGTGGTCGCCGCAAGCAATGCACCGACAAAGATGACCGCATAGGCCAGACCGCCGCGAATGGGTCCGAACAGCTGCCCGACCGTATCGAGCAGGTCTTCGGCCATGCCGGAGCGTTCAAGCACGATCCCCATGAAGGTAAAGAACGGAATGGCCAGCAGCGTCTCGTTCGACATCACGCCAAAGAATCTTTGCGGCATGATCCCCAGAAGTGGCCAGTCAAGCGTGATCGTCCCGCCCGAATAGGGCGCGAGCCAGACGCCGATGGCAAAGAACACCAGCCCGTTGGCCGCCAGCGAAAACGCCACCGGATAGCCCAGCAGCAAGAACACGATCAAAGACACGAACATGATCGGGGCCATGTTCGTGGCGATAAAGACCAGAAGGTCGGTCATTTGCGATCCTCCTTGGCCAGCCGCGCCACTTCGGCGGCAAGGGCGGCGCCTTCGAGCTCAGCCGCCTCGTGTGTCGAGACAAACGGTGTGGGGTCAGGGATGATCCCGCGCATGACTGCAATCTTCTTGATGACCTCGGAGACGCCTTGAAAGACCAGCAAAGCAAACCCCGCAAGCAGGAAGGCGCGCGCAGGCCAGATGATCAGGCCACCCGAATTGGAGGACATCTCGCCTTTCGAATACGCAGTCCAGACATAAGGGATCAGCAGATACGTGGCCAAGCCCGCAAAGGGCAGCAAAAAGAACAGATGGCCGAAAAGATCGATCCAGTGCTGCGTGCGGCGCGAGCGTGCCCCGTAGATGATGTCGATGCGGATATGCTCGTTCTGTTTCAACGTGTAGGCCGAGGCCAGCATGAAGGCCGCCCCGAACAGATACCATTGAAGCTCGAGCCAGGAATTGGACGATATGTTGAACGCCTTGCGCATGACCGCATTGACGGCGGAGACCAGCACCGCGACCAGAATCAGCCACATGACGGATTTTCCGATGAATTCTGTCACGCGGTCGATGCCGCGTGATAGGGCAAGCAGTCCCTGCATCTTGTCGTGTTCCTCCCTGATCGTTCAGTGTCGCCCTCGCGGGTCGCGCCAAACTGGTAAAATTATTTGGCCAATTATGTCAAATTGGCCCGTTCCGTCAACTGATGGTTTAGCTCCGCCGCTTTTGTCGTGGTTTCCTCGCGCGGTCCGATCAGATCCCAAAGGTTGCCAAACGGATCGCGCCAGACCGCCACGGTTCCATAAGGCTCGGTGCGCGGTGCCTCGAGAAAGGTGACGCCCGCAGCAGTCATCGTGGCGTGGTCGCGCCAGAAATCGTCGCTGTGCAGGAAAAGGAAAACACGCCCGCCGGTCTGATTGCCGATCGCGGCGCGCTGGGCGTCACCAACGGCCTGCGCCAGCACCAACCGCGCGCCGCCGCCCGGTGGTTCGACAGTCACCCAGCGTTTACGTCCCTGATCGATATCCTGGGTCACCGAAAAGCCCAGGACATCCACAAAGAACCGGATCGCGACATCGTAATCAGGGACAACCAAAGCGATGGCCCCGACCAGAGCGCCGCTCATTCCTTGGTGATCCGCGCTTCGGGCAGGGCGATCCGGGCCACTTGTTCCGCAATCGGATCAACAGAAAGCGGGTGGAGTTCGGCACTGTGATCGGCGGCATCACCAAGCGTTTGCCATTGCCCGCCCTTGTAGATTTCAAGGCCCGAAAACCCGGCCTTGTAGCCCATCTTGCGGCTGCCCGGGACCCAGTATCCCAGATAGACATAAGGCAGGCCCGCCTCGCGTGCGATGGCAATGTGGTCCAAGATCACATAGATCCCGAGGCTTTGGGGCGCATAGCCCGGGTCATAGAACGAATAGACCATGCTCAGCCCATCATCGAACACGTCCGTCAGGCAGACCGCCACCAAGGGGCGTCCGCGCTCGTCCGCCTCGGGCGCGCGCGTGTATTCCATGACGCGGCTCTTGATCGGCGTCTCTTCGATCATCGCGGCAAATTCAAAGATATCCATATCCGCCATGCCGCCGTCGGCATGACGGTCATCGAGATAGCGGCGAAAGAGCGTGAACTGATCCTCGGTCGCCCAAGGGCTGGTCACGTTGCGCTTGAGCGCGGCGTTTCGTTTGGCGATGCGGCTCTGGCTGCGGCTTTCGGTGAAATCGGCAACCCGGATGCGCGCGGACAGACAGGCCGAGCATTCTGCACAAGAGGGGCGATAAAGCACGTTCTGGCTGCGACGAAAGCCCTGCTTTGACAGGGTGTCGTTCAGCCGTTGCGCATGTTCGCCCTGAAGGGCTGTGAACAGCTTTCTTTCCATCCGCCCGTCAAGATACGGGCAGGGTTGTGGAGCCGTCACATAAAACTGCGGCGCGATGGGAAGCGTGTGACGCATGGAGGAAGAGCCCCTTGATCGGACAAGCGTAGCAAGGCAAGCCGCTTGCGCCAAGTAGAGACTTCAAAACCTTATCAAATGGCTAGCACGGTTGCGCGGCAGCGCTTGGACCGGGACCCGACGGAAAGGTCGGTGGCTCTCGCAAGGTGCCATACGCGCGCAGGCGGGGCTGGCCTGCACCAAGGGCTCTGGACGTGTGCGCGCAAGGAAAAGGACGTTGTCGATGGTTCGACCAGAGCCGCAAGGTGCCATGAAAATGCAGCCCCGCCACGAAGGCAGGGCCGCAAGGAGGCGCCGATAGGGGATTTGAGCGCGCCCGGGGGAACGCGTTCGGATCAGTACGCGCCGGCGCGGTTCTCGGCGTCAGGGGCGGGGGTGGCGGGCGTGGCCACAGTCGCCAAGGCGGTATCGACCGGGATGTCGCGGCTGGCGCGCGCGCGATCTTCCATAAAGCGGTCGAACTGGGACTTGTCCTTGGCGTCACGCAGTCGGTCGAGAAAGCTCACGAACGTCTTCTGCTCGTCTTCCAGGCGTGTCAGGACCTCGGTCCGGTAGGCGTCGAAACTGGTGTTTCCGGTCCGATCAGAAGTCCCTTGCGTCGCCGCAGACTTGACCCGGTCCGCTCTTTGCCTTGTCTGGCGCTGGTTCAGGATCGGGCCAAATCTGTACCAGACGAGGATGATCGCAAGGCCAACGCCTGCAGGCCAGAAGGCGACAAAGGCAAGAACCGTTGTGACGATGGCAAACCCGCCAAAAAGCAGCAATCCCAGGATCTGCACGGCAATGTGCGGGCGGGCGGGAAGGAAGGGTGTCTCGGCGCGATCTTGCGGCATGCTGGTCATGGGAATGCTGGTCAAGGAAACCTCCTCTTGTGATGGGCCGGGGCGCCGTCATCCGGCGGCCCGGCAAGGCTTGATCTAGTGATCGGCTTTGGGCGCGCGATCAGTAGGCGCCACCCCGGCTGTCGGCATCAGGCGCATCCTTGACGTCGCTTGTCGCGGCAGTGTTGGCGCGGGCGCGGTCTTCCATGAAGCTGTCGAACTGGGCCTTGTCCTTGGCGTCACGCAGTCGCTGGATGAATGCCTCGAACGCGTCTTGTTCTTCTTCGAGGCGGCGCAGGGCATCCGCCCTGTAGGTGTCAAAGGCCGAATTGCCGGACGAGCCCGTGACATTGCCGTAGCTGTAGTTCTGACGACCGGAGGGCCCGAACTTGCGCTCCATCTTGGCAGCCCAGCGGGCGCGGCGGTCTTCAGAGTTGCAAGAATGGCTGAACATGCGTTTGCTCCAGATCATGTAGGCCAAAAGGGCGAGGCCCAGCGGCCAGAAGATGATGAACCCAAGCACCATGGCCGCGATCCAGGCGAACTTGCCTTTGCGGTCAAGCCAGGCTTCGGCTTGGTGCATCTTGCCGGCAAAGCTGCCGGACGGGGCAGAGGTAGATGGGGCGGTATACATCGGGTCGAATCTCCATCGTGCAAGGTACATGTGATGACTGTTCACATCGCCAAGATGAGACACGCCGATCCGAAATTCAAGTGGCGATGTTAACAATAATTACATCACGCGATCAGCGGCGGAAACGTGCCGATCTGCACGCGCACCGGTCCATCAGAGCGCACCTTCAGTGCACGGTCATTGGTTCGGCTGCAAGGTGCTTGATCCGGGCAAGTTCGTCCTCAAGCGCTGGCGATACGATTGAAAGCCTGTCGGCCAATGCCTTGAGCCGCCAGCGCCAATCGAGGCGCAGCAACGACTGTCGGTAATTGAGCGCGGCCAACGCGGGCGTCCAGGCGTCACAAGCAGCGCGGATGGCCGCAAGATTATGCCGCAGATCAATACGATCGAAGGCAAGGATGGCCTCCGGCCACAGCAGGCGCTGCATGCTTTTGTCGCTGCGCGGCGGGATGCCCGCCACCGATGTTCCGCACGCCAAGGCATCAACCCATCGTGCAGTGAGGTATTCTTGTGTCGGATGGGTATAGGGGGCCGGAGCCGCAGTATTTGAATGTGCGACGACGAACCGGGACTGGCGCAAGATACGCATCACCTCGTACTGGTTCTCGATCGGGTCTTCTTGAAATTCCGGGCGACCGTGAAATCTTAGCCTGACGGCCTTGCACGCGGCGGACGTGACGTCGTCATCCTCCCATTCTGCAGGCTGTCGACCGACGCGCACCAGATCAAAAGCACGGTTTGGATCGCCGGAACCGCGCAGCAACGCATCCGCGCCCCAACCCATCAGCATCGCCCTGTCACCCGCCGCGCGGCGAAAGGGCGCCTCGTCATTCGGCCGCATGTAACACAGGATGTCGATGTCCCTGAACGCAAGTGGCGCAAGCATATGCTCGTGCAGGTAGCTGTCGATGATCCAGACGACCACGGCCCGATAGCCGTCGCGAAATGCAGCAGACGCACGCAAAGCGTGCAGATCGCTCGGAACATGCAGCAACGCCAGCAATACCGCGTCTTTTGTGCCATGCTGTCTGGGTCGCAAGTTGTACAGGCGCAGCGTCCGGGGACGCCCGCTGGGCGACATCGTCAGCGTCTGACCGCCGAAGAGGCGCGACGCCAAAGTCGCAAGCGAAGAAACGGGGGCCCAGCCTTGTCCGCCCTCGCCAGGAAAGATGACGTCAATATGCATGATTATACTCGTCAAAAAGCGCTGAAAAAAAATGTATTGGTCTAACTTTGCGACGCTTGCATTGCATCCGTCAACTGTTGTCGGGCGATGTGGCGCAATTATCTGCGCCTCGGGTCAAGACCACTGCGTTCGGGTCGGTTTGGGCGTATCGCGGCGGCGCTGCCGACGTTCCGGCCTGCAGGTGGCGATGGCAAGGTTGACTGGCTTCGAAGGTCAAAACACCCGGATCTTTTGCGCGCATGACCTGCAACCGGCATTCGATGATGTGTCTTGGACACCGACGATCTGGCGATCACTGCGGTGATCGGCGGCGTCAGGGGCATCGGTCTACCTGTCATCAATCGCCATGATGTTCAGGTCAAACCGTCGGGCTCAAAGCCACATGTCGCATCGCGGAACTGGCGGATCGGGCGAAATGTGGTCAGAAAGCTTCGGCAGGACCTTTGCCGGGCGGACCGACGTGATGCGGCGACAGGCAGGAACCTTGCAAGATACTGGCATAACGGCAGCACGGGCGGCGTTGCACATTGCGCTGCCTCACGTTGCAAGGATCGGGCACCCGACCTTGGCGTCCCGTCCGCAGCCCGCACCGCCCATTCGGCGGCCCATGGCTTTCACCCCGCCCAAAAGCCGTGACAGGCCAAAGACCAGAACCAGCAAACGGTCCGGCCGGAAGCACATGCATACGGGCTGAAACGCGCGCGAACGCCAGAGGATTTTTCCCAAGGCGCCCGTCACGACCGCATTCACCGATGCCTTTCGTTGACCGCGCCTGCACCACGCCGCAAGATGCGCGCATGAACGCCTCCTTTGTTTCTCGTTTGACCCGGCTGCCCCGCGTTTATGACGGTCGTGCAGCGCGTGATCTTCGGGCGGAGTTCGGCGATGTGAACGGGGCGGCGGCGGACCTGCTGGCGGCTACGGCTGGATGCAGCCCCTATCTCCTGGGATTGATGCGGCGCGAGGCGGACTGGCTTTGTCAAACGCTGGAGCGCGTGCCCGAAGATGCACTCCGCGATGTGCTGGGGGCGGTTGCACTTGCCCTTCCGGATCAACTGGCGTTGACGCTGCGTCAGGCCAAGCGGCGGGTGGCGTTGCTGACGGCTTTGGCCGATCTGGGGGGCGTGTGGGGGTTGCAGGCCGTCACCGGTGCCTTGACCGATCTGGCAGATCGTGCCGTCGGCCTTTGTCTGCGCCATCTGGTCGCCGACGAGATCCGCCGCGGCAAACTGCCGGGGGCTGGTCCGGCGGACGTGCAGGACGCCGCCGGAATGGTGGTTCTGGCAATGGGCAAAATGGGGGCGGGTGAGCTGAACTATTCGTCGGACATCGATCTGATCTGCCTTTTCGATGACGCGCGATATGCTGGGGCCGAGGGCGAGGCGCGGGCGGCTTTTATCCGCGTGACACGCAAGATGACGGCGATCCTGTCGGATATCACCGCCGAGGGTTACGTCTTTCGTACCGACCTCAGATTGCGGCCGGATGCCTCGGTCATGCCGGTCTGTCTGTCGATGTCTGCGGCAGAAAGCTACTATGAAAGCGAGGGCCGGACGTGGGAGCGCGCGGCCTATATCAAGGCGCGGCCCTGCGGCGGGGACCTCGCGGCGGGGCTGCGATTTCTCAAGACGCTGACGCCCTTTGTCTGGCGCAAGCATCTGGATTTTGCCGCGATCGAGGATGCCCATAACATGCGCCTTCGCATCCGCGACCATCGGCGCCTGCATGGACCGCTGAAGGTCGAAGGTCACGATCTGAAGCTGGGGCAGGGTGGTATTCGCCAGATCGAATTCTTTACTCAGACGCGGCAATTGATCGCCGGCGGGCGCGATCCGTCGCTGCGCGACCCCACGACCTGTGGCGGCCTTTCAGCCCTTGCCGCCGCCAATTGGATCCCGCAGGGCGTGGCCGACGAGTTGTCGGATCACTATAAGGCGCATCGGACGGTGGAACATCGTCTGCAGATGATTGGCGACGTGCAGACCCACAGCATTCCGGGCACCGAGGATGGTGTTGCGCGGATTGCGGCGCTTTGCGATCAGGATGGCGCGGCGTTCCGGGACGGCCTTCTTGCGCGGCTCGAACGGGTCGAGACGCTGACGGGCGGGTTTTTCGCGCCCTCGGTGCCAGTATCGCACGGCAGGCCCTTGTCGGATGACGCGGCGCGGATCGTGGAGGGCTGGTCGCGCTATCCGGCCCTCAGATCCGACCGCGCACGCGCGGTTTTTGAACGGCTGCGGCCGGGGTTACTGGCCCGGCTGGATCTGGCGGCGGACCCCGGCGAAGCCTTGGCCGCCCTTGACGGGTTCTTGGAGGGACTGCCATCTGGCGTGCAGATCTTTTCGCTTTTTGATGCCAACCCCAGTCTTGTCGACCTGATCGTGGACATCGCGGCGACCTCGCCCGCACTTGCGCGGTATCTTGCGCGCAATGCCGGCGTGCTGGATGCAGTGATCGGAGGTGCGTTCTTTGCGCCTTGGCTGGGGCAGTGCGCGCTTGCCGCCGAACTCGCCCGTCTGTTGGCCGATTGCACAGACTATGAGGCCAAACTGGACGCCACCCGCCGCTGGCTGAAAGAGGGACATTTCCGCGTCGGCGTCCACCATCTGCGGGGGCTGATCGACGCCCAGACCGCAGCAATTCAATACGCGGACCTTGCGGAGGCCGTGCTGGCCACGCTCTGGCCCGTCGTTCTGGCGGACTTTGTGCGCAAGCACGGGAACGCGCCCGGCCGAGGCGCGGTGGTGCTGGGGATGGGCAGCCTTGGCGCAGGCCGCCTCAATGCGGGCTCTGACCTTGATCTGATCGTGATCTATGACGCTGCGGGCGCCGAGGCGTCGGACGGTGCGCGCCCGTTGGCCACGCGGATCTACTTTGCACGTCTGACCCAAGCCCTGGTGACCGCGCTGACGGCCCCGATGGCCGAAGGGCG
Organism: Rhodobacterales bacterium; assembly: GCA_031378845.1. Lineage (GTDB taxonomy): Bacteria > Pseudomonadota > Alphaproteobacteria > Rhodobacterales > Rhodobacteraceae > JAJNPS01. The sequence continues at coordinate 19,156 of JANNES010000007.1, forward strand.
GCTTTACGAGGTCGACATGCGCCTGCGACCTTCCGGGCGACAAGGGCCGGTGGCGACGTCCTTGCAAGCCTTTTGCGACTATCAGGAAAATGACGCCTGGACATGGGAGCATCTGGCAATGACGCGCGCACGTGCCATCGCCGGGGATGGCGGGTTGGCTGCGGATATCGAGGTATTTCGCACCCGGCTGCTGGCGCGGAAGGCAACGGGCAGCGCAATTGCTGCCGATGTGGCAGAGATGCGGGCCCGGCTGCAGCTGGCCAAACCGCCTGCGGGCAGTTGGGAAGCCAAGAACGGCCCCGGGCGGCTCATGGACATCGAGCTCTTTGTGCAGACTGTCGCACTTTGGTCAGGGTCGCCTGCGCGCAGGGTCGAGGCGCAGATAGCGGCGGGCGCGGCGTCCATCTTGTCGCAAAGTGCCGCGCAAATCTTGCATGATGCCTACACACTGTGCTGGACGGTACAGTGCGGAGCGCGGCTCTTGACCAACGGCATCTTGGACATCACGGGTCTTGGCGGTGGCGGACGGGCGTTCTTGCTGCGTGAAACCCGCCAGTCCGCGCCCGAGGCACTGGCAACGGAACTCGAAGCACGCGCCGCAGCGGCGGATGCGATCATCACCGAAACATTGCGCCAACGTCGCGCCGGATCGGCAGAGCAGGGGTGAGCGGAATGGATCTTGGCAAAGCGGATCCAAAGGGGCTGGTGCGCGAGTCCTACGCCATTGACGGCATCAGCTTGGGCGAATGCCGATCCATTTTCATGGATTGGGCGTTGAGCCTGCCGGCGGGGTTGTCCGAGCCCGCAGCCTTGCAGGTGTTGTTGTCCCACTATGCAAAAGACCGCCCCGAACATCCGATGAGCGCGGTCCTGGCCGCCGGGCTGGTGCCTGCCGCCACGCCCCGCCGAAGGGGCGGCCGTGCGGGCAGGGTAGGGGGCTAGGCGCCCTTTGCGGCCGCCTCAAGGGCGGCAATGTCGATCTATATCATGCGCGCCATCGCCTGCAGAACCCTGCCTGAGGCATCCGATCGTACCAACCGCGGCAGGGCAAGCGGGATGATCTGCCATGACAGGCCATACCGGTCAGTCAGCCAGCCGCAGCGGCTTTCGCGGCCACCATCTGCGCGCAGGGCTGCCCAAAGCCGATCAACCTCGGCTTGGCCATCGACCTGCACCACGATCGATGCCGCCGGGCTGAGCGTATAATGCTGGCCACCATTCATCGCCTGATAGGATTGCCCGCAGAGGTGAAACTCGACGATGAAGGCGCGCCTCATCGGATCGCCGTGCCGGCGAAAGATGTTGGTGATCGCGGCATCGGGCAGAAGGCCGCAATAGAACGCCGCCGCCGCCTCGGCCTGATGATCGAACCATAGGCAGGTCGCAACTGAGGGTGATGTCATGACAATCCCCAAGTCGTCGTGTTCGGAACGTCAATTCTGTGCTCGAAACCGTATAGTGGCAAGGCTCAGCGCAAAGCGCGCGCCTCCGCCGCCAAGGCCTTGATCGCAGACCAGTCGCCTGCTGCGACGGCGTCTTTGGGCGCCACCCAACTGCCACCAACGCAAAGGATGTTGGAAAGGCTCAGATAGTCGCGCGCGTTCTTGAGACTGATGCCGCCCGTCGGGCAAAAGCTGACCTGCGGGATGGGAGAGCCGATGGATTTGAGAAAGGCCGCCCCGCCTGCCTGTTCGGCGGGAAAAAATTTCTGCACGGTATAGCCAAGTTCCAGCAGGGTCATGATTTCTGACGCGGTTGCAGCCCCGGGCAACAAGGGCAACTCATACTCCGCACAGGCGTCGATGATGCGGGGTGTCGCGCCGGGCGAGACCCCGAACATCGCCCCCGCCGCCCTGGCCGCCCGGACATCGGCGGGCGTGAGCAAGGTGCCAGCACCGACCACGCCGCCCGGCACATCGGCCATGATGCGAATCGCCTCCAGCGCCACGGGGGTGCGCAATGTGACCTCCAGCGCCGGAAGGCCGCCTGCGACCAGCGCCTCGGCCAGACCGCGCGCCCGGGCGAGGTCCTCGATCACCAGAACCGGGACGACGGGGGCAAGCCGGCAAATGTCGGCGGCGCGGCGGGATTGCTCGGTTGGGGTCATGGGCAGGCTCCTTGGTCCCGGCATCGGGAATGGCAAAAGAGAAAGGAGCCTCCGGCGGGGGTATTTGTCGCAAAGATGAATGGAGCTTCCCGATGCGTTGGTTTGGTGCCCCACCTCGGGCCGCAGAAGGGCGGGGGAAGCAGGGCACTTTCACCTTTGACGGTCATCGGCGTCCCCGCCTGTACCGTGGCATCGTTCTATTTCCGCAAACCTTTCATCTTTGTTAAAATATCCTCGCCGAAGGCAAGAAACTTTGGTCTGGGGCGCTGTGGTCAGACGACGACCGCAGCGCCGGTATCTGCCGATCCGACATGGATGCGAAACGCCTCGAACAACTCGCGTCCGAGACCAAAACCATTGCCCGACAGGTCTGCCATGACCGGGCTGCGGCTGTCGAAATCCGCTGCAAGCACCTGCAATGTTCCTGCCACGGCATCCAGCCGCACGATGTCGCCATCGCGCAGCCGCGCCAGCGGGCCGCCAGACGCCGCCTCGGGCGAGATGTGGATCGCCGCAGGCACTTTGCCGCTGGCCCCGGACATCCGCCCGTCGGTAACAAGGGCGACCTTGAGGCCACGCTCCAGCAGCACCGACAGCGTTGGCGTCAGCGAATGGAGTTCCGGCATGCCATTGGCGCGCGGGCCCTGAAAGCGCACGACAACCACGGTATCGCTGGTAAACTCGCCGGCCTTGAAGGCCTTTTTGACCGCATCCTGGCTATCGAAAATCCGCGCCGGGGCTTCGACCACGTGGCGCTCAGGCGCAACTGCCGAGACTTTGATCACCCCACGGCCCAGATTGCCGTTGAGTTGCTTCAATCCCCCCGTCGGCTGGAACGGATTGGCGGCAGGGCGCAGGATCTTTTCGTTCAGGCTGGCGCCGGGGCCGTCCTGCCAACCAAGTTTGCCGCCCCTGAGCGTCGGTTCCTGGCGGTAATGCGTCAGACCTTCGCCCGCGACGGTCTTGGCGTCGGGATGCAACAGCCCCATGTCCAGAAGCTGCCCGATCATGTAAGCGAGCCCGCCCGCGGCATGGAAATGGTTCACATCGGCAAGGCCATTGGGATACACCTTCGCCATCAGGGGCACGACGTCCGACAGGTCCGCAAAATCCTGCAGATCCAGATGCACGCCCGAGGCGCGCGCCATTGCAGGCAGATGCAGCACGAGGTTTGTCGAGCCGCCCGTGGCCATCAGTCCGACCATGCCGTTGACATAGGCGCGCTCGTCCAGGATCTCGCCCACCGGGCGGTAGTCATTGCCCAGCGAGGTAATCGCGGCGGCGCGCTCCACTGCGGCGGCGGTCAGCGCTTGGCGCAAAGGGGTGCCTGGGTTGACGAAAGAGGCCCCCGGAAGGTGCAGACCCATGACCTCCATCAGCATCTGGTTGGTATTGGCGGTGCCGTAAAACGTGCAGGTGCCGGGGCCATGATAACTGGCCATTTCGGCCTTCATCAGCTCGTCTCGGCTGGCCTTGCCTTCGGCATAGGCGTTGCGGACCCGCGATTTCTCGTCATTCGGCAGACCGCTGGTCATCGGACCCGCCGGGACAAAGATCGATGGCACATGGCCGAATGTCGCCGCCGCGATGATCAGGCCCGGCACGATCTTGTCGCAGACGCCAAGGTAGAGAGCTGCATCAAAGCAGTTGTGGCTCATCGCCACGCCAGCCGCCAAGGCGATGACATCGCGCGAAAACAGCGACAGCTCCATCCCCGGCTGACCTTGCGTGACACCGTCGCACATTGCGGGCACGCCGCCTGCGACCTGCGCTGTTGCACCCGCCCTGCGCGCCACATCTCGGATAAAGCCGGGGTAACTCTCGAACGGCTGATGCGCCGAGAGCATGTCGTTGTAGGCGGTGACGATACCAATGTTCGGCGCACGGCTGCCGGCAAGGGCGGCCTTGTCGTCCGCCATTGCGGCATAGGCATGGGCCTGGTTGCCGCAACTCAGATGCGCGCGCACCGGCCCGTCGCTCGCGGCTTTGGCGATGCGCCCGAGATAGCCTGAGCGCGCCTCGTGCGAGCGTGCCCGGATCCTGTCGGTGACGCGGGCAATCACGGGGTTCAGCGACATGATATGGCCTCCTTGCATGCGACCAGCCTCGGGCACGGGGTCCCGTGTGGGACAAAGCGATCCGAGGCGCAATCATTGACCGCAATGATATGGGACTTCGGGCGGGCTGACGAGATGGCGTCGCCATTTGCATAGCATATCACGTTAGCGCTAACAAGGTATTCGGCGGCACGTTCAACCGTTCCCCGATTACAGGCTGTGCGCGGCAACATGCAGGCAGCAAGATACAGGTTGCGCAGTCTCGAAGTGACGCGGCGATGCACGGCCCCATGGCTGTGTCAGAGGGGGAGGGCGACGCTGAACGCGTCCAGATGCACCATCTGCCGGTCTGTCTATTGTTTCGCAGCAGGAACAGGTGTCGCTCATTTCCATCAAAGCTTCCCACTTCCGCCACAATTAATTGTTCTAGCTTTCTGCAAAGACGGGATCCCGTCCACGGAGAATGCGATGATGAGACGTTTTACGCGATTTGGGATGCTGGTTGCGATGGCCGGACTTGCGGCATGTGCTGCTGGCATCGCGCCACAAGAAGGCTCCTCTTCGGCGCAGGGACCGCAAGCGAACGCTTCCGCCGCCAAAAGCTGGCAAGGGCCGATATACAAGACGTCGCAATATGACGTCCGCGCGATCACCATAAATGTGCCGCGGACGTTGGTGGTCTCAGAAGCCAACACCTATCGTCCCAACGCCGACATCGTCTGGCGCGGCGAGCCGATCGGCGATCGTTACGCCCAGGTCGAGGCGATCCTTGCCGAGGCCATGGCCACCGGCACGGCGATGATGACGTCGGGGCCGCTGGTCGATGTCGACGTCACGCTGGAAAAGTTTCACTGCCTGACCGAAAGGACCCGCTACAGCATTGGCGGCGTGCACGCGCTGCGGTTTTCGTTGACGGTCCGGGACGCGGCGACGGGTGCCATCATCGACGGTCCGCGCGATGTCGTGGCCGAGACCCCTGCGGCGGGTGGAGCGCAGGCGATTGCCGAAGATGCGGCAGGTCAGACCGAGCGGGTTGTCGTCACGGCGCGATTGGCACGGGCGATCCGGTCCGAGCTGTCAAGGGAAGTCGCGGTGCCCACGCCCGATGCGTTCGCCGTCGTCAATGATGATGCGGTGGCCCCGAGTTTGAATTGATCGGTCGGCGGAACCTTTCGCGCGCGTCGCAAAGGCGCTAGAGAGCGGGGCATGACCCCCGATCCGCACCCAGCCGAACCCCTCGACGATGGCCCCGTAACGGCCCATGGTCGCCCGATTGTCCGCCTGAAGCCCAAGGCCGAGGCGCGCGCGATACGGCACGGCTTTCCGTGGGTCTATGCGGATGAGCTGGTCACCGACCGGCGCACGCAAAGTCTTGCCCCCGGCGCGCTGGCGGTGCTGGAAGATGGTGAGCGCAGGCCCCTGGGTCTTGTGACCGTCAATGTAAAGTCCAAGATCATCGCGCGGATGCTTGACCGCGACCCGATGGCGCAGATTGACCGAACCTGGCTGGAGGATCGCGTGCGGCACGCCCAGGCGATGCGCGCGCGGCTCTATGCAACGCCGCATTACCGGCTGGTACATGCCGAGGCGGACGGCTTGCCCGGCGTCGTGATCGACCGATTTGGCGATGTTGCGGTCATCCAGCCCAATGCTGCCTGGGCCGAGGCGCATCTGGCATTGCTGGTGGAGGCCGTCGTTGCAGTGACGGGCGTGACCACCGTCGTCAAGAACGCCACGGGGCGTTCGCGCGGGCTGGAGGGATTGGGCGAAGAGACGGTGATTTTGCGCGGCGCGCTATCAGGGCCCGTTGCCGTGCCGATGAACGGTGCCACCTATATGGCGGACCTGATGGGTGGCCAGAAAACCGGGCTGTTCTTTGACCAGCGCCCGAACCACGCCTTTGCGGCCTTGCTGGCCCGTGGTGGACAGGTTCTGGATGTCTTTTCCCATGTCGGCGGTTTTGCGTTGGCGGCCCTTGGCGGGGGGGCGGTCCACGCTCTGGCGGTCGACGCCTCGGCACCTGCGCTGGCCCTTGCGGCACAAGGCGCCTCAGCGTCTGGCGTGGCAGACCAATTCACCACGCGCCAGGGCGATGCTTTTGACGCGTTGGAAGCGCTGGGCACCGAGAGCGCGCGGTTTGACCTCGTGATCTGCGACCCACCCGCGTTTGCGCCCGCGAAACCGGCACTTGAGGCGGGCTTGCGCGCCTATGAACGGTTGGCGCGGCTGGCGGCCCCGTTGGTTGCCCCGGGCGGGTATCTTGTCCTTTGTTCGTGCAGTCATGCGGTCGACCTTGCGGCCTTTCGCAATGCCTCGGCGCGTGGCATCGGACGGGGGGGGCGGCGCGCGCAACTGATCCATACCGGCGGCGCGGGACCGGATCACCCGATGCTGCTGCAACTGGCAGAATCCGGCTATCTCAAGGCGCTGTTCTTTCGGCTGGATGGATGAAGGCGGTCCTTGATACTTGCGTGATCTACCCGTCGGTCCTGCGCGAGGTCTTGATCGGTGCGGCAGCGGCGGGGCTTTACCAGCCGCTCTGGTCCGAGCGGATCTTGGGGGAATGGGCGCGCGCGGTGGTAAAACTGGGACCTGTGGCCGTGGCGCAGGCAACCGCAGAGGCGGCCCTGATGCGCAGCGCGTTTCCGCAGGCGATGATCCGTGAACAGCCGGGGATCGCGGCGCGGCTGCATCTGCCCGATCCCGATGACGTGCATGTTCTGGCAATTGCGGTTGGCGGGCATGCCGATGCGGTCGTGACCTTCAACGCGATGGATTTTCCGCGACATATCCTGGCCGAAGAGGGTATCGCGCGGCGCGACCCGGATGGATTTCTGTGGGAGCTGCAGTCGCATCACCCGGACGCAATGGCGGGTATTCTGGCGCAGGTTGCGGCGCGTGCGGCCCGGATCGCGGGCGCGCCGGTGGCGCTGAAATCCCTGCTCAAGCGCGCCAAGCTGCCGCGTCTGGCAAAGGCGGTTCAGGCCACCTGACGCCAGCGGTCCTCATTGGCGCTGATCGCGGCGATGCGTTCATCGGTGCGAGGATGACTGAGGAGCCAGGCCGGCACGCCCTGCGCCTTGTTGCCGGTCAGCGCGCCCAGCTTGGCAAACAACGACTTTTGCGGCGCGGTGCCGATGCCGCACTTGATCAACAGCGCACTTGCATAGGCGTCGGCCTCGAACTCATCACGACGCGACAGATGCGCCATCAGCGCGGTCGAGATCAGGTTGGCGATCCACATACCGACAAAGGGCACGAACCGGTTCAAAAACGCCGACAGCATCACAAAGACCGCGTTCTGGCCGGTAAAGTCGATCATTCGCCGCCGCATATGTCCCATCGCCACATGCCCCAGTTCGTGCGCGATGACCGAGGCGAGTTCCTCGGCCGTGACCTCGGCGCGCGCTTTCTTGGCCAGAAACCCGCGCGTGAGAAAGATGCGCCCATCCGGTGCCGCCAGCCCGTTGACCGCGTCGATGTCAAAGATGTTGATGCGGATTTCCGGCAGATCAAGCGCCGAGGCCATGCGTGCGGCAAGGGCCTCGATCTCGGGGTCCTGCAAAGGGCGCGATTGCGCATCCAACGTCTTTTTGGTGCGCCAGACCGAAAAGCGCATCATCAGAACGGCGTAAAGGACGGCCAGCAGGATCGGGGTGAACGTCAGCATGATTGCTATATGGGGCGGCTGGCGCGGAATGAAAGCTCAGCGCGCATTCGGTCGCTGACTGTGAAAGAGCCAATAGCCAAGGACCAGGACCGCCGCAGCCCCCGACACCACACCGAGGACCGAGCCGAGCATCGAACTTGCCGCCGCGACATTTCCGGCAAAGCCATACCCCATCCCGACATAGATCGCAGCCCATGTGGCCTCGCCCGCGACACCTGCCGCGGTGAACCTGCGCCAGTCATATCCGGTGCTGCCCGCCGTCAAGTTGACCCAAGGGCCAAGCGGGCTGAACAGCCAGCGCGTCAGGTACACCGCGACCACGCCGCGCCGGTCCATCAGCGCAACCGCGCGCGCCCGCAATTTGTCGCGGGCCGGATCTGCGCGCAGCCGGGTCAAAATCCGCGTGCCGAAACTGCGCCCGGCCCAGAACCCGACCTGATCGCCTGCGATTGCGCCGCCGGCCGCTGCGGTAAAGGTCTGCCACAGCGTCAGATCACCCGCCGCGACAAAGCCGCCTGCCGTCAGCATCAGGATCGAGGCCGGAAAGGGCAGGGCCAGACACGAACAGAAGGTTGACGCCGCCAACAGCCAGAGCCCGTATTGCGGGACAAGGGCCAAAAGCCAGTCGGTCAATTCGGTTGCCCGGACGTACCCGCACGCAAGATGACGATGGCGCGCGCCACCTCGGCGATGACATCCTCCACCGGGACGCCGCGATCACGGGCAATCTCGCGCAGGGGCTGGGGATGACCTTTGACCTCGGGCAAGGGAAGGCCCGCAATCGCGTCGATCTCGCGGCCATCAAGGTCCCAGGACCGCGCGATATAGCCCACAGTCATCCACGACTTGATCGGATCGTCCTGATGACTGGCCCAATAGATGCCCGAATACACCACGCGCCCGATGAAAAAGAGCGTGACGGCGCACGCCAGCACAAAGGCCGACGTCAGCACCGGTCGCCTTCGCCATAGCCCGATCATCGCAACTCCTTGATGCCGCGTGCGATGCCGTCCAACGTCATCGGCACCATCTTTCCGTCGAAAATGTCGCGGATCAGCCGGGTTGACTGCGTATGGCCCCAATGCGCCTCGGGCACGGGGTTGATCCACAGATGATGCGGCCATTGCGCACAGGCGCGCGTCAGCCACACCTTGCCCGGCTCGGTGTTCCAATGTTCATTGGCCCCGCCCGGATGCAGCACCTCATAGGGGCTCATCGCGGCGTCGCCCACAAAGATGCAGCGATAGTCTGACCCATAGGTCCGCAACACATCCAAGGTCGGCGTCTGGGCATCCCAGCGGCGGGCGTTGTCGCGCCAGACACCCTCATATAGGCAGTTGTGAAAGTAGAACGGGATCAGGTGCCTGAACTCGGACCGCGCGGCGCTGAAAAGCTCTTCCATCACCTTGACAAATGGGTCCATGGAGCCGCCGACATCGAGGAAAAGCAGGACTTTGACGGCGTTGCGCCGTTCCGGCCTTGTCTGGACATCCAAATAGCCATGATCAGCGGTGGCGCGGATTGTTCCTTCAAGGTCAAGCTCGGATGCGGTCCCGTCGCGCGCCCAGCGGCGCAGGCGGCGCAAGGCGATCTTGATGTTGCGGGTGCCCAGCTCCACCCGGTCATCGAGGTTGCGAAAATCCCGTCTGTCCCAGACTTTGACCGCGCGTTGGTGGCGGCTGGCATCTTGGCCGATGCGCACGCCTTCCGGGTTGTAGCCATGGGCGCCAAAGGGGCTGGACCCTGCGGTGCCGATCCATTTGGAGCCCCCCTCGTGGCGCCCCTTTTGTTCGGCAAGGCGCGCGCGCAAGGCGTCCATCAGCGCCTGAAAGCCGCCCATCGCGTGGATGGCGGCGCGTTCCTCGGGGGTCAGGCTGCCGTCGGTCAGTTTTTCCAGCCAGTCCGGGGGCAGGTTCAAGACCGCCAGTACATCATCCACGGTGACGGCCTCAAGCCCGCGAAAGGCCACGCCAAAGGCGCGGTCGAACCGGTCGAGGTGTCGCTCATCCTTGACCATGCTGATGCGGGCCAGATAATAGAATGCGGTGACATCATGGGTTGCAAGACCCGCTGCAACCCCTTGTAGAAACATCAGATATTCGCGCGGCGAGACCGGGACCCCTTCGGTGCGCAAGGCCTGAAAGAAGGGGGTGAACATCGCACCTCAGCCCAGAAAGATACGTTCCAGTGTGATCGTCGCAAGGATGCCCGCAAGGCAAAAGGCAATGCCGAAGGCGGTGGCATATTGCGCGATGTCGGGCCAGCGCCCGCCGCGTTTGCGTGCGGTGTAGCCACCAAGGACGATCCCGAATACTGCAGCCCCGATCACGATCACGAACGTCTTCTCCCTGACTTGGTCGAAGCGAGGTGCGGCGTCAGTTGCTGCTGACCCGACGCGACCGGGCCGCAATTTCGTGAACGCGCGCCTCGACATCCGAGTCGGCTCCGAACCCATAGCGTGCAAGGGTGCGACTGTCGAGACGCAGCCGGTTGGCCTCATCCGTCCGACCCATCAGGGCCAAGGCTTCGGCCTTGATCAAGAAGGCGGTTGCCTGAAGTGCTGCATTCTCGGACCGCGCCACAGTCGGAAGCGCGCGATCTGCCCATCCGAGCGCGGTTTCGGCGTCGCCTGCTGCAAGCGCCATGGACGCGCGCTGCAGGTCGATATGCGCCAGATGGATGGCGGTGCCGGGTTGGCCCGACCAGAGTGCGGCTGCCATGTCGAAGTGGCTGGTGGCAAGTGCCGGATCGCGCGACACTTCAAGCCGGGCGACGGCAAAGTGGCTAAAGGCGGTGCGTGTGTCGTTCCAGCCCTGCCCATCGGCGATGGCGAGCGCACGCGCAGCATCCGCCCGGCGCATCGGCAGTCCGGTGCCCCCGGCAATCGCGCCCTGGATGGCGTCGACCCACGCGCGCGTCGATGGTGCGCGGCTTGCCCCGCCAGAGATCGCGCCCGTTCGCGCCAGAACCCCCGGCAAGACCGCCGCCACCGCGTCTCTCGTCATGCCGGAACGTAACTCCGGTGCCATGTAGGCGCGCAGCACGGCCATGTCGAAATTGGTCAGCACGGTGTGAAAGTTGTCATCGTTAAAGACGGAATCCGATAGCCGATACAGGTCATTCAGGGGGCCGATCGCTTGCGCGAGTTCCTCATGCAGGCAATCGCGGACCTCTTGTGGGCTGGTATCGGACGGCACAAAGATCGCAGCCGTTGTCCTTGTGCGCACCGAACCCCAATCCATCGCCGCGCCACCGCGATTGCGCCGGAACTCGGCAAGGCTTGACGCGCCGGGCACGACAAAGCAGGCAGCCGTGGGGGCAAGCCTGCGCAACGCGGCGCGCGGCTGGAATTCTACGGTGATCTGGGCCGGTTCGGCGCTTGTGGCGAATGCGATATCGATCCCTGCCTCGCGGCGCAGGCGGTCGATCAGCCGTGCAAGATCCCGGCCCGCCGTCGCAGGTGCACGTCCCAGCATGCGGACCCGGATCGGACCCTCAAAGCGCGACAGGACCAGCAGATCCCGCCCGCTTTCCATCTGGAAGGCAAGGTCAAGAAAATCCGCCGCCATCGCACTTTCGGATCCTTGGAATGCCGGTGCGGTGGCAGTGCGCGTCGCGCTTGGGGCAGAAAACTCCAACGTGTCCGGTCCGTTCATGGCGACCTGTGCGGGTGGTCCGGCGCAGGCCGTCAGCATCGCACATGCCCCGGCAATCAAAGGCAGCCGAAAACCGTTCCCCCAAAGGGGCGCCAAGAGCCGGTTGATCGGTCGGACAGCACGGAACATGGGGCAGCACCCAAGGCAGCAGTTGGCAGTCGCGTCACGCTAGAGGGGGTGAGTGTCCAGATCAGGGCTGCACCATGTCAATCGCGGGCTTTTGCGACGTCGGGCCCGCACTACCCATCGCGGTGTGGCGGCTTTGGGGAACAAGATGTCCACCTGGCCCGTCAACAAGTGTTGCACTGTGCAACGAATAGCGACGGTCCGGCGCATGGAAATGGATGCGTTGCACCGATTCGCAGCACCGGATTCAGCGATTCGCGCGCGACATGAATGCGAGCCGTTCGAACAACTGGACATCCTGCTCGGTCTTGAGCAGCGCGCCATACATCCGGGGCAGGGCGGATTTTGTGTCATGGCGCAAATCCTCGGGCGACAGATCCTCGGCAAGGATCAGTTTGATCCAGTCCAGCGCCTCGGAGGTCGAGGGGCGCTTTTTCAGACCCGGCGTCTCGCGCAGGGCAAAGAACTGCGTCAGCGCCGTCGCCAGAAGCCGCTCCTTGATGCTTGGAAAATGCACCCGCACGATGGCGCGAGCGTCTCGGCGTCGGGGAACTGGATGTAGTGGAAAAAGCACCGCCGCAGGAAGGCATCGGGCAGGTCTTTTTCGTTGTTCGAGGTAATGATGACCACCGGGCGATGCTGCGCCCGTATGGTCTCGCCGGTCTCGTAGACATGAAACTCCATCCGGTCGAGTTCCTGCAAAAGGTCGTTCGGGAACTCGATATCGGCCTTGTCGATCTCGTCGATCAGCAAAACCACACGCGACGGCGCGGTAAAGGCCTGCCACATTTTGCCGCGGCGAATGTAGTTGGCCACGTCGTGCACGCGCGCATCGCCAAGCTGGCTGTCGCGCAAACGGCTGACGGCGTCGTATTCATAAAGCCCCTGCGCCGCCTTGGTCGTCGATTTGATGTGCCATTCGGTCAACGGCAGGCCCAGCGCCAGCGCCACCTGCCGCGCAAGTTCGGTCTTGCCGGTGCCAGGCTCGCCCTTGACAAGCAAGGGCCGCTCGAGCGTCACCGCAGCATTCACCGCCATCGCCAGATCATCCGACGCGATATAGTCCGCCGTGGTGGTAAACGTCATTCGGTTCCGGCCCTTGCGCAACGCAAGCGTGACACTACCGTTCGACATAATTTGTCGCAACCGCTAGTGACAAGCCATCGGGCTTGGGCTATGGGAGCCAGAATGATGAGACCCGTCTTGTGCCTGCGTCCTTGTGCGGTGCAGGGGGCGACCTTCGGAGCGATCCGAAAAGCTGGAGACGACAGGAATGAGACCCGAGGTGTTCCTTCCGGAAGACTACCGTCCCGCAGAGGACGAGCCCTTTATGAATGAACGCCAGCTGGAGTATTTCCGTCGCAAGCTGATCGTGTGGAAGCAAGAGTTGCTGAACCAGTCGGCTGAAACGATTGACAACTTGCAGACCTCGGCGCGTTCTGTGCCTGACCTGGCCGACCGCGCCAGCGAAGAAACCGACCGTGCGCTGGAACTGCGCACCCGCGACCGGCAGCGCAAGTTGGTCAGCAAGATCGACGCGGCCCTGCGGCGGATCGATGAAAGCGAATATGGCTATTGCGAAATGACCGGCGAGCCGATCAGCCTCAAGCGTCTGGACGCGCGCCCGATCGCCACGATGACGCTTGAAGCTCAGGAAAAGCACGAACGCCGCGAAAAGGTGCATCGCGACGAATGACGGCTGAGGCCAGAACAGTTTTGCAGGGCGCCGGGCTGGATGGTCCGGCGTTTGTCATTTTGCACGCCGGGCCGCGCGGCGCGATGACCGCGAGGGCGCGGGGATGAGCCTGATCGGTCAATCGGTGACGGTGCTGGGCGCTGGCATCGCAGGATTGGCTGTGGCACGCGCGCTGGCGCTGCGCGGCGCCGACGTGCGTGTGCTGGAACAGGCGCCAGCCCTTGGGGATGTGGGCGCAGGCTTGCAGATCAGCCCCAACGGGGCGGCCGTCTTGCACGCCTTGGGGCTGGGTCCGGCATTGCAGGCGGCGTCCTTGCGCGCCGTCGGTGTGCGGCTCTGTGACGGAATCACCGGTGCTGCGGTGCTGCACATGGACCTGACCCGATTGCGCCCGGAGCTTGGATGGCATTTTGTGCAGCGCGCCGATCTTGTGGCCATGCTCGCCGATGCCGCACAAGAGGCGGGCGTGGAGGTTGTGACGGATGCGCGCGTGCACCGCGTCGATTTGCAACACGACCGCCCGGTGGCGCTGACGGTTGACGGTCGGCGGTTTGAGACCGGTTTGTTGATCGGGGCCGATGGGCTGCATTCGGTGATGCGCGCGGCCCTGAATGCGGAAGGCGCGCCGTTTTTCACCGGGCAGGTCGCGTGGCGCGCGGTGATCGCGGGCACGCCGTCGGACCCGCCGGAGGCCGAGGTGCATATGGGTGCCGGTCGGCATCTGGTGAGCTATCCGCTGCGGGGTGGCAGCTTGCGCAATATTGTCGCGGTCGAGGAGCGTACCGCATGGACCGCCGAGGGTTGGCATCATCCCGATGACCCGCAGGCTCTGTGCCGCGCCTTTGCAGACTTTGGCCCGCGCGTTCAGGGCTGGCTGTCAGGGGTGGAGGCAACATGGCTCTGGGGTCTTTTTCGCCATCCCGTTGCAGAACGCTGGACGCAGCCTTTGCCGCGAGGTGACGTGGCGATCCTTGGCGATGCCGCGCACCCGACGCTGCCGTTTCTTGCGCAAGGGGCCAATATGGCGCTTGAAGACGCGTGGGTGCTCGCGGCGCGGCTGGCTGGCGGCGATACGCAGGCGGCGGGGCTTGCGGACTATCAGGCAATGCGCCGTCCGCGGTGCGTCAGGATCGTGCAGGCGGCAGACGCCAACGCGCGTGCCTATCATCTGTCGGGGATGCGTCGGACGTTTGGCCATGCGGGACTGCGGCTGGTCGGGACGCTGGCACCGGGCCTGGCCCTGCGCCGGTTCGATTGGCTTTACCGGCATGATGCGACAACAGGCTGAAAGGGGCGCAGCCGCCCAAGCCGAACGGTGTCAAGCCAGCCCGCGCCGCATGTGTCACCGCAAAAAGCGACGTCTCAGGCGGCGAGGTCGATCCAGACCGGCACATGGTCCGAAGGTTTTTCGCCACAGCGCACCTCTTTGTCGATGCGGCAGTCCGTCAGCAAATCTGCCGCCTGCGGGCTGAGCAACAAATGGTCGATGCGGATGCCGTTGTTGCGCTCCCACGCGCCCTGCTGGTAGTCCCAAAACGAGTACTGGCCCGGCGCGGGGTTCCGGACGCGGAACGCCTCGGTCAGGCCCAGCGCCATCAGGCGTCGAAAGGCGGCGCGACTTTCCGGCAGATACAGCGCGTCGGTGGTCCAGGCGTCAGGCTTGGCCGCATCCACTGCCTGCGGGATCACGTTGTAATCGCCACAAAAGACCACTGGCATTTCAGATGTCAAAAGCGCGGCCGCCCGCAGTTGCATTCGCGCCATCCAGGCCAGTTTGTAGTCGTATTTCGGCCCCGGTGCGGGGTTGCCGTTGGGCAGGTAAAGCCCGCAGACCCTGATCGGACGCGCGCCCATGACCGTGGCCTCGATCCAGCGCGCCTGCGCGTCGTCGGCATCGCCCGGCAGTCCGCGTGTCACATCGACCAAGGGCAGTTTGGACAAGATCGCAACCCCGTTGAAGCCCTTTTGTCCGTGCGTTTCGACACGAAAACCCATTTCTTCAAAGATCGCGCGCGGAAAACCCTCATCGACAGACTTGATCTCTTGCAAACAGACCACGTCGGGTGCGGCATGGCCCAGCCATTGGGGCAGGGCCTCGATCCGTGCCTTGATGCCGTTGATGTTGAATGTGGCGATCTTCATGGGCAGGCCCCTCTTGCAAGGGGCAGATTAGGCGGCCTGCGCGGACCGCACAAGGTCAGGCCGACAACGCCAAAGCGGGTCGTGCCGCGCCAAGCCAAAGTGCATCGAGGGCGCGCAGTGCTGCCGGGTCAAAGCGATGCGCTTCTTCCCAGTAGCGCCCCGAAGGCACGCGGTAGTCCAGCGCCGCTTCCATCTCAAATGCGCGGGCGACAAGGGTCTCATCAAACGGCAGCGGCACGCAGGTCTTGAGGCCAGACCTGCCGGCACCGGGAAACACCTGCCGGGATGGTCCGTTGGACAGATTGACGATGGCACAGCCCTGCAGGGCTGCGGTGATCAGCAATCGCGCCGATTTCGCCTCTAGCGATTGCAAGGTGACGTCGGCGCGCAGGGGATCCGGCGTCCCGGTTCCGTAAAAATGCGTCGCGCGCCCGGCGGGATAGTGCATGTCGCAGCCAAGCACCGAGATCTGGCGCGGAAGATAGGTCGCCAGCGCCCAATAGGCGGTGGTGAATGCCATCGTGCCGCCCGCATAGACAAAGCCGCCATAAGCGTTCTGCGCGGGCACGAAATCTTCTTGGGTGATGATCTTCTGACCCGCCGATGGTACCGGGCGACGGTCTTGCGGAAAATCCCAAGCATGGACCAACGCATCCCAATCGGGGCGCACGCGCCAGGCATTGTTGATCGCGACGATCTGATCGAACGGCGCACGCGGCCAAAGCCGCGCTTCGGTGACGTTCGGGCCAGAGCCAAGCAATAGGATCGTTGTCATCGCGCGCGGCCTTTCTGCCAGTCAGAACTCTGAAATTAGCGCGCGGTACGGCGAGGGAAAGGACCACGCCGCGAACTTGAGAGACTTCACTTTCCGATCACGGGCTTGGACGTATTGTCGCAGCCGCCGCGCAGGCATCATTCTGACCGGGTGGCGCACAAATTGTCGCCGACGGTCGCTGAGTGCCGTCTACATCGAAAAGCTGGTGCCGCATCCGCAGGATGAACTGGCATTGGGATTTTCGACCACGAACCGCGCGCCGATCAGCTCATCGGTGAAATCGATCACCGCATTGGCCAGAAACGGCAACGAGATGGTATCGACCAGCACTTTGTGGCCATTCCGTTCCAGCACAAGATCGTCGCTGGCGGGGTCATCCAGCTTGATATCGTATTGAAAGCCCGAACAGCCGCCGCCTTCGACGGCAACGCGCAAGGCGCGGGTCTGGCCGGTCATCCGGGCGATCTCGGCCAGACGGGCATAGGCGCGATCAGTGACACGAGGCGGCAGGTTCATGGCGTGGCCCTATCCATGGCAGTCTGGTCAGAATATAGGGGGGGAGACCGGATTGAACAAGGATGCATCCAGCATTGACCCTTGCAACCTACGCCTGCCAGCCCGAACAGTCGCGCGGCCGCCTGTATGCCGAAGGGATGTCGTCCTTTCGCAGCCCGTTTCAGCGTGACCGCGACCGGATCATCCATTCCAGCGCGTTCCGGCGGTTAAAGCACAAGACGCAGGTCTTTGTGGAGCATGAGGGCGACTATTACCGCACCCGCCTGACCCATACGATCGAAGTGGCGCAGGTGGCGCGCACCATAGCCGGCGTGCTGGGTCTCAACACCGACCTCGCCGAGGCCATCGCCTTGGCGCATGATCTGGGCCATACGCCCTTTGGCCATACCGGCGAGGATGCGCTGGGCGCGCTGATGGCCCCCTTTGGCGGCTTTGACCACAATGCGCAGGCCCTGCGGATCGTCACCCGGCTGGAACGGCACTATGCCGATTTCGACGGGCTGAACCTGACATGGGAAAGTCTTGAAGGGATTGCCAAGCACAACGGCCCCGTCGCCGGACCCTTGGCGGACGAAAAGCATAGAGGCCCGTTGCCCTATGCCCTGGCCGAGGTGAATGCCGAATGGGACCTGGAACTCTCCACCCATGCGAGCGCCGAGGCGCAGGTGGCCGCCATCGCGGACGACGTCGCCTATTCGCATCACGATCTGCATGATGGGCTGCGATCCGGTCTTTTCACGGAAGATGACCTGATGGACCTACCTGTCACCGGTCCCGCCTTTGCAGAGGTGGACCGCCGTTATCCCGGCCTCGACAGGATGCGTCGTCGTCACGAGGCGTTGCGGCGGGTTTTTGGCCGCATGGTCGAGGATGTGATTACGGTGGCCCAGGGTCGGCTGGACGCGGCGCGGCCAAAGTCGGTAGATGAGATCCGCCACATGGGGCGCACGGTGATCCGGTTTTCCAAGCCGCTCTATCAGGAACTCAAGGCGATAAGGGGTTTCTTGTTTACCCGCATGTATCGCGCGCCCTCGGTCATGATCGAGCGTGCGCGGGTCACTGCTGTGGTGAACGGGCTCTTTCCTTTGTACATGTCGCGCGCGGACCTTCTGCCGCAAGAATGGCGCAGCGACATTGACCGCGCGCAGTCGCAGACGGAACTGGCGCGTATCGTTGCCGACTATGTGTCAGGGATGACGGACAGGTTTGCGTTGTCCGAACACCAGCGGCTGCTGGGTTAATCCGCCTGCGGAAACGTCCATCCTGCGCGGCGTGGCACCCGCAGTGCCAGCATCGGTTTCAGCAAGGGATTGGCAAAGCGTTTCAGGTCCAGCGCCTCGTGCACGCCGATGCTGTCTTCGCCGTCGATCCGGGTCCTGACAAGCGATCGGGAATAGAACGGCGCATCCAGCATCGCCATCACCTGCCGGGGTTTGGTGCCTGCATCGGCCCGCGTCTCGCGTCGCAAGGCCCAGATCGTGCGGGACATGGGGGTCAGGGGCGGGGGCGTGATCTCGCGCACCGTGCCATCTGCGGTGACCTCGACGCCAAGCGCGAGCGCGCTGCCATCGGCGCGGATCGCATCGTAAAAACAGACCGTCCGGTTGGCCAGGGGAAACCGCCCCCAGGTCCAATAGCGAAAGTCGGCCTCCAGCGACGCCGTGCCGAAATTGGCATCGAAATAGCCATGTCCCTGCCAGCGATGGCCTTGGGTCAGATCGACATCGATCGTCGCCATCGGTGCAAACGGGCGCCAGATATGCCGTCCATCTGGGGTCAGCACTGCCTCAACTTCGGTCATCGCGCTGGGCGTTACGGTGATCCGCCCGCGCACGGGGGTGACGATTGGCGGTGCGCCGATCTCATCGATGTCAATGACCAGCGACCGGCCCGTCCAATGCATCCGGCTGGGGCCGACCTCCAGCGTATCGCGGCTTTGCCGGAGCGCCGCGCGGCCTCGGTCGGTCATCGTGAACCGCCCGCCCGGACCATAGGTCGCGACATTGATGCAGGCGTGGTTCGCAGGATCCCGCCTGCCGCTCCACTTGTACCACGGCGAGAAGACCGACCCGATGAACCCTATGACCGAGACCGCACGGGTCCCGTCGTCACTGACCCCGTCGACATACCACCAGGCATAGCCATCCGCATCGACCCGGAGCGAGAAGTCAGGTCTGTCATGATCGCTGCGGCCGCGTGCGACCCGGAGAGGGCTGCCATCGCGATCCCCGCCCCCGGATGCGCCCCACCCCCGGCCAGATACAGCCCCGGCAGCGCCGTTGTCGCCGGCGGCCGGTGAAAGGCCGAAAAGGTCCCCTCCGGACTGCGCCCGTAGATCGCGCCTTGTGACCCCGGAAAGTCCCGCGCCAGCATCGCCGGTGTTGTCAGGGCCGAGGTTGGCGGCGCCGGGCTGAACCTCAGTCCGAACCGGGCCAGCCGGTCGAAGGTGCGCGTGCGACATTGGGATACCTCTTCGCGGTAGGCTGTGATGCCCGCAGGGGCATTCATGATGATCTCGAACCGTTCCAGCCCCTTGGGCGTCTGACCGCCGGTCCTGTCTTCGGCACAGACATATAGTGTGGGGGCGTCAGGCATGCGCCCGGCACCGATGGGACCAAACTCGGCCTCGGGGTCTTCGGTGAAAAAGACGTTGTGGTGGATCAAGGGTGGCCCTTCGGCCTTGGCGGCAAACGCCCATACCCAGGCCGACAGGCTGCGCGGGCCGGTGGCTTTTCGCGCCACAGCCTGGCGCGGGGCATCGCCGAGCAGGCCATCGGTCAGGGCCGCAGGATCCCCGTTGAAGACGCAGACTTCGCAGGCAATGGTGGCCCCGCCCGCGATCTGGACCCCCGTCACGCGCCCGCCCTGACGCAGAATACGGGCGGCGCAGGTGTTATAGTGGATCCGCACGCCCATCCGTTCGGCCAATCCTGCCAAGGCCTTTGCAAGCTGGTGCATTCCGCCCTGAACCGCGGCAACACCCTGTGCTTCTGCCCGCCAGATCAGCGCCAGAAGACCAGGAGAGGCATTGGGTCGGCCGCCCACATAGGTCGCATAGCGCCCGAAAAGCTGAACCAGACGCGGATCGCGGAAATGTTGGCGCAAGAGGCCCTGCAAGGTCAGTCCCGGCAAAAGCGCAGGCCAAAGACGGGGGCTGCGAAGAACCGCGCGCGCGATACCCCGCAGGTCTGGGCGTGGTGCATGCATCACAGGCCCTTCGAAGGCCGCAAAAAGGGCTGTCGTCAGTCGGTCGAGCCGGGCAAATCCGTCCGCCTCACGGGGGCCTGCGAAATCAGCGATGGCCGCGATATTGGCATCGGCATTGTCGTGCAGGTCCAGGCTTGACCCATCTGGCCACCAATGCCGCGCAAGGACCGGCTGCGGGATCAGCGTCGCATGATCGCCCAGACTTTCGCCCGCCAACGCAAACAGCGCCTCAAAGACCGGGCGCATGGTCAGCACCGTCGGTCCTTTGTCTACCGCGCCCGCGGCAGACGGGTCGGTGCGCATCTTGCCGCCGGGTCCCGCCGCCGCCTCGATCAAGGTGACATCAACGCCCGCCGCCGCCAGACGGATCGCCGCGGCAAGCCCGCCCATCCCAGCGCCGATCACCACGGCCTTGAACTTTCTTGGGTTATCCATAACGTCGATGTTAACCGCAGCCCAAGGTCTGTCCATACTGAATTACGGCAATGTGTAAGTTTTTATTTACACATCGCTACAGGACGGGCAATCTGTCCGCAAGACGAATGGCAAGGAGCGCCAAGATGCCGCTGGATACCCGAATCGAGACGAGCCTTGCAAAGGCCATCGCACTTGGACAGGGCACCATAGGTGAAGCACCCTCGCGGTTGGCGCAGGCGCTTGACTATGCCGTGTCACCTGGGGGCGCGCGCATCCGTCCAACGATCCTGCTATCTGTGGCCCTTGCTTGTGGCGATGACCGTCCCGAACTCTCTGATGCCGCCGCCGTGGCGTTGGAGCTGATCCACTCGGCAAGCCTCGTGCATGACGATCTGCCCGCCTTTGACAATGCGCCGATCCGCCGGGGCAAGCCGTCCCTGCACCGCGCCTACGGTGAGCCGATTGCCGTGCTTGCCGGCGACAGTCTGATCGTGATGGCGTTTGAAGTCCTTGCCCGCGCCGCCAACCATGCGCCGCTGCGCGCAGTTTCTTTGATCCAGCATCTGGCCAGCCGCACCGGCATGCCGGTGGGCATCTGCGCAGGGCAGGGCTGGGAGTCAGAGACGCAGGTCAACCTTCGCGCCTATCACCGCGCCAAGACCGGCGCGCTGTTCATGGCTGCGACCCAGATGGGTGCCATCGCGGCGGGCCAGGAACCAGAGCCCTGGGAGGAACTCGGCGCGCGCATCGGAGAGGCGTTTCAGGTCGCCGACGATCTGCGTGACGCCCTGGAAACAGCCGAGCAGATGGGCAAACCCTCCGGACAGGATCAACGCCACGGTCGCCCTTCGGCGGTCAGCGATCTGGGCATTCCGGGTGCTGTGGCGCATCTAAAGGATATCCTGTCGGGCGCAATCTCGTCGATCCCGTCGTGTCCGGGAGAGGCCCGGCTGGCCGAAATGGTGCGCCGTTATGCCGAAAAGATGACGCCGGTGAACCTGACCGCCATCCGGGGCTAGCGCCGTGACGGACGTGCCCATAGGTGCCGCTGCGCGACGCACCCGCTCCGGTCTGGGCTGGCTGACGCGGCTGGCTTTGTCGCCACGCTTTCACGCGATATCTCAACGAATACCGGGGCTTCGGAGCGTGTCTCGACACGAGGGCCAGGCGCTTTTCGACACCTTGTCGGGGTTTGTGCAGTCTCAGGCGCTGATGGCGCTGGTGGAGCTGGATGTGCTGGCGTCCTTGCGCCGTGGCCCGCAACGCTGTGCCCTTTTGGCGCGTGACGCTGACATGGATCCCGCCCGCATGGAGATCCTTTTGCAAGCGGGCGCGGCCTTGCGGTTGATGCGTCGCGGGCGCGATGACTTGTGGCATCTGGCCCCAAGGGGGGCTGCGTTCCTGACCGTTCCCGGGCTGGCGGCGATGGTGCGCCACCACCGCGTGCTGTACCGCGATCTGACGGATCCGGTTGCCTTTCTGCGCGGCAAGACCACGCCCGAGCTTGCCAGTTTTTGGCCCTATGTCTTTGGCGCAGGTGCCGCAGAAGATCCCGCGACGGCCGAGACATATTCTGCATTGATGGCTGACAGTCAGGGCTTGGTTGCTGCCGACACGTTGGCGGCGTTCGACTTTTCGGGGATCGGCCACCTGATGGATGTGGGCGGCGGGACGGGCGCTTTTCTGACCGCGGTTGGTCACGCAAAGCCGGGGCTTGTTCTCACGCTTTTTGATCTGCCCGCCGTGGTTGCGGGCGCCAAGGCGCGCTTTGCCGCCGCTGGTCTGGCGGGGCGAACCGAGGTCATTGCGGGTTCCTTTCGCGATGATCCGCTGCCGACGGACGCCGATGCGATCAGTCTTGTGCGCGTCCTTTATGATCACGCTGATTCGACAGTTGCCGCACTTTTGCGTGCCGTGCACGCAGCGCTTCCCCCCGGTGGGCGTCTTGTCATTTCCGAACCCATGTCGGGCGGCGCGAAACCTGATCGGTCAACCGATGTCTACTTTGCCTTCTACACGCTGGCGATGGGGACCGGACGGACAAGATCGGCTGCCGAGATCGAGATTTTGCTGGAAAACGCGGGATTTAGCGCGATTCGCGTGATTCCCAGTCGGCGACCTTACGTGACACAGGTCGTCACGGCGGTCCGGGGCTAAACTGTTTCGGAAAAACTGTCCATTAAAGTTGACAGCATGAGTTGTAACGTTAAACTTACACTCAAGCGACTCCCGCAAACCGGGAGAGTACCGGGGTCACAACCGGGCGCAGCAAGGGGAAGAACCGTGAGAACGACCGCCGTCATCCTTCAGGGGCCAAAAGTGCTGGGGCTGGAAAGTCTCGGGCTGACGCCGCCCGGACCAGACGATCTGGTGGTCGAGATTGCCTATTCGGGGATTTCCACGGGCACGGAAAAACTCTTTTGGTCCGGTACGATGCCGCCCTTTCCTGGTATGGGTTATCCGCTTGTGCCGGGCTATGAGGCTGCGGGTGAGGTTGTCGAGGCCGGGGCCAATACAGGGTTCCGTGTCGGCGAGCATGTCTTTGTTCCGGGCGCAAATTGCTTTGATGGCAATGTCCGGGGTCTGTTCGGAGGCGCGGCACGTCGCCTGGTGACCAAGGCCACGCGGGTGGCGCGGCTTGACAAGGGTATGGGCGCTCAGGGCGCGCTTTTGGCGCTGGCAGCAACAGCGCGGCACGCGATTTCGGGGTTCAATACCTGCGTTCCCGATCTGATCGTCGGTCACGGCACGCTCGGTCGCCTCTTGGCGCGGCTGACGCTTGCCGCAGGGGCCCCGGCGCCGACCGTGTGGGATACCAATCCTGCCCGCCGCAGCGGTGGCATCGGATACGACGTGATCGATCCTGCCGACGACTCCCGCCGCGATTACCGTGCGATTTATGATGTTTCGGGGTCCAGCGGCCTTTTGGACACCCTGATCCCTCGCCTGATGCGTGGCGGTGAAGTTGTCCTCGCAGGCTTCTACACCGAGCCCGTCGCTTTCGCCTTTCCGCCCGCTTTCTTGAAAGAAGCGCGCATCCGCATCGCGGCCGAATGGACCCCCGAGGACCTGACCGCGACGCGCAGCCTGATCGACAGCGGTGCCTTGTCGCTGGACGGTCTGATCACCCATACGCGCCTCGCGATCGAGGCGCCAACCGCCTACGAGACGGCGTTCACCGACGCCAACTGCCTGAAAATGATCCTCGATTGGAGCGGCCACGCATGACCCTCGATATTCCTAATCTCAAGGATTTCGATGCGCGCCTTCGCGAAGAAGCGCATGAAGAGCCGACGCTGGAAATCCCGCAATCCGAGCCAACAAAAAAGACGCAAATCATTGCAATCTATGGCAAGGGCGGCATCGGCAAGTCGTTCACGCTGGCCAACCTCAGCCACATGATGGCCGAGATGGGCAAGCGGGTGCTGCTGATCGGCTGCGATCCGAAATCGGATACCACGAGCCTGTTGTTCGGCGGCAAGGCGTGCCCCACAATTATCGAGACTTCGACCCGCAAGAAACTGGCGGGCGAAGAGGTCAAGATCGGCGATGTCTGCTTCAAGCGTGGCGGCGTGTTCGCGATGGAGCTGGGTGGACCTGAGGTTGGTCGGGGGTGTGGTGGTCGCGGCATCATCCATGGCTTTGAATTGCTGGAAAAACTCGGGTTCCACGACTGGGACTTTGACTATGTGCTGCTCGATTTCCTCGGTGATGTGGTCTGCGGCGGGTTCGGCCTGCCGATTGCGCGCGACATGGCGCAAAAGGTGATCCTGGTCGCCTCGAACGATCTGCAGTCGCTCTATGTGGCCAACAACGTCTGCTCGGCGGTGGAATACTTCCGCAAACTGGGCGGCAATGTCGGTATCGCGGGGTTGGTCATCAACAAGGATGACGGCACGGGAGAGGCAGCGGCCTTTGCGGATGCGGTCGGAATTCCGGTGCTGGCGGCAATCCCGCAAGACGATGATCTGCGTAAGAAATCTGCGAATTATCAGATTGTTGGCAGCTACGAGAGCCAATGGGGTCCGCTGTTTGCCGCACTTGGCGATGCCGTTGCCATAGCACCGCCGGTGCGGCCGGCACCGCTGACGCAAGATGGGCTCTTGAACCTCTTCAGTGCGGAAACCACGGGCAAGGATTTTGTCCTGATCCCGGCAACCGACCTTGACATGCGCGGCAAGAACGCGGCCCCGATGAAATCGCTGGAAGTGGTTTATGACAATGTGTGACCTCGAAGCTCTCGCCCAACTGGAAGCCGCGCTCAAAGCATTGAAAACGCGGAAAGGTTCGCGCTGATGTCCGATGAGATCCGCCATGACGCAACCGCCGATGTGCCCGTGACCGAGGGCATCGCCCCCGATCTGGCCGCCGGGGCTGCGTCCGGCGGGGATGGCATGGGGTGTCATGCGGGAGCCGAGACGATGGCTGCGGCGGCGCGTCAGGCGGGTAACTCGGAATTGCTGGACGGGTTCGCTGCGGACTACCCGCAAGGTCCGCATGACAAACCACAATCCATGTGCCCGGCGTTTGGGTCATTGCGCGTGGGACTGAGAATGCGGCGCGTGGCGACGGTCCTTTCGGGATCGGCCTGTTGCGTCTATGGACTGACGTTTGTCAGCCACTTTTACGGGGCCCGTCGGTCTGTGGGTTATGTGCCCTTTAACTCGGAAAGCCTGGTGACCGGCAAGCTTTTCGAGGATATCCGCGATGCCGTGCATGAGCTGGCGGACCCCGAACGCTATGATGCGATTGTCGTCACAAACCTATGTGTTCCAACGGCTTCGGGGGTCCCGTTGAAGTTGCTCCCACGCGAAATCAACGGTGTGCGCATCGTCGGGATCGATGTGCCGGGGTTCGGGGTTCCGACCCATGCCGAAGCCAAGGATGTGCTGGCCGGTGCGATGCTGAAATACGCCCGCGCCGAGGTTGAGGCAGGCCCCGTGGCGGCCCCTGCGGCGGGTCGCGGGGATCGCCCGACGGTGACCCTGCTGGGCGAGATGTTCCCCGCGGATCCGATGATCATCGGATCCATGCTGGCACCCATGGGTTTGGCGGCGGGGCCAGTTGTGCCGTGCCGGGAGTGGCGGGAGCTGTATTCGGCTCTGGACAGCAAGGTCGTGGCGGCGATCCATCCCTTTTATACGGCGGCCATTCGGGAGTTTCAGGCGGCAGGGCGGGCCATTGTCGGATCGGGGCCAGTGGGTCTTGATGGCACCATGGATTGGATGAAGGCCATCGGCGAAGCTTATGGAATTTCAGCAGAAAAGATCGCTGTGGCACAAAACGCTTTTGGTCCGGCGATCATTGCAGCGCTGGCGGCCAGCCCGATCACCGGGCGCATCACGTTAAGCGGTTATGAAGGCAGCGAATTGCTGGTCGCGCGCCTGTTGATCGAGAGCGGCGCCGATGTCTGTTACGTCGGCACCGCCGTCGCGAAAAACCAGTGGTCCGAGGCGGATCGCGCGTGGCTTGAGGCCAAGGGCGTTGCGGTCAAGTACCGTGCCAGCCTTGAGGATGATTGCGCCGCGATGGAGGCGTTCCGGCCCGACCTCGCCATCGGCACCACGCCGGTCGTCCAGAAAGCCAAAGAGCTAGCGATTCCAGCGCTTTACTTCACCAACCTCATCTCTGCGCGGCCCTTGATGGGGCCAGCCGGGGCAGGGTCTTTGGCCCAAGTGGTGAATGCCGCCATGGCCAACAAGGACCGCATGGATGGCATGAAGGCGTTCTTTGCGGGGGTCGGCACTGGCGATACCGCGGGCATCTGGGAAGGCTCTCCGAACCTGCGTCCGGACTTTCGCGCCGTTCATCAAAAGAAACTCGACAAGGCCGCCAAGGCCGCCAAGGCGGAGGAGATGATATGACCGTTTCCACCGTCGGAGTTGCGTCGGACATCTGTCGGACATCTGTCGGACATCTGTCGGGACAGCGCGACCGCCAATTTTCTTCGAAGAAAATTGCAAATTCCTTCGAAGGAATTTGGCCATGCTGATCCAGGATCATGATCGGGCGGGCGGGTATTGGGGCGCGATCTATGCGTTCTGTGCGGTCAAGGGATTGCAGGTCGTGATCGACGGGCCGGTGGGCTGCGAGAATCTGCCGGTCACATCGGTGCTGCATTACACCGACGCGCTGCCGCCGCACGAGTTGCCGATTGTCGTCACGGGTCTGGGCGAGGAAGAACTGGGCCGCGAGGGCACCGAGGGTGCGATGCGCCGGGCGTGGAAGACGCTGGACCCGGCATTGCCTGCGGTCGTCGTCACGGGATCGATTGCCGAGATGATCGGTGGCGGTGTCACGCCGATGGGCACCAACATCCAGCGGTTCCTGCCGCGCACGATCGATGAGGATCAGTGGCAGTGTGCCGACCGGGCGATGACATGGATTTTCACCGAGTTCGGGATGACCAAGGGCCGCATGCCACCCGAAAAGCCGCGTGAGCCGACGGATGCCCCGCGCGTCAATATCCTCGGGCCGATGTATGGCACCTTCAACATGGCCAGCGATCTTGCCGAGATCCGGCGTCTCGTCGAAGGCATTGGTGCAAAGGTCAACATGGTGATGCCCTTGGGCGCGCACTTGGCCGAGATGCGCAACCTCGTGAATGCCGACGTCAACGTCGTGATGTACCGCGAATTTGGCCGCGGTCTGGCCGAATGCCTGGGCAAGCCTTATCTGCAGGCGCCGATGGGGTTGGAAAGCACCACGCTGTTCCTGCGCAAGCTGGGCGAGATGCTGGGGCTGGACCCTGAGCCGTTCATCGAGCGCGAAAAGCATTCGACGCTGAAACCCGTCTGGGATCTGTGGCGGTCGGTGACGCAGGATTTCTTTGCCACGGCCTCGTTCGGGATCGTCGCGAACGAGACCTATGCGCGCGGGGTTCGGGCGTATCTGGAGGGCGATCTGGGCCTGCCTTGCGCCTTTGCGGTGGCCCGCAAGGCCGGGACCAAGACCAATAACGAAGCCGTGCGCGCCATGCTGAAACAGCACCGCCCGCTGATCGTGATGGGGTCGATCAACGAAAAGATGTACATGGCGGAACTGAAAGGCGGGCACGGACCAGCGCCCCATTTCATCGCCGCAAGCTTTCCCGGTGCCGCGATCCGCAGACATACCGGCACGCCCTTCATGGGGTACGCGGGCTGCGTGTGGATGCTTCAAGAGGTCTGCAACGGGCTTTTCGAGGCGCTGTTTCACATCCTGCCGCTGGGCACCGAGATGGACAGTGCGGCGGCCACGCCCACGACCTTGCGCCGCGACTTCCCCTGGGATGTCGATGCGCAGGCGGCACTTGACCGCATCGTCAGCGAACACCCGATATTGACCCGCATTTCGGCAGCCAAAAGCTTGCGCGATGCGGCTGAGAAGTCGGCCCTTGACCAAGGGGCCGAGCGCGTTGTCGTCGAATTTGTCGAGGCCTTGCGGGGCAACGGCCAACAAAACACCAAGGGAGGACCAGCATGAGCGATCATACTGCCGGCGAGCATGGACTGAGTGATGGGCATCACGCCCACCGCACGCCCCATGCCGAGTTCTACGTTTATTTTGCGCTGATCTTTGTGGTCGCGATCCCCGTGGCGATGATCGCCTGGGTGGTTCAGTTGATCACACAGCGCCGCCTGCCGGTGCACGGGCCGCTTGCCCGCGCCTGGCGCGAAGCCGGGGCGATCACGCCCGCGATTTTCCGCCCGTAAGGGGGGATACGAGTTTTCTGCGCGCCAGACCATCGGGGCGTGGAGAGTGCAGTCTTTTGGGGCCGGACCTTGGCTACAGGGATCCCGCGAGGCGCGTCGAATTGTTCGGGGACTGTGCGCCCACGTCCCCGAACACAAGCCTTCACTGCATCCCGGGGCAATCCGGGGCGCAGAGAAACTCGGGTCAGGCAATCCGCCTGCCCGTGAACCCCGCCGCAGGGTATGCGGCGTCAGTCTGCCGATCCGGAGGATAATATGGCTGATAGAAGTGACCTGAGTTTCACAGGTCTGACCGACGAGCAGGCGCAAGAGCTGCACTCCGTCTATATGAGCGGGCTTTGGTTGTTCGTAACCGTAGCCGTCGTCGCTCATTTGGCGGTGTACATCTGGCGCCCTTGGTTCTGAGGAGGAACAAGACATGTCCAAGTTCTATAAAATCTGGCTGATCTTCGATCCCCGGCGCGTCTTTGTCGCGCAGGGCGTGTTCCTCTTTTTGCTGGCGGCGATGATCCATCTCGTCCTGCTCAGCACCCCCGACTACAACTGGTTCGACATTGCGTCCGCGAAATACGACCGCGCCGCAGTGGCGGCCACGGAGTAGCCGGGCCTACCCCTGTTGCGGGCGGCCGTCTGGTACGGTCGCCCGCCACGACCTTGGTTTCAAATTTCAGGCAAAGCCGGTCCGCGCCCTGCGGTCACGCGCCTGCCAGATTGGAGAGGGAAGCATGGCACTGCTCAGCTTCGAACGAAAATATCGCGTGCCGGGGGGCACGCTGGTCGGCGGGAACCTGTTCGACTTCTGGGTCGGTCCTTTCTATGTCGGCTTCTTTGGCGTCACGTCGTTCTTTTTCGCGGCGCTTGGCACGATCCTGATCTTTTACGGGACGGCGATTCAGGGCGTCTGGAACCCCTGGCTGATCTCCATCGCGCCGCCGCCGGTTTCGGAGGGACTGGCCTGGGCTCCACTGCGCGAAGGCGGCCTGTGGCAACTGATCACGATCTGCGCGACCGGGGCGTTTATCTCCTGGGCGCTCAGAGAAGTGGAAATCTGCCGCAAGCTGGGCATGGGCTATCATGTGCCGTTTGCGTTTGGTGTGGCGATCTTCGCGTATCTGACCCTGGTCGTGATCCGGCCATTGCTGATGGGTGCGTGGGGCTATGCCTTTCCTTACGGGATCTTCAGCCACCTCGATTGGGTGTCCAACACCGGCTACACCTATGGCAACTTTCACTACAACCCGGCGCATATGATTGCGGTGAGTTTCTTTTTCACCACCGCTTTGGCGCTGGCGCTGCATGGTGGTCTGATCCTGTCAGCTGCGAACCCTGAAAAGGGCAAGCTGATGCGCACGCCCGACCATGAGGACACGTTCTTTCGCGACTTCATCGGCTATTCGGTCGGCACGTTGGGCATCCACCGTCTGGGCCTGCTTTTGGCGCTGAATGCCGGGTTCTGGAGCGCGGTCTGCATCGTGATTTCTGGCACCATCTGGTTTGACCAATGGGTCGTGTGGTGGGATTGGTGGCTGCAGCTGCCGTGGTGGGCCGACATTCCGGGAGGCGTCAATGGCTGAGTATCAAAACATCTTTACCCAGGTCCAGGTCCGTGGGGCGCCCGAAATGGGCATGCTTGAGGGCGTGGATCTGGCGAACCGGGGCAAGGGGGCCAGTTTCTCCACGCTTGCAGGCTGGTTTGGAAATGCGCAGCTGGGGCCGATCTATCTGGGCACCATGGGCGTGATCGGTTTGGCCGCAGGAGCCACGTGGTTCCTGATGGTCGGGTTCTGGTTTTGGGATCAGGCGGGCTACAATCCGGCGGTGTTCCTGCGCGATCTGTTCTGGTTGTCGCTGGATCCGCCCGCGCCGGAATGGGGCCTGCGCATTCCACCTTTGGCAGAAGGGGGCTATTTCCTGATCGCGTCGTTCTTTCTGCTGATCTCGGTGATTGCGTGGTGGGTCAGGTCCTATCTGCGGGCCGAAGCCCTGGGCATGGGCAAGCATGTTTGCTGGGCCTTTGCCTCTGCGATCTGGTTGTTCCTGGTGCTGGGCCTCATCCGCCCGATCCTGATGGGGAGCTGGTCCGAGGCGGTGCCTTACGGGATCTTTACCCATCTCGACTGGACGAACAACTTTTCGCTGACCTATGGCAACCTGTTCTACAACCCCTTTCATGCACTGAGCATTGTCTTCCTCTACGGGTCGGCGCTGCTGTTTGCGATGCACGGGGCGACGATCCTGGCCGTCAGCCGCTTTGGCGGCGACCGGGAGCTGGAGCAGATCGTGGACCGGGGAACCGCGTCGGAACGCGCCGCCTTGTTCTGGCGCTGGACGATGGGGTTCAATGCCACAATGGAAGGCATCCATCGCTGGGCCTGGTGGTTTGCAATCCTTGTGACGCTTACCGGCGGCATCGGGATCTTGCTGACCGGAACGGTGGTCGACAACTGGTTCGTCTGGGCACAGGAACACGGCTACGCGCCGCTCAACTGAAAAGGGTATGACCATGGCTGACGATTACTTTCAAACAAGCCGCCGCACGAGCCTGACGGCATGGATCACCGGCGAGATGCTGCGGGGCGCCGGTTGGGCCGCGCTGTTCGTGATCACCACCGGGCTGGCCCTCTGGGCGATCTATGGTGTCGGATTGCTGTTGCCGGCCGAAAGCCGCGAGACACCGGACCCGATGGCCTCGATCCAGATGCTGCACGGGCCGGTGACGGACTTTGTCTGACGAGACGTGAGCGGGGCGGCGGTTGCGATGCCGCCGCCCCGGTCTTGTGATGTTCGGGCCAGCACGCCGGCCCGGATCCGGGGCGCAACCATGACTGCCCGGTTCCCTTCCTGTTGGCGACAGGGACCTGGTGCCGTGCTGGGGAAAGACCCACACGGCACTTTTTTCATTCCGGCCCGCCACGACAGGCCGGCGCGGCACGATATGAGGCTGACATGACCTTGACCCCCAAACCCATGCTGGACCGCGTGCCCTTGCCCGGGGATCTCAAGGCGCTGAGCGACGGTGAGCTTGGCCAGTTGGCCGATGAGTTGCGCCGTGAGGTCATCGAGGTCGTGGCCCAGACCGGCGGACATCTGGGATCGTCCTTGGGCGTGGTGGAGCTGACGGTGGCGATCCATGCGGTCTTTAACACGCCGATCGACAAGCTGATCTGGGACGTGGGCCATCAATGCTATCCCCACAAGATTCTGACCGGCAGGCGCGACCGGATGCTGACCCTGCGGCAGGCAGGGGGCCTGAGCGGGTTCACCAAGCGGTCGGAGTCCGAATACGACGCCTTTGGCGCGGCGCATTCCTCGACCTCTATCAGTGCCGCGCTTGGCTATGCCGTCGGGCGCGAGATGGGGATGCCGGTTGGCGATACGATTGCCGTCATCGGTGATGGTGCCATCACCGCTGGCATGGCCTATGAGGCGATGAACCATGCGGGGCATCTCAAGGAACGGTTGTTCGTCATCCTCAACGACAATGACATGTCGATTGCGCCGCCGGTCGGGGCGATGTCGAGCTATCTCAACTCGATTGCCGAAAAGGGACCCTTTGCGGCGTTGAAGGCGGTCGCCCAAGGGCTGGAAGCAGCCTTGCCTGGCCCCGTGCGTGACGGCGCGCGCCGTGCGCGCCAGTTGGTTACCGGGATGCCCGGCGGCGGCACGCTCTTTGAAGAGTTCGGGTTCAGCTATATCGGCCCGATCGACGGACACGATATGGGCCAGCTGCTGGCGACCCTTCGCGCGGCCAAGACACGGGCGGCCGGGCCTGTGCTGATCCATTGCGTTACCGTCAAGGGCAAGGGCTATGCCCCCGCCGAAGGGGCGGATGACAAATATCACGGGGTGGCCAAGTTCGATGTGACGACGGGCGTGCAGGCCAAGGGTAAGTCCAACGCACCAAGCTATACGCAGGTCTTTGGCGAGACGCTGACGACCGAGGCCGCCGATGATCCGCGGATCGTGGCGATCACTGCCGCCATGCCGGGCGGGACGGGTCTCGACATCATGCAGGCGCGGTTTCCCAAACGGGTGTTCGATGTGGGCATCGCCGAGCAGCACGGCGTGACCTTTGCCGCCGGTCTTGCCGCCAGCGGCATGCGCCCGTTCTGTGCAATCTATTCCAGTTTCCTGCAGCGCGGCTATGACCAGATCGTGCATGACGTCGCGCTGCAGAACCTGCCCGTCCGCTTTGCCATCGACCGGGCCGGGCTGGTGGGCCAGGACGGCGCGACCCATGCAGGCGCGTTCGACATCGGGTTTCTGGCGAACCTGCCCAACATGACGGTGATGGCTGCGGGCGACGAGGCCGACCTCGTGCATATGATCGCCACCGCCGTGCAGCACGATCATGGACCCATTGCGTT
This sequence comes from Rhodobacterales bacterium, assembly GCA_031378845.1. Classification (GTDB taxonomy): domain Bacteria; phylum Pseudomonadota; class Alphaproteobacteria; order Rhodobacterales; family Rhodobacteraceae; genus JAJNPS01. The sequence goes on from JANNES010000007.1 coordinate 51,586, forward strand.
TCGGTATCCGCGCGGCGAAGGCGTGGGGGTCGAGATGCCGGCGCGTGGCACGGCACTGGAGATCGGGCGCGGTCGCGTGGTGCGCGAGGGGGCGGATGTGGCGATCCTGTCGTTCGGCGCGCATCTGGCCGAGGCACTGGCGGCGGCGGATCTGCTGGAGGCCGAGGGGATCCGCATCACGGTCGCCGATGCGCGCTTTGCCAAGCCGCTTGATACCGCGTTGATTGACCAGCTGCTGCGCCATCACGGCGCACTGATCACGCTTGAACAGGGATCAACGGGGGGATTCGGCGCGCAGGTTCTGCACTATCTTGCCAATTCCGGCGGGCTGGAGCGGGGCCGCGTGATCCGCACGCTGACCTTGCCCGACAAGTTCATCGATCAAGCCAGCCCCGCCCAGATGTATGCAGAGGCAGGCATGCGGGCCGCAGATATTGTGGTGCTGATCAAGGGCATCTTGGGGCGTGCCACATCAACCGGTCCGGTATCGCCGCGCCCGATGTCGCAGGCGCGGATGAATTAGGCGCCGGCCTCTGGCGTGCGCTTTGCCAATTCTTTACGGCTTCTCCAACTTCGCCCCATAACCCGTTGCCGGACGGGGTTTTCTGTGGCAAGACGGAGCGGTTGACAACTAAACTGAAGAGTTCAGCCATGAGCGATTTCCAGCAGCGCCGCGTGATGATGGTCGACACGCAGGTGCGCCCTTCGGATGTCACAAAGTTTCCCATAATCGATGCGATGCTGTCGGTCCCGCGCGAATTGTATGTCCCGGCAGACAAGCGCGAGGCCGCCTATATGGGCGAAAATCTGGAGCTGATTTCGGGCCGTGTAATGCTCGATGCGCGCACTTTGGCAAAGCTGCTGGACGCGATGAACATCCAACCGGGTGAGCTGGTGCTCGATCTCGGTGCGGGGCTTGGCTATTCGACCGCTGTGATCGCGCGTCTGGCCGAAGCGGTGATCGGTGTCGAAGAGGATGAGGCGCTGGCCAATGACGCGCAGCGCCGACTGGCCGAAGAGGGCGTCGACAATGCCCATATCGTGCGCGCGCCTCTGACCACCGGCAGCGCCAAACATGGCCCCTATGATGTGATCATGGTCGAAGGCGGCGTCGAGACGGTGCCGACAGCGATCCTTGGTCAGCTGAAAGACGGCGGCCGCATCGGCTGCGTCTTTATGGAAGGTGCGTTGGGTGTCGCGCGCATCGGCTGGAAGCAAGAGAACAAGATGAGCTGGCGGTTCTTGTTCAATGCCGCAGCCCCGGTGTTGCCGGGATTTGCAGCCGCCCGCAGCTTTACGCTTTGATGGATCGGGGTTGACTGCATCCGGGCCATCTGTGTTGCGCGGCATTGGTATCGGGGGCAGGTCGCCCTGGTTGGTCGAAAAATAGTCGTGAGATGGAGTGAGAGCCGCATGAAAGCCTGGATTTTCGCAGTGACCTTGGGGATGTCCGCCGGACTGGGCGTGCTTCCGTCTGCGGCCGAGAGCCTCGCCGACGCGCTGACATCGGCCTATCGCAACTCCAACCTGCTGGACCAGAACCGCGCCTTGCTGCGTGCCAGCGACGAAGATGTCGCCAGTGCCGTTGCAGCCTTGCGCCCGATCATTGCGTTTGCGTCCTCAGCCAACTGGAGCAAGGCCGATACCTCGCAAGGGGGCCTGCCGGTGACGGTCGAGAATCTGTCCGCATCGGCCAGCTTGTCGGCGGAAATGACCTTGCTGGATTTTGGCCGCTCGAAGCTGGGCGTTGAGATCGCCCGCGAGACGGTGATGTCGACGCGTGAGGCGCTGGTGACGGTGGAACAGGACGTCCTTTTTGCGGCGGTTGACGCCTTTGTCAGCGTGCGCCTTGCCGAAGAGGTGGTCGTCCTGCGGCAGAACAACCTGCGCGTGATCACCGAAGAACTGCGCGGGGCGCGCGACCGGTTTGATGTCGGCGAGGCGACCCGCACGGATGTGGCCACTGCGGAATCGGGTCTGGCGGGTGCGCGGGCCAATCTGGCGGCAGCCCAGGGCGATCTGTTGGTGGCGCGCGAAAGCTACCGTGCCGCGACCGGTGACTATCCCAAGCGGCTGGGCGGTTTGCCGCGCCTTCCGAAATTGCCGCGCAACCTTGCCGAGGCTGAAACCGTCGCGATGCGCAATCATCCCTTGATCCGCCAGGCACAGCGTGACGTGACGGTTGCGGGCCTCAACGTCGATCTGGCGCGCGCGGGCTTTTCGCCGACGCTTACCGGGCGGGCCGCGCTGACACTGGAAGATGGCGGCGACGAAACCCAGACGCTGAGCCTGAACCTGAACCAGACGATTTATCGAGGCGGCGGTCTGTCGGCGGTCTATCGGCGTGCCCTGGCGCTGCAAGATGCGTCGCGCGCAGGTCTGCGCCAGACGGCAGTGAACGTTGCGCAGAATCTGGGCAACGCGTGGGCGCGTCTGGCGGTTGCGGATGCGTCAAACGAGGCCAACCGCCGCCAGATCATCGCGGCACAGACCGCGTTCGACGGGATCCGCGAGGAGGCCGCGTTGGGCGCGCGCACCACGCTGGATGTGCTGGACGCCGAACAGTCGCTGCTGGATGCGCGCAATGCGCTGTTGCAATCGGAAGCAGATCGCTACCGCGAGGTCTATAACATCTTGCGCGCGGTGGGACTTTTGACGGTCGATCATCTGAAACTCGGCATCCCGACCTATGATACGTCGGCCTATTTCGACGCGGTGCGAAATGCGCCTGCCACCTCTGCGCAAGGCAAGAAGCTGGACCGGATTCTGGAAAAGATCGGCAACTGATTCCGTTCTTTGCCGATCGGGCAGGCGTGCTCGGGTGATCCGCTTGCCCTGCGCCCGGCTTTGGCGCATGCCTGCCGGATGAATCGGCAAGCTTTGGCGTTTTGTTAAGGCAAAATATGGTCCAATCTTGTGAAAGAGGATTCGCCCTTCTACAATTTGTGGGGGGCCGCAGGATTGATCGCAGGTATGGTGCAATGTCGGAGCCGATGAGTTCCCTTGAAATCGAAGACGTTCTGGCCTCTATCCGGCGGCTGGTGTCTGGCGATTTGCGTGCCGCCAACAATCCGGGGGCCGCAAGCAAGCTGATGCTGACGCCTGCATTGCGCGTCGTGTCGCAGACAACGCGCACCGATTCTGCAAGCTCCGCCCCCGATGCGGCCACGTCCGGACCCGCTGTGCCCGTGCAGGACTGGGTGGACTGGATTCCCAATCAGTCGACCTTGTCGGCGGTCGCAGACCAAGAGGCGGATCATCTCGACTTTGGCACCCCTCATGCACCAGATGTGATTGCAGCGCCGGTGCGCGCATCGGCGGGCCGGTCAGCGATGGAGTCTGCGGCGGCGGCATTTCACGGCGAGGCGGACGATGAGTTCATCCTGTCGTGGTCGGACAGCGGCAATTTCGTGCTGCACGGAGATCATGCCGCGGACTTGGCGGCGCGAGACGTGCAGCCGGGCACCACCCGGGGGCATGCGGCGGTCTTTGCGGTTCTGACGGGCGACGAGCCGGCGGCGCGACTTCCTGCCACGACCGATCTTTACGATGCCGAAGGCGGTGCGCCGGTTGAGGAAGACCCCGCGGAATGGTCCGATGTTGCCTGGGACGACCCGCAGACTGCGGCGACCGCGTCCGTGGCGGACGATACCGACGCACAAGACGACGAGATGTCGGAGCCTGATGCACCGAGGCTGGAGCCGCTGATCCTGCCGTTCATCTCAAGCCGCCGCGCGGCGGTGACGGACGCGGCTAATCCTGACGCGGATGTTGTGGTGACGGCGCCGGTGGCGCTTGTCGGGACCATGGCCGAGCCGCTGATCCTCAGCGCAGCCGCGGCGGTCGTGCCCGGGGATGTGGCCGTGACGCCGGAACGTTCGGCGGCAGAACAGGTTGCACAGGCGTCCGTGCCGGACGTGGTCGCGGGGGGCGCTGCCCAGCAGGTCGCCGATACGCCAGAGCCCGAGGCACCTGCAGGGGCTGCCGGATCAGGCATCGCGGAGCGGGTCGTCGCAGAGGTGGCCCCAGCAGATCAAATGGGATCCGGCATGGCTGGCCCGCAGGTCGTCCCCGCAGAGGATGCGCCGACTGAGGCGACGGCGACCGAGATGTCGCCAGAGGTCGCAGCCCTACAGAGCGTCGCGACCGAGGTTGATCTTGGCCCGATGTTGCCCGCAGAGGTGCCGCCGGATGCGCCGGTCGGTCATGCAAGCCTTGACGCATTTGCGCACAGCGCGCAGGATCTGGCCGATGCATCTGCACCTTCTGCGCAACCCGATCCTGCGGATGCCCTGCCGCCCGTTGCTGAAATCGTGGTCGCCCCGGCGAGTGCCGACGCGCCCGAGGCGTCACCCGATGACACCGCCCCCAAGATCAATGCGGCGGCCAAACTGGCAAAGGCCGCATTCACGCGGTGGCCGGGTTGGGCGCAGTCTGACCCTGATGGCGTGGTCGTCGACGAGGTGGCAAAGGCCCCCGAGCCACCACCGTCCCCGATCGTGACGGCGCCCGCACCACGTCGAAAAGCCAAGCACATGCAGCAAGACCTGACCTGGGCCGACCGCGCCGAGGCCGAGATCCACCGCCAGCTTGCGGCGGAGCTTGGACAGGTTGCAATCGAGAATGTGGGAACGCAGACACAGGCCCTGCAGATGTCCGAGGCGGCGTTGTGTGACCTCGTTCGCAACCTGATCCGCGAAGAGCTGTCGGGCAAGCTGGGCGAACGGATCACCCAGAACGTCCGCAAGCTGGTGCAGCTGGAACTGCAAAAGACGATGTCGCTGCAGGTCAGCGAATTTCGTTCGCAGCGGCGCGATCCTGACACCGACGCCTGAGGTGGTGATCGATCCGGGGCGCGTTTGGACCGGTCGCCGCGTTTCAATGTGCGAGATCAAAAAAGAAAAGACGCACCACCGATGTGAGTGCGTCCTTGCTTTGGGTCGGCGGTAAAGGAAGGCTCAGGCGGCTTCGGCATGGTCCGCTTCCAGCGCGTGCCGACGTTCGCTTTCCTCGCGCGAAAGCGCAATCGAGGTGCGTACACCCTTGCCGACAAAATCCATCAGGCCCTTGACCACGCGCTCGTTCGGGTCGATCCCGGCACAGCTCAGCACCTCGCGGCCATCGCGCGACCGCGCCCAGCGAGCGATCTGGTCGGGGCCGTTGCCATAGCGCTTGTCATCCGCAATCGCATCATCAAGGGCTGCAAGAACCACTGCCGCAAAGAGTTTGCGAGCGCGTTGACCCTGTTCGAAGTTGAAGGCGGTACCATCAACGAAATCTGCCATTTCGCTTCCTCTGTCGTTTTTTCATTCGTTTGGGCGCCCGGAGAATATGACGATATCGTCACGATTCTGGGTTTCCGTTTTGGCAATGCTGCTATGCATATCTTGCATGGCTGTTCCGGTCGGCTACTGCATTTAGTCAGCTTGCACCCGAGTCGTCACCCGTATATAGCAGCGTGCCGAAACATTTCAACCTTTTGTCAAGGTTTTGCCACATGCCGAAGATTAACGGAAACGAGATCAAGCCGGGGGCGATCCTTGAACATGACAATGGCTTGTGGGCCGCGGTCAAAGTGAACCATGTAAAGCCCGGCAAAGGCGGCGCGTTTGCGCAGGTGGAGCTGAAAAACCTGCGTGATGGCCGCAAGTTGAACGAACGCTTTCGCTCCGAGGACAAGGTGGAGCGGGTCGAGCTGGAGATCAAGGACCAGCAGTTTCTCTATGAAAGCGACGGGCGGCTGGTCTTTATGGACGCCGAAACGTTTGAACAGGTGGAGATCGACTCGGATCTGTTGGGCGACCGGCGCCCGTTTTTGCAAGATGGCATGACGGCGTCGGTGGAATACTACGGCGAAGAGGCGCTGAACGTGCGCATCCCGCAAAAGGTCAAGTGCCGCGTGAAGGAGACCGAGCCGGTCCAGAACGGCCAGACTGCTTCGAAAAGCTTCAAGCCCGCGATACTGGAAAATGGCGTGCGGATCATGATCCCGCCGTTTGTCGGACCCGAGGAGGACATCATCGTGCATACCGAATTGATGGAATATTCCGAACGGGCTTGAGCGACGCCCGCAATATGGGCGACAGTGACGCAACAGAAAAACAGCCGCAGGAGCCCGCCACCATGTCTGACTGGTTTCGCCCAAAGGCCTATCATGCTGTCGTGCTTTTGGTCTTCATGGGCCTTTGCTCGGTGGGGTTTGCCTGGCTGTCCTATGGGTTGATCAAGGTGGCGATGGCGAATGTCGATTTCTTGACGGAACACGGCACGCGCGCGGTTTCGGAAGGCGGGCTGGTGCAGCTGATGCTGATCGGCCTCAAGTCGTTTGCGGCGCTGCTGTTCTATCTGGGATTCAAGGGGATCGAGCATGAATTGCTGATCCGCTGGAACGGCCGTTCGCACTGAACACGGCCTAGGGGTGCGGGCTCAGCCGCGCGTCTCCGGCGCGCAGCGGGCCATCGGCGCGGTCAAGGCGCAGATGGGCAATGGCATGGCCACCGGCTTGGGTGAACAGCGTCCCTGCGACTTTGTCGCCGGCCATGATCGCGGTTCCGATGGGCGCGGTTCCCGAAATGGCAACACGCACCAGACCCTTGCGCAGGTCGGTCTTGTGTTTCATGCGGGCGGTGACCTCCTGGCCCACATAGCAGCCTTTGTGAAAGTCGACGCCGTGCAGGCGTTCAAATCCGGCCTCAAGGATGAAGGTGTCATTCGCGATCAGCTCGATGCCGGTGTCCGGGACAATGACTGCGACACGCAATGCGTCCCAGTCGATGCGGGGTGCGTCGGTTGCGGGCGCGGGCCGCCACGCGCGCCATCCGAGTGACGCATGACGCGGGTCGGGCAAGGCGTCCGCAGGGCAGGGGCCAAGGCCGCGATGGACATGAAGCGGGCTCGGGGCAAAAGCCACATCGGCACGCAGCCGGTACATCTGCAACCGCTGCAAGGTGGCGGGCGCGATGCTTGCGTCGATGTCGATGAGGCAGGTTCCCGCTGCGCTGTCGGGCAGGGCCACGACAAAGAAGTCGGCCAGATACTTGCCCTGTGGTGTCAGAAGTCCGGTCCAGACTATCCCGGGCCCCTTGGCCAGCGGCAATACGTCGTTGGTGACAAGCCCTTGCAGAAAGGTCAGCGCATCGCGACCCGTCACTTGCCACAAGACCCGCAGGCGTGCGGTGTTGTCGGCCATGTCCGTCATCCTTGTTCCTGATTGCAGATATAGGGTCGCGACCGGGCTTGCGCCATGCGGTCAGACGCGAAACTGCAACCGATAAAGCCCCGCATAAATCCCGTTCGTGGCCAGAAGTTCGTCATGCGTGCCTTCTTCGACGACGCGGCCCTTGTCCAGCACGACGATGTGATCGGCCTGCCGCACGGTGGCCAGCCGGTGGGCAATCACGAGCGTGGTGCGACCTTGACTTGCATGCTGCAAGGCGGTGCTGACCAGCGCCTCGGACGCCGCATCGAGGCTGCTGGTTGCCTCGTCCAGCAACAGGATCGGCGCGTCCTGCAACAGGGCGCGGGCGATGGCGACGCGCTGTCTCTGGCCGCCCGACAGACCCGATCCGCGCGGCCCCGCTGCGGTATCCAGGCCGTCGCTTAGGCGTGGCAGAAATTCCGACACCAGCGCATTGTCGAGCGCGTGCTGCAAGCGTGCCGCATCAATGCCGTCGCGACCGAGGGTCAGATTCTCGCGGATCGGCTCGTCGAAAAGGGCGGTGTCCTGGCTGACCGACGCCACCATCCGGCGCTGGTCGGCCAATGCGATTTGCGCGCAATCCACGCCGCCGATGCGCAGCGCACCGCTTTGCGGTTCCAGCAATCCCGTCAGGAGGTGCATCACCGTTGATTTGCCCGCACCGGACGCGCCAACCAGCGCCGTCATCTGACCGGCACGCGCGGTGAAGCTGATGCCGTTCAGCACGGGCTGATCCTTATAGGCAAAATGGACGTCATCGAGGACGATTTCAAGCGCGCCGGCCGCAGGCAACGCCGCGCTGACCGCAGGGCGACCGGTGATGGCACGCGTGTCAAGCAACCCAAAGACCCGCTCAAGGCTTGCCGCCGCGATCTGCCAGACCCCGGCAAGATCCCCCAGCCGCCGGAGCGGCTGAAACGTCAGCGACATCGCCGTGAAAAAGGACATGAATTCGCCCACTGTCCGATCGCCTTGCGCGACCTCGCGTCCGCCCAGCATCAAGACGGCGAAAAAGCCGACGCCCGTGACCACGTCGATCAGGGCCGGTGTGGTCGCCCGCGCCACGGCGGCGCGGACCTCGGCGCGCAGGATGCGCGCGGTCACTTTGTCAAAGCGGGCCGCCTGATAGGCTTCCATCCGGTTGAGTTTGACCGCCTGAATGCCGTGAAAGATTTCGTCCAGACGGGTGGTGCGCTGGCCGACCTGATCGCGCAGCATGGTCGCCTTGCGACGCAGATAGCGCTGCAACACAAGCACGGGAATGAGCAAGAGAGGTGCGCCGACCAAGGCCGCAAGCGTCCAGATCGGGTCAATCATGATCGCCACGACCAGAAGGCTGATCAGCGCGACGAGGTCGCGCGATGCCCCCATCAACACCGTGCTCCAGGCGCTTTGGGCTACCAGTGCGTCGCCTTGAACACGCTCGATCAGCGCGCCGGGAGAGTTGGCGTGAAAGAACGACCCATCCAGCGTCAGGATGTGACGCAAAAGGTCGCCTTGCATCACGGTGGCGGCTGATTGCGTCACGCGCGTGATCAAGGCCTTTGAGATCACCGAGGTGGTCGCGCGCACCAAAAACAGCCCAAGGATGCCGAAACCAACCCAGATCAGGGCGCTGGCATCGCCGCCCGGGGCAAAGACGGTGTCGAAAAGAGGCTCCAGAAGGTAGCTGAGCAGGCCGAGCGTGCTGCCTTCGATCACCATGACGATCGTCGCCAGCACCAGTGTCCAGGTATGCCGCTGGATGTAGCCACGCCAGAGGCGGGCCATCAGCTCTCGCGACCCGTAGCGGGTGGCTGTCAGCTGTTGCGAGGGCCTGGAAGCTTGGGTCAAGGGGCGCGCGGGGCCTATTTGGAACGCCGCTCTTTTATCGCGAAAGGGCGGCCTGGCGCAAGGCGCGGTCGGTCGTGGGCGCAATCGGCGGCGATCACGGATGCCGGCTGTGTTTCGCGGGGTTGACGCGCAAGACCCGTCTTTGGTGTGACCGTCGGGCGTCTGCAAGGTCTTCGGAGCGGCGGTCGGGGGTTTGACGGCCTGCACGGTTGACCTTGATCCGCGCAACGCTTAGCCAGAGCAGCCATCATCTGGAGTGCCCGGTCATGACCCTTGCCAACGGCCAGAATTACCTTGCGATCCCCGGCCCTTCGCTGGTGCCCGAACGTGTCATGCGCGCGATGCACCGGACCGCGCCGAACCTTTACGGACCTGAGCTGATCACGCTGACCGAAGGCCTGGTGGCGGATCTTTGCACGGTCGCGGGCACGACGCAGAACATGGCCATGTATATTGGCAACGGCCATGCGACATGGGAAGCGGCAACCACCAACATGTTCAGCCGGGGCGAGGCGGCGCTGGTGCTGGCCTCGGGGTATTTCGGGCTGCATTGGGCGGCCCAGGTCCAGGCGATGGGGGTTGCGGTGGAGGTCATGGATCATGGCCGGTGCGCACCTGCCGACGCCGCCCAGCTGGAGGCACGGCTGCGCGCCGACAAGCGCCATGCCATCAAGGCGGTGCTGGTCACGCATGTCGATACCGCGACCTCGATCCGCAATGACATTCCGGCCTTGCGTGCGGCGATGGATGCGGCGGGCCATCCGGCGCTGTTGGTGGTGGATTGCATCGCAAGCTTGGGCTGTGACGCGTTCCGCATGGATGACTGGGGCGTCGATGTGACGCTTGCGGCCAGCCAGAAGGGGCTGATGACGCCGCCCGGCATGGCCTTTGTGTGGTATTCCGACCGCGCGCGCGACAGGTGTCTGGGCGCGGACCTGTCCACGCCCTATTGGGCGTGGGGGCCGCGCACCCGTCCGGCAGAATTCTGGGCATACTGGAACGGCACAGCACCCACGCATCACCTTTACGGTCTGCAGGAGGCGCTGACGATGATCCTGCGCGAAGAGGGTCTGGCGCAGGTCTGGCACCGGCATGAGGTTCTGGCGCAGACCGCCTGGGCTGCGTTCGACGCCTGGTCTGCGGGCAATCCGTCCATCGCGATGAACGCCGCCGATCCCCGGCACCGGGGCCGGTCGGTGACAGCGGCACGGTTGGGCGCGCCATGGGGCCTTGCCTTGCGCAACTGGACCGAGGCCAAGGCTGGCCTGACCTTGGGTATCGGACTCGGGATGGGCAGCCCCGAGGATCCGAAAGCAGAAGGCTATCTGCGGTTGGCGCATATGGGACATGTGAACGCCCATATGACGCTAGGCGCGCTGGCGGTGATGGAGGCGGGGATGCGGGCCTTGGGTATTGCACATGGGCCGGGCGCACTGGATGCCGCCGCAGCGGTCGTCGCAGGGGGCGCGTGAGACAGCCGCGTCTGGCGGCGCAACGCGTGCTGGTGCGCATCCAGCCCAGCGCGCGGTCCCGGTCTTGTGGTCATAAAGCGAGATATGGATGGCCGAGGCGATCAGCAAGGCCACGCCCAGAACCGTCCAGCGATCCGGCAGATCGTTGAAAAACCACCAGCCGACAACGGTCGTCATGATGATTTCCTTAAAGGCGAGCGGTGCCAGCAGCGAGGCCTCGGCCTGTTCATCGGCCAGCGTGATCAGACTATGCCCGATGGTCGCGATCACGCCGATGCCCGCCAGCATTGTCCATTGCACTGCCGGCGGCGGTGTCCAGATAAAGGGCAGTGCAAGGCAGCTCAACGAAGCCCCGATGACGCAGGTCTGAAAGGTCAGCACCATCGCCTCGGCGGCGCTCGCGATGTGGCGGGTCATCACGAAATTGGCCCCGAGCGATACCCCTGAGGCAAGGGCAAAAGCGTGCTGGGGTTCAGATCGACAAGGCCGGGCCGGATGATGATCATGGTTCCCGCAAAGCCGACCGCCACCGCAATCCAGCGGCGCATGCCGACGGTTTCGCGCAGCAAGAGGGCCGACAGCACAACGACAACCAGCGGATTGACGAAAAAGATCGCAAGTGCCTCGGCGATGGCCAGATGCTTCAGCGATTGAAAGAAAAGCCGGGTGGCCGCAAAGAGAAGAATGGCGCGCGCCAGATGGTGGAAGGGCCAGGCTGGGCAAAACGCCCACAGACCTTGCGCGCGTACGGCAAAGGGCAGCGACATCAGCGCGCCGAACATCGCGCGCGCCCAGACGATCATCAGGATCGGCATGCCTTGCTGACCCAGGAACTTTGCCGGAACGTCGATGAACGGCAGGACCGCCATCGCCAAAATCATGAGACCGACGCCCACGATCGGCCGTTCAAGGTTTGCAGCGGCGGGCGTCCTGCATGGTCCTGTCGTTCTGGTGCCCAGCTAAGCGGCAAAGCAGCATTGGTTCTGTCGCGATTGCGGCCTTGGTGATTGATCCCGCGGACCGGTGTTCTCAGCCCTGCTTTGCGCGTGGGTGATCATCTTGCAGATAGGTCGCGATGATGCTGTCAAAGCTGGCATCGGCAACAAAGCCAAGTGCCTTGGCGCGGGCGGGGTCGAAGTTCCCCGCCCAGTTGCCGACGATAGCGGCGATGGTCGGGTCAGGTGCAATTCGGATCAGGTCCACGGCCTTTTGCCCCGCTACGCGGCGCAAGGCCTCGATCTGCTCGGCTACGGTTGCCGACAAGCCCGGCATGTTCAGCGCGCGGCGGGGACCGACAAGGGTGGTGTCCAGAAGCGCGGCATGCACGAAAAAGTCGGTGGCGCGGCGCGGGCTGGCGAACCAGTGGCGGATCGTGTCGCGCACCGGCAAGGTCGCGGGCAAGCCGTTGAGGGGCTCGCGCAGGATGCCAGAGAAAAAGCCCGACGCGGCCTTGTTGGGCGCGCCCGGCCGGATGCAGATCGTGGGCAGCCGCAGCGACAGCCCGTCAAAGATGCCGCGCCGGGAATAGTCGCTGATCAAAAGCTCGGTCATCGCTTTTTGCGTGCCATAGCTGGTCAGCGGCGTGGGGTGAAAATCATCGGGGATCGGGTCGGGGAAGGGCGCGCCAAAGACCGCCAGAGATGACGCAAAGACCAGTCGCGGGCGATAGAACGGCAGCGCGCGGATGGCCTCAAAGAGGGCACGGCTGGCATCGAGGTTGACCGCGTAGCCCTTGTCGAAATCGGCCTCTGCCTCACCCGAGACCACGGCGGCGAGGTGAAAGATCACCTCGGGCCTGTGGGCGACAAGGCGGCTGGCAACCGTTGGATCGGCCAGATCGACCGCCAGCGCCTCGCCGGGGATCTTGACGGGGGCGGGCGCCACCACATCGGCCAGCGTCAGCCCGGTGGCAGGTAGCGCACCCGCCACGATGGCGGTGGTGAGCCTGGTGCCCAGCATGCCCGCAGCGCCAAGGATCAGAATGTTCATCGGCAGGCTCCCTTAGGGTCAAGGGATCATATTGCGGTCCTGCCGCCAAGGGGTCAGTTATCGTGTTTGGCCAACCAGTCGGTCATCCATTTGATCTCGGCCTCCTGGGCGGCAATCACGTCTTCGGCGAATTTGCGGACCTCGGGATCCTTGCCGTGCTTGAGCACGATCCTTGCATTGTTGACCGCACCCTGATGATGCGGGATCATGCCCCGGACAAAGTCGATATCCGCGTCGCCAGTATAGGGGATCATCATGCCCGACATCATCGCATCCATCGCGGCGGCATATTCTGGCGTGGCAGGTCCGGCGTCGCCCGCGGCGCTATGAGCGGTCTGATCGGTCGTCTGCGCGTGCGGTGCCGCAACAAAGATTGTGGCCGCGCCCAATGTCAGCGCGGCGAAGAGGATTGCTCGGGAAAAGTGACGCATATCAGGTCTCCATGACGAATTTTGCGCACTCTTCGTGATTGCCATGATGGCAAGGCAAGTCACCTTTCTGTGACAGGCCGTCGGTTTAATCATCAAATGTGCATCAGTGCGATGGTTCTGTGCATATCTGGCCCTTTCCGACCCCGGCAATCGTCGCTAAAGTTTTAGACAGGTGCAGCAAATCGGAATGGCGCCATGTCATCTACTGTTGGCCGACGGCCGATCATCGGGATTATTGGCAATACAAGTTTGTTGAACGGACAGTATCCTGTCCATGCAAGCGGGGTGATGAACGCGCAGGCTTTATCCGAGGTTTCGGGCTGTGTTCCGTTGATCATTCCCGCCGATCCGCGCTTTGTCAGCGTGCCGGAGTTGTTGGCGCTTTGTGACGGATTTCTGCTGACGGGTGGCCGCCCGAACGTGCACCCGTCTGAATACGGCGAGGATGAAACGCCAGCGCATGGGACCTTTGACCGGGGACGCGATGCGATCACGTTGCCGCTGGTGCGCGCCTGCGTTGAACGCGGCCAGCCTTTCCTTGGTATCTGCCGTGGCTTCCAAGAGGTCAATGTCGCACTCGGCGGGACGCTTTACCCGGAAATCCGTGAACTTCCGGGCCGGATGAACCACCGCATGCCGCCCGATGGCAGCCTGGAAGAGTGCTTTGCGCTGCGCCATGCCGTGCGATTTACCAAAAACGGACCCTTTCATCACCTGATGGGCACCCAGGAGGTGATGACAAACACGCTGCATGGGCAGGGCATCAACCAGCCTGGCCAAGGCATCGTGATCGACGGCACCGCACCCGATGGCACGCCCGAAGCGATTTATGTCAAGGATGCGCCGGGCTTTACCCTGTCGGTGCAATGGCATCCCGAATGGAACGCGGAACTGGACCCGGTGTCGCGCCCGCTGTTTGCGGCCTTGGGTGCGGCGGCTCAGGCCTGGGCGCAGCGGGGGACGCCGGTGCGATTGTCGGCCTAGCTCGATGGCGCCGCGAAGCCTAGGCTTCGAGGCCGCGAAAGATCAGCGACAGCGTCTCATGCGCCGTGACGCGGCGAGATTCGTCCTCGGCAGCCCAGAACGCCAGGTTGACCGTGGCCCCATTGACCAGATGCGCCAATGCCGCCGGGTCAGAGCCGGCAAGCCGACCGTCGCGGATCATATCGGACAATGCAGCGATCACCTCCGCAAGCCCTGAATCCAGCAAGATCGAAAAGGCTTTCGCCCCCAGCACGGCCGGCGCGTCCTGAAACACGATCCGCCGCAGATCGCGGCGCAGGACGGCATCGAGATAAGCGTGAAAACAGGCCTGAAAACCCAGCCAGGGGTCGAGTGTGCTGTCCCAGATGCGATCAATCTCGACGCCGATCTCGGCATCGATCTGGCGCAGGACGGCCTCGAACAACCCCACCTTGTTGGTGAAATGATGGTGCAGCGCACCGCGTGTCACCCCGGCCTCGGCGGCCAGCGCATCCAGCGAGACCGCCGCAAAGCCGTGCTGCGCAAACGATGCGCGCGCCACGGCGATAAGCCGGTCGGTGGTGTCTTGCGCCATCGCGATGCGGGATTTTGCGACTGTTGACATACGGAGCGTATGTTCCTATCTCTTTACATACGTAGCGTATGTGAAATCTGGAGGGACGGCAAGTGCGGGCGCGCGATATCTGGGCAGAAGTGCCGGGGATTCTGGGACTGGCGGTGCCGATCGTGGTCGGGCTGGCGGCCTCGAGCCTGGTTGGGATCACTGATTCCGTGATGCTGGCGCCGCTTGGCCCGGTGCCGCTGGCCGCTGTCGGTCTGACATCGGCGGTGGCCGTCATCCTTTATGCGACGATCTACGGCATCCTTTCGGCGCTGTCGGTCCGGATCGGCCATGCGCATGGCGCAGGTGCCGCGCGGTCGATCCCGGGGATGCTGCGCAGCGGGCTGGCGCTGGGGGCTGCGGTCGGGTGTCTGGGGACGCTGACGATGGGAGGGATCTGGTTTTTATTGCCATATCTGGGTCAGCCAGCCGAGGTCCTGACGGCGATGCCCGCCTATTACGCGCTGATGTCGCTGTTCATGATCCCATTTGCGCTGCTGTTCGCCTTTGTGGCGACATTCGAGGCGATCGGGCGGCCCTGGCTGGGTACCGGCTTTGCCTTTGTCGGTGTGATCGTCAACGTGCCGTTGAACTATGCGCTGATCTGGGGGATCGGCCCGGTGCCGCCGCTGGGTCTGACCGTCGCGGGGATCGCGAGCCTTGCCGCGCAGTGTATTGCCCTTGGCGTCGCCTTGGGGGTGTGGCTCCTGGCGCCGTCCCTGCGCCGGTTGCGCCTGCGCCGCTCCTTGTCGGTGCAAGATATGCTCAAGACGGCCCGCGAGGGGCTGCCGCTTGGGGTGATGTATCTTGTGGAAACCGGCGCGGTGGCGGTGGTGACGATGATCATCGGCACCTTCGGCACGCTGGCGCTGGCGGCAAATCAGGTGGCGATGTCGGTGGGCGGGCTGATATACATGGTGCCCTTGGGGGCGGCGGGCGCGGTGGCGATCCGCGTGGCGCAGGTCAGCGGGGCGGGCAATGCGGCGGCGGTGCGCCCGGTGGCCTTTGCGGCACTTGGGGTGGCTACGGTCTGGTTGATCGGATCGGCGATGCTGCTGGGGTTCGGCGGGCGCTGGCTTGCGGGGCTGATTGTCAGTGACCCGGAGGTCATTGGGCTTGCTGCGACGATGATGGCGGTGTTTGCGGTGATGCAGGTGTTCGACGGGGTGCAATCGACCATGCTGGGGGCGCTGCGCGGCTTGTCGGACGCCGCTTGGGCGGCGGTTGTGTCGATGATCGCTTACTGGCCGTTCGGTTTGCCGTTGGGCTGGGCCTTTGCGCATTGGTGGGGCTTTGGTGCGGCAGGGGTCTGGATCGGCTGGCTGGTCGCGCTGTCTTGGGCTGGGGCGATGCTGACGGGCCGGTTTTGGCGCAAGACGCGGTTGAGCGGACCGGCGCAATCGTTATAGTTCGCCTCAAAACGCGGGAGGATGCGATGAAACGGTCACGGATCAACGAGATCATGGCAGCGGCGGATGACATGATCCGCCATTACGGCTTTGTGCTGCCGCCCTTTGCCTATTGGTCCCCGGGCGCGTTCAAGGCGCGCACCGATGCCCGCCGGATCGTGACCAGCCGTTGCGGCTGGGACATCACCGACTACGGACAGGGCAAGTTCGATGCGCTGGGGCTGTTCCTCTTTACCTTGCGCAACGGCGAGCTGGCCGACCTGCAGCGTGGCGGCGGCATGTGCTATGCCGAAAAGCTGCTGATCAGCCGTCAAGATCAGTTGAGCCCGATGCACACCCACGTCATCAAGGCCGAGGATATCATCAACCGCGGTGGGGCCACACTGGTGGTTGAGCTGTTTGGCAGCGACGACAAAGGCAACTTTGCCGCAGATCGTGGTGGGATGGTGCGCTGCGACGGGATCGACCGCGCTTACCGGCCGGGCGCCAAGCTCATGCTCGCGCCGGGGGAAAGTGTCACGCTGATGCCGGGCGACTGGCACGCCTTTTGGGGCGAGGGTGGCGATGTGCTGATCGGCGAAGTGTCCACCGTCAATGACGATGTGACCGACAACATCTTTCGCGAGCCGATCGGGCGCTTTGCCGAGATCGACGAAGACGTCGCGCCGACGCATCTGTTGGTCAGCGACTACGACCGGTGGCTGGCGGCCTGACACGGCGAACCGGGGGGCCAGCCCTCGCACCCCGCGGCGTATCCGAACCCTGAAAATTCAGCGCCCTGACGCTATCTGCACTACGGCGTCGTGGCGGGCGGGCAGACCCCGTTGACCAGCGGTACTTTGCAGGCTGGCGCTGTGACCGCCGGGGCCGGCGTCGCGACGGGTGTTAGCGCACCGGGCGTACCGGTGGCAATCGACGGCAGCGGCAGTACGACAAGTGCGGGTATGGCGGCGGGCGCAGATGTCGCCACGGGGGTGGCTTTTTTCGGTTGCGGCGGGGGCAGCGTCAGGCCACGCGGCATCTTGCCGTCACGTGTCAGCACCACCACCTTGGTGCCCAGAGGAACCCGGTTGAAAAGGTCCAGCACATCTTGGTTGATCATGCGGATGCAGCCCGAAGACGCATTCCTGCCGATCGAGAACCATTCCGGGGTGCCGTGGATGCGATAGCCATAGTCCACGCCGTTGGTCGTCAGATACAAGGCGCGGGCACCCAACGGGTTCGTCGGGCCTCCGGGCTGGCCCTTTTCCCATTTCACCAGTTCGGGCTTGCGCTCGATCATTTCCTTTGGCGGTGTCCAGGTTGGCCAGGGCTTGCGTTCGGTGACCAGCGCCTCGCCAGACCATTCAAAGCCTGCGCGCCCGACGGAGATGCCGTAGCGCAGCGCCTTGTTCTTGCCGGTGATCAGATAGAGGTGCTTGGCGGACGGGTTGATGATGATGGTGCCGACCGGCTGATCCGTCGTGTAGGCGACCGTCTGACGCTGAAACTCGGCCGGAACTTTTTCAACCGGCACGGCTGGGACGACAAAGCCGCTATCCTTGGTCGCCACATAAACACCGGTGGCAACCTTGCCCACGGGCGGTGCGGCAGTGCCGACCGAGACCTGACTTGGGTCCGCCACACAGGCCGCAAGGGCAAACAAAGACGCGAGCAGAAGCGGAAATCCGATCGACCGCTTTTTCCCCAAGAGTATCATCGTGTGATCGCCCCGCCCAACAAAGTTCAAAAGTTCGACACATGTCTGTTGCAGGCCATCGCCCGCCACGGCGCGAACCCTAGCTGAGGCTACTTTTGGCGTCAAAGGGTTAGAGTGTCGTCCGCAGTTGCCAAAGCTCGGGAAACAGCGTGACCTCTAGCATGCGACGCAAATAGGCAACACCTGACGTGCCGCCGGTGCCGCGTTTGAAGCCGATCACGCGCTCCACCGTGGTCACATGGTTGAATCGCCAGCGGCGAAAGTAGTCCTCGAAATCCACCAGCTTTTCGGCCAGCTCATACGCCTGCCAATGGGTTTCGGGGTCGCGGTAGACCATCTCCCAGGCGGTACGCACGCCGTCATGCGCGACCCACGGCTGGCGCAGGTCGCGCGTCAGGACATCAGCGGGGACCGGCAGGCCGGTGCGGGCCAGATGGCGCAGCGCCTCGTCATACAATGAAGGGCGGGCCAGCTCTGCCTCCAGCAGGGCGGTATGGTCAGCGCGGTGGGCATGGGGTTTGAGCATCGCCAGATTGCGGTTGCCGACGGCATATTCGATCAGCCGGTATTGCCAGGACTGAAAGCCCGAGGATTGGCCAAGATCATCGCGGAACTGGGTATAGTCGGAGGGGGTCATCGTGCGCAGCACGTCCCAGGCATTGTTCAGCTGCTCGAAGATGCGGGCGATCCGTGCCAGCATCTTGAAGGCTTGCGGTGCCTGACCGCCCGCAATGGCGCGTCGGGCAGCGTCCAGCTCATGCAGGGCAAGGCGCATCCACAGCTCCGAGGTCTGGTGCTGGACGATGAACAGCATCTCGTCATGGGCCGAGGTCAGCATGTGCTGCGCGCCAAGGATCTGGTCGATACGCAGGTAATCGCTATACGACATGCGACCGTCAAATGCGGTTTCGGCACCATCGTCAGCGGGGTCGAAAGGACAGGTGGTCATTTTTTCTCTCTCTTTCCTCTGCAGTTGCGGGTCAGGCAGAGAGCGGAACCTTTTGCGAAAGCACGGCCAAAGCACCGATGCGCCGCCAATGGCAAACCCAGGCGGCGGGGCGGCAAAGCGGTGGCGTGGCAAGGCGTGTCATCATGATCAGGTATCAGACGGGGTCAAGAATGAGCGACATGCAGGAAAGATGATAGGTCTGTCCATCATGAACCTCGGGGCCCTCGCTGTCGATATGCCAGCCGCGGCGGAGCAGGAACTGGCGGGAAAATTCGCTGGCAACAACGGTCAGAAAGACGAGGCGCTCGGCCCGGGCCTTGGCAAGCAAAGTGTCGTAAAGGGCTTCGGCAGTGCCTTTTCCCATCACCTCGGGGATCACGAACGCCATGTCGAGCAGGCCATCGGGGCACAACGACATGAAGCCGGTCATGCGGCCGTCCGCTTCGGCCACCCAGCACCATTGGTCGACCAGTTTGTCGGGCGTCGCGGGGTCAGGTGTCGGGCTTGGGGCCCAGGCGGCGCGCTGGGCCGCATCGAGGCGCGCGGCCGTGCCTTCGCGGATGGCACGGTAATAGACAAGCTTGGCGGCGGCGCGGTCTTCGGGGCGGTAGGGGCGGATGGTCGGGGAAATCGCCATCACCCACGATACGATGAAGGTTGCCGGGGCAGGCGCCTCCGGCGGGGATATTTGGGCAAGGTGAAAGGGCGGGGCGGTGTCATGTGACCTTGGCGCGCGTCTTGTATTGCGGGCGATCCCACGTGCCGTCGGCCATGATCTTGGCCAGCGTGTCGATTGCACGGGCCACATCGTCTTCGTTGATGAACAAGGGTGCAAAGCCAAAGCGCAGGATGTCGGGCGCCCGGAAATCGCCGATGATGCCCTCGGCAATCAGATTTTGCATGATGGCGTAGCCTTGCGCATGGCGAAAGCTGACCTGACTGCCGCGCATCATGTGCGCGCGAGGCGTAGCGAGGGTCAGGCCCGTTGTGCGGGCCTCCACGCCCTTGATGAACTGGTCCTGAAGGCGCAGCGACTGCGCGCGCAGGTCGTTCATGTCGACGAGGTCCCAGACATCCAGTGCCGCCTCCAGGGCCGCGAGTTGCAGAACCGGGGGCGTGCCCACCCGCATCCGCTCGATCCCCGCGCCGGGGCGGTAGGAAAGGTCGAACGCGAACGGGGCATCGTGACCAAGCCAGCCGGAAAGGGCCGGCCGGGCGGTGTCGGCGTGTTTGGGCGCGACATAGATGAAGGCAGGCCCACCGGGGCCGGAATTCAGGTATTTGTAGGTGCAGCCGACCGCGAAATCGACGGATGCCCCGGTCAGGTTCACCGGGAAGGCGCCCGCGCTGTGGGCCAGATCCCAGACCGTCAGTGCGCCCATCTCGTGCGCGCGTTTCGTGATGTCGGCCATGTCGTGGCGGCGACCGGTGCGGTAGTCGACCTCGGTGATCAGGGTCACCGCGGTGGTGTCGTCGATCGCCGACATCACCTCTTCGGGGGCCACGGTTTTCAGGCTGTAGCGCCCGCCGAGGGTGCGGCAAAGCCCCTCGGCCATGTAGAGATCGGAGGGAAAGTTGCCGGTATCGGACAGGATCACCCGGCGCGCGGGGTTCATCTCCAGCGCCGAGGCAAGTGCCTGATAGACTTTGATCGAGAGCGTGTCGCCCATCACGACCGTGCCCGGCGCCGCCCCGATCAGGCGGGCGATCCGGTTGCCGACGCGGGCGGGCTGCTCCATCCAGCCGGCCTTGTTCCAGCCGGTGATCAGCAACTGCCCCCATTCGTCGCGCACTGCCGTCTCGACCCGCCGGGCCGCTGACTTTGGCAACGGACCCAGCGAATTGCCGTCCAGGTACACGATGCCCGCGGGAAGGTCGAAGAGCCGTCGCGTGGCAGAAAAATCGGTGGACATCGGGGCCTCCTGTGCGGAAAAGGTGATGCAGGATTTGCGGATAAATTTCAAGCTTGAAATTTCTCTGACCGGTCGTCAGCCGCGTCTTTGGGAGCGATCAGACCATGCCGATGTGGAAACGTTTGATGCGCCAGGCCGAAAGCCCGCCCGTCTGGCTGGCTGTGTTTGTTCTGGCAGCCGTATTGCAGTCGGATTATTGGCCGCTGTGGCCCCCCGGTCGCGTTGCAATCGCGTTCGGCTTGGTGCTGATCGCTCTAGGCGTGGGACTGTTCGTGGTTGCGGCCCGCGCATTCCGGACCGAGGACACCACGATCTTGCCGCGCGAAACACCGTCCCGCCTGATCACCACAGGCGTCTACGGGTGGAGCCGCAACCCGATCTACCTTGCCGACACGATCCTGTTCTCGGGCGTTGTTTTCCTGTGTGATCCGGGGGCGCTGGTGCTGGTGCCGGTCTTTGCGGCGGTGCTCTATGCGCGCTTCATCAAAGGCGAGGAAGCACGATGTGCCGGGGCCTTTGGGGCGGCGTGGGACGCCTATGCGCGTCAGGTGCGCCGCTGGCTTTAGCGGGGCTTGCCTTTCTGCTTGCAGCAATGGGGGGAAATGCGGCAATGAAACAATGTTGCGCGAGGTTGGGCCGCAGCACGAGACACGTTTGGACCAAAAGCGGGGGACTGGCTTTGAAAATTGGGGCACCGAAGGAAATCTTCGCGGGCGAAAACCGGGTTGCGATGACGCCCGACTCTGCGCTTCAGCTGCAAAAGCTGGGCCATAGTTGCGTGATCGAGGCGGGAGCCGGCGCGCGCGCGGGATTTTCTGATGCGGTCTATGCGGCGGCAGGGGTTGCGGTGGTGGCGAACGCCAAGGCGCTTTTCAAGGCGGCGGATGTCGTGGTCAAGGTGCGTGGGCCGGAAAAACCCGAAATGGTCCTGCTGCGCAAGGATCAGACGCTGATCAGTTTCTTTTGGCCCGCGCAGAACCCCGAACTGCTGGAGGCCGCAAAGGACAAGGGCGCAACCGTCATCGCGATGGACATGGTGCCGCGCATCTCGCGCGCGCAAAAGATGGACGCGCTGTCGTCGATGGCCAATATCGCGGGCTACCGCGCGGTGATTGAGGCGGGCGCGAATTTCGGGCGGTTCTTCACGGGGCAGGTGACCGCAGCCGGCAAGGTGCCGCCTGCGAAAGTGCTGATCGTCGGCGCGGGCGTGGCCGGGCTGGCCGCAATCGGGACGGCGACCAGTTTGGGCGCGATTGTCTATGCGTTCGATGTGCGCCCCGAAGTCGCCGAGCAGATTGAATCGATGGGGGCGAATTTCGTCTATCTGGAGTTTGATGCCTCGGAATTGCCCGATGGGGCGGCAACGGGCGGTTATGCCGCCCCTTCGACACCGGCGTTTCAGGCCAAACAGCTGGCCAAGTTCCGCGAGCTTGCGCCGCAGATGGACATCGTCATCACCACCGCGCTGATCCCCGGTCGGCCTGCGCCGAAACTGTGGACCGCCGATATGGTGGCGATGATGAAGCCCGGATCCGTCATCGTAGACCTTGCGGCCGAGCGTGGCGGCAACTGCGATCTGACGGTGATGGACCAGAAGATCGTCAGCGACAACGGTGTGACAGTTGTCGGCTATACCGATTTCCCAAGCCGGATGGCGGCTCAGGCATCGACGCTTTATTCGACTAATATCAGGCATATGCTGACCGATCTTACACCCAAGAAAGACGGTGTGATTTTCCAGAATATGGAGGATGACGTGATCCGGGGGGCGACCGTCGCGCATGCTGGTGCGGTGACGTATCCGCCGCCACCACCCAAGATCGCGGCGATCGCGGCCGCCAAGCCCAAACCCAAGGCGGTCGATCTGACCCCGGTGGAGCGGCGCGCAAAAGAGGTTGCGGTCTTCAAGGCGCAGACCCGCAATCAGGTCGGCATGCTGGCCGTCGGTGGCGCGGTGATGCTGCTGATGGGCTCTTTTGCGCCGAGCGCGTTCATGAGTCATTTTATCGTATTCGCGCTGGCGTGTTTCATCGGGTTCTCGGTGATATGGAACGTCTCGCATTCGCTGCACACGCCCTTGATGTCGGTGACGAACGCGATCTCGGGCATCGTCATCCTTGGCGCCTTGTTGCAGATCGGGTCGGGCAACTGGTTTGTGGTGATCCTTGCCGCATTGTCGGTGCTGATCGCGTCGATCAACATCGTGGGGGGTTTTCTGGTGACACGCCGGATGCTCGCCATGTTCCAGAAGTCGTGAGGGTCAGGGCATGAGCATTGGTATCGTTTCAGCCGCGGGCATTGCCGCTGCGGTATTGTTCATTCTTTCCCTCGGGGGATTGTCCGGTCAGGAAAGCGCCAAGCGCGCGGTCTGGTATGGCATTGTCGGCATGGGTGTCGCGGTGCTGGCCACGGTGCTGTCGCCCGATGTCGCCAACCTGTGGCTGGTGATCCCGATGATCGCCATCGGGTCGGTCGCGGGCTGGTACGTGGCCAACCGTGTGCAGATGACCGAAATGCCGCAACTGGTGGCGGCATTGCATTCCTTTGTCGGTCTAGCGGCGGTGTTCATCGGCTATAACGCCGATATCGAACTGAGCCGCGTCACGGCGATGGATGCGACCGCGCGCGAGGCGCTGAGCGGCTTTGCTGGCGTGCTGGCGCACAAGACCGGGGTCGAGATCTCGATCCTGAAGGTCGAGGTGTTTCTGGGCGTGTTCATCGGGGCGGTCACCTTTACCGGGTCGGTCGTGGCGTTTGGCAAGCTGGCGGGCAAGATCGACGGCAAGGCGGCGAAACTTCCGGGCGGGCATCTGTTGAATGCGGGTGCCGCGCTGGGGTCGCTTTTGATGCTGCTCTTGTACGTCAATGGCGCGGGCATCTGGGCGCTGATCCTGATGACGCTCTTGGCGTTCTTTATCGGCTATCACCTGATCATGGGCATCGGCGGCGCGGACATGCCTGTGGTGGTCAGCATGCTCAACAGCTATTCCGGCTGGGCGGCAGCGGCGATCGGCTTTACCTTGGGCAATGACCTTTTGATCGTGACGGGCGCGCTGGTCGGATCGTCAGGCGCGATCCTGAGCTACATCATGTGCAAGGCGATGAACCGGTCGTTCATCTCGGTGATCCTTGGCGGCTTTGGCACGGTGACCGGCCCTGCGATGGAAATCGCGGGCGAGCAGATCGCGATTGATGCCGAAGGCGTGGCGGCGGCGCTGAACGATGCCGACAGCGTCATCATCATTCCGGGGTACGGCATGGCGGTGGCGCAGGCGCAGCAATCGGTGTCGGAACTGACCCGCAAACTGCGCGCCAAGGGAAAGACCGTGCGCTTTGCCATCCATCCGGTGGCGGGGCGTCTGCCGGGGCACATGAACGTGCTTTTGGCCGAGGCCAAGGTGCCTTACGACATCGTCATGGAGATGGACGAGATCAACGAGGATTTCCCCAGCACCGACGTGGCCATCGTGATCGGCTCAAACGACATCGTGAATCCGGCAGCGCAAGAGGATCCCAATTCCCCCATCGCGGGGATGCCGGTGCTGGAATGCTGGAAGGCGAAACAGGTGTTTGTTTCCAAGCGCGGGCAAGGCACGGGCTATTCGGGCATCGAGAACCCGCTGTTTTACAAGGAAAACACGCGGATGTTCTATGGTGACGCCAAGAAATCGCTGGATGCATTGCTGCCGATGATCGACTAGGGCGCCGCGGCCCGATCGAACGATTGCAGCAACAAGCGCTGGCCTTCGGTTTGCAGGGTGCTCGACGCCTCGCGGACGCGGGCCATGGCGGCCTCGACAGCCGCGCGGTCATAGGGGCGCGCGGCGGCGGCGGCAAACATCTCGCGTCTTGCCTGACCCAAGGCGGCCAGCGGCCGGACCAGATCACGCTTGTTTTCGGCCAGAACCGCGCGGAACTCTGCCTTGATCGGCGCGGGCAAGCCGGTAAAGCCCGAGGTGCCGCCATTGATCGCTGCGCGGATGTCGCCTGTCCGCCACGTCAGGCCCAGCACCACCGCATTGGCCAACAAAGACGCACAGACCACCAGCCAGAAGAGCACGCGCAGGACCTTGTTCATTCGAATGCTCCCCTGCCGAAGATCGCACCATCGGTGGGGCCAATCAGCGCGAGGTCGCCCAAGGCCAGCGCCGTGACGACGGCTTCGGTCTGGTCGACCGGATAGCGTGCGACCGCAAAAGGCGTGGCCAGCAGGACCAGCGCAAAGCCTGCGGGGGCAAACCGCCCGGGTCCGGCAAAGCTGGGCAGCGCCAACAGGCCCGCCCGTTTTCCAGCAGGGCCTTGTCGGTCCTGTCGGATGCGGCGCAGCACGTTGTTTGCCAGCAACGCCTCATCAGTCGTCCGCTGAGAAGCTGCGCGCACCAGCGCATCAATCCGGTCGTCATCGTCGTGGTTATCGTTCATTGTCTTGTCCTGCCTGCGCGCGAAGGCTGCGGCGCGCCCGCACCAAAAGCTGTTCAACAGCGCCTTGGTTCGCCCCCATGATGGCGGCAATTTCGTTGGTGTCCATGCCCGCGACGGCGGTCAGCAAAATCGCCATGCGCTGGCGTTCCGGCAGGGCCGTGATCGCGCCACGGACCTGCGCCAGTTGTCGGCGCGCGGCGATGGTGGTGGCGGCGTCGGGCGCATCGTCTTGCAACAGATCGGCCATCTCGTGGACGTCATCGCGCACGAAAAGCCGCCAGAACCGGCCACGACGCTGTCGGTCGATGCACAGGTTGGCGGCGATGCGGTAAATCCAGGTCGAGGCGCCAGCGCGGTCGGGATCAAAGCGCCCGGCGGTCTGCCACACCCGAAGAAAGGTTTCTTGTGCCACGTCATCCCCTTCGGCGGCATTCCCCAAAAAGCGCGTGGCATAGAGTGTCAGACCCCGGCCATAGATCGCAATCAGCCGTGCCAAGGCAGACTCACGGCCTGCTGCGATCTCGCGCATCAGCCGTTGTGCCTCTTGCGCGCTGGTGGGCTGCTCCACGCTTGGGTCCTGTTTGCCGGTATTGTGCCAAGCCTAGGCGGAGGCACGGGTCTGGGCGAGAAGTATTCGCTCAGACCCGATGGCTGTGATCAGTTGCGCGTCCAGTTGCGCGTCGTGGTGGCCACCCTGCCATCGGGGCCGGTCGTGGTGATGATCCGCTGGCCGCCCGTTGCGTTGCCGGAACCGGTCGCCGCGCGCTGGAACACCTTGCCCTTGGGATTGGTATAGGTGCTCTGGCTTTGGCACGTCGTGCTGCCTCCGGCGTAGCTGCAAGAGGTGGTGCCGACAGAGGAGCCGCCTCTGGGTCCGGTCGCGGTCCAGTTGGTCTCGGCCATGGTGGGTGCGGCCAGAAGGCCAAGCGACGCGATCAGGAAGAAAGACGTGATTTTCATGGGAGTTGCTCCGGTTTTGGGGGTTGGGGTCAGTTTGCAAAGGCCGCGCGAGCGCGGTCAAATTCGGCGCGGGAAATGGCGCCATCGCCGTCGGCATCCAGCAAGGTGAAGATCGGCGTCTGAGCGGTGTATTCGGCAAGCGACAAGGCATTGTCGCCGTCCCTGTCCAACTTGGTCAGGCTTGCCGTCGCGGGGGTGCCCGACTTGGCCACCATCTTGGCCATGCGGTCACGTATGGCCAACAGCTCTGCCGCATCGACAAGGCCGTTGTCGTCGCCGTCCGCCTTGGCGAACTGTGCGGCCTTGTGCGTCGTCATCTCTGCCGTCGAGATCTGACCATCCTTGTCGGCATCCAGCCGTTCAAAGATGGCTGCGGCAATGGCATCGGACCCTGCTGTCTGGGCCATGGCAGCCAAGGCGATGCCCGACAGGGTCAGTCCGGTGAACAGGTAAATCAGGGGGCGCTTCATCGTTATTTCACGCAGTCTGGGCGATGTCAGGTCATCGCACAGAGTTCTACGCAAGGCGCGCAAGCCTCCTACGCGTGGTGCAGACCTTTTTTGCAGTTTTCTTCCGCACGTTTTTCCCAAAGCGGCTGGTGCGGCGGCATCTTGCGTGTTTTCGCGCAACACTGATGCAGCATACCCCGGTATTCCCACAATTTTCTCGCCAAAGAGCAGTTCGCGACCTACCTCAACGTGACCTGAAATTGCGAGACTTGCGATGCCGCCCATGCCCGACCATCCTTTGCGGTATGCGACCGTGAATGAGTTGCACGCGCGCCCCTTTCCGGCGCTTGAGGCGCCGTGCACGGCTGTCTATGTGGCCATCAAGCAACCGGTGGAGGCCGCAAACCGCGACCGCGCCCTGGACCGCGCGCATTTGCTTGCGCTCTTGGACCGTCATGCTGGCGCGCATCCTCAGCCCGAAGCCACACATTTCTTCGGGCCGATCGGGCGGTCGGAACTGAAATGGGAAAGCCATACCGAGTTCGTGACCTATTCGGCCTTTACCCCCGGTCTGTCGCCAAGACCCTTTGATCCTGCCGAAGCGGAGGTCTTTCCAGACGACTGGCTGGCCAAGGCGCCGGGTAAACGCCTGACCTCGGTCTTGATCCGCGTCGAGGTTCTGCCGGAAAACGACGATCAGGTGCTGGCCAAGCTTGAGGACTGGTTCGTGCCCGAAAGCCTGGCCGTGAGCCGCGTTGTCGACGGTGCGGCCATCGTTGCGGGAGATTTCCGGATTGATCCGGCGGGCCACATGCGCTTTGCGGTCTTTGTGCGTGCGGGTACCGGCGCGCGGCGGATCGGGCGGATCGTCCAACGCCTGTGCGAGATCGAGACCTATCGCGGCATGTCGATGCTGGGTCTGATGCGGTCGCGCGATCTGACATCCCGGCTGAACACGCTGGACCCGCAGTTGACCGCACTGGTCTCCGGGCTGGACCGACCCGAAGGCAAACCCGAAGAGGCGCTGCATGATCTCTTGACGATCTCGGCAGAGCTTGAGGTTCTGGCGGTGCAGTTCTTTTTCCGCTTTGGCGCCACCTGGGCCTATGAGGCGATCGTGCACCAGCGCATTGAGGTCCTGCGCGAAGAGCGCGTGCAGGGCCGCCAGACCTTTGGCGAATTCATGATGCGCCGGTATGACCCTGCGATGCGCACGGTGAAATCAGCCGAAGGTCGCCTGAAGGCGATGGCCGAACGGGCCGAACGCGCGGCGGAGTTGCTGCGCACACGGGTTGACGTGGAACGATCCTCGCAGAACCAGAAGCTGCTGGAAAGCATGGACAGGCGCGCCGATGTGCAACTGCGGCTGCAACGGACCGTCGAGGGGCTGTCGACGGTCGCCATCAGCTACTACGCCGTCAATCTGGCGACCTATCTGGTGGAACCGGCGGCCAAAGAGGTCGGCATCAGCCACGGCGTCCTGATGGCGATCTTGACACCGGTTGTCCTGCTGGGCGTCTGGCTGATGGTGCGTCGCATTCGCACCCGTCTGGAATAGCCGCGCTAGTTCTGTGCCCGGATGCGCCACGGTGTGCGGGCGGTTGCCCCCCCCGGGGCAGTCAGCGTCCGCGAATGCGCGGGTCGAGCGCGTCGCGCAAGCCATCGCCGATATAGTTGACCGACAGCACCGTGAGCGAGATCGCAAGGCCAGGCCAGATCACCCGTTCGGGGTAGACCTGCATATAGGACAGCCCGTCGAACAAGAGTCGCCCCCAGGTCGGGAAATCGGGTGGAAAGCCGAGGCCGAGGAAGGACAGGACCGACTCCGTGATGATTGCCCCCGCAATCTCCAGGGTCGCGGCAACCATCACCGGTGAGACCACGTTGGGCAGAATATGGCGCAAGATGATCCCGACCGGCGCGGTCCCGATGGACCGGGCCGCGAGCACATATTCGCGTTCCTTCAGCGCCAGCACCTCGCCGCGCACAATGCGGGCGGTCTGCATCCATGACGTGATGCCGATGGCAAAAACGATCATGGTAAAGGCCCCAAGCTCGGGGCCGATCATGCTGGCGATGCGGTCGCGAAACAGCATGACAAGAACCAGCAACAAAGGGATCAGCGGCAGCGCAAGGAACAGATCGGTCAGCCGCATCAACGGGCCGTCGAGCCGCTTGTAGTATCCGGCGGTCACCCCGATCAGCGTGCCAAGCGTGATGGCGATGGACATTGCGACAAAACCCACCGCGAGGGATATCCGGCCCGCCAGCATCATCCGCGCCAGCATGTCGCGCCCGAGCTGGTCGGTCCCCAAAGGAAAGCGCAAGCTCGGGCCCTGGTTCTTGAGCTTGATCGCCTCGGCGACCGACAGTTTTTCGGGGATCCACAGGAACGGCCCGATCAAGACGGCAAGGGTCAGGATCCCCAGCACGATCAACCCAAAGAGCGCACCCTTGTGGGTGCGAAACTGTTGCCAGATCGCGCGGCGCTGACTGGCCGGTTTCGGCACGGCAGAACTGGCGTCAGTCATATCGGATCCTCGGGTCAAGCAAGCCGTAAAGCACATCGGCAACAAGGTTGAACATCACGATCAGCACGGCAAAGATAAAGGCCAGCGTCTGCACCATCGGGATGTCATTGGCATGGATCGCCCCGATCAGGGCAGCCCCGATGCCGTTCACGCCAAAGAGGTTTTCGGTGATGATGGCCCCGCCAAAGATCGCGGGGATGCCGAGGGCGATCACCGTCACCACCGGGATCAACGAGTTGCGCAGCACATGCTTGAGGATCACCGTGCGTTCGCTCATGCCTTTGGCGCGGGCGGTGCGGACGTAATCCTGCGCCATGTTGTCGAGCATCGAGGACCGCATGAAGCGGCTGATTGCGGATGCGTTCGCGAGGCCAAGGGTCATCACGGGCAGCGCCATCTGTTTGATCTGCTTGATGAATGACTCCCAGTCGGTGACCGACAGATTGGTGTCGTACTTGGTCGGAAACCAGCCCAGCCAGACCGCAAAGATGATAATGAAAAGCGTGCCCGAAAAGAACGTCGGCACCGAAAATCCGATCATCGCGAACAGCGTTCCGGCCTGATCGAACAACGAATACTGCCGGTAGGCGGAATAGATGCCGATCGGCAGGGCGATCATGATCCCCACCAGATAGGCAGTGCCGATCACCGTCAGGGTTTGCGGGATGCGTTGGCCGATGATGGTGAACACCGGGCTGCGCGACTGCCATGACAGGATGCGCTGCTCGTCACCCGCCAGATTGGTGCCGAACCAGCCGTCAAAAAGTGTCGCGGGTTCGACCCAGAAGAACTGTCTCAGCCACAGGAAATAGCGCACGAACACCGGCTGATCCGCGCCCAGTGCTTCGATCATGCGCTGGCGTACATCTGGCGGGACGGTCAGCGGGATTTCGGACATCGGCGATCCGGGGGCCAGATCGACCAGCAGAAAGATCACCAGCGAGATGATCAAGAGGGTCGGGATGGCCAGTAACAGCCTGCGGAGCGTGAACGTGAGCATGGGCGGCGACGCCTCGGATCAAATTGGGGCAGGACAGACAAGGCGGCGGGGCCAGCAAGCGGCCCCGCCGAAGATCAGGTCACTTGACGCGGAACCAGTCCGCCATATTCCACAGTTCCGCATCCCACGCGTTGATCGCAACACCACCCAGCGTGTTGGAATGCGCCGACAGCGTGCCGCGATGGACCAGCGGAACCACGATCATGGAGTTCTTGGTCACCATGTCGTTCAGCTCCTTGGCGATTGCCTGACGTTCTGCGACGTCTGTGGTCACGCTCAGCTTGGCATGCAATTCGTCATAGACCGGGTCGCAGAAGCGGTTGATGCCTTCACCTTGCCACTGGTTGTCCGGGCTTGCGACGTTCTTGCACTGGTACTGGCCCAGATAGGTTTCCGGATCGGGGTTGTCGGAGTTGTTGGCGTACATCTCGACATCGGCATAGAACTTCTGGAAGGTATCGGGTGACCCCGCGTCGCCGCCAAAGAACACGCCGGGGTCGATCGCTTTCAGTTCCACCTCGACGCCGAGTTCCGTCCACCAATCCTTGATCAGCGCCTGGAAGTCCTGACGGATCGGGTTGACGGTGGTCTGATAGAGGATCGACAGTTTCTTGCCGTCCTTGTCGCGGATGCCGTCGCCGTCGGTGTCTTTCCAGCCTGCCTCATCCAAAAGAGCCATCGCACCCGGCATGTCCTGCGCAAGGCAGGCAGGGTTGTCGGACGCCCAGGCCGCCGGTGCCGGAATGATGTTGCAGGTGGGCTGGCCACCGGCGCCATAGCCGACTTCGACCAGGATCGAGCGGTCAATCGCCTTGGACAGGGCCGTGCGCACCTTGATGTCCGACAGGATCGGGTGGGGATGCTTGAGGGTCGAACGCTCTCCCTCGGGCAGGTCGGAAGACGGGTCGGTCATGTTCATTTCCAGACGCTCGACCAAAGTGCCAAAGGCCACCACGAACTGGCCCTTGCCGGCGGCGGTCATCGCGGCCTGGCTGTCGGGCGGGATCTGGGTGTTCCAGGCGTAATCGAATTCGCCGGTTTCCATGACGGCACGCGCGGAGCCTTCGGCATCGCCGCCGCCCTTGATCGTGGCCGTGGCGAAGGCAGGCTTGGCCGGGTCACGGTAGTTCGGGTTGGCCGCCATGCTGACGGTGTCATTGACGGTAAAGCCGGTGACCATGAAGGGGCCGGTGCCGATGGGCATGTTGTTGGCATCGGTGCAGGTGGGCGCAGCCGCACCCTGGCAGGCCGCAAACTGCGCCTTTTGGATGATCGGGGACTGTGCGCCCACAAAGACCGTGTAGGGGTTCGGTTTGGGGCCGTCGAATGTGACCTTGATCGTGGTGGCATCAACAGCCTCGACCGTCTTGACGCCCTCGTACTTGGTCGCCTGGCCGCATCCACCGGCGGGATCCATGCAATAGGCCGCGGTGAAAACCGCGTCATCTGCCGTAACCGGCGTGCCGTCGGACCACATCAGGCCCGGCTGCAGTTTCCAGGTGATCGACGTCATGTCGGCCGAGACGCCGCCATTCTCAACAGTCGGAATCTCGGCGCCAAGCTTGAGGATGATCTCGCCCTCGGGGGTCAGGCCAGCCAGTGGCTCCAGCACGAATTGCGAGGCGATGATGTCTTTCGTGCCGCCGGACAGGTAGGGATTCATGATCGACACGGCCTGCGGGAAGGTGAGCTTCACCTCGCCGTCCGTGCCGCGTTCGGCAAAGGCGGCGGGCGCCATTGCAAAGGCGCAGGCTGCCCCCAAAAGGGCTGTTTTCAGTTTCATAGCGATACTCCTGGTTGGTTACGCTCTTTTGCCTCGGATGCGCCGGTTGGCCCGGTGGCGTTGGTTGTGGGTTGGATCAGGTGGCAGGCGACAAAGCGGCCCGCTTCAACCTGTTGCAGGGCAGGGGTGTCCACGTGGCAGCGGTCAAACACGCGTGGGCAACGGGTCGAAAAGCTGCAGCCCTTGGGTGGATTGGCCGGCGAGGGCACGTCGCCCTTGAGGATGATGCGCTGGCGTTTGGCCGCGCGCTCCGGATCGGGTTCGTTGACGGCCGACAAGAGCGCCTCGGCATAGGGATGCAGGGGCCGGGCGAACAGGTCATCGCGGGGGCTGAGCTCTGCGATCTTGCCCAGATACATCACCGCAACCCGGTCGGCGAGGTGGCGCACCATCGACAGATCGTGACTGATAAAGAGGTAGGTCAGGCCGAACTCTTGCTGCAAATCTTCCAGCAGGTTCACCACTTGCGCCTGAATGGACACGTCCAGTGCGGCAATCGGCTCGTCACAGACGATGAATTTGGGGTTGAGCGCAAGGGCGCGTCCGATGCCGATGCGCTGGCGCTGACCGCCGGAAAATTCGTGCGGAAAGCGGTTGGCGAAACGACGGTTCAGGCCCACGGCATCCATCAACTCGTAAACGCGCGCGATCTTGCGATCAGCAGTCCATTTGGTGTGTTCGTCCAAGGGCTCCGAGATGATCTGCGACAGCGTCATGCGCGGGTTGAGGCTGGCTTGCGGGTCTTGAAACACCATCTGCATCGTTGGCCGTTTGAGCCGCAGTGCCTCTGGTGTGAGGTCCGCGATGTTCTCGCCGTCGATGATGATCGACCCGGACGTGGGTTCATAGAGCCGGATCAGTGCGCGTCCGACGGTGGATTTGCCGCAGCCTGATTCGCCGACAAGGCCAAGCGTCTCGCCTTCGAAGATGTCGAAGCTGACGCCATCGACTGCCTTTACCGCCCCGGTCTGTCGCCGGAAAATCCCGGTGTAGACCGGGAAATGCATCTTGAGGTCGCGCACTTCGACCAGATTGCGCGGCATGGCGGCATCAAGCATGCGCACCTCCCTGAGGCGGAGCGGTCCAGTGGCAGGCGACGTCGTGGCCGGTGCCAACTGGCAGAGCGTCGATCGCACGGCGAAGCGGGTTTGCGCGGTCGCAGGCGTCAAAACGATGGTCGCACCGGTCGCGGAACGGGCAGGCGTCGGGTGCGGCGGTCAGGATCGGCGGCTGACCTTCGATCACCCGCAAGCGTTTCTCGCGTGGACCCGACATTGCCGGGACCGTCTTGAGCAGCGCGCGCGTGTACGGGTGCTGCGGATTGCTGTACAACTCGCGCACCGGGCCATGTTCCACGACCTGACCTGCATACATCACCATCACACGGTCGGCGATGCCGGCGATCACGCCCAGATCATGCGTGATCCAGATGATCGCCATCCCAAGCTTGCGCCGAAGATCCTTGATCAGCTCAAGGATCTGCGCCTGAATCGTCACGTCAAGTGCCGTCGTCGGCTCATCCGCAATCAGCACCTCGGGGTCGCAGGCCAGCGCAATGGCGATCATCACGCGCTGGCGCATGCCACCGGAAAACTGGTGCGGGTACGAATTCAGACGGCTGCGTGCATCGGGGATGCCGACCAGATCGAGCAGTTCCGCAGCGCGGGTCTCGGCTGCGGCCCTGGTCATGCCCATATGCCGGATCAAGGGCTCGGAGATCTGAAAACCGACCGTGAAGACCGGATTGAGCGAGGTCATCGGGTCCTGAAACACGAACCCCACCTTGGCGCCGCGCACGTCGCGCAACTCGTCCGCACTCAGTTTCAGCACATCGCGCCCGGCAAGCATCACCTGCCCCTCACGGATATCCGCCGGGGGCGACGGCAACAGCCGGATCAGCGACATCATCGTCACCGACTTGCCCGACCCGCTTTCGCCGACAACACCCAGAAGCTCACCGCGATTGAGGTGAAAGCTGACGGAGTTCACAGCATGAATTTCGCCTCCGCGTGTGCGAAAGACGGTTTTGAGCCCCTTGACATCAAGGACGGCGTCGCCCCCATCGGGCATGCAGTGCTCCCCCGAGTATTCTTTTTTTAGTTGTTTTTCCGGTGCATCATCGACTGCACAGGTAGTTTTGCAAAGTGTCAGTCATTTTCAATCTTCCCGCAAGACGCTTTGTATGTGGGACGCTGCGTCGCGCTTGGGAACCTTGCCATGGTCGGACCGCGCGGCACTGGACGTAAGGAGAACGGCTGCAAATTGCCGCAAGCTTGAACTTCGTGGCGAGGTGCTGCAGGGTGACCGTCCAAGCCTGGCGTCCCATGCGCGCTGCTTGATCAGCAAAGAGGGACCTGATGCACAAACTTCAGACGCAAGGGGTTCATCACATCACGCTGATGGGCGCTGACCGGCAGACCAGCATCGATTTCTGGGAAGGGGTGCTGGGCATGCCCTTCATCTTTGACCAGCCCAATCTGGATCGGCCCGAAGAGGGGCATCTGTATTTTGATCCGGGCGATGGCCGTCTGATCACCATTTTCACCAACGAATCCCGCAAACCGACCGGGAAGCGTACGTCGACCGACGCCGGGGCGGTGCATCATGTGGCCTTTGCGGTGTCGCTTGCGACTTTCCGGCAAGCCTTGGCACGGCTGAGCGCGCGCGGGATTGCGGTGGACGGCCCGAAAGACCGCGGCTTCATGGATTCGATCTATTTTGAGGACCCGCTTGGCCTTTTGATCGAACTGGCCTGCTACAAGTTCGAGCCGCCTTTCGGCTGCAGTCATGCCGATGTGATGATCGCAGCGCATCGGCTGCGCGTGGGGCGCGGCGATCGCAATATCGGCGAGGTGCATCTGGCCGATGCGATCGAAGGGCTGGTGCGCGACCGGCAACAGTCGCTCTCGACCGACCGGGATGCCAAGAATCCCTATCGCCGGTAAGGTGACCGCACGCGCCAGTGGGGTCATGTGGCCCGCGACGTTGCCTTGCGATGTCGTGTTGTCGCGGTGCATTTCCGGCGATTGACTTGGCCCGGGCCGGGACGCAGGGTCGCCGCCATATCGCGCACAAGGTACGCCACCGCATGGAGCATCTGACACCCCGTCAGCTATTGGAGCGTCTGGTTGGTTTTGCGACCGTCAGCACGGCGTCCAATCTGGACTTGATCGATTGGCTCGACGGCTATCTGGCGGGCCACGGGATTATCGCGCGCCGCCATTGGAACGCGGATGGCACCAAGGCCGCCTTGATGGCCCATGCCGGTCCGATGGTGCCGGGGGCGGTGGTGCTGTCAGGCCATTCCGACGTCGTGCCGGTGCAGGGTCAAGCCTGGACCAGCGACCCATGGGTCTTGACCGAACGGGACGGGCGGCTTTACGGGCGCGGCACCTGCGACATGAAGGGATATGTCGCGCTGTCGGTCTGGGCGCTGGTCGAGGCGCAGCGGCGCGGCGTCCGGCGTCCGGTGCAACTGGCGCTGTCTTATGACGAGGAACTCGGTTGCACCGGTGCGCCGCCAATGATCGAGACGTTGAAGCAAGTCCTGCCCCAGGGCGATGTCGCGTTGATCGGTGAACCGTCAAACATGAAGGTCATTACCGCCCACAAGGGCGGCACCGGGTTTCATGTCCATGTCAAAGGGTTCGAGGTGCATTCGTCGCTGTTGCCCTACGGGGTCAGCGCCATCATGGAAGGCGCGCGGCTGATCGCATGGGTCAATGACCGCAATGCCGAACTTCAGGCGCTATCGCCGACGCCCATTGCCGCAACGTTTGATCCGCCCTTCACGACGCTGCATGTGGGGACGATATCGGGCGGGACCGCCAACAACATCACCGCCGCCGACTGCCGTTTTGCAATCGACACGCGGGTGGTGCCGGGCGAGGATCTGGAAGGCTGGGCTAAAAGGATCGAGGCCGAGGGCATGCGCCTCGATGCGGACCTCAAATCGCGCCGCCCAGAGGCCGGGGTCGCGCTGCAGCGGTTCTTTGGTGTGCCGCCCTTGTTGCCGGAAACCGGCGGCCCGGCCGAAGCGCTGGCCCGCGCCCTGACCGGGGACAATGCGTCGGGGGTTGTCAGCTACGGCACCGAGGCCGGGCATTTTCAGGCTGCGGGCTATTCGGCGGTGGTGTGCGGGCCGGGCTCCATCGCGCAGGCACACCAGCCCGACGAGTTTATCGACGTCGCGCAGCTTGCGGCTGGGCACGCCTTCATGGCGCGGCTGCTCGATAGCTGCGCATGACTTTTCCGATCAGTCTTTCGATACCTGCCCGCCACCCAAGGCCCCCCCGCTGCCTGTGATGTCGACATCATCGGTGGCGGACCTTGTGGTGGGCGATCCTGTCGGAGAGGACCCCCGCCGGTTCCGGCTGTCGCGCTTAACTGATGCCAGCAAGTTCGCACAGGGGCCGTCGCTGCAGGCGCGCTGCGCGCTGATCCCGGCATCGCCTTGCCGTTCCTGACAGTGTCGCCGACTTGGCCGCAAAGACACTTGCCGGACAGGATGCGGGGCGCGTTGGGCATCGGATGCGCCTGCCTTTGGGGGGGCAAGGTGCGCGATTTGTCCACCTTGCGCCTTGGTTCCAATTGGACCAGCATTGCGCGATCAATTCAAGGATCGAGCCGATGCCCGTCAAGAACCGCTTTGCCGAGATGCTGCCCGAGATCACCGCGTGGCGGCGTGATTTTCATGCCCACCCTGAGCTTTTGTTTGACACCCACCGCACGTCGGCACGCGTTGCCGAATTGTTGCGATCCTTTGGCTGTGACGAGGTGGTGACAGGCATCGGGCGCACCGGCGTGGTCGGGGTGATCAAGGGGCGCAGTGACCGCGCAGGCCGGGTGATCGGTTTGCGCGCGGACATGGACGCGCTGCCGATCAACGAGGTGACCGGGCTGGACTACGCCTCCAAAACGCCCGGCAAGATGCATGCCTGCGGACATGACGGGCACACCGCGATGCTGCTGGGGGCTGCCAAATACCTCGCGGAGACGCGAAATTTCGATGGCACCGCCGTGGTCATCTTTCAGCCTGCGGAAGAAGGCGGCGGTGGTGGCCGCGAAATGGTGCGTGACGGCATGATGACACGCTGGGGCATCCAGGAGGTGTACGGGATGCACAACTGGCCGGGTCTGCCGGTCGGGCATTTCGCGATGCGTCCGGGGGCTTGCATGGCAGCGGCGGATCACATCGACATCGTGGTGACGGGCAAAGGCGGCCATGCCGCAAACCCGCATGAATGCATCGACACCACCGTTGTTGCCGCCCATATCATTGTGGCGTTGCAGACCATCGCTTCGCGCAATGTCGATCCCTTGGCTTGCGTTGTTGTGTCGGTCTGCACGGTTGAGACCGATAGCGCGGCACGCAACGTGATCCCGCAGCAGGTGCGGATGTCCGGGACGGTGCGGACCATGGACCCCCATGTCCAGGTTCAGGCCGAGCGCCGCATCGGCGAGATCGTCACCGGCATCGCGCAGACCTTTGGCGCAGTGGCCGAAGTGACCTATACACGCAACTATCCAGCAACCGTGAACACGGTCGAGAACACCGAATATGCAGCCGAAGTCGCGCGGGCGGTCTCGGGCCAGGTCGATGCGATGTATCCGCCCAGCATGGGGGCCGAGGATTTCAGTTTCATGCTGAACGAGCGGCCGGGGGCGTATGTGTTTCTTGGCAATGGCGATACCGCGAACGTGCATCACCCGGCCTATACCTTTGACGACAATGCGATCCCCTTCGGGTCGAGCTGGTATGCCGGAATGGTCGAGGCGCGCATGCCCATCCATTGACGGACAACGTCAGGGTCCCGATTATTACCAACAAACAAAAGCCCTTGCAGGGCGATGTCAAACGTCGAGCAGTGTCAGGGCAACGCCCTGACCCACGCCGACACAAAGCGTCACCAGCGCCGTCCTGCCCCCGGTTTCGGCAAGTCTGCGCGCGGCTGTCGCGACAATGCGCGCGCCCGACATGCCCAACGGGTGCCCGACCGCTATCGCGCCGCCTTGTGCATTGAGCCGCGCGTCGGTATCGGCGAGCCCCCAGATCCGCGTGCACGCCAGAACCTGCGCGGCAAAAGCCTCGTTGAGTTCGATGACATCGAAGCTGTCGGCAGTCTGCTGTGTGCGCGCCGTGATCCGGGCGAGGGCTGCGATCGGCCCGGTGCCCATGGTCCTTGGCGCGACGCCGGCAGATGCCACAGTGCCGACGCGCGCGATCGGTGTCAGGGCGTAGCGCCTGACCCCGACGGCTGACGCAAGGATCAGTGCCGCCGCCCCGTCATTTATGCCGCTGGCATTGCCCGCAGTGACGGTTCCGGGGGTGCGAAAAGGGGTCGGCAGTTGCGCCAGATGTTCCAATGTCGTGGCACGGGGATGTTCATCCTTGGTGACGATGGTATCGCCCTTCTTGCCACGGATGGTTACCGGCAAGATGTCGGATGCATGCCAGTCCGGATCATAGCGCGACTGTGACTGCAGGGCATAAGCGTCTTGATCCTGGCGCGAAATGGCGTGTTCAGCCGCGATGTTCTCGGCAGTTTCCGGCATGGTTTCAACGCCGTAGCGGGCCGCGACAAGGGGATGCACAAAGCGCCAGCCAATCGTGCTGTCATGGATTTCGGGCGCGCGGGCAAAGGCCGCTTCCGGCTTGCCGATGACATAGGGCGCGCGCGACATGGACTCGACACCGCCTGCGATGACCACATCCGCGCCATCCCGGATCGCCCTTGCGCCCGCGATCACGGCGTCAAGTCCCGAGGCGCAGAGCCGGTTGACGGTGAGGGCGGGAACAGTTTCGGGCAAACCGGACAGCAACACCGCCATGCGCGCAACATTGCGGTTGTCCTCGCCAGCCTGATTGGCGCAGCCAAAGATCACCTCGTCGGGGATCACGTCGGGGTGCAGCGCCAGCAAGCCCTCGATGACGCGGGCGGCCAGATCATCGGGGCGAACCGCCGCCAGCACGCCGCCGTATCGGCCGATCGGTGTCCGGCGGGCCGCGCAAACAAAGACCTCTGTCATGGCGTACTCAGGATGGGGGCGAGATCGTAGCGACCCGCCAGATGGTTGGGTGCATTCTGTGCCAGATCGAGCAACGTCTGACGGACCCGCGCGGGCCCATGTTGCGCAAGCATTTCAAAGGGTCCGCGCGGAAAGTTCAGACCAAGCTTGAGTGCGGTATCGATGTCTTGGGCGGGTGGTCCGTTCGACGCCAAGAGCCAGCCCGCCTCGTTCACCAGCGTGGCCTCTATGCGCAAAATGATGTCCTTTGCATCTGCGGGCGCCGGTGCGGGCGCGTGGGGGTCCAGAAATCCCAGACCGGACTTTCGTCCAAGATGCCCGCTGGCAACGCGGCGGCGAAGGGCCGTAAAGGAAAAGTAGCGCGGGTGTCGATCAAAGGCTGCATAGAGACCTTCGGTTGCGGCAAGGTTGATGTCGGCCCCGATCAGGTCGATCAGCGCAAAAGGTCCCAAGCGGTAGCCTGCCGACATCATTGCACCGTCGATTTCAGCCGCCGCGCGCCCTTCTTCCAACAAGGCAAGTGCTTCGCCGTAGTAAGGGCGCGCGCAGCGATTGACGACAAAGCCCGGCGTATCGGGGCAGGCGATCACGGTCTTGCCGGCGGTCTCGGTCAGGCGGCGCGCAAGGTCCGCAGCGGCCTTGCTGGTGCCAATATGCGCGACCAGTTCCACCAGTCGCATCGCCGGTGCCGGATTGAAGAAATGCAGACCCAAGAGCCGCTCGGGATGGGCAAGACCACGCGCAAGGTCGCCGACGGACAAGGACGACGTGTTGGTCGCCAACACCGCACTTGGCGACACCACGTCCTCCAACGCTGAAAGGACCCCGGATTTTGCCGCTGCGTTCTCGGTGATCGCCTCGATGGCCAGATCGACGCTGTCCAGATCGTTCGGCGCAGCTGCGACCACCAGATGGCCAAGTGCGACATCGCGCGCCTCCGACGTCATCTTTGCGCCAGCGACACGCGGTGCCAAAGCCTGGGCAAGACGGTCTCGTGCCGATGCGCGGCTGGCAGGGTCCGTATCCGTGGCAACAACACGAAAACCAGCCGTGGCGTAGACTTGCGCAATGCCAAGCCCCATCGCCCCAAGGCCGACCACGCCAATGGTCGTCATTGCCCCTTGAACTCGGGCTTGCGGCGTTCGCGAAAGGCCCGGATGCCTTCGAGCTTGTCAGTGCTGTCCAAAAGGGCCTCAAACCCGGTGCGCTCGTCCTTGAAGGCCAGTCTTGCCTCGGCACCATTCACCAAGGCACGCTTGGCCGCAATCAGCGCCAAAGGCGCACGCGCAGCCAGTCGTGCGGCGAGGACCTCTGCTTCATCAAGGGCCGATCCCGCGACACGGTAGGCGCAAAGTCCCCATGCTTCGGCTTGCGCTGCGTCGATGATCTCGCCCATCAGAACCATGCGCGCGGCCAGCGCCGGACCGATGCGCGACATCAGCCGCTGCCCGCCGCCAGCACCGGGCACGAGGCCCAGACTTGTTTCGGGCAGACCGAGTCTCGCCGTGCCGCCGACCACCATCAGATCCGCAAGTAACGCCAGTTCAAGTCCTCCGCCCAAGGCGACACCGTCCACCGCAGCAATTATCGGCTTGGGAAAGACCCGGATCGCGGACCAGTAGGCCTTGCGCGGGTCGATTGCGCCCGCGGCAGTCGACTTTGCTTCGATCTCGTCGATGTCGGCCCCGGAGGCAAAGTTCCCGGCGGCGCCGCAGATGACGACCGCGCGGCAGTTGCGGTCATCCGCAAGGCGGTCGAGTGCTGCCGCGATCGACGCAAGCAAGGCGGTGCTCAGCGCATTCGCCACATCCGGACGATTGAGCGTCAATTTCGTCCAGCCGGCAAAGCTGTCAACTATGAGATGATCCATGT
The DNA here is from genome assembly GCA_031378845.1 of Rhodobacterales bacterium. Taxonomy (GTDB): domain Bacteria; phylum Pseudomonadota; class Alphaproteobacteria; order Rhodobacterales; family Rhodobacteraceae; genus JAJNPS01. The sequence continues at coordinate 92,110 of JANNES010000007.1, forward strand.
CGGCATCATGCGCGCCTTGCGGCAAAATTCAAGATAGAAATTTCAAGCTTGAAATTGTTTCCTGCCGATGGCAGGCTTGCGGCAACTCAGGAGTCATTGATGAACATCCTCTGCCTTGGGGGCGGCCCCGCTGGTCTTTACTTCGCGATCTCGATGAAGCTGCGCGATCCTGCGCACCGGGTGACGGTGCTGGAGCGGAACCGGGCGAATGACACGTTCGGCTGGGGCGTGGTGCTGTCGGACGATGCACTGGGCAAGATGCAGAAGAACGATCCGGTCAGCACTGACGCGATCCGGGCGGAGTTTTCCTATTGGGACGACATCGCCGTGGTGCATGACGGCGTGCGGACGGTGTCGGGCGGGCATGGCTTTGCCGGGATCGGGCGCAAGAAACTGCTGATCCTGCTGCAGGCCCGCGCGCGGGAGCTGGGGGTGGACCTGCGCTTTGAGTCCGAGTTCAAGACGGCGGAGGAATACCGCGCCGACTATGATCTGGTGGTGGCGACGGACGGGCTCAATTCCGTCGTGCGGCGGGAATATGAGGCGGTGTTCCAGCCCGATATCGACACCCGGCTGTGCAAGTTCGTCTGGCTCGGGACGCATGCCAAGTTCGATGACGCCTTCACCTTCATCTTCGAGAAGACGCCGCATGGCTGGGTCTGGGCGCATGTCTACCAGTTCGATGCCGACACCGCGACCTTCATTGTCGAATGCCTGCCCGAGACGTGGGCGGCATGGGGTTTCGAGGCGATGACCAAGGAGGAGACGGTCGAGACGTGCCGCAAGATATTCGCGGCGCACTTGGGCGGGCATGACCTGATGTCGAACGCCGCCCACCTGCGCGGATCGGCGGTTTGGATGCAGTTTCCCCGGGTGATCTGCCAGCGCTGGTATCACGAGAATGTCGTGCTGATGGGTGATGCGGCGGCGACGGGGCATTTCTCCATCGGGTCGGGAACGCGGCTGGCCTTGGACTCGGCGATTGCGCTGGCCGATTATCTGCATTCGGAACCAACACTGGAGGGTGCGTTCAAGCGCTATCAGGAGGAGCGGCGGGTGGAGGTGCTGCGGCTGCAATCAGCGGCGCGCAACAGCCTTGAATGGTTCGAGGAGGTGGAGCGGTATCTCGACATGCCACCCTTGCAATTCGCCTATTCGCTGCTGACGCGCAGCCAGCGGATCGGGCATGAGAACCTGCGGCTGCGTGACCCGAAATGGCTGGCGCAGGCCGAGGACTGGTTTCAGGCTCAGGCGGGCGGTGCGCCGGGCCGCAAGCCGATGTTCGCGCCGTTCCGGCTGCGCGACATGGCGCTTGCGAACCGCATCGTCGTGTCGCCAATGGCGCAGTACAAGGCGGTGGATGGCTGCCCGACCGACTGGCACCTCATCCACTACGGCGAACGCGCCAAGGGCGGTGCGGGGCTGGTTTACACCGAAATGACCTGCGTGTCGGCGCATGGCCGCATCTCGCCCGGCTGCACCGGGCTTTATGCGCCCAAGCATGAGGTGGCATGGAAGCGGCTGGTCGATTTCGTGCATGCCGAGACGCAGGCGAAGATCTGCTGCCAGATCGGGCATTCGGGGCGGAAGGGATCGACGCAAGTGGGCTGGCGCGAGGGCGATGCGCCGCTGGAGCATGGCAACTGGCCGGTAATGAGCGCGTCGGCGATGCCGTGGTCCCCCGCCAATCAGGTGCCGAAGGAAATGGACCGAGACGACATGGACAAGGTTTTGTTGCAGTTCGTCAAGGCGACCGAAATGGCGGCGAACTGCGGATTTGACATGATCGAACTGCATGCGGCGCATGGGTATCTGATGTCCAGCTTCATCAGTCCGGTGTCGAACCTGCGGACCGATGACTATGGTGGCAGTCTGGAAAACCGGCTGCGCTATCCGTTGGAGGTGTTCGCCGCGATGCGGGCGGAATGGCCGGGGTCAAAGCCGATGTCGGTGCGGATTTCGGCAACGGACTGGCTGGGCGCGGACGGGGTGACGGTGTCGGAGGCGGTGGAGATTGCCACGGCGTTTGCGGCGGCGGGGGCGGATATCATCGACGTGAGCGCGGGGCAGACCTCGCCCGAGGCAAAGCCGATCTATGGCCGGATGTTCCAGACCCCGTTCAGTGACCGTATCCGCAACGAGGCGGGGCTGGCGACGATGGCGGTGGGCAACATCACCGAGGCGGATCAGGTGAACGGCATCCTGCTGGCGGGGCGGGCAGATCTGGTGTGCCTTGCGCGGCCACATCTGGCGGACCCCTATTGGACGCTGCATGCGGCGGTTGAGGCGGGAGATACCGGCACCCACTGGCCGCTGCCCTATCTTGCGGGGCGCGATCAGGCGGTGCGGCTGGTGGCACGCGCGGCAGAGGTGATCCGTGCTTGAAGGGCACCGCGTCTTGATCACCGGCGGTGGGTCTGGCGCAGGGGCAGACCTTGCGCGCGGCTTTGCCGAGGCGGGCGCGGCGGTGGTGATCGCGGGACGCAGGCGGGAGGCGCTGGACGCGGTGGCTGCGGCGACCGGCGCAGTTCCGGTGGTGGCGGATGTGACGGATACGGTGTCGGTTGCGGCGATGTTCGCCAGCGCTGGGCCTTGCGACATCGTGATTGCCAATGCCGGGGCGGCGGATAGCGCGCCGTTCCTGCGCACCACGCTGGAGCACTGGAATGCGATGATCGCGGTCAACCTGACGGGTGTGTTCCTGACGCTGCAGGCGGGCCTTGCGCAGATGCCGGGGTGGGGGCGGCTGATCTCGGTCGCCTCGACCGCCGGGCTGAAGGGCTATGCCAAGATCGCGCCCTATGCGGCGGCCAAGCACGGGGTTGTTGGCCTGACCCGGTCGCTGGCGCTGGAACTGGCGCGGGGGCCGGTGACGGTGAACGCGCTCTGCCCGGGTTTTCTGGACACGCCGATGACGGACCGCTCGGTGGCTGTGATTTCGGAAAAGACCGGGCGCACGCTGGCCGAGGCGCGGGCGGCGCTGGCAGCGATGAGCCCGCAGGGGCGGCTCATTCAGCCCGCCGAAGTGACGGCGGCGGCCCTATGGCTGTGCGGGCCTGGGTCGGAGGGGATCAACGGGCAGGCGATTGCAATCTCGGGAGGGGAAGTGTGAGCGACCTTTCCAAGCGGCGGCTGAAGATGTGGATCAGGCTCTTGGGCGTCACGCGCGCGGCGGAAAGCCATCTGCGCGAACATCTGCGGGTAAAGCATGGCACGACGCTGCCCCGGTTTGACGTGATGGCGGCGCTGTGGCGGCGGCAGGGCGGGGTGACGATGAGCGAGTTGAGCCGGATGCTGCTGGTGTCGAACGGCAATGCGACGACGGTGGTGGACCGGCTGGAGGCGGATGGGTTTGTGCGGCGCACCCCGTCGGAGGCGGACCGGCGGACGGTGTTCGTGGCACTGACGCCGGAAGGGCTGGCGGCGTTCGAGGGGCTGGCCGCAGGGCATGAGGTGGAGGTGGGCAAACTGTTCGGCGCCATGCCCGAGGCGGACCTTGAGGCGATGACCGAAATTCTCAAGCGGATGGGGGCGCGATGACCGTGATGGCAGGGCTGCGGCCAGAGCACTTTTTGTGGGAGATGCGGGGCCGGGTGGCCCTGATCCGCCTGAACCGGCCGGAGCGGAAGAACCCGCTGACGTTCGAAAGCTATGCCGAGTTGCGCGACACGTTCCGGGCTTTGGCGACGGCGCGCGATGTGGATGTGGTGGTGTTCGCATCAAACGGCGGGAACTTCAGTTCCGGCGGCGATGTGCATGACATTATCGGCCCGTTGATCGGGCGGCCTATGGCTGAGTTGCTGGCGTTTACCCGGATGACCGGCGATCTGGTCAAGGCGATGCTGAGTTGCGGCAAGCCGGTGATCGCGGCGGTGGACGGGGTGGCGGTGGGCGCGGGCGCGAATATATATATATATAT
>JANNES010000026.1:0-207026 GCA_031378845.1 Rhodobacterales bacterium
GTCCTGACCTGCATATCTCCATACAGGCCCGCGGCGCATGACAGGCCGCATCTTCGAGGCCGGACACACGACCGCACCTGATCACATGCCCGACCGTGCCCAAGATTCCGCTTGCATCCAAGGGGGCGTCCACACACGTCCGGTCTGACCGCTCTGCGGTCGAGCCACTGGCGGTGGCACCTCGACAAGGTTTTCGTGAAGATCAACGGCGAACGGCACTACCTTTGGCGCGCCGTCGATCACGAAGGCGAAGTCCTCGAAAGCTTCGTGACGAAGACGCGCGATAAGAAGGCAGCATTGAAATTCTTGAAGAAATCCCTGAAGCGGCATGGTCGCACCGAGGGAGTGGTGACCGATCACCTCCGCTCCTATGGCGCTGCCCTCAATGAACTTGGCATCCGCGATCTACAGGAAACCGGCCGCTGGGCCAACAATCGTTCGAAGAATTCGCACCAGCCGTTCCGAAGGCGCGAGCGGGCCATGCTCCGCTTTAAGCGCATGCGAACGTTACAGAAGTTCGCCGCCGTTCACGCCTCGGTCCAGAGTATCCGGTTTGATCAAGCGGTTTTCGGCGCCCACTTGCGATCAGCTTTGACAAGCGCATTTGCGATTTCGATCAGATTTTTCATCACGGCGACGATGGCGACTTTGGCGGGCTTTCCCGCAGTGCGCAGGCGCTCATATTTTGTCTTGAGGTCTGGGTTGCAGCGAATGGCGACCAATGCCGGCATATAGAGGGCATCGCGCAATGGCTTGCAACCGCCTCCGATGATCGCTTTGCCCTGCCATTGTCCGGACTGGCGGGTGATGGGGGCAAGGCCTGTCAGGCTGGCCACCTGTTTGCGATCAAGCGTACCGATTTCCGGCATCAGAGTCAGCATCGCCGCAGCCGTAACAGCACCGGCACCCGGCAATGAGCGCAAGATATCACACCTGCGTGCGGTGCTCTCCTGCGCATCGATCAGCGTTGCGATTTCGGTGTTCAGCTCGGCAATCTGACGTTCCACCAGTGTGAGCCGCGTCTTGGTCTGGCGTTTCAGGACAGAGATGTCCTGAGTTTGGGCGCGATTGCGCAATCTGGTGCGATCCTTGATCAGCCCGGCACGCGCAACACGCAAGTCTCTGAGAGCACGTATTTCCTTCGAGCAAGGCGCTTGGGGTTCAAGATTGAACGCGGCCCCCATGCGCGCCAGCATCCGGGCATCAACTGCATCGGTCTTGGCCCGGGTGCCATATGCCTCGGCGAACCGGCGCACCTGCAGCGGGTTGACCTTGACCAAGGGGAACTTCTCACCAAGCGCCACCTCGAAGGCTTTGTGATATGCCCCCGTCGGCTCGAACACGACCCTCGCCACTGGGGTCTTGCCCAACCATCTGGTCAAAGCACGAAATCCCGCAGCCGAATTATCGAAGCGTTGCGCCGCACCATCTTCCAGCCGGAACACGTCCAGATGGGATTTGGAAATGTCCACGCCAATGTTATGATCTTCATCTTCCTCGTGTCCTATGCTTGTCATGCGTGACTTGTCACACGCGTATCCGTTCAGGCCCTTGGGGAAGACGGCGGCTGATCAAACTCTGGAACGGTCCATCACGACCCAGCCATTTATGATCCAACCGCCGCCACTGCCCGCCATAAATGGCGTGGCGGGCAGTGGCTCCTTTATGCGTCGGGAGCCGAGTTCAGCATAAGACAAGCCATTTCAACCAAGAGCGCGCCCGCTACAGCCGACAGAATTTCAAGCTGAACCGCGCCGCCGCTCTTGCCGAGTGGCGCGGCCTTCTTGCCGCCTAAAAGATTGTCATCGCTTGAAAACTGAGACGAGTTCGCATTGGTCTGACACCACCTTCGGGTTCATTATGCGACGGCCCTGTCCCGCTCAGGCGACGTCCCCCTGACAGGGCCGACATAAAGCATGACCACCAGACGCTTGATTTCAGGACTGGTCTTCAAGTGGCGGAAATGGGAGCGTTTGTTCATGACTGGAGGCGAGCGAGACCTCATGGCCGACTCAAACCCGGTCTTTCTACAGCACCTGCAGTCAGGCTAAGTGTTGCAATATCAAAGCAAGAGAATCCCATCATCATGAACCATTCGGCGACGCGAGAGCCCCTGAATCGAGCCTTCCAGATCGGCGGCTTTGCACTTCTGGCCTTCGGTGTCTATCTGGCCGCGGCAATCGTTTCCTGGGAGGGAATCGGGGACTGGGACGGCATGCACTACATCCGTGGCGCACTACTCTGGGTCGAGAATGGCCCCAGCCTCGGGCGAGATCACTGGGAGCTCCGATATCCCCTTGTCCTTCCGATGGCCGCGGCAATCGAGTTCGCCGGGCGTAGCGAACTTTCTGCCAGTGTGCCGAACTTTGTCTACGGGGGCCTTCTTGTGCTTATGTCGGTGGTGATCGGAGAGCGTTTCCTTGCCCCACGGGCCGGTCTGTTCCTCGGGTTGCTGGTCGCCAGCTCTCCGGCGCTCGCGCTCCTGCCGCTTGAGATAGAGATCCGAGGGCCGGAGATTTTTCTCGCGGTTCTGTCGCTCTGGATGTTTCTCGAAGGTTTGGCGCGCGAGGATCGCAAAGCCGCGTGGTTCTTGCTAGGCGCGGGGCTGGCATCCGGTCTCGCCTGGATGTGCCGGGAGGTTGCAGGCTACTTGCCTGTTGTATTCGTCGCAGCCGCATACCTTCTTGCGCCGCGGGGTCGTCGACTTGCGGCTTGCCTTCTCCCGGTCTCGGCTTTCGCGGCGACAATCGCGTTTGAACTGGCGCTCTATGCAGTTGCGGATGGCGATCCACTCTACCGCTACAAGACGGACATGGGGCATGGGGTGGGACGCGGCGGAACCAGCTTCGCGTCTACCATCACGGGGCAGGACAATGTTTTGGGAATTGCTGGGGTCGCTCTGAAGCCGTTGTCGCTGCGCGTGGCGGAGATGACAACCGGTCCGTTCTTCATTGCAGGACTTCTTGCGGCCCTGCTGCTTGTCGTGAAGCAGTCCCGCCTGTCGCGGGCGGCGCGCCACACCCTGGTGGTTTTCGGGGTCGCGGCGGTGCTTTCCTATGCCCTCGCAGCGATGATCCTTGACCTTAAGCTGCCGCTGTATTTCCCGATGCTAGATTACCTCGCGCTCGTCCTCATCGCCCTCGCGGCGGCAGCGTTGGCAATCCGGGGGTACGTCACAGTCTCTTATGCCGCGGTTGGCTCGGTGTGCATGGCAGGCGTATTCATTACGGATCTGCGCAGAGACTATGAGTTCGACGCCTGCCGCGCGGCGGCGGAAGTTGCGATCAAAAATGATGCGCCTGTTGTCACGTCCGACTGGATCCGCGAGCGCGCTGAGATCGTTCTGCGGCTTCAAGGTATGAGCGCCGCCGCTGCCGCCGCAGAGTTCGCCGATGTGTCGCAAGCACGTTCGGGGGACATAGGGTTCTTGCCGAGCCAACGATGGCTTGCTCCCGCGGATCTTTTCGGACCCGATTGGATGCAAATCGGAGAAACGCGTCCGGCTCTTCTGAGCTGGTCGCATAGGCTCTTGGTGGCTGTCGCGGCTGTAGTTCCCCTTCCCGATAGGGTGATCAGGAAGGCAGCCCCGCTGCCGGGAACGATCTACCGCCTGCGGGGGCCAACGGTAAGATCGGACGCTGCCAACAAACCCTGAAGAACCGCATCTTGCACGAAAACTACTTACTCGAGGGCGATTGCGGTGGTGAGGAGAACTTGTACATGCCCCAAAGCAATTGTGGGCCACGCTAACAATCCGACGCTGAACGCTTTTCTTTGACAACACACAAATTACGGCCGGGGGCAAAGTATCTCCGCGCGCTGATGGACAGTCGGGGAACCCAGGCGCGCAAGCTTGAGTCTCTGCACCTCTACTTTGGCCTTGGGGCCCATCCGCTTGGCTGCCTTGGGCGGGCCCGCTTAACCCAGTTTGCCCTATTGGCGCTTTCTCAGGCCGACAAGGTCGCAGGGTATTCCCGCTCAGTTGGCAACTAGCGTCGCGTCGCAACAATCGGGTCGATAATCATTACCTGTGCATAGCCGAAAAGAGCCGCGACATAGTGGATGGCGTGGAAGCCGACGGCGCAAAGGGCAAACCAGATCCCGCCGCGTCGCAGGGTCAAGGCAAAGAACTGGCCGTTCACCGTGACGAACCCGACCAAGCAAGTAAGGGCCAGCCAAAGAGCTGACGGCCAGAACGCCGAAGCCAAAAGCGCAAACGGGAACATCGCGACAAAGGCAGCGCTAATTTGGTGCGACCGCGAGAGGTTCAGATCGCCCTTTCGGGCGCGCCGCTGTGACAAAAGCCGGGTCCAGGGAACGGCGCGTCCCTTCCAGTCGGTTCGAAACATTGCCCCAATAGTCCAATCCTTTAGGTGCTTGCAAAGGAGGTCGCGGTCCAGTCGGATGCGGGCGCCACTCTGCTTTAGCCTTAGCCCGAACTCGACGTCCTCGATGTTTTCCCACGCAGGATCAAGGCCACCTTCGGCCACGAACGCGGTGCGGCGGACCGCGCCGAAACCGGTCCAGAATGTCGCGGCGTCGGGCCGGCTGTGCTGATGGACAAAATGATGCAGCAAATTGCGATATCGGCTGACCGGTCGGGACGCAGAAGGCGAGTCATCATAAGACCCGAAAACTGCCGCAAAGTCAGGGTTTTCGTCAAAGAACGCTGCAATACGTGCCCGCGACCCGGGCGTGATCAGGACATCCGCATCAACAAAGACGATCACGTCCGCTGAGGTCGCGGCAACGCCAGTGTTGCGCGCCCTGGCCGGTCGGAGAGCTGTTTCGTTGCGGATCACCCGAATGCCCGCCGCGCGCGCGATATCGCCCGTGCCATCCCGCGACCCGTCATCGACGACAAGGATTTCCGTATCGCGAAAGCCCGCTGCCCTGATCGCGTTCAGACATGCGGCGATGTCGTTGGCCGCCTGATGCGCCGGGACGATCACATCAAATGTCGGGCCGTCGGGCCTGTCGGCCTTTGACTTGTCCCACCCCGGGGCTATCCCCGATCCGACCTTATCGTTCCGCTTACCTTGCATCAGCTAGGATAGATCTCGGCAAGCCGCGTGCGGAAAAAGGCGATGGTTCGTTCCAGCCCCTCGGCAAGGACGACTTTCGGAGTCCAGCCAAACAGTGATGTTGCTTTGGTGATGTCCGGGCAGCGCTGTTTCGGATCATCTTGCGGTATCTGGCGATAGATCACTTCAGACCGCGATCCCGTCATCTCGACAACCTTTTTGGCAAGTTCCCTGATCGTGAACTCCTTAGGATTCCCGATGTTTATCGGTCCGGTCACCTCGTTGCCCGTCCCCATCAGACCTAGAAACCCGTCGATCAGGTCGTCAACATAACAAAACGACCTCGTCTGGCTGCCATCGCCAAAAATTGTGATCGGCTCTCCGCTGAGCGCCTGGACGATGAAGTTCGACACGACACGGCCATCGGCATGATGCATCCGCGGACCATAGGTGTTGAAGATGCGCGCCACCTTGATCTCAAGCCCGTGCTGGCGGTGAAAGTCGAAGAACAGCGTCTCGGCACACCGTTTGCCCTCGTCATAGCATGACCTTGGGCCGATCGGGTTCACGTTACCCCAGTATTCCTCAACTTGCGGATGCACTGTGGGATCACCATAAACCTCAGAGGTAGATGCCTGAAAGACCTTGCATTTCAGTCTTTTGGCAAGTCCGAGAATATTGATCGCACCATGAACCGAGGTTTTGGTCGTCTGCACGGGATCATACTGGTAATGCACCGGAGAAGCCGGGCAGGCCAAATTGTAAATCTCGTCAACTTCGACATAAAGCGGGAAGGTCACGTCGTGCCGGATGAACTCGAACAGCGGGTTCGCGTGCAGATGGTCGACATTGCGTTTTGTACCGGTGAAAAGATTGTCCGCGCACAAGACTTCGTGACCTTGGCCGAGTAGCCGTTCGACCAGATGCGACCCGAGAAATCCCGCTCCACCGGTTACAAGAATGCGTTTGCGGCTGTCATAGAGTCTGGCCAATGCTTAGTCCTGTTCTTGGTCTTTTTGTTTCCGGCGTTGACGTGTGGCGACCACGCGTAAGGCTACCAAAGGTTCTTTGCTGCAGGATCGAGTCAAAGATGTGACTTTCTGTCGGCGCCGAGCCAGAAGCGAAAAGCAAAGCCGACAATATCCAGATCACGTGCGGCTGATACAAGACGCCCCCCCAATTCCGTAGCAGGGGATTCATCTCAGGCATATCACTTTCCTCATGGAGGTGCGGCATCAAATGGGTTTGACCTATTTGTTTGGACACACTGCGCAATATCTATGGCGGAAGTATGTTGCCCGAACCGCTCCAGCCGTCCAAAGCCATCAAACACCCTCAACTTTGAGCGCACTTCGCAGCTCGACGCGCGCACTACCGGCTCACGTTTTTTTTACCAAGGCAACTTCAGCCAAATTATTCGTTCTGCGGGTCCAGACACGTCGACAGGATGAACCCACACGGGACTTGCACAGTTGCACTCCTTTGAACCATTGTCTTTCGTATCGTGTCGAATCATTCGATGCGACAAAATTGATAATTTGAAGCAGTATCAATGATCAATAAGCTTCTTTGGCACATTTCATCCGCCAGCTGGCGACAGTCTTGGCAAAGGTCTCAGGAAATTGAGCCAACCCCTCGTGTCCAAGCGGAAATGAGATCATGCACTCATAGATTTGCGTTCATGGCTGAAGCGGAGTGGTTCAGGTGATTGGTAGCATTAAGGCAACAGGTCGGCCGGCAACGACCCCGGTCGTGGTGATAGGTGGTGGACCCGCTGGTTTGACCGCCGCCTATGAACTGCAAAAGATAAGTGACTCATTTCAGCCCATCGTCCTCGAAGCTTCCGACATCGTGGGTGGCATATCTCGCACCGAAAGCCACAACGGCTATCGGTTCGACATCGGTGGCCACAGGTTTTTCACCAAGGTCCCTGACGTCGAAACGATGTGGCACGAGGTCTTGCTAGACGATTTCATCACTGTCTCAAGGGTCAGCCGCATTTACTATCGAGGGCGCTTTTTCGCTTACCCCCTCAAGCTTTTGAACGCGTTTACCAATATCGGCGCCTACGAATCCCTTCGGATCATGGTTTCCTACATGAAGTGGCAGATACGCCCCCACCAGCGAGAAGACACCTTTGAGGAATGGGTGATCAACCGGTTCGGCGGGCGGCTCTATATGCACTTTTTCCGGACCTATACCGAAAAAGTCTGGGGGATCCCACCGAACGAAATTCAGGCTGACTGGGCGGCCCAGAGGATCAAGAACCTGTCGCTTCCAAAGGCGATCCTGAATGCCATCTCTGGTTCCAACGATACCACTTCGCTGATCGAGGAGTTCCAGTATCCACGCCTTGGCCCGGGCATGATGTGGGAAAAAGTGCGCGATCTTGTTCTGGAAAAAGGCGGTGCCATCGAGCTTCGGTCCGAGGTCATTAAGGTCAACCGCGTCGAAGACCAGGTGACATCGGTGGATGTGAAACGCTGGAATGCCGATGGTAGCGAACCAAGTGTCAACCGCGTCGAAGGCACGCATTTCATCAATTCCATGGCCCTGCGCGATCTGGTTCTGGCGTTTGATCCGCCACCCCCGCAAGAAGTTCTGGCGGCAGCGGCAAAGCTTAAATACCGCGACTTCCTGATCGTGACCCTTGTGCTCAACCATCCCGATCCGTTCCCGGACAACTGGATCTATATCCACAGCCCGGACGTACATGTCGGTCGCATCCAGAACTTCCGGGCCTGGTCAAAGGAGATGCTCGCTGACCCCAACACTGCTTCGATCGGCATGGAATACTTTTGCCACGAGGGCGATGGCCTGTGGACCACATCGGATGACGACTTGCGCGCGCTTGCGTCGCGCGAACTGGAATGGCTCGGCCTTGCCAAAGCCTCAAGTGTGATCGATCACAAGGTGATCCGCCAGCGTATGGCGTATCCCGTCTACGACGGTGAATATCGTGCCGCGCTGGAAACCATTTCAACTTGGCTCAGGACGCTGAAGAATTTTCAAACCGTCGGGCGGAACGGCCTTCACCGGTACAACAATCAAGATCACTCGATGCTGTCGGCCATGTATGCCGCGCGAAATCTTTTGGGGGCAGATCTTGACGTCTGGAACGTCAACGTCGAGCGTTCGTACCACGAGGACTTCGAGGCAAAACGTGACTCGAAAGTGACGATGACCAGCAATGTTACCTGACGCCGAAATGCTCGTTCTGGTGCTGTCAAACTGACGCGAACGCGTCCCTGTTTGCCCTACCCATGTGGGAGGTCGGGCGACGAGGAGGCTGCACCACCCGGCGAGAGCGGCGGTGCAGGTCAGCTTGAAGTGGTCGCGGTTCTGGTGATGGCGCTTTGTCGGAATGTGGTTGTGGACCAAGGCATGGATCGAGGCGAACTTCTGGCACGTTCGCACCCGCCGGAGCCGCAATATCGCGCGCTCGCGTCGTCGAAACGGCAGGTGCGAGTTCTCCACGCGGTTGTTCAGCCAGAGGCCCATTTTACGGTCAGAGCCGCAACCCAAGTCTTTCAGGGCAGCTCGGCAGGATCGAAGGCGGCACTGTCAGATTAAAGAGACTGGCCCATCGCCTTCCGTCCGGAGCTTCGCACTTCCGGAAAAATTCCTTTTTTGCTTGGTTGTTACCAAGCAGCGCGACGCGAAGGCAGCCGAATTTCCCGACTCAAATCCTAACAGATCAGCTTAATCTGACAGTGCCCACTTCTGCATCGCCATTGCAAAGTTAGATTTTCGATGCGCGGCTACGGAGCAGAAGCTCGTCCGCCAGTCGGCCAAGTTCGCCTATATGTGACGGGACAAACGATATAGGTGGGCCGCTTTCGCGCGTGCAGAAGAACCCCTTGAAACGGTGGTTTCCGCTCCTTCCAGTGGCGCGAGAGCCGGTTGCCCTAACTCCTGTTGAATAAAGGGCTGCATCGAGCATCGCTAACGACGATGTCCATTCGACCAGAATGTCTGGCAGCAGGAATGCCCGCTCGCCAGATCCAAAGCGCGCTGGGAAGTGGATTGCCTCGCAGATCGGTTCGCCTTCGGGCGTAACGAACTCCCGGAAGGCGGTCGCGATACGATTTGCCTCCGCTTCGCCATCCTCGACCACACCCCGAGCCTCACGTCCTTTGACGTTCAGACGCCAGTAGCCTGAAAGGTCGCCTTCCAGCGAGAAGGCAGGTGTTTGGGCCCAGTCCACACCACCTCCGATTTCGCGCGCAAACACCAGATCGCGCACGGCGGCAGGCACTAAGGTGGCGATGGAGTGCTGTATCGCGTCGGGTACCGAGCGCCTGAGCATCCGGACGAGGCCGCCCTTATCCGCACGCGACGCAGAGCGGCCCGTCAGCGCGATCTGAAGCATCTCTCGCGAGAGATGGCTTTGCGACTGGTTGGGGCCCATGCCGTGAAGAGCGAAAAGCACAATATCGGATTCCGGCGCGATTACATCTGCCAGCGTCCCGACGGCTTTGTCGATCGCCCGGTACACATTGAGGAGAGCGCCCTCCGGGACTTGGGATCCGTTCACGTCGTGTTCGGGCCAGAGAAGATGTCCGGCTCGATGTGGCTCGCCGAAAACGACTATGAAAAGCTCGGGCTCAAGATTTTCAATGAGGCGGCGCGAGATCTCGGTCTTGAGCTCGATACCACGGTCGATACGGCGTTGCGCTTCAAGCAGCTTCTCTCGGGTCTTTTTGACCGGGATCTCGAGCCCCATCGGATGGCGTGGCGCGACGCTGGTTACGACATTCATGATCGTAGGATCCGAGCACCAGAACTCCTCTACTACATCGTGAGAGCCCCAGTTTGAGATCTCAACAGCCCCCCCGGTTTCACCGCGGTAAGTGAACGGCACATCGAAAGTGGCGACCTTGATGCCGCGCTTTGCCATACGTCTCCAGAACGGCTCTATTTTCCCGATCCACGAAGGATGGGACCGGCGCATCCGCATCTCGGATGGGCTCCACTGCATGTGGTGGAAAAAGCCGTGTACGTCCGGTGTGCATTCACTAGCAAACGTCGGCCAGACCGCGCCAGACAGGGGTTCTACGCGAAGCGGATGTGCACCCCGCTGCTCGATGAAACGAGACAAGTTTGGAAGTACGCTGCGATGCTGTCCGATAAAATCGGAAGATACCGCATCGAGGCCGATCATGACAACAGAGGGACTAAATCGCCGGTATCTGGAGGATTTGTCCACGGAAACTGCCATTCTGATTGATAGCTCCCATAAGCCCTTGAAAAAAATCCGTGCATCGGGATTGTATCGGCCCAAATCATTATCGGACCAGTATGTTTATAGATGTGAATGATGCCCCCGCCAAGATCAAGACATCTGTGGCGGTCATCGGGGCGGGACCGGCGGGCATGTCGATGTGCCTGGAACTTGCGCGACTTGGAATCGATACGGCGCTGCTCTGCGGGGGAACTCTTGCAAGAGACCAAGTGTCGAATGATCTTTCGCGGGCGATATCTGTTCCACCCCACCACGTCGACCCGGTCGCACTCCAGGCCCGACGCTTCGGAGGCCTCTCCTGGTCATGGGGAGGGCGCTGCGTCACGCTCGACCCGGCCGACTTCGTGCCTCGGCCCGACCGCGGGCTTCCCGGTTGGCCGATTTCGCGAGAAGAGCTCCTTGCCGAAGCATCCGCAGCGGCTAAGTTTCTTGGTATTGGTGAACCGGAATTCGACCTTCAGGATGTAACTACCTTTCCCGGGGCCTGCCTTGCACTGGAGCGGTGGTCCAGCGAAACGCAGCTTGCGAGGTCCCACCACGACCAGTTCGCATCCGCTTCGGGGCCGACTGTGTATCTTGGCGCGACATGTACTGATGCAGCCATCAACGAGAACGGCCGCGTTTCGAGCATCAAGGCTCGCACGGTAAATGGCCGGGCCGTGGAAATCGGGGCAGATTATTACGTGCTGGCGGCGGGCGGAATCGAAACGGCGCGTCTGTTGCTTTGGTTCTTCGAGTCGCACGGCCAGCGGGCGCCTGCGTGGACGGGGCGCGGCTACATGGGGCATCTTAAGGGCCAGATCGCCTTTGTCCGTCCAAACCGGGCGCGCTTCGAGTTCCTCGACTACCAGCGGACTGCATCGTGCTATGTCCGGCGACGCCTAACGCTGCCGCCCGAGGACCTTGAGAACGGTCTGCCCAACCTGAGTTTCCACGTCGACAACCGTCCCATGGCGGACCCATCGCATGGATCGCCGGGGCTTTCGCTCACCTATCTTTTTTTGTCGACGCCGGGGATCGGGTCGCGCCTTGTCAACTCACCTATGCGCAACGTGTTGCTCGATGCGCATGGGGCTGACCCGAGGAAGTCGGCGCACCTCGCAAATATACTCCGCTCTCCAGCATCGGCCTTGCGTTTCGGTCTCAAGGCGTGGTTAGGGCGCCAGAGTGTTCCTGCAAGACCGGGGTTGGTCGACCTTCCACGCGGCAAGAGCATTGGACTGAGCTTCTACGGCGAGGAGCGACCTTCCTTTTCTAACCGAATATCGCTGGGCGCGGAACGCGATGCGAATGGTGTACCACGCATCTCGATACACCGCGACCTCCATGACGACGACATCCAAGGAGCCATCCTTGCCAATCGGGTGCTGACCTCCCGAATTGCGTCACTCGATCCGGTGGTTCCGGAAGAATCGGAAAACGAACGGCTGTTTCACGACATCATCGCGTCAAGCGGCGACGGCTACCACCAGATTGGGCTCGCCCGTATGGGACGCACCGCCGATGAGAGCGTGACTGATCCGGACGCCCTCGTTCACGGGCTTGAAAACCTATACGTCGCTGGCAGCGCAGCATTCCCCAGAAGTGGCCATGCCAATCCCACCTTCACCATTGTCTGTCAGGCGCTTAGATTGGCAAAGCATCTTGCCCACAAGAGACAAACGAGCTTGCTATAGTGCCGGTGTAAGTCAGGGTTGCTATAGTGCCAGTGTGAGTCACGGCATGCCTGATAGGTACCATCGTAGACGTAATGGAAGGACTCCATGGGGCTTTGATGAGGTGACCGCCCCCCATAGCTATCTCTGCGAGTTGGCGAGAGCTTCAAGGTAACCTGCCAAGTCTGCCACATGCCTAGGTTGCGGGAGCAGAGAGGAAACTTCACCGATATGAGAGTAAAATCCGCGAAAGCGATGACTGCCGGTACGCCCGCGGTCGGGCTCGGCGCGGATCACCCCATGCTTTGGATGTCGCGCCTCCGCGACCTGGCCGATATCTGGATTCCAGGACGCCATGATGTCGGGCAGAAAGTGGGAGCGAGCACCCAGGCTCTGGCTCGGGAACGTCACATCATGCACAAGCGGTTCACCATCCAGCGTTCGATAGCCGCGGATAAACTCAGCAAAATCGTCACACAAGCGGCGCGCTTCTGAAACTTCGAGCGTGCCCTCCGCCTCGCGCCCTTTCACGAGCAGGCGCCAGTAACCATTGTTGTCTGATCTCAACGGGAAAGCAATGGACTTTCCCGGAACAATTCCTTCTGCGTACTCCCGCGCAACGATCTTGTCGCGAAGCCACAGAGGAACACGGTGGCGGATCTCCCATTGCAGTCTCGCCGGAATCGTCTTCCGTAGCCAAGCGATTGCCCTCGGCTTCGCTGCATGCTCCGCCGAAACGTATCCCATTACTTGAAGGGCCTTTTCGAGCAATGGGCGACAAAAGTGGCTCTGTGAAGACTGGGGGCCCATGCCGTTCGCCGCGAAGACTACGACATGCGCGTCGTCTGGAACGCTGTCCAGAAAGCTCCCCAAGGCCACATCAACAGCCTTGAAGACATCCATCATCGCGTCCTGTGGCGTTTCTCCCTGCGCGGGCCAGAGCACATGACCAGCTCGATGGGTTTCGCCAAACGTCGCATAGAGAAAGTCCCAGTCGTGTCGAGCAATCAGGTCACACAGAAGCCGCCCTCGTGCGGCCGCAGAGGCGATCATGCGGTCCCGCTCGACCGCCCGCGCCTTTGGCCCCCTCGTGAGCTGCGTTTCATTGCCGATCGGGTTGATCCCGTAGTCAGACGCGATACGCCGCTGCTCGGACGGATCGTTACACTGGAAGGGTTCAATTGACGAATGGGAGCTCCATCCGAGGACCTCGATATGCCCGTCAACGGCGCCGGCAAAGGTGAGATAGGGGTCAAGCACGATGCCCTTCATGCGGCTGAACGGCGGTTTTCGCCAGAAAGGCGTCAAATCACCGATCCAGTCAGCGTTCAGCGATTCAAGCCGCATCGCAGCCGGGTTCCACTGAAGCGCGAAGTAGACGCCATGTTCAGACGGTTCTTTACCAGTATTGAACGTCGTACCGGGGTCGCCAGCGTGAAGGTTTTGCTCAAGCGGATTAAACCCCCCTTTCGCAAATACTCGGCTAAGGTTCGGCAAATGGCCAATATTGCTCTCGATGAACGCGGAATCCGCAGAATCCAACTGGATCACGACAAGCTTGCGCGGTGTGGACATAAAACACCCTTTCCAAACAATTCAGTTATAGAGCAAGACCGAAATGTCCACAGCAAAAATCTGATGAACCGAACGCCGTCCGGAATCAAAGCGGAATAATTGCTGGTCTGATCCGTCTATGGGGTATGATCGTCTTTACTGCGCGACTTTTCCCTGTCGGAGCGGGACAGGAACCTGCGCGTCTGACCGGGCTTGAACAGCCAGAACGCGCCGCCAGCGAGCCCTAACAGTAAACCCACAAGGCCGAACGACACGGACACCGCAAGGGCCTTTGCAGCCGGAACTCCAGCCAGGCCGAGGCTATACACAAGGGATAGTTCGCGAACGCCCCAACTTCCGAACGAAATCGGGACCATTGCGATCAACAGCGCGACAGGGACGAAAGCGAAGAAGACGTCGATCCCCTGCTCAAGTCCATACGCGCGGCCAAGCGTGGCGAAAGATACGACACGCAAAAGATGCTGAAGGATCGCCGAGATCCAGATTTGACCGCGCGCGCGTGATTTGAAAAGAGCCTCGTTGACACCGAATGCGAGAGTGAACGCTTGCCTCACGAAGGGACGAGACGTCATCCCGGTGATCCGCTGACCGAACAGCGCCATGGCGTAAATCGCTGCCACCGCGGCAACCGGTACCATACTCACGAGTGCGACGATTGTGGTCTCTGGGCCTCCCCCAGTGATCTTGAAAACGACCGGCAACCCTGCGATCAGCACTGGCACGAGTGCAACAAGTGACACTAACCGGGACACGAGGACTGTGCTTACTGCCGATCCAGCACCAAAGCCAATGCTGTGCATAGCGGCCGCCCTGTAGACGTCATTCCCGACCATCGCGGGAGTAAAAAGCGAAAAGAACCGTCCAACGAAAGCTATGCGAACGGACGTCCCAGAGCCAATCACGTGTCCGAACGCATGAGCGACCGCGCGGAACTGAAATGCCTCGAGCAAGATGATTGTGACGCCAACAAGACCTGCTGCACCAATCCAACCCCAGCGGACCCCAGATGTCACCTCTTTTACGGCGCTAGATTCTACGGCGCTGAAAGCAACACCGATAAGTACTAAGGTGATTGTGGCCTTCAGAGCGAGTTTCAGACGTTGCTTGCGTGTGGTCGCCTTCTCCGCCTGGCTGAGCTGCATGGAAAGGAAGCCTTCAGGTTGTACGTCGCCGTCAACGAAGCCGACATCCCCCTATTGGTGCGCCGTTCTCCTGATAGCTGACCTGATCTCGCTTGTTTATCAAGTATTTTTTGGCGGTGGACGCTGCGCAGCACTAACAGGAATGCCCATAGCCGTACAAAAACTGCCTCCCATCGACGTCTGACAGCACCCAATCGTATTCTGGCCAGTGGATCGTCAGCGAGCCCCGGCGCTTGAGCGCCTTGTTGTAGGCGGGCCAGTTCAGGGTCTTGTAGGGCGATGTGTTCGGTCTGCTCCTCCACCCAAGCTATCCCCTTGGATTCACGAGATGAATCCCCTCAGTTGATTTGTGCAACAGCGCCCAACCCGACCGCAGAGCGATTTGGACCGACGAAAATAGAATGCCGGCGCGCGTGCCGCTCTGCCGCAGGAAGGTGACGACCACGGCGACGATCCTGCCGACGTCGTCATCTTGAAAAAATGCGGATACGCCAGAATAGCTCTGGTCGGACGTCGGCCAAGTGGCGTTTGACCGGTCGAGACGTAGCGCAGGTTCAAGGCAGGCGCACGTGTCTGCGACCGCCTTGCGCAGCGCGGTTTACGCCTGCAGCGATGATCTCGCGGCTTGTGGTTCCAGCAGCATTCGCACCAGCCCGACCTGACCGGCGACGCCGGACTTTGCAAAGATGCTGCGCAGATGCGAGCGGAGCGTCGAATCCGCAATGTGGAGGGTTTTGCTAACCTCGGCCAGATCAATGCCGCGCTGAATCATGCTGCAGATGCGCAGTTCTGCGGCAGTAAGACCGAGGGGGTTGCTTTGTGATAGCGCATGGGCGGTCGGACGCCCCGACGAAAGATGCCCGTTGATCGCGGGGGCGGCACGCAGGATGCGCGCAATCCGCCCTTCAGGCCGCCGACCCCAGGCCTCCGCCGTGGCGGCGGCAAGCGTCTCCATCCCCAGGCGCCGCGGTCGCTCAAGTGGCGCCGACACGTAAAATTCCAGCACGTCGATCTGCTCGCCCGCCCATGACAGCGGGATCAGCATCGCATCGCGCAAACTGCGACACTCCATCCAGGCCAGGACGCGCGGCTCCAATCGGCTGGCTGCATCGCGGTCAAGCTCTTGCATTGACCAGAGTGTTCCAGGTTTCGCGCGGCTGAGCGTTTGTCCCGCAAGTGCCATTCCGTGGCCCTGCGTCAGTGGCCGCGCACCTTGCGATGCGCACCGGTCGACCGTCGCGATAGCGTGTTGCGCCCCCGTAACCGTGCTCAGACGGTGCAGACGCACCACTTCGGCCCGTGCCAGATCGGAAAAATCGATCAATGTCTCTCGCAACGATCCGTCGCCGTGCAGGCATTCGGTCCAGCGAATGATGAAATGCATGATCGCGGGGACCATCAGACCGGGAAGGGACGCGGGGGACCTGTCAGCGTTCATTCTGAGACATCACCACTTAGAGAGCCAGTCGTCAGCGAAAACCTGCCGCTCGGAAAATGCCCCCTTCTACTTTTGATAAGATTGTGGGCTGCGACTTGCGTCAATGAATTAGGCCGTTTGGCTGGAAAAACCGGAAAATTGGGCAGTTTCGCCCGGCTTTCGAGCGAATTTCGACACAATTCGCGCAAGATCGCCGGCTGAGTGGACCGAATCACTCACCCGAAAAAGGTCCGGCGCCGGGATCCGCGCGGGCGTTTCGCCGCCAAGAAACTGGCAATTCTGCCATCTTGGATTGCGCGCGCCGCGCCCAGAACAATCTTTAGGCAACAAACTTCCGCGATCCAGACGATGCCGGGCCGGTAACGGAATGGTAACGTTTTAGGCATTCGGGGCGCCCTGCTCATCCCCCGGATGCCTCCGACGCCTCTGTCCGAGGGTCATCAAAAACCTCTGTAGTTGGATCAAAACATGAAAAATCTTATCCAGACTTTCCTCCGCGACGAAGACGGCGCTGCGCTGGTCGAATACGGACTGGCTCTGCTTGTGGTCATCCTTGTCGGCACCGGTGCACTGATCACCTTGGCCGGCGACACCTCGACACTGTTCACAGGCGCTGCAGTTGCGACCACTGCAGCAGCCGGCCAAGTCCCCTGATCTTGCACACCCTTTGGCCGCCTTGCGGAAACGCCGGGCGGCCGCATCCCCCTTGCCTTCCCCCTATTCCGGAGTCTGATCATGCGCGCATCCTCCATCGTCCTGGCACTTTTCGGCCTTGCCGTCGCTGGCGGCTCCGCGCAGCTGGCGCGTGAGTTGATGACGGCACCACAGGCCGATGCGGCCAGCGGGTCGTCGCTTGTCACGATCATGACCGCCGCCTCGGAGATCAAGCGGGGCGACCTTATCCAGCCCTACATGCTGAAAGCTCAAAGCTGGCCCGCCGCTGCCGTGCCCGCAGGGTCGTTCAGCGATACGACCACGCTCTTGCCCGCCGAGGGCGGCGAGCCGCGCCGCGCGCTTCGTTCGCTTGTCGCGGGCGAGGTGATCCTGGAAGGCAAGATCTCCGGTTTTGGCGAAAAGGTGACGATCGCCCAGTCGCTGTCACCCAATTCCCGCGCCATGGCGATCAAGGTCGATGCGGTAACGGCCGTCGGCGGATTCATCACCCCCGGTGACTATGTCGATGTTCTTTTGACGCGTGGCGATTCTGAAACGTTGATGACCGACACGATCTTGCGCAACATTCGCGTGGTGGCCGTGGATCAGTCCGACGATGAGTTGATCGACAAGCCCGATATCGCCGCAACCGTGACGGTCGAGGTCACCGCCGAACAAGGCCAGGTCATCGCCCTGGCGCAGAATGCCGGCACGCTGAGCCTGGCTTTGCGCACGCCCGACAGCAAGGATGCGCAGCCGATCGAGCGCCTCAGGATCAGTGATCTGGTGCCGGAACCCGTTGTCGCGCCAGTGGTCGCGGTGGTTGAGGCCGCCGCCGTGCCGGTCGTCGAGCCACCCCGCCGCACCATCCTTGTGCGGCGCGGCACTGAGATCACAGAAGTTATGCTCAAGAACTGACCCGACCGGGTCGGTTCGCTTTCCGCTTGTTTGCTGTCGCCGTTTCGTCATCCCGTGATCAAGGCAGTGTCATCCCGTGTCCCCCTTTGTTCCCCCTTCGTCCTGCAAGATCGACCCCGTTCGGGGCGCCTTTGCCAAATCTGAGGATGGCGCTGTGCTGGTCCTGTGGGCGCTTTTTCTGGCAGTCGCCCTGGGCTTTCTGGCGCTGTCTTTCGATCTTGGGCGCGTGGCCAGCACGCAAAGCGAGCTGCAGTCCTTTGCCGATCAGGTAGCACTTGCCTCAGCCGGTGAGTTGGACGGCCGTCCAGACGCAATCACGCGGGCAACCGCAGCGGCGGCGGGCCTGATCCGGGACAGCCAGACCTATGCGGTCGGGGCGAACCTGCTCAGCGGGCCGGGAAGTTATACGATCACCTTTCTGAGCACGCTGCCGACAAATGACCGCGCCGTGGCCACGGCCGTCACTACGAATGCACGCCTGGCCCGCTATGTCCGCATCGTGGTCGCGCAGCGCACCGTCCGCACGCCCTTTGCCGCCGCCAATGCCGCCATGAACGGCAATCCGGCGACGAATGTGCAATCGAGTGTCAGCGCGGCGGCGACGGCGGGAATGACCTCGTGGGCCTGCGACGTGACACCGCTGATGTTCTGCGTCCCCAACGCCAGCTGGCGCGCCAGTAGCAATATCGGCAACCAGATTCTTTTGCGGTCAAGCGGCGGTCAAAGTGCATGGTTGCCTGGAAACTTTGGCTTTATGGACGTGACCGAAGTTCCGATCGACACTGCCGGCCCCTGCAATGGGTTGAACGGCGCGAACCTGTACGAATGCCTTGTCGGGGCGGAGCGCGGCATAACAGGCTGCATCCGCACCGATACCTTTACCCTGCAGACCCAGCCGGGTCAGCGCAACGGACTGGCCGCCGCATTCAACATGCGCTTCGACATCTATCAGGGCAATCTGCATCAAAAACGGACGAATTCCTCGTACCGGCCTGCTGCCAACACGGTGCAAGGCACCCGGGGCACCGGCAACCCACCTTGCCGCGGCAACAACCCACCCGCATCGAACGCCATGGCCTTGCCGCGCGACACCAACATCACCGGCGGGAACCGTTTCGGAAATGGCTCTTGGAACCGCGCTGGGTACGTAGCGACCAACCACGGCGGCACCTATCCAACGGGCACATCGGCCACCAGCACACGTTATCAGATGTATCTGGCCGAGATCGCAGCGGCACGGTCCCGTGCAGCGCCAAACAACGTGCCCCTGCCCACCCGCAACGAAACTGGTGCGCCGCAATGCCACGCTGGCGTCAGTCCGGATCTTGAACGCCGGACCGTGATCGCGGCGGCCATCGACTGTTCCACAATTGGGAGCGGCGGCGGGCGCATGACAGTTACACCCTTGGAATATGTGAAGATTTTCCTCACCGAACCTGTTGGCATCCAAGGCAATGAGGCCGACATTTACGGTGAAGTTATCGGTTCGGCCGGCGGGATCGGATCCGGGGCGACGACCGGCGCCTTCAACGATTTCATTCAGCTTTACCGGTGATGCGGATGGCGCAGAGGCACACCATCGGCACGATGACGGGATGCGCACTTGGCCGTCGCTGCCATCTGTTCTGGCGCCACCAGGAGGGTGCCGCGCTGGTCGAATTTGCCATCAGCCTGCCGTTGATCCTGATACTTGCCTTTCTCAGTGTCGAATCCATGCGGCTGTTCTGGTCCTATCAGGCGGCCATTGCGGGCGTGCGGGATGCCACCCGCTATCTTGCCCGGATCGCGCCCGCCGATATCTGTACCTCGGGCGGGTCGGTCACGGGATATGCAACCCGTCTGGAGAATATTGTTGAAAACACGATCAGTGGCGCGGCCCTTTTCACGGCGGGCGTGACGGTTACATCGCTTACCGCCACACATACCTGCGTCACCAGTTTAGCCTTGCGGCAGGCGTCGGTTCCCGTGGCGACGGTGTCGGCCAACGTGTCGATCACCATGCCGTTCAGCCAGATCCTTCGGGTGATCGGCGTTACTTCGGCGGCGACAATCAACACCACCGTCCGCGAGCAGGCACGGGTGTACGGGCTATGATGGCGCGCGCCCTTTTGTCCCATGCATCGCGCGCCGCGCAAAGCTTTTGGGCCGACGAAGGCGGCGCGAGTCTGGTCGAGTTTTCGTTGGTGGTGACATTGTTTTTGTTCTTGCTGTTCGGCATCGTCGATTTTGGCCGCATCGGCCATGCGTGGGTTGGAGCCAACAAGGCGACGCAGCTGGCCGTGCGCCTTGCGGCGGTGCGCCCGCCGGTTTGCGTGGGCGTTCCGACAAGAAATTCTCGCGGAAGCCTGACAACGGCGACCTTCGGCTCGCTCTGCCGGGCAGGGGGGGGTGTTTGTGTCAATCCGGGAACCTTTAGCTGCCTTGGCAACGCGCCGAGTGATCCGGCTTCGCCAGAGTTTAAGACGGCACAAGAAATCTTTACCGCCGTTCGCCCGCTGGCCCCGGCGGGCACGACCATCGGCCAGATGCGCTATACCTATGCCTTTGATCCCGATCTGGGGTTCCTAGGCGGACCCTATGTGCCCATGGTCACGGTCGAGTTCACCGGGGTGAATTTCACCTTTATCTCACAGCTTAGCGCCTTTGTCACAGCGCTGACCGGGCGCAGCTCGACCCTTGGTGCCGCGCTCACCATGCCCGGCATGTCGGTGTCATTGCCGGGCGAAGATCTCGCTTTGGGGACAGAGGGTTAGCATGAACGACTTAACAGAATATCGGCAAGGCCAACAGATGAATGTCACTTACATGTTTCGCGCAACGAACCGCCGCGCCCGCGGCCTGGCCCAGGGCGATGCGACGGCGGGCGCGACGCCGGACGGGCCTGCGCGCGCGTTTGCGACGCCCGACCTCATGCCCGCACCGGACGCGCATGTCCCCGAAGCCGCACCTGCCGCACCGCTGCTCTTGGGCAATCGTGTGGACGACGCGCCGCTGCGGGGTCCCTCCGACGCGGTGCCGGATGCAAGGATCATCGCCTCGGAAATGCCAGTGCCATCACGGCTTCCCGCCAATTACGCAGCATCCGAAGGCCGCATCTTTCTTGTCGCCAAAGCGCGGGGCGGCATCGGGGCCACGACACTTGCCGTGAACCTTGCTTTGGAAATGCAGGTCCAAGCTGCATCGCGCGGCGGTGCGGGCGGCGGGCGGGTGGCGCTGGTTGATCTGGACGTGCAACTGGGCAATGCGGGGTCATTTCTCGACCTTACAGATCGGGGCGGCATGCTGGCGCTTGCCCGCCTTGGCCCGGAGCCCGATGCCCAGGCCGTGCGTCACGCCATGGTGCGCCATCCGACCGGCCTCAATGTGCTTGCGGCCCCGTCGATGGCCATCCCGTTCGAGGCCTTTGACGTCCGGCGTATCGGCTCCATGCTGGACGCGCTGGCGGCCGAGAATGACGTCGTGATCGTTGACCTGCCGCCCGCGCTGATTGACTGGCTGGAGCCGCTTTTGGCGCGGGCCGATCGGCTGCTGATGGTCACGGATCTTGCGGTTCCGTCGATTGTAAGGGCACGCCGCGTCATCGCGCTGATGACCGAAGATCATCCGAAACTGCCCGTCGACATCCTCGTTGCGCATGAAAAGAAGCCGTTTCGCCCAGGGCAGACCCACCGCGACGCCGAAACCGCACTTGGCCATCCTTTGCGCTATTGGCTGCCTGACGAGACCAAGCTGGCGCGCCAGGCGCTGGATCGGGGCGAACCCCTTGTGCAGCTTGCCCCGCGCTGCGGCTGGTCCAAGGCGGTCAGGGCCGTCGCGGCAGAGTTGCTGACATCGCCCAGAACCGGCGCCAAGCCCACAGATCGAGGGAACCACTGACATGTTCAAGGATTTCGTGCTGCGCCGGCCTGATCGCAAAGCCGATGTGCCGCCCCCCCCGGCAGCCCCCAAGGGCGCGCCCCAGACCAAGACCGTCAACATTGTGCCTTACCGCAAGATCGACGATGGCTTGCGAGCGTATCTCGATCTGAAATCCCGCCTGCACGAGGAACTGTTGGGACGGCTGAACCTGACCGTGCTGGACAAGGTCGACCGCAGCGAGTTGCGCCGCGAAATCGGAGGCCTCGTTCATGATTTTCTGGCCGCTGAAAATCTGCCGATGCGGGCCGATGATACCGATCGGCTGACGGATGAGTTGATCGACGAGGTGCTGGGCCTCGGCCCTCTGGAGCCGCTGCTGGCCGATCCGGGGGTGGCCGACATCCTCGTGAACTCGTTTCGCAACGTCTATGTCGAACGTTATGGCAAACTGGAACGCGTGCCGGTCCAGTTCCGCGACGAACGCCACCTGATGCGG
The DNA here is from genome assembly GCA_031378845.1 of Rhodobacterales bacterium. GTDB lineage: Bacteria > Pseudomonadota > Alphaproteobacteria > Rhodobacterales > Rhodobacteraceae > JAJNPS01. The sequence goes on from JANNES010000026.1 coordinate 22,006, forward strand.
ATCATCGACAAGATCGTCAGCCGCGTCGGCCGTCGTGTCGATGAAAGCCAGCCTTGGGTCGATGCGCGCCTTGACGATGGCAGCCGGGTCAACGTGATCGTGCGACCCTGTGCCATCGACGGCCCGACCCTGTCGATCCGCAAGTTTTCGCGCGATCCGCTGACGGCGGAAAAGCTGATCGAGATCGGCACCCTGACGTCCGGGTCGGCAAGGTTTCTGCACGCGCTGGTCGAGGCGCGGCTGAACATTCTGATTTCGGGCGGCACCGGGTCTGGCAAGACCACCATGCTGAACGCGCTGTCTGCCGCAATCGACCCGACGCAGCGCATCGTCACCATCGAGGATGCGGCCGAGTTGCAATTGCAGCAAGATCACGTCGTGCGCCTGGAAACCCGGCCCCCAAGTGCCGAAGGGTCAAGTGCTGTGACCCAGCGCGACCTCGTGCGCAACGCCCTGCGGATGCGTCCCGACCGGATCATCATCGGCGAGGTGCGCGGCACCGAGGCGTTCGACATGCTGCAGGCGATGAATACCGGCCATGACGGCTCGATGACCACGATCCACGCCAACTCGGCCCGCGACGCGCTGTCGCGGTTGGAACAGATGGTGGCGATGATTGGCGGCGAGGTGCCCTTGCAGGCAGTGAGGCGCCAGATCGCCTCGGGGCTGCAGATCGTTCTGCAACTGTCGCGTCTGGCCGATGGCCGCCGCCGGATCATGTCGATCGCGGAAATCACCGGGATGGAAGGCGACGTCATCAGCATGCAAGACATCTTTGTCTTCCGCAAACGCGGGCGGTCGGACAACGGCGAGGTTCTGGGGGAATTTTTGCCCACGGGCATCCGTCCGAAATGCATGGAGCTGTTGACCGCCGCGGGCGTGTCGATGACGTCCGAAACCTTTGGTGCCGGGGGGGCTGCGGGATGACCGACCTTCTGGCACGCATTGACCCCGGCTGGCTGATTTTTGTCGGGGTCTTCATGGGCGCACTCTTGTTGATCGAAGGCATGCGCCAATTGACCTCGCGGCGCGAAACCGACTCCGAAGCGCGCTCGCGCAGGATGCGGCTGATCGCGGGGGGCAGTCAGCTTGAGGAACGGCTGAACATCCTGCTGCCGGGCGATGGGTCGCAGAGGACGTTTGTCGGTCTGAATCTTGGCAACATGCTAGTCGCGGCAGGCCTGCCGCAGCAGCCGATGCTGTTCGGGCTGGGGGCGCTGGCGCTGTTTTGCCTGTCGTCGCTTGGGCTGACGCCGCTCGTTGGGGCGCTTGCGGCCGTCGGCCTGTCCTTGATGGTCTGCATCTTGCTGCCACTGATGATCCTGTCGGCCATGCAGGCGGCGCGGCTGAAACGGATCTCGGCGCAACTGCCCGATGCGCTTGATCTGATGGCACGCGCGCTCCGGGCTGGCCACCCGTTGTCCTCGTCGATCGCGACGGTGGCGGAAACCATGCCCGACCCGATCGGCACCGAGTTTGGCATTATGGTCGACCAGATCAGCTATGGTGACGAGCTGGTCACTGCCTTTCGCAAACTGGCCGAGCGCAATCCGAGCGAGGACTTCCACTATCTCGCCGTCAGCATCGCGATCCAGCACGGCACTGGCGGCAATCTTGGCCGGGTCCTTGGCGTGCTGGCAGGGGTGATGCGCGGTCGGATCATGATGCGCCGAAAAATCAAGGCGATGTCGGCCGAAGGGCGTATCTCGGCCTGGATCCTGTCCAGTATTCCGTTCCTGATGGTCGGGCTGAATTCGATCATCACGCCGTCGTACTATGGCGACGTCGTGCAGGACCCGCTGTTCATGCCGATGGCGTTGGGGGCGCTTGGCCTCATCCTGCTGAACGGCTTTGTGCTGTTCCGTCTTGTCAACTTCCGAATTTAGGGGCGCGCCATGTTGTCAACGATCACCCCCATTGCCGCCAATCTGGGCCTGGAACCGAGAACCCTGATCCTGTTGGGTCTTTTCGTCGGCTCGCTGTTGGTGTTTCTTAGCCTGGTCAGCGTTGCGCGGGATCGCAACATGCTGCGCGTCCGCGCCCGGATGCGCGCCGCCGGGCGTGGCACACTGGGCGACGACGACGCGATCTCGCTGTTTGTGGCCCCCCAGATAAACCCAAGTGGGCTTGCCAAGGCCTTACTTCCGTCCGAACAACGCGAGCGCAACAAGGTTCGTCGCGATCTGGTCCACGCGGGCTTTGCAGGCCCAAGTGCAGTGCTGTGGTACTTTGCCTTGCGGGTGGCGGCGGGCCTCGTACTGCCCGCCTTCGTGGCATTGACCTTCCTGTACCGTGAGGCCCTGCCGCTTCCTGAAATTGTCAGCGAGCGGATGGGGCGTGTTGCGGGCAACGAGCTTTTGATGCTGTTCGGGGTGATGATCCTGGTCGGGTTCTATGGCCCCGCCTTCTGGCTGTCCTCGCGGGCCAGGCAGCGCAAGTACCGCGTCGAACTTGGTTTTCCAAATGCACTGGACCTGATGCAGGTCTCAATTGAGACTGGCCTTGGATTTGATGCATCGCTGGCTCGCGTTGCGGTCGAGCTGGAGACGACCGCACCCGAAATCGCGCAGGAATTCACCGTGGCGCAGCAGGAAATTCTGGCGGGGCGTGATCGCGACGGCGCGTTTCACGCGATGGCTGAACGTCTTTCAATCGACGAGGCCTATTCATTCGTCAACGTCGTGCTGCAGTCGATCCGCTTTGGCACCTCGATGAGCCAATCGCTTTTGACCTATTCCGCTGAAATGCGCGAGCGGCGCGAATTGCGGGCGCAGGAAAAGGCCAACAAGCTGCCCGTGCTGATGTCCGCCGTGATGGCCTTGCTGATGATGCCGTCGCTTTTGATCGTGACCATCGGACCCGTCGTCCTGCGTTACATGCAGACGTTTCCCGACTGACCCGCGGCAGGCATTTTCAGTGCGGACACCGTCATAGGAAATCCGCGTTCAGCGGGCAAGGCGGCCGTCCCGCCTCTCGGCCTGCTCAGGCACAGTGGCTTTGCGTGCCGTACGACAATCCCCAAGATTATCCGGGTGGCGGTGACGCGCTATTGCGGTTTCGCTTTGTCACCGGACTCTGTTGCACAAATGGTTTGACGGCCGGGGTTCCCCTTCCCCCGGACAGAGTTATCCCGCGACCTTCGTGACGGGGATGCCGAGCACGGTGTAGCCGCTCAGCACGGCAACACGACCTGGAACTCCGCGACCTGACGGTCGAAGTCGCGCGCCATGCGTTGCCCGGTCGTGTTTTGCCTCCAAACCATGTGTAAGGAAACGCTGGCCCAAGAGTTTGACGCAGTGCATTTTGGTCTCTGCACGGCTCCAGCGGCGGTTTCTGCGCCATCGTCGCCAGAGCGCGCGGCCGAAGCGGCGTAGTGCGCGCATGGCCTCGTTGCGGGCGATTGCTCCCGGGGTGTCGGGCTTCCGTGGTTTGGCGTTCTTGCGGGGCGGGATGATCGCAGCAGTGCCGCGTTCGGCCCTTCTCGCGGTTTGCCTGCAAACCACTGCCGGGCAGTGGATGGCATCGTGGCACTTGCGGGTGTCGAAGGCACCATCCCTGGCCCGGCAACGGCTTGCCTGCAAACCGTGAGAGGGAACGGTGATGCTGGCGATCTCCTGATCGGGCGGGATCTGGTTGAGCAGTTCGGGCAGCAGGGGCGCGTCACCCACATCGCTGGTGGTGAACTCTGCAGCCCGGATTTCTAGCGTTTGCGCGTCAATTCCCCCTCTCGGTGAAGGCGCCATTCGCCTGCCGGGCAATGGATGTGGATCTTGCGCCAGACGCGACGTTTGAAACCACCATGCTTGCGGGCGCTCCACTCACCTTCGCCCTCGAATTTGATGCCTGTGCTTTCGATCGGCAGGTGCAACGGGCCTGCTGATCTGCGATTCCGGATGTTGACCTTCAGGGTCTTCTGGCGGCGGCTCAGTGTGCTGAAATTCGGCACTGCCCAGTCCTGAGCTACTCCCCGAAAATCGGACAGTGAAGGAAGCTACGATCTGACGTCTGCTGGTCTCCAAGCACGAGGAGAACAGAGATGTCGAAACCCAGGAACCACGACGGGGCGTTCAAGGCGCGGGTGGCGTTGGGGGCGCTGAAGGGGGAGCGCACGGTGTCTGAGCTTGCGACCGCTTATGAGGTCCATCCGACGATGATCCATCAATGGAAGAAGGCGCTGCTCGAGGGGGCTGCAGGCATCTTTGAACGCGGGGGCAAAGCGGCGGCGGCTGCAGAGATCGCCGAGGACACGGTCCGCGATCTGCATGCCAAGATCGGAGAGCTGGCAGTCGCCAACGATTTTTTGGCAAGAAAGCTCAAGCCGTGGGCCGGGAAGTGAGGCGGGGCATGATCGAACGGACCCATCCCCAACTGTCGGTCGGGGCGCAGTGTCGCCTGCTGTCGATCTCTAGGTCGTCCTTTTACTACGCGCCGCAGGGCGAGACCGAGATGAACCTTGACCTCATGCTGTTGATCGACAAGCAGTTTCTGGACACCCCGTTTTACGGCGTCCGGCAGATGACATGGCACCTGCAGAACGAAGACCATGCCGTGAACGAAAAGCGCATCCGGCGGCTGATGCGCCTTATGCGTTTGATGCCGATCTACCAAAAGCCCAACACCAGCAAGCCCGCGAAGGGGCACAAGACCTATCCGTATCTGCTGGGCGGGCTGCGGATCGACAGGCCCAACCAGGTCTGGTGTGCCGACATCACCTACCTGCCGATGCGCAAAGGCTTTCTCTATCTGGTCGCCATCCTGGACTGGTTCACACGCAAGGTGCTGGCCTGGCGCATATCGAACACGCTGGAGGCGGACTTCGGCATCGAGGCGTTGAATGAGGCGATCCACAAGTTCGGCCCGCCCGAGATCATGAATACCGATCAAGGGTCACAGTTCACATCCTTCGACTGGACCGACCGCTTGAGGCGGGCAAAGACCAAGATCTCGATGGACGGCAAAGCCCGTTACCTCGACAACCCTCGGGCATTCCTTCGGACCGATGGCAGGAATGCCCTCGACATGTCGCGTCTCTGGCGATCCCTGAAATACGAATGCGTCTACCTGCATGCCTGGGAAACCGGGTCACATGCACGCGCAGGCGTCGGACGCTGGATCACTTTCTACAACCACCAGCGGCCCCATGCCGCCCATGGCGGTCAACCGCCCGCCGTGGTCTACTTCAACGCAATCGAAACCGATCAGCAGGTGCAGGCAGTAGCTTAAATCACCCCGGAAACTGTCCAAAGATCGGGGAGTAGCTCACTTGTCGCGGGTCAAATCGGCGACACCACGCGGGATGGGTGACATCTGACCTGGCCTGACCTTTTTGCGCAATCGGACACGATGTGCGATGGCTGGATCACAGAAGGGTTTCCGTCCGTGGAGATGGAGCTATCCGCAGTTTCGGCAGTTGCCCAAAAGTCCGGGGTTGCGGCCATCGCGCTTTTGTCAGTTTGCGATACGTTGCCGGATGGTAAGACGTTCCACGATGCGATGGATGAGACCGACAAGACGGCACTTTAGCGAAGCAACGAGGCAGTTTTACACATTGCGTTGCACCTGAGTGCCGAGGCGATCACGCAACACGAAACCGGCAAGGGCGCTGGCATCACAAGGCCCATCGCAAAAGCACGATAAGCCCTTTTAAAGAGGAAAAGATGACGAGAATTCTGAAGATCACGCTGCTGGCAACAACCGTTCTGACGGCGCCTATGGCTTGGGCGGATACGGCGGACGGGTCGATGCTGATTGGCAAGGACTGGGACGCGGTGCGCGAGATGGCCAAGGGCGGCACGGTGAACTGGTTCATGTGGGGAGGCGCCGACAACATCAACCAGTATGTGTCCGACTATGTTGGCGGCATTCTGAAGGATCAGTATGGCATCACGCTCAACCGCGTCGGCATCACCGACACGGTGGAGGCGGTGAACATCGTGCTGGGCGAGAAGGAGTCCGGCGTGATGGACAAGGGTTCGGTCGACATGATCTGGATCAACGGCGAAAACTTCCGCACCATGAGGCAAGGCGGTCTGGTCTGGTGCGGCTATACCGACAGCCTGCCCAACAACGCGCTGGTCAACTGGGACAATCCGGCCATCGCGAACGACTTTGGTGTGCCGGTCGAGGGCTGCGAGGTGCCTTGGTCACGGGCGCAGTTTGCCTTTGCTCATGACAGCGCTGTCACGCCAAACCCACCCAGATCCATCCCGGAGCTGCTGGACTGGATCAAGGCCAATCCCGGCCAGTTCACCTATCCCGCGCCGCCCGATTTCACCGGTGCTGTGTTTGTCCGCCATGTGTTCTACCATGCTGCGGGCGGGTCGCAGAACCTGATGGGGCCGTTTGATCAGGCAAAGTTCGATGACGCCGCCGCCAAGACCTGGGTGATCCTGAACGAGATCGAACCGATGCTGTGGCGCGAGGGCAAGACCTATCCGAACGCGATCAACCAGTTGAACGAGCTTTTTGCCAACAAGGAAGTTGCGCTGACCTTCAACTATGAGCCGGCGCAGTTCGGGCTGGCGGTGCAGGCCGGGACCTATCCTGACACGGTCATGTCCTACGGGTTGACCGATGGCACCATCGGCAACACCAACTATACGATCATCCCGTTCAACTCGCCCAACAAGGCCGCGGCGATGGTGCTGCAAAACGTGCTTTTGTCCGGCGAGGCGCAGTTGCAAAAGGCGCTGCCGGATGTCTGGGGCGCCAACTCCGGCATCGAGATGGACCGCACGAGCGCCGAAGTTCAGGCCGCGTTCAATGCGATCGAGCGTCACCCATCGGTGGTCGCGGCCGAAGACCTGGCCGAGAATTCCTTGCCAGAGTTGCAGGCGGACTGGATTTCGGCCATCGAACAGGGGTGGATCACCAACGTGGCCGAGAACTAGGCTCTGATCGATCCGATGGCGCGGGCGGGCCTGCGCCATCGGCACCCCCGAAAGGCAAACCCCGGAGGCAACGCGCCGCCATGTCGGATCGCACCACGATCATTTTGCTGCTGCTGCCGGCCTTGCTGGTGATCGGGGTCCTGTTCTTTGGCGGGCTGCTGATCGGGGTCATGCGGTCGTTCAACTACATGCCGGTGATTGGGTTGACGACGCCGAACCTTGACGCCTATGCGGCGGTGTTTGCCGATCCGGAATTCTATTGGTCGTTCCTTTTGACGTTTCACATCGCGTTCACCTCAACGGTCATTTCGGCGGTGATCGCGATTGCCGCAGCACTCTTGCTGCGGCGCAGTTTTGTGGGGCGCGGGCTGATCAGCTTTCTCTTCCAGCTCAACCTGACAGTGCCGCATCTGGTGGGGGCTATCGGGATTCTGTATCTCTTTTCCCAGTCGGGCAGCTTTGCACGGCTGGCGGCTGAAATGGGCCTGATCACCAGACCAGGTGACTTTCCGGCGATGGTCTTTGACCCCTATGCCATTGGGATCATTCTGCAATATATCTGGAAAGAGGTCCCGTTCATTGGCGTTATCGTTCTGGCCAACATGCAATCCATCGGTCACGATTATGAGGCGGTTGCGCGGTCACTGGGGGCAAGCCGCTGGCAAGCCTTCCGTCATGTCCTGCTGCCGCTGATCTTTCCCGGCGTGCTGTCGGCGTCCGTGATGGTCTTTGCGTTCACCTTTGGTGCCTATGAGATCCCGGCCGTTCTGGGGGCCAACTACCCTGCCACTCTGCCCGTCCTTGCCTATCGCAGCTACACCGATGTCGATCTTGCCGCGCGCCCCGAGGCAATGGCGATGGCAGTAGTGATCGCCGTCCTGTCCGCCATCATGATCGCCATCTACATTCGTGCCACTCGGCGCGGCATCAGAAGTTAGGGCCATGCAGCGCGAACCTCTTGCCATCCGGTCCATCCAGGTGATCAGCGGCCTCGTGCTGATTGTCTGGCTGGTCCTGCCGCTGATCCCGCTTGCGATCTGGTCGTTCGCCCGGGGCTGGCGGTTTCCATCGCTGTTGCCGCAAGCCTGGTCGCTGAAGGCGTGGGAATACACGCTTTCGGATACCGCGGGCGTTCTGGACAGTCTTTGGTTGACGATCTGGATTGCGGTCTGCGCCACGCTGCTGTCGATCCTGATCGGGGTTCCGGCAGGGCGGGCCTTGGGAATGCACAAGTTTCGTGGCAAGGCGCTGGTAGAGATGATCATCCTTGCCCCCGTGATCGTGCCGGGGATTGCGGTGGCGCTTGGCATCCATTCGGTGTTTATCGGGCTCGGTCTGACCAACACGGTGATCGGGGTTGTACTGGTGCACCTGATCCCGACGCTGCCCTACATGACATTGGTGATGGCCGGAATATTTGCCAACTACGACCCGGCATTCGAGCAGCAGGCCCGCAGCCTCGGGGCCTCGCCATTGCGTACCTTCTGGCATGTGACCCTTCCTGCCATCATGCCCGGCATCATCGTCGGCGGTCTGTTCGCATTCCTGGTATCCTGGAGCCAGTATGTCCTGACGCTGCTGATCGGCGGCGGGCGGGTGGTGACCTTGCCGCTGCTTTTGTTCAACTTCGTCTCATCGGGACGCAATGACATCACCGGTGCAATCGCGATGATCTACATCCTGCCCGGTGTCCTGATCCTGATCCTGACCGCAAGGCAATTGTCGGGTCGAAGTGGCGCTGTTGGAGGCTTTGGTCGCCTATGACGCGTGTCGCCATCACCAACCTCAGCAAGACCTATCCGGGCGCTGCGACGCCGTCGCTCGACAGCTTGTCGCTGGAAATCCCCAGCGGCGAGATGACAGCACTTCTGGGGCCGTCCGGTTGTGGCAAGACCACCACGATGAAGATGATCGCAGGACTGCTGGAGCCGTCGGGCGGTGATGTGACCTTTGATGGCCGGTCCATCCTGCGCGACAAGCCCGAAGACCGGGGCGTTGTGATGGTATTCCAGAACTACCTGCTGTTTCCCTATATGTCAGTGGCCGAGAATGTCGGTTTCGGCTTGCGGATGCGCAAGGTTCCCAAGGCGCAGATTGCAGGCCGGGTTGCGCGCATGCTGGCGCTGGTGCAACTGCCTGATCTTGGAAACCGAAAGCCCTCGGAACTGTCGGGCGGCGAGCAGCAGCGTGTGGCCTTGGCACGGGCACTGATCGTCGAGCCGAAGGTGCTGCTTCTGGATGAACCGCTGTCCAATCTGGATGCACATCTGCGGCTGGAAATGCGCGATCTTATTCGGGGCCTGCAAAAACAGTTGGGCATTACCACGATCTTCGTAACCCATGATCAAGAAGAGGCCGTCGTGCTGGCTGACCGTGTGGCGCTGATTCTGGACGGCCAGTTGCGCCAGTATGATCGCGCCGATCAATTCTATAAACGCCCGGCAAACGAGGCCGTGGCGCGGTTCTTCGGCGGGCAGAACTTTGTGCGCGGCCGGTCAGAGAACGGCATGTTCCAGTCCGTTCTGGGACCAATGATCCTGCCCGATGGGGTCGCGCGTGGTGCCGGGACGCTGACCTGTCGCCCTGAGGCCATTCGTATCGGTGCAGCGCCGGTGAATGCGCTTTCTGCCCTGGTCATGGATCGGCTTTACATGGGCACCCAGACCCGGCTGAGGCTGCGGGTGGGTGAAACCGATCTCGAGGCGGTCCTCAGTCCTGATGTGGTCGACGGCATCGCCCCCGGGCAGACGATCCAGATCAGTTTGCCACCGCAAAGCCTGTGGGTGATGACATGAAATTCGGCGTTCATGCAGGGCTGCGGATGGCACGAAGAACGGATGCGGTGACTCCGATCCTGCGCATCGCCACTCCAGTTCCGACCTGTTGAGTTTGTTCCTAAAATCATGTTTTGCCAGATTGCCGGGCGGACGTGCCAAAGGTTGGTGTTTCGTGACTGATCCGGCAGGCACGGTTGCAGAACTGCCGGGTGAACACCTTGTTTTGCGCCCCCTGTGACCGCATGGATTAACGACGTGAACCCTTGCTCGTCAGAATCCTGCAGCAACGCCTGTCTGCTTTAAACGGATGAAAAGGGCTGAGAAACAAGGCGTTATGATCCAACACATGCAACCCGGCCAGCCCCGGCAGAACGCCTATATCGACCGCGATTCCCGCACCGACAGGCACGAATGGCTGGACCCATACATCATCGCAACCATCGAGCCTTACAGCGATTGCACACAATCGCCTGCCGGCCAGCGCAAGGCACAGGACTTCGCCACGCAACGGCTCCGGACTTACACCAGCGACCGCTCGAGCATCCCTTACATGGTTTGCAGGCAGACCATTGCCGGGCAACGGGGCATCGGCGGCAGCACACCCGCCCAGAAACTGAAAATGGCCGCGTGAGTTCTGCGAATGCGCCCCGCTGGATACGGGGGACGACCACATCATGACAATGTGGAACCTCCTTGACTGATCGCCGTCGCCAGAATACCTAGCCCAAGTATCGCGGGCGTTGTGTAATGGTAAGACCTCTGCCTTCCACGCAGAAGACGCGGGTTCGATTCCCGCCGCCCGCTCCAATTTAGCGATGATTTCTGCCGCAGGTGCCGACGCGCCCTGCACCCGCGTTTATCATCCAGACAATCGACGGAAATCCACCTGATCGGCGCAGGGTCTTGGCGACGACGCGTCCGCGGACTTGAGCCACGAACGACAGCCAATGTGCGCTGGACGCCCTGCCACACGGGGGCGGGCAACGCGGCGTGATGATGATACCGTCACGCCGAGGGATTGCGGGAGCCCGGCTGCCGGTGCAGCCGGGCGGCTTCTAGGCGCCGGAGTCGAGCCGGTTTTGCACAAACTGGTTGGCGAAACAAATCAGAATCCGGCTCTTGCTTTGCGAACACGCTGGCACCGCAACTGATCCGCACCGTCAGGAATCACTTGCGAAATAAGTTAAGATCAGCAAAGTAAATGCAACAATTAGATGTTTTCAAATCGAAAATCGCGTTCTGCCGACAACAGTATTTGCGTGTTGCGTGTGTAGGAGACGGCATTGATCCAAAGCGAAAATTCAGACTTGCCATTGGCACGTATCGTCTTGCTCACCGGGATCAGCATTATCATCCCGACATACCATGAAGTGTTGAATATCCCACATATCTTGGCGCGGATCGCGGCATTGAAGGAGGCCCAGGATCTGGAGCTGGAAGTCATCTTGATGGATGACAATAGCCGCGACGGAAGCGTCGAAGCGGTTGAGGCGCTTGGCTTGGACTGGGTCCGGATCGTCGTGCGAACTGAAAACCGCGGTTTGAGCCCATCTGTCATCGACGGGTTCAAACTGGCGCGCTATCCTGTGCTGGTGTGCATGGACTGCGACCTGAGTCATCCGCCGGAAAAGATCCCCGACATGGTGCTTGTCTTGCAGTCGGGACAGCAGTTCGTGCTTGGCTCCCGCTATGTTTCGGGTGGATCGACCGATGATGACTGGGGATTGTTGCGCTGGTTGAACAGTCGGATCGCCACGCTGTTGGCACGCCCTCTGACGAAAGTCGGTGACCCGATGTCGGGCTTCATGGCGATGCGAAAATCAGATTTTGAGCTTGCCGAGGACTTGAATCCGGTCGGCTACAAGATTGCGCTCGAGCTCATCGTGAAATGTGGCTTTGACAACGTCGGCGAGGTGCCAATCAGATTTGTTGATCGCCAGTATGGACAAAGCAAACTGACCTTTCGCGAGCAGCTGAAGTATATTGTGCATTTGCGCCGTCTCTATATCCACAAGTTCGGCACCGCGATGCACTTTGCGCAGTTTCTTGTGGTGGGATTTTCCGGAGCATTGGTCAACCTGCTTGTTCTCACGATTCTTCGCTATTTCGGCTTTGAAGCCGAGGTAAGTCTGGCTGGGGGAATTGCAGTCAGTCTTGTGACGAATTTTCTGCTCAATCGCAGATTCTCGTTTAGCTATGCACGAGGCTCGAACATCTGGAAGCAGTTTACCGGCTTTCTTGCGGCGTCCTCGGTGGGTATGCTCGTGAACTACGCGACGGCACTTTATCTGCAAGCACACGTTTTGTCGGATGGCCCGTATCAGCTGCAGCTTTCGGCTCTTGTAGGAATACTTGCGGGGATGATGTTCAACTTTGTTGGGAACAGATATGTTGTCTTCAGGAAAAAGTATATCAAGGACAAGTAATCCACAGAGGTGGAATAGCAGCGCAGTCGAAATCGTAATTCTACTGCTTGCCACTGTTATATTCTGGTTGGTGGCGGGTATCTTCGCGCGGAGCCAGTCTATCTGGGTGGACGAGACAACTCAGCTTGTTGGTTTGGCCCAGACCTATAGAACAAGCATTGAATGGCTCGCGGGAAGCCGCCCTGAAATGCCTGCGGTTCCTTTCGACCGTATGCCGCCACTCAGTTATGTGATCGGAATTGCCTGGGCCAGTGTGTTTGGGCTGACCGAAAACTCAATGCGTGCGATGGGTGTATTCTTTGCATCTGCTGCGATCCCAGCCTTGTATCTTTCCGGTCGTTTGGTTGGGGGCAGGCTTGCCGGCGCTTTTGCAGTTGTTTTTGTCATGTTTTCCGCGAATATTCTGGGACTCTCCAGCGAGATCCGCGCTTATCCGATCTACTTCGCTGCAATTGCATGGGCAACCTATGCTTATTGCAATCTTGTAATTCTGGGGAATAGTGCAAGATACTATCTGATTTTAGTGATTTTCCTGCTGCTTTCAATGTACCTGCATTTTTACGGCTGCGTCGCTGTATTCTGTTTCGGGATAAGCCTCCTTATCGTGCGGCTGATCAACAAAGAAACTGTTGTTCCGGTGATCGGCTGGTTTGCGCTGCTTGGTATTGCGTCACTGGGCCTGCTCCCCTTCATCTTTGCGGCGACCGAGTTGTCGGCTGTTCCAGATGGTGCCAGTGGTGACGGTGGCGTGGCTGCTGTTGTCCGTGCCACGGCACGTCTGGTTTATAGGATGGTTGCCCATCCAGTTTATGAAATCATCCCGCTGTTGCGGTGGGGGCATTTGTTGATTGTCGGCCTGCTGGTGTGCATTGCAGGGTTGGCATTGTTCAGGTCACCCCGAAAACTGCCAGTCGCTTTGCTGCTTCCCCTGGCGATTGGCTTTGTGTTTCTGGCTGCGGTTGATTTTGCAGTTGCAGGTTTTGATGTGCAGGCGCCGCATTACAATATCTGGATGCTGCCTCTTGCAGCGCTGTTTTTGACGGTTTCAATTTTCAACGCGCCGCGATTGTTGCAGAGCATTGGCAGCGTCCTGCTGGTGTGTTTGATGATAACGACAGTGCTTGGCTCGACGCTTTTGTTGCGCAACTCTGGCCTTTATTCGAATGGCCCCGGAGATTGGGCGGTCGGGCAGATTGATGGGCCGGGTCCGACACTCGTGATCCACACCGACAACGCATCTTGGGCAAGCTTGTACTTTCCGCTCGTCTACGCCAAAGGCGACCAGGTGGAACAGTGGTTGAGGTATGAAGACGGGCGCCTTGCGCGACTTGTCCCGGGGGCAATCGTCTCCATGGATGACAGCCAAGCTGATTTGAGCCGATTCGCGAGGGTCTTTGATGCGCGCAGTTTCTCGTTGGATGCTAAAGAGTTGGCAACAATTGCGCGGGGTGACATAAGCTGCGCACAAGCAGGTGGTGCCACCACCGACGTGTCCACGGAGCACAGCTATTGTGCATTTTTTGGTGCGACCTTGGTCGAACGCAAGCAGTGATTTTCAGAGATTTTCTGCCTGCGGGAACCCCAGCACGTGATAACCGCCGTCCACATGGATGACCTCGCCGGTCGTACAAGCCCCGCCAGCTGAGCATAGCCATACGGCGGTGCCGCCGATAGCGTCCAGTGTCGCATTGGCCCGCAGGGGCGCATTGGCTTCGGTATGTCGAAACGTCGCGCGCGCGCCGCCGATGGCTGCGCCGGCAAGCGTCTTCATCGGGCCGGGAGAGATCGCGTTGACGCGCACGCCCTGGGGTCCGAGATCATTGGCAAGGTAGCGGGTTGCGCTTTCGAGCGCGGCCTTTGCCACGCCCATCACATTGTAGTTGGGCACGACCCGGTTCGAGCCCTGGAATGTCAGGGTGATCAGCGCGCCGCCGTCGGGCATCAGCGCAGCCGCGCGGCGCGAAACGTCGATGAACGAATAGCAAGAGATCGCCAGCGAATTGCCGAAGTTGCCGCGGGTGGTGTTGATGAAGCGCCCGGTCAGCTCGTTCTTGTCCGAAAAGGCGATGGCGTGGATCAAGAAATCCATGGTGCCCCAGCGGGATTTCAATGCGTCAAAGCATGCCTCGAGGCTGTCGTCGTTCGTCACGTCGACATCGACGAGGAAATCCGATCCAACTGAGGCTGCCAGCGGTTCCACACGCCTGCCGAACGCCTCGCCCTGATAGCTGAACGCGAGGTCCGCACCCTCAGCCGCCAGGGCCTGCGCGATGCCCCAGGCGATGGAGCGTTCGTTCGCCACACCCATGACAAGCCCGCGCTTGCCCTTCATCAGTTCGGCCATGATGGTTCCTTATGAGAGGTACTTGGACATCACCAGCGTGGCGTTGGTGCCGCCAAAGCCGAAAGAGTTGGACAGCACGCTATCGAGCTTTACACCCGTGCGAAGAGTGGTGACGATTTCGCTCGGATCAAGCTCGGGGTCGAGCGTGGTCACATTGGCCGAGGCCGCGATGAAGTCGCCGTTCATCATGATCAACGAATAGATCGCCTCCCAGACGCCAGCACCCCCGAGGGCATGGCCGGTCAGCGATTTGGTGGACGCGATGGGAGGCGTCGTGCCGCGGCCAAAGACACGGCGGATCGCCTCGACCTCGGTCACGTCGCCAACCTGGGTGCTGGTGCCGTGGCTGTTGATGTAGTCGATCCGGCGACCCTTTGGCAGGGTTGCCACCGCAAGGCGCATGGCCCGTTCGCCGCCCTCTCCAGAGGGGGCAACCATGTCGTGGCCGTCCGATGTCGCGCCGTAGCCCGTCACTTCGGCATAGATCTTGGCGCCGCGCGCGAGGGCGTGGTCCAACTCTTCCAGCACCACGGTACCGCCGCCGCCCGCAATGACAAAGCCGTCGCGCGTGGCGTCATAGGTGCGGGATGCGGTTTCGGGCGCGTCGTTGTATTTTGACGACATGGCGCCCATGGCGTCGAACAGGCAGGAGAGTGTCCAGTCCAGCTCCTCGCCGCCGCCGGCAAACACAATGTCTTGCTTGCCCATCTGGATCAACTCCACCCCGTTGCCGATGCAATGCGCGCTGGTGGAGCAGGCCGAGGTGATCGAATAGTTGACGCCCTTGATCTTGAAGGGCGTGGCCAGGCAGGCGGAGTTGGTGGACGACATGCCTTTGGTGACCATGAACGGCCCCATGCGTTTGGGTGATCCGGTTTCGCGCACGATGTTGTGGGCGCGAAAGAAGGATTTCGTCGACGGCCCGCCGGAGCCCATGATCAGACCGGAGCGCACGTTGGAGACATCCGACGGCTCAAGGCCCGAATCCTTGATCGCCTGGCGCATGGCGATGAAATTGTAAGCCGCGCCATCGCCCATGAAGCGAAGGTCCCGTTTGTCGATGTTATCCTCCAGCACGATGTTTGGCTGGCCATGGACGCGGCAGCGAAAGCCGTGTTCGGCGTAGTCTGGGGCGAACACGATGCCGGACTTTCCGGCCCGCAAGGAGGCCTCGACCTCGGTGATATTGTTGCCGATGGACGAGACGATGCCCATTCCTGTGATGACGACGCGACGCATGGGCAGTCTCCTGAAGCGCGGTTGGCCATGTTTACGGCAGCGGCGGGAGGGGGGCAAGGGTGGGTGGGGGGGGGGAGTTGACCAATGCTTTCAATGCGGTCATTTTTTCATACGAGCCATTGCGCTGAGGCAAGGAGGTATGACGTGAGTGCTACGTCGCTTCGGGAGTTAGAGTACGATGCTGGGTTAGCCATCACCGCCTTGCAGAAAAATACTTGAGTGCGGCAAAGATACTCTACAACGCGACAATAACTGAGGAGAAATTGAATTTCTCCAGCATGATTGCGGAGTATGAGCCGTTTGTCTTCTTGTGCAGCCATTCGATGGAACTGAACTTCAAGGCATATCTGATAGCGTATGGGATGCCGATCAAGACTGCTGAGGCATTCAGGCACAATCTCAGCAAGCTCGCGCGGGAGTGCTTCGCTGAGGGCATGACTTTGCCGGAGTGGGCAAAGGTGCCCATCGACGTCGCCAACGCAATTTTTTCACGGAGCATGGCATCTTCAATGAATGACTATAGAGCGCGTTATCCAATCAAGCCAACGGATGCGCCAACTGAACTCTTGTTTCCAAACTTCACAGTTCGAGCAGCGGGCGTAGTTGCAGAGCTTGGAGGAGCGGCAGCTAAACTGCGGTTCTCGATCGTGCGAGGTCTCCACGGAATCTGATCACCGAGCATCGGCTTGGCCCGTTGCTTTGACAGATTCTCTTGCACGGAATCAAGGGCGAAGCCCGCCGGGCAGCGCCCGACCGCCCCCTCGGGCGGGTGCTTTTGCCGACGTCACCAGCAGAACTTCGGCGCGATGGGTTGAGAGATAAAGCGCCGAGAACCAGCGTCACTGCGCCCACCCGGCGGTCGGGCGCTGCCCTATGTCAGTTCAAGCGATCATGTGGCCTCACGCCTCACGCCTCGCTCAGCGCGACCTTCATGTCCTTGACCAGATAGATCACCTCGCCGTCCGCCTCGACCCGGCCATCGGCGACACCCATGGTCAGGCGGCGGCTTTGCAGCGCCTTGGTGAAATCGACGAAATACGTCAGCCGCTTGCGGTCAGGGCGCACCATGCCGGTCAGCTTCACCTCGCCCACGCCAAGCGCATAGCCGCGCCCCTGCCAGCCGCGCCAGCCGAGGTTGAAGCCGGTCAGTTGCCAAAGACCATCAAGGCCAAGGCAGCCCGGCATGATCGGGTTGCCGGGGAAGTGGCAGGCGAAGAACCATAAGGAGGGCGTGATGTCGAATTCGGCCACGACATGGCCCTTGCCATGCTGACCGCCATCGTCGGAAATGTCGGTGATACGGTCCATCATCAGCATTGGTGGTTCGGGAAGCTGGGCATTGCCCGGGCCAAAAAGTTCTCCGCGTGCGCATCTGAGCAGGGCTTCGCGGTCAAAACTGGTCGGGTATTGCCCCATCGGCGGGTGTTCCTTGTCTCACGTATTGTTGCTAGTCGTGTAACATTGGCAAGGAAGCAGAGGCAAGGGCGCGGGATGCAGACGCGCCGCGATACAGGATAAATCGAGGATGTCTCTATCTCGCTTCGTTGCCGCGAGCGGCTTGACCAACCTCGCCGATGGCGTGGCGGTGGTGGCCTGGGCGTGGACCGCATCACTGCTGACGCGCGATCCTTTGCTGATCGCGCTGGTTCCGGTGGCGCTGCGGATACCATGGTTCTTGTTTGCATTGCCGGCAGGCATTGTCACCGACCGTGTTGATCGGTTGCGGCTGATTTTGGCGATGGACGTGGTGCGTGCGGGTGCTTTTGCGCTGGCGGCGGTGGCGATCTGGGCTGCGCTGCCGCTTGATCCTGCGCCGCTGCAGGGGGTGGCGCGGCCGGGCCTTTACGTGATGATCATGACGACCGCCCTGATCGTCGGCGGGGCAGAGGTGTTTCGCGACAATGCCGCACAGACATTGCTGCCCGCGCTGGTGCCTGATGCGGGGCTTGAGCGCGCCAACGGTCGGCTTTGGGGCGTGGAACTGGTGGCCAATTCCCTGATCGGCCCGGCGCTTGGGGCCTTTCTGATTGCGCTGTGGCTGCCCCTGCCATTTGCACTGAACGCGATCGCCTATGGCGCTGCGATCTTGCTGGTGATGCGAATAGCGGGGGATTTCCGCAGCAAACAGGTTGCCGCGCGCAATTGGCGGCGAGAGCTGGCCGAGGGCTTGGTGTTCCTGAAAGGCGCGCCGCTGCTCCGGACATTGGCCTGGACCACGGGATTCTGGAATCTGGTTCACCAGATGGCGCTGATCGCTTTGGTGCTTCATGCGCAGGAAAATCTGGGGCTCAGCGCGCAGGTCTATGGTCTGGTGCTGGCAGGCGGGGCTGTGGGGGGCATTCTGGGCAGTCTTGCGGGTGAGCGGATCGCCCGCGCTCTGGGTCCGGCGCGGACCACACAGTGGATGCTTGCGACGTCGGCCCCGGCATTTGCGGCAATGGCTTTGGCACCGGGTCCGGTGACCTTGGGCGTCGTGTTTGCGATCTTTGAATTCTCGGGGCTGGTTTGGAACATCGTGTCGGTCAGTACGCGCCAAAGGATGATCCCCGGCGTGTTGCTTGGGCGGGTGAACAGCCTTGTGCGGTTGCTTGCGTGGGGGATGATGCCGGTGGGGTTGGTCCTGTCGGGACTGATCGTGCAAATGGCTGACGGGCCCCTGATGCGGACAACAGCGCTGATTTTGCCGTTTTGGGCCGCGGCATTGGGCGCGTTGATGCTGACGATGGTCGCGTGGCGCAACCTGGCGCGGGGCTTTGCCGCAGCGACAAACGCGGCTCCACCCGACAAAAAGTTTGAATGACGGCGCCGGCGGGCCTATATCCGCATGAGGACAGTTTTTTGGCAGGTAAGATGACGCCGTCGGAACGGGGTGCGGACTGGTTGATGCGCGGAGGTTTGCGGCCGACGCGGCAGCGGCTTGCCTTGGCCAATTTGTTGGTCGGGGACGGCGAAAACCGTCACGTTACGGCCGAAAGCCTTTTTGCGTCGTCGACCAGCGCGGGGGAAAGGGTCAGCCTTGCGACGGTTTACAATACCTTGCGTGCGTTCTGCGATGCGGGCTTGATGAACGAAGTCGTGGTTGACGGTTCCAAAAGCTATTTCGACACCCGCATGGATGACCATCCGCATTTCTATTGGGAAGACAGCCATCAGCTGACCGATGCACCAGCGGATCAGTTGCAGATCACCGGATTGCCCATCGCCCCTGCGGGGACCGTCGTGTCAAAAGTCGACGTGGTGATCCGGCTCAGGCTGGTCTGACCTCGCGACCGTCTTTGCGCGCGGGTCAGAACCACTGACCCGGCTCCATCAGGCCCAAATCCATCAACTGCTGGCTTTGCCACTCGAATGATACTGAATTGTACCAGTGAAAGCTGCGGATATCATAGCGGCTGCCGGGGTTGCTGCGCAGCGCCTTGGCGGTGCGAAACGAACAGATCGCCGCCGTCAGGTTATGATGCCACGGGCAGGCATAGGTGTTGTATTCCTCGTCCGAAAACGTGAATTCGGGCGACAGGACCAGCCCCGGCTTGGCGCGGAACATTGCCACGCGGTCGATCTTGCGCCGGGCAGGGGGAATATGCTCTTCGAACCGCCAGCGCAGACCACCAAAGAAATCAAGCTGGCGTTCCTTGGGGGCCCAGCCATTTGCCGGATCCTTGCGGGCAAGCGCGAAATAGCCTGACCGGTCGATGCAGGCCGTCTCGCGGCTGACGGCGTCCGGGTGACGGTCCAGATCGGCGGCATAAAGATCAACGACAAAGCCCACCATCGCATCACGGCGTTCTTCGGTATGGAAGGTCAAAAGCTCCCCCACCGTGCGGGTTTCACAAAAGGGGAAGAACAGGTATTCGCCGTTAAAGCAGTAGTAAATCCAAGTGCCGGGCGTCGCCGCAGCGTTCAGGGCGTTCACCGCTTTGATCATCGCACCCGGCGCATGGACGTCATAGGGCACACGGTGGATGCGTGCAGCAAGGGTTTCGGGAATGTCGATGGCGTCGGGCACAAGGCAGATCACCGGACTGAAGCCCGCCTGCAGATGATGCTCCAGCGTGGAGGCAACCTCGACAGGGTCCTCGATCAGGATCAACGCCACCGGCCCTTTGCCAAGAACGGACCTTGCGGTGTTCAGAAAAGTGTCAAGATTGGTCCAGCGCAAACCTGTCGTCCTTTGGATGATCCGCACGCTTGCCTGAAGGGCGCATGATCTTTGGCGCACAGAGTCCATGAAGGCCGCTGAAAGGTCAATTGGATTGGTTCTGACGCTATGCGGCATTCCAACGACGGATTTGGCGCCCCGCCATGACCCTGCCTGTGCCATGGTTTTGCGATCAGGCGGAAGAGACGGATGGGCGAACAAAAACAGTCGGGTGGATGCCTTTGCGGACGCGTCCGCTTTCAAACCGTCGGGCCGTTGCGCGACGTGGTCTTTTGTCACTGCTCGCAGTGTCGCAAGCAATCGGGCCTGTATATTGCGGCGACCAGCGCCAGTGCCGAGACGCTGGAAATTCAGGGTGCGCAAGACATCACCTGGTTTGCGGCCTCTGACTTTGCCATGCGCGGATTTTGCAAGACCTGTGGTTCGCCGCTGTTCTGGAAACCCAACGGCGAGGCGCGCTATGCGATCCTTGCGGGCGCATTCGATGATCCGTCATGCCTGCGGCCGGGATATCATATCTGTACCGAAGGCCGCGCGCAGTTCTACGCGATTGCGGATGGCTTGCCGCAATATCCCGGCGATGCCCCGGACCTTGTGACTGCGCTGACGTGAACCCGGCGTTGCCGCGCCCGGCACGTCGGTGTATGAGCGCGGCTAATCTTTTGGGAAGAACCGCCTTGGCCGCGCCGAAGAAACTCTTCATCAAGACCTATGGCTGTCAGATGAATGTCTATGACAGCGAGCGCATGGCCGAGGCCATGGGTGCTGCGGGATACGTGCAGACCGATGTCGCGTCCGATGCGGATATGGTCTTGCTCAACACCTGCCACATCCGCGAAAAAGCGTCCGAAAAGCTTTATTCCGACCTGGGACGGCTGCGCCCGCTTAAAAACGCCAATCCGGATCTCAAGATCGGGGTTGCTGGCTGCGTGGCACAAGCTGAGGGCGCCGAGATCTTGCGGCGCATGCCGCTCGTCGATCTGGTCGTCGGCCCGCAAAGCTATCACCGCTTGCCCGAGATGGTGGCCGCCGGTGGCCGCGTCGTCGATACCGAGTTTCCGGCCGAGGACAAGTTCGATCACCTGCCTGCCCCACGCGCGATGCGCGGACCAACGGCGTTTCTGACGGTGCAGGAAGGCTGCGACAAGTTCTGTGCCTTTTGTGTGGTGCCTTACACCCGCGGGGCCGAGGTCAGCCGCCCAGTTTCGCGTCTGCTGGCCGAGGCTGCGGATCTGGTGTCGCGCGGGGTGCGCGAGATCACGCTTTTGGGGCAGAATGTGAATGCCTATCACGGGGTCGGCCCTGACAGTGACTGGACCCTTGCGCGGCTGATCCGGGCACTGGCCGACACACCCGGCTTGGACCGCATCCGGTATACCACGAGCCACCCCAACGACATGGGCGATGATCTGATCGCGGCGCATGCCGAGGTGCCGGAACTGATGCCGTATCTGCATCTGCCGGTTCAATCAGGATCAGACCGCATCCTCAGGGCGATGAACCGAAAGCATGGGCGCGACGTCTATCTGCGGCTGGTCGACCGCATCCGGGCAGCGCGCCCGGACATCCTCTTGACCTCGGATTTTATCGTGGGTTTCCCCGGTGAAACGGACAGTGATTTTGACGACACTATGGACTTGATCCGCACCGTTGGATTCGGCATGGCCTATTCGTTCAAGTACTCGGCCCGTCCCGGCACGCCTGCTGCCGAAAAGGACCCCGTTGCCACCGAGATTGCCGACGCCCGCCTGCAAGCCTTGCAGGCGTTGGTCACCACCCAACAGCGGGCTGCCCAAGAGGCGATGGTGGGGCGCGAGGTCGGCGTACTTTACGAAAAAACCGGTCGCCTGCCGGGCCAGATGGTTGGCAAGTCCGATCATCTGCACGCCGTGCATGTGGCCGATTCGACCGGTCGCGTGGGCGAATTGGTCCGCGTGAGGGTCACCGCCGCGTCGACAAACTCGTTGGCGGCCACACCAATCAGTTGTTGATCGCACGCCCAGATTGTAGTGACTTGTGCTGGAATACCCGCGCCACCCCTAGGGCTTGATTCGGTCTGTAAAACGCTCAACCTGTGGGCAAGCCACGGGAATCGAATCGCTTTACTTGAAGGCAGGCTGCTGCCAATCCTCGGAAAAAGACAATCTGCAACGTGTTTTTCTAGGTGCCTGGGGGTGAGGCGGCAATGATTGGTTGCAAATATTCAGGTGGCCTTGTTTGGAGGCTGCTTGTGGTGGTGGGACTTGCCGTCCTTTTTGCCAGTTCTGCGCATGCCCAGACCAGACCCGAAGTTACCGGCGAGGTGGAATGGGGTTTGTGGATTGACAATGACGGCTGCATGCATTGGTACGCCGATGGCGGCATCGAAGGCTACATGGTGCCGCGGCGCGACCCCAAGACCGGGCGGCCTGTCTGCCTGAAAAAGAATACCTGTCTGGTGGAAAACACCGATGTGCTCTTTCCATCTGGCAGTGCGCAGTTGACCGCATCGGGTCGCAGTCGGTTGGCAAAGTTCTTCGCCGATGCTGGCGCCTTTGGATATGCAATCTATGGCCATACGGACAGTCAGGGCGGCGCCGGGTTGAACGATCGTCTGTCCAGGAACCGCGCCAAGGCAGTGGCCAATGTTGCCCGCGCAAGCGGCGCCTCGGTCGAGCGACAGCTTGGCTATGGCGAAAGCCGTCCCGTTGCATCCAACGCTTCTGCGGGCGGCCGCAAACAGAACCGTCGGGTCGAAATCGTCTGTTACAACTGGTGAAGGGCATCATGAAAAACACCGTGATTGTCCCCGTGCTTGGCCTGTTGCTGGTGGGTTGCGCTGCCGGTGAACGGCTGGAAGGTGCGCGCTCGTACTATGGCCCGACCTCTGTGATTGCGACGGGCGAGGACCAAGGGACGGACGCAGGCGTCTTGATCGATGGCGAAGCGGCTATCGTCTACGATCCTGATGGTTGCCAGAACTGGATCATGGATGACGGGCTCGAAGGCTATTCGACGCCGCGCTATGATCCGGTTTCTGGCTTGCCGGTCTGCGATGACAGGTATCCGCCCGGCACGGTCTTGGGCAAGTACCAGACGTCGAATGCAGGTATCCCGGACCTTGTGTCAGGCCCCGGCCGCAAGACCGTCGTCCGCAAGACGGCTCCCTGATCGGACAAAATGAACGCGGGCGCCGCAGCTTGGTGCCCGCAATGCCTGCCCGGCAAGCCGATGGCCGGACTCTAGGCGCCATTTCCTTGATCGGTTTGTCACAAATCTGGCATCTTTCCGGCGCAGAGTTCACTTCAGCGGTCAAAGCCGCTTGCCAGACCTCTGCAAAACTCGCAGACTCAGAGCATCTCATATGCAAAAGGAGCCCCCCGCTTGGGCATCAGCGCGCTGACCCCCCCGAACCGCCCCGAGGATATCGTTGAAACAACCCTCGAATTTCCCGACAACCGCCTGTTGATCGAGCTTTGCGGCGAGTTTGACCGCAATCTTGCGCAGATCGAGCACCAGGTCGGGGTGCATATCCTGAGGCGCGGGAACAGGTTGGCGGTGATCGGAGACAAGGGCGCGCGCGATCAGGCATCGGCAGTTCTTCGCGGCATCTACGCGCGACTGGAATCGGGGCGCAGCGTCGCTGCAGGTGATATCGACGGTGCTTTGAGGATGGGCAAGCCGATGCCGGATGCGATGCGCGCCGAGGGCGAACAGATCGAGCTTTTCAAGACCGGGATGGAACTGCGCACCCGCAAGCGCCCCATCGAGCCTCGAACCGACGCGCAAAAGGCCTATGTTGCCAATCTTTTCACGCATGAGCTGGGCTTTGGCATCGGGCCTGCGGGGACCGGCAAGACCTATCTTGCGGTTGCGGTCGGCGTGACCATGCTGATCAGTGGCGCCGTCGAAAAGATCATCCTCAGCCGTCCTGCGGTTGAGGCCGGTGAGCGTCTGGGCTTCCTGCCCGGTGACATGAAGGAAAAAGTCGATCCCTACATGCAGCCCTTGTATGATGCGCTGAACGATTTCCTGCCGTCCAAACAGGTGCAAAAGCTGATGGAGGAAAAGCGGATCGAGATCGCTCCGCTGGCCTTTATGCGGGGTCGCACGCTGTCAAACGCCTTTGTGGTGCTGGACGAAGCGCAGAATGCGACCGCGATGCAGATGAAGATGTTCCTGACCCGGTTGGGCGAGGGCAGCCGGATGGTGGTGACGGGCGACCGGACCCAGATCGACCTGCCGCGCGGCGTGCCAAGCGGCTTGCAAGAGGCCGAGCGGATCGTCAAGGGCGTCAGGGGCGTGAGCTTCAACTATTTCACCGCCAAGGACGTCGTCCGGCACCCGCTGGTGGCGCGCATCATCGAGGCCTATGAGGCCGATGCTCCGCAATAGGTCAGCGCGCTGGGGGCTGTCTGCCCCCAGACCCCCGAGGATACTTTGACAAGGTGAAATGGCCAGTTGAGCCTGCAACGTCGATATGCGACAGGCAGCCGATGATGGCGGACATGCAAGACAATATGGGCGAGCCCACGCTGGTCGATGTCGTAATCGAAGATCCTCGTTGGGGTGTGTTGGGGCTTGAAGCTCTGGCAGATCGGGCGGTGCGCGCGACACTGGCGTTCCTTGGCATGGGCGATGTGGGGTACACCTTGTGCGTTATGGGCTGTGACGATGCGCGAATAGCGGAACTTAACGCTTCATTTCGTGGCAAGGCCAAGCCCACCAATGTGCTGAGCTGGCCGTCGGCGGACCGCAGCCCTGAAATACAAGGCAGTATGCCTGTGTTGCCAAAACAGGGAACCGTCGCCGACCCGGTCGCGTTGGGCGATATCGCGCTGGCCTACGAGACCTGCGTCGCCGAGGCAAAAGATCAGCAGAAAACGGCCCCGGATCATGTGACGCATCTGATCGTGCATGGCCTGTTACATCTTTTGGGATATGACCACATACACGCACAAGATGCACGGTTGATGGAATCGCTTGAAGTTCGGGTCCTTGCGCCTTTGGGGGTTTCGGACCCATACTAACGGATGGTTGGCCAGCCTCTGGCCGCAAGACGAGACTTGGACAAGGGACAGATGGACAGTGCTGCACATCGGGCGCCGAAAGGTCAGGCGCCCAGGGTCGAGCCAAAAAGCGACGGTTCGGCATCATCGGACACCCTCGGCGACGGTCCGAACGATCCGCCCCCGCGAGGTTTCTTCGGTCGCATCATCAGCAAATTTTCGACTGCAGCGGAGGGCGCTGATGCGGGGTCAACGACGTCAGGTCCACGGACGCCTGCGGGTGCTGGTACGCATCACGGGCTTGGTAATCTTCGCCGCTTGCGCGTTGATGACGTCGCCGTTCCCACGATCGAGATCGCTGCGGTTCCTTTGGATATCGGGCGCGATGCACTGGTCGAGGTGTTTCGCGAGCATGGCTTTTCGCGCCTTCCGGTCTACAAGGGATCGCTTGATCACCCGCAAGGCCTGGTGTTGTTGAAAGACCTTGCCCTGACGCATGGCTTTGGCGCGACCGGACGGTTCAGCCTCAAAAAGCTGTTGCGCCCGGTTATCTTCGTGCCGCCGTCGATGCCTGCCGCGGTGTTGCTGCAAAAGATGCAAAAAGACCGTGTCCACATGGCATTGGTGATCGACGAATACGGCGGTGTCGACGGGCTGGTGACGATCGAAGACCTGATCGAAACGGTGATCGGCGAGATCGAGGACGAACATGACGAAGAAGAAACCGCCCTGTGGAAAGAGGAAAAGCCCGGCGTGTATCTGGCGCAGTCAACCGCACCCCTGGCCGAGATAGAGGCCGCGGTCGGGTTTGCTTTGCGCGGGCAAAACGATGATCAAGACATCGACACTCTTGGCGGCCTGGTGTTTCTGGTGGCAGGGCGGGTGCCGTCGCGCGGCGAGATCGTGCCCTTGGCCTCTGGTGCGGAAATCGAGATCGTGGATGCCGATCCGCGCCGGGTCAAACGATTGCGCCTGCGGCTGCCGGACGCCTTGAGGTCCCAAAATGACCCCAGCGCGCTGACCGGGGACGGGGACTGACGCTTTTGACGAGGTGGGGTTTGCCGCAGACTGCGCGGGGTCAAGCTTTGCTTGCCTTTGTTGCTGGCGCGGCAGCTGCGCTCGGGCAGGCCCCTTGGGACGCATGGTGGCTTGCGCTGCCCGCGCTGGCGCTGATCTTGCATCTCGCCGCCAAGGCGCCCACCCGGCGCGCTGCGTTCTGGCGCGGATATGCCGCGGGCGCGGGCTATTTCGCGCTGGCGCTGGCCTGGATCGTTGAGCCCTTTTTGATCGACATTGCCCGCCATGGGTGGATGACCCCCTTTGCAGTGATTTTGCTGGCCGGGGGACTTGGGCTTTTCTGGGCGTTGGCTGCGGCGGCTGGGCATGGCGCGCGTTTGCCGGTAGCCGGCATCGCGCTCTCCCTTGGGTTGGCAGAGGCGCTGCGCGGGGTTTTGCTGACGGGCTTTCCCTGGGCGCTGATCGGACATGTCTGGATCGACACGCCGGTGGCGCAGCTGGCTGCATGGGTCGGACCGAACGGGCTGACGGCGCTGACGCTTACCATGGCCTTGGCATTGGCGACGCTGCGCCCTTGGGGCGTGGCCGCATCGGGGGCGGTGACAACGCTCGCCTGGGTTTTGGGTGCGTGGGTCTTGTCGCAGCCGATGCCTGCCGATCGGGATGTTGTCTTGCGACTTGTGCAGCCCAACGCGGCACAAGAGGCAAAGTGGGACAACATCGAAGCCCAGATCCTCTTTGACCGGCAGCTGGCCTACACGGCAGTCAAGCCTCTGCCGGACCTCACGATTTGGCCGGAAACCGCGGTTCCCTACACGTTGGAGCGCAGCCCAGCCGTCTCCGCGATAATTGCACAGGCAGCCGCAGGCCGCCCGGTCGCCGTCGGGATCCAGCGGGTTGAAGAAGATCTTGATGGCCTCAGGGCATGGAACAGCCTGCGCGTCATCTCGCCCGATGGCACGGTGGCCGCAACCTATGACAAGTTCCACCTTGTGCCCTTTGGCGAATACATCCCGTTGGGGGATCTGGCGTACAGACTGTTTGGCCTGACCGCGTTTGCCGCACAGCAGGGGCAGGGCTATTCAGCGGGTGTCGGTCCCGTTGTTCTGGACCTTGGGCCAAAGCTGGGTCGGGTTCTGCCATTGATCTGCTATGAGGCGGTCTTTCCGGGTATTCCGCGCGCGGCGGGCGGTCGTGCGGACTGGATTTTGCAAATCACCAACGACGCCTGGTTTGGCACCTGGTCCGGCCCCTTCCAACATCTGGCGCAGGCGCGTCTGCGCGCCATTGAGCAAGGATTGCCGTTGGTGCGGGTGGCCAATACCGGGGTTACGGGCGTCTATGACGCGCGCGGGCAGCGCGTCGCCGAACTGCCCTTTGGCAAGGCCGCCTATCTGGATGCAGCATTACCGGGTGCTTTGCCCCCGACGATCTACGCGCGCTTTGGCGAAGTGCCAGTGATGGCGCTTTATCTCTGCGGGGCACTTGTGATCTTTGTCTCGTGGCGTCGCAGGCTCGCTTGACGTTCCGGGATGCGGGCCTTAGTGCTGCTCAACTTACCGCCACAACGGCTTCCTGACGTGGCGGGGAACATTCACCGGAGCACGTCCCCAATGACCCGCAAAAGCTATACCTTTACCTCGGAATCTGTGTCCGAGGGGCACCCCGACAAACTCTGTGACCGCATCTCGGATGCGGTTCTGGACTACATGCTTGGGATCGAACCAAATGCCCGCGTCGCGTGCGAGACCTTTGCCACGTCGGGTCTTGTCGTCATCGGCGGTGAGGTTGGCCTTAGCGATGTCGAGCGGCTCAAGGACGTGATGGGGCGCATCGGGCAGATCGCGCGCGATTGCATCAAGGACATCGGCTATGAGCAGGAAAAGTTCCATTGGAACACCTGCCACGTGATGAATTTCCTGCACGAACAGTCCGCCCATATCGCACAAGGCGTGGACCGTGACGGGGCGGGCGATCAGGGCATCATGTTCGGCTACGCGGTCAACGAGACGCCGGAACTGATGCCGGCCCCGATCCAGTACGCGCATGCGATCCTGCGCAAGCTGGCCGAGGTGCGCAAGGCGGGCTTGGAGCCGACCTTGCGGCCCGATGCGAAATCACAGCTGTCGGTGCGCTATGAGGACGGCAAGCCGGTCGAGGTGACGTCAATCGTGCTGTCCACCCAGCATGCCCATATCAGCCAGACCAGCGACGACATCCGGGCCATCGTGGAGCCCTATATCCGCGAGGTTCTGCCTTCGGGATGGATCACCGACGCGACCAAATGGCATGTGAACCCCACCGGGTCCTTTGTGATCGGCGGCCCTGACGGCGATGCCGGCCTGACCGGGCGCAAGATCATCGTGGATACCTATGGCGGGGCGGCCCCACACGGGGGGGGCGCTTTCTCGGGCAAGGATCCGACCAAGGTTGACCGCTCGGCTGCCTATGCCGCGCGCTATCTGGCAAAGAACGTGGTGGCGGCAGGGCTCGCCTCGCAGTGTACCTTGCAAGTGAGTTACGCCATCGGCGTGGCACAACCGCAGTCGATCTACGTCGACACCCATGGCACCGGCGTCGTGCCTGACGCGGTGATCGAGGCCGCCATCGGCAAGGTGATGGACCTGACCCCGCGCGGCATCCGCACGCATCTGGGCCTGAACCGCCCGATCTATGCCCGCACCAGCGCATACGGCCATTTCGGCCGCGCGCCCGATGCGGATGGCGGGTTTTCGTGGGAACGCACCGATCTGGTCGAGGCACTGAAGGCGGCGGTATAGGCGGTCGTCGCGCAGATATCGCAAGCAGGTCCCATGAACCAAGATGCCCCTGAGCCTGGACGCCGCAATTTCTACGGGCGCATCCGGGGCAAGACCATGCGCGCCAGCCAAAAGACCTATCTGGCCGAGGATCTAGGTCCTTTGACGCTGGCGGGCGTGTCGCGGCGGGAAAATCCGGCGCGTCACATGCTGGACCTGCAACCATTCGGGGCAAGTCCGCTGTGGCTTGAGGTCGGCTTTGGCGGCGGTGAGCATCTGGTGCATATGGCGGCGGTCTATCCTTGGGTGACGATCATCGGGGCCGAGCCCTTTGTGAATGGCATCGCGATGCTTTTGGGCAAGATCCGCCGGGCAAATGTCGGCAATCTGGTGCTGCATCCGGGTGATGTGCGCGATCTGTTTGAGGTCTTGCCGGATGCGTGCCTGCACAAGGTGTTCCTGAACTATCCCGATCCCTGGCCCAAGGCGCGCCACCACCGCCGCCGCTTTGTCACGCCCGAATATCTGGCAGGTCTGGCACGGGTCATGGTGCCCGGCGCCGAGTTCCGCGTTGCGACCGACATCCCCGACTATGTCCGCCAGACCTTGGACGAGGTCCCGAAGGCGGGCTTTGACCTGCTGGGTCAGGGCGGGGTGTCCTGGCGCGACTGGCTCTCGACCCGCTATGAGCAAAAGGCCCTGCGCGAAGGCCGGGTGCCGCATTACCTGACCTTCCGGCGGGTCTGACCCCAAAATCTTCGAAGATTTTTGCAAATTCCTTCCAAGGAATTTGGGGCAGTGGACCCGGTTGCGGCCTTGCGCTATCAGGCGGACGCACAGACGGAGACCGCAATGTCAGCCCACGCCCCCGCCCAGCCGATGACTGCCCGCAAGTCGGGGCCGCTCAGCGGCACGGCCTCGGTTCCCGGCGATAAATCGATCAGCCACCGCGCGCTGATCTTTGGTGCGATGGCGGTGGGCGAGACGACAATCACGGGCCTGCTGGAGGGGCAGGATGTGCTGGACACGGCCAAGGCGATGCAGGCCTTTGGCGCAACGGTCACGCAGCACGGGCCGGGGGCCTGGTCGGTGCATGGCGTCGGCGTCGGCGGCTTTCAGGAACCTTCGGATGTGATCGATTGCGGCAACTCCGGCACCGGCGTGCGGCTGATCATGGGAACCATGGCCACCACGCCGATGACCGTGACCTTTACGGGGGATGCGTCTTTGCGAAAGCGTCCGATGGGACGGGTGACGGCCCCTCTCAGCCTGTTCGGGGCACAAGCTTACGGTCGCCAAGGTGGCCGGTTGCCGATGACGGTGGTCGGTGCCGCGAACCCTGTGCCGGTGCGCTACGCTTTGCCCGTCGCCTCGGCGCAAGTGAAATCGGCAGTGCTGCTCGCGGGCCTGAATGCTCCCGGCCAGACAGTGGTCATCGAGCGTGAACCGACGCGGGATCATTCAGAGCGGATGTTGTTGGGTTTTGGCGCGGAACTGACTGTCGAAAAGACGGCCGAAGGCTCTGTCATCACACTGACCGGCCAGCCCGAACTGCGACCTCAATCCGTCGCAGTGCCGCGCGATCCGTCGAGCGCGGCCTTTCCGGTCTGTGCCGCGCTGATCGTGGAAGGATCGGACATCTTCGTGCCCGGCGTCAGCCAGAATCTGACCCGCAACGGGCTATACCTGACCCTCGTCGAGATGGGCGCAGAGATCGCATTCCAGAACCCGCGCACCGAAGGCGGCGAGCCCGTCGCCGATCTGCGCGTGCGTTTCAGCGGCAACATGAAGGGCATCGAGGTGCCCCCCGAACGCGCGCCCTCGATGATTGACGAATATCCGATTCTGTCGGTCGTGGCGTCGTTTGCGACCGGCCGCACGATCATGCGCGGCGTCAAGGAGTTGCGGGTCAAGGAAAGCGACCGCATTGACGCAATGGCGCGCGGGCTTGAGGCTTGCGGCGTGCGCATCGAAGAGGATGAGGATACGCTGATCATCCACGGGATGGGGCCGGGCGGTGTGCCGGGTGGTGCCAACTGCGCCACGCATCTTGACCACCGCATCGCGATGTCGTTCCTCGTCTGCGGCATGGCGGCGCAACAGCCGGTTTCGGTGGATGACGCCTCGCCGATCCTGACCTCGTTTCCGAAGTTTGAGGGGCTGATGCGGGGGCTGGGGGCAGATTTGGTGCGATCCGACTGACAGATCAAATAAATGGGCGGGGTGCGATGAAAAGAAAGCTCTTGGTTTTGGATTGGCTGAACGAAGCGCTTGATATTTTCGTTGAATACTGGCGCACGATGCTGGAGCGCCGCCGTGCACAGCGCGACTTAGCGCGTGGTTGCCCCAAATTAAAGCAGATGTTTCTGCGTATGGTTGGCTATGTGCCAGATTTTGTTGCGCCCAAAACGATGAACGAAAAGATAAACTGGCGAAAACTGTATGACAGGGCGGCTGTCTATCAGGTGATTGCCGACAAAGTTCGTTTGCGTGACTATCTGGTTGCCCGGGTTGGCGCCGAGCGGGCTGATGCCGTGTTGCCTCGGAGACGATTGGTTACGCGGTGGCCCACTTCGGCACGGCTTGCCGCTGCTGGGACGGGCGTGGCAATCAAGCCGAACCATGGGTCAGGTTGGGTCACAATCGTGGCCAAAGGGGATACGCCAGATTGGCGCGCGATTGCCGCACAGGCGCGCAGTTGGTTGCGGCGTACCTACGGGTTGTCTCTCCAGGAATGGGCATATTGGGCAATCCCGCCGCAGTTGATCGTGGAGGATCTGGTCCTTAGCGCCGATGGACATCCTGCGCAGGATATAAAGTTCGCGGTGATGGATGGCGTTTGCGTCTATATCTTTGTCGAGCAGGACCGTTTTCTTGATCATAGGTTGAGCTATTACGAACCTGACTGGACGCCAATGCAACTTGCCATGGGGACCAATGCTGTTGCCGCGCATCAAGCTGCGCCACGTTTTCTGGCAGAGATGCGGGCCTTTGCTGAAGAGATTGGCCGGGACTTTGATTATATCCGCGTTGATTTCTTGTGCGGGGCTGACGAATGGCGGCTCAACGAGTTGACCATGTATCGCTCTAGTGGCGTTGCGGCATTTGATCCCCCGCATCTTGACCTGCATTTTGGTCAGATGTGGAAACATCGCCCCTATAGCGGCATCTGGCGCGGCTAGGATTGGCTCCATGTCGCGCGATGTGCCGGATCTGAAAGTGGAGGCGAAGCCAAGTGCATCGCTTTAGACGACGCCCTGTGCACAAAGGACGAGATGCGCGCTCTTTTTTGTAATCCTGCCTTTAGCATCAGCGCAGATGATCCGGTGCGTGTCTGGTTTTCCAGCTGTTTGACTTGGACCGCAAGTCAGGGGACAAGCAGCGCTTGAACAAGGATGCGCGGATGATCTTTACGGTGGCAATCGACGGACCGGCGGCTGCGGGCAAGGGCACAATCGCGCGGGCCGTCGCAGCGCATTTCGGCTTTGCCTATCTGGATACCGGTCTTTTGTACCGGGCCGCCGCCCGCAAGGTGCTGGACGGCGTGGATCCGGTCGCGGCAGCCAAGGCGCTGACGCCGCATGATTTCGGCCGCGCCGATTTGCGGACGGCCAAAGTCGGGCAGGCCGCGTCGAAAATCGCGGTGATGCCTGCGGTGCGGGCGGCGCTGGTCGATTTCCAGCGCCGGTTCGCGCGGGCCGAGGGGGGCGCCGTGCTGGACGGACGCGATATCGGCACGGTCATCTGTCCCGAGGCGGAGGTAAAGCTTTACGTGACCGCCAGCCCGCAGGTGCGCGCGCATCGCCGCTGGCTGGAGCTTGGTGGCGATGCGGCAGAGGTGCTGGGCGAAGTGGTGCAGCGCGATGCCCGCGACATGGGACGCGCAGATGCGCCTTTGCGTACCGCAGCGGATGCGGTGGTGCTGGATACCAGCGAGATGCACGTGGACGAAGCGGTGGCGCGGGCGATTGCGGTGGTCAGCACAGCCCATGCGCGGATGCGCAGCGGATGACGAATGCGCGGCCCGCCACGGTTTTCCTGCATGTCCCGGCCCGCTATGAGGCGTTGCTGCGAAAACCCGACAAGCCGATGATTTTTGGCGTGATTCGCGACCTTGTCGAGGCGCGCGGCGGCACGGTGATCCTGGCCCCGCGCGACCCTGCGCACGACCGCCAAGGGCTGCTGATCGAGGATGGTCATCTGCACATCGTGAATAACGGCGCCGTCCATGCTGCTGGTTATCTCAACGCCGCGACTGCCTATCTGGAGGACTACTGGCATCTGGACCCGGCGGGGGTGCAGGGCAATAGCAGCATCGGCGGAAAGGTCTTTGACCCCGCGACCATCGCGACCGATGCCGCAGCCGCACATCTTGATGCCCTGCGCGCGCGGTTTGTGGTGCCCCGGCGGTCGCGTTATCGCCAGGCTGCCCGACGCACGGAACTGACGCCGGGCGGTATTGCGGTCTTTCTGCAAGGTCCCGCCGCCTACGCGCGCGGCCAGGCCCATCTGCGCGCCGAGGCGATGCTGCGCGCGGTTTGTGCGGGGGCGGATGGCCGCGAGGTCTGGGTGAAGGCTCATCCTCTCAAGCCCGAGGAGGGCGGGGCGCTGATTGCCAGAATGCAGCGACAGGGGCTGCCGCTCAGGCCAGTGTCGGCGAATGTCCACGATCTGCTGGCGGCGGCGGCGGTCACCGTCTCGGTGAACTCTGCCGCGTCCGTCGAAGGTCTGATGCACGGCACACCTGCGGTACTCTTTGGTCGATCCGACATTCGTGCGGTCGTTGAGACGGTCACGCGGGCTGAGGATTTTCCACAAGCCCTGCAACGCGCGCTGGCCCGGCCCCGCGACTATGCGGCCTTTCTCTTTTGGTACTTTCACGACCAGTGTCTCTGGCTCGGCGCCCCCGACCTTGCTGCGCGGATCTGGCGAATTTTTGCGGATGCAGGCTTTCCGCCTGCGCGGCTGGGATTGCACGACTGATCGCGCGCCCGCATCTTTCTTGCCACCACGGGCCAAACCGTCTATAGGCCCGCAATCCCTTGTGAAGGCGCGTGACGACCCGGTTTTTCGGGGCGTCTGGCAGTTTTCGTCGAGGTCAGCCCAAAGACCGGCGGAGCCAACCGCATGGCCAGTAAAAACGCGAGAAAAGGAAACTGAACCCTATGTGCGCTAAAGCAACCATGGAAGACTTCGAAGCCCTGCTGAAGGAAAGCTTTGAAATTGATACGCCCGAAGAGGGCACTGTCGTCAAAGGCCGTGTGATCGCCATCGAGGCGGGCCAGGCCATCATCGATGTCGGCTACAAGATGGAAGGCCGCATCGACCTCAAGGAATTTGCGAACCCCGGCGAGCAAGCCCCCGACATCAAAGTCGGTGACGAGGTCGAGGTTTATCTTGACCGCGTGGAAAATGCCCGCGGCGAAGCCCAGATCAGCCGCGAGAAAGCCCGTCGCGAAGAAGCGTGGGACCGTCTGGAAAAAGCCTATGCGACCGAAACCCGCGTCGATGGCGCGATCTTTGGCCGCGTCAAGGGCGGCTTTACGGTCGATCTTGGCGGCGCTGTGGCGTTCTTGCCCGGCAGCCAGGTTGACGTGCGCCCGGTGCGTGACGCAGGCCCCCTGATGGGCATGAAGCAGCCCTTCCAGATCCTGAAAATGGATCGCCGTCGTGGCAACATCGTGGTGTCGCGCCGTGCCATATTGGAAGAGTCGCGTGCCGAACAGCGCGCCGAAGTGATCGGCAACCTGACCGAAGGCCAGACCATCGACGGCGTGGTGAAGAACATCACCGAATATGGTGCGTTTGTGGACTTGGGCGGCGTTGACGGCCTTTTGCACGTCACCGACATGGCTTGGCGCCGCGTCAACCATCCGTCCGAAATTCTGGCGATTGGCGAGACGATCAAGGTGCAGGTCATCAAGATCAACAAAGAAACCCACCGCATCAGCCTCGGCATGAAGCAGTTGCAATCCGATCCGTGGGATGCCGTTGAAAAGATGTATGCGCTTGGCACCGTCCACAAAGGCCGCGTCACCAACATCACCGATTACGGCGCCTTCGTGGAGCTGGAAGCCGGTGTCGAAGGCCTGGTCCATGTGAGCGAAATGTCCTGGACCAAGAAGAACGTGCATCCCGGCAAGATCGTCTCGACCTCTCAGGAAGTCGACGTCATGGTGCTGGAAATCGACAGTGCCAAGCGCCGGGTTTCCCTCGGACTCAAGCAGACCCAGCGCAATCCATGGGAAGTCTTTGCCGAAACGCATCCCGTGGGCGCCATCATCGAAGGCGAAGTCAAGAACATCACTGAATTCGGTCTGTTCGTCGGCCTCGACAACGACATCGACGGCATGGTCCACCTGTCGGACCTGTCGTGGGATCAGCGCGGCGAAGACGCCATTCAGAACTACCGCAAAGGCGACACGGTCAAGGCATCCGTCACCGAAGTGGATGTCGAGAAAGAGCGGATCAGCCTGTCCGTCAAGGCATTGGGCGAAGACAACTTCACCGATGCGGTTGACGGCGTGAAGCGTGGCACGATCATCACCGTGACGGTGACGGCCGTCGAAGAAGGCGGCATCGAGGTCGAGTACAACGCGGCCAAATCCTTTATCCGTCGCAGCGACCTTTCGCGTGATCGGGGCGACCAACGCCCGGAGCGGTTCCAGGTCGGCGACAAGGTCGACGTGCGCGTGACCAACATCGACCCCAAGACCCGCAAGCTGGGTCTGTCAATCAAGGCGCGCGAGATCGCCGAAGAAAAAGAAGCGGTCGAGCAGTACGGATCATCCGATTCGGGCGCGAGCCTCGGCGATATCTTGGGTGCAGCACTCAAGGCTGACCGCACCTGATCCGAAGGTTTCAAGTCAGACCAAATGAAAAAATGGGCCCCGTCGCAGGACGGGGCCCTTTGCTTTGGCACAATTTCCCTTTGTTTTCATTTGTGCAACGGCATTTCTTGGCTATAGTCCAAGATACAAAACACGGCTGGCGGTCGCTGCCCGATGGGGCCGAACCACCTGGGGGGGACGATACATGATCCGATCTGAACTGATCCAAAAGATCACGGACGATAATCCACATCTGACGCAGCGCCACGTCGAGCGCATCGTCAACACGGTCTTTGAAGAGATCATCGACGCGCTGGCCAAGGGCGATCGTGTCGAATTGCGCGGCTTTGGCGCCTTTTCGGTCAAGGCCCGCGATGCCCGTGTCGGTCGCAACCCGCGCACCGGCGAGTCCGTCCAGGTTGATGACAAAAAGGTGCCGTTCTTCAAGACCGGCAAACTTTTGCGCGACCGTCTGAACGGGCACTGACGCGCTGGGTTGCGCCTGACACCCGGTTGCCGCAATAGTCGGTCCATCGACAGCATTCGGGTGGTTTTCAGATGATCCGGTCTTTGCGTTACGTGATGCTTGCCGTCTTGGGCATCGTCTTGCTGACGGTGGCGCTGGCCAATCGCACACCGGTTCTTGTGCAGATTGTGCCGCCCGACATGGCGGCATTTCTGGGATTCGACGTGGCCGCCGAGATGCCCCTGTTCCTCGTGATTTTCGGCGGGATCGTGGCGGGTCTCTTGATCGGCTTTGTCTGGGAATGGTTGCGCGAGATGAAGCACCGCACCACCGCCACCACCAAATCGCGCGAAGTGTCGCGGCTGGAGCGGGAACTTGCCTTGCTTCGCGAAGAAAAGGACGGACCGCACGATGACGTCCTTGCGCTCCTGGATCGGCCCAAGGGCCGCTGATGGGGCAAATCCGCGTAAAAATCTGCGGTCTGCGGACCGAGGCGGATGTATCAGCCGTCGCAGCGGCCGGGGCGGCTTATGCGGGCTTTGTGTTTTATGCCAACAGCCCGCGCAACCTCTCGCCTTTCCAGGCACGAGGGTTAAGCATGGCCGCACCGGTTGGGCTGGCCAAGGTCGCGCTGACGGTTGATGCGGACGACGCCTTTCTGGAAGAGCTGATGGCCGTGGTGCCATTGGACATGTTGCAATTGCATGGCCACGAGACGCCCGAACGTGTGGCTGAAATCCGCACCCGCTTTGGCCTGCCGGTGATGAAGGCAATAGGTGTGGCCGACGAGGGCGATCTTGCCGGATTGATGGAGATGAGCCTGGCCGCCGATCAGCTGCTTATTGATGCCAAGCCGCCGCGCGGTGCGGATCTGCCGGGCGGCAACGGGCTGGCCTTCGACTGGCGGCTTCTGGTTGGGCGCAAGTGGCTGCGGCCATGGATGCTGGCGGGTGGGCTGACGCCCGCGAACGTGGCCGAGGCGGTGCGGCTGACCGGGGCGCGTCAGGTGGATGTGTCCTCGGGCGTGGAGGCCGCGCCGGGGGTGAAGGATCATGCCCGCATTGCCGCTTTTATGGCGGCGGCGCAAAGTTAGCGACTTTCGTGTCGGCGGCCGGTTGATTGACTCAAAGGCAAGTCGGACCTACCTTTCGCGCTTGTGTGGTTTGGGAGAGCCGTACGATGCATACCGAAAAATACACTCTGTCGGAAGCCTTTCGCGAGAAATCTCCGGACGAGGCCCGCCTGCTTTATGACGACTGGGCGACAAGTTACGAGCGGGACAATCTGGTCAAGGGCTACCGCCTGCCCTGGATGGCGGCGGCCTTTGCGGCACGGCACCTGAAGCAGGGCGCTGGCCCGATCCTTGATGCCGGCTGCGGCACCGGGCTGGTGGGTGAAGCGCTGTCGGTCCTCGGCTTTGGACCGATCTTCGGGTGCGATCTGTCACCCGAGATGATGGATCTCGCCCGGTCCCGGGGGGTCTATGCCGCCCTGGACAGCCAGGATCTTGGCCAGCCAATGCCTTATCCTGATCACCACTTCGCTGCCTTCACCTGCATTGGCTGCTACGGCCCCGGCCATGCCCCGCCCCACAGCCTGCGCGAACTGACCCGCGTGACCAAAGTCGGCGGGCTCGGCATCTTCAGCCTGGCTGAGGTTGGCCGCGCACCGTTGGAGTTTGCGCCAGTGATCCAAGGGCTGATCGACGAGGGGCGCTGGCGGCTGATGGCCAAGTCGCCGGCCTTTCGGCCCTATGTGATCGACGAGCCGAACCTTGTCACCCAACTGCATGTCTACCAGATTACTGGCTAAAGTTCGCCCGACCAGAGTGGTTGATGGTTTTGTCGGAAGACATGCGGAAAACAAGGACTCTGGAGTCAGTCCGGCGTTTCCATCTGCGCCGGGGATTAAGGATCACGCAAAGATTGCGGCGTCTATTGGCGCGCTGCACAAAGCCACCGGCTGTTAGCCGTGCTGCCGGCCAAAACCATTTACGCGTCTGGCAGGGAGCCAATGAATTCTAAGCCATAGTCCATGCAGGCTTTTTTGATCTTGTCACCGCTGACCCCTTCAAGCGGCGGCTGATCGCCGGGGAGCGAAGGCAAGGTGATGGCGCGGTAGAATTCACCGTGATGCGCTGTCGTAAGAATGAGATACCGGGCTGTTTCAGACGTGATCCGAAAGCCATGAATCGTCCCAGCGGGGATATGTGCAAATGCGCCAGTGCCTGCCTTGGTGCCGGGCTGATCCTCGATGAAGATCATAAGTTCGCCCTCAAGCACATAAAAAGATTCCACGTCTTTTGCATGCCGATGCAGCGGGACACTTTCGCCTTGCTTGGCACGTTCTTCGACGAGGCAGAAGGCATCTGCCGTGTGCACCCCGGTGGCCAGAAAGTGCGTGCGCGTGTCACCCATCCAGCGAAGTTCACTTTCGCCCGGTTGGTGCAGAAAAGCTTTCGTGGATGGCAAATCGGCTTTGATCATGGAGTTGTTCATCAGCGTTTTTCCTTCCTGTTGCATTAT
Organism: Rhodobacterales bacterium; assembly: GCA_031378845.1. GTDB lineage: Bacteria > Pseudomonadota > Alphaproteobacteria > Rhodobacterales > Rhodobacteraceae > JAJNPS01. The sequence continues at coordinate 60,426 of JANNES010000026.1, forward strand.
TTTAGGGGGCGCGGTCGGCTTGATCTGTAAGATCTGCGGGTTGGCTGCCAAGCCAAGCGATTGCCATTTCTGCGGCAATCCGAGATGCGTCAGTTGCGGCAATTCCCCGTATCCGCATGGCTCGGAATGTCGGAAAATCAAACAAGAATGATAGTTTGGAGATGGTGATGGTATCGGGGCGGAACCCGGTCAGTGCTTCACCGATAAAGCCTGCCACCATCGTGCGGAGAAATTCCTCCCATTCGCGCACGGCAGGCAATTCCCGTTCGCGCAAGTCAGCGTCGAGATGCGATCCGCCTCGTTCGTAAAAGGCGAAAAGCGCATCCGCCACACGTTTTATCCGCTCCGCTGGTAAGGTGGCATCCCCAAGGATATCGGCAATGGACTCCGGCTGTGGCGGTTGAACTCGTTCCATCAGCAGATCGCCACAGGCGGGCAAAAGTTGGTCGAGCGTGGGGAAGTATCTGTAGACAGTGCCGACCGAAACATTCGCCTCGGTCGCGATGTCCTTCCACGAGGTTCCGAATATCCCGCTCTGACCATGCAGTCTTAGCGTTGCCGCGACAATACGCTGGCGTGTCTCGGCTGCCAGAGCCATTTTTCGTGTCATCGTGTAGCGACGGGGGGACATGATGATCCAAATATATTGATGATACAATCTATACAATAAATTTCCGTTTGTCAAGTTTTGAGCGAGTTGCCCGTGGATTGCCGACACGGAGCCCGCGAATGCCATGCGTTGCCATTTGGAATGACAAGCGCCACAGGTGAAGGTTAGTGCGCTCTTTCTCTTGGCTCTGAACAGCGCTATATCGCCTTATTAAATAGCATGAGGGCAGCATGGCCGAGGACGGAATCAACAGCTTCATGACCGGGCCGGACGAGCAGGGCCGCTTTGGGATGTTCGGTGGGCGGTTCGTTTCCGAGACGCTGATGCCGCTGATCCTGGAACTCGAAGCGTGCTATGAATTCGCCAAGACCGACCCAACGTTCTGGGCCGAGATGGACTGGCTGTGGAAGCATTATGTCGGGCGTCCCTCGCCGCTCTATTATGCCGAGCGCCTGACCACGCACCTTGGCGGCGCCAAGATCTACATGAAGCGCGATGAGCTGAACCACACCGGCGCGCACAAGATCAACAACGTGCTGGGGCAGATCATTCTGGCGCGGCGGATGGGCAAAACGCGGATCATCGCGGAAACCGGGGCCGGGCAGCACGGCGTGGCGACGGCGACGGTCTGCGCCAAGTTCGGGCTGCAATGCGTGGTCTACATGGGCGCGCATGATGTCGAACGTCAGGCACCCAACGTGTTCCGCATGAAGCTTTTGGGGGCCGAAGTCATTCCGGTAACCTCGGGCCGTGGCACGCTGAAGGACGCGATGAACGATGCCTTGCGCGACTGGGTGACGAACGTCCGCGACACCTTCTATTGCATCGGCACGGTGGCGGGGCCGCATCCCTACCCGGCGATGGTGCGCGATTTCCAGTCGATCATTGGCAAGGAAGTGCGCTGGCAGATGGCCGAGCAGGAAGGCGAAGGTCGGTTGCCCGATACCTTGATTGCGGCCATCGGCGGCGGGTCGAACGCGATGGGGCTGTTCTATCCGTTTCTGGATGATCCGTCGGTGAACATCATCGGGGTCGAGGCCGGTGGCAAGGGCGTGGACGACCGGATGCAGCATTGCGCATCGTTGACCGGTGGGCGGCCGGGGGTGCTGCACGGCAACCGGACCTACCTCTTGCAAGACCCTGATGGCCAGATTCTGGAAGGCTTTTCGATCTCGGCTGGTCTGGACTATCCCGGCATCGGGCCGGAGCACGCGTGGCTGCATGACACAGGTCGCGCGAAATACGTCAGCATCACCGATGCCGAGGCGCTGGAGGCGTTCCAGTTGTCGTGCCAGTTGGAGGGCATCATCCCGGCCTTGGAGCCGTCCCACGCGCTGGCGCATGTGATGAAGATCGCGCCCGCTTTACCAGCCGACCATATCATCGTGATGAACATGTGCGGACGCGGCGACAAGGACATCTTCACGGTAGCCAAGCACCTTGGTTTTGACATGAAAATCTGAACCGCCACCATGTTGCATGGCGGCGTGGTACGGCGTTGCGGCCAACCGGTGTCGACGAATCGCGGAGCGTTGATTTTGCAACCATCGCGATCCTCGTGATTCGTTTTTCAACGCCCGGTTTCATAAACTTTAGGCCAGAACGCCAGAACAGCGGGCGCGCGGCCGGCCTTTCTTGTGCCGTGTTGGCGCAAGAATCCCCAGGGATATTTCTATAATTCTAGGGGTTAGCCGTAAACTCAGGTTTATGCGGCTCAACTATTGGCCTAGTTTGACCGCATAAACCTCAGACCCATTTTGGTGCGGTCATGGGTTGGTCTTTCCTGATCGAGTTCACGCCGTTGGTCCGGATCAACGGTTGCCAATTCTCGGATCACCATCTCATCGGATCAAAAGGAAAGTCCCCATGAAAGTCAGAAGCAAACTCTTGATGTTCACGGCCACCGCAGCGCTGTTTGCCAATATGGCTAATGCCGCTATCGAAGCGCAGTCGCTGGCCGACAGCTATGTGGCCAAAGGCTACACGTATGTCGAAGTCAAACAGGGTCCGACCCAGACCAAGGTCGAGGCGGTAAAGGGCGAGACGATGGTCGAGGATGTCTACTCGAACGAGACCGGTGAAATCATCACTCACGAAACGCAGGCAGCCGACCAAGAAGAGATCGGTCGCTCGGGTGTCGAGATCAAGACAACCGACGAAGACTTCGCGGATATGGATACCGAAGATGACGACGCCGCCGATGACGAAGACGGCAACGACGATGATGACGCCGATGATGACGGTGCGGACGACAACAATGGCCACGGCAATGACGACGATCATGACGATGGCGACAATCCCGGTCAGGGTGGCGGCGGTCATGGCAGTGACAACGATGATGGCGGCGATGACGGCGATGATGACGAAGGCGGCGATGATGACGAGGGCGGCAGCGGCAAGTCTGGCGGCTGATCAGCGGCACGTTTGATGTCGTGGCCAGACCCCGGGGCTTGCCGGGGTCTGGTCTTTCGCTATGGTCTGGTAGGAAAGGGGCCCGCACGGTTATGCTGAACAGGCGTCAATTCACGGTCGGTCTTGCCACACTGCCCGCCCTGGCCGGACCAGCATTTGCGCAGGATTTTGCCGCAGACCTTCAGGCGAGTTTGGAGCAGGACGGGTTTCGCATTGAAAGCGTCGGGCGCACGTTGCTTGGCCGCGTGCGTATTCTGGCTCAGAATGCCTCGGGCGAACGTGAAATCATTCTGAACCCGCGGACGGGAGAGATTCTGCGAGATCTGTGGATTACCCGCGGCAAGACACCCTCGACAGAGCCGCAACAAGGCGGCAACGGCGTCGATCAGGGCGGCGGCGAGGATCACGACGATGAAGGTGAAAAGGACGGCGGCAATTCCGGTCACGGCGGCGGTGGGAATGGTGGCAAAGGGGGCAGTAGTGGCGAAGGTGGCGATGACTGACATTGCGATTGCAAGACGGGTCGCGGTGTGAGGCGTCGTGGCCTCGTCTTTGTCGTGTTGGTCATCCAAGCGCTCTGCGCAGTCTTTTTCGTGTCGGACATCCTGTCGTCCTATGTTGGGTTTCGCAGCACCCCGATCAGCTGGGAGTCGCGCGAACTGATTGAAATCGGGGCTGCAATGGGGCTGGTGATTGGCCTCGTTTTTGCGGCGGCTGCCCTCCGGGCGGCCTATCGCGACCGCAATCTGGCCGAAGAACGCCTGCGTCGTGCCTCGGGGGCATTTGCCGATCTGTTGGAAGAACGCTTTACCGAATGGAGCCTTACCAGCGCGGAACGCGACGTGGCGCTGTTTGCGATCAAGGGACTTTCGACGGCCGACATTGCCCGGGTGCGCAACACCAGCGAAGGTACCGTCAAGGCACAAACCAATGCCATCTATCGCAAGGCCGGCGTCACCGGACGGCCACAGCTGCTGAGCCTGTTCATCGAAGATCTCATGCGCAACGATGGTGGCGTCCGCGACGCTGCAAACGCCGCCAAAACGGCAGCCTGATACTGTCTCAGGGTAGGGCGTGCTCTTGCAAGACCGCAAGCGGAACAACGGCAAGTGTTGCTTGGTGCGTCGCTTCAAGCCGCACTCTGGGGGCGGCACCTTCTTCATGCGCCTGCAAGAAGCGCGCGGCGCAAAGGCACCATTGATCGCCGGGCTTTAGGCCGACAAAACCGTATTCGGGGCGTGGCGTACTCAGGTCGTTGCCAAGGTATTTCGACAACGCCAGAAACTCTGCCGTCATAGTCGCACAAACCGTGTGCATCCCACCATCCATCGAACCGGTGTCGCAACAACCGTTGCGAAAAAACCCGGTCAGCGGGTCGGAGGAACACGACGCAAGCGGGGCTCCCAGCACGTTGACGGATGCGACTTTCATGCAGGCACCTCGAATTCCTTGACCCCTCAACATTTGCGCCGCAATCGGGACAAGTCCATCCCCTGTCTTGCTTGAATTTGGCGTCGGCGACTCCAACTTTGCGTGAACACATCCAGCCGAAAGCGACGATATGGAAAGCCTTGCCGAAGACCTTGCAACGATGGTGCGCCGCCCCCTGACCGAGGATCACGTGGCGGCCATCCGGCGAATCGGCGCGGAACGACTGATCCACCGAGGCACGATCCTTCTGCGCACCGGTGATCCGGCGGATCAGTTCTTTTATGTCCTCGAAGGCGGCTTTCAGTTGTGGGATGAGGTGCGGGCCGAGCCGACCAACGCCAATATCCTCGGTGCGGGCCAGTTCATCGGCGAGATCGCGTTCCTGACTGGTGGCCGGATGCTTTACACCATGCGCGCCGAAACCCCGACCCGCGTACTGGCCGCACCCCGTGACGCGATGCTGCGCCTGATGGCGGCAGAACCCGAGATGTCGGATATCATCGTGTCGGTCTTTGCCGCACGCAGGCGGGCGATGCTGACGCGCAACGCCACCGCCATCACCGTCGTCGGCGCCGCCGAAGACCGTCAGGTGCGCGCCGTTGCCGCCTTTGCCGCCCGCAACAAGCTACCGGTCACGCTGATCGACTCCGCGACCGACGAGGCCAAAGCGCTGGGCGAGGCTTGCAGCTTTACCCCCGGTCCCGGTCCCATCGTGATCTTTGGCGCGGGCGAAGTGCTGGCCGACTGCACCCCGCTTGCCATCGCCGAACGGATCGGCATCGCCTATTCGCCCACCGACGCCACCATTGACGTGGTCATCGTCGGCGGTGGACCAGCGGGCGTGTCGGCGGCAGTCTATGCGGGGGCTGAAGGACTGTCGGCGTTGGTGGTCGAAGACCTTGCCATTGGCGGACGGGCGGGCACGTCCAGCCGGATCGAGAATTACATGGGCTTTCCAACCGGCATATCCGGCGCCGATCTGTGTTTTCGCGGCGAGGTGCAGGCGATGAAGTTCGGTACGCGCTTTGCCATCCCGCACCGGGTGGCCGGGGTCGACCGCGAAGGCGCTGACTGGTGCCTGACGCTGGACAACGGCGCGCGGGTGATGGCGCGGTCGGTGATTGTGGCGACGGGCGTGCAGTACCGGCGCATGCCGCTTGACCGGCTGGAAGAGTTCGAGGGCGCGGGAATTTACTACGCTGCGACCGAGATCGAGGCCCGCTATTGCCGCGACACCGACGTGGTGGTGATCGGTGGCGGCAATTCGGCGGGGCAGGCAGCGATGTTTCTGGCGCGCACGACCAAGCATGTGCAAGTGCTGGTGCGGGGTGCGTCTCTTGCTGACAGCATGTCCGCCTATCTGGTCGACAGGCTGACGCGGGCCCCCAACATCACCGTCCACTACCAGACCTAGGTTGTCGGTCTGGCCGGGACGACGTCGCTGGCTGCGGTCACTATTCGCAGCAGCCTTGAAGGTCAGGACTGGGTGCTGAATGCGCGCGCCATCTTTGTGATGGTGGGCGCGGCACCGAACACCGGCTGGCTGCGCGGGCGCGTGATGGTGGACAAGCAGGGCTATGTCCTGACCGGAGCCGACGCAGGCCCCGACGCCGCAGCCCGCGGTCGCTATGCCACCTCCTGTCGCTCCACTCAACCTGAGCGGCCCGCTATTCGTCATACATGCGTCGCTGTTCGTTTGACTGCATCCAGCCATCGACCTCCTCCACCGGGTTCGGCAAGTCGGCGTGGCGCTTGACCGCAGCCCCATAGGTCGGCAGGCCCTCGGTCGATGCTGCGGCCTCCGGCTGCCACAGGCGTGATCGCAGGACCGCCTTGCCGCAGTGATAAAAGGCTTCTTCGACATGCACGACGATGGCGAAATCAGGCACGCGATCAGAGACCGCCATGCTCTGGCGCAGCTCAATGTCACGAAAGATCTGGGCCGAGCCGTTTACGCGCACCACTTCGTTGCGGTTCGGCACCATGAACATCAGGCCTATCCGCCCGGTCGCCAGGATGTTGATAAACGTGTCATATCTGTGGTTGCCGGGCCGATCCGGGATGGCGAGCCTGTGGCGGTCCAGTACCCGCACAAACCCGGCGGGGTCGCCCTTTGGTGCCACATCGACGTGGCCTCGCGTGTCGTAAGTGGCGATGGCTACGAAGGGCGAGCGTTCGATCCAGGCGCGGACGAAATCATCGATATGATCAAGGATCTTGTCGGTCTGGCTCTGAAACTGGGTTTTGATTACCGACCTGATCTGGGCTTCGGCCGTCACTTCGTCGAGCAGGCTGTGGAGGGACATCTGACATCTCCTTTACCTCTGCAGCTGTGGACAGTAATAGCACGGGAATGGGTATCGATCTACATTGTGCTCGAATTATCGGTCCGGCGCTCTGATCCCTCAGGCGCCGGGACAGGTAGCTTCGCCCCCGATCATCCGAACTCGCTACAAGGACCGCCCCTATGTGCGCCGATACGCCCAACGCTGCCCCCGACTACCGCGACACCGTCTTTCTGCCCGAGACCGCCTTTCCGATGCGCGCAGGGCTGCCGCAACGCGAACCCGACTGGCTGGCCCGGTGGGAAAAGATTGGCGTCTACGACCGCCTGCGCGCGAAATCCGGCCGCACGCCCTTCGTGCTGCACGACGGCCCCCCCTATGCAAACGGGCACCTCCATATCGGCCACGCGCTGAACAAGGTGCTCAAGGACATGGTGGTGCGCAGCCAGCAGATGATGGGCCGTGACGCGCGCTATGTGCCGGGCTGGGATTGCCACGGCCTGCCCATCGAATGGAAGATCGAGGAGCAGTACCGGGCGAAGGGGCTGAACAAGGACGACGTGGACGTGGTGGATTTCCGCCGCGAATGCCGCGCCTTTGCCGCCGGCTGGATCGACGTGCAACGCGAGGAATTCAAGCGACTGGGTGTGACCGGCAACTGGTCCGACCCGTACCTGACGATGGACTACCACGCCGAAGCGGTGATCGCAGCTGAGTTCATGAAGTTCGTCATGAACGGCAGCCTGTATCAGGGCTCAAAGCCGGTGATGTGGTCGCCGGTGGAGAAGACCGCGCTGGCCGAGGCGGAGGTGGAGTATCACGACCATACGAGCCATCAGGTCTGGGTGCGGTTTCCGGTGGTCGAGGCAAGCAGTGTCCGCTTGGCGGAGGGGCGTGACCTTGCGACAAATGTTGAGGACCGACTGGAGCACCAAGCAGAACAGGATGAACGTGAAGCACTGATTAAGTCTGCGACTGTCGTAATCTGGACTACGACTCCATGGACGCTCCCGCAGAACCGTGCCGTCGCCTTCAATCCGTCTATCAACTATGCCGTTTACGAAGTGACAGAGGTACTAGAAGGCAGTGCTGCGACGGTCGGTGAAAGAGTCATTCTTGCCGAGAGCCGTGTCACAGACGCAATGCAGGCTGCCAAAGTAGCATCCTTCACGAGCCTCCTTCACATTGACGATTTGGACCTAGAGTTCACGAAGCTCGCCCACCCCTTCCGCGGCATCAGTGACGCGGGCGGCACAGTCGTTGATGAGTGGGATTATCCGATCCCCATGCTCCCCGGCGATCATGTCACCGATGATGCGGGCACGGGGTTCGTGCATACCGCCCCCAGCCACGGCGATGATGACTATCAGCTTGGCGTGAAGTTCGGCCTGCCGATGACCTATAACGTCGAACCCGATGGCTCGTACCGCCCTGACCTGCCGCTGTTCGGCGGCCAGCACATCATCCTGCCCGATGGCAAGGAGGGCCCGGCCAACGTCAGCGTCATCAAGCAGCTGGCCTACTCCGGCGCACTTTTCGCCAAGGCCAAGCTCAAGCACAGCTACCCCCATTCCTGGCGCTCCAAGGCCCCTGTGATCTACCGCAACACACCGCAATGGTTCGTCGCCATCGACAAGACGCTCGACGACGGCATGTCGACCTATGGCGACACGATCCGCAAGCGGGCACTGAACTCGATCAATCAGCTGGTCGAATGGACCCCCCCCACAGGCCGCAACCGCCTGCATTCGATGATCGAGGCCCGCCCCGACTGGGTGCTGTCGCGCCAGCGCGCCTGGGGTGTGCCGCTGACCGCATTCGTGAAGAAAGGGGCAAAGCCGCCAGACCCCGATTACCTGCTGCGAAACGCCGAGGTCAACGCCCGCATCCTTGCCGCGTTCGAAGCAGACAGCGCAGATGTCTGGTACACCGATGGTTTCAAAGAAAAGATCCTGAGCGGCCTCGTCGATCCCACCGCCTATGATCAGGTCATGGACGTGCTGGACGTCTGGTTCGATAGTGGCTCCACCCACGCCTTCGTGCTGCGCGACCGGGCGGATGGTGCTGCGGACGGGATTGCCGATCTGTATCTCGAAGGCACCGATCAGCACCGCGGCTGGTTCCATTCCAGCATGTTGCAGGCCTGCGGCACCATGGGGCGGGCGCCGTATCGGGGCGTGCTGACGCATGGCTTCACGCTGGACGAAAAGGGCATGAAGATGTCCAAGTCGCTCGGCAACACCACCGCGCCGCAGACCGTGATCGACGAATACGGCGCCGATATCCTGCGGCTCTGGGTGGCGCAGTCGGACTACACGCAGGATCTGCGGATCGGCAAGGAGATCCTGAAGGGTGCCGCCGACAGCTACCGGAGGCTGCGCAACACGATGCGGTTCCTGCTGGGGAACCTTGCGGGCTTTTCCGACGCCGAACGGGTCGACGTCAAGGGCATGCCGGAACTGGAACGCTGGGTCCTGCACCGGTTGGCCGAACTCGACGCCGAAGTGCGGCAAGGCTATGCGAAGTATGACTTTCAGGGCGTGTTCACCAAGGTCTTCGCCTTTGCCACCACGGACCTGTCAGCGGTCTATTTCGACATCCGCAAGGACAGCCTGTATTGTGACGCGACCACCAGCCTGACCCGCCGGTCAGCGCGCACGGTGCTAGACATCCTGTTCCACCGGCTGACCACATGGCTCGCCCCGATCCTCGTGTTCACAATGGAAGAGGTCTGGCTGGAACGGTTCCCGGGTGAGGACAGTTCGGTGCATCTGGTGGATATGCCGGAAACGCCAGCGGCTTGGCGCGACGCAGTGCTGGCGGCGAAGTGGGAGACGATACGCGAGGCCCGCCGCGTGGTGACGGGCGCGCTGGAAGTGCAGCGCACGGCCAAGGTGATCGGCGCGTCGCTAGAAGCTTCTCCCGTGGTTCATGTGGAAAGTGCTGCGGCGTTGAAAGCACTGAAGTCGGTCAACTTCGCCGATATCTGCATCACCAGCGGCATCAGCCTGACGGCCGACCCGGCCCCCGCCGAGGCCTTCCGCATCCCCGAAATGCCGGGCGTGGGCGTGGTGTTCGAACTTGCCCCCGGCCAGAAATGCCAGCGCTGCTGGAAGGTGTTGCCGGACGTTGGCAGCCACAAGCACCCCGGCACCTGTACGCGCTGTTCGGACGCACTGGGATGACGCGCCGGGCGGCCCTTGACGGGCCGTTCGGGCCGATGACGCTGACCGATGAGGATGGCGTCATCATCCGCCTCGACTGGCGGGCGGATCCCGGCGAAGGCTCGGCCCTGCTGACCGAGGCCTGCCGCCAGTTGCAGGCCTATTTCGACGGCACCCTGACCGCGTTCGACCTGCCGTTCGACTATGGCACCGGCCTCAATGCCCAGGTTCGCCGCGCCATGGCCGCGATTCCGTTTGGTGAAACCCGCACCTACGGCGATATCGCCAAAGCCATCGGCGCCCCCGCACAAGCCGTGGGGCAAGCCTGCGGTGCCAACCCGATCCCGATCCTGATCCCCTGCCACCGGGTGCTGGCGCGCAAAAGCCTCGGCGGGTTTTCCGCGCCGGGGGGCGTGGAGACCAAGGTGGCGCTGTTGCGCCATGAAGGGGCGGCGGGGCTGCTGATCTGATCCTAGCGAAACCCGGTCGCTGGCCTCATCCGGCGGCTTGTGCAAGCGGGCCAAGGGGCTTACAGCGGTTCGTATTGGATCTGGGTCAGATTGAATGCAGACCAAGACAGGCGATCGGCGGGCATGTTGCGTTTTGCCTATGATCTGGCGCAACAGATCAACGTCAAAACGCGTTGGCCCGTCTGTAATATTTCCATGACGGGTGTGCTTTGACCCTTGGCGTCTTCCTTGCCGTTCTTGGTTCGGCTTTCCTCCACGCCTTGTGGAATGCGCTGATCAAGGTTGGCACCTCCAAGGTCGGCGGGATGGTGATCCTGTCCATCGTCGAAGTACCGATCGGGCTGGCGGTCATCGCCTTGACCCCGGCCATCAACCCCGCCGCGATCCCATGGGTTCTTGCCGCAGGATGTACTCATTTCGCCTATAAGTTCTTTCTGACCTATGCTTATGACCGGGGCGATCTTTCCCGCGTCTATCCCATCGCGCGCGGGGCGGCCCCGATGGTGGTGGCACTGGTCGGGGCGGGATTTCTGGCGGATGCGGTCAGCGGCATGGAATATCTGGGCATTGCCGTGCTGGGGTCGGGCATCCTTGTGATGGCGCGGGGCGTGTTTGCCAACGGTGAGGACCGGGCGCTGTTGCCCTTTGCGCTTGGCTCGGCGGTGGCGACGGCGACCTACACGATGATCGACGGTCTTGGCGCGCGCGTCTCGGGCGCGCCTGCGGCCTATGTGGCGTGGGTCTTTGTGGCTGACGGGACGTTCTTCACCCTCGGCATGCTGGCGCTGCGCGGATGGCACGTGATCCCGCGCGACGCGCGCGCCTGGCGGCTGGGGGCTGTCGCTTCAACTGCGTCATACGGGGCTTATGCGGTGTCGATCTGGGCGATGACCTTCGCGCCGATCGCGGTGGTGGCGGCGCTGCGCGAAACCTCGATCCTGTTTGCCGTGCTGATCGGTTGGCTGGCGTTCGGTGAAAAGATGACAGGAGAAAAGGCGCTTGCCGCCGGGGTCATCGTAGCAGGCGTTATGTTGACGCGGCTTTAGCCTACCCGCCGGCGCAACGGGGGCAGAATCTGTTGCGCAATACCGGCGCAGCACAGATAGACCGAAGCAACCACCAAGCCCCAATGTGCCCAGCTTGCCTCGTGAAAATCGACCCACGCCGCCCAGCCCGCAAAGAAGACCCAAAGCCCCGACATCGGCAAACTGATCAGCCGCCAGCGTTCGGTGCGCACCGGATGCACGAATTTCAGGTTGGTGAACATCGTGATCGTCAGCGCAATCACGATGAACAAGATCATGCTTTCGGGTGGGTCGATGGCAAACAGGACCAACACAACCATGTTCCAACAGGCCGGGAACCCGGCAAAGCTCTTGTCCTTGGTCTTCATCCGGGTATCGGCAAAATAGATCACCGAGCCATAGACGATGACGATGATGGCGATCCAGCCGGGCCAACCCGTCAGCATCCCGGATTTGAACAAGGCAAAGGCGGGAATAAACACATAGGTCAGGTAGTCGACGATGAGATCCATCAAGACCCCGTCATAAGTCGGCCAGTTTGTCTCCACGTCATAGCGCCGCGCCAATGGCCCATCCAGCCCGTCCACGAACAGCGCGACGACCAGCCACAGAAACATCAGACTCCACTTTTCTTCGACCGCAGCCAACATGGCCAGCATCGAGAGCACGGCACCTGTAGCGGTGAAAAGGTGGACCGAAAGGGCCTTGAGACGCGTGTTCATCACGTGGTGATCGCAAAGATTCGCGCCACAGGCAAGTCAGGCGATCAAGAACGTCAACACGCCCAGTGCACAATCATGGTCAAGTTCCTCCCCTGACAGCGCCGTCAGGCCACGACGACACCCGTCGTTACCGCATGCCTGCGTCGCAGCTCTTGCATTACGTGCGCAAGGCGCGTTGCGCCGAAACTAGACGGGCATGTTGTCAAAGGCTGCGTCGCCTGCGTCGGCATCGTTCAGGTCCTTGGTGGTCTGTGGCGCGGCGACGGCGATCCCGGCAGGTGCCGTCAGACCCCCCATCAGTGTTGTCAGCGCCGTCATTTCAAACCGCAAGATGTCCAACGTTGCGCGTTGGCCGACCCTGACGAGATCCACGACTTCATCCACAACCGGGACGGTTGCGTCATCTGCTTGTGTCTCGTTCATCATTCGATCCCCCCTCATGTTGCACAGCTGCGGCAAAACGGTGTGGCCGGCAGGGCATTCAAGCGCTCTTCTTCGATCTCGGCCCCGCATTTCACGCAAACCCCGTAGTCGCCGACCTCAATCCGGTGCAGGGCGGCCGCGATCTGGTGCAACTCATGCTGGCCCGACAGCCCGGCAGCTTCGAGCACTTCGTCGCCCTCACGTTCGACCGCCAGATCTTCCCAGTCTGGGTCTTGATGCGACTCAAGTTCGGTCTCGATCGCACCAAGCCGTGCTCCGATCTCGGCTTTTTGCGCCTGTAGCGCGGCTTTACGGACGGGAATCGGGGTCTTGATTGTCGCGGTCATCTCGATACTCCTTGAAGTGTATCGCAACCGTAATCTTGATGGTAGCGCGACCGCATTGATCTGGGTCAACTGCGCGGATGTGCGCGCGCGTAGACCTCCATGAGGTGTGTGGCGTCGACGCCGGTATAGGCTTGCGTCGTCGACAGCGAGGCATGCCCGAGCAGTTCCTGGATCGCGCGCAGATCTGCCCCCGCCGCCAAGAGATGGGTCGCAAAGCTGTGGCGCATGGCATGGGGTGTCGCGGTGGCAGGCAGGCCGAGCTGCATCCGGGCACGTTCCATCGCCAATGCCACGAGGCGCGGGTTCAATGGTCCGCCGCGGGTGCCGCGGAACAAGGGTGCCGTGCGCATCGCGGGGTATGGGCAAAGTCGGACATACTCGGCAACTGCGGTGCGCATCGCAGGCAGCACCGGCACCAGACGCTCTTTGCCGCCCTTGCCCAGGATTCGCAGCACTTCTGGCAAGGGATGGTCCCGCCCGGTCAGCGCCAACGCCTCCGAGATGCGCAATCCGCCGCCGTAAAGAACCGTCAGCACCGCAATATCGCGTGCACCAATCCAGTCGGTGGGCGCTTGGGTGCCGACCATCTCGATCATGTCTGCGGCGCCGCTGATGGTCAGGGGGCGCGGCAATTTGCGCTGAAATCGCGGCGCGCGGGCCGACAGCAACGTCGTGGCGTCGGTGCCGGTCTTGTCCGCTGCCCAAGCGGTAAAGCGCTTGACCGCACTCAGGGCGCGCGCCAACGACCGCGCCGAGAGGCCACGCCCGCGCGCCTCTGCCATCCAGGCGCGCAAATCGGTCTGCCCGCAGGCCGCGACCACGGCAAGGCCCAGCTCCCCGCCCTTGTGCTGGACCAAGAAGTCGAGGAATTGCCCGACATCGTGCGCATAGGCGATCAACGTGTTGGCCGAAAACCCGTCGATCGCGCGCATTTCGATAAGCCAGTCGCCAAGCGCCTGTTGCAAGGCCGGGGCAGCAAGGCGGGTGCCCGCGATGGTCACGCCAGCCAGCGGCGCATCGTCCGCTCAAACACGCCCGCAAAGAACGCCAAAAGCTCGGTGCCGTGATTGGCCTTGAACTGGTGGGGGTCTTCGGCCCCCATCACCAGCATGCCGGGCAACCGCCCTTTGCCAAAATCAAGCCGCATCAGCGCCTCTGAGTTTATCCCCTGGGCCCTGTCGCCATATAGCTGATCTGAGGCAGGCACGACCTGACGAAGAACAACCTGACGCACCGGAACATTGCGACCGCCCATCAGATAGTCCGCGATAAAGCCGGGCTCGGCGACAAACAGCACATCGCCCAGTTTGCGCAAAGCCGGTTCCTCGACGCCTTGCAGGCTTTCGAGCACCAGCCTGATGCAATCGACGCGCAGCGTCTGCGCCACATCGCCGCCAAGACTGAGCAAGAAGTCCTCAAAGCTGAGCGGATCGAGCAGTTGCAGGATCGCGCGCTGGACCTGATTGGTGCCCGCGAGGTTCTCATAGGCCGCAGCAATCACCGTGCGATGGGTATCTTCAAGCCGGTCGAGACGGCTGGACAGCCGGTGCATCGCGATGCCGCGCAGATCGACGATGTTGGTGCCCATGGCACGCTCATTCGCGGCCACCAGCGCGTTCATCACATCGCGGTCCTCGAGGATCGTCTCGGGTTCCGCGATGATCTTGTCGCGCAGGTCTTGTTCGATCATGGCGCGTCTTGCCCCCTTGGCCCCAACCTTTGCAATCCTAGCGCAAGGTCAGAGGATTTTCTGCCCCGTTTTCGCCCAGTCCTTCATGAACTGATCCAGGCCTTTGTCGGTCAGCACATGGGAAGCCAGCCCCTTGATCACACCGGGTGGTGCGGTGATCACGTCGGCGCCGATCAATGCGCATTGCGTGACATGGTTGGCACTGCGGATCGAGGCGGCGAGGATCTGTGTCTTGAAGTCGTAATTGTCATAGACGGTGCGGATATCTTCAATCAGATCAAGACCATCAAGGTTGATGTCGTCCAGCCGCCCGACAAAGGGCGAGATGAACGTGGCCCCGGCCTTGGCAGCGATCAGCGCCTGATTGACCGAAAAACACAAGGTCACGTTGACCATGAAGCCCTCGCCCGACAGCACTTTGCAGGTTTTCAACCCATCCCAGGTCAGCGGCACCTTGACCGTGATGTTGGGCGCGATGGCGGCGAGCTTGCGGCCCTCGGCGATCATTTCAGGCGCGGTCAGGGCGACGACTTCGGCGGAGACAGGGCCGGAGACAATGCTGCAAATCTCTTTCGTGACTTCCACAATATCGCGCCCCGATTTCAGGATCAGCGAGGGGTTCGTCGTCACGCCGTCGACCATGCCCAGATCGTTCAGCTCGGCAATCGCTTCGACATCGGCGGTATCGACAAAGAATTTCATGGCGGCTTTCCTCAGGATGGGTTGTCACGGATCAGGGGGGGGTTTACCCCAAAGAGCGATCAAGGAAAAGGTGGACAAGTGACCGACCGGGTCTATGAAGCGGGCGACATCGTCGGCGTGCTGACGACAGAGCCACTGGGCCGGGTCTTGGACTACAAGGCGCCTGAGGGCGGGTGCGGCGACGGCGACTTTGTCGAGGTGCCGCTTGGCCCGCGCCGCGTGCTGGGCGTGGTCTGGGGAAAGGGTCAGGGCAACTGGGATCCCGCCAAGGTCCGCGCCATCGCCCGCGTGCTGGATGCCCCCCCGATGCGGGCAGAACTGCGCAGCTTCTTGACGCGCGCGGCGGAATATACCCTGACCCCGCTTGCTGCCATGCTACGGCTGGCGACGCGCGCGCCGGGGCTGGGCGATCCGCCCTCGATGCGGCGGGTCTACCGGTTGGCGGGGCCGGTGCCAAACCAGATGACCGAGGCGCGGTTCAGGGTGATCGAGGCACTGCGCGGCTTTGGTGGGGCCGCCGTGACCTTGGGCGAATTGGCCGAGGCCGCGGCGTGTGGCACCTCGGTGGTCAAGGGGCTGGTCAAGCTTGGCGTGCTGGCCGAAGAGGATGCGCCCAAGGATGGCCCCTATCCGATCCTGGCGGCCAACGGTGCGGCGCAGCTGGAGGGCGATCAGGTTGCGGCCGGTGGCGCCCTCGTGCAATCGGTCGCGGCAGGCGTGTACTGCGCGACGTTGCTCAAGGGCGTCACGGGTTCGGGCAAAACCGAGGTCTATCTTGAAGCCGTGGCCGAGGCTTTCAAGCGCGGCAAGCAGGCGCTGGTCCTGTTGCCCGAAATTGCGCTGACGTCGGAATTTCTGACCCGTGTCGAGGCGCGGTTCGGCGCGCGCCCTGCCGAATGGCATTCGGGCATCACGATGACAGAACGCCGCCGCGTGTGGCGAATGGTGGGCCAGGGGCAGGCCAGCCTTGTGGTCGGCGCGCGCTCGGCCCTGTTCTTGCCGTTTCGCGCGCTTGGCCTGATCGTCGTCGATGAGGAACACGACACCTCTTACAAACAAGAAGAGGGCGTCTTGTACAACGCGCGCGACATGGCAGTCTTGCGCGCGGCGATCACGGGTTGTCCGGTGGTGCTGTCTTCGGCCACGCCCTCGTTGGAAAGCTGGGCCAATGCCGATGCGGGCAAGTACACCCGCCTCGATCTGAGCGCGCGCTATGGTGCCGCCGAGATGCCGCAGATGGGCACCATCGACATGCGGAGCGAGACGCTGGCCTCTGACCGCTGGATCTCGCCGTCGCTTGCCGTGAAGGTGCAGGCGCGGCTGGACAAGGGTGAACAGGCCATGCTGTTCATCAACCGGCGCGGCTATGCGCCGGTGACAATCTGCCGGGCCTGCGGGCATCAGGTCGGCTGCGATCATTGCGATGCCCGCATGGTCGAACACCGGTTTCAAAAGCGGCTCGTCTGCCATCAATGCGGGGCGACCAAACCGATGCCGCTGGCCTGTCCGAACTGCAAGGTCGAGGGGCGCATGGCCGCCGTGGGGCCGGGCGTGGAGCGTTTGGGCGAAGAGGTCGCCGCGCGGTTTCCGCAGGCGCGCTTGGCAGTGCTGTCGTCGGACCTTTTCGGCTCGGCCCGCGCGCTGAAAGAACAGATCGCAGTGATTGCCGAAGGTGGAGCCGACATCATCATCGGCACGCAGATCGTGGCCAAGGGGCACAACTTTCCACTTCTTACATTGGTCGGCGTGATCGACGCCGACCTTGGCCTGCAAGGGTCCGACCTGCGCGCGGCGGAACGCACATTCCAACTTATGCGCCAGGTGGCCGGGCGCGCAGGCAGGGTCGCAGAACGCCACGGCGAGGCGGTCTTGCAGACGCACCAGCCCGAACACCCTGTCATCCGCGCCATTCTGGGCGGCGATGAGGAAGCCTTTTGGCGTGCCGAGGCGGCCGAACGGCGCGCGGCGGGCGTGCCGCCTTACGGGCGCATGGCGGGCATAATCCTGTCCTCACCCGATGTGGCGCAGGTCTTTGATCTGGGCGCGGAACTGGCGCGCCGCGACGGTCCGCTGACGCGCGTCGGCGCGCAGGTGTTTGGCCCCGCGCCTGCGCCAATTGCGCGCGTGCGGGGGCGCCATCGGGTAAGGCTGTTGGTCAAGGCCGACAAGGGCGTGGCGCTGCAGGCGGCGCTTGCCGAATGGGTGGCACAGGTCAAGCTGCCGACCAACATGCGGCTCGCCATCGATATCGATCCGCAAAGCTTTTATTGAGCGCGCCCCACAGACCCGGCCACCGCGCCAAGTGGTGCCCCGGCGCGGTGGCCAGACCGCATGGCGACGCCATGGATATTTGCGCAAAGATGAAAGGCGATCAGGTCCGCCACAGCCGCACCGGAGATTTGGGCGCGCGTGCAAGGATGCCCTTGGCTTCCAGATCCAGGTGCACGCATTTCACCCACCAGCCTGCCGTATCGCCGCCGGGAAAGCGGTCTTGCGGCAAATACGGGGAAACCGCAGCAATGATCTCGACCGGGGTCATTCCGGGCGGTGCGTCCGGGCAAACCTTGAGAACCGCGATCCGCATGGCGGCGTACTTGTCGGCATCGACAGCATAGGTTTTTCCGGGCTGGCCGACATTCTGGACTAGAGTTTTTCCCGGTCCCATGGCAGCCCTTCCTTGATTGACACCACGTGACCGGATTGTACTCCATACAAGGGCAGGCTGGCCACTGATTTGGGCGCGGTGTATGCAAACGCCTATGAAGCGGCGCATGACCCTTGCAGAGGCTGAAAGCCTGCCACGCTGGCGGCGACCCGAGGCGCTGTTGTTCCTGACCGCCGCCGCCATGCCGATCGCCTTTGCCACGTGGTCGGCACTCCTCAACAACTTTGTCTTTGAGGTTGCGGGCTTTACCGGGGTCGAGATCGGCTGGCTGCACACGGTGCGCGAAATCCCGGGTCTCTTGGCCGTTGTGGTCATTGCGATCTTGTTGCTGATGCGCGAACAGGTTCTGGCGATGATCATGCTGTGCCTTTTGGGGCTGGCGACGTCCGTGACGGCGTGGTTCCCATCGCTCGGCGGGATTTTGACGATCACCTTCCTGTCTTCGATCGGGTTTCATTATTTCGAAACCGTGAATCAGTCCTTGCAACTGCAATGGATCGACAAGGGACGCGCGCCCCAGGTGCTGGGCTGGATCGTCGGCGTCGGCTCCGGCGCATCCCTCGCAGCCTATGCCGCCATCGTGTTTTTGTGGGAACCGTTGGGGTTGACCTACAATATCGTCTATATGGTCTCGGGTGGTCTGACGGTCGCGATCGCAATCTTTTGCATGCTTGCCTATCCGCAGTTCGACGGTCCGCACCGCCAGCATCGTCATATGGTTCTGCGCCGCCGTTACTGGCTTTACTATGCTTTGCAGTTCATGGCGGGTGCGCGGCGGCAGATTTTCGTGGTCTTTGCGGGCTTCATGATGGTCGAACGCTTTGGCATGAAAGTGTCTGAGATGACCGCGCTCTTGTTGGTCAACTACATCTTGCAGATGTTCGCCGCCCCGGTAATGGGCCGTGCCTTGGGCAAATGGGGCGAGCGCAATATCATGATCTTTGAGTATGTCGGCCTGACGCTGGTGTTTCTGGCCTATGGCGGGCTTTACTGGTTCGGCTGGGGGCTGTTGATCGCGTCGGCACTTTATATTCTGGACCAGATGTTTTTCGCGCTGTCCTTCGCGTTGAAGACCTATTTCCAAAAGATCGCCGACCCCGCTGATATTGCGCCAAGCGCGGCGGTAGCCTTTACAATCAACCATATCGCAGCGGTCTTTTTGCCGGCGATGTTGGGCTATATGTGGGCCAAATCGCCCGACTACGTCTTTCTGCTGGGTGCGGGGATGGCGCTGGTGGCTTTGGGCTTGGCGTTGCTGATTCCGCGGCATCCTGAGCCCGGCCATGAGACGATCCTGTCGCGCGCGCCAAGACCGGCGGCTGCCGAATAGATCGCCCGGCCCGCACAGCCGTTCTTGCCAGTACTTTGTCTAACGTGCACGATCAGTGCATCGCGAAGGATCGGGTTCGCACGCGCCTTCACCCCACCTCGGAAAGACAGCTTATGGTGCCCCAGTTCGACGGCCTGCAGTCGCTGCGTTGTGTTGATTGTCCGATCAGACATCGCGCCGTCTGCGCGCGCTGCGAGCCGGACGAACTGGCCGAACTTGAGGCGATGAAATACTACCGCAGCTTTCAGGCCGGACAACCCGTGATCTGGTCAGGCGATGCGATGGATTTTGTGGCCAGCGTGGTCACCGGCATTGCCATGCTCACCCAGACCATGGAGGACGGGCGGCGGCAGATGGTCGGCCTGTTGCTGCCATCGGATTTCGTGGGACGCCCGGGTCGGTCGCAAGTAGCCTTTGACGTCAGCGCCGCTACGGATCTGGTGATGTGCTGCTTTCGCAAGAAACCCTTTGAGACGATGATGGCAAAGACCCCGCATGTGGCGCGGCGCCTTTTGGACATGACTTTGGACGAGCTTGATGCCGCGCGCGACTGGATGCTCTTGTTGGGACGCAAGACGGCGCGCGAACGGATCGCCAGTTTCCTTACCATTCTTGCGCGGCGTGAGGCGGCTTTGCAGGTCAGACCGGCGCCAGGCAAGGTCACGATCGATCTGCCGCTGACCCGCGAGGATATGGCAGACTATCTGGGCCTGACACTTGAAACCGTCAGCCGCCAGATCTCGGGGCTGAAGCGTGACGGGCTGATCGAGCTTGTCGGCAAACGCGGCGTGACGATTCCCAACCTGAAGACACTTGAGAACGCCGCAGGCGATGACCAGTTCGGGGCAACGCGTAAGTAAGGCCGCGTCAATGGCACATGAAGACCGGAATATTCGCCTGTTCCAGAATGTCACGGGTGGCGCCGCCAAGGATCGCCTCGCGAAGTCGCGAATGCCCGTATGCCCCCATGACGACAAGGTCAGCACCTTTGTCCGTTGCATGCCGCATCAGCACATCGGACACCCGCGGCAAGCTGCGGGCTAGCACCGTCACCTCGGCTTTGACGCCGTGGCGCACCAGCATTTGGCAAAGCAATCCGCCGGGGTCTGACCGTTCCGTGCCATAGACCGGCGGGTCAATCACAGTGATATCGACCCGTGCTGCGGCCTTGAGCAAAGGCAGGGCCCGCCGAATGCTGGTCATGGCCTCGCGACTTTGGTTCCAGGCGATGACGATGGTCTGGGGCTGGGCCGAGGCGATGCCGGCGTCGGGCAGAACCAGAACCGGAGCGGCCCCTTCAAAAAGTGCGGCCTCCACAACCGCCTCGCGTTCAGGGCCGCGATCCTTGCCGAAGGGCTGCCCCAGGATCACTAGATCGGCATAGCGCGCACGCTGCGCCACAAGGTCTGTCAGCGCCCCGATCTGCGACACGGCCATTTCGCATGACCAGCGCAAGGTTGGGGTCTGCTCGGCGACCGCCGCTGCAAGGGCATCGGAGATCGCATGCGCGTCCTCTTCTGCGCGTTCAGTGTCGAGGGGCATGATCACCGCACCGCTGCCGATGAACGAATACCCCACCTGCGTGCTGTCCACACCCAGCGCCAGCAGATCAAGATGCGCGTCCATCTGAACCGCAAGGGCCGCCGCCGCCGTAACGGTCGCATCCAGCCGGCGCGTCGATGTCGCGACGCTGAGCAAAGTCTTGTAGGTCATGGCGTATCTCCCTCTTTGCGAGCCCAAGCATGTGCCCCACCGCAGGCTCCGACATTGATGTGTATCAAGTCTTGGCGTCGAAGGCCTTGACATAGATCAAGGCGAGCATGCCACCGCCATGGCACGACGCTTCTTGTCGACAAGTTCGGGACCGGCTGTGCAGCGGGTGCTGACGCCAGGACAAGGAAAAAAAGATGTGGGATTACGTAAAGCTCGTGGCATTGGGAATTGTTGCAGTCTTAGCCGCGATTGCTGCCAATTTCGGGCATGACCTCGCTTATACTGTCAACGCTTTGGTGGTGATGCTGGCGGCGGCTGCGACCTTTGTCTGGGTCCTGCGCGGGGCCGATGAACCGAAACCGCATAATCCGAACGATTACATGGACGGGGTGGTGCGTGCGGGGGTGATTGCGACCTCGTTCTGGGGGATCGTGGGGTTCCTTGTCGGCGTCGTCATCGCCTTTCAGCTGGCGTTTCCGGCACTTAACATCGAAGCAATGGGCATCTTGAACTTTGGCCGTCTGCGCCCTTTGCACACCTCGGCGGTGATCTTTGCGTTTGGTGGCAACGCGCTTATCATGTCGTCCTTTTACATCGTGCAGCGGACCTGCGCGACGCGTCTTTTCGGCGGCAACCTTGGCTGGTTCGTGTTCTGGGGCTGGCAGCTGATGATCGTGCTGGCGGCGACCTCCTACGTCTTGGGCGGCACGCAAGGCAAGGAATACGCCGAGCCGGTCTGGTATATCGACATCTGGATCGCTGTCGTCTGGGTCGCGTTCCTGCTGACCTTCATGGGCACGCTATGGAGGCGCCGTGAGCCGCACATCTATGTCGCCAACTGGTTTCTCTTGTCGATGATCATCACCGTGGCGATGCTGCATATCGTCAACAACCTTGCCATTCCCGTCTCGATCTTTTCCTCGCAATCGGTGCCACTGTTTTCCGGCGTGCAGGATGCGATGACGCAGTGGTGGTACGGCCATAACGCGGTCGGTTTCTTTCTGACGGCCGGGTTCCTGGGGATGATGTACTACTTTGTCCCCAAGCAGGCCGAGCGCCCGATCTACAGCTACAAACTGTCGATCATCCACTTTTGGGCGCTGATCTTTCTCTATATCTGGGCCGGACCGCACCACCTGCACTACACAGCACTGCCCGAATGGGCCTCGACCCTTGGCATGGTGTTTTCGGTGATCCTGTGGATGCCCTCATGGGGCGGCATGATCAACGGGCTGATGACACTGTCGGGTGCCTGGGACAAGCTGCGCACTGACCCGATCCTGCGGATGATGGTGGTCTCGCTTGGCTTTTACGGGATGAGCACGTTTGAAGGCCCGGTGATGTCCATCAAGGCCGTCAACAGCTTGAGCCACTACACCGACTGGACCATCGGCCACGTCCATTCGGGGGCATTGGGATGGAACGGCATGATCACCTTTGGCGTGCTTTACTTTCTGACGCCGCGCCTGTGGAACCGGTCCGGGCTTTACAGCCTGAAGCTCGTCAACTGGCACTTCTGGCTCGCGACAATCGGCATCGTCTTGTACGCCAGCGCCATGTGGGTGTCTGGCATCATGGAAGGCCTCATGTGGCGCGAGGTTGATGCAAATGGCTTTCTTGTCAACGCCTTCACCGACACCGTCGTGGCCAAGTTCCCGATGTATCTGGTGCGGGGCGCCGGGGGTCTGATGTATCTGATCGGCGGTGTGATCATGGCTTATAACCTGTGGATGACGGTGCGCGCGCAGCCTGCAAGGGCAGCGGTCAACGCGAACAACGCCGTTCCTGCTGAATGATGAAAGGGCAGGAAAATGGCATTTCTTGACAGACACAAAAAGATCGAAACCCACGCAACACTGATGCTGGTGCTAAGCCTCGTGGTGGTTGCCATCGGCGGCATCGTCCAGATCGCGCCTCTCTTTTACTTGCAGAACACGATCGAAAAGGTCGAAGGCGTGCGCCCCTATACGCCCTTGGAACTGGCAGGACGCGACATCTACATCCGTGAGGGCTGCTATACGTGCCACAGCCAGATGATCCGCCCGTTGCGGGACGAAGTGGAGCGTTATGGCCATTACAGCCTCGCGGCAGAATCGATGTACGACCATCCGTTCCAATGGGGGTCCAAACGCACCGGGCCGGATCTGGCACGGGTCGGCGGGCGCTATTCGGACGCCTGGCATGTCGACCATTTCACCAATCCCCAGGACGTGGTGCCGGAATCGGTCATGCCCAAGTACAGCTACCTTTTGCGCAACACGATCAACGGCCAGTACATCGCCGACATTCTATCCACCCATGCGATGGTCGGTGTGCCCTACACGCCTGAGATGATCGAGGCCGCGCGCGCGGATTTCGCCACCCAGGCCGATCCCGATGCCGACAGTTCAGGTCTTGAGGAGCGCTATGCCAAGGTAAATGTCTCCAACTTTGACGGCCAGCCGCAGCTGACCGAGATGGACGCGCTGATCGCCTACATGCAGGTGCTTGGCACGATGGTCGATTTCTCGACCTTCATCCCAGATCCGACACGGTAGGGGGCATCATGGATACTTACAGCCTGATGCGTGCCTTTGCCGACAGCTGGGCGCTGATGCTGCTTTTCCTGTTCTTTCTCGGGGTCCTGGTCTGGGCCTTTCGCCCCGGATCGAAACCCGTCCATGACGACATCGCGAACTCGATCTTTCGTCATGACAAGAAACCAGCCCCGGAACCCGTGTCGCAAGGCACCTATCCTCCCCCATCCAAGGAGATGTGAGCCATGTGCGCCAAACGCGTAAAGGACGTCCCGTCACAGGTTGAAACGACCGGCCATGTCTGGGACGGTGTCGAAGAGTTGAACAACCCGCTGCCGCGCTGGTGGGTCTGGGTGTTCTGCCTGACCATCATCTGGGGGATCGGCTATACCATCGCCTATCCGGCCTGGCCGCTGATCTCGCGTGCAACGCAAGGCTATTTTGGGTCCTCGGATCGAATTGCGGTTGCGGACGACATTGCCCGCTTTGACGCTGCAAACGCACCGATCAAGGCATCACTCGTGGCCGCCGATCTGGCCGCCATTCCGGGCGATGAGGCGTTGAAGACCTTTGCCATCCCGGCCGGCGCGTCGATCTTTCGGACCAACTGTGCGACGTGCCACGGCTCGGGTGCGGCGGGGGTTCAGGGCAAGGGGTATCCCAACCTTCTGGACAATGACTGGCTCTGGGGTGGTGATATGGCGGCGATCCACCAGACCATCACGCATGGTATCCGCAACACCACCGATCCCGATGCGCGGTATTCGGAAATGCCGAAGTTTGGCGCGGATGAGATTCTGGATGCGACGCAAATCGCCCAAGTGGTCGAACACGTGCTGAAGATCTCGGGACAAGAGCATGACGCCACCATGGCCGCGGCAGGTGCAACGGTCTATGCGGAGAATTGCGCGGCCTGCCATACCGAGGCCGGTACCGGCGACCGCGAACAGGGCGCGCCGAACCTGACGGATGCGATCTCTCTTTATGGCGGGGATCGTGCGACCTTGACGCAAACCGTCAACAATGCCCGTTTTGGCGTGATGCCGCCTTGGGCGAACCGCCTGTCGGAGGACGAGATCCGCGCTGTGGCCACCTATGTTCACAGCCTTGGCGGTGGTGAGGCCCCCCCCGCCCCCTGATCCTCGGTGTTGATGTAAATCAAGGCGGCGCGACCACGCGGCGCCTATCAGCGACGGGCAGGGGGCCACCCTTGCCCAGTTCCGCCCTCGGAGAGTTCGTGTGACCAGCCCCGACGCCCAGCCGCCCAGCCTTTACGCCGCGCGTGAGCCGATCTTTCCGCGCCGCGTCAAAGGGCATTTTCGCACCCTCAAATGGTGGCTGATGGGGGTGATGCTGGCGATCTACTACATCGCACCCTGGCTACGTTGGGATCGGGGCCCCAATCTGCCGGATCAGGCCGTGTTGGCCGACATCGCGCATCGGCGGTTCTTTTTCTTCATGATCGAGATCTGGCCACATGAATTCTATTTTATTGCTGGCCTTCTGATCATGGCGGGCCTCGGCCTGTTTCTCTTTACCTCGGCGGCGGGCCGGGTCTGGTGTGGCTATGCGTGCCCACAGACGGTCTGGACCGATCTTTTCATATTGGTGGAGCGCTGGGTCGAAGGCGACCGCAACGCCCGCATTCGGCTGCACCGCCAGCATTGGGACCGCGAAAAGGTCGTCAAGCGGGCGATCAAATGGACCGCGTGGCTGCTGATCGGCCTTGGAACCGGGGGCGCTTGGGTGTTCTATTTCACGGATGCGCCGACGCTGTTTTTCAATCTGATCAATGGAACCGCAGCGCCCATCGCGTACATCACCATGGCCATCCTGACGGCGACCACGTTCTTTTTCGGTGGTTTTGCGCGCGAGCAGATCTGCATCTATGCCTGCCCCTGGCCGCGCATTCAG
Organism: Rhodobacterales bacterium; assembly: GCA_031378845.1. Lineage (GTDB taxonomy): Bacteria > Pseudomonadota > Alphaproteobacteria > Rhodobacterales > Rhodobacteraceae > JAJNPS01. The sequence continues at coordinate 85,845 of JANNES010000026.1, forward strand.
GCCGCGATGATGGACGAAGACACCCTGACCATCGGCTACAGGCCTTGGCGCGGAGAGCCGCGCGGCAAGCAGGACCTGGCGGGCAATGGCGACTGCATCGACTGCATGGCTTGCGTCAATGTCTGCCCGATGGGCATCGACATCCGTGACGGCCAGCAACTGGCCTGCATCACTTGCGGGCTGTGCATCGACGCGTGCAACGTCACGATGGACAAGATCGGAAAACCCCGCGACCTGATCGGCTATCTCGCGCTGACCGACGAGACCGCCGAACGCGCGGGCAAACCCGTGAAATCGGTCTGGAAGCACCTCTTTCGCCCCCGCACCATCCTTTACACCGTGCTTTGGGGCGGGGTCGGCATCGCGCTGATCGTCGCGCTGTTCTTGCGATCGGACTTCGATGTGAACGTCACACCCGTTCGCAATCCACAGTTCGTGATGCTGTCGGATGGTGCGATCCGCAACACCTATGAGCTGCGCCTGCGCAACAAGTTCGGGGAAGACCATTCGTTTGCGATTTCGGCCGCAGAGGGGTCGCCGTTTGCGCTGTCGATGGATGGCCAGCCAGAGACCCGCGTTCTGGTGCCCGCAAATGAGACCAAGACCGCACGCTTGTTCGTCACCGCTGCGGTACGCAGCGAAGCGGCCGGGCAGGAACGCACCGAACTGCGTTTGTGGATTCAGGACCTCGGCCCGATCGGGGCCGAACTGACCAACCCCGACCGCGCCCACTACGACACCGTTTTTTATGGAAAGGACGACTGACATGCGCGAATTGACCGGACCCCATGTGCTGGCCATCACGGTGTCGGCCTTTGCCGTCATCATCGGTGTCAACATCACCTTGGCCTACAAGGCCGTCAGCACCTTTCCGGGGCTGGAGGTTGCAAATTCTTACGTCGCGAGCCAGGACTTCGACCGCGACCGCGCGGGCCAAGAGGCGCTGGGGTGGACATTGGTCCCAAGCTACAGCCTTGCCGACCAGGAACTCATCTTGCGCTTTACCGATGATGCGGGGCAGCCGGTCGTGCTGGCCGATCTGCGGGTCCTTTTGGGTCGCACGACAGAAGCCAAGGATGACCAGTTCCCGATCTTTGCGCTGCGCGACGGGACCTATCGCGCGCCTGCTGACCTGCAAAGGGGCAAATGGATGATGCAGATCGAGGCGCATGCACAAGATGGCACGCTGTTCCGCCAGCGGCTCGATCTTTTGGTAAAGGGATAGCGCCATGACGATCGCAGCCGCCGTTGCTTGGCAAGACGTCGAACGCGCCAGCCCCGGCGCCTGTCCTGCCTGCGCGGTCGCCTCTTCGGCCAATGCCCTGGCCGAGATGGCAGGGCGTGCGGATGTGGGCGTGATGCTTTCGCTACCGTCGGCCCATTGCGCAGCCTGCATCTCGACGGTGGAACACACGCTGATGGCGGTGCCGGGCATAAGTTCGGCCCGCGTCAACCTGACACTGAAACGCGTCTCGGTCAGTGCGGCACCTGACGTGGCGCCTGCCCAAATGATCGCCGCGCTTACGGCTGCAGGCTATGAGGCGCATGAACTGGACCGGGGGATCTTGTCGACGACGAATATGGACCAGCAAGGGCGCGAGCTGTTGATGCGCCTTGGGGTGGCGTTCTTTTCGATGATGAACATCATGCTCTTGTCGGTAGCGGTCTGGTCGGGGGCCGAAGGGGCGACGCGCGATCTTTTCCACTGGATTTCCGCGCTGATTGCCATTCCCACCGTGATCTTTGCTGGCCAGCCCTTCTTTCGGTCCGCCTGGGCGTCGTTGCGCGTCTGGCGTCTGGGCATGGATGTCCCGATTTCACTGGCGCTGATCCTCGCCTCATCGATATCCCTGTTCGAGACGATCCAGGGCGGTCATCAGGCCTATTTCGATGCGGCGGTCATGCTGTGCTTTTTCCTGCTGCTCGGGCGGTATCTCGACCACCGCACGCGCGCGCTCGCCCGCTCCGCCGCCGAAGAACTGGCAGCACTCGAAGTCCCCCGTGCCACGGTGCTTGTGGACGGATGCGACGTCGTTCGCCCGATTGCCGAGGTGCGTGTCGGGGATCATGTCCGCGTGCGCCCCGGTGGGCGGATGCCGGTCGACGGGATCGTGACGCATGGCACTTCGGAACTCGACCGGTCCTTGCTGACCGGCGAAAGCCTGCCGGTGTTTGCAGGTCCCGGCATGGCGGTCTCTGCTGGCGAGGTGAACTTGACCGGCCCCTTGACCCTGCGCGTCACGGCGGCGGGCAAGGACAGCTCGCTGCACCGTATGGCCGACCTCGTGGCGGTCGCCGAAAGTGCCAAGACCCGCTACACCACCTTGGCCGAGCGTGCCGCCAGTTGGTACTCGCCGCTGGTGCATCTGCTGTCGTTCAGCGCTTTCGGGTTCTGGATGTGGAAAACCGGCGGCGATCTGCGCTTTGCCATCAACGTCTCGGCCGCCGTGCTGATCATCACCTGCCCCTGCGCGCTGGGCCTTGCCGTCCCGGCAGTCGTCACATCGGCCAGCGGGCGGCTGTTCCGCAAGGGACTGCTGATCAAGAACGGCACCGCGCTGGAGCGGCTGGCAGAGGTCGATACGGTCGTGCTCGACAAGACCGGCACCTTGACCATGGGCTCGCCGGAGCCTGTCGACTTTGCGGTCCATCCGGCCTGGGTGGCAGAAATTGCTGCCGGTTTGGCGGGGGCCTCGTCACATCCCCTCGCAAGCGCGTTGGCCAAGAAAGCTGCGGATGTGGGGATCTGTGCGGCACGAATCGAAGATGTTCAGGAGGTTCCGGGCTATGGCGTCAAAGGCCGCTATCAAGGTGCAGAAGTACGCCTTGGCCGTGCCGATTGGTGCGGGGGCGCGCCTTTGGACGTGACCGCAACCTATCTGCGCTCTGGCAATCAGACGCACGCCTTTGCCTTTGAAGACAACTTGCGTCCCGGTGCCGAGGCGGCGATTGCCGCGTTCAAGGCCATGGGCAAGGACATCCGCCTGATCTCCGGTGATGTAGAGGGTGCCGTCGGTGCTCTGGCGGCGCGCCTTGGCATCGACGACTGGACGGCGAATGCACTCCCTGCGCAAAAAGTGGCCTTGGTGGCGGGTCTCACGCAATCCGGACGCAAGGTCCTGATGATTGGCGACGGGCTGAATGATACCGCCGCCCTTGCTGCGGCGCATGTCTCGATCAGCCCGGCCACGGCATTGGACGCTGCCCGTGTCGCATCCGACATCGTGCTTTTGGGGTCCAGCATTGCCCCTGTCGCCGACGCCCTCAGGATCAGCGGGCAAACCCGACGCCGCATCATTGAGAACTTCCTGATTTCGGGTGGATACAACGTGATCGCCGTGCCTCTGGCCTTGGTCGGGATGGCGACACCTCTTGCGGCAGCCTTGGCGATGTCCTTGTCGTCGATCACCGTCTCGCTGAACGCCCTGCGGCTGAAATAGGAGTTTGGGAATGGAGATTCTGGCCTATCTGATCCCGATCTCGCTGATCCTTGGGGGGACCGGGCTCGCCGCGTTTTTCTGGGCCATGCGCAGCCACCAGTTCGACGACCCCGAAGGTGACGCAGCGCGAATCCTCTGTGATGACTGGGACCAAAACCCCAAGCCCGCACCCGCAAAGCAGGCCAAACCCCTTTAGTGTTTCAACGCTTCACGTCCCCGGCAAGCGGCTGGCGGGATCCCCTCATTGTCTCTATATTCGCGTCAACCCGAGGAGGCACAAATGTTTTTCGCAAACGCCAAAAAGCTGGAAATGGTTACCGCAGCGCTTGCCTTGCCTGGACGACCAGAACCGCTGGCGACGGCCCAGTATCACTTCATCTCCGGCATCCCGCTGAAATCGCCCGTCCCGCCGGGCATGGCCGAGGCAATGTTTGGCATGGGCTGTTTCTGGGGGGTGGAGCGCAAGTTCTGGCAAGTGCCGGGCGTGTGGCTGACCATGGTCGGCTATGCGGGCGGCTTCACGCCCAATCCGACCTACAAAGAAACCTGCACGCAGCTTACGGGCCATAGTGAGGTTGTCCGTGTGACCTATGACCCGGCTGTGGTCAGCTATGAAGATTTGCTCAAGCTTTTCTGGGAAGGGCATGACCCGACACAAGGGATGCGGCAAGGCAACGACATGGGCTCGACCTACCGGTCGGGGATCTACACCTACACGCCAGAGCAGGCCGAAGCAGCCGAGGCCAGCAAGGCGGTTTTTGCGCCACGCCTCAAGGCCGCAGGCTACGGCGCCATCACGACCGAGATCGTGCCCGCTCCGGTGTTCTACTTTGCCGAAGACTACCACCAGCAGTACTTGGCCAAGAACCCAGACGGCTATTGCGGGATCGGCGGTACCGGCGTGACCTGCCCGATCGGGGTGGGCGTGCGCGCCTGACCGCTCGGACCGCGGGAAAAGACAAAGCAGGACCGGGGCGCGCCTTCGGTCCTTTTTTTTCTGCCGGGTTGCGCCTTGCGCCGGAATTTGCGATGCGGTGAGGCTGGTATCTGGGCAAGCCCGGTTGTCACAAGTTCGTACCTCGGGGTGGTAATGGCGCGTCAGAAACTGGACACCCGTGCGGTCGGGCTGGATGTGGGCCTGTCCTTTGTCCGCTGGCTGACCGGCGCGGAGCATCTGCATTACGGGGTCTGGACCGGCCTCGAGGTGACCGCAGGCAATCTGCGTGCTGCACAAGACGCTTATTCCGCCCGTCTCTTTGCCCATCTGCCCGACCGGTCGGCCTTGCGCGTCCTCGATATCGGCGGTGGTGCCGGTGAGACAGCCGCAAAACTGATCACCCTTGGCCACAATGTCGATATCGTCGTGCCGTCGGCTTTTCTTGCCGGACGCTGCCGCATCAACGCGCCGACGGCAAACGTGCATGAATGCTTGTTCGAGGATTTCAAAGGCACCGGCCCTTATGATCTGTGCCTGTTTTCAGAGAGCTTCCAGTACATCCCGCTAGAGCTAGGTCTGGCCCGCGCGATGTCGCTTTTGGCGCAAGACGGCGAAGTGCTCATCGGCGATTGTTTTCGCAGCGATGCGTTTCGCCCCGGTCCCGTCAAGGCGACGGTCGGTGGTGGCCATCGGCTATCGGCATTCCGCAGCCTGATCGCGGCGTTGCCGATGGATGTTATCGCCGAAGAGGACATCTCGGCGGCCGTGGCCCCGTCTATTGATCTGGAACAGGCGCTCTTTCACGTCGTTGGACATGCCGTGACGCGCCTTGATGCCGAGTTTACGGTCAAGCGGCCCAGTCGGTGGCGGTTCGCACGCTGGGTCTTTGAGCGCATGTCGAGCGCGCGTCAGCGCCAGCGGCTGGCGCAACGGTTCTTTGCATCAACGCGCACGTCGTCAGCGTTTCTGGCCAACAATCACTACATGCTGATCAGGCTGCGCACGCGCGCAGCGGCAACCCGCTGAAAGGCCCCATGCCATGCCCACCTATTCCGCTCTGACGACCTTGATGGGCGAGGCCCCGGCGCAGGGTCTGGCGGCCGCAATGGAGCGGATGTCGCCAGAACCCGTCGGCGTCGGTATCTTTGAGGTCGAGGACGGCTCCGGCCTGTGGGAAGTGGGCGCGTATTTTATCGAGCCTCCGACCGGGGCCACGCTGGACATGTTGGCGGTGGCTTTTGACGCGCGTCCCTTTGCGCTGTCGGAATTGCCCGAGATCGACTGGGTTGCCAAGGTCCGGCGCGAGCTGAGCCCGGTTGAGGCAGGGCGCTTCTTTGTCCATGGAACGCATGACCGCGACCGCGTGCCGCCGGGCCGCGTGGCGCTGGAGATTGAGGCGACCGTCGCGTTTGGCACCGGTCATCATGGCACCACCTTGGGCTGCCTGCGCGCGCTGGACCGGCTGCTGGATGCAGGGGTGCAGCCGCGCAATGTCGCCGACATCGGCTGCGGGACCGCCGTTCTGGCGATGGCGGCGGCGCGTTGCCTGCCGGAGGCACGCGTTATTGCCTCTGACATAGACTCCGTAGCGGTCGAGGTGGCGGTCGCGAATGTGGCGGTCAACAGCCTCAAGGATCGGGTGAAATGTCGCGAGGCCGCCGGGTTCAACCACCCCGATCTCGCCGCCGCTGCGCCGTTTGATCTGGTCTTTGCCAATATCCTCAAGGGGCCCTTGGTTGAACTTGCTCCTGCGATGGCCGCAAATGTGAGCCGGGCCGGGCAGGTGATTCTATCGGGGCTGCTTGTTGTTCAGGCCGATGCAATCATTGATGCCTACAGGATTGCGGGATTCAACCTGAAGTCGAAAGAGGACATCGGAGAGTGGTCGACTCTTTGCCTCACTCGCGCATAGGCAGAGCGGGCCGAGGTTATGTGGCTGAATAGTGCTGGTTTTGGCCGCAGAATTGCCACATTTTGACCGTAACTTTTTCTTACTGAATAGAGTTAGATTACAAGTGAGTAAGTCAAATGTGGGCTGATCCGAACCTGAATGACTTTTACAAGCGCGTGGCACGCATCGAATATACGCACGCCCGCGGCCATGGATTTATCGCGGCGGGGACGCTCGGACGTGCCGCGTTCGCTCCACGCAAACAACGCCGCACGCCGATCTTGGGGCCGTTGATCATGATCATCGTGTTCGGGTTCGCGCTCAAGGGCGTCATCCATCATCAGCTGGGCACGGATGTCTATAACGCCCGTGTCACGGCTCTGCTTGACAGTCAGGGGATCGACCGACTGGGTGGCCAACTGATGCAGGCGGACCCGCTGACCTTGATGATCTCCAGACAGATCTCGGCGTCATTGGCCCCGGGCGGGATCCTTAACGTCGCAGGTTGATCCCGCGCCGGGAATGCCGTTGCGTCTCGGATAGCAAAAGGCCGCTGACATTGTTGTCAGCGACCTTTTTCGTGGGCTTGGGCTCTTCGCGCCCTACCGGGACGTTCAGCGACCCAGAAACTCGATGTCGCCGCGGCACAGACCGATATCGTCAAGTTCGCGGTTGGACAGTTTCGAAAGTGCTTTGCGGGTCACGCGGGCATCGTTCCAGTTCGCAAACGCGGACAGGGCGAGGCTCACAGCGTTGACGGCGCGGTAAGTTGCGATGGCGCTCAGCGGCGCCGCGCGGGACGGCTGATAGACGGCCATAGCGGTATTCCTTTTCATAACTTGTTTACACCGGGCTCAACATTTGTGCTCGATGGACAGTATTTAGGCGTGTTGTGAATGCGGGGCAATCTGATCTATCGCAAAGCAGCCATGCGCTTGGCGCATAGCGAATTTCACAGTTTCTTCACAATTACCTGAATGAAAGCAGCTATCTGCACCATTTTTGTCGGTTTCAGGCAATCAAGCGTCGGTTCCTATCCTTGCGCTGGGCGCATTGCTCTGGCGGTCATCGTGGTTTTCGATTGGCGCGTGTTCTCTTTTCGTGCTAGTCCGCAGAAAACGAGCAAAAAAGGGCAGGGATGCGTGTTCTCGGGATTGATCCAGGTCTGAGAAACCTCGGCTGGGGCGTGATTGATGTCTCGGGCGCGCGGATCAACCATGTGGCAAATGGCATCTGTCATACCGATGGCGCGGACGGAACACTGGCTGTTCGCCTTGCGGATCTTTATGCGCAACTTACCGAAGTCCTGCGGACGTACACCCCTGAGGCAGCCGCAGTCGAGCATACTTTTGTGAACAAGGATGCAGTGGCGACGCTGAAACTGGGGCAGGCGCGGGGGATCGCCCTTCTGGTGCCTGCGCAGTTTGGGCTTGTCGTCGGTGAATACGCCCCAAACGCGGTCAAGAAGACAGTTGTCGGGGTCGGCCATGCGGCCAAGGTGCAGGTGGATCACATGGTGCGCATCCATCTGCCGGGTGTCGTCATCGCCGGGCCGGATGCCGCGGACGCGCTTGCGGTCGCCATCTGTCACGCCCACCACCTGCAATCGGCGGGCCGATTGACCGCCGCGCTGCAAAGGGCCGCAGGATGATCGGGCGCATCGCCGGGCGACTGGACTGGCGCGGTGCGGATCAGATCCTGATCGATGTGCGGGGCGTCGGCTACATCGTCTATGTGAGCGACCGGACACTGGTTGGCCTGCCAGGGATCGGCGAAGCAGTGGCGCTTTATACCGACCTTCTGGTGCGCGAGGACCTTTTGCAGTTGTTCGGCTTTCCGACAATGATCGAGAAGGAATGGCACAAGCTTCTGATGACCGTGCAGGGTGTGGGGGCCAAGGCGTCGATGGCAATCCTTGGGACGTTGGGCGCCGAGGGTGTCGCGCGGGCGATTGCATTGGGCGATGCGCGCGCGGTTCAGGCCGCACAAGGTGTCGGACCAAAACTGGCGCAGCGGGTGATCCTGGAGCTGAAATCCAAGGCCCCGGGCCTGATGGCGGCAGGCGCTAACCTCGCCGCGCGCGCCGATCCGGGTGACATGGTGATCGAGCCAAACGCCCCGACGTCGCCAGCCCGGGTGCAGACCGCGACAGCGGCTCAGTCGCGTGCCGGCGCGTCGGCAGATGCGTTGTCGGCGCTGGTCAATCTCGGCTATGGTCACGGCGATGCGGCACAGGCGATCGCGACGGCAGGCGGCGACGCCCCGAATGCCGATGCCGCAACCCTGATCCGCGCTGCGCTGCGCTTCTTGGCGCCGAGGTAGCCGATGACGCCCGACCCCGCCTTGCGCCCCGCCACGCTGCCCGAGGACCTTGATCGCGCCTTGCGTCCGCAGATGCTGGCCGAGTTCATCGGTCAGGCCGAGGTGCGGGCCAACCTTGCCGTCTTCATAGAATCCGCCAAGATGCGGGGCGAGGCGATGGATCACACGCTGTTTCACGGGCCTCCCGGTCTGGGCAAGACCACGCTGGCGCAGATCATGGCGCGCGAACTTGGGGTCGGGTTCCGGATGACCTCAGGTCCGGTGCTGGCGCGGCCTGGCGATCTGGCCGCGATCCTCACCAATCTGGAACCCCGGGATGTTCTGTTCATCGACGAGATTCACCGGCTGTCACCTGTGGTCGAAGAGGTGCTGTATCCGGCGCTGGAGGATTTCGCGCTGGATCTCGTGATCGGCGAGGGACCTGCGGCGCGGACGGTGCGGATCGACCTGCAGCCCTTCACGCTGGTGGGGGCGACGACGCGGCTGGGGTTGCTGACCACGCCCTTGCGGGACCGGTTCGGGATCCCGACGCGGCTGGAGTTCTACAGCGAGGCGGAGTTGTTCGAGATCGTTACCCGTGGCGCGCGGCTCTTGAAGGTCGAGGCGGAACCGGAGGGTTGCCGCGAGATTGCCCGCCGGGCGCGGGGCACGCCAAGGATTGCGGGCAGGCTGTTGCGGCGGGTCGTTGATTTCGCGCTGGTGGAGGAAGGCGGCAAAGTCAGCCGCGCGCTCGCGGATCGGGCGCTGACGCGGCTTGGGGTGGATCATCTGGGGCTGGACGGCGCGGATCGGCGTTACCTGACCCTGCTCGCCGACAATTATGGCGGCGGGCCGGTCGGGGTGGAGACTATCGCAGCGGCGCTGAGCGAGCCGAGGGATGCCATCGAGGAAGTGATCGAGCCCTATTTGCTGCAGCAGGGCCTGCTGCTGCGCACCCCCCGGGGGAGGATGCTGGGCATGAAGGCCTGGCGGCATCTGGGGCTGGAGCCGCCAAAGGGGCCGGGGCAGACGGATTTGTTTGAGGTTTGACCTGCCGTCGCGAGTCGGGGTGGGTATTTTGTTGATTTTTATCAATGATATGATGCTGGATATTTAAGGTTCAATTTGCTTTTCAAGTGATTTTGGGGCGTCACGCGACCCGTGGCGCATGGCATTCCGGCGGCCAATCCGGTGTCATGACCCGACTTCGTACAAGCGCCTTTGTGCCGACCGTGGACCTTCGTTTTGCCGGCAAAGCGACCGTTTGGTCAAGCCAAACCACGCGACACGCCCGACGTCGCGAGGACGCGCACTTGATGGGCCAAGATATCCCCCGGAATTCTGCGGGCACCCAAGGCAGTCGCGCGCGGCCGGGCGAAGGTCTGGCGCTGCCCGGCGGCGCAGTCGCGCCTTGATTCCGGGCAATGCGGCGTTGGGTGGCGCTGGTGCGGTGGGCGTGACGCAGTCATCCATGGACCTGCCCCGATGTGAACGCGCAGCACGTCGTCCTCTGGCGCATCCCGCGGTTTTGCGGCACGGATTGCCAAGCACCGACCATAGCCACCCCATCCATCCCGCCCAAAGGACGCCCCATGACCCACGAGCTTACCTTGCGCGTCTATTATGAGGACACCGACCTTGCCGGGATCGTCTATTACGCGAACTACCTGAAATACATCGAGCGATCCCGCACCGAATGGATCCGCGATCTGGGGATCGATCAGACACGGTTGCGGGCCGAAGCGGGCGTCGTTTTTGCTGTCCGCAAAGTCACGGCGGATTATCTGCGACCGGCGCATTTCGACGATATCCTGTTGGCAACCACACGGCCCCTGTCCGTCAGTGGTGCGCGGATCGTGCTGGCGCAAGAGGTCCTGCGCGGGACCACGCCGCTGTTCGCGGCCGAAGTAACCCTGGTCTGCCTGACCGCGAGCGGCCAGCCAACCCGCCTGCCGGATGCCGTGCGAAAGCTGCTGCCGCCAGTCGGGGCAGGGTAGGCCAGGCCCGCTTTGGCGGCAGCATCGCGCGCGCAACGCCCGGTTTGCACGGCAATGTGTTGGCAATCCCCTTTAAAGCTTGATATCGTCATGGTCAGAGGGGGCCGAAGAGCTCCGATAACAAGAGCAGGCGTAATGGAAACGGAAACCCTTGCGATGGCGCAGGAGATTGATTTCTCTCTGCTTGCCCTTTTCGCGCGCGCGACAATCGTGGTCAAAATCGTGATGATCGCGCTGATCATCATGTCGTTCTGGTCCTGGGCCATCATCATCCAGAAACACATCATGATGCGCGCCTCGCGCAAGGAGGCGTCGGTGTTTGACCGCGCCTTCTGGTCGGGCGAGCCGTTGGATGAGTTGTTCGAAAAGATCGGACCCGAAGCCGAGGGGCCGTCCGAAAAGATTTTTGCGGCCGGCATGCTGGAATGGCGGCGAAGCCACAGGCAGGATGGCGGGCTGATCGCAGGGGCGCAGGCGCGGATCGACCGTGCGATGGATGTCGCCATCAGCCGCGAAAGCGAGCGGTTGAACAACGGGCTGTCGTTCCTGGCGACCACCGGGTCCACTGCCCCTTTCATCGGGCTTTTCGGCACCGTTTGGGGCATCAAGCACGCGTTCGAGCAGATCGCCATCAGCCAGAACACCAATCTGGCGGTGGTGGCCCCCGGTATTGCCGAGGCGCTGCTGGCGACCGGCATCGGTCTGGTCGCGGCGATCCCGGCGGTGGTATTTTACAACAAGCTGAACGCCGACAGCGAACGGGTGCTGGGCGGCTATGAGGCTTTTGCCGACGAATTTGCCACGATCCTGTCGCGCCAGCTGGACGCCTGAGCCATGGCCGGAAGCGTGATCCAGAAATCGGGCGGTGGGCGCAGACGGCGGCACCGGGGCCGGGCCGCAGCGATGAGCGAGATCAACGTCACGCCGTTCGTGGATGTGATGCTGGTGTTGCTGATCATCTTCATGGTCGCGGCACCCTTGCTGACGGTGGGCGTGCCGGTGGAACTGCCCAAGACCGCTGCCTCGGCGATGCCGACCGAGCAAGAAGAACCCCTGACCATCACGATGTCGGCGGATGGCAAGCTGTTCATCCAAAACAGTGACGTCACCGAAGACGTCACGGAGAATACCCTGATCCCGAGGTTGACCGCGATTGCCTCGGAGCGGGTGTCCGACAAGGTGTTCTTGCGCGCCGATGGGGCCATTCCGTATTCCCGCGTCGCACAGGTGATGGGCGCGCTGAACGCCGGTGGCTTTCGCAACATCGGTCTGGTGACCGATAGCGACGGGCCGACCTTTGGCGGCGGCGGCTGAGGCCGGGGGCTCGGGTGAATACGGGCACGATATTCTCTGGCATCGGGCATGCGGCCCTGATCCTGTGGGTGCTCCTCGGGGACTGGCTTTTTGCGCCGCAAGATGCCGCCGAGATTGCGGTCACGCAGGTGTCCTTGATGACATCGGACGAGTTTGCCGCGCTGAGTGCGCCGACACCGACCCCGCCTCGGCCGCAAGCGCGCCCGGCAGTCGAAGCACCTCCCGACACTGTGGCGACACCGGCGCCTTTGACGCCGGATGTGCCAGAACCTGCGCCTGAGGTGCAGCCCGAGCCTGCGCCCGCGCCGCCCGAGCCGGTCGCGCAGCCCGAACCAGTGCCATTGCCCGATCCGGAACCTGAAGTGGTGCCGATCCCCGATCCCGTGCCGCAGCCGATCGAAGTCCCCGAGCCGATCGCACCGCTGGCGCCCCAAGAGCAGATCCTGCCCTCGGCCCAGACAGCGGTGCGCCCCAAGCCGCGCCCGGCGGACCGCGTGGCACCTGATGTCACGCCGACGCCCGAGCCGGATGTCGAAACCGCGCCCGATCCTACGCCCGCCACAACGGATACCCCGACCGAAGCGCCGGTCGTGGTGCCCGAAGATACCAATGAGACGGTGGCCCCGGAAACCGGTGATGTCTTGCGCACCGAGGCGACGACGGATCAGACGGACGCCCTGGGCATGCAGACCTCGCTACGCCCGAAATCGCGGCCCTCGGCGCGGCCGGCGTCGGCGGTTGCACCTGATGCGCCCGCACAGGACCCGGCGTCCGAGGCGACCGCGCAGACCGACGAGGATGTCGCTGCAGCGATTGCGGCGGCGGTGAACGAGGCGGCCACTGATCCGGCTGCGGAGGCGGGGACCGACGCCACCGCAGCCCCCGCTGGCGGCGAGCCGATGACCTCGGGCGAGATCGGCGATTTCAGCCGTGCGATCGGCAGCAAGTGGAACCTCGGCTCGGCATCAACCGATGCGCTGCGCACCACGGTTGCCATTCGCGTGACCTTTGGACCTGATGCTGCGCCCATCGACTTTGAACTGATTGAAAGCGATGGTCCGACGGAAGCCGCCACGCGGACGGCGTTTGAGGCCGGAAAGCGCGCCATCAGGCGTGCGTCCATCGAAGGCGGTATTCCCCTGCCGCTTGACAAATACGACACCTGGAAGGTGCTGGAACTGGTCTTTGACCCCAACGGGATGCGGATGCGATGACGCAAGCCACCATGGGCGGCAGACCGCCGGTTCTGACTTTCCCCCTGCAGACGCGACGCCCGATGGGCTATGAAAAACAAAAAAGACGGAGTTTGAGGCTGATGCGCACCCCGATGACCCTTATGTTGAGACTGCTGGCGATGGCGCTTTTGGCGTTGGCCTTTGTTCCGCCCGCCATGGCGCAGGACAAGCCGCTGCGCATCGTCATCGGCTCGGGCGTGATCGAGCCACTGCCATTGGCCATCCCGAACTTTGTCGACGAGGGCGGCGCGGTCGACTTTGCGCGCGAGATCAGCCGTCTGATCGCGGCGGACCTGACCGGCACGGGCCTGTTCCGCGAGATCCCGGCCGAGGCCTATATCAGCCAGATCTCCAGCTTTGACGCGCCCGTGGCCTATGCCGACTGGAAGGCGATCAATGCCCAGGGCGTGATCGTGGGGGCGGTCACTGTGGCCGGTGACCGCATTACCGTGAAGTTCCGCATCTTCGACATCTTTTCGGGCGAGCAATTGGGCGAGGGGCTGCAATTTGCAGGCTCCACCGGGGGCTGGCGGCGGATGGCGCACAAAGTGGCCGATGCGGCCTATTCGCGAATCACCGGCGAGGGGGGCTATTTCGACAGCCGCGTCGTCTTTGTCAGCGAAAGCGGACCCAAGGCGCAACGCGAAAAGCGGCTGGCGGTGATGGATTATGACGGCGCCAACGTGCAGTACCTGACCGATAGCGGGTCCATCGTGCTGGCGCCGCGCTTTTCACCGTCCGGCGATCAAATCCTCTTCACCTCGTATCAGTCGGGCTTTCCGGCGATCTATCTGATGGATGCGGCGTCGCTGGCGACGCGTTCGCTGGGCGAGCAGCCCGGCACAATGACGTTTGCACCACGCTTTGCGCCGAACGGGCAGACGGTGGTGTTCAGTCTGGAGCGCGGCGGCAACACCGATATCTACACGGTGGACGTAGGGTCGGGCCAGTTGAACCAGCTGACCAACGCGCCCTCCATCGAGACAGGGCCGAGCTATTCGCCCGATGGCAGCCAGATCGTGTTTGAAAGCGACCGTTCCGGCAACCAGCAGCTATACATCATGTCCGCAGGTGGCAGTGAGCCGCAGCGCATCTCGGGCGGGCAGGGTCGCTATGGCACACCGGTCTGGAGCCCGCGCGGCGATCTGATTGCATTCACCAAGCAAAATGCCGGGCGTTTCCATATCGGCGTCATGCGGACGGATGGGTCCGAGGAACGCCTGCTGACCACGTCGTTTCTGGATGAGGGTCCGACCTGGGCCCCGAATGGCCGCGTCATCATGTTCACCCGAGAAAGTCCGGGGGCCGAGGGATCGGCCTCGCTCTGGTCGGTCGATATCTCGGGACGCAACATCAAACAGGTGCCGACCGATGGCCCTGCGTCGGACCCGGCCTGGTCGCCGCTTTTGCCCTGAAAACCGCACCGGGAGTGGATTCCCCCGGCCCGCGAAACCTGATATTGTGCCTCAATCGAGCCAAACAACAAAAAGGACACCCCCCGGAATGACCCTTCTGCCCAAAGTACTTCTGATCGTCGCGGCCCTGGGGCTTGCGGCCTGCAACAACCCCGACCGCTATGGTGCCGGTGGCGCTGGTGGCAATGGCGCAGGCGGGACGGGCATCGACACCACGGGTCTGGGCGATCCGAACGACCCGGCCTCGATCGCCTATTTCAACCAGACTGTGGGTGACAAGGTTCTGTTTGCGGTGGATCAGTCGAACCTCAGCGACACCTCGCGCGGTATTTTGGCAGGACAGGCACAGTGGCTGCAGTCGAACCCCGGTTACGCGATCATCATCGAAGGCCATGCCGATGAGCAGGGCACGCGGGAATACAACATCGCATTGGGTGCGCGTCGCGCAAATGCCGTGCAGAACTTCCTGATCGCGCAAGGCATCCCCGCGAACCGCATGCGCACGATTTCCTACGGCAAGGAGCGACCGATCGAGGTCTGTTCGGTCGAGGAATGCTATGCCAAGAACCGGCGCGCCGTAACTGTCCTTTCGGCAGGCGCAGGGGTCTGATCTTGATGCGCTGGCTTGTCCTTTGCGCGGTGTTGTTGTCCGGCCCCGCCGTTGCGCAGGACCGGGCCCAGACACTGGCCGATATTCGCAGCGAGCTGACCGCGCTGATGGCCGAATTCAACGCGCTGAAGGGGGAGCTGATCACCAGCGGGGCCGCGCAGACCGGTGCTGCCGGAGGCGATGCCCTGCAGCGACTGGATGCCATCGAGGCGCAACTGATGCAGCTGACCTCCAAGACCGAAGCGGTGGAGATCCGGTTGAAATCGGTCGTAAGCGATGGGACCAACCGCGTCGGCGATCTGGAGTTTCGGGTGTGCGAGCTGACCGAGGGTTGCGATCCTGCAACTCTTGGTGCGACCTCGCCACTGGGCGGGGCGGACCCGGCGGCACCGCCGCCCGATGTCGCGACGACACCGGACACCGGCGGGGTGGAACTGGCGGTCGGCGAGCAAGCCGAATTTGACCGGGCCAAGGAGGTGCTCGCCACCGGTGACTTTCGCGGTGCTGAAACGCTCTTTGCGACCTATGCCCAAACCTATCCAGGCGGCGCCCTGACGCCTGAGGCGCATTTTCAGCGCGGTGAGGCGCTGACGCAGCTGCAAGAGACATCGAATGCCGCGCGCGCCTATCTTGAAGCATTCAATGCTGCGCCGGATGGGACGCGGGCGGGTGATGCGCTGCTGAAACTGGGCGAGGCCCTGGGCACGCTGGGACAAACGCCGGAGGCGTGTGTGACCTTGGGCGAGGTTGGCGTGCGGTTCCCGGGCAGTTTGCCCGCGACGCAGGCGCAGGTGGCGATGCAGGGGCTGGGGTGCCAGTAGACAAGCCGGACCTGCAGTCCCGTCTGCGCGATTTCTTTGTGCAACATCCGCCCGAAAGACTGGGCGTTGCAGTATCGGGCGGCGGGGATTCCGTCGCCCTTTTGCATTTGCTGGCCGACTGGTCGCGGCACGGTGGGCCGGAAATTCATGCCGTGACGGTGGATCATGGGCTGCGGCCCGAGGCTGCCTCCGAGGCCAAAGGCGTGGCGGCGTTGTGCCTGACCCTTGGTGTGACGCATGATGTTCTGCGCTGGCAGGGCTGGGGTGGCACGGGCAACCTCATGGATGCCGCACGGCGCGCGCGCATCCGGCTGATTGCGCTCTGGGCTCAAAAGCGGGGGATCGAGGCCGTCGCGCTGGGACATACGATGGATGACCAGGCCGAGACGTTCCTGATGCGTCTTGCGCGCGGCTCCGGCGTGGACGGGTTGGCCGGAATGGGCCGTTTTCGCATCGCATCGGGCGTGCGGTGGGAGCGGCCGCTTCTGGACATCCGGCGCGCGGAGCTTCGCCAGTATCTGGTGGAACGGGGCGTGGCATGGGTCGAGGATCCCACCAATGACGATGCCGCGTTTGATCGCATCAAGGCGCGGCAAGCCATGGCGGTGCTGGAACCTTTGGGCATCACGCCCGAGAGGATTGGCAACACCGCAGCCATGCTGTTGATGGCGCGGCGCGTGCTGGAGACGGCGGCGGTGCGCCTGATGCAGACGGCGGGGCGCGAAGAGGCGGGGTCCCTTGTCTTGGGGAAAGACGCGCTGTTGCTGGAACCGCCGGAAACGGTGTGGCGCATTCTGGCCGATGCGATCTGCTGGGTGTCATCCGCTGAATACCGGCCAAGGCTTGAGTCGGTGATGCAGTTGAACCCGCACGCGAACGCCAAGCGCACACTTGCGGGCTGCATCATCGAGAACGACGAGACCTGCATCCGGATCGCGCGCGAAGCCAAGGCCATTGAGGGTCTGCGCGTGCCGACCGACCAGCCTTGGGACCGCCGCTGGACCCTCACCGGCCCACACGCGCCCGACCTTGAGATCCGCGCGCTGGGGCCCGACGGGTTGCGTGAGGCCAAGGACTGGCGCGACAGCGGGCTTTCGCGCGATACCTTGATCGTCACGCCCGCCATCTGGCGCGGCGCCACGCTTGTCGCGGCCCCCTCAGCGGGTTTTGGCGCAGGCTGGACTGCGACGGTTTCGCCGCCCTTCGTCTCATTTTTGTTATCGCATTGAACGCGGCGCTAATCTGTCTATCTTAGAGTGCAAACCTGTGCACCGGTCGTGGGGCGCGGATCAAACGGGAGTTCCTTTGTGGGCAACGCGCGAAACATCGCATTCTGGGTCGTTCTTTTCCTGCTCGTCCTGGCCTTGTTCAATCTTTTTGGCGGCAGCCAGACGACGACAGCCACACGTGCGATGGCATATTCGGATTTCATCGCGCAGGTTGATCAGGGTGCTGTCTCCAGCGTCATCTTGGATGGTGAGCGCGTCGTCGTGACCGCCAAGGACGGCAACAAATACGTCACCATCCGGCCAGAGGGCGAACAGCTGACGGATCACCTGATCGCCAAGGGCGTCGAAGTGCGCGCCGAAAGCCAGGAAGAGTCCGGGATCATGTCCTTTGTGTCGCTCTGGCTGCCGTTCCTCGTGCTGATCGGCATCTGGATTTTCTTTATGAACCGGATGCAGGGTGGCGGCAAAGGCGGGGCGATGGGCTTTGGCAAATCGCGCGCCAAATTGCTGACCGAAAAGCAGGGTCGTGTCACGTTTGACGACGTGGCCGGCATCGACGAGGCCAAGGAAGAGCTTGAGGAAATCGTGGAATTTCTGCGCAACCCGCAGAAATTCAGTCGCCTTGGCGGCAAGATCCCGAAAGGCGCACTTTTGGTTGGTCCTCCGGGGACCGGTAAGACGCTGCTGGCGCGGGCGATTGCAGGCGAGGCGGGCGTGCCGTTCTTTACCATCTCGGGCTCTGATTTCGTAGAGATGTTTGTGGGTGTCGGCGCAAGCCGCGTACGCGACATGTTCGAGCAGGCCAAAAAGAACGCGCCTTGTATCGTGTTCATCGACGAGATCGACGCTGTGGGCCGTGCGCGTGGCGTCGGCATCGGCGGCGGCAATGACGAACGCGAGCAGACGCTGAACCAGCTTTTGGTCGAGATGGACGGCTTTGAGGCCAACGAGGGCGTCATCATCGTCGCGGCCACCAACCGCAAGGACGTGCTGGACCCGGCCTTGCTGCGTCCGGGCCGCTTTGACCGCCAGATCCAGGTGCCGAACCCCGATATCAAGGGTCGCGAAAAGATCCTGACCGTGCATGCGCGCAAGGTTCCCGTCGGCCCCGATGTTGACTTGCGCATCATCGCGCGCGGCTGTCCTGGATTCTCGGGTGCCGACCTTGCGAACCTAGTGAATGAGGCAGCCCTGACTGCTGCCCGTGTGGGCCGCCGCTTTGTCACCATGTCCGATTTTGAGCACGCCAAGGACAAGGTCATGATGGGGGCCGAGCGCCGCTCGATGGTGCTGACCGCCGATCAGAAGGAAAAGACCGCGTATCACGAGGCGGGTCACGCGATTGTGGGCATGAACATGCCCAAATGCGATCCGGTCTACAAGGCGACGATCATCCCGCGCGGGGGTGCGCTGGGCATGGTTGTCAGCCTGCCGGAAATGGACCGGCTGAACATGCACAAGGACGAGGGCAAGCAAAAGATCGCGATGACGATGGCGGGCAAAGCAGCCGAGATCATCAAATATGGCGAAGAAGGCGTATCGTCGGGTCCTGCTGGCGATATCCAGCAGGCGTCGTCCCTCGCCCGCGCGATGGTGATGCGGTGGGGCATGTCCGACAAGATCGGCAATATCGACTATGCCGAGGCGCACGAGGGCTATCAGGGCAACACGGCGGGATTTTCGGTCTCTGCCGAGACCAAGAAGACCATCGAGGCCGAGGTCAAGGCGCTGATCGACGAAGGCTACGATGTGGCGCGGCGCGTGTTGCTGGACAAGGCCGAGGATTTTGAGCGGCTGGCCAAGGGTTTGCTGGAATACGAGACCCTGACCGGCGACGAGATCCGCAAAGTCATCGCGGGTGAGGTTCTGGGTGGCGACGATGATGCCGACAAGCCTGCCTCTGGCGGTGGCGCGGCCTCAGTTGTTGCAATCCCCAAGACCAAGCCCAAGGCCCCAAAGGGTGGTGCAGAGCCGACGCCAGCGGTCTGACCAGATCGGCAATCTGTTGCAAGGCCCCGTTTCAGCGGGGCCTTTTTCTTGTCACCCAAGACCGCTAGGAATGAACCGGGAACCGTCTGGAGTGCCGCGATGATCACAACGTATCGAACGCAGAACGGGCGACTTGACGAAGCCGCGGGTGATCTGGCCGATTTGACCGGGATTGTCTGGGTCGACCTGGTCAATCCGGCGACCGACGAGGAAAACAGGCTTGAGGTTTTGCTTGGGCTCGACATTCCGACGCGCGACGACATGCAAGAGATCGAACCATCATCCCGGCTTTATTCCGAACCGGGGGCGGTCTATCTGACCGCGCAGATCATTGCCACGCATGACCCGACTGAGACCGAAATCGGACCGGTAACCTTTATGCTGACCTCGGATCGCCTGATCACGATCCATTATCACAAACCGGGGTCCTTTGCGTTCTTCGCAGGCTTGGCCAAGACCCATGACATGGGATGTTCCACCGGCCAGACGACGTTGATGGCGCTTTTGGAGACCATCGTTGACCGGCTTGCGGATATCATCGAGGGCGAGGCGCGCAAACTGGATGCGCTGACCAAGGCGATCTTCGAGGCACACAGGCCCAGCGGCAAAAGCAGTACGCTGGCGGCACTGCTGCAGCGGATCGGCCGAGCAGAGGATCTGAATGGCAAGATCATCGAGAGCCTGTCGACCATTCAGCGCGTCTTGAGCTATCTCGGCGCGCCTCTGACGACCGAAGCGCACGCGCTGCTCAAAGGGTTGAACAAGGGTCAGCTGAAGTCACTGGTCCGCGACGTTCGCTCCCTTTCGGAAACTGCTGCCACCCAGTCGCACAAGATCCTGTTTCAGCTCGATGCGACCCTTGGCGTGATCAATATCCGCCAGTCCGACATCATCAAGATCTTTTCGGTGGTGGCGTTTGTGTTTCTGCCGCCCACCCTGATCGCGTCGATCTACGGGATGAATTTCAGTTACATGCCCGAGCTGGACTGGCTCTGGGGTTACCCGATGGCGATCGGCCTGATGCTGCTGTCCGCGCTGGTGCCTTATTGGATTTTCCGCGCCAAGAAACTGCTTTGACACACAGGAACACTGGATGCCCGCGCTGATCCCGACCGACCACTACGGCACAATCGTCTGGCTTGGCGCGCAGGCGCTGCCCGTCGAAGATCTGGTGATCCGGGCCGCGCCCGTCTTGCAGATGCCGCTGACCTTTGCTGGCTTTGCGGGCGAAAGCCATGCCGGGGAAACGCGACCCGCATGCAGTCGTGTCAAGGCGCAGTATCCGCGCGGCACGACGATCCGCAACGTACGCCAGCTGTCCGTCGTCAGCGCCGAAGAGATGGCGCTGGTCGCGGCCGAGCTGGGGCTTGCGGACTTTGATTATGCCTGGATCGGGGCGTCTGTCGTGATCGAGGGGATCGCTGATTTCAGCCATATCCCGCCGTCGTCGCGCCTGCAGGCCGATCGCGGTGCCACGCTGGTGGTCGACATGGAGAATCGCCCGTGCAAGGAACCTGCGGTCACGATCGAAACGGTCCGCCCGGGCCATGGTAGGGCGTTCGCGGCTGCGGCCGACGGGCGACGCGGGGTGACGGCTTGGGTGGAGCGTGAGGGCGCGCTGCGCCTGGGCCAAAAGGTTCGGCTGCACATTCCCGATCAGCCGGGCTGGGCGAAGCTGGATGCGACGCGCGCGGCCTACCCCAGATAGCGCGCGGGCGCATGGCCGATTTCGCATCCGTGCGCCCCGAGTTTCCGATGACAAACGCGCGCTGGCGAATTTCGCAAGGTTTAGGTCGCAAAACACCCTGTGTCGGGCCGCATCCACCGGTATCACGTCGCCAACGGGTTCTTCTGCCCGACAGGGAGACAGCCATGGCCATCAAGACCGATATCGAGATTGCACGGGAAGCGAAAAAGAAACCGATCATGGAGATCGGGGCCAAGCTTGGCATCCCGTCCGAACATCTGCTGCCATACGGCCATGACAAGGCCAAGATAGGGCAGGAGTTCATCAAGGGCCTCACCGGCAAAAAGGACGGCAAGCTGATCCTGGTGACTGCAATCAACCCGACGCCTGCGGGCGAGGGCAAGACCACGACGACGGTGGGTCTGGGCGACGGTCTGAACCGGATCGGCAAGAAGGCGGTGGTGTGCATCCGCGAGGCGTCCTTGGGCCCGAACTTCGGGATGAAGGGCGGCGCTGCGGGCGGCGGCTATTCCCAGGTCGTGCCGATGGAAGAGATGAACCTGCATTTCACCGGCGATTTCCATGCCATCACATCCGCGCACAACCTTTTGTCGGCGATGATCGACAACCATATCTACTGGGGCAACAGCCTCGATATCGACGAACGTCGCATCGTCTGGCGCCGGGTAATGGACATGAATGACCGCGCACTGCGCGATATCGTGGTCAGCCTTGGTGGCGTGTCGAACGGCTTTCCGCGCCAGACCGGGTTCGACATCACCGTGGCGTCCGAAGTGATGGCGATCCTGTGTCTGTCAAACGATCTGCCCGACCTGCAAAAGCGTCTGGGCGACATCGTTGTGGCCTACACGCGCGAGAAAAAGCCGATCTATGCCCGCGACCTCAAGGCCGATGGCGCAATGACCGTGTTGCTCAAGGACGCGATGCAGCCGAACCTGGTGCAGACTCTTGAGAACAACCCGGCCTTGGTGCATGGCGGCCCGTTCGCAAATATCGCACACGGCTGTAATTCGGTCATCGCCACCAAGACGGCGTTGAAGCTTGGAGAGTATGTGGTGACCGAAGCAGGCTTTGGCGCGGACCTCGGCGCCGAAAAGTTCTTTGACATCAAGTGCCGCAAGGCGGGGCTGAAACCGGCGGCGGCGGTGATCGTGGCCACGGTGCGCGCGATGAAGATGAACGGCGGGGTGGCCAAGGCCGACCTCGGCGCCGAGAACGTGGCCGCCGTGAAAAAGGGCTGCCCGAACCTTGGCCGCCATATCGGCAACGTCAAGGGGTTCGGCGTGCCGGTGGTCGTGGCGATCAACCATTTCTACAGCGATACCGATGCCGAGATCGCCGCCGTGAAGGCCTATGTTGCCGAGCAGGGCGCCGAGGCGATCCTGTGCAAGCATTGGGCGCAAGGCTCGGCAGGGATCGAAGAGCTGGCGCACAAGGTCGTCGCTTTGGCCGAGGGGCCGTCGAATTTTGCCCCGCTTTATCCTGACGATATGCCGCTGTTTGCCAAGATCGAGACCATCGCCAAGCGCATCTACCACGCTGACGACGTGATCGCCGACAAGTCGATCCGCGACCAGCTGAAAACGTGGGAGGCAGCGGGCTATGGCCATCTGCCGATCTGTATCGCCAAGACGCAGTACAGCTTTACCACCGATCCATCGGTGCGCGGCGCGCCCACGGGCCATTCGGTGCCGGTGCGGGAAGTGCGGCTGTCGGCGGGTGCGGGTTTTATCGTCGCAATCTGCGGTGAGATCATGACGATGCCGGGCCTGCCCAAGGTGCCATCGGCCGAAGTCATCCGGCTGAACGATCTGGGCTTTGTCGAGGGGCTGTTCTGATCCGTCGCATTGTCATGGCCCCGGTTGATGCGTAAACCGGGTCCGACAGTGGAGTCTGACCCCATGAACGCCCCTAAAACCCCGAAAGACTGCACCACCATGGCCGACATAAGGGCCGAGATTGATCGCGTGGACGAAGAACTCGTGCGCCTCTTTGCACAGCGCGCGGGCTACATCGACCGGGCGGTGGTGGTGAAATCGGACCTGAAGCTGCCCGCCCGGATTACGCCGCGAGTCGAAGAGGTCGTAACCAATGTCCGCCGCCATGCCGAGGCGAACGGACTGCCGCCGGATCTGGTGGAAAAGCTTTGGCGGCGCTTGATCGACTGGTCCATTGCGCGCGAAGAGTCGATGCTGGGTCCCGATAGCTTGCGCGAAGACCCCAAGACCTGAAGGAACCAACATGACCACGATCATCGACGGCAAGGCCTTTGCAGCCCGGGTCCGCGCGCAAGTGCAGGCACATGTGGCGCGGCTGGTCAAAGAGCATGAGATTCAGCCCGGGCTGGCGGTGGTGCTGGTGGGTGAGGACCCCGCGTCGCAGGTCTACGTTCGCAACAAGCACGCCTCGACCATCGAGGTCGGCATGGCATCATTCGAACATCGGTTGTCTGCGGATACCTCTGAGGTCGATCTTCTGGATCTCGTCCGTCGGCTGAATGGCGATCCTAAAGTTCACGGCATTCTGGTGCAGTTGCCGCTGCCGGCGCATCTGAATTCTGAACTGATCATCAACACCATCGACCCGGCTAAGGATGTCGACGGCTTTCACATTTCCAACGTCGGGCTGCTTGGGACCGGGCAGAAGTCGATGGTGCCCTGCACGCCGCTGGGGTGCCTGATGATGTTGCGCGACCATCACGGGTCACTGTCGGGGATGAATGCCGTGGTCGTGGGGCGGTCCAACATCGTCGGCAAGCCGATGGCGCAACTGCTGCTCGGTGACAGCTGCACGGTGACGATTGCGCATTCGCGGACCAAGGATCTGGCAGCCGTCTGCCGGGGCGCGGATATTCTGGTGGCGGCGGTCGGGCGGCCCGAGATGATCAGCGGCGATTATGTAAAACCCGGCGCCACGGTGATCGACGTCGGCATCAACCGGATCGAGCGGGATGGCAAGATCAAGCTGGTCGGCGACGTCGATTTCGCCAGTGCAGCCGCAGTGGCAGGGGCAATCACGCCAGTGCCGGGCGGCGTTGGTCCGATGACCATTGCGTGCCTTTTGGCCAACACGCTGACGGCGAGTTGTCGCGCGAACGGGTTGCCGGAACCCGAAGGGCTGACCGCATAAAGCAGTTTGCCTTTATTCTGGGTCAGACTGAAGGCAAACCCGGACAGGCGATCGGCGGGTATGCTGCGTTTTGCGTTTGATCCGGCGCACCAGATCAAAGGCAGATCGTTTTAGCGCGGCATCGGGATCGCAAGGGCCCGTACACCAGTCACGATGGCCAACGCGTCGGGGCGCATGAGGGCGGTCAGCACGGCATCATCGCTCCACAGCCCACCGGTATAGGTGCCATAGGCGGGCAGGATGACCCGCGCCGCATCGGCCAGAAAACAGGGCCGCGCTTGGCTGGCCAGACGGGCTTTGGGATGGTAGTGACCCGACACCTCACATGTTTCGGTCGGCTTGGCGATGTGGCGAAACGTCAGGCCGGCGATCACCACCTCGGCCTTGTGGCTGCCGCCCACATCCAGCGGCCCCGGATCGTGATTGCCTTCGACCCAAGTCCAGTGCCGCCCGGCCATCAGCCGCGCAAGCCACAGACGGTCGGACTCGTCCAAACTCTCGCTGGCGGCCATGTCGTCGAAACTGTCGCCGAGGCAGATGACACGGGTGGCGCGCGTCGCCTCCATATCGGCATCAAGCCTGCCCAGCGTCGCGCGGGTATCGTAGGGTGGCAGCAGCGACCCACCCCGGCGGGCCAGCCGTTCCGACTTGCCGAAATGCAGATCGGAGACGCACAAAAGCGCCTCTTGCGGCCAATAAAGCGCGCCTGACGGCATCGCATGCAAGGTGGCTTGGCCAAGAGAGAGCGGGTGATGCATGCCGCAGATGTGGACCGGAGGGGGGGGTGTTGGCAAGGGCCGCTTCGACGATTTCAGGCGTAGGTGGCCGGGACGGATCAGGCAAGGCCTGCGGCTTGCATCAAACGCGTGGCGGCGTCCTGTGCCATCCGCTCGCGGCCCTCGCCATAGACGGGAACGCGGCCGGGTTCAAGAAACAGCGGGGCGGCCAGCGGGGTGACGCGGGTCAGGCGGCGCAGGTCGATATTGGAACCGACGCGGGTAAGCAGGGCCTCGATGCGGCCAAAGTCGACCAGACCGCGCAACGCTTCTTGGCGCGTGATCTGCAAAAGCAGGTGGTCTGGGTCATATTTGCGAAGCGTGTCGTAGAGGATGTCGGACGAAAACGTCGCTTGTCGCCCGGATCTGCGGCGGCCCTGATGGGAGCGTTCGATCAGGCCCGAGATGATGGCCGAGGCGCGGAAGGTGCGCTTCATCACGGCGTTTCCGGCAAGCCAGCTTTCCAGACCGTCGCGCAGAGCGTCGAGGTCGAACAGGGGGGCGGCGTCGGTCACGGGTTCAAGGCCCCAGATCAGTGTGGCATAGTCGGTGGCGGCAAAACCGAGGGGGGCAAGGCCGGTTTCCTCCATCCGTTTGGTGATCAGAAGCCCGAGGGTTTGCTGGCCGTTGCGACCCGCGAACCCATAGATCACGAGGTGTTCGCGCCCGTCATGCGGGAACGATTCCAAAAGCAGCGAATGGGGGTCCGGCAGGCGTGAGACCGCGCGCTGAAGGGCGAGCCACTGGGCCGTGTGGGCGGGCAGATCGGGCCAGGTATCTTGCTGACAGATCTGTAGAATCCGATTTGTGAGCAGGGTTGATGTTGAGAACTTTGAGCCGCTGAACACGGCGACCTTTGGGTCACGGCCGGGTTGTTTGGTGACCTCGACCGTCATCTCGCGCAGGCCTTCGTAGCGGACGACCTGGCCGCCGATGAGGAAGGTGTCGCCCGGCGTCAGGGAGGCGGCGAAGTCTTCCTCCACTTCGCCCAGCGGGGTGCCGCCGAACTGGTTTTTAAGGCGGACCTTGAGGGTTTCGATGTCGTAGATGGTGCCGAGGTTCTGGCGGATCACTGCGGACGCGCGGGGGTCGCGGAGGTGCCATTTGCCGTTCGTCAGTTTCAGCCGCTGCCAGCGGTCATAGGCGCGCAAGGCGTAGCCGCCGGTCGCGACGAAATCGAGACAGGCATTGAATTCGGACCGCGTCAGGGCCGCGTAGGGGCCTGCGGCCTTGATCTCGTCGTAGAGGTCATCGGCGTCAAACGGCGCGGAACACGCGACCAGCAAGATGTGCTGGCACAGGACATCGCGGGGACCGGGGCCGCGCGGCTCGCCATCCAGTGTATGTGCACGGACCGCATCGAGGGCGGCCTTGCATTCGACGACTTCAAAGCGGTTGGCTGGCAACAATAACGCCTTTGAGGGTGCATTGTAGCGGTGATTGGCGCGACCGATGCGCTGCACCAGACGCTTGACGTTTTTTGGAGCACCGATCTGGATCACGAGGTCCACATCACCCCAGTCGATGCCGAGGTCCAAAGAGCCGGTGCAGACCACCGCGCGCAAGGCGCCTGCGACCATCGCGGCCTCGACGCGGTCGCGTTGTTCGCGGGCGAGGCTGCCGTGGTGGATCGCGATGGGCAGGTTGTCGTCATTTTGTAACCACAGGGCATGAAAGAACAGTTCCGCCTGGGCGCGGGTGTTGTGGAAGATGAGCGTGGTGCGGTGCTGGCGGACGTGTTCCAGCACGGCGGCAATCGCATAGCGCCCGCCACCACCGGCCCAAGGCGGCGCTTCATCGGTTACCAGCATGGCGATATCGGGGTCGGGGCCGGGGTCGGCCTGCAGAATTTGCGTCCTGGAATGCAGGAAACGGGCAAGGGCCGGGGGATCCTCGACGGTGGCGGACAGGCCGACGAGACGCAAGGAAGGCGACAGGGTGGCGAGGCGGGAGACGAGGAGCGAGAGCTGGTCGCCGCGTTTGGATTCTGCCAGCGCGTGGATTTCATCAACGATAACCCGTTGCAATCCTTGGAACATCCGGGGCGCGTCCTCGTAGGACAGCAGGAGCGCCAGGCTTTCGGGCGTGGTCAGCAGAATGTGCGGCGGATCGGCGCGTTGGCGGCGGCGCTGGGTATAGGTGGTGTCGCCGGTGCGGTCCTCGACGCGGACTACGAGGCCCGCACCTTCGATCGGGGTGCGCAGGTTGCGGCGGATGTCGGCGGTGAGCGCCTTGAGCGGCGAGATATAGAGCGTGTGCAGGCCGGGCCCCGGTTTTTCCCCGAGTTCCGAGAGGGTTGGGAGGAACCCCGCAAGGGTCTTGCCGCCGCCGGTGGGGGCAATCAGCAAGGTCGCAGGATCGCCTGCACGGGCCAGCATCTCTTGCTGATGGGGGTGGAGCGACCAGCCTTTGGCGGTGAACCACGTGGCGAGGGCTGGGGGGAGCGCGGTCATGGAACAGATGTAGGACAGCGGTCGGGGCGTGGAAAGCGGGCAGTGCATCAGGTGTCGAAAAAGGGCGTCGGCTTTCTGTCGGACTTTTGTCGGACATTTGTCGGACATCCGTCCTGACCGGTGATGCGGGGTGCCCAGAGGAACGTGTGCCTTGCGTGTGCCAAAGGTATGACAGGCGTGTGCCTTGCGTCGGGCCGCGCGGCACTTGTGCCTGACCACCGGAATCCTCTTGCCGAGTCCGCGCCCCGCGCCTAATCGGAGCACATGAAACTTCTGTTCCTTGGCGACGTGATGGGGCGAGCGGGGCGCGCGGCGGTGACCGAACGGTTGCCGGGCCTGCGTACCGAATGGGGCCTCGATTTCGTCGTGGTCAATGGCGAGAATGCGAGCCAGGGGATCGGGCTTACGCCGGAGCATGCACGTGTGCTCTTGGCGGCGGGGGCGGATGTCGTGACCCTGGGCGACCATGCGTTCGACCAGAAGGACATGCTGAGTTTCATCGAGACGGAACCGCGCATCATCCGGCCCCTGAATTTCTCCAAGGTGGCGCCCGGTCGCGGGGCCGGGGTGTTCGAGGCGACGCGGGGGCGGCGCGTGTTGGTGGCGCAGGTGCTGGGTCAGGTGTTCATGAAGCGGCCGTTTGACGATCCCTTCAGCGCCATCGAGACGGTTTTGAAGACCCATACCCTTGGCGGCGCGGTTCAGGCCGCGATTGTCGATATGCACGCCGAGGCCACGTCGGAAAAGATGGGCATGGGGCATTGGTGCGACGGGCAGGCGAGCCTTGTTGTCGGTACACATACCCATGTGCCGACGGCAGATGCGATGATCCTGCCCAAGGGCACGGCTTACCAGTCCGATGCCGGGATGTGCGGCGACTATGACAGTGTGATCGGGATGGAAAAGCTGGAACCGCTGCGCCGGTTCGTCACCGGCATGGCCAAGGGGCGGTTCGAGCCAGCCGACGGGCCAGCCACGCTGTCGGGCGTCTATGTCGAGACCGATGACAAGACGGGCCGTGCGACGACCGTGCGGATGATCCGCGTCGGCGGACGGCTGCAAGAGGCGCGAATTTGAACCATCGGCTTTTCTATGTCGCGGTCCTTTTGGCGCTAGGGATCGGCTGGGGCACAACCCAGTCCCTGGGCAAAATCGCGGTTTCGACCGGGCATGGGCCGTTTGGCCTGATCGTCTGGCAGGGGGTGATCGGCGTCATCGTGCTGGGGGCGCTGACGCTGGCGCGGGGCAGGCGGCCAAGGCTGACATGGGCGGGCCTGCGGTTCGCGCTGATCATCGCGATGGTGGGGACGGTGCTGCCGACCTACACCTTTTACACGTCGGTGGTGCATCTGCCCGCCGGGATCATGGCCATCCTGATTTCCGCCGTTCCCCTGTTTTCGTTTCCGATGGCGATGATCCTTGGGATGGACAAGTTTTCGGCCAAGCGGCTGTTCGGGCTGATCTGCGGGCTGACGGGGGTGGCGCTGATAACACTTCCGGGCGCCAGCCTGCCTGATCCTGCGACGGCGGTCTGGGTGCCGCTGGCGCTGCTGGGCCCGCTGTTCTATGCGCTGGAGGGCAATATCGTGGCGCGCTGGGGGACATTCGGCATGGACCCGGTCGAGACGATGTTCTGGGCAAGTCTGATTGCCGCGGTGATTACGCTGCCTGTGGCGATGGTGCAGGGGCAGATGTTCCCCCTGCTGCCGTTCGGGCCGCCCGAGGCGGCGTTGGTGATCTCGTCAGGCCTGCATGCGGTGCTTTATGCCAGCTATGTGTGGCTGAACGGGAAGGCGGGGGCGGTGTTCGCGGCGCAAACGGCCTATTTTGTCACCGGTTCTGGTGTATTTTGGGCAATGCTGCTGTTGGGTGAGCGGTTTTCGCCAGTGGTGTGGGCGGCGCTTGTCATCATGCTGGCGGGTGTGGCATTGGTTCAGCCGCGCGCCAACGCGCGATCCGCGGCCTGACAACCGGAGAAGACATGTTCGGATACGCTGTTCCGATGGAGGCCCAACCTTGGGTGGCACTGGCCATTCTGGTGGTGATGTTCGTGCTGTTCGTGCTGGAGCGTACGCCGGTCGAGGTCACCGCCATAGGTGCGGCCGCGGTGATGCTGATCCTGGGGATCCTGCCGGTCAAGGACGCGACGAGCGTTCTGTCAAACTCTGCCCCATGGACCATCGCGATGATGTTTCTGGTGATGGGGGGACTGGTGCGCACCGGCGCGGTGGAAATGGTGATTTCCATGGCCGGGCGCTATATCGGGGATCGGCCCAAGACGACAATCGTGGTTCTGTTCGGTTTCATCGCCGTTGCCTCGGCCTTCATGAACAACACGCCTTTGGTTGCGGTGATGATCCCGGTGGTCATGCAGATGGCGATCCAGATGAATGTGGCGCCGTCCAAGCTGTTGATCCCGCTGAGTTACATCACCGTGCTGGGGGGCATGATCACGCTGATCGGCACCTCTACCAACATTCTGGTCGATGGTGTGGCCAAGGATGCGGGACTGGCGCATTTCGGCCTGTTCGAGATCGCGCCCTTGGGGATTGCGGTGACCATCGCGGGGGGGCTCTATCTGGCGCTGTTTGGCAACAAGCTGTTGCCGGTGCGACAGTCGATGGGCGTGTTGCTGAGCGACCGGCGCAAGATGAAGTATTTCACCGAAGTCGCGGTGCCCGAGGACAGCTCCTTGCTTGGGCAATCGGTGCTGGAGGTGGATATCTTCAAGCCCGATGGCGTGCGGGTGATCGACGTGCTGCGCGGAGATGCGAGTTTGCGCCGCGATCTGGCATCGGTGGTTCTGGCGGCGGGCGACCGGGTGGTCTTGCGCACCGAGATGACCGAGCTTTTGGGGATGCAGGCGCGCAAGGATGTGCATCTGGTCGACAAGCTGAGTTCCGTCAAGACCGAGACGGTCGAGGTGCTGATCGGCCCCGGCTGCCGGATGGAAGGGCGATCCTTGGGCGAGCTCAGGCTGCGCCGCCGTTACGGTGTCTATGTGCTGGCAGCACACCGGCGTAACCAGAATATCGGGCGACAGCTGGACGACTTGATCGTGCGGGTGGGCGATACGCTGCTGCTGGAGGGCAATCTAGAGGATATCCAGCGGTTGGCGGCGGATATGGATCTGGTGGACATCTCGCGCCCGCGGGTCAAAGCGTTCCGGCGCGTCAAGGCACCGATCGCGATTGCGGGGCTTGCGATGATCGTGGTGCTGTCCGCGTTTGACGTTGCCCCGATCCTTGCGCTGGCGGTGATCGCGGTGGCGATCATTCTGATCACGCGATGCGTGGACAGCGACGAGGCGTTTTCCTTTGTCGATGGGCGATTGCTGGCGATGATCTTTGCAATGCTCGCGGTGGGCCAGGGGTTGGATCATTCCGGTGCGGTGGCGCTGATCGTGACGGCGGCGGCCCCGTGGCTGACCAGTCTGTCGCCGTTTTTCCTGATCCTTGCGGTCTATTTCATCGGTCTGGTGCTAACCGAATTTCTGTCCAACAACGCGGTCGCGGTGATCTATACGCCCGTGGCGATCGAGCTGGCGCAGACGCTGGGATACGATGCGCGCCCCTTTGTGGTGGCGGTGATGTTTTCGGCCACGCTGGCCTTTGCCACGCCGGTCGGATACCAGACCAACATGATGGTTTACGGGCCGGGCGGGTACAAATTCTCGGACTATGTCAAGATCGGGCTGCCGCTGAATGTCATCGTGATGCTGGTGGCGTGTTCGCTGATCCCGCTGATCTGGCCTTTGTGAAGGGACTTTTGCGATGCGTAAGTTATTGCCGGTGATCTTGGTGGCGGGATGCGCCACCTTTCCCGGCACGCCGGTGCCGAAAGCGGCGCGCCTGTCCGACGAGGTGCTGACCGTGACGCTGAGCGACGCGACGGTGTGCCGCGCGAATTGGGCGGCGGCGGGCGGCGTGGGGCGGCTGGAGCCTTGCGGGCCGGGCTATGGCTATGTGGTCAAGCTGGTGGAAAATCCCAACATCCTGCGCCAGTTGTTCTCGGGCCTTGTCGAGGCATTGGGGGCGGACGGGGTCTCTCCGCCCTTGGCCGAGGTGGTGATCACCGATGCGGCGGGGGTGGACCGGGTGTTCGTGTCGCCGCCGGAGGTCGAGGAATAGCGGCGGAGGATTAATCTGATGGCAAAGCTGATCTTTGCGATGAACGTGTCGCTGGACGGGTATGTCGATCACGATCACGCGGACATGATGCCGGACGCAGCACTGTTTCGGCATTTCATCGAGATGACAAAAGGGATCGCGGGCAGCATCTATGGCCGCAAGCTCTATGAGCTGATGCAGTACTGGGACGGGGACACCTGGGACCAGCATGATCAGCCGGATGCCCCGGCGCTGCGCGCGTTCGCGGAGGCCTGGCGTCGGCAGCCGAAATGGGTGGTGTCGAAGACGCTGACCGAGGTCGGACCCAACGCCACGCTGATCAAGGACGACGTCGAGGGGGCGATCCGGCGGCTGAAGGACGAGCTGCAGGGCGACGTCGATGTGGGCGGCACGGTGCTCGCGCATGCTGTGGGCGAGATGGGGCTGCTGGACGAGGTGCATATGTATCTGCGCCCAGTGGTTCTGGGCAAGGGCAGGCCGATGTTTGTGGGACCGAGGCCGCCGATGCGGCTGTTGGACAGCGAGCGGATCGGTGGGGATGTGATCCGGTTGAGGTATGCGCCGGGGTGAGGCGTTTGAGGACCGACAGAGGGCTGCGCCCGACCTCGGGATAGCGCGCGGAGGCTGGTTCTAGGTACTTTATGGTTCAACCACTCCCCCCGCAGTTCTGCTGGTGGGGGTGGCAAACGCGCCCTCCCGGGGGGAGGTCGGGCCATGCCATTGGTTGCTTGAACCAATGGCGCAACCAATGGCAAACCCGGCGGCGCTAGGGCGCCTTGATTCCGGGCAAGAAACAGATCGGCGCGGCTGCTTTGCGGACGAAGCGGGCGTTCCATCGTCAGCGGCGTGCCTAGCCACCTGAGGCTCTATTTCGTCATGCGTCCGCTGGCCAAAGCGCGCGGATCGGCGCATCCGATGATCGCAGAATGCCCCTTTGAGAGCCCCATGCGGGCGCAGATGGCTTCTGATGGCGCATTCCCAGGCTCAACACCGGTCATGAAATCGCCAAATCCGAACCGTGTTTTCATCTCAAGCAGGGCATGCGCCCCAAGAACAAGAGACAACCGTTGACCACGTCGCGCGGGGTCTGTGGCAAGCATGCCCCACCAGGCCTGCCCACCGTGTCTGGGATGATCTACAAGGGCGTTGGCCGAGGACGCAGCACAGGAAACCACCTTTGCGGCGCGGTCAACGGCCACCAGACAGACGGCGGGCTGCAAGAGGCCGCGCAAGACCTCGCCACACGGCGGCAGGACACCGCAGCCCAGGGCCATCTCGGCCAGTGACGCCAATTGACCATCCGCGCTTGACGCATCCAGACGCTGCATCGTCACGTCCTCGGGCAGGGAACAAGTGGCGACAACCTGTCGGGCCGCCGCGATGGCGGAGACGGAACCCTGCCATTTGTCATAGGCCATGGGCACCAGACCGCGCGCCAGCATCGACGTCTTGATGGCTTCGACCTGGCTTAGCGGGATGGCAAAGTAGGTTGCGTAGCCCTGGATGGTGGCCAGGGCGGCAAGGTGGTCGATGTCGCCGTCCTCGGGTCCGGGCAAGCCGACCGTGCGGCCGTAGTAGCTGTAGCGCCTGTCCTGACCCAGCAAGGCAGCCATCCCGCGACCACGCCGCAACAGAGCGCGCTGATCGTCGTTTCCAAAGAATTCGTCTTTCATCTGGCTGGACCCTTCATGACGCCGCAAGGCAAGTCTGAAGGGTGAAAGATCAAGGGTCAAAACAATACTAAAACCAGGGTGGTCCATTCGGATTTGCCCTGCACACCGAAAACACGCGATTGCGGGCGCGTTCCTAATGGGCTCAAAGCCGCCCTCGACCACCCCCAACCCAGGGCAAGGCCTGACCGCCGGGTGGGCGCGGCCCTGCTGGTTCCCGGGCGCTTTATGGATCAACCCATCCTACCGGAGTTCTGCTGGCAACCGTTACAAAAGCGCGTGCCCGAGGGGGCGGTCAGGCGCTGATGGGCGGCGCTTTGTGCCTTGATTTCGGGCAAGCGGTGGCGGCCTGACTGCCGCGTACCGGGCTTGCGGGCTCCGCCTTGGCTGGTGTAGAGACCGCCATCACCAAAGACGCAATCGGAGTGACGGGTCATGGCAGGCCATTCGAAATGGGCGAATATCCAGCATCGCAAGGGCAAGCAGGACAAGGCGCGCTCCAAGGTGTTTTCCAAGCTGGCCAAGGAAATCACTGTGGCTGCCAAGATGGGCATGCCGGACGTGGACATGAACCCGCGTCTGCGGCTGGCGGTCAAGGCGGCCAAGGCGGTGTCGATGCCAAAGGACGTGATCGACCGCGCGATCAAGAAAAGCCAGATGGGCGACGGCGCGGATTACACCGAGATCCGTTATGAAGGGTATGGCGCGGGCGGCATCGCGATCATCGTCGAGGCGCTGACCGACAACCTCAACCGCACCGCCAGCAATGTGCGCAGTTATTTCACCAAGGCGGGCGGGAATATGGGGCAGACCGGTTCGGTCAGCCATTCCTTCGACCGGGTGGGCGAAATTTCGTATTCCGTCACTGCCGGTTCTGCGGATGATGTGATGATGGCGGCGCTGGATGCCGGGGCGGATGACGTGGAATCCGACGAGGACGGCCACTGGATCTATTGCTCGGTCGAGGCTTTGTCGGAAACATCGGATGCGCTGGAGAAAGCGCTGGGCGAGTCCACCG
The DNA here is from genome assembly GCA_031378845.1 of Rhodobacterales bacterium. Classification (GTDB taxonomy): domain Bacteria; phylum Pseudomonadota; class Alphaproteobacteria; order Rhodobacterales; family Rhodobacteraceae; genus JAJNPS01. The sequence goes on from JANNES010000026.1 coordinate 119,908, forward strand.
AATCCAAGTTGGTCTGGCGGCCGCAGACCCTGACGGAAGTTGACCTGGACACCGCGCAAAAGCTGATGCGGCTGATCGACCTGTTGGAGGAAGATGACGACGTGCAGACCGTGACGCACAACTTCGATATCCCCGAGGATGTGGCTGCGCAACTGGAGTGACGGCTGCGGCATGCTGAGAGGAAAGGGCCCCCGGTTGGGGCTTTTTCTTTGGCAGAAGGGGCTGCGCTGTTCCCCATGGCGATCCCACCCTGCGAGGGGGAGGGGGTGCGTTTGGCAAGGCGTGCATGACCTGCATCAAGGAAAGCCGGGCAATCCGCTGGTATTCTTGGCCGACAAGGCGATGCGGAGGGCCATGAGATGCGGCAATTGTGGATATTGGTGGCGGGGGTGCTGGTGGGATTGCCGGCCTTCGCTGAGGGGAATGCGGTCGAGGGCGCGGCGCTTTATCGCCGTCATTGTGTGATGTGCCATGGCGTGGGGGCCACCGGTCAGGGGCCGATGGTGACGGTGATGACGGTGCAACCAGCCGACCTCACGACCCTCATCCAGCGACATGGCGGGGAATTTCCATTTGCGCGGGTGGCTTCGCGGATCGACGGGCGGGATCCGTTGGTGGCCCACGGCAGCGACATGCCGGTCTACGGCGACTTTTTTGAAGGCAGCGACGTGATGCTGAAGACAGAGGCGGGCCAACCCTTGATGACCAGCCAGCCGATTGCAGACCTGATTGCGTGGTTACAGACGATCCAGAAGTGATGTGGGCAGATGGCGCAATGGACGCGTGTCGCGCCGATGGTCAGGATAGCATCGCCTCGGTCCAGCCCAAGGCAGCCAGATCGTCTATGCGAAACCGGGCATCATCGGCCATGAAGAATTCATCCAGTTGCGGGGGCTTGATGCTGGTGCCCGACAGCATGGTATGGACCTGACCGCGATGGTGCTGGTCATGCAAGAACACATGCATCAGCACATCCGCCACAGTGTCGGTCTGGATGCGGTCGCGACGGTGGATGTGGACGGGGCCGGCAAGGTCCGCCGGCGTCAGCGCCGCGACGTATGCGAGAACCGTCCGGTCCAATGCCGTCTGGGCCGCAGCCAGCGTGGCGCCTTCGGGATAGGGTTCTGCGATGTCAAAGGCAGCGACACCGAGCGTGCCGCCTTGCAGCGCGTCGAGATAGAAAAGATCGACCGTGTAGATGTGGTTCATGGTGGCGCACAGGCTGGGGAAAAAGCTGGTGCGGGGCGCCTGCCACGCACCGGGCGGCAAGGCCGCGATCGCCAGGTTCAGGCGGCGGTTAGCCAATAGGGCGTTGCGCGCGAGCTGGCGATAGGGGCGGATGGGATCGGTCATGGGATAAGCTTGCGGCAGGCGCGCACACCGGTCAACCGGGGGCGATCAGCAATTGCCGGGATGCCACCCGGATTGCCGCCGTAAGCGGGGCCAGTGCAGGGGCCGCCAGGCGGGTGAATTGCCAGTGAAGCGCCACGTCCAGCGGCGTGCCATGCTGAAGCTCCACCAGGTTGCCTGCGGCGAGGTGACCGGCCACCAGGGGTTCGGGGTTCAGGCCCCAGCCAAGGCCGGTCAGGCAGGCATCGACAAAAGCATGAGTCGAGGCCATCCGGTGGCTCGGGAACGCCGCGCGCTGCGTCTGACCGGCGCTCTGGCGGGTCACCCAATGCTGTTGCAGGCGGTCCTTGTCGGAAAAGGTCAGGGCGGGGGCGCGCGTGAGCGCCTCGGCGGTGACCCCGGCGGGGAACCAGTGGCGCATGTAGGCGGGCGACGCCGTGGCGCGGTAGCGCAGCGCGCCCAGCGCGATCGTGTCGCAGCCTTGCAATGGGCCGGGATGGGCGGTGACGGCGGCGACGACCTCGCCGCGTTTCAGCCAGTCCTGGCTGACATCCTGATCATCGATCACAAGGTCAAAGAGAAAGCCCGGTGTCGCCGCGAGCGCCGCAATGACCCAGGTCGCCAGACTGTCGGCATTGACCGCGATGCGCAAGTTGGCAGGGCGGCGCGCAAGGCCGGGAAGGTCATCGGCCAAAGTGCGTTCCAAGAGCGTCACTTCGTCGTGGTGGCGGATCATCCGCTGCCCCGCCTCGGTCGCCCTGCAGGGCTGGCTGCGGCGGATGAGCAAGGTACCCGCCGCCTCTTCCAGCGCCTTGATCCGCTGCGAGATGGCCGAGGGCGTGACATGAAGTTCCGCTGCGGCAAGGTCGAACGAGCCACGACGGTGAACGGCGGCAAGGGCTGCTAGCTGGGCAGGGTCAAGCATTAGAAGAACTTAATCATCCAGAGAAAGATTAACTGGAGTTAGGCAAAAAAGGTTGCGCTAGGTCAAGAGGAAGGTGCGGGGGATGCGATGGGCGAACGGGATTTGACACTGCTGTTGCGCGGGATGGAGCCGGTGCTGCACAAGGCGCCATATGGCTTTGCGGTCTGGCCGGGCGCGGTGTTGCCGCTGGCGGCATTTGCGACGGTGGCAGAGGCCGAGGGGCTGACGGTCATCGCCGAACTGGTGGCGATGCAGAGCGCAGGGATGGCGTCGGAGCCTTGGGCGCGGATCAGTCTGACGGTGCATTCGGACCTGACGGCGGTCGGGTTGACGGCGGCCTTTGCGGCGGCTTTGGCTGAAGTCGGGATCAGTGCCAATGTCATCGCTGGGGTACATCACGACCATATCTTTGTGGCGTGGGATCGCAGGCATGATGCGATTGCCGCGCTGAAAGCCCTGTCGGATGTTTGAAGCCGGCTTGCATGGCTATATGGTCGCGGTCAGCCTGATCCTGGCGATCGGGGCGCAGAATGCCTTTGTGCTGCGGCAAGGCTTGCGGCGCGAGCATGTCGCGGTGGTGGTCGCGGTCTGTGGGGTGTCGGATGCCATTCTGATCGGTGTGGGCGTTGCCGGGTTTGGCGCGATGTCGGGGGCAGTGCCGTGGCTTGGTGATGCGATGCGCTGGGCGGGGGTGGCGTTCTTGATGGTCTATGGCGCCATGCGGTTTCGGGCGGCTTTGCAAGGCGGGGAAACACTGATGCCGGCACCTGGGGCGGGGGCCTCGCGCAAAAGCGTGGTCGCAACCTGCCTGATCCTGACGTGGGCCAATCCGCATGTCTATCTGGATACGGTGGTGCTGATCGGGTCGATCTCGGCGCAGTACGCACCGCATGGGCTGAGCTTTGGCATCGCGGCGGCGCTAGGATCGTTCAGCTTTTTCAGTGCTTTGGGCTTTGGTGCGCGGCTTTTGGCGCCGCTCTTTGCGAGGCCCGTCGCCTGGGTCTGGCTTGAGGTCGTCGTGGGTGCCACGATCTGGGCGATCGCTGCGACCTTGGCCATGGGATAGGGCGGGGTGTTGCGTGCAACGGGTAAGATGCGGGCGGCGCGGATACGGGATCTTTGGCATGGGTTCCTAGTGTCGGCGGTCAGAGCGAGCCCGCGGAGAGCCCCATGCCAGATACCACGCCCAATCTGCAACTTCCCCTGATCCTGCCAGCGCAGGCGCAAAAGCATGTCACCCATAACGAGGCGCTGCGCGTCCTTGATACGGTGGTGCAGCTGTCGGTGCTGACGCGCACGCTGACAGTGCCGCCAGCGACGCCCTCGGTCGGGGATCGTCACATCGTGCCGACCGGCGCGGTCGGCGACTGGGCCGGGCAGACCGGGCGGATCGCACTTTATGCGGCCACAGGGTGGGAGTTCATCCAGCCTCTGACCGGATGGGCGGCGCAAGTCATCACCGAAAGCCAGGCGGCGGTGTTTGACGGCGTGGTGTGGAATGTCCCCTCCGAAGGCACTTCCACCGTGGCGCGGTTGGGGGTTTCCACCACGGCGGATGCCACGAACAGGCTGGCAGTCGCCTCGCCCGCGACGCTGTTGACCCATGCCGGTGCAGGCCATCAGGTCAAGGTCAACAAGGCCACCGCGACCGATACGGCGAGCCTGTTGTTCCAGACCGGTTTTTCGGGTCGCGCCGAGATGGGCACGGCGGGGTCCGACGACTTTGCCGTCAAGGTCAGCGCCGATGGCACGACCTATTTTACTGCATTGCAAGCGGCGGCGGCCACCGGCGAGGTCACGCTACCGGCCCCGGTGCATTTGGGTGGTCAGGCAAGCGATCCGGCCGCGCCGCCCAATGGGACAATGTGGCTGAACACCACAACCGGCGAGGTAAAGCTGCGCAGCAACGGTGTGACGCTGGTTGTGGGCGGTGGCGGCGGCGTCGCCGATGGCGACAAGGGCGATGTGGTGGTCACCGGATCGGGTGCCACGTGGACGATCGATGCGGGTGTCGTCACGCTGGCCAAGATGGCGAACCTTGCCACCAGTACGATCCTGGGGCGTGCCACGGCGGGAACGGGGGTTCCCGAAGCGCTGACGACCACGCAGGTGCGCACGCTGTTGAACGTGGCCAACGGGGCGACTGCGAATAGCGCGGATGCCACCTTGCTGGCCCGGGCCAACCATACCGGCACGCAAGCCGTCGCCACGATCACCGGACTTGCACCAATTGCGACCTCTGGTTCGGCGGCCGACCTGATCGCGGGCACCCTGCCAGCCGCACGGTTCGATGACACAGCACACGGGGTGCGGGCGGGCGGCACCTTGCACCCTGCTGCGACCACATCCGTTGCGGGATTCATGAGCGGCACCGACAAGACCAAACTTGACGGCATCGCGGCAGGCGCACAGGTCAATGTGGCGACCGATCTTGCCTATGCCGCATCATCGCGCCTCTTGGAATCATCGACCGGCGCGGATGTGACACTGCCGCTTGTCACCTCGGCAAATGCAGGCTTTGCCCCGGCATCCGGCGGCGGTGCGACCAATTTCCTGCGCGCCGACGGGACGTGGACGGCACCGGGCGGCGGCGGATCGGGTGACGTGGCCGGACCGGCGAGCGCTCTCGACAATGCCCCGGCGCGGTTCGACACCACGACAGGCAAGTTGATCCAGAGCAGCGTGAACACGTTGAGCGATGTGGGCGAGATGGGCTTTCCGGTGGTCACGACACCGGCCACACCGGCCGCCGGGGTTGTCAGCCTCTTGGCGACCAATCTTGCGCCAACCTTTTCCGTGCCAAGTTTTGTCGGCCCCGATGGCGTCGTCCATACGATCCAGAGCGACCTCGGCGAGTTCAATGTCATGCGGTTTCAACCGCAGCCAAACAGTGCAACACCGACCGGGGACAACTCTCTGACAGTCACTGCGACGGGCACGGGCACCGCCGCTGGCATCGCGACGACAAACCTTTACACAATGACGCGCCGGATCGAGTTGCTGGTCACCGTGGCCGCCACGACGGCGGTCGCGGGACTTCGCGGATCAGCCAACCTTGTGCGGATCGGCCGGAGTGCCGCGGCACCCGGTGGTTTCCTCTCCCGGATGATCTGGGGGCCTGCCACGGGGGTTGCAACGGCAACCAACCGTGCGTTCTGTGGCGTGATCCCGAGCACGGCCCCGAGCGATGTCGAGCCTTCGACGTTCCTCAACATCGTCGGTATGGGCTGGGATGCGGCGGACGCGAACATCCAGATCATGCACAATGATGGCTCCGGTACGGCAACAAAGATCAATCTTGGCGCATCGTTCCCGGTACCAACGGTCGACCGAACCGAAGTCTACGAGCTGCAACTATATTCGCCCAACAGCCTGACCCAATCCGTCACGTACAGGGTCATCCGCTACAACACGACGGACAAGACCGTCGTGGCAGAGGCGACCGGCACGATTTCGACAGACATGCCCGCCGTGACGCAGCTTTTGTGCCCGCGTGTGCATATGAGCGTCGGTGGGACGTCATCGGTGATCGGGGTGGCGGTCATGGGGCTTTACCTCGCAACGGTGTACTGATGCGCCGTTCCGGTCCGGCGCGGGTGCCACAAGGCGCCGTGGCCGCCGCCTCGGTTTGACAGCCGGTGGGGGCGCCCCTAATGATCGGCCCCGAAACTTGGGCGGGGCGGGCAGACCATGAAAATCGCGATGATCGGGACGGGCTATGTCGGGCTTGTCTCTGGGGTCTGCTTTTCCGATTTCGGGCATGACGTGGTCTGCGTCGACAAGGATCCGGCGAAGGTCGAACGGCTGAAGCGGGGCGAGGTGCCGATCTTCGAGCCGGGGCTTGAGGATCTGATGGCCAAGAATGTGGCGGCCGGGCGGTTGAGTTTCACGCTTGATCTCGCCGAGGCGGTGGCCGGGGCGGGGGCCATTTTCATTGCGGTCGGCACGCCGACCCGGCGTGGCGATGGCCATGCGGATCTAACCTATGTGATGGCTGCCGCCGAAGAGATCGGCCAAGCATTGCAGGGCTATGCCGTCATTGTGACGAAATCGACGGTGCCGGTGGGGACCAATCGCAAGGTCGCCGAGGCGATCCGGGCGGCGAACCCGGATGCGGTCTTTGATGTCGCCTCAAACCCTGAATTTCTGCGCGAGGGGGCGGCGATTGACGACTTCATGCGGCCCGACCGCGTTGTCGTGGGGGTGGAAGGCTCGCGCGCGCGCAAGATCATGGCCGAGGTCTACCGACCGCTGTTCTTGCGCGAGTTTCCAGTGGTCTATACCGACCTTGAGAGTGCCGAGCTGATCAAATACGCAGCCAATGCGTTCCTCGCCGTCAAGATCACATTCATCAACGAAATCGCAGCTTTGTGCGAACGCGTGGGGGCCGACATCAAGGCCGTGTCCAAGGGCATGGGCATGGACGGGCGCATCGGCAACAAGTTCCTGCATGCGGGGCCCGGCTATGGCGGGTCGTGTTTTCCAAAAGATACCAAGGCGTTGGCGCGGATCGGGCAGGAACATGCGGTGCCGATGCAGATCACCGAGACGGTCATCAAGGTGAACGAAGAGATCAAGCGCCGGATGATCGGCAAGATCGAAGATCTCTGTGACGGCGTGTTGCGCGACAAGGTGATCGCGGTGTTGGGCGTGACCTTCAAGCCCAACACGGACGACATGCGAGAAGCGCCGTCTCTGACCATTGTGCCCGCGCTGGTGGGCGCAGGGGCCAAGGTGCGGGTGGTAGACCCCGAAGGCCAGCGCGAGGGCGAGGCATTGTTGCCGGGCGTGAAGTGGATGGACAACCCTTACCAGGCGGCGCAGGGGGCCGATCTGGTCGTGATCCTGACCGAATGGAACGAGTTCCGCGCGCTGGATCTGGAACGGCTGGCGCGCAAGATGACGATGCCGCGGATGGCGGATTTGCGGAACGTTTATGACCGGGACGAGGTGATGGGGGCGGGGTTCGAGGCGTATGTGGGGGTGGGGCGGTAGGGGGGGGCTAAGGTCTTTCGTTGCCACTTGGCCGTTTTTCCCTTTGCCCGGAATCAAGGCGCGGAACGCGCCGCCGGGCCGCGCCCGACCTTCCCCCCGGGAGGGCGCGTTTGCTGCGGTTGCCAGCAGAATTTCGGGGGGAGGGTTTGAAAAATTAAGCGCCTAGTACCGGCGTCGGCGCGCCGTCCCGAGGTCGGGCGCGGCCCTGTGGTGGGGGAGCATTAAGAATACTGCTTGACCATCTTCCGCATCGTTTCAAACTCTTTGAGCCATTGATCTGTCCACATTATGTAGTGCTCGCCGGACTGCTCGGGGTCATCATAAAACTCAGCAAGCCAACTTCTGCCCCAAAGAAATGGCTTATCGAGAAACTCCTCGACTTCGTCGAAACAACGCCCCCCAACATCAAAATTATTAATCTCTATTCCACGCCCTCGCCACTTGCGACCGATGAACTTGCCCATCTCAAGCGCAAAAGGATGGATATTCTTGTCACCAAAGACAGCCTGCAATTTCGCCGACCGATCAGCTGTTTCAGTTTGCGCCGCTACAAACATCAAGGCTTCAAGTGATATCAATCGCTCCTGTGCAAATAGTTCCAATTTTCCCAAAGGAATTTTCAGTGAGGTCGCGTCAATGTGGCTTTCTGCGTTGCCTGAAGGACCGCCATCAAGAACCAAAACTTGGTAGAGCTTCTCGGCCAAGTCTTCTTCTCGGGATTTCTTTGGTCCAAATATCTTTTCTTTCAGCCAAACCATCTCGGAACTAACCCCCCCGGCCCTCGCAGGCGTGCTCGGGCGATCGCGCGGAAAACGCTCCACTGGAGCGTTTTCTTGTCGCGCTCACCCCTTCGCCCCCTGTCCGCGTGCATAGACATCCTCATACCGGATGATGTCATCCTCACCGAGATAGCTCCCGGTCTGCACCTCGATCAGCACCATGGGCAGCTTGCCGGGGTTGTGCATGCGGTGCTTGGCCCCAAGGGGGATGTAGACCGACTGGTTTTCCGTCACCAACTGCTTGCTTTCGCCGATCGTCACGCGCGCGGTGCCGGAGACGACGATCCAGTGCTCGGCCCGGTGGACGTGGCTTTGCAAGCTGAGGCTGGCACCGGGATTGACGACGATGCGCTTGACCTGGAACCGGTCACCCAGAACCAGCGTCTCGAACCAGCCCCAGGGGCGATGGTCGCGGGGGAAGGTCTCGGCTGCGCGCGACCCACGGGCCTTGAGCTTGGCAACCGCCTCTTTGACCTCTTGAGAACGGCTGCGGTCGGCGATCAGCACGGCGTCGGGCATGGCGACGGCGATCAGGTTGTGCAGGCCGATGCCGACAAGTTCGGTCCCCTCCGCTTCGGACCTGAGCAGGCTGCCGTCGCAGTCGATCATGGTGACCATGCCATGGGTCGCATTGCCATCGCCGTCCGGGCCGCTGTCGCGCCAGACTGCATCCCAGTCGCCAAGATCGGACCAGCCAGCGCCAAACGGCATCACCACCAGATTGTTCGCGTGTTCCATCACCGCATAGTCGATCGATGTCGCTTCGGCCTTGCCCCACGGGCCCGGCGCCAGCCTGAGGAACGTCAGATCGCGCGTCGCCTCGGCCAAGGCGTGGGTGACCGGTGCGACCATCGCGGCGGCATGCGCTTTGAAACCTGCAACCAGCGCATCGGCCCGCATCAAGAACAGGCCCGCATTCCACAGATAGTTGCCCGACGCGAGCATCTTTGCCGCGACCGCTGCCACCGGCTTTTCCACAAACCGGGACAGGGCAACGGGGGTGTCGCCCTTTGGCGGGGTCGCAAGCTCCAACCAGCCATAGCCGGTCTCGGGCCGTGTGGGCGCGATGCCGAAGGTGACGATCTGCCCCGCCTCTGCTGCCGGCAACGCGGCGGCAACGGCCGCACGAAAGGCGCCTGCATCGGGAATGTCGTGGTCCGAGGGGGCCACCAGCAGCATCGCATTCGGATCGCTGGCAAGCGCATGCAGACCCGCTGCAAGGATGGCAGGGCCGGTGTTGCGCCCTTCGGGTTCAATCAGCACCGCCCCAGCCGTCTGGCCAATCGCGGCAAGCTGCTCGGTCACGATAAAGCGAAAGTCGCTGTTGGTGACGATGATCGGGGCTGCGTAATTGGTGCCCGAAAGCCGCCTGGCGGCCTCTTGAAAAAGGCTCAACGGGCCAAGAAGCGGGGTAAATTGTTTTGGATAACTTTTCCGGGACAAAGGCCAGAGGCGGGTACCCGAGCCCCCACAAAGCAAGACAGGTGTAATCATGATGATACTCAAACTGTTAAGAGAGACAGCGCGGATCATAGCCGAGCGTGCCGCAACGGCCAAGCCTTAAACCCTGCCGAGACAGGCGCAAATCTGTAACGCAAATGTATCATGCGCTGCGGCCCGCGACATGCCAGTGCGGCGAAAAGCGGCGGCGCGTGCCGGGCCCCGATCGGGAAATCCGTCCAGGTAGAGATCAAGCAGGGCGCGCGCCGGGGGCGTTAGTGCCTCAACCTGTCGAAGCGCGCGCGCGTGGGCGGCCATCAAAGCTCCCCAGTCGCCGCTGATCAGACGTTGCAAACGCGCTGTGGCGGCCATGGGACCTCGCGCCGCCCCCAAGACATTTCGCCCGTGCTGACGGTAAAGCACTGCAGGCAGCGGATCGAGGCAAAGATGCCCGCCCGCCCCCGCCATCAGCTGGTACAGCCACCAGTCATGATACCGCACATCGCGCGGCACGCCTGCACGCCGGGCCAACGCCACAGCGGGTGCGTTCAACACCATCGTGTGCCCGGAAAAAAGGTTCTGGACCAAGGCATTGGCAAACGAGGGGCGGATCGCAGGCGAATGCGAGCGTCCCAGGCGGCGCAGTTGCGCATCCACCAGCATGCTTTCGGCGGCATAGAGCACAGGTTCGTGTTGCGGCAACGTGGCGATCTGGCGCCGCGCGCGTGCCAGTTTCCCCTTGAGCCAGACGTCGTCCTGATCGGCAAAGGCCACAGGCCCCGGTGCCAGTTCCGGATGACACAGCAATTGCATGAAATTCTGCGCCGCCCCTGCAGCCGGCCCGTCGATCAGTCGCACCGGATGCCTGCGGGCGAATGCGGCGATGATGTCTTGTGTGCCATCGGTGGACCCGTCATCGGATATCCAAAGCTGCCAGTTGCGATCGGTCTGTGCGGCGATGCTGGCAAGCTGATCGGCGAGGAATGCCGCACCGTTTCGCGTCGCCATCAAAATTTGTAGCCGGTCCTGATCGCGCGCCACGCAGCGGCGGCCGGCATCGGCATGGTCATAAGGCATTCGATCTAAGCGCCCGATTTCAGCCACCATTCGTTAAGACACGAACAACAGACCAGCCTGCATTGTGATCCCGGGGTTGTTGGTTCCTGGTGCAAGCTGGAGTGGGGTGTGTACAGCTTTTCGGTTATCGAGACGTTTACGGATGCCGCTGTGCATCTGGTGTCGGGCATTTGCGATCTTGAGGTGATCACCACGCAAGGGGTGACGCGACTCTATACGGCGACGCGCGCAGGTGGCGGTGTCATGGCCATTGATGTCGGCGCATCGATGGTCAAGATCGACGAGGTCCTGACCGCCACCAGTGGTTCGTTGTCTGCGCCTGCGCACCTGGAACTGGTGGCGTTGGGGGGCCAAACCACGCTGATGGTGACCGGCGCAAACGTCCTGCGGCAAGGCGGTTACCGGATCGATGCAGACGGCGGCATCGGGGTTGCCGCGACCTACCGGGGCAGTCCTCTGGGCGTTGTGACGGCGATAGAATCGCTGGTGATCGGGGGCGAGACCTTCTTTTTCATGTCCCGCACAAACGAGCAGTCGGTGTATACCTACAAATATGTTCAGGCCTCCGGCCAGATGCAGCTGGTGACCGAAACCGTTCTGGGACCTGACTTTCAGGGCGTTGATATCACATCCCTTCTGGCGGTGCAGTCGCGCGGTTCGACCTATCTGGTGGCACTGTCGCTGACCGGGGATTGCCTGCGCAGCTTTGCCGTGGGCGCAAACGGAGCCCTGACGCAGGTTGCCGCGCTGGGGGCCGCCGAGGGCTTGGGTCTGACCGATCCCAAAGGCGTGCAGAGCGTCACAATGGACGGGGAAAGCTACATTGTCATGGCCGGGACCGGATCGTCCTCGCTGAGTGTCGTGGCGGTGGAGCCCGATGGCAGCCTGCGCGCCATCGATCATCTTTTCGATACGCTGGACACCCGCTTTGCCGGGGTGCAAGCGCTGTCCGTCGTGACCGTCGGCGACCGCGTCTTTGTGGTCGCGGGCGGCAGCGATGACGGGTTGAACCTGTTCCAGATGCTGCCGGGCGGTCGGCTGGTGCTGGTGGCCACGCAATTGCAGGCGCCAGGCATGGCGCTGGACAATATCAGCGCGATCACAACGACCGTTTCGGCGGGCATGATCGAGGTTTTCGTGGCGGGCGAGGGCGCCGGGATCACCCGGCTGCGGGTGGATGTCGGGACGCAGGCGCCGATGCTGCGCGGCATTGCGGGGGCCGACAGCCTGACCGGTGGGGCCAGCGGCGATCTGATTGACGCAGGCGCCGGTCACGACGTGCTGCGCGGCGAGGCGGGCAACGACATCCTGTTGGGTGGCACCGGCTGCGATACCCTGTTTGGCGGTGCGGGGTCGGATCTCTTTGTTCTGATGGCCGATGGACAGGCGGATGTGATCGGCGATTTTCAGGTCGGCGTTGACCGCATTGACCTGACCGGCTGGGGCCGCGTCTATGACATCTCGGCGCTGACTATCCAGACCACGGCCACGGGTGCAATCCTGACCTTTGGCAGCGAACAGGTGGTTGTCCAGTCCGGAAACGGTCAGCCGATCGCGGCTTCGGCGTTTCGCACGCCCGATCTGTTCGGGGTCTGGCACGGGCTTTGGGATATCGACTATGCGGCGCGCGTGATTGCGGGCACATCTGGTGCGGACCGGATGCTGGGCGGGGCGGGAGGCGACTGCCTGCAAGGCTCGGCCGGGGCGGATACCATGATCGGGGGCAGCGGCATCGACATGGCCGATTACAGCGCCGAGATCACCGGCATCTGCGCCGATCTGGCGATGTCCGGGGCGAATACCGGCACCGCCGCAGGCGACAGCTATGACGGGATCGAGGGGCTCATGGGGGGCGCTGGCAACGACACCCTGACCGGAAACACCGCAGATAACATGATCCTTGGCGGCAATGGCGCGGATCAGGTGTCAGGCGGCCTCGGCAATGACACGCTTTGCGGCGATGCGGGTGACGACTGGCTGGCAGGTGGCGCCGGGGCGGACCGGCTGGAGGGTGGTCTGGGTCTTGACTGGGCCGACTACGGGCTGGCATCGGCGGGGCTTCGTGTTGATCTTGGTGTGCCGGGTGGCAATGCCGGCGATGCTGCGGGCGATTTATATCTGAGCATCGAGGCGGTTGCGGGGTCCGCCTTTGGCGATGCGTTGACCGGCGACGCGGTGGCCAACGTCATCGCGGGCCGCGGTGGCGATGACACGCTGTCGGGGGGCGACGGCAATGACACGCTGACGGGCGGCGTCGGGGCCGACCGGCTTGAGGGCGGCGCGGGCCGCGATCAGGCGCGCTACGCCGATGCCGCCGCCGCCGTCCGGCTCGATTTGCAGTTCCAGACCACGAACACCGGCGAGGCGGCGGGCGATGTGATGACCGGGGTGGAGGACGTCACCGGTTCGGCGTTTGCCGATGTCCTGGCGGGCGATGTGCTGGCCAACCTGATCGCCGGTCTGGTCGGGGCGGACGTTCTGGCCGGGCGGGGCGGCAACGACACGCTGGAGGGTGGCGACGGCAATGACACGCTGGTCGGTGGTGTCGGCGCGGATCGGCTGGATGGCGGCGCGGGTCGCGATCAGGCCAATTACTGGGATTGTCTGACGGCGGTGCGCGTCGATCTGCAATATCTGGAGACCAACACCGCCGATGCTGCCGGAGACGTTCTGGTCAGTGTCGAGGATGTTGCGGGCACGGCGCTGAACGACATTCTGGCTGGCGAGGGTTCGGCCAATCTGATGCAGGGTCTGGCGGGCAATGACGTGCTTGCGGGGCGCGGTGGCAATGACACGCTGGAAGGCGGCGACGGCAATGACACGCTGGTGGGCGGTGTCGGTGCGGATCGGCTGGATGGCGGCGCGGGCCGCGATCAGGCCAGCTATTGGGACTGTCTGACGGCGGTGCGCGTCGATCTGGCCTATCTGCAGACCAACACGGCCGACGCGGCTGGTGACATCCTGAGCAGTGTCGAGGATGTCGCGGGCACGGCGCTGAACGACATTCTGGCGGGCGAAGGATCGGCAAACCTGATGCAGGGGCTTGGCGGAAACGACATTCTGGCCGGGCGCTTTGGCGATGACACGCTGGAGGGTGGCGACGGCAATGACACGTTGGTCGGCGGTCTGGGGGCGGATGTGCTGAACGGCGGTGCGGGGCGCGATCAGGCCAATTACTGGGATTGTCAGTCCGCAGTGCGCGTCGATCTGGCCTATCTGCAGACCAATACCGGCGATGCGGCAGGCGATATCCTGATCGGTGTCGAGGACGTCGCGGGATCGGCCTTCGACGACATTCTGGCGGGCGAGGGCTCGGCCAACCTGATGCAGGGCCGCGAGGGCCACGACAATCTGGCGGGCCGCTTTGGCAATGACACGCTGGAGGGTGGCGTGGGCAACGACACGCTGACCGGCGGTCTGGGTGCGGACCGGCTGGACGGCGAGGCGGGACGCGATCAGGCCAGCTATTGGGACGCGGGCGCCGGGGTCAGCGTCGATTTGCTGTCGGGCACGGGGACGCTCGGCGATGCGGCGGGCGATCTTTTGTTCAACATCGAGGATCTTGCGGGCTCGGCCTTTGCCGATGACCTGGCGGGCGATGACGGCGCCAACCAGATCCTGGGCCTTGGCGGCGCGGATGTGCTGCGCGGGCGGGGCGGCAATGACACGCTGGGGGGTGGCGACGGGTTCGACAGCCTGACCGGCGGGGCAGGCGACGATGTGCTGTCGAGCGGTGCGGGTGAAGACGTGTTCATCTTTCACGAGGGCCGCGATGTCATTGTGGATTTCACCGACAACCTCGATGAGATCATGATTGCGACCAGTGTCTGGGGCGGTGGCAGTCGTACGCTGGCCGAGGTGCTGGACGACGCGAACGTGACCGTCACGTCGGCAGGTCTGGAACTGACGCTGGCACCGGGTCATGTGCTGGACCTGCGCGGCATCTTTGACGCCAGTCAGCTCTACGACGATATTTCGTTCGTCTGACCCTTTCATCGCGGCGTGGTCAGGACATTCTTTACCATTCGCGGCCAGACTGCCTGCAAGCCTTTGGCGCCATGCGCCAGCGCCGTACCGACGTCCCTGCGATGGAACCCGCCAATGATCTTGCCGCCCGCCGACATGACGGGATTTTGTCCCGACAACCGCCACGACGCTGTCACCGGGCAGGGCCTGTCCTTGCTTGTGTCAGGGTTGATCTGGGCGATGCAACCGTCTTGCGTGGTGGATTTGTGCGATGATCGCAGCGCCACCGGTGGCGTTTTCCTGCACGCGGCTGCAGGCACCGATGCGGTCCGCGAAATCTGGGCGGTGGGGCTGTCGGAACGCCCCAAGCGCCGGCGTCGTACAGCCAACGCGACATCCAAAAAGGTGACAGCACCTGCACCGCGCGGTGATTTGCGCGTCCGCCTCATGGACGCCGCGCCCGTCAAGGCCGCAGCCGCCTTTGCGCCGGGCAGTGTCGACATGCTGCATGTCGCCAGCGCCGCAGATGCCGGCGCACTGCGTGCGATCATCGCGGCCTGGTTGCCCGCAATGGCACCGTCCGGGGTGATCTTGCTGCAGAACATCATGAACTTGGCCGATCCACCGGCCTCTGTCTGGCGTGAGATTGCCGCCGCCCACCCTGACCGCACCTTTGCGCCGGCGATGGCACAAGGGTTGGGCATCTGGTGTCTTGGCACAGGCAACACGGACGAAATTTGTCGCTTTGTGGTCCAAGATCCGACAGGGGCAAGGGGCGCATCAACGGCCATTGCCCGCGCAGAGCGCCCCGATCCTATCGCTGTCAAGCCGCAGCCGCCGGTATGCCGGGCATGTGCCAAGGCCCCGCCTCGGGCTGCCCGGGCAACGACAATCACGCGTGCGGCGGCCAAGCCGCAAGCCGGTCGCGCCGACACCGACGTCGCACGGGATGACGCGCTTGCCGATGCGATCTGGGCGAAGTTTGAACCCCGGATCGACGCGCTGGTGCAGGCGGGGGTCACCGCGATGCAGCGCCGTATCGAAGGGCAGCTTGCCGCGACTTTGCGCAAAAAGGCGCCCGACCTCTATGCGCAGATGGAACCGCTGATCCGCCAGGCCATCAAGCACAAGAACGACGTGCAGGACGATGCGATCATCGGCATCGGTGCCAAGGTCGACGCACAGGACGCGGCGATCGTGGACCTTGTCGAACACGTCCGCAGAGTCTTGGCGCATCCGATTTTTCGGCGCTAGGCGGCGGTCGCGCATCACGTCCCCGGCTCGCATGGCGACGGGACAGTCGGCCCGTCAGAACCCACGGATCGGCGACCGAAAAGCGTCACGGCGCGGAGCACGATTGCGATGGCGATCGCAGGGACTTGGCGAGGCATGTCGGTTATTGCAAACCGATCCTTGCGCGACCGCGCGTGACGCAGTTTTGCCGATCTTGGTTCAGCAACAGGCCTCGGGTCGCCATGGGGTGGCCTGATCGCGCGGGGTCAGCGTCCGTGTTCGTTCACGCCGAGACCGCCTTGCGTATCCTTTGGCCGTCGCCCGGACGTCTTGACGGCGGCTGAGCCTTGGCCTTTGGCCGCCATCGGACCTATCGGCATCTGCATCAGTGCCGCACGAAAAAGCGGATGCGACAGCTTTCCTGTCATGGCGGAAAAGCTGTCTTCCCAATCGCCGGGATGATGGGTGCCGGCGGCCGCAAGGCGCGCATCAACATCACCGACCCGTGCCGCCGCGCGCGCGATGGCGCCTGCCAGACCTTCGACCGTGGGTAAGGCCGGTTCGAAATTGGCGGAGATGTCGCGGTACCACCCTTCGGGGCGCGCAGGAGTCGTGTTGACCACGGTCACGATGCCGGAACGCACCATCTCGAACGGCGGCACACTCGGGTGCGGTGCCGACATCAGGGCCATGCCTGCGTCGAACCGCAAAAGCCCCGCGCGGTAGGCGCTGTAATCGGCATTGGGAAGCGCTGTCACCTGGACCCCGCCGATCGAGAACTGCGCGCCCATGCGGTCCGACCCGATCATGTAAAACTCCCACCGCGCGCCGTCGAACGCGCCGTCTTGCACGGCCTGGCTCAGCGCCATCATCGCAATGGTCATCAGGTTGCGCCGGGCGTGATCCTCCGGGCGGCCGTAAAATACAAACCGGCGCACATCGCGCGCCGCCAGATCTGCGTGTGTCGGCAACACGGCATCGGGAATGCCCTGCTCAAAGACCGCGACCTCGCTATCGGGATCGATCAGTCCATCGCGCAAAAGCGCCTCGGCAAGCTTGGCCGAATTGCAGATTAGGCGCGGGCGCGGAGATTGATGAAAAAGGCTTTCAGCCAAAAAGCGGTGGCTGTCGCTGGGATAAAACACCCGTTCATCCTCTTGGACAAAATAGTGGTATCCGGCACTGCCCTGTGCGGCGGCAAGCTTGGATGCGATCAGGGCCGTGGTCCAGTTGTAACACAGCACGGCATCCTCGGCACCGATGGCGACGGTCCGCCCGACCCCCAGAGGGGCGATGTGTGCAAGCGCCAGCACATCGCGCACCAGATCATTTTGCGCGAACATTCCCGCCGGCGTGAGGCCGCCGGCAAAGGGTTTCAGCACCACAATGTCGACACGCACGCCGCGCCGCTGCAAAAACGCCAGGAACTGAAAGAACGCGATATAGCCACCAAAGATCACCGACGGATTCAGCTCTGGCAGAACGGCGACCAGCCGGGGCGGGCGATCGTCGATCAGCCGGACATTCACCGGCCGGTTTACGAAAGACAAAAGGTGGAAATCGGCCCAGGCGTTGGCCGCGATCTTGTCGTCAGCGGGCGGTCCCTGGTCTGCAGGCGCCAGACGCGAGGCCAAAGCGACGCGCGTGAGTTGTCGCAGTGTCGCGATCTTGGCCCGGGGGCCCGGTGCGAGGCGCAACATGTGCAATCCGGCCAAAAGCTTGTAGCCCCAACGCATCTGCGACACCTCATCCCGGCTGATCCAAGCGGCAGTCTGGCCGCAGTCTGGTGAAAAAAGCGTTATCAGGCGCAACGGCTGTCACTGCATGTCGCAAAGTCCGGTCAGGCATTAGGGCTGCATTAACCGAAGCCGCTTACCTCTGGATCGCATGGGGCCGCAACGCGCGGTCCGTCGCGTCGGGTGCCGCATGCCGAAACTGGCCATCCTTTTGGGACTTCATGACGGGGAACGGTATCTGCGCGCCCAGCTTGACAGTCTGCTGGCGCAGACCTGGACCGATTGGGTCTTGATCGTGTCGGACGACAGCACCAGCCCGCGGGGCCGCGAGATTCTCGCGGCCTTTGCGGACAATGTCGGGCGGGACCGCGTGCAGGTGATTGCGGGACCGCGATGCGGTGCGGCGCAGAACTACCTGCAGCTCTTTCAGAACATTCCTGCCGAATGCAGATTTGTGGCCCTGTGCGATCAAGATGATGCCTGGCTTCCGGGCAAGCTTGACCGGGCGGTGGCGGCTTTGATGACCATCCCGGACGGTCAGCCGGCTGCCGTTTTTGGGGCGCGCGAGGTCTGTGACCGCGCGTTGGGACGGCCAAAGCGGCAGGGCGCGCCAAAACACGCGCCCGGTTTTCGCAATGCTCTGGTGCAAAACGTCATGCCGGGCAACACCATCGTGATGAATGCAGCGGCGGCCGCGATTTGTGCGGCAACCGCGCGGCAGGCGGCGGGCATCGTGGCCCATGATTGGTGGGTCTATCAGATCATCTCCGGGGCGGGGGGGCACATTCTCTACGATCAGAAGATTTGCGTTCTTTACCGCCAGCATAGCGCGAATCTCGTCGGTGCAGGGCTTGGTGTGCGCGCGGTTCTGCGGCGGGGATTGGCCGCGATCGGGGGGTGTCATCGCCAGTGGAACAGCGCGCAGTTGCAGGCCCTGACGGCGGCGGTCGATCACCTGAGCGTTGAAAACCAGCAGGTCCTCAGGCGGTTTGCCGCCCTTCGTGATGCAACGATGCGCGACCGCATCCGGTTGTTTGCAGGGCTTGGCCTTTATCGCCAGACGCGCGCGGGCCAGGCGATGTTGTGGCTGCAAACTCTGATGGGGCGCATCTGAGCCATGCCTGACCACCCGCACCCCCCGTCTGCGCGCCAACGGGAGCCCGCCTGATGGCCATCCCCCCCCCACAGGACCACGCGTTCTTTGTCTCGGTGCATATTCCCAAAACGGCGGGCACGACGCTGGGCATGGTGCTCGACCGGGTGTTTCGCAAGCGGGTCTTGATGGACTATCCCGACAACGCGCTGGAGGATCAGCCCGACCCCGACATCGCGGCGCATGCGGCCTTTGTGCAGTCCTATTTCAAGGGCATCCATGGCCATTTCAGCGTTCGGCGACATCTGACGTCGTTTCCCGCGGCAAAGTTGGTCTCGACGTTGCGCCATCCGGTCGACCGGGTGATCAGTCAGTTCATGCATGAATTGAACGACGACGGCACGGCCTCGGCCTATCACGCGGCAATTGCGGCGGGCATGAGCGTGGTCGATTTTGCCGAACAGGACGGCGTCGGCAATGCGATGACGCGATTTCTTGCCGGGGTCGATCTGCGCGATTATGATCTTTTGCTCATGTCCGATCGGCTGAACGAGTCGCTGCATGTGCTGAACTATGTGCTTGGCAATCTGGATGTGCCGCAACACTTCGGCTCCCCACCGATCTTGCCACGCGAGAACATGGCGACGGAGCGGGCCAGAACCGTGCCCTTTGATGCAGCGGTCAGGCAGGCGATCTTTCAGCGTGTTGGTGCCGATATCGAGACCTATCGGCAGGCCGAGGCGCTGTTTGCCCACAAGGTACGGCGATATCTGCGCTAGCTCGGCCCGGATCAGCGGATCCCGCCCCCGGTCGGTGCAGACCCCCTGCCACGGGGCGGCATCAGCCTTCGTGCAAGAGCCATTTCGCATGGCGCTGCAGCGCGTAGAACGCTGCGCCAAACACCGCCATTGACACCAGCATCACATACGCAGGCGCGGCGTAATCCGCCGCATAGGTCGGATAGAACCCCGCGCGCAGCAATCCGATCACATGGATCAAAGGGTTGTACCAAAGATAATCCTTCATCGGGTGCGGCAGCATGTTGTAGATGAAAAAGACCCCCGACATCAGGAAAAGAGGGCGCGAGATCACCGACCAAAGCACGTGCCACAGATGCCAGCGCAAAAAGAGATATGCGTTGGCCGTCCCGACAGCGAGCGCGAAAATCGCTGTCAGGCCAAGGCTTTGCGCGACCCGGATCGGGTCAACCACGGCGCCTGTGTCATAAATCGCCAAGAGCCCCGCCATCACCAGCATAAAGACCAAAAGCTCGGTCAGCAGATTGACGAAAAACCGCGCCAGCACCGCATCGGCAAAGGTGACGGCCGGATAGATCAACAGTGGGCGCGAGAACAACAGGCTGGTGCCGACCCGGTTGGCGATCATCGTGAACATCAAGAAGGGCAGCATCCCGGTCGCGTAGAACAACTCAAAACTCTGGCCAATCGGGGGATTGGCGAACATCAGAGACGACGCGAATGTCAGGATCGCGATGCCGGCGACGGGCTCGATGATGGCCCACAGATAGCCCCCCGGTGAGCGGCCATAGGTGGAACTCATCTCGCGCAGCATCAACGCGGCGATGGCGCGCAAGGCAGAAAAGCGGCGCCGGGCTTTCGGTTTCTGCGCAAGTCTGGCGAACGCGGTCATGCATTAATCTTTCAAGAAACTCTACCAGCTAGTTTTGCCGCAAGACAGGTTAACGCGGGGTTTGTGGCAAAGTTGCAAACCAGCGGACCCGAACGATGACGGCGGCGAAACGGGGGTGGTTGGTCGCCCTTCGGGGTGTTGCCCGTCGCGGTCGGCCCCTGTCGCTGAACGCGTTAAGATGAGGAACGACCGCCCCGATGTCAGACCTGTCCAACCCCCCCGCCGTCGCCCGCGACCAAACCGTTGCGCTGCGGCCTCCATCGGTGTTTTCGCCGTCGCAGATGGTGTCCGCGGCGGCCCGCCTGCCCGCCACCATGGCTGATCCCACCACGCAGCTGGTAACGACCGTGCCGCGGTTCCAGCCACCTGACATCGCCAGCCCCGCAGGCAAAAGCCGCCTGCGTCCGCGCCATTACGGCCTATTGGCAAGCTTTGGGCTCCTGGTCGTCGCACCCGTGCTGATATCGGCGTGGTATCTTTGGGCGCGCGCGGCGGATCAATATGTCTCGATCACGGGATTTTCGGTTCACCGTGAGGATGTCAATCCCGCGTCGTCGCTGCTCGGCGGGCTGGCGGGCTTTTCGGGGTCCTCCTCGACCGATACCGACATCCTTTATCAATACATCCACAGCCAGCAACTGGTGGCGGATCTGGATGCCACGATGGACCTGCGCGGCATGTGGTCCAAACCAGCCGGGGATCCGGTCTTTGCCTACGACACTTCGGGCCAGATCGAAGACCTGGTGGATTATTGGCGCGATATGGTCAGCGTGCGCTATGACAGTGCAACCCGTCTGATCGAAGTGCGTGTCCTGGCGTTTGCGCCTCAGGATGCGCAGGCTCTCACGACGGCAATCCTTGCGAAATCAACCGCGATGATCAACCGGCTGAACGAAGTCGCATCGCAAGATACGTATCGTTATGCGCAAGAACAACTGTCGCGCACGACAGAGGCGCTGGTGATGGCCCGGGCCGAGGTCACGCGCTTTCGCAACCTGCACCAGATGGTCGATCCGGGCGCGGAACTTGTCGCTCAATCAGGCGTCATCGCCACATTGCAGCAAGAACTGACCGGCGCGCAGGTGCGTCTGGACATGCTGCGCACGACCACCGTCGAGACCGACCGCCGCCTGCCACAAGCGGCACGGCGCGTCGCCGTGATCGAGGCGCAGATCGGGGCCGAACGCCAAAAGCTTGGTCAGGGTGGCGGTGACAGCGGCGCGCAGGGCTATGCCGATCTGGTGGCGGAGTTCGAACGGCTGGGCGTCGAGCGCCAGTTCGCCGAAGAAGGCTATCACGCAGCGCGGGTCGCCTTTGAGGTGGCGCGGGCCGATGCCGAGCGACAGGGACGGTATCTGGCGGCCCACATTGCGCCGACATTGCCCGAAAGTGCGCGCTACCCGGCGCGTGGCATGATGCTTGCCATCATCGCGGCTTTTGCGCTGGCGCTCTGGTCGATTGCCGCCCTGATCTACTACGCGCAGCGCGATCGCCGGTAAGCACATGATCCGACTGCAGGATGTCGCCAAGACCTTTCGTCTGGACGGGGTCGAGAAATGCGTCCTTGACCCCACAACGATGGACCTGCCGGCGGGCCGGTCGATCGGGCTTTTGGGGCGCAACGGGGCGGGCAAGTCGACGCTTTTGCGGATGATTGCGGGCACCCAAAGCCCATCGCGCGGCCGCATCGAGGTGCAGGGC
This sequence comes from Rhodobacterales bacterium, assembly GCA_031378845.1. Lineage (GTDB taxonomy): Bacteria > Pseudomonadota > Alphaproteobacteria > Rhodobacterales > Rhodobacteraceae > JAJNPS01. The sequence continues at coordinate 141,853 of JANNES010000026.1, forward strand.
AGTATCTCGTGGCCGGTCGGCTTTGCGGGCAGCTTTCATCCCGACCTTTCGGCGGCACAAAACATCCGTTTTGTCGCGCGCGTCTACGGCGTCGACAGCGACGAGCTTCTGGCCTTTGCAGAGGATTTTTGCGAGTTGGGCGCCCATTTTCGCCTGCCCTGCCGGACCTATTCGTCGGGGATGCTCGCGCGTCTTGCCTTTGGTGCATCCATGGGCATCGCCTTTGACACCTATCTGGTCGACGAGGTCACCGCTGTCGGCGACGAGGTGTTCCGGCGCAAGTCGAACGAGATGTTTCTGGCCCGCATGGGTCAGGCAGGTGCCATTGTCGTCAACCACGCGCCAGAAGTGATCCGCCAGCTTTGTGATTGCGTGCTGGTTCTGGAAAATGGGCGGCTGGAATTTTTCGATTCCGTCGAGGCGGGTCTTCGCCAGTACCAGCGCAATCTTCACGCAGCTCAGGACTGAGGCGGATGCGCTTGCCGCACTTGCTTGAACCGCTGTCCGCTGGCATAGCGGAGGGGCAAGATGCGTGTGGCAAGGGCGTGCGGTGATGGCAAAGCATGTATTGGTAACGGGCGGGGCGGGCTATGTCGGCGCGCACGCCTGCAAGGCATTGGCTGGCGCAGGCTATGTGCCCGTGACCTATGACAATTTATCCACCGGTTGGGCCGAGGCGGTAAAATTCGGCCCGCTTGTCGAGGCAGATCTTGCCGACCGTGCAGCACTTGACCGCGCGATGGCGGACTATGCCCCGGTGGCGGTGATGCATTTTGCAGCACTTTCACTGGTGGGCGAGGCGATGCGCGATCCCGGCACCTATTGGCGCGCCAATGTACTGGGCGCGCTGAACCTGATCGAGGCGGCCGTCGCGGCAGGGGTGGGGGCGTTCGTGCTGTCCTCCACCTGCGCGACGTTTGGCGATCAGGACGGCGTCATTCTGACCGAAGACAGCCTGCAGCAGCCCCTGAACGCCTATGGCGCGTCGAAACGCGCGATCGAAAACATGTTGCACGATTTCGAGGCGAGCCATGGCTTGCGCCACGTGATCTTTCGCTATTTCAACGTCGCGGGCGCGGATCCTGATGGGCAGCTTGGCGAACAGCACCGACCCGAGACGCATCTTATTCCACTGCTTTTGGATGCTGTTGCGGGCACGCGGCCCGCACTGACGGTCTATGGCGCGGACTACCCGACACCCGATGGCACCTGCGTGCGCGATTACGTGCATGTGACCGATCTCGCACAGGCGCATGCCCTGGGCCTGAAATGGCTGACCGACGGGCGCGAAAGCCGCGCCTTCAACCTTGGCTCGGGACGTGGATTTTCGGTGCGAGAAGTCGTCGCCGAGGCCCGCCACATCACCAACCGCGACGTGCCGATCATCGAAGGCGGGCGGCGGGCGGGTGATGCCGCAAGCCTCGTCTCGGGCAGCCAGCGCGCGATTGACGAGCTTGGCTGGGTGCCGCAGCACTCCACAATGTCCCGGATGATTGCCGATGCATGGCGCTGGCATCAGGGCAAGGGATACGCGCGCTAAAGCGTATCGCCCTTGATCTGGTGCGCCCGGTCAAGGGCGAGACGCAACATGTCTGCCGATCATAAGTCTTGGTTTGCAGTCAATCTGAGCCAGATAGACCATAACCCGCTTGAGGCCGCGGCCCGGCGCAGTCCGCATCGCGCAAAAGGACCCGCACTGTGCGATGCTCAGGTCGGATCGACGCTGCCCATCGCGATCATGCGCAAGGCGGTCATCGACGGCAAAAAGAAGTACTCGCCGCCACGGGTTTCGACAAAGGTTGGCAGCCGCGCGCAGATGAACGGCGGTTTGCCACTGTCGGGCCGTGACGGGATCACAAAGCGGTTATGGGTGGCATGCTGTCCCGCCAGCGGGCAGGTCAGGTTGCCCGCGTTGAAGTCGAGCCCATAGTTGATCCATTGCTGCTGGATAAACTCGAACTGCCGGAACAGGCTTGCACAAAGCGCCATGATCACAACGCCTTGTTCTGTCGTGTTATCGCCGGAATCAAGCTGGTTCGACCCATAGGGCAGACCGCGCCGCAAGATGCGGCGGCGCTTGTTCACCTGTGACGTGGCATTCGGATTTGGCCCGTCCGGGTTGTTCAACGGATCAAGGTAGTCGCGCGTGTTTACCCGGCGGATGTGGCAGGTATTGGGCGCATCGTAGCCGTGCATGTCTTCTGCGTAACGGAAATTCGACGGCTCGGCACTTTTGAGATAGCGCAGGACGGCCGCGCTTGCGCTGACCGGATCGTCAAAGCCAAGGCGCGTCCGTTCCTTGATCCAGGCGTCATGCGTGCTGGCATGGGCAAGCGGGATGCCATCGGGCCAGCGTCCGATGACCTTGGCCTTGAGGATCACCTGGGCTTGGTCTTCGGGGACCGCCATGACCTTGGCATAGGTCTTGGCCTGCGCGGAAAAGTAGTCGCGCCATGAGCCCATATGCTGGTGCAGCTTGCGGTACGCCATGAAGGTGCCATTGCGCATAAAGCTGGCCGGCGGGGCGGCGTCGGGCAATTCTTGCGCCTCATCGGGATGGCCAAGCACGAACTCGCCCGCAGCAAGCGGCTGCCAGCCAAGTTTTGGCCCCATCCATTCGCCGCGCCCGATGACCCGTTCGCGCATCTCTTCGGGCTCCATCTGGCCGTGAAAGACCGGATCGCCAATCGCATCGGTAAAGCCGAAATGCTCTTGCGGCGTTGCGGCCTTGCTGCCATCCGGCAGGGTCGTGAAGATCGCCGTCGCGGACTGGTATTCGGCGCTGCCGGTTGCGCCGTTGCCGACAATGATCTGCACCTTTTGTCCAAGCTCTGCGCACAGATCGCGCAGCCATTGCGTCTTGGCCTCCAATGCCGGGTCCGGCTGATCGGTGCCTTGCACGACCTGCGCATTCATGCCGAGCCAGGCATGCACCTCGCCCGAGGTAAAGGCGGCATTGGCGCGCCAAATCGGGTCCCAGTTCTTGTCCCAGTCGGGCTGGTCCTCCACCGTCCGCGTCGGGTCGCGGTCACCCAGGATATGCGCCCGCGCCCGCATCCCGTCGACAAACTCGGGCGGCATGTTCTGCAAGGTCTGTGTCGGCAGGCCAAGCGCGTAGAGCCCGTAAAAGGTCAGGCCAAAGTTGAGTGCGACCTTGGGTTTGGTCGTCCAGCGCGCCCCGGTGGTGATCTCGGGCAATAGCCTGCCGACAAACTGCCGCCCTGCGGCGCCATCGGTGATGCGCAGAAAAAAGTACCGTGCAACCGGAAAACTGACCCGGCCATAAGCGCGGATCACGTGGCCCTGGATATCCGAAAGATCAAGCGTGCGTGCCATCTGCCCCCCCCTCGATTGCGCGCGGCTCGACCGCGTGGATCACCCCGGGCGGCTGCGTCGGTTGCGCCTCAAGCGGCTTGTGACGGGCCAGAAATCTGCCGAACGCTGCATGAAGTGTGGGGGCATCCGTGCCTTGCTGGTCCTCGGCAAAACCGGTGAACACCGATTGCAGGTAAAGCGCCTTGAGCACCTCAGGCAGGGCGGAATTTTCTGCCGGGGGCAGCGGTTTCAGGCCTTGGGTCATGATGTAGCGGTAGGCAAGAAACACGGCGGCAAGCGTCGCAAGCAGGGACCACAACAGCGTTTTCAAGGGCTGCAGCGTGATCGCAAATGCGATGATCGGCACGGCATGCAGATGGGCAAGCCAGCCGATCAGCGCCAGCACAAAAACCAAAAGCGGCACCAGCACAAGCGCCGCGATCGCCTTGAGGGGCAGCACGGGCAGGGCCAAAGGGGTCGTATAGTAGTCGTTGAAGGGCATCGTCGTCTCAACCTGCGCGCGCGCGATAAAACGGGCGAAGTCGGCCGCGGTCTTGACCTCGTCAAAGCCGTAGCAATACTGGAAGACCCGGCGCAATGCGGGTTCCATCGTGGTCCAGAGCGTTGTCGCATAGGCATCGCGCACGGCGTCCTGCTCGGCCTCGCTCAATGTGGTCGAAAGCGGCAGGCCATCCTCGCGCACCGCATCAATTTCTGCGGTGAACATCAGGTATGCCGTCGTCAGCTGGTCTACCGGACCGGCATGGATCGGATCGCGCCCGGTGATCCTGCCCCAGATCGGATCAATCGGTGCCGGGCCGTTGAAGACCAGATCGTCGATCACCGCAAAGCGTGCCAGATGGGTCCGCTGGTTGGCGGCAAAGGGGCTGTTCATCCCGATGGCGCGGGTGGCAGGCGTCTGCAGCGCTGTCGGCAGGACGGACAGCTCTTGGCGCAGCGCATGGCGATTGGACAGACGGTCGTCGCCGCCTGACCGGATCGGGGCGAGGATCGTCAGAAAGTACCGGCCCGCATCAAAATTGGGCATCTTCAGCCCTCCCGATAGGCGTTTTGGACAAAGGGCGCCCGATTCAGGTCGGCGATCTCTGTCGACAGGCTGGCAACCGGCGCAAAGCCGGCATCACCGAGGCAGCCCTGCACCGAGATCAGCGCCGCACGATATCGCGCCGCGAACGCCTCGGGCGTGTCGGTCGCATGATGCCGCGCCAGATCGCGCAAGGCGCGCGCAACACGGATCGACGCCTTGATGTCGCGCTGCGCTGCACCGGGCGTGGCGTTGTAGTAATAGTTGGTATCGAACTGGTTGTGGCCGATATAGCGTTTGAACGGCGTGACCGGAATGGATTTGGGGTACTTCGTGGCGGTGTACCAAAACAGATTCAAGCCGCTGGGAATTCCGTCCGAAAAGGCATCGATGTACTGGTCCCATGTGCCGTTGAAGTTCGAACAAAAGATCATGTAGTCGTTTTGCAGCACCTGCGGACCCTGACCGAGATCGGGCCATTCATCCCGCCGCACGATGACCCAGCGGGCAAAGTGGATCAGAGACAACCCCATGAGCCCGCTCAGCACCGAAGGATTGCCGCGCCCCACCATGAACACCAACCGGTTCAACCACGTCCATCTCGGGCGCGACGGTGTGAGGACGTTCATCGCATATGCTTTGCCTGCAATATTCGACATCCTGCCTCCAGAATGAAAAATTGATCGTCAAATCCAATCCGTACAGTCTGCCACAGACTTGTCGCACGACAAACGACTATTTCGCGCTGAGGTAGAGTGGGCTGCGGCGGCCGGATCCGGGAACGCTGTACCGCGCGCAGAACCGTGTCTTTGACCATTGCGCCTTTGCCGGTGAGAAGCTGATGTCCAGAGTGACGTTCACCGCCAAGATCGCCGACGGCGTGGTGACGCTGGATTCCGAAATGCGCCGGATCAGGGATGGCGCGCGGATCGTGTCGGGCGCGACGCGGGTTGAGGTGCCACGTCACAAGGTCATCACCGCCGATCTGGACGCTCCGGGCCGCGTGGTCCAGCGCCACCGCCATTTCGAGGCATTGCCTCAGCCTTTGCCCGCGCTGATCACGGCGGTGGTCTGCCCCAGGGATGCAAATTCACTTGGCGGCGCGCTTTTGGCCGCGCGCAAAAGCATCGTCACACCCATGCTGGTGGGCACCCCCGCCAAGATCGCCGCTACCGCCATGGGCATCGCCTCGGCGGTGGCGGGGCGGGCGCACATTCTGGTCGTACCGGGGAGCGATGCCGGCGACATGCTGGTCAGGCAGCTGACCTTTGTCAGCCACGCCGAGAATGCGGGTCTAGGTCTGCTGATCCAGCCAGTCCCGAAACGCCGCGACGATGGTGGGATCGCTGTCGACCATGTATTGCGGGGCGGGATATTGGCCGCTGTGCACATCGTGGGCAAAGTGGTGCATGGCGCTGATCCGCATCTCTTGCATGCGGGCGTATTCAGCGGCGAAGTTGGCATAGATCTTGGCGTGGCGCGGGACGTGGCCGGTGTTCTGGCCCAGAATATCGTCGGAAAAAAGGTACTGTGCATGGCCGGCCGGACCTGCCCCCATCGAGATCAGGAAGAGCCCGGTCTTTTGCGCGATCGCGTCAGTGATCGCGTGCGGGACAACCTCGATCTCGGCCGCAAAGGCCCCTGCAGCCTCCAGCGCCTTGCATTGCGCATAGACCAGTTTCGCCGTGTCCAGCGTCTTGCCCACGGCCTTGAATCCGCCGGTCCATGTGCGCTTGGACGGGATCAGGCCGACATGGCCGCAGACCGCAAGGCCGTGATCGGCCATGGCCTTGACGGTCTGCAAGCTGCCCGAGCAATAAAAGCCGTCGGCCCCATGCTTGAACAACGCAAACGCCCATTTCAGGAAATCGGCGGTATCGCCGATCTCATAGAAATTGTCGCCCGGAAAGGCAAAAGCGGTGGGGGCGACCTCGCGAAAGCGACCGTCATAGATCATAGCGGGCGGCACGGACAGTAACTCCACCCCGGCCTTTTCGGCGGCTTCGGCCTCGTCAAGGGTCTCCACGCGGAGCATCGCGAACCGGTGTTTGCCGCGCTGATCCAAAAGATCGCGGACGGTCAGACGCTTGGCCATTTACGCCACCTCGATGAAAACACGGTCGCCCTCGACCTTGACGGGAAAGGTCCGCAAATTGATGCAGACCGGCGCGCGTTTGGCCTCGCCGGTGCGATAGTCAAACTGGCCGTTATGCTTGGGGCACTCGATCAGATGGCCCATCACGAGGCCGTCGCAGAGATGAACGTCTTCATGCGTGCACCTGCCGGCAGTCGCATAGAACCGACCCTCAGGGGCGTGGTAGATGGCGTAGGTCGACCCGGCATGGTCAAAGCGGATCAAATCCTCTTGGTCGATCTCGTCGGTCGCGCAGGCGTCGATCCATTGGGGCATGTCGGTGTCTTTCATTCGGCTGGGATGGCATGACCAAGGGCGGCCATGTGAAAATCTGTCCGGTAGGATTTCGCGGTCTCTGGCAGCGTGCGTCTGACAAAGTAGTCCTCATAGACAAGCTGCCGTCGCAACGCGGGCCACATCTCGGCGAAACCCGCAGCGATGGACGGATTGGGCGCCGGCAGGTCGTGCTTGATCAGATCATGCAGGCGGGGCAGGGCGTGATAGGGCACCATCGGGAACATGTGATGCTCCACATGGTAGTTCATGTTCCAGTAGATGAACCGGCTGACCCGGTTCATCAGGACCGTTCGGCTGTTCAACCGGTGGTCGGTCACGTTGTCGGCCAACCCGCCATGTTGCAAAAGCCCCGTCATGATGTGGTGCCAAGCGCCGTAAAGGCGTGGCAGACCGATCACCATCAACGGCAGGATCGACCCCATCCCGAGGGCCAGCCCGATGGTGGCTGCATAGATCGCGACCCAGATCCGTGCCACCTGCACGATCCTGGCCGTGTCCGATGCGGGCACGTAAGCGGCCTCTTCGGGGTGCAGCTTGCCGGTCGCGTTCAATAGCATCCGCGACCACCCGACACAGGCGTCGAAAATTCCGAAAAAGTTGCCGATGACCTTGATGAAGTCCGGCGGTCGCATGACGGCAATCTCGGGGTCGCGTCCCACGATGTAGGTGTCGGTGTGGTGGCGCGCATGGCTCCACCGCCAGGTCGCAGGGTTGCGCACGATCATGAAGCAGGCGATCTGATAGATGACCTCGTTCATCCAGGGTGTCTTGAAAGCCGTGCCATGCTGGCATTCATGCCAGCGCGAGTCCGAGGCGGACCCATAAAGGACGCCATAAGCCAGCCAGAACGGCGCTGACCACCACGACGGCCAAAGCGCGATGCCGATGCCTGCCAAAAGGATCATCGCCCCGTAAAGGATGATCGTGTCGCGGATCGCCGGGCCATTGCGGCGCTGCATCAACTCTTTCATCGCTTTGCGGGGCATGTCGGTGTGATACCATTCTGCAGCGGCAAGCCCGGTTTCGACCGCGCGGGCGCCGTCCGGACCCAAAAGGCTGTAGTCGCGTGTCGCCATAAGCGTCTCTCCCAGAATCCGTTGCGCGTGATCCGCGAACAGATCGACACTTGCCGCGGACGTTAGGACAACTCCTTCATTCTGAGTAGCGTCGCGCGCTGGCATTCTCGTCAAATCTCGTCATAATGGGCGTGTATCTTGACGAAAAAACATCAGGAGCGATGATGGCGCGTCGATCGGGAATGGCGGAACTTGCGCACGCGGCGGGCGTGTCGATCGCCACCGTGGACCGCGTGCTGAATGGCAGGCAAACCGTGTCTGCGGCCACCCGTGCGCTGGTTGCGGAGGCCGCGATACGCATCGGGCATCGCTCGGTAGTCCATCTGGCAGGGCACGTGCAGGCGCCTCGGATCGTGCGATTTGGCGTGCTTTTGCACAAGTCAGGACAAGAGTTCTATCAAAACATGGCGCGCGAAATGACGGTCGCAGCGGCGACTGCGCCCGGCATCCAGGCTGCGTTGCAACTTGAGTTCGCGACAAGTCAGGCCCCCGGCGAAGTGGCGGGCCTTTTGCGCAAGATGGGAGAGCGCTGCGAGGTCATCGCGGCCACCGCCGTGAACCATCCCGAAATCACGGCAGCCGTCGAAGATCTGAAAGCCAAAGCTGTGCCGGTCTTTGCTCTGTTGTCGGATTTCGCCCAAGGCACGCGGGCGGGCTATGTTGGCCTGAATAACCTCAAGGTTGGCCGCGTGGCCGCGTGGACCGTCGGCCTTGCAGCGAAGGCTCCCGGAAAGATCGCGGTCTTTGTCGGGGGCACGCGCTGGCATGGGCACGATCTGCGCGAGGTCGGATTTCGCACCTACCTGCGCGAAGAACGCCCGGATCTCGAGGTGATGGAAACCATCGTGAACCTCGAGACGCGGCAACTGACCTATGACGCGACCTTGGCTCTGCTGGCCAGACATCGCGATCTGCGCGGCATTTACGTGGCGGGGGGCGGGATGGAGGGGGCGATTGCGGCACTTCGCGAGACGCGGGCACCGCGTGAGGTGGCGCTGGTCGTCAATGAGTTGACGCGCGCATCGCGTGCGGCACTGGCGGCAGGGTGGGTGACCATGGTCGATGCGACACCGCTGGGCGATCTTTGCCGCGATGTCATCGCGCTGATGACCAAGGCAGCCGATGGCGGCCCGATCACGGCGGGCGCACAGCATTTTCTGCAGATGCAGCTTCATGTGCCCGAATCGATCTGAACCTGCGGGGCGATGTGTCGAGAATTTGCAGGCGGCGCGTGGTGGTCCCTGCCGAGAATTCGTCAAACGCCCGATCCGGGTTGTTGAATCTGTGTGCGCTGGAATGTTTCAGCTGAATTGTCTGGATTTTGGAATAAAAATTCTATTATGGTAATCCGGGATGATTGGCCCTTGGGGGAATCACGACAACATGCTGCCCTTTGCGCTGAACCACATGACCGCCCCAGATCTTGGCTGGCAGGCTTTTGCAGATCTGGCGCGCGATCTGGGCTGCATGGGCGTCGAGTATCGCAACGACTTGCCGGGCGCGCTGTTCCAGGGTGCCGACCCGCACACTGTCGGCGCTGCGGTCAGGGCACGGGGCTTGCGGCTTCTGGCGCTGGCCGAGGTCAAGATGTTCAACGACTGGTCCGACGCCAAACGCGCCGAAGCCGAGGCGTTGATGCAGATTGCGTCGGCGGCGGGGGCTGAGGCCGTGAGCCTGATCCCGCGCAATGATGGCGTGGCGACCGACCGTGCAAGCAGCCGCAAGGTCACCGAACTGGCCCTGCGAGAGCTTTTGCCGATGCTCAGGGCGCATGGGTTGAAAGCGATGGTCGAGCCGCTGGGCTTTGACGTCTGCTCTTTGCGCTACAAGGATATTCTGGCCGAGGTGATCGGTGATTTGGGCGGTCACGGGACGTATTTCATCGTGCACGACACGTTTCATCATCATCTGGCCGGCGGGGGTCCGATCTTTCCCGAACTCACCGGGATCGTGCATGTCTCGGGCGTCGTGGACCCACGTGTAACGGTCGGCGACATGCGCGATCGGCACCGGGTCCTCGTGGACGCACAGGATCGGCTTGGCAACGTCGAGCAGATCGCGGCTTTGCGCGCGGGCGGCTACGGCGGGCCGATCAGTTATGAGCCGTTTGCGCCTGCCGTGCATGCGTTGACGGATGCACGACCCGCATTGGCGGCATCAATGGAATTCATCCGCAAGGGAGTGGCCGCGATGGCCGCCTGAGCGACGAATACCGCCCCTGGGAGGGGGCGGTCCGGTGGGAGAGCAGGTGGGCCGGACACCAACTGTGGAGGAGAGAGAAATGAAAAAGACCCTTATCGTAGCTAGCTTTGCTGCCCTGATGACCACAACCGCGATGGCCGACGGCGTGGGCGTTTCGATTGCTGCCTTTGACGACAACTTTCTGACTGTCATGCGCAATGGCCTGACCGACTATGCCACCGCCAATGGCATCGCCGTTCAGGTGGAAGATGCGCAGAACGATGTCGCAAAGCAGTTGGACCAGATCAACAACTTCATCGCCAGCGGCGTTGATGCGATCATCGTGAACCCGGTCGACACATCGGCCACCCAAGCCATGTCGGACGCCGCAGCTGCTGCGGGCGTGCCGCTGGTCTATGTCAACCGTCAGCCGATCAACCTGGACACGCTGCCCGACAATCAGGCCTTTGTCGCTTCGCGCGAATCCGAGTCGAGCTCGCAGGGCTTTATTGAGCAGTGCAACCAATGGGCTGCGGCAGGCAAGGCCGAGGTCAGCGTCTACGTCATGCAGGGCGAGTTGTCGAACCAGGCCGCCGTGCAGCGCACGCAGAACTACACCGACGTGATCGATGCCGGCAAATGCGCCGTCAAGGTCAACGTGATCGACCAGCAGACCGCGAACTGGAGCCGCGACCAAGCGCAGAGCCTGATGACCAACTGGCTTTCGACCGGTGCCGCCTTTGACGGCGTGCTGGCCAACAACGACGAGATGGCGCTGGGCGCGATCCAGGCGATGAAGGCGGCGGGCATCGACATGGCGAGCGTCATCGTCTCGGGCGTGGACGCGACGCAGGACGCGCTCGCCTCGATGCAGGCGGGCGAGCTTGACATCACCGTGTTCCAGAACGCGAATGCGCAAGGTGCTGGGTCGCTGGAAGCAGCCGTGAAACTCGCCGCAGGTGAAGCCGTCGATCAGGCAGTCTGGATCCCGTTCGAACTGGTGACCCCGGCGAATATCGCGGACTATCTGTCGAAGAACTGATTTCGCGACGCTCAAGCGATGGGGCGGCAGGCAACTGCCGTCCCTATTTGGTCTTTGCCGGACACGACTCCTTTGGCTAAGATCTGCAAAACTGTCATAAACTTGGGGGGATATGCGCCGTGTCACAATCGAGTTATGGCCTTGGCGGCCTGAAGTACGATCCGACCAAGCGGACACGCGCCGCTGAATGGAATGTGTTCGTCGCCCTGATCGTGATCGTTCTGGTGTTCGAAATCCTGAACCGGATCAACGGCACCAGCTTTCTGTTCAACATGCGCGACAATGTCGACAGTCTGTTCAACCAGCAGCGGCTGGACATCATGATCCTGCAGGTCGCGATCATCGGCATCATCGCCCTTGGGGTGACACAGGTGATCATCATCGGCGGCATCGACCTGTCCTCAGGCTCGATCGTCGGGGTGACCGCGATGGTGGCTATGAGCTTTGCCCAGACCGCCCTAGTGAATGGCAACCCCAATCCCAAGGCGATCTTTGGCGACTGGGCCATGGACCTGCCGGTGATCGTGCCGATTGTCGTTGGCCTGATTTGCGGGCTGTTTGCGGGCCTGATCAATGGATTTCTGGTCGCCTACACCAAGATCCCCCCCTTCATCGCCACTCTGGGCGTGATGGTCTCGGCCCGTGGTGCGGCGCGCTGGTGGTCGAACGGCCAGCCGGTCTCGTTCCCGACCGAAAGCTACGGCCAACTTGCCAATGGCGATATCCTCGGCACGCTGACTTTTGGCGTTCTCAGCTGGGACGGCCAGAATCCAGCGGTGCTGTTCGTGGTGCTTGCGGCGCTGTTCTATTTCATCATGGGCTATACGCTTTACGGCAAGCGCTGCTATGCGATCGGCAGCAACGAGGCAGCGGCGCGGATGTCGGGCATCAATGTCGACCGGCACAAGGTGCTGGTTTATGCCATCGCCGGGGTTCTGGCGGCTGTGGCTGCGATCCTGCTGACATCAAAGAACCTGACGGCGCAATCGGGCATGGGTGTGATGTACGAGCTGGACGCGATCGCCATGGCGGTCATCGGCGGCATCAGCCTGTCAGGCGGGCGCGGCTCGATCATCGGCACCGTGCTGGGTGCGGCGATCTTTTCGGTGATCATCTCGGGCTTCACTTCGATCAAGCTGGATGCCTACTACCAGGAAATGGTCAAGGGCGCGATCATCGTCGCAGCCGTGGTTCTGGATCAGTGGCGGCAGCGCCAGAGGGCAAAGGGATAATCGAAATGGCCAATATCATTCTCGAGACACGCGGCCTCACCAAACGATATGGCGGCGTGCACGCGCTGGAAGACGCCAACTTTACGCTTGCGGATGGCGAACATGTCGCCGTCGTGGGTGACAACGGTGCGGGCAAATCCACTTTTGTGCGCCAGATCACCGGGGTTGAACAGCGCACTGCCGGCCAGATCTTCTTTAACGGGGCCGAGATCAACCACTCCGGCCCGCTGGAGGCGCGCGAAAGCGGCATCGAAACCGTTTTCCAGACATTGGCGCTGGCCGATGATCTGGACGTGCCATCGAACCTCTATCTTGGCCGCGAAATCATCAGGTTCAACCTTGGTCCGTTCTCGATCCTGGATCGCAAGGAAATGAAGGCACGCACGCTGGAGGCGCTGCAAAAGACCGCTGTCAAAATCCCCAATGTCGACAACCCGATCCGCAACATGTCGGGGGGCCAGCGGCAATGCGTGGCAATTGCGCGCGCGGCGGCCTTTGCGTCCAAGCTGATCATCATGGACGAGCCGACGGCTGCGTTGGGCGTGCAAGAAACCGCGCAGGTGGAAAACATCATCCGTGGCCTCAAGGAACGCGGCGTGCCGCTGATCCTGGTCAGCCACAACCTGCGGCAGGTGTTCGATCTGGTGGACCGGATTGTCGTCTTTCGCCGGGGCCGGATCGTTGCATCCCTGCGTCGTGATGAAACCGACGGAAATGACATTGTCAGCTACATTACGGGCGTCAAGGGCGCTTCGGAAGGCGCATATGCCTAGTCTTGTGATCGGCTGTCCTGGTGTGCAGTCAATCTGACCCAGATTGACTGCACACCGCTTTCGGCACGACTGCCGCCCGCCGCGGTAACAGCGATCTGCATTTGCGTTGAACCGACGTCGCAGCGCGAAACGGTTCAGGGTCGGGCTGGCGGGCCGCTCGGTGACGGTAGCGGCGCGCAGACGGCAGCGTTTCTGCATAGGTTCTGCACATGCCTTAAGAATCTTCTGCGCGCCCGGCGTGGACTGTGTCGCCATCGAACATGGAGGCGGCAATGCAGAAACTATATGAAATCCGGGGACTTCCCGACTCTCTGGCGCGGGACGCGTGGTGGTTCGGGGCTGATGGCACGGACGCCGACGCGCCTGTCCCGCCACGGCGACGCGCGCGATCTGATCTGGGCGGTGCTGACGGCTGGCAATGGCCCTTGGGCGCGCTGATCCTGTTGATCTTGGCGGATATCTTGTTCTGGGACCAAGATCCGGGGCTGTCACTGGCGCTTTTTGCGGTGGCGGTGTTTGTCACGGCGACGTTCGATCTGCGCGGGCAGCGCGCCTGTTGGCGGCCGGTGCTGCTGGCGATGCTGGGGGCGGCCCCGGTCATTGATTACGTCCAGCCACTATCGGTCGGCTTTCTGGTGGTCTCGCTGCTGGGCGCCTTGGTTTGGGCGCGGCTGCCAGACGCAGGACGGGGCCAGATCGCCACGTCCGCTGTGCGTCTGCTGCAGGTCTTGCCAATGGCGCCGGTTTCGGCACTTATCACCGGGCTACGCGCGTGGCGCGCGGACATTGCGCAACCTACAGCCTCGGGGCAAGGCGCGCCGATCAAGACGATGCTGCGCAACTGGGCCGTTCCCATCGGCGGCACGCTGGTTTTCGCAAGCCTGCTGATCGCGGCAAATCCGCTGATCGGGCGTCTTTTGATGCCACCCATTGATCTGGTGCCGATGTTGCAGCGCGGACTTTTCTGGACAGGGGCCGGGTTGATGATCTGGCCATTGTTGGATCCCGCACCCCCCGCCGATGCGCCGATTGCCCTGCCGCGCATGTCGCATATGGCCGGCCTTGGCCTGAGCGGCATCGGTGCTCAGGGCGCTGTGGATGTTCAATCTGCTGATCAGGGTGCAATCGGTGATGGACGCGTCGATCCTGATCGGCGGTGCTGCATTGCCGGTTGGCATGAGCTATGCCGGATACGCCCAACGCGGGGCCTATCCGTTGCTGGTAACGGCCCTTTTGGCGGGCGTCTTTGCATTGGCGGCGCGGCCGTTTCTTGGCGAACATCGCGCGCTGCGGCCCTTGATGCTGGTCTGGCTTGGGCAGAATGTGCTGCTTTGCCTGTCGGCCTTGCTGCGTCTGGACCTGTATGTCGATGTCTATGGCCTGACCTATCTGCGTGTCTACGCGATGATCTGGATGGGACTGGTCGCGGGCAGCCTGTCTTTGACGGCTTGGCAGGTTTGGCGCCGAAGGACGAACGACTGGCTGGTTCTGCGCGCATTGATTTTGGCCGTGACGACACTTTACGTCTGTGCGTTTGTCAATTTCGCCGGGGTGATTGCCGAAAAGAACCTGACCGGCAACGTGCGGCAAGACCGGAGCTATATCTGCAACCTCGGCCAGATGGCGTCGAGCCCGGTGCGCCATGCAAGCTGCGGACCGGACAGTGTCCATGGTGACGACTGCGGGATTTTGTCCTGCGACGCGCTGGTCGTGCCGCAGGACAAAGGCTGGCGCGATTTCAGCTTTCGGATCTGGCGGGTAAACCAGTAGTTTTGCGCGCCACCCCCACGAGGCCGATGAGATGATGATCCTGCTTGTCGATGACGATCCGCGCCTGCGCGACCTTGTCGGGCTGGCGATGGAGCGGGCGAGGTTTACCGTGCTGACTGCCAGCGACGGGCAGCGTGCCTTGATGCATGCCGCCCGCGAAAAGCCCGATCTGATCGTGCTGGATGTCGGCCTGTCCGAGATGGACGGGTTTGAGGTCTGCCGCCGCATCCGGGCGGAATCGGATGTGCCGATCCTGTTTCTGACCGCGCGCGATGACGAGATTGACCGCATTGTCGGGTTGGAACTGGGTGCGGACGACTATGTGACCAAGCCCTTCCGCCCGCGCGAACTGGTCGCGCGGGTGCGCGCGATCCTGAAACGGGCCGTCGGTCGTGATGCGACGGCGATCCTGCAGCACGGGCGGATCACACTGGACTGGGCGGCGCATCTTTGCCGGGTCGATGCGAGCGATGTGGTGCTGACGGCGACCGAGTTCAAACTGATCGCGCTCTTTCTTTCTGCGCCGTCGCGCCTGCACCTCAGATCACAGATCACGGCGGCAATCTGGGGGTAGCACAGCGCGGTATCAGACCGCACGCTCGACAGCCACCTGCGCAATCTGCGACACAAGCTGGCGCAGGCCGGATGCCAAGGCGCCGTCGAGACGTGCACGGTCTGGGCATCAAGCTGGGGCCTTGCGCGTGATGCGGCGCTGGCGGCCGTCGCTGGCTTTTGTGCTGGGCGGCGCGCTGGCGGGCACGCTTGCGATGTCTTTTGCGGGGCTTGTGGCGCTGCGCTACCTCGGGCCGGAGATCGGCTTTCGCAATGCGGCGATGCTGCTCGGTGGCGGGATCGTCCTTGCGACCGCCGGTCTTGGCTGGTTGCTCGTCCGGCTGTTGTTGCGCCCGATCGTGGCACTGGAACGCTATGCGGTCGCACAAAACCACGGGACCGGCGCGCGCCCAGCCCATTTCGGCACCCGCGAATTGCACCGCACGGCGCAGGCGGTGGTCGAGATGGCCGAAGCGTTGCGCGACCGCGAAGCCACCATTCGCAGCTTTGCCGACCATGTCACGCACGAGTTGAAGACCCCGGTCAGTGCGATCCGTGCGGGCGTGGAACTGCTGGAAGATGGCGGCGCCTTGGGACCCGATGACACCAGGCTTTTGACCCAGATCGACGGCGCACGCATGCAGATCGAGGCATAGCTGCAAGCACTGCGCGATGCAGGTCAGGCGCGCGAGACGCGCGATCTGGGCCAAACCAGCCTGAACCGCGTGGCATCGTCCTTGCAGTGCATGCGGCACGGCCAGATTCTGACCGTGTCGGGGCGTGATGTGCCGATCCCGATCGCGCACGAAGGGCTGCTTGTCGTGCTTGGTCACCTTTTGCGCAACGCATCAGAGCATGCGGCACAGCACGTCGGCATCTTGGCCACGCAGACCGAAGCGGGGACAGTGCTTGAGATTGCCGATGACGGCAGGGGCGTCTCAGCGGGCAACGCGGCCCCTATCTTTGAGCCCTTTTTCACCACGCGGCGCGATGCGGGCGGGACTGGCATGGGTCTGGCCATCGTGCGCAACATCCTTGCTGCCCATCGCGGGGTGATCGAACAGGTGCCGACACCAAGCGGCGCGCGCTTTCGGATCATGTTCGGCATTGGGCGGTGATCTTTCGCGCATTGCACGGGCCTGACGCCGGGCTTTCAGATCGCGTCTCGCGGAACAATCGTGCTGGTCAGGCGGCCATCTCGAGGGCGGTCTCAAGCTCCGCCATGGTCAGGACGACGGGATTGGCCTTCATCGACGAAGATGCCGCAGCCGCTTTGGCCACCCGGTGATGGTCTTGGGGCACCAGTCCCTGCTGGCCAAGCGTGGGCAGGCCTGCAGCCTTTGCCCACAGGCTTAAGGTCTTGGGAGCATCTTCTGCGGAACCCCCGAGTCCGTTTGCCAACAGGGCGCACACCTCTTCCATCCGGTCCCGCGCTGCCCCGACGGTCTTGCGGCGGTTCAAGTTCAGCACCGGGCCAAGCAATACCCCGCAGACCGCACCGTGTGCTGCCGGTGCGATGCCGCCGATCACGCCCGCCAGCCCGTGCACAGCACCCAGACCCGCATTCGCCAGCGCCAGCCCGCCACACAGGCTGACCCAAGCCAGGTCATCGCGGGCTTGGGTATCCTCGGCCTGCATCAGCCGTATCAACGCGGCCAGACCAACCGAGATCGCAGGCCGTGTCAGCGCGTCGCTAAAGGGTGTGGCGCGATTGCAGACATAGGGCTCAATGACTTGCGTGAGGGCATCGAGGCCTGAGGCTAGCGTCACCCCGCGCGGGCAATGGTCGGTCAGTGCGGGGTCCACGATGGCGATGCGCGCCAGCATCCGGTCGTCGCGCAACGACACCTTGCGGCCGTGGTCGGGCAGCCCGATCACCGCGTTCTTGGTCGCCTCGGCCCCGGTACCTGAGGTTGTGGGCAATGCGACAAAAGGCAGTGGCGGGACAAAAAGCGGCAGGCCGCGCCCGATCACCTCCAGATGGTCCATCGCGCCGCCGGGTGCCGGGAGCAGCGCTGCGATGGCCTTGCCAAGGTCAAGTGTTGCGCCGCCACCGATTGCTGTAACCCATGTCGCGCCATAGGCGCGCGCTTTGGCCACCGCGGCCTCCAGGACCGGCAACGTTGGTTCTGCGGCGCACGGAATTTGCAGCACCGCGCAGCCTGCCGCCTGCAATCTTTCAACGAGCCAGGCCGCACGGGCCGGGTTGGCACCGTGGACAACGACGCCCCGCGCACCAAAGCCCGCGATGAGCCCAGGCGCCTTGGCCGCCTCGCCGCGTCCAAACAAGATACGGCCGGGGCCGATGATGCCAAACGGCGTCAAAACGACATTGTCGCGGCGACCGCGCGTCCCCAGCGCGCGTATTTTGCATCACGCGTCGCGCCGTCCATCGCAGGGGTAAAGCGGCGGTTGAGCGCCCAGCTTTTGGCAAAGTCCTCCGGCCCGCCGCAGATGCCAGCCTGCATGCCCGCCAGAAATGCCACGCCAAGGGCGGTGGTCTCGGTGACGACGGGCCGGTCCACCGGGGCGCCCAGAATGTCGGACAGGAACTGCATCGCCCAGTCGCTGGCTGTCATTCCGCCATCAACCCTCAGCACCCCATCCGCTGCCGCCCCCCAATCGGCCCGCATCGCCTCCAACAGATCGCGCGTCTGGTAGCCCACGCTTTCCAGTGCGGCGCGCGCCAGTTCGGCAGGCCCCGAGTTCCGCGTCAGACCATAGATCGCGCCCCGGCAATCGGGCCGCCAATAGGGCGCACCAAGGCCGGTAAAGGCGGGCACCAGCACCACGTCCTGTGCCTCGTCCGCCTGTTCTGCCAGGGGTTGGGTCTCGCTTGCCGCGCGGATCATCTTCAGCCCGTCACGCAGCCACTGGACGACCGCGCCGGCGATAAAGATCGACCCTTCCAGCGCATAGGTCGGCTTGCCGTTCAACTGGTAGGCGATGGTGGTCAGAAGCCGGTTCTTGGATGGGACCATGTCGGAGCCGGTATTCAAGAGGGCAAAGCAGCCGGTACCATAAGTGGACTTCATCATGCCGGGGCTGAAGCAGGCCTGGCCCACGGTCGCCGCTTGCTGGTCGCCTGCGACACCAAAGATGGGGATCTCGCGGCCGAAAAGATCGGCGCGGGTCAGGCCGAAATCGGCGGCGCAGTCGCGCACCTCGGGCAGGAGCGACATCGGGATGTCGAGGAGGCCGCAGATCTCGGTGTCCCAGGCACCGGTCTTGATGTTGTACAGCATTGTGCGGGCGGCGTTGGTGGCGTCGGTGGCGTGGACGCGGCCGCCGGTCAGCTTCCAGATCAGGTAGGTGTCGACGGTGCCGAAGGCGAGTTCGCCCTTGACGGCGCGGGCGCGCGCACCTTCGACGTGGTCAAGCAGCCACTTGACCTTGGTGGCGGAGAAGTAGGGGTCCAAGAGCAGGCCAGTGCGGGCCGTGATCATCGCGGCGTGGCCTGCGGCGGTCAGGGCCTCGCAGGTGGGGGCAGTGCGGCGGTCTTGCCAGACCACCGCGTTATGGATCGGCTGGCCGGTGCTGCGGTCCCAGATCAGGGTCGTCTCGCGCTGGTTGGTGATGCCGATCCCGGCGATGGACGCGGTGTCGATCCCTGCCTTTTCGATCGCGGCGCGGGCGGTCCCGGCCACGGTGGCCCAGAGATCGGAAGGGTCATGTTCGACCCAGCCGGGCGCAGGGTAGTGCTGGGGAAACTCTTCCTGGGCAGAGGCCACGACCCGCAGGTTGGCATCGAAGAGGATGGCCCGTGACGAGGTGGTCCCCTGGTCGATGGCAAGGATGTGCGTCATGGTGGCGGCCTTTCCGATATTGAACTGCCCCGACCCGGGACATACTTTTTTGTATTATCAGATCAATGAGTTGAGCTGTTCATTTTAAGGCATTGTTAACGTTTGAGCCGCCGTGCGCAAGCCGTTCTGAGCACAGTTTATCGCCATTTCGCGCGCGTCGCGTGCAAAGTTCGGGCCGCCAGATGTAACATGCCCGGACCGACGTTCGTGCTGCCTGCAAACTGCACCGCGCGGGGGCCGGATCGCGCATGCGATGCGCATGGGCGTCAGGACGTGATCGCCCCGCGGGCGAAGCGAAAGCTGCCTGCGGGGCGATGCCCGGAAGGTCACAATCGCAAGGCTGGAATTTCCAGAGTATCGGGCCGTGGATTTCCATGGTACAGTCACAACCATAGGACGAGTATTTTTTTCAACACCAACAGCAGGGGCACATTATGGTCTCATCCGTTCCCAAGGGTATGTTCACCACCGCCGAAATCCGCAAACATCGCGATACACTGGACGTCTTTAGCGACGCTGCGGCGGATTTTCTCGACTGGGTTTTCGACGACCACATCAAGTTTTTCAACAAATGGGGCGTGTCGAAATACTACGGCGACCGCAAACCCGAACACCGGACCCGCGAAAAGCGGATGGCGCAGCTGCGCAAGTTCGGCAAGCCAGAGTTTCTGGTGGACCTGCAGGTCTCGACCGCTTGCATCGTTCTGGCGATGCAGGCGTGCGAGCGTGGGTTCAATGCGACGGGCATGCCCAACACCTGGAAAAAGATCAACACGCAGCTGAGGATCGACCAAAAGCTGTTCGGCACCGATCTGCAGATCATGCTGCAGCAGTTGGGCTGGAAGATTCACTACTGGAACCCCGACCCCACGCAGAACGCGGCCTGGGATGCGGATGATCAGGCGCTGAACCCGCTGCGGCCGGGGCGCGTGTGGATGCCGGTCTGGGGTGGGCATGCCCTGCGTCATGCAAGTGCTGTGAACCGGGGGGTGTATCACGACAGCAAGGTCGATAACGCGACAAAGCTCGTCGGCTTCAAGAAGACGGAGCCCGCCGCCTTCAGATCGGTTCCGTTCTTTATCGGCATTGCCCATGCCGGGTATCATGTCTTTCCGGGGCGGCGCGGCGATGTGGTCGAGGCGCATTCGATGCGCGAGATGACGGCACGCGATAACATCGAGGTGGCCCCCTTTAATCCGCTGGCCTCGGGCGGGGCACCGCGCTGGACTCGCTCCGAGAAGTACCGCTCGGGCTTGATTGCGGTGCCGCGGGACTTTTGACGTACAATTTTTTCCGGCGACCGACCGGAGCGTTTTGGTAGGAGCATCGTGATGTTGAAACGGGCAATTACGGTCGTACAGACGCATCTCAACGGATTGGGCCTGTTTGCGCGAAACGCCGACGGCGTGGCAACGCCCGCGATGGCAGCGGCTGTGGTGACGGCGCTGACACCCCGGCAGGCCGAACTGCCCACAGGGGCCTTGGGCTTTTCCCCCGAACGCCGAATGACACTGCTGTTCCAGCTGATCTGCAAAGGGCGCGGCATCGACTGCGATCCGGTCGACGGGTTTTGGGGGCCGGTGACGCAGGATGCCTATGACCGGCTTGTCCACCTGATTGACCGCGGAACGCTGCCGCCGAACTGGCGCGATGATGAGCCGTCGGACGCCAACCCCCATGTCTGGCCACGCGACACCGGCAGTCAGGATGCCATGCGCGCCTTTTACGGCCCGCCCCCTGTCGCGCCGACCGGTCGGGTCCGCGTTCCTTGGAAACTGCGGCTGGCCTGGGACAAGTCGCAGATCGTCACCAGTATCAGCTGCCACACGAAGGTCGCCGCAAGCCTTGATGCCGTTTTGCAGAAGGTCCATGCCCATTACGGCGAGACCGAGCTGCGCCGCCTGCGGCTGGATCTGTTCGGCGGCTGTTATGCGCCGCGCAAGAAGCGTGGCGGGTCGAGCTGGTCGACCCATGCCTGGGCCGTGGCGCTTGACTGGGACCCTGAGCGTAACCAGTTGAAATGGGGACGCGACCGCGCCACGCTTGATCACACCGACTATGATTTCTGGTGGCATACATGGGAGGCCGAGGGCTGGGTGTCCTTGGGCCGGTCGCGCAACTTTGACTGGATGCACGTTCAGGCCGCGCGATTGTAGGGGGGGGAGTTCCGGGTGTCGCATGGGCCAGAGCGCTGTAGTCGCCTGCCACGCTGCGAAGGGTTGTGTCTGGACGAATGACCACCGTTGACCGCGCCCGAAAGAAAAAGGGCGGGAGTTTCCCCCCGCCCCGTCATCTTAGTTCTGCCAGGACTTGATCAGCTCGTCATAGGCGATGGTCTCGCCCATGGGCTTTTCGTTTTCCAGTTTGGCAACCGGCGAGCCAGGCTCGTCCAGCCAGAACTGGGGGTCCTTTTCTTCGTTCATCTTCGGACCGATGTCGCCCTGCACGCCGGATTTCTCCAGACGGATCAGAACTTTCTCCTGCTCGGCGCAGAGGCTGTCAAGCGCCTCTTGCGGGGTTTTGTCCCCCGACATGGCGTCGCCGATGCTCTGCCACCAAAGCTGGGCCATCTTCGGATAGTCCGGGATGTTGGTGCCCGTCGGCGACCACTGCACCCGGGCGGGCGAGCGGTAGAACTCGATCAGGCCGCCCAGTTTCGGCGCGCGGTCGGTGAAGTGCTGGCTATCGATGGTGGACTGGCGGATGAACGTCAGGCCGACATCGGACTTTTTCACGTCAACCGTCTTCGAGAGGATGAACTGCGCGTAAAGCCAGGCGGCCTGTGCGCGGTCGACGGGGGTAGACTTAAGAATGGTCCAAGAACCGACGTCTTGATAGCCAAGCTTGGTTCCCTCGGTCCAGTAGGTTCCATGCGGCGAAGGTGCCATCCGCCACTTCGGTGTGCCGTCCGCATTCATCACCGGGAGATCTGGCTTCAATGACGAGGCAGCGAAGGCGGTATACCAAAACAACTGCTGCGCGATCTCGCCCTGTCCAGGAACCGGGCCGGCCTCGTCGAAGGTCATGCCTTGGGCTTCCGGCGGCGCGTACTTCTGCAGCCACTCGATCGCCTTGGTCAAGCCGTAGACGGCCGCCGCATCGTTGGTGGCACCGCCACGCGCGACGCAGGAGCCGACGGGACGGGAATTCTCGTCCACCCGGACGCCCCATTCGTCGACCGGCAGGCCGTTCGGTTCGCCCTTGTCGCCCAGGCCGGCCATCGACATCCACGCATCGGTGTAACGCCAGCCTAGCGAGGGGTCTTTCTTGCCGTAGTCCATGTTGCCAAAGACTTTGGCAGGGCCGCCGGCATAAGTCATGTCGCGCCCGGTGAAGAACTCGGCAATGTCTTCGTAAGCCGACCAATTAATTGGAACGCCGAGATCGTAGCCGTATTTGGCCTTGAAGTCGTCCTTGGTCTTTTGGTCGTTGAACCAGTCGTAGCGGAACCAGTAGAGGTTTGCGAACTGCTGGTCTGGCAACTGGTAGAGGTTGCCGTTCGGCGCCGTGGTGAAACTCAGCCCGATGAAGTCGGCCAGATCCAGCGTCGGCGAAGTGACTGCAGCCCCTTCTCCCGCCATCCATTCGGTCAGATTGCGGGCTTGCTGATAGCGCCAGTGGGTGCCGATCAAGTCGCTGTCGTTGACATAGGCATCATAGATATTCTCGCCCGACTGCATCTGGGTCTGAAGCTTTTCTATCACGTCGCCTTCACCGATTATGTCGTGGGTGATCTTGATGCCGGTGATGGCGGTGAAGGCCGCGGCCAGCACCTTGGACTCGTAAACGTGCGTGTCGATGCCTTCCGACACCACCTTAATTTCCATGCCGGCATAGGGTTTCGCGGCATCGATGAACCACTGCATTTCGGCTTCCTGAGCCGCTCGGTCAAGGGTCGTCATACCGTTGATCTCGGTATCGAGGAAGGCTTTCGCCGCCTCGATATCCGCCCAGGCGGGTGCGCCCAGGGCCATCAGCGCAAGCGCCATGGCAGTTGTCGTGTGGCGTAGTCTCATGTCATTCCTCCCAGAATGTTGAAATGTTGGTCGCTTTTCCCTTGGGCGGCAGGTGCCGCCCAAGGGCTTGGTGTGACCCTATCTAGACCCAGCGAAAGACCGCAAAGGCGTAGATCAGGCAAAGGATCAGCGCGATCGTGAGCGGCGCGCCGAAGAAAAAGAGCCAGGCCAAGGTGAGAAAGGCCGAGCCCAAAAGGGTGATGAAGAGCCGGTCGCCCCGAGTCGTTTCAATCCGCAGGACACCGACGCGCGGGGTTTCGGGGTAGCGGATGGCAAGGATCGTGAACACGACCAGCAGGCATCCGATGATGAAGAAGAAAAGTGCGGTCGGGAAGGTCCAGGCCATCCAGCCGCCCGGGATCATCGGGTCGGTCCAGAGGATTGCACTATCTTCGTCGCGCGGGATGGCCCAGACGAGCAGGCCAAGGATCGCGGCGGCAAGGGCGACGAGGGCTCCGTAGATGGCGGGCCAGCGGGTTGCGGTCATCATACCCTTCCCAGGGCAAAGCCCTTGGCGATGTAGTTGCGGACGAAGTAGATCACGAGCGCTCCGGGGATGATGGTCAGCACCCCGGCGGCGGCGAGGACGCCCCAATCCATGCCGCTGGCGCTGGCCGTTCGGGTCATCGTGGCGGCGATGGATTTGGCGTTCACGGAGGCAAGCGTGCGGCTAAGCAGCAGTTCGACCCATGAGAACATGAAGCAAAAGAACGCAGCGACCCCGATGCCGCTTGCGATCAGTGGCATGAAGATCTTCACGAAGAAGCCGCCGAAGGAATAGCCGTCGATATAGGCGGTCTCGTCGATTTCCTTGGGCACGCCGCGCATGAAGCCTTCCAAAATCCAGACCGCGAGGGGGACGTTGAAGAGGCAATGCGCGAGGGCGACGGCGATGTGGGTGTCGAACAGGCCGACCGATGAATAAAGCTGAAAGAACGGCAGCGCAAAGACGGCAGGCGGGGCCATCCGGTTGGTCAGAAGCCAGAAGAACAGGTGCTTGTCGCCGATGAAGTTGTAGCGCGAAAAGGCGTAGGCGGCGGGCAGGGCGACGGTCAGCGAAATGACCACGTTCATCGTCACGTAGATGATCGAGTTGATATACCCGTTGTACCATGCCGGATCGGTCAGGATCGTCACATAGTTCTGGAATGTCAGGTTCTGTGGGACCAGCGTGAAGCTCGACACGATCTCGGTATTGGTCTTCAGGCTCATGTTGATCAGCCAGTAGATCGGGATCAGCAGGAACAGAAGGTAAAGGGTCATCACGATGGCAGAGGACTTGATGCGCATCACTTCGTCTCCTGCTTATCGAGGGTGGTCATGACGGTGTAGAAGACCCATGAGACCAAGAGGATCACGAGGAAATACATCAGGCTGAACGCGGCTGCGGGGCCAAGGTCGAACTGGCCGACGGCCATCTTCACCAGGTCGATGGACAGGAACGTTGTGGAGTTACCGGGACCACCGCCGGTCAGAACGAACGGCTCGGTGTAGATCATGAAGCTGTCCATGAAGCGCAGCAGCACCGCGATCAACAGGACGCCGGCCATTTTCGGCAGCTCGATGTAGCGGAAGATGCTCCACCGGCTGGCCTGGTCGATGCGGGCGGCCTGGTAGTAGGCCTCCGGGATGGATTGCAGGCCCGCGTAGCACAGGAGGGCCACGAGAGAGGTCCAGTGCCAGACATCCATCACGATGATCGTGGCCCAGGCATCAAAGGCGTCGTTGGTATAGTTGTAGTCGACGCCGAGCAGTTCCAGCGTGTGGCCCAAAAGGCCGATGTCGCCGCGCCCGAAGATCTGCCAGATGGTCCCGACGACGTTGAAGGGGATCAGCAATGGCAGCGCCATCAGCACCAGACAAAAGCTGGCCCAGAAGCCCTTTTTCGGCATGTTGAGCGCGATGTAGATGCCCAAGGGCACCTCGATGGCCAGAATGATCGCCGAAAACAGGAACTGACGCCCCAGCGCGTCATGCAGGCGGTCAGATGCCAGCATGTCCTCGAACCAGCCAAGGCCGTTCCAGAAGAACTCGTTTTCCCCGAAAGTGTCGTTGAAGGCGTAGTTCACCACCGTCATCAGCGGCACGACGGCGGAGAACGCCACCAGCACCAGCACGGGCAGTACCAGGAACCACGCCTTGTTGTTTTGCGTCTTGTCCATCAGACCGCTCCCCTGTTTGCCGAGACGGGTGCGACGCGCCAGTCGTTGACGTAGACATTGACGCGGGCCGGGTCAAAGCGGACATGCGTCATGTCGGCCCCAACTTCGGCGCCTTCGGGCAGGATCACGTTCAGCGCAGCACCTGCCACTTCGGCGCGGATGATGCGGTGACGGCCCACATCCTCGATGCGCAGGATGCGCGCGGGTAGACCTTCGCCTGCGGTCATCTGGGCGTATTCGGGGCGGATGCCGATCTGCACGCGACCGGTCTGGGGCGCGTAAGCCGCCGCAAGAGGTACCTTGGTCCCCGCCACGATGGCATGGTTGCCGTTGATCTCGGCCTCCAGCAGGTTCATCCCCGGCGAGCCGATGAAATAACCCACAAAAGTATGTTCGGGCGTCTCGAACAACTGTTCGGGCGTGCCCATCTGGACCACGCTGCCCTCATGCAGGACCACGACCTGATCGGCAAAGGTCAGCGCCTCGGTCTGGTCGTGCGTCACGTAGATCATCGTGTGACCGAACTCACGGTGCAAAAGTTTCAGCTGGGTACGCAGCTCCCATTTCATATGCGGATCGATCACGGTCAGGGGTTCGTCAAACAGGATCGCATTGACGTCCTGGCGCACCATGCCGCGCCCGAGGCTGATCTTTTGCTTGGCATCGGCGGTGAGCCCCCGCGCCTTGTGATCTAGCGTCGCCTCCATCCCGATCATTGCTGCGATCTGGGACACGCGAGACTGGATATAGGCGGGATCCATGCCGCGGTTTTTCAGCGGAAAGGCAAGGTTTTCGCGCACCGTCATGGTGTCATAGACGACCGGGAACTGGAACACCTGCGCGATGTTGCGCATCGCGGTCGGGGCGTTGGTCACGTCGGTATCGCCGAACAGCACCTTGCCCTGGCTGGGGTGAACCAGCCCTGAGATGATGTTCAAAAGCGTGGTCTTGCCGCAGCCGGACGCCCCCAGCAGGGCATACGCGCTGCCATCGCGCCAGACGTGATCCATGGATTTCAGCGCGAAATCTGCGTCGGATTTGGGGTCGGCCAGGTAGCTGTGGGCAAGATTTGAAAGCGTGATACGTGCCATGGCTCAGCGCCTCGCGCCAGCGCCGGGGGCAGCAAGATGCCCTGCGCTGTCAAAGAGATAGATGTTTGCCGGATCAAGCCAGATGCCAAGGTCGGACCCGATGGGCAGGGTATGGACGCCGTGCACCAGACCGACCCAGTGGTCCGCGCCATGATCGAGATGCAAGAAGGTCTCGGACCCCGTGATTTCGCTGGCACCAAGCGTGCAGGCAAACTGCACTGCGGCGGCAGAGGGCTGATGCAGGTCCAGATGATTGGCGCGGAACCCGGCATTGTAGGTGCCGTCAGGAAGCGCGGCAAAAGCACCCTCTGCCGGGGCGGTCGCGGCGTTGCCAAAGCGCAGGCTTGCACCGGACTTCACGCAAGGCACAAAGTTCATCGGCGGGTCCGAAAAGACGCGGGCACTGATGGTCGAGACCGGGTTGCGGTAAACTTCGGGCGTCGGGCCGAACTGCGTGACGGAGCCCTCCCACAGCGTCGCGGTGTTGCCACCGAGCAGCAGCGCCTCTTCGGGCTCGGTCGTGGCATAGACAAAGATCGCGCCCGACTGCGCAAAGATGCGGGGGATCTCGGCGCGCAGTTCCTCGCGCAGTTTGTAGTCGAGGTTGGCGAGGGGTTCATCGAGAAGCACGAGCCCCGCCTCTTTGACCAGCGCGCGGGCAAGCGCGCAGCGCTGCTGCTGGCCGCCCGACAGTTCCAAGGGCTTGCGCTGCAGCATGGGTGTCAGTTTCAGCATGTCGGCGGTGGCGCGGACGGCGCGGTCAATCTCGGTCGTCGATTTTCCCATAATGCGCAGGGGCGAGGCGATGTTGTCGTAAACGCTCATGCCGGGATAGTTGATGAACTGCTGGTAGACCATCGCGACCTTGCGGTCCTGCACGCGCATGCCGGTGACGTCCTGACCGTTCCAGTGGATGCGGCCCGTGGTCGGGGCATCCAGTCCCGCCATCAGGCGCATCAGGGATGTCTTGCCCGCAAGGGTCGGCCCCAAAAGCACGTTCATCGTGCCCTTTTCCAGCACGAGGTCGGTCGGATGGATATGCACCCGCCCTTTTTCTGTCCGCGAGACCGATTTCAGTTCCAGCGCCATGGTGGTCCCTATTCCGCAGCGGGGCGGGTCGCGCCACTGGCATGTGCTGCATTTGTCATGAATGCGTCGAGCGCCGCAATCTGGTCGGCCGTCAGGCGCAGGCCCAGTTTGGTGCGCCGCCACACCACGTCGGCGGCGCGCGTGGCAAATTCGTGGGTCATCAGCCAACGCACCTCGGCGGCGGTCAGGGTGGCGCCGAAATCGCGGCCCAGATCGCTGGCAGATTTGGCCGGGCCAAGCAAGGTCGCAGCGTCGGTGCCGTAGGCGCGGATCAGCCGGGCGGCCCAATAGGGCGTAAGGAACGGATAGCCCGCGCTGAGCGTGGCGGTCAGCGCCGCCACCCCGTCATGCGGGAAATCGCCACCGGGCAGAGGCACGCGCGCGGTCCATTGCGGTGTGGCGGCAGGAAAGAACGGCACCAGCTTGGCCAGTGCGGATTCTGCGAGGCGACGGTGGGTGGTGATCTTGCCGCCGAACACGTTCAGCAAGGGCGCACCGGTCTGATCGAGGCTGAGAACATAGTCGCGGGTCGCCGCCGTCGCAGATTTCGCACCATCGTTATAGAGCGGGCGTACGCCGGAATAGGTCCAGACCACATCCGCCGCGGTGACGGGCCGCTTGAAATACTGGCTGGCAAAGGCGCAGAGATAATCGCGTTCCTCGTCCGTGCAGGTGGCAGATTTGGGGTCGCCCTTGTGGTCCTTGTCGGTAGTTCCGATCAATGTGAAGTCTTGTTCATATGGGATCGCAAAGATGATCCGCCCGTCGCCGCCCTGAAAGAAGTAGCAGCGCTCGTGGTCATAAAGCTTGCGCGTCACGATATGACTGCCGCGCACAAGGCGCACGCCTTCGGCGGAGTTGATGCGCGCGACGTTGCGGATGATGTCCTCGACCCAGGGGCCCCCGGCATTCACCAGCGCGCGCGACCGGTAGGTCTGGCGGCCCTGTGGCCCTTCGGTCGTCAGGGTCCAGTGATCGGCCGCGCGATCGGCGCTGACGACGCGTGTCCGGGTCATGATCTTTGCGCCGCGCAGGGCGGCATCGGCGGCGTTCAGCGAGACCAGCTTGGAGTCTTCGATCCAGCAGTCGGAGTATTCATAGGCGCGCGCAAAGCGCGGTTGCAAGGGCAGGCCTGCGGGATCGGTTGACAGGTCCAGTGTGCGGGTCCCGGGCAGGAATTTGCGACCGCCGAGCGTGTCATAAAGAAAGAGGCCGAGCCGGATCAGCCACGCCGGGCGGCGGCCCTTCATCCACGGCATGACGCGCGACAAAAGACGCCCCGTCGGGGTATCGCCCTCGAACCGCATGTCGCGATGGTAGGGCAATACGAACCGCATCGGCCACGAGATATGCGGCATCGCGACCAGCAGGGTTTCACGCTCTTGCAGCGCCTCACGCACCAGACGGAACTCGAAATATTCGAGATAGCGCAACCCGCCATGGAAAAGCTTGGTCGAGGCCGAAGAGGTGGCCTGCGCGAGGTCGCCTTGTTCGGCCAGCGTCACCGTCAGGCCGCGCCCGACGGCATCGCGGGCAATGCCGCAGCCATTGATGCCGCCACCGATGATGAAGAGATCGGTCATCGCGGACCGCGCGCTGTCTATCACGTCAGTCTCCCCCTGAGCGTCGCAACCTTGCCGCGAAATCTCAAACGCGTCAAACGTTTTCTTTCGCTTTAGCGCGAACCACTAGAAACCGAACATCGACGCGCAGGTTTCATGCTCTTGACCGCCAGCCTGCGCCGTCATTGCTGCAATCGCGCATTTTCGCGCCGCGCCGCAGCGTATACGGCGGGAGTCGGCGCGGCCAGGGCGGGCCCGAATTTCGAACTTGATCACATGCGCCACTTTGTCGACAGTACCCGAGCAATAGCGATCGCAAAGGACCCTACGTGGCACTGAGTTTCCGCCAGACCGAGATACTTGACATCGCGCGCAGCGAAGGCCGAGTGATGGTCGAAGACTTGGCGCAGCGCTTTGACGTGACCTTGCAGACCATCCGGCGCGACCTGACGGATCTTGCGGATGCGGGGCATCTTGACCGGGTGCATGGCGGTGCGATGCCGCGCACCGGGGTGACCAATCTTGGCTATGAGCAGCGCCGCCGGATGAACGAGGCCGCCAAAACCGCCATTGCGAGGGCTTGCGCCGCCGCGATTCCGGGCAATTGTTCGATCATCTTGAACCTTGGCACCACGACCGAGGCTGTAGCCCATGAATTGCTGCACCACAGCAACATCACGGTCGTCACCAACAACATGAACGTCGCCAACATCCTTGCTGCCAATCCCGGCTGCGAGATCATGGTGGCGGGTGGCGCGCTGCGGCGGTCCGATGGCGGTCTGGTGGGCGAATTGACGACGCAGTTCTTTGAGCAGTTCAAGGTCGATCTTGCGGTGATCGGGGTGTCGGCCTTGGATCAGGACGGCGATCTTTTGGATTTTGATCTGGCCGAGGTGCGGGTCTCCAAGGCGATCCTCCGGCAAGCGCGCAAAACCTATCTGGTCTGCGACCATTCAAAACTGGCGCGCTCGGCTCCGGCCCGGCTGGCCTCGTTGTCCGAGATCGAAACGATGTTTACGGATCAGCCCCTGCCGGACGAGCTGGCCCGCAAATGCCGCGACTGGGGCACGACGATCCACATCGCGATCTGACGGCTCGGCAATCTGGTCCTACCAGAATCCCCTTGGAGAAGGCGCGTATTTGGTGTTCAACTCTGCCAGGCGGTGGGCACGGGGGAGGAGCAAGCCATGAAAGACGACCTGCCGGGTTCTTTGCTGCCGGATCTCAAGCGGTTTGACCGGTTGATGGAGGCGGCAGGGCTGGATGTGCTGATCGCCACCTCGAAACACAACACGCAATACCTCTTGGGCGGCTATCGGTTCCTCTTTTTCGCGGCGATGGATGCAATCGGGCACAGCCGCTATCTGCCCGTGGTGATCTACCGCCGGGGCCAGCCGGATCACGCGGCCTATATCGGCAACAAGATGGAAGGGGGCGAACATGCCAACCATCCGTTCTGGACGCCGACCGTGCTGCCGGCGACCTGGGGCAGCATGGATGCAGCAACCTTGGCCGTGGGTCATCTGCGCAAGATCGGCGCGCACGGGTTGCGCATCGGGATCGAGCCGTCCTTTTTGCCCATGAACGCGCATCAGGTGCTGGCGGCGGCCTGCCCGCATCTGGTGGACGGCACCGGCATGATGGAGCAGATGCGCGCGATCAAGACCGCAGCCGAACTTGCGCTCCTAAAGCAAGCGTCCGAGCTGATCACCGATTCCATGATTGCCACCATTGGTGCGGCACAGGAAGGCTGGACCAAGGCGCGCATCATCGAGGAGTTGCGCCAGCAAGAAACGACGCGTGGCCTGCATTTCGACTATTGCCTGCTGACGCTTGGTGCGAGCCACAACCGTGCCTCGTCTTCGCAGGCATGGCGCGCGGGTGAGGTGTTGTCGATTGATAGTGGCGGCAATTATCGCGGCTACATCGGCGATCTCTGCCGGATGGGCATTCTGGGCGAGCCGGACGCCGAATTGCACGATCTGCTGGCCGAGGTTGAATCCGTCCAGCAAGCGGCCTTTGCCCATGTGCGGCCCGGCGTCGAGGGCGGGGCGATGATCGCGGCGGCCGATGCGGTGCTGAAGGCCGGGCCGTCGGCCGCGTTCAACGATTTCTTTGCGCATGGAATGGGCTTGATCAGCCATGAGGTACCGTTCCTGATGACCAACCATCCGGTGGCCTATGACGGCGTGGATGCCACCCGCACGCTGGAGGCGGGCATGGTTCTGTCCGTGGAAACCACGATGCAGCACCCCCAGCGCGGGTTCATCAAGATCGAGGACACGCTGGCGGTGACGGAAGGCGGCTATGAGATGTACGGCATGCGCGGGCGCGGCTGGAACCGGGGCGGGAACGTCGGCGCGCCACGTCACGGGCGATGAGTGTCCACCGGAGGCTTTGACGTGCAGCCTCGTGATGGCGCGCACTTGCGCGGCGATGGCGTCGGTCTCGGCCATGCAATCGGCCAGCGTTTGCAAAGATGTGGCCCGATGGCGCCGCCGGTGGTCACACCTGCATGGCCCACGATCATGTCCGCTCCGGCGCGGGCCATCTCGGTGGCCGTGTGCGGAGATATGACTTGGGGGCTGGGAAAGCTGTCTTGCGGCAAGATCCGTGCCGCCGTGTGGCGGCGGCACAGCGTGATTGACACGGCATGTCGCGAGACGGTCTGACCGGGGCTTTTGGCCCACATCGGTGCGGCCAAGCTGCCGTCGCGATGTGGGCGCAGATGGCGAAGGTCAGGTTGTCTGCTTGAAGCTGTCATGCTTGGCCGGGGTGGCCTGAAGCAGCTGCGCGAGGTTGGGGATCATCATCGGCACACGGCGCGCATAATCGTCATAGGCCGGGAATGCCTCGCGCAAGACCACTTCTTCAAAACGCGCCCGCTGGTACTGCAAGCCAAGCCAAATTCCGCCCGCCGCCAATGCCAGAATGCTGCCATGCGCGATGACCACGCCGATCACGGTGACAAGTTCGGCACAGTACAAAGGGTGGCGGACGATGCCGTAAGGTCCGCGCGTCACCAGTTCGCGGGCAGAAGCCATGATCGAGAACGACCGGCCGAGGCGGCGCAGGCACATGATCGACAGGATGGTTCCGACGATCACCAGCACGGTGGACTAGATCTGCATCGATTGCGAGATTTGCTGCGAGGGCAATGCGATCAGCCCCATCATCGCGTAGGTCCCGCCAACCGCCGTAAGGCGCGGCACAAGCCCCGCAGCGGTCGTCAACGGATCGTGGCGGATGACCGTAAAGAACACTACGGCGCCAATGAAGATGATGGCAAAGAACTTGGAAACGATCGCCAACTGCCACATGTCGAGCGTGTTTCGGTATACGATAATTGCGCCGAAGTAGAGCACTTCAAGATAGATGATCATCGTGAATACGGCGATCATCGAGAGTTTTCCGACGCGATCTTCCATTTCTTTACTCATGGCGTGCTTTGACCTTTAACTTGAAACTGGTGATGAGGTTTTGACAGATGTCCTTGAAAGGATGGAGCATCTGCTGGTGATAGAGCACGGGCATCGGTTCGCTGATGCCGTACTTTTCCGGACGATGCTTGGGCAGGAAAATCGTTCCTCCCACGACATCGATGATCGAGAGTTGCGAGGCGAAATTCTGGTCGTAAGCCTCACTCTGGTTGGCGTGATGCCAATGGTGGTGTTCGGGCGAGGCCAGCACGTATTTTAACGGACCGAAGTCCAGCTTGACGTTGGAGTGCAGCAAGATCGCATGCACCATGTAAAGCGCATGAAAGAGCAAGATCGCTTCGAACGAGAAGTGCAGGAAGTACAAAGGCAGGACCTGCAGCATCGACGCAAAGATCTGGTCAACCGGATGCAGACGGTGTGAGGCAAGCCAGTCCATTTCCTCGATGCTGTGATGCACCGCATGGAACTTCCACAAGAACGGCACGGCATGCGAGATCCGGTGCGCGATGTAGTAGCCGATATCGGCAATGATGATCACGGCGGGCAGTTCCGCCCAGAGCGGCAGCGCGCTGACCTAGGCGAAGGTCTCTGCCGGGACGATCAGACTGTAGCTGGCCATGATCGCACCCGCCAAAGCGACAAACCCGATGCGCACCGCAAAGCCGTTCAGAAAAAGATGCACCACATCGTTGAACCACTGACGGCGAAACAGTTTTTGCCCGGCATGAATGGGCAACAAACGCTCCATCGGGATGAAGATGCAGGCCAGGATGAGGATCGTGGTGTAGTCCAAGGATGCATCCCGTGCCGTGTATTCCGCGTGCCAGGTGGTATTGCGGGTCACTATGGCTGGAATGTGGATCGAAGGTGTCGCTGAAACTAAATGACTGTGCCCGACTCAAGGCACCGTCAAACCGGCGCGCGCGGGCTGGACGATCTGATGTTCCACATCTGGCCAACCACCCCGCGGGCCATCCGGGGCAGCGGCTAAAGGCGCCTCGGCCAGGCGGCTTGCGCAGCGGGCCGGTGGATCGTCTGGCGGCGGTCCGTCAGCCCCGAGGCGATGCCGCCGCAAAGGATGCTTTTGCTGGTGTCATCGACGATCAGGACCAGACAGCGGCGCGACCGCAGGCAGATTTCCCCAGCACGTGGCGTCACCCTTTGGCTGATCGGGTGTGTTCATCCGGACGCAGCGGACTTGCGCTGCGCCCGGATGACGTCTTGGTGCGGTCAGGCCAGATCAAACCGATCAAGGTTCATCACCTTGGTCCAGGCCGCAGCAAAGTCGCGGGCAAAGTCGTCCGCGGCGTCTTGGCTTGCATACACCTCGGCGATGGCGCGCAGTTGCGAGTTGGATCCAAAGACCAGATCCACCCGCGTGCCGGTCCATTTCAGTGCACCACTGGTCCGATCACGCCCTTCGAACACATCGGCGGCATCAGAGGTGGGTTTCCACACCGTGCCCATGTCCAGCAAGTTGACGAAAAAGTCCGTGCTCAGGGTTTCGGGCCGCTTGGTCAGGACACCGTGCTGTGCGGCACCTGTATTGGCGTTCAGCACCCGCAGGCCGCCCAACAGCACCGTCATCTCGGGCGCGGTCAGGGTCAAAAGCTGCGCGCGATCCACCAACAGCTCTTCGGCAGTGATGGTGTAATCGGTCTTGAGGTAGTTGCGGAACCCGTCCGCCGCAGGTTCCAGCACCGCAAAGCTTTCGGTGTCGGTCTGCGCTTGCGTCGCGTCGGCGCGCCCGGGGGTAAAGGGCACCGCGATCTTGTGGCCGCCGTTGCGTGCCGCCTGTTCCACCGCAGCCGAGCCGCCAAGCACGATCAGATCGGCCAGCGATACCCGCTTGGCACCGGTTTGCCCCGCGTTGAACGCCGCCTGGATGCTTTCGAGCTTGGCCAGAACCGGCTCCAGTTGTGTCGGCTGATTGACCGCCCAGTCCTTTTGCGGCGCCAGACGGATCCGCGCCCCGTTGGCACCGCCGCGTTTGTCGGAGCCACGGAACGTCGCGGCAGACGCCCATGCGGTTGCGACGAGCGCAGAGATCGTCAACCCCGAGCCAAGGATCTGCGTCTTGAGCGTCGCAATGTCCGCTGCATCGATCGCCGCGTATGTGACCTTGGGGATCGGGTCTTGCCACAGCAGCTCTTCGGCCGGGACCAACGGTCCCAGATAGCGCGCACGCGGCCCCATGTCGCGGTGGGTCAGCTTGAACCACGCGCGGGCAAAGGCGTCGGCAAAGAGGTCGGGGTTGGCGTGGAACCGTTTGGAGATCGGGCCATAGATCGGGTCCATCCGCAACGCGAGGTCGGTGGTAAACATGATCGGCGCATGTCGCAATGTCGGATCATGGGCGTCCGGTACGGTGCCCGCGCCGTCTGCATTTGCGGGGATCCATTGCGTGGCACCTGCGGGGCTTTTGGTCTGCACCCAGTCAAAGGCAAAGAGGTTGTCAAAGTAGTTGTTGTCCCACCGGACCGGATTGGTGGTCCATGCGCCCTCCAGGCCGCTGGTGATGGTATGGGCGCCCTTGCCACTGCCAAAGCTGTTCAGCCAGCCAAAGCCCTGGGCCTCGAGGGGCGCACTTTCGGGCTCTGCGCCGACATACGTCGACGGGTCAGCCGCCCCATGGCCCTTGCCAAAAGTATGCCCGCCCGCGATCAGCGCCACGGTTTCTTCGTCATTCATCGCCATCCGGCCAAAGGTCTCGCGGATGTCATGCGCTGCGGCCAGCGGGTCAGGATTGCCGTTCGGGCCTTCGGGATTGACGTAAATCAGACCCATCTGCACGGCGGCCAACGGGTTTTCCAGTTCCCGCGCCCCGGAATAGCGCTTGTCGCCAAGCCAGCTGTCCTCTTTGCCCCAATAGATGTCCTCGTCCGGCTCCCACACGTCGGCGCGGCCAAAGCCAAAGCCAAAGGTCTTGAAGCCCATGGTTTCCATGCCGATATCGGCGGCCAGGATCATCAGGTCGGCCCAGGAGACGGCGCGCCCGTACTTTTGCTTGATCGGCCACAGCAGACGACGCGCCTTGTCGAGGTTGCCATTGTCGGGCCAGGAGTTCAGCGGCGCAAATCGCTGCATGCCAGCCCCCGCACCGCCGCGCCCGTCGCCGGTCCGGTAGGTGCCAGCACTGTGCCACGCCATCCGCACAAAGAACGGTCCGTAATGGCCGTAGTCCGCCGGCCACCAGTCCTGCGAGGTCGTCAAAAGCGCGGTGATATCGGCTGTGAGCGCCTTCAAGTCCAGCGTCTCAAACGCCTTGGCGTAGGTAAAGTCCTCGCCCATCGGATTGGACAGGGCCGACTGCTGGTGCAGGATTTTCAGGTTCAATTGGTTCGGCCACCAATCGCGGTTCGACCGCAGCGCAAAGCTCGCGTTTTTCGGCGCGCCGTGCATCACCGGGCATTTGCCCGCATTCCCGACATCATCTCCGTCCATGGCTTTCTCCGATGTTGCTTGCATTGATCTTGCGGCGAACGCGTCGCCGCCGGGCCGGCGATGGGCTGTGCCACCATGTCCCATAGGGGCAAAAGCAGCGCGTCACCCCTGTTCTGTGGTCAAGACTACCAAACCTGCGCGATTAGTTTAAGTTGTATTTTCTGATTGTGATCATAAGGTGACGTTATGACCAATCTGACGCTCAAGCACTTTCGCTACTTCGAGGCCCTGTCACAGCAGGGCCATTTTGGTCGGGCGGCGGATGTCTGCGCGATTTCACAGCCAGCTTTGTCCATGCAGATCAAAGAGTTGGAGGAAACGCTTGGAACTGCTCTTTTTGACCGCGGCGCGCGGCAAATCCGGCTGACCAATTTTGGCGAAGAATTCGCCCTGCGCGTGCGCGACATCTTGCGCGCGGTGGATGAGCTGGCGGATCTCGCGCGCGCATCGCATGACCAACTGGTGGGGCGGCTGCGAATTGGGGTGATCCCGACCGTGGCCCCCTATCTGCTGCCGACGATCCTGGGCGATCTTGCGCGGCGCTATCCGGGCCTTGACATGCATGTGCGCGAGACCGTGACGCCCAAGCTTTTGCACGAACTGGCGCAAGGTCGGCTTGACACGGCCATCGTCGCACTGCCGGTATCCGAACTGTCGCTGACCGAGGTCGCGCTTTTTTCCGAAGATTTCGTTTTGGTGCGGCCCGCAGAGGACGCCGCGAAGCCCGTGCCCAATCGCGAAGCCCTGCGTGAGCTGCGCCTGCTTTTGCTCGAAGAGGGGCATTGCTTTCGCGATCAGGCGCTGTCGTTTTGCAACGTGAGCACGGCGCAGCCGCGCGAATTGCTGGATGGCAGTTCGCTGACCACCTTGGTGCAGATGGTCAGCGCCGGGATCGGCGTCACGCTGATCCCCGAAATGGCCTTGGCGGTTGAGATGCGGTCGGGGGCGGTCTCGGTCGCGCGCTTTGCCAGCCCGCAGCCCTCGCGCACCATCGGGATGATCTGGCGCAAGACCAGCCCGCTGGCGCAACAGCTTTTGCAGATATCGGGTATCGTGCGGGACGCGGCGGTCGCGTTGCGCCAGCGGCACGCGTCGACCGAAGGCTAGAGCCGCCCCCAAAGATCATATTCCCCGGCCTCTTCGACCTTTACCGTCACGATATCGCCGGGCTTCAACGCCTCGAACCCCTCGTCGATGAACAGGTTGCCGTCGATTTCCGGCGCGTCAGCCTTGGTGCGGCAGGTGGCGCCTTCGTCATCAACCTCATCGACGATGACCTTCAGTACGCGGCCGACCTTGGCGGCCAGTTTCGCCTCGGAAATGGCTTGCGCCTTTTCCATGAAACGATCCCAGCGGTCCTGCTTGACCTCTGCCGGCACGTGATCCGGCAAGGCGTTCGAGCGCGCCCCGGCGACGTTTTCGTACTGAAAGCAGCCGACCCGGTCGAGTTGCGCGTCATCCATCCAGTCGAGCAGTGTCTGAAATTCAGCTTCCGTCTCACCGGGATAGCCGACGATAAACGTCGAGCGCAGCGCGATATCGGGGCAGACGGCGCGCCACGCGGCGATCTCGTCCAGCGTGCGGGCGGCGGCGGCGGGGCGGGCCATGCGGCGCAAGGTGTCGGGATGGGCGTGCTGAAAGGGGATGTCGAGGTAGGGCAGCACCAGCCCGCCCGCCATCAGCGGGATCAGGTCGCGCACATGCGGATAGGGATATACGTAGTGCAGCCGCACCCAGGCGCCCAAGCGACCCATTTCGCGCGCAAGGTCGGTGATATGGGCGCGCACGTCGCCGCCCTTCCAGGGACTGAGGTCGTGCTTGCGGTCCACCCCATAGGCGGATGTATCCTGAGAGATCACCAGCAGTTCGCGCACCCCTGCCTCGACCAGCTTTTCGGCCTCGCGCAGCACGGCATGGGCGGGGCGCGATTGCAGCAGGCCCCGCATGTCGGGGATGATGCAGAACTTGCACTTGTGGTTACAGCCCTCGGAGATCTTGAGATAGCTGTAGTGGCGCGGCGTCAGGGTGACGCCGGTCGCGGGCAAGAGGTCGATGAACGGATCGGGGCTGGGTGGGACGGCGGCGTGGACGGCGTCCAGCACCGCCTCGTATTGATGCGGCCCGGTGACGGCCAGCACGCGGGGATGTGCGCCGGTGATGTAGTCCGGCTCCGCCCCCAGACAGCCCGTCACGATGACCCGGCCGTTTTCCACCAGCGCCTCGCCGATGGCCTCCAGCGATTCCGCCTTGGCGCTGTCCAGAAACCCGCAGGTGTTCACGATCACCGCGTCGGCACCCTTGTAATCGGGAGAGATCGCGTAGCCCTCGGCGCGCAGGCGGGTGAGGATGCGTTCGCTGTCCACCAGCGCCTTGGGGCAGCCAAGCGAGACCATGCCGATGGTCGGCTGGCCCACGCGGCGCGTGTCAGGGATCAGGGACCGGGCAAGGTCGGGGCGGAGGAGGGGCGGATTTTGCGACATGGGGGGCGGTATAGCGGGATTTGGGGGGCGAGGGTAGGGGGGTGTCCCGGTGAGGGACGTTTTTGGAAGTGAGGTAAATCAAGGGGTTGGGGTGAGGGAATTAAGGATGCGTTAGGGATCGGGGGGTTTTCGCAGCCGGTTGCAGGGAGTCCCCGTCCCCGCTAACGTGGGGTAACCATCGGGCGAACATGATGGACGGCAGGGGCCGGTGCGCCAATGATGCGCATCCAGCGGGGGCGGGTATGAACCATCTTTACTATGGCGACAACCTGACGGTGCTGCGCGACAGCATCCGCGATGAAAGCGTCGATCTGATCTACCTGGACCCGCCGTTCAATTCCAACGCCAGCTACAACGTGCTGTTCAAGGGGCCAGCGGGGGCAGAGAGTGCCGCCCAGATCGAGGCGTTTGACGACACCTGGCACTGGAATGACTCCGCCGAGGCTGCGTTCGGCGATGTGATGCGCGGCGGCAATGCGGCGGCTAGCACCATGCTGCGGGCGATCCGGTCGTTTCTGGGCGACAAATATATTATGGGCTATCTGGCCATGTTGGCGGTGCGGCTGGTGGAATTGCACCGGGTGTTGAAACCGACAGGCAGCCTGTATTTGCACTGTGACCCGACGGCGAGCCATTATCTGAAGATATTGCTGGATGCGGTGTTTGGGGCGGGGAGTTATCAGAACGAAATCAACTGGAAACGTACGACAACGCACAGTGATAGTAAGACGTGGAGCCGAGTTTCGGACATCATTCTGTTTTATACTAAGGGCAAGACGTTCATCTGGAATACACCACGCGAAGCGCATTCAGATGCATACTTGGCAAGTAAGTATCGCTACGACGATAAGGA
Organism: Rhodobacterales bacterium; assembly: GCA_031378845.1. GTDB lineage: Bacteria > Pseudomonadota > Alphaproteobacteria > Rhodobacterales > Rhodobacteraceae > JAJNPS01. The sequence goes on from JANNES010000026.1 coordinate 181,213, forward strand.
TGGGCGGGGCGTATATAGGCTGGATAACATGACCAGCCCAAACCCGCGTCCCAATATGATGTATGAGTGGCAAGGCCACGAAAGCCCGCCAAAAGGTTGGCGCTATTCGTTGGAAACGATGACACGTTTGGATTCCGAGGGCCGGGTTTGGTATCCAACAACCAAGACTGGCGACAGAGACATTACTAAGCGACCGCAGTTGAAGCGTTATCTTGACGATCAAGCAGGGGGCGTAATGGGCACAGTCTGGACAGACATTCCCCCACTTAATTCCCAAGCCCAAGAACGCCTCGGCTACCCTACCCAGAAACCTGTGGCGCTGTTGGAGCGTATCCTCAATGCCTCCAGCAACCCCGGCGATGTGGTGCTGGACCCGTTTTGTGGCTGTGGCACCACGGTGCATGCGGCGCAAAAGCTGGGGCGGAGTTGGATCGGGATCGACGTCACCCACCTTGCCGTGGGTCTGATCGAAAAGCGGCTGCGCGAGGCGTTTGAGGGGATCGAATTCAAGACCCACGGCACCCCGCAGGACCTTGAGGGGGCAAGGAACCTTGCCGCGCGGGGGCGGGATGACAAGAATTACTACTTTGAATTCGAGAAATGGGCGCTGTCGCTGATCAATGCTCAGCCGGGGAACCTTTCAAAGAAAGGGGCCGACAAGGGGATCGACGGGAACCTTTACTTTGGCGCCAAGCACGAGGGGCGGGCGATTGTCAGCGTCAAGGCGGGGGACAACGTGGGGGTGGACATGATCCGCGTCCTTGATTCAGTCGTCAAACGTGAGAACGCCCAGATCGGCGTGTTCCTGACGCTGACCGAACCCACGCGCCCGATGATCACCGAAGCGGCGGGGGCGGGGCAGTTCATGCTGCCGGGGACGGACCTGTCGGTGCCGCGCATCCAGATCGTGACGATTGCCGAAGCGATGGCGTTGCGCGACCGGGCGGTGCGGGTGCCGCTGGTGCAGGCCAGCCATAAACGCGCGGCGCGGGAAGAGGATACCGGGCGGCAGGGGGCGATGGATTTGTGACGGTTGCGGGGGCGGTGCGTGCGAGCACACACCCTACCGGGCGGGCGGTGCGCCATGAATGCGCAGCCTGCGACGGCGGCGGGGTGAACCCCGCCCTGCGGGTTGCGCACTCCTTGTCATCCCCGCGCAGGCGGGGACCCAGATGGTGTGGTGCAGAGGCAAGGATGGGTCCCGGCCTCCGCCGGAATGACAGCGGCGGGCATGTAGGGCGGGGTTCAGCTCGCCAATCGGCGCAACGGAAGTGTCACCCCCCCTTATCGCCGCAAGCCCATCCGGCCCATCACCCCGTCCTTCTTGACCAGCCAGTGATACATCCCCGCCGCCACATGCAGCGCGATCACCGCCATCAGAACCGTCGCGCCGATCCCGTGCACGGCGCGGGCGCCGATGGTGTTGAACGTCTCGGGCAGAGTTCCCGTGCCGCCGAACACGATCCCTGGCAGGCCGAAATAAAGCGACATCGCGACGCCGGACGCACACATCACGAACACCAGCCCGTAAAGCGCCCAATGCGCCACCGGGGCCAGCGCATTGGCCGCAGGTGGCGCACCGGTGCGCAGCCGGATCACCAGCCGTGTGATCATCAGGACAAGGATCGCGCCGCCGATGACGATGTGCACCGCCAGCACGAACGCCTTGTTCGGGTCGCTGTTCGGCACCTCGTCCAGAGCGAACGTGCCCGCCGCCCACGAGACCACGATCAACACGGCCAGAAGCCAATGCAGGATGACGACGGGGGTGGCATAGCGGGTCATGCGGCGGCTCCGGGTGGACGAACGGTTGCAACAGCGTGCCATCGCGACCGGTTCCTTGCAACGAAAACATGGGTCTGGCGCGCTGCAAAGGCACAAAGTGTCCCGACATGCGAGGTATGCATCCGGGCTGCACCTGATCGTGCGCCCTGTCGGCAGGTTGATGTGGGGACAGGTAAACCCGCCTTGCGGTAAAGTTCCCTTGCGCCTAGACTCAAAGCTAGCCGTGGTGGTTCGGAGGGTGCGATGCGCGTGATCTTGCGTCTGGCCGGGGCGGTTCTGGTGCTGGCGGTGCTGGCGGTGATTGCGGTCCTGATGATCCCCGCCGAACGGGTTGCGGATGCGGCGGCGCGCCAGTTCACCGCGCTTACCGGACGCCAATTGCAGATCGAGGGATCGGTTCGGCCAAGTTTCTGGCCAGATCTTGGCGTGCGGACGGGTCCTGTGACCATCGCCAATGCCGGTTGGTCCGAGGCCGGGCCGATGCTGGAGGCCGAAAGCCTGCAGATCGGGGTCAATCTGGCCGGGCTTTTTGGCGGTGAGGTGCATGTGACGGGCCTGCAGGCGGTCCGCCCCCGCCTGATCCTGGAGCGGTCTGCCGAGGGCCAGGAAAACTGGGTCTTTGGCGGCGACAATGGCGGGACTGTGACGCCGTCGACGCCGGGCGTGGATGCGCCCTTTACCTTTGACCGGCTGGAGCTGACGGACGCGACGCTGACCTTTATCGACCACGCGGCGGACCGGCGCTGGTCGGTCGAGGCGCTGGATCTCGTGGCGCAAAGCCCCGTATGGGCCGGTCCTGCCAGCCTGACCGCATCGGGGCGGATGAACGGGCAGGCAGTGGAGATGACGGTCGAGGCGGGGGTGTTTTCGGACCTGATCGGCGGGCGCGTGGTGCCCTTGACGCTGGCGCTGAAGGCTGGCGACGGATCCGCCGAATTTGAGGGCCGGGGCGGCTTGGAACCCTTGCAAGGCGAGGGGCGAATACGCGCGGAACTGGCTGATCTCAAGGCCATGGCGGCCCTATTGGGGATATCGCCGCCGACGCTGCCGCGGGGTCTGGGGGCACAGTCGGTTGGCCTCAACGGGGCGCTGACGGTGGCGGCGGATGGGCGGGTCTTTCTGCGCGAGGCAAAGCTCGTGCTTGATGGCAACGCCTTTGAAGGGGCGGCGGATCTGGCCACGGACGGGCCGCGACCCAAGCTGACAGCGCAGCTTGCGGGCGGGCAGTTCGAACTGGAGACAGAGGCCAGCGAACGTTCGGCCAGCGGCGCGCCAGCAGGTGCGGGCTGGTCCGAAGAGGTGATTGATGTCAGCGGCTTGGGGGCGATGGACGCCGATGTCGGCCTGTCGCTGTCTGGCGTGTCTGCGGGCGGGGTGACGCTGGGGCCGACCAAGCTGCGCATGACACTGGACCGCGCCCGCGTGGTCTTTGATATCGCCGAGATGCAGGCTTATGGCGGCGGCGTCACGGGGCGGTTCGTGGTCAGCGGGCGCGGCGGGCTGTCGGTGGGCGGAAATCTGAGCTTTGCGGGCCTTGCGATGCAACCATTGCTCAGCGAGGTCGCGGGCTATGACCGGTTGACCGGCACGGGCGATCTGCAGGTCGAGTTTCTGGGTGTCGGCAATTCGATGGCCGAACTGATGCAAGGTCTCTCAGGCACGGGATCGCTGGCATTTTCGCAAGGCGAGGTGCGGGGCCTGGACATTCTGGGGATGCTCAGGACGCTGGATGCGGGCTATGTGGGCGAAGGGCAGAAGACCGTGTTTGACGCGGTGACGGCCAGTTTCGCGATCGAGGGCGGGGTACTTGCGAACACTGATCTGACGCTGACCGGCCCGAACCTGAGTGCCACGGGCGCGGGCAAGGTGGGGATCGGCGCGCGCAACCTTGATTACCGGCTGCAGCCGGTCGCGCTGACGGAGGCAGATGGCACTGGTGGGGTCATGGTGCCCTTGCTGATCACCGGGTCATGGGATGACCCGAAGTTCCGGCTGGATCTGGAAAGCATCGCGCGCGAGCGGATGGAAGAAGAGGCGAAGCTTTTGGAAGAGCGCGCCCGCGCCGAAGCAAAGCGGCTGGAGCAAGACGCCAAGGCGGAGCTTGAAGCGCGGCTCAAGGACGAGCTGGGCGTCGAGATGCAGGAGGGCGAGAGCATCGAAGACGCGGCCCGCCGCCGCGCGCAAGAAGCGATTGATCAAGAGGCGGAGCGGTTGCTGCAGAACCTGCTTGGCAACCCGCAAGCGCCGGTCGCAGGGGAATAGGGTCAAAATCCTGCAGAGGATTTTGCAAATTTCTTGGCAGGACGTCTGGTCCTAACGTCGCCGGTCGCGCCGCGCGCTCATCGGCTGGAAGGCGACGCCCACATGCGCCTCGCAATAGGGCTTGCCCGCGACCGTGGGCAGGCCGCAAAACCAGAAATCATCCGTGGCAGGGTCGCCGATGGGCCATTTGCAGGTCCGCTCGGTCAATTCCATCAGCGTCAGCTTTTTCGCGCGCTTTTCGACCTCGCGCACCGAGGCCAGTGCCTCGGGGCTGATCTCGTTCAGGCTGGGTTGCGGCGGCAGGGGCTGGCCTGCGGGCACGATGGCCTTGCGCAGGGGCAGCGGGGTCACATTGTTTGGGGCAGCCGAAGGGGCTGGGCGTTCTGGCGCGCGGGGGGCGGGTTCGCCGCGGGCCGCGACGGGCTCGGCGGCAGGCGCGGCGGAGCGGCTGGTTTCGGGCTTGCGCGCCGCACTCGCAGAGATGTCGGTCGGCTGAGCGTCGCCTTCGTCACCATGGCCAGCGCCCGTCACGCGGTTCGACAGCCCCAGACGGTGCACCTTGCCGATGACCGCGTTGCGGGTCACGCCGCCCAATTCCTTGGCGATCTGGCTGGCCGATTGGCCATCCGCCCACATGCGTTTCAGCGTCTCGACACGCTCGTCGGTCCAGGACATGGGTTCATTCGCTCCGGTTGGGCTTGGTCGGTCTATTTTAGACAGCACGCGCCGGGATACAAGGCGACGCGGCCAAGATCAAGCGCGCCGCTGCGTTTGCGCGAGGAAGTCGAGCATTTGTGCAGAAGCCGCATCCGGCGACAAGGTTCCCGCGGCCACGCTTTCGGAAAAATCCGCCATCCTGGCCGCGATCGCCGGTGCTTGCAGCGCACCGAGCAGGCCCTGACGGACCTCATGTGCAAACCACGCTTGCGCCTGTTCGCCGCGACGCCGCGCCCAATGGCGCTGCGCCTTGCGCCAATTGGCAAGGGTCTGCATCTCGGCCCAGGCCGCGTCGATGCCAGTGCCCGTCAGCGCAGAGACGGCCATCGTCTTGGGAAAGTCGTCCGGATCTTGCAAACGCCGGCGCAAAAGCCGCAAGGCGCCCGCATATTCGGCCATCGTGCGCATGGCCGCAGGGGCCAGATCGCCGTCGGTCTTGTTGACCAGGATCAGGTCGGCGATTTCCATGATGCCGCGCTTGACGCCCTGCAACTCGTCGCCGCCTGCCGGGGCCAGAAGCAGCACAAAGAGGTCACAGATCTCGGCCACCATGGTTTCCGATTGGCCGACGCCGACCGTCTCGATCAGGACCACATCGAAACCTGCTGCCTCACAAAGCTGCACCGCCTCACGCGAGCGACGCGCCACACCGCCCAACTGGGCCTGGGCAGGCGAGGGCCGGATGAACGCCGCAGGGGCGCGGGCCAGCCGTTCCATCCGGGTCTTGTCGCCAAGGATGGAGCCACCATTGCGCGCCGAGGACGGATCGACCGCCAGCACGGCGACCTTGAGGCCAGAGGCCACCAACATCAAACCGAACGCCTCGATGAAGGTCGATTTGCCAACACCGGGCGTGCCGGACAGGCCGATCCGCAGCGCCTGCCTGCCTGTGCTGCGCAGCGCCTCGATCAGGGCCACCGCCTCGGTGCGGTGATCGGCGCGCCCGCTTTCGACCAGCGTGATGGCCCGGGCAAGCGCGCGGCGTTCGCCTGCAAGAACGGCCCTGGCAAGTTCGCTGGTGGTCATCCGGCCCTGCATTCGTGTTGCGCGTTGCCATGTCTAGCCTGACCGCTGCCCGATATGCCAGCGCGGTGTCGCAAAAGCCGCTGGCCCTGTGCGCGGCCTTTGGCGATAAGGCGGGGGTGTCACAGGATTTGCCCATCACCGAGGTTCTGGCCGATCTGCGCGCGGCGATGGCCGCGCGGCGCATGGCCGTGCTGCAAGCGCCGCCGGGGGCGGGCAAGACGACTTTGGTGCCGTTGGATCTGCTGGCCTCCGGTCTGATCGCAGGCCGCATCGTGATGCTGGAGCCGCGCCGTCTGGCGGCGCGCGCCGCAGCAGAGCGGATGGCGCAGACGCTGCAAGAGCCGGTAGGCCAGACCGTCGGCTATCGCATCCGGGGCGAGGCACGGGTGTCGCAGGCGACGCGCATCGAGGTCGTGACCGAAGGGATCCTGACGCGGATGATCCAGTCCGACCCGGAACTTGCGGGCGTCGGGCTGGTGATCTTTGACGAGTTTCACGAACGCTCTCTGGCAGCCGATCTGGGGCTGGCCTTGTGTCTGGAAGTGCGCGGGGTGCTGCGCGAGGATCTGGCGCTTCTGGTGATGTCGGCGACGCTGGATGCGGGGCCGGTGGCGGCGCTGATGGGGGACGCCCCCCTGATCACAAGCGCGGGGCGGGCGTTCCCGGTCGAGACGCGGTGGCTGGCGCGCAGCCCGGATGCCTCGTTGCGCTATGAGGCGGCGGTCGCGGGGCTGGTGCGGCAGGCGTGGCAAGAGACCTCGGCGGGGATCCTGGTGTTCCTGCCGGGCGAAGGTGAGATCCGGCGGGTGGCGGGATTGTTGGGCAGTATGGCCGGGACAAAGGTCATGCCGCTTTACGGGGCGATGGATTTTGCCGCGCAGGCGGCGGTGCTGGGACAGGTTGAGGGGCGCAAGCTGGTGCTGGCGACCTCTATCGCGGAAACCTCGCTGACGATCCCCGATATCGGCGCGGTGGTCGATGGCGGCCGCGCGCGGCGGTCGCGGTTCGATCCGGCGTCGGGGATGGCGCGTCTGGTGACCGAGCGCGTCACCAAGGCCGAGGCGGAGCAGCGCCGGGGTCGCGCGGGGCGGGTGGCGGCGGGGATATGCTACCGGTTCTGGACCAAGGGGGAGGAGGGGGGCATGGCCGCCTTTGCGCCGCCCGAGATCGCGGTCGGCGATCTGGCGGGGCTTGCTTTGGAACTGGCGCTGTGGGGCGGGGCGGACTTGCCGTTCCTGACGCCGCCGCATCCCGGCGCAATGGCCGAGGCGCGCGGGCTTTTGACGGACCTTGAGGCGCTCGGCAGCGACGGGCGCATCACCGATCACGGGCGCGCGCTGGCCGCCCTGCCGCTGCACCCCCGCCTTGGGCATATGCTGGTGCGGGCGGGTCCCCAGATGACGGTCTTGGCAGCGCTGCTGGCCGAGCGCGACCCCCTGCGGGGCGCCCCGCCGGACCTTGAGGCGCGGTTGCGGGTTGTCGCGGGGCGGGGCGCGGGGGACCGGGCCACGATCCAGCGCATCAAGGATGAGGCGCGGCGGCTGGCGGTGTTGGTGCCCAAGGGGGGCATGGCGGTCAGTGCGGCGCAGGCGGCGGCGTTGGCCTATCCGGACCGGATCGGGTTGCGCCGCAAGGGCGATGCGCCGCGCTGGGTCTTGTCGGGCGGCAAGGGCGCGGTGATGGCGGCGGGCACGCCTTTGGCCGCCGCGCGGCTGATCGTGGCGACGGACCTTGACGGTGACCCGCGCGAGGCGACGGTGCGCCAAGCGATTGCGCTGACGGATGCCGAGTTGCGCGAGCTTTACGCCAGCCGCTTTGAACAGCGCGATGTGGTGGAATGGTCGCGTCGCGAGGGGCGCGTGGTGGCGCGGCGGCAAGAGCTGTTCGGCGCGCTGGTGCTGGATGACCAGCCCCTTGCACGCCCCGATCCTGACAAGGTGGCGCGGGCAGCACTTGACGGGATACGCGAGATCGGCCTGCCATGGAGCGACCCTGCGCGACGGCTGCGGGCGCGGATCACCTTGGCGCGGGGCGAGCATTGGCCTGAGGTGACGGATGCCGCACTTTTGGCCAGCGCCGGGGACTGGCTCCTGGGTGCCCTTGCGGGGCGGCGGACGGTGGCGGACCTGCGCAGCCTTGATCTGACCGAGGCGCTGCGGGGTTTGCTGACGTGGGAGCAGACCGCGACGCTTGACCGGCTGGTGCCAGCGCATTTCGAGACACCCCTGGGCCGCCGGGTGCCGATTGATTATGACGGCGATGCGCCCGCGATTTCGGTGCGGCTGCAAGAGATGTTCGGGGTCACGCGGCATCCCGTTGTCGGCGCGCATCAGCGGCCCTTGCGGATCACGCTCGTCTCGCCCGGCCAGCACCCGTTGCAGGTCACGATGGACCTGCCCGGGTTCTGGGCCACCAGCTACGCCGATGTGCGCCGCGACATGCGCGGGCAGTATCCCCGCCATCCCTGGCCCGAGGACCCGACCGCCGCCGCCCCGACGCTGCGGGCCAAGCCGCGCGGGACATGAGGCATGTCATATTTCGACACAAGACTTCATCGCAGGCATCTGTTGGCGCCGACCGCCCTGTTGTATAGGCACGGGCGCCAAAGAAAAAGGGAACCCGAATGACGACCGAGGCGCGGAACGGCCATTGGGCTATGTCGGCCATGTTCATGGTCAACGGGTTCATCATCGGTGCCTGGGCGCCGCAGATCCCGTTGCTGCTGCCGCGACATAACATCACCGAGACGACGCTGGGGCTCTTGATCCTGGTGCTGGGCGTGGGTGCGGTCGGCTCGATGCTGTTTGCGGGCCGCCTGATCGCGCGCTTTGGCTCGCGCAGTGTGGTCCGGGTGTTTGGCGTTATGGCGGCCCCCGCCCTGCCTGCCATCGTGCTGTCGACCAACCTGTGGGAGCTGGCTCTGGCGATGATGGTCTTTGGGGCCGTGGTGGGCTGCATGGACGTGGCGATGAACGCCAACGCGGTGGAGATGGAGCACCGGCTGGGCCGCGCCATCATGTCGGCAAGCCATGGGTTCTGGAGCCTTGGCGGATTTGTCGGCGGCATTCTGGGCAGTCAGGTCATCGCGCGCCTTGGCGCCGAGACGCAGGCGCTGGGCGTGGCCCTGATCGCGATGGTGGTGGTGCTGGTCGCGATGCGGTGGCTGATCTCGGAACCGGTCCTGCCGGTTCAGCGCGATGCGAAGGGGCGCAAGGCGCCGTTGTTGCCGCGCGATGCCGCAGTCTGGGTGCTGGGCCTGATGGCACTGTTCTCGATGGTGCCAGAGGGGGCGGTGCTGGACTGGGCGGCGATCTATCTGTCCAAGGAACTGGGCTCGGATCTGACCACATCGGGCTATGCCTTCGGGTTCTTTGCGGGCGCGATGGCGATCATGCGGTTTCTGGGCGACCGGGTCCGCAACCGGTTCGGCGCGGTGCATACCTTGCGGATGTCCGGCCTTATTGCCGCCGCCGGGATGCTAGGTTCCGCCATCGCGCCGAACGACTGGACGGCAATCGTCTGTTTCTCGGTGACCGGCCTTGGTGTGGCCAATATGATCCCGATCCTCTTTTCCGCCGCTGGCAATCATGCAGGCCTTGGGCCGGGGGCCGGGATCGCGGCGGTCACGATGTGCGGCTATTCGGGCATCCTTGTCGCGCCATCCTCGATCGGCTTTGTCGCCGAACATATCGGGTTCCGCTGGACCTATGGCGCGCTGGCGGGCTTGCTGGTGGTGGTGGCGCTGCTGGCAGACCGGACGGCGGCGGCGGATGTTCAGCGCGGCCCTCAGGCAGCCAGCAGTCCCGCCACCTGATCCGTGCTCACCAGCTGGGCAAAGTCCGCGCCAAGCAGCGACAGCGTCACGCGCAGGACCGTCTCGGCATCGATCCGCCCGCCATCATGGGCGGGAATATCGAACCCGATCAGCGCATCCCCCGGCAAGATCACCTGAAAGCCGAGATCCGAGGCCGCACGGGTGGTCGAGGTCACGCAATATGCTGCAATCGCCCCCGCCAGCACGATGCGGTCGATGCCACCCTTGCGCAGATAGCCGTCAAGCCCGGTGCCCGCAAAGCCCGACGATCCCGATTTCCAGAACACCGGCTCACCTGGCGCGGGGATGGCGCAAGGCATCGCGGCAGCTTCGGACTGGCCCCGGCGAAAGGGCGAGGCCGGGCTCGGGTCATCGTGATGCACATGGATCACCGGCAAGGCGCGGTCCCGGAAAAGGGCAATGAGGTCCGCGACATGCGCCTCGGCATCGGGGTTGGCGCGGGGCCGACCAGACGCCGTGCGGGTTGCCATGCCCATCTGCATGTCGATGATCAGCAACCCGGTCGCCATCGTCTACGCCCCCATGTAATCGCGCTTGCCGATCTTGACCCCGTTATGGCGCAAGATGTTGTAGACAGTGGTGGCGTGAAAGTGGAACTGCGGCACCGAATACATGGTCAGATAGTTCAGGCCCGGCATCGTCACGTCATTGCCGCGCATCTTGATGGTGATGTCGCGGGTTGCGGCGCCCTCAAAGTCAGCGGGCGGAAAGCCTGCCATGTAATCGCGCGTGCTCTGGATGCGGGCTTGCAGGCCGTCAAAGGTGGTTTCGGTGTCGGGAAAGCTCTTGGGTTCGGCCCCTGCCAAACGGGCGGCTGCACGCGCGGCAAAGTCGCAAGCCAGCTGCACTTGTCGGGTCAGGGGAAACATGTCGGGGAAAAGCCTGAAGGCCAGCAGCGCGTCGGGTTGGATGTTGTCGGCGACGCAATGGGCCTCGGCCTTGGCGAGGATCGCTGACATTGCGGCGAGGGTGCGGTCCATCGGGGGAATGATCTGGGCGTACATGAAAGTTCCTTTGCATTGGTTACATCCTTGATCAACAAGGCGGCAGGAACAGTCAATCTGTGCCAGGGCCCATCGCCGCCTATGAAAGCGACCAAATGCAAGTTAACATCGGATCCTCGCAGGCCACGTCGCAACGCATTTGAGGAAAGCACCATGTCAGATGCAAATGCCGCTCAGGCAGACTATTGGGCCTCGGCTGCCGGGTATCAGTGGATCTTGCGCGAGACGCTGATGGATGCGCTGCTGTCGCAAGTGCTGGCCCGCGTTTTGGATCACGCGTCGCTGCAAGAAGGCGAGTCCGTGCTCGACATCGGCTGTGGCACCGGGGCCAGCAGCTTGGCGCTGGCAGGCCAAGTCGGACCCGCAGGCAAGGTCACGGGCATCGATATCGCAGCGCAATTGCTGGATCGCGCCCGCATCCGCGCCGCAGAGGCGGGCCTGTCCAATACCCATTTCGTGTTGGCAGATGCCCAGACGCATGCCTTTGCCCCGGCATCGGTCGATGTCATGATCTCGCGTTTCGGGGTGATGTTCTTTGACGATCCGGTCGCAGCGTTCGCCAACATGGGCCGCGCGCTCAAGCCCGAGGGTCGGCTGGTATTTGCGGCCTGGGCCCCGGCGCGGCAGGTGCCATGGTTCAGCATCCCGGTTGCCGCCGCTGTGGCGCGGCTGGGCAAACCCGCCGCGACGGACCCGAATGCGCCCGGACCGATGGCCTTTCAGGACCCGGCCCGCGTGACGACGATGATGGAACAGGCCGGGCTGCGGAATATGCGACGCCTGACCGAGACTGTCGAGCTGACACCCGCGGGCCCGCTGGCCGAAGTGGTGGCCCTTGCCGCGCGCATCGGCCCGGCCGCCCGGATCATGGCAGAATTTTCCGTGACCGAGGCCGATGCCGCAGCGATCGAGGCAGAGGTCGGCGCGGGTCTTGCGGCCTTTGTGACCGATCAAGGCATGCGCATTCCGGCGGGCATTCACTTTTATTGCGCAGAAACCTGAGACTGCAGGTTTTCACCCCAGCGCAGCACTTCGCTGATCAAGACATCGAGGTCGGCGCGACGGGTGCGGTGGCTGTTGATGGCCGCGCGCAAGGAATGCCGCCCCCGCAGCGTCGTGTCGGTCGGCACCGCAACGCCGCTTTCCTGAATGCGCAGCATGATTTCGGTGTTCAGCGCTTTTAGTTCCGCCTCGGTTCCGCCGCGCCCGACATATCGAAAGCACACGATGTTGATCACAACTGGCGCCATCAGTTCCAGTCGCGGGTCAGCCCGGACCAGATCGGTCAGATAGACCCCCATGTCGATATGCTGGTCGATCAGTGCGCCGAACTAGTCGACGCCCTGTTCTTTCAGCGACATCCACAGTTTCAGCGCCTTGAAGCCGCGCGACAGCTCAAACCCGTAATCGGCAAGGAACTCACCCGCTGCGAGCCCGCGTTCCTGCTGCTGCAGGTAGTCACCGTGCAGGTTGAAGGTCTCGAAATGCCGCTTGCCGTCCCGCACCAGAACGCAGCCGCATTCGAACGGGGTTTGCAGCCATTTATGCGGATCAAGTGCCAGCGAATCCGCAAGTTAGATCCCCGCGACCATGCCTTGGTGACGCGGTGCAATGCGGATCAGGGCGCCGATGCAGCCATCAACGTGAAGCCAGATGCCCTCGCATTTGCACAGTGCGGCGATGGCGGCCAGATCGTCGATCGACCCGGTATTGGTCGTGCCCGCCGTGGCAATGACACAAGCCGGACGAAAGCCTGCGGCGCGGTCCTCGGCGATCATCGCCTTCAATGCGGCGACGTCCAGGCGAAAATCGGCATCCGAAGCCACGATGCGCACGGCGCGGCTGCCAAGACCAAAGGTTTCAACGGATTTCTGGTGCGCCGAATGCACCTGATCGGAGGCATAAAACCGCAAGGGCTGCGGCAGGTTGGTCACCCCTTCGGCGCGGACATCGACGCCCGCCATGGTGTTGCGCGCTACCGTCAGCGCGACCATGTTGGCCATCGAGCCACCGCTTGTCAGCGTGCCGCCGGCGGTTTCGGGAAAGCCCATCAGAGCCTTTAGCCAGCCTGTCACCTGCCGGTCGGTGGCCGCCGCCACGGTATCGCCGCAGCCAAGGTTCGATCCGTCGATGGCGGCCATGAAATCGGCCAGCGCCCCGCTGAAATTGCTGGCCCCCATGTACCAGCCGAAAAAGCGCGGATGGATATTGCCCATCGGATAGGCCAAGACGTAGGTGCGCATCTCGTCATACAGATCGGCCAGCGGCGTCGGCTGCTGCGGCGCCGGGGTCACAAAGCTGTCGCGCACCTGCGGCGTCATCGGCTGCCAGACGCTGCGGTCGCGCAAGCTTGCAAGATGGGAAATCGCGTCATCGACCATGCGCTGTGCGACGGCACGCGTGGCGGTCCAGTCCTCGGGGTCAAGGGAAGTCTCTGGCCGATTGTGCATCTGGTGCTAAGTCACCGTCCGTGCACTTTGGCATCTGGACGCTGCGCCAAGAGCCCCGGTCGCGTCAATCTCTATCGCGGCGCGGGCAGGGGGGGTGTCGCCTTGCATTCCGCGCCCTTGCGCGTCATCTGTGCGGCATGACCGATATCTCCCTTGCCAGCCGCAGCGCTCTGCCCGCCGAGTTCCAGCTGATCCTTGCGGATTATCCCCGTGAGGGTTGGCGCCGTCACAGCGGTTTCAACGGACTTGCCGCGTTCTGGCTGGACCGTCATCTGGGGTTTCGCGAGGTGATGGGGCTGCTCCGCGCGGATACCGAAAGCCTGATCGACGCGAGGATCGCGCCCGATGCGTATGGCGCGCGCCTGTCCCGGATGGGGTCGAACCTGTTGCAAGGGTTGATCGGGCATCATCAGGTCGAGGACGCGACCTATTTCCCCGAACTCGCCCGGCTGGAACCGCGGATTGCGCGCGGGTTTCAGATGCTGGACACCGACCACCACGCGCTGCACGACCTGATCGACCGTTTTGCCCAAGGTGCCAATGCGGTGCTGGCGGCACGGGCGGATGCCGCACAGCGCACGGCGGTGGCACGGTTTCAGAGCGACCTCAGGGATTTCGAGCGGCTCTTGTCGCGGCATCTGACGGATGAGGAAGACCTTGTCGTGCCGGTCGTGCTGAAGCACCGAGTGGGGTGAGCCGGACCAGAAAACGGTCCAGTGGACCGTTTTCCCGGCGAACGCCCGAGCACGCTTGCGAGGGCCGGGGGGTGTCCGACGCTATTCCGGCAGTTCCACCAATTCGATCAGATTGCCCCATGGGTCGGCGACGAAAGCCACGCTATACCCCAGTTCCGGCACCTCGAACGGCCCTTGGTACACTTTTACCCCCCGCTCACGCAGCGCTGCGAGTGCGCGCTCGTGACTTGGAACCGAGAATGCAAAATGGTGATAGCGGCAAGGTCCCAGGGTCGCCCAGAAGTCGGCAGGCAAGGGGGCTCCGTCGTCCGTCGCGTTGCCGCCGATGATTTCGATCAAGGATCCGTTGTCGCCAGGTGCTGCCAAATAGGCGAGCTCAATACCATTTGGCCCTGACCATTCCTTGACGACCCGAAAATCGAACACTTTGACATACCAGTCTACAGCCGACTGGCGGTCAGGCACCCGAAGGCAAGGATGACTGGATTTCATTGCTGCAAAAGGGGATGTGGCGTTCGTTGCTGGGAAAGAGAATGGCAACACGACAATGCTCCTGTGTCTGGAATTTTCGTTCCGTACTCTAGCACAGTTTAGACCGCGAGCGGGTCTTCAGGGCGTAAATTCGCCATCTCTCAGGCACCAAGGCGAAGCGAACCTGTTAAAAATGCTGAATATTTTCTATCCGGCCTAAACCCCCAGGCACCACCGCATCACCGCCTTTTGCGCGTGCAACCGGTTTTCAGCCTCGTCAAAGATCACCGAATGCGGGCCGTCCATGACCGCGCTGGTCGCCTCGTCGTTGCGATGCGCGGGCAGGCAATGCATGAAAAGGGCATCCGGCTTGGCCCGCGCCATCAGCGTCTCGTTCACCTGATAGGGGCGCAACTGGTTGTGGCGGCGTTCCTTGGCGCTTTCGGGGTCATGCATGCTGACCCAGGTGTCGGTGACGACAAGGTCGGCGCCCTGAACCGCCAGCGCAGGGTCGCGCTCGATTTCGGCGCGCACACCCCTTTCGCGGGCAAAGGCCAGCGCCTCGGCGGGGGGATCAAGCGTTTGCGGGCCGGTGAACACCACATCAAAGCCGAACTGGCCCGCGGCATGGATCAGACTGACACAGGTGTTGTTGCCGTCGCCGGACCACACGACGCGGCGCCCGGCGATCGGGCCGCGATGTTCTTCATAGGTCATCACATCAGCCATGATCTGGCAGGGATGGCTGCTGTTGGTCAGCCCGTTGATTACGGGGACCGTCGCGTGTTCCGCCATTTCGTGCAAGACCGCCTCTTCAAAGGTGCGGATCATGATCAGATCGACAAAGCGCGACAGCACGCGGGCGGTATCGGCAATGGTCTCGCCATGGCCAAGTTGCATCTCGCTGCCCGACAGGATCATGGTCTGACCCCCCATCTGGCGCACGCCCACATCAAAGCTGACGCGCGTGCGGGTGGAGGGTTTTTCGAAGATCAGCGCCACCATCTGGCCCGCCAGCGGCTGGGCGTCGTCGGGCGTGCCCTTGGGGCGGCCGTGGCGCGCGGTCTTCATCGCGTGGGCGGAATTCATCATCGCCCGCAGGTCGGCGGCTGTGGTCGTGTGGATGTCGAGGAAATGGTTCATCTTGTGACTCGATTGTGGCAGACGCCGGGGGTTTTCCACCCCCGGGCCCCCGAGGATATTTTTAATCAGGTGAATGGGTTAAGCGACAATACCGGAGGCTGCACGGTCCAGTCGCGCCAGCGCCTCGGCGATATCGGCATCAAGGATGTTCAGCGCAGGCAAAAGGCGGATCACATTGTCGGCAGCGGTGACCACCAAGAGGTTCTGCCGGTAGGCCGCTTTTTGCACATCGGTGTTGGCGGCACAGCATTTGAGGCCCAGGATCAGGCCCTGGCCGCGCACGCACTCGAAGATGTCGGGGTGGCGCGCGACGAGGCTTTCAAGGCCTTGGCGGAACATCGCGCCCTTGCGGTTCACCTCTGCCAGAAAGGCGTCGTCGGAGATGATTTCGGTCACTTTCGCACCGACAGCGCAGCCGAGCGGGTTGCCGCCATAGGTCGAGCCATGCGTGCCTGCCGTCATGCCAAAGGCGGCGTTTTCGGTGGCGAGCACCGCGCCCAGCGGGAAACCCCCGCCGATGCCCTTGGCCACCATCATGATGTCAGGGGTAATGCCGGACCATTCATGTGCAAACAGGCGGCCCGTGCGGCCCATGCCGCACTGCACCTCGTCGAAGATCAGCAGCGCGCCGGTGGCATCGCAAAGGTCGCGCAGGCCTTTCAGGCACTTGTCGGGCACGACGCGGATGCCGCCTTCACCCTGGATGGGTTCGATCATCACGGCGGCGGTCTTGTCGGTGATCGCGGCCCGCACCGCGTCGTGATCGGCCCAGTCCAGATGGGTGAAACCGGGCATCAGGGGGCCAAATCCCTTGACCATCTTTTCGGAGCCTGCCGCTGCGATGGCGCCCGTGGAACGGCCGTGGAACGCGCCTTCAAAGGTGATGATCTGGGTGCGGGGGTCACCCTTTTCGGTCCAGTACTTGCGCGTCATCTTGATCGCGAGTTCTGCCGTCTCGGTACCGGAATTGGTGAAAAAGACGGTATCGGCAAAGGTCAGGTCCACCAGCATTGCCGCCAGCCGCTCCTGCTCGGGGATGCGGTAGACGTTGGAGACATGCCAAAGCTTGGCCGCCTGTTCGGTCAGGGTGGTGACCAGTTCGGGATGCGCATGGCCGAGCGCGCTGACCGCGATGCCAGCGCCAAGGTCCAGATGGCGGCTGCCATCCTCGGCCTCAAGCCACGATCCCTCGCCCCGCACAAAGGCCAGCGGGGCACGATTATAGGTCGGCAGAACAGCAGAAATCATGTGCATGGGTCCTTTTGACGGCAGGCAAGGCCAAACGGCGGGAGAAAACTGTGACGTTGACCCCGGTCGGAACCGGGGCAGCATCAGACGCGTCGGCGTCGGCAGGACAAGGGCTTGCACAGAAGGATCATCATGTCTCAGGTGCATAATGCATTCAAGGCGCAAAGAAAAGTCCTTGTGATCGGCGGTCTGCCTGAGGCGTGCTCGTGGTCGCGCGCGATTGTTCAGCTTGCCCCGTGAATCGCTTGACCTCTGGCGCGAATGGCCCTAAACGCAAGTTCGAATTCGGCAAGCTGCCCATAGGGTGGTGTGCTTTCATGTTGAAACGGGGCATTCGCGCCCCGCCACCAGGGGATAAAGGCGATGTCGCGCGTCTGCGAACTGTCGGGCAAGGGCCCGATGTCCGGCCACAAAGTGAGCCATGCCAATAACAAGTCCAAGCGCCGGTTCTTGCCGAACCTGAACGAGGTCACGCTGATCTCGGACGTGCTGGGTCAGTCGTTCAAGCTGCGAATCTCGGCCGCTGCCCTGCGCACTGTCGATCATCGTGGAGGACTGGATGCGTTTCTGGCCAAGGCCAAGGATGACGAGTTGTCCATCGATGCCCGCCGCATCAAGAAAGACATCGCCAAGGCGCAGACCGCCGCTTGATCTGTCCATTGTCACGCATCTGAGGCCCTGTTCCGGATCGGAGCAGGGCCTTTTCGTTTGGCCGCCACGGGCGGGGCTTTTTGCCGTTGCGACACTTGCCCCCTTGTATCGCGCCCTGCCAGGCCTGAAATAGCAGCCAGAGCCATTTGATGAGAGCTGCCATGTATCTGCGTCCGATCCTTGCCGCGTTTTGTGTCGTAGTGGGCCTCAGCGCCGCATTTGCCGACCATACGGGACATCCCGATGGCATGCATATCCATGACGCCTATGCCCGCATCGTGGGCGGTGCGGGCGGGTCTGGGTCGGTCTATTTCATGATCCACAACAACTCCGGTGTCGATGATCGGCTGCTTGGCGTGTCGAGCGATACCGCAGCGCGGACGATGCTGCATTCGCAGACCGAGGATGCCAATGGTGTCATGCAGATGCGCGCGATGGACGAGGGCCTGCCCTTGCCTGCAGGCGAGATGCGCGAACTGGTGCGCGGCGGCGATCACATCATGCTGATGGGTACGGCGCTGGCGCTCAGGGATGGCGACACGATCACGCTGACGCTGACCTTTGAACGGGCCGATGAGATGGTGATCGAGGTGCCGGTCGATAACGCCCGAAAGTCCGGCGACGCGGGCGATGACCACGTCACGATGGATCATGATGCGATGGATCACGACGCGATGGGCCATGACGAACCGGCAAAGGAATAGCGCCTCTCGGGCCACAGCATGACGCCGTACCACATCATGCCCAAGGCGTTGTCGCAGTCTGAATGCACTGATCTTGCCGCACTTTGTGCTGCGGGTCCAATGCGCGATGCGGCGCTTGTCGGGGCGACCACCGCGCATCAGGTGCGCCGCGCCGATGTTGTCTGGCTGGACGATCTGCCGCAGGCGGGCTGGGTCATGGACCGCATGATCGGGATCATGGTCGCGGCCAATCGCGAAGGCTATGGCTTTGATCTGACGGATTTTGGCGAAAGCGCGCAGGCCGCTCGCTATGACGCGGCGAAGGGTGCGCATTTCGACTGGCACGCCGATATCGGTGGCGGAATGTGGGCGATGCGGCGCAAGCTGACCGTGGTGGTACAACTGTCCGACCCGGGCGACTATCAGGGCGGAGAGTTGGACATTTGGGCTGGCCACACACCCCAAACCGCCCCGCGCGACATGGGAACTGCGATCGTCTTTCCATCCTTTCACCTTCATCGCGTGCAGCCGGTCACCGAAGGAATGCGCTGGTCTCTGACGCTCTGGGCGCATGGACCTGCGTTCCGTTAAGGTCGGGCGCGCCGGCACTTGATCGCCAAACCTGTCGGCACTAGCCTGCGTCCCCCGGCATGGGTGCAGACACATGATGATCACCAACATCGAAGACTTCTTCGCCAAGGGCTGCGGCCGCTGTGGGCGGTTCGATACGGCGGATTGTTCGACCAAGGTGTGGGCCAGTGGCCTTGCCGATTTGCGCCGAATCTGCCGGGCCGCGGGCCTGGAAGAGACGGTCAAATGGGCGCATCCTTGCTACATATATGCCGGGCGCAACGTAGCACTCATCGGGGCTTTGCGCGGCGATTTCCGGTTGAATTTCTTTCACGCCGCCCTCATGCGCGACCCCGAAGGTGTGTTGGAAAAGCAAGGCCCGAACTCCCGTCACGCCGACTCGATCCGCTTTACGGACAATGCTCAGGTGGCAGCGATGGAGCCTGTCATCCGCGCCTATCTGGCCGAAGCGATGGGCTATGCCGAGGCGGGCGTCTTACCCGCAAAAGAGCCAGGCGAGATCAATCTGCCGGATGAGCTGATCGACGCGATGGATTCCGATCCCGAACTCGCCGAGGCGTTTCACAACCTGACTCCGGGGCGGCAGAAAAGCTATGTGATCGTGCTCAAGGGGGCAAAGGCGTCGGCGACACGTGTGGCGCGCATCGCGAAGTATCGCGGCCACGTCCTCGCCGGAAAGGGCGCGACGGAGCGTTAGGGTGCGGCATCCCGCCTCCACCTGGCATTTTTGCCGGAGGATCAGGGGCGAGCCGCCTCCGTCTCTTCAGAATTTGATCAAATTGCTGGACGTGCTAGCGTTCACCAGAATCACCATAGCCCACGGTCCCCATGCCCCGCCCAACCGCCGCCCCATCCCCCCGCACCCGCGTCAAGCGCACCCCCGACAAGGCGCGCTATGATGCCGCCACAATCCATGCGATCCTCGATGCCTGCCCGGTCGTGCATGTGGGCTATATCATTGATGGCGCGCCCTTTGTGACGCCAACGCTGGCCTGGCGCAACGGGGACCGCATCTTTTGGCACGGCTCGGCAGCAAGCCGGATGTTGCACAGTTTGGACGGGGCGGCGGTCTGCCTGACGGCCACGCTGACCGATGCGATGGTGCTGGCGCGGTCGGCCTTCGAGCATTCGGCAAACTACCGCAGCGTGATGGTAATGGGCCATGCCACCCTGACCGAGGACCCCAAGGACAAAGAGGCGCAGCTGAGACGCTTTATGGAACTGCACTGGCCGGGCCGCTGGGACGCGCTGCGCCCGGTCACCGCCCAAGAGATCAAGGCGACGCGGGTGCTGTCGATGCCGCTGGACGAGGCCTCGGCCAAGGTCTCGACCGGCATGGCGACCGAGGCCGCGGGCGACGAGACATGGCCGGTCTGGTCGGGGATCATTCCGGTCGCACAAGCGACACGAGCACCGGTGCAGGACGCTTTGGGCGTGCAAGCCGAGTTGCCGGGCTATCTCAGCGATTACGTCTATGGCCAATTGGCAGGCTAGCTGCTGTCGGTGTCGGTCAGGCCCGTTCGGTTAAAACGGTTTTCGGTCAAGCTGGGTCCGATGGACTGCAGACCAAGACAGGCGAACGGCGGGCATGTTGCATTTTGCCTTTGGCAGGGTGCACCAGATCAAAGGCAAATCGCTTTAGCCTGCGCAATAAAGCTCGGCGGAGCCGCCAAAGCTTTGCCAACGCTCCCAGAACGCATCATCGCGGGCTTTGTCGGACATCCAGGTCTTGTGCGCGAGTTCGGGGTCGGAAAAGAACTTTGCCGCACGGCGCTGATCGGTGGAGGTCAGCATCTGATCGGCCACCTGCTGGATGCAGCCACAGACGCTGCGGTTGGCCTCATCGCGCCCCGACGACATGCAGGCATTCTCGATCGGGCCGGCCTGGGCCAGCGATGCGAGAAGGCCAAACGCCAAAGCGGCCGATACCGCGCGCAACCAGGGTGTCATGATCTCTGCTCTGCCTCGATACGTCCAGGGTCGGAAAAGCCCGCCACGGATCATTTTGTGCCACGAGGTTAGCGATTCGGGTGGGATTTTTCAATGGGGTGAGGCGCGCCCGGACGGCTTTCCAGTGGAAAGACGTCAGCGCCGAACGCCCGGAGCGCAAGCGAAGGGGGGGGCCAGCGGTGGACGCGCCGACCATATCGGCTGTGATTGTGCGATAGTCCGGCACTCCGGCGCGGCCAATCGAATGTCAGTGAAGAAAGGGCAGCCAAGTCTCCAAGGACTTCGCGAGGTCTGAAAGCGCGTCAAGCAGTCTGGGCATTTGTCCAAGCACCCATGCAGCGGCAGGCAGCGCAGCGGCGGCGCAATATCCTCCAAATTTCTTGACGAATTCGTCCATGGCCAAGTCACCCTTCTTTGCAAACCAGACCGCCGCCTTCCAAGGCGCCTGCTTGATCCACTTCGCCGCGATTGCAACGACGCTTTTGTCAAGCCTCGCCGTCCCGACCTCTCGCAGGACGCGGGCAATCATCTCATCGGTTTCCGCCAAGTCCTCCTGACTCATCGGCAGGTCGCCTATGGCGTCCGGCGGGTTGTTGTGGCCGATGCCTGCAGGCTGTAGGTTGGGTTAAGCAAGCAAAGCAATTACCGCCTTAGCGTCGCGTTCCACTTCAAACCGCGCCCTGATCTCTTCGATGATCCCTGCGACATGCGCAGGACCTTCGTCCCAGTCATTCTCAGGTATGATCGCCACCCGCCGCTGTAGCTCCCAGTCGAGGGGTTCGCCGTCGAGGAAGCCCTGATACCAGTCGCGCCAGAAGGACCAAGTGCGCGGGTCCGCCGCGAAGTACACAAAAAGCTGCTCGATATCCGAAAAATCCTTTCCCGTCGGTGTCACAGGATCCCAGAGGCGCTTGTCCATAAGATCACCCGGTTTTATCCCGGCGTCGATCAAGTCGGCATCAAACCTTGCGTGACTGAAAATAGTCGCTTGAAAAGAAGCTTCCCGATCATTGGTCACAATTGCGACCGCTTGTGCTGAGTTCGCGGCGGTCGATCCGGTTTTCACGGTCCATCGCGATGGAGGTTGACTGGCGGTTGGTATCTCAGTCCCTTCGCCAAGTGACGCGAGAGCCGCCGAACTTGCAGCGCGGATTGCCATAAACTCTGGTAAGGTTGCGTCAGTAGCTAACCGCGACGTCTGTCCACCTAGATTTGAAGCAAGTGCTTGAAGTTGAACCGATTGGCTGTGCGCAGAGAGACAAGCAACCATTGCCGTCCGCAGGCAGATCAGTGCCAGCTCGCCGAACTAGCCAGGTCGGGCTGAACCAAGCCCATAAAGCGTTCGCAACGCGCCTCTTGCTGCCATGGCAACTTGAACACCGCTGGACTTCCTTTCGAGCCACGATGTCAGGCTTGCTCGATCCGTGATGAGTTCCATTGTCAATCCTTTTCCCATCAGCAGTTTTGGACACATTCAGCCCTCCCACAACCCCCTTCCCGCCCCCCTGCCTTCCCGCTATATCCCCCCCATGACCCAGCTTGATCTCATCCGCAATTTCTCCATCGTGGCGCATATCGACCACGGCAAATCCACCCTCGCCGACCGGCTCATCCAGATGACCGGCACGGTGGCTGCGCGCGACATGAAGGCGCAGATGCTCGACAGCATGGATATCGAACGCGAGCGTGGCATCACCATCAAGGCCAACACGGTGCGCATCGAATACCCCGCCCGCGATGGCCGCACCTATATCCTGAACCTGATCGACACGCCCGGCCATGTCGACTTCGCCTATGAGGTGTCGCGGTCGATGCGCGCCGTCGAAGGCTCCCTGCTGGTGGTCGACGCATCCCAGGGGGTGGAGGCGCAGACCCTCGCCAACGTCTATCAGGCGCTGGACGCAGGCCACGAGATCGTCCCCGTCTTGAACAAGATCGACCTTCCCGCCGCGGAGCCCGACCGCATCAAGCAGCAGATCGAGGATGTCATCGGCCTTGATGCGTCCCAAGCCATCCCGATTTCCGCCAAGTCCGGCTTGGGCATCCCCGAGGTGCTGGAGGCCATCGTCACACGGCTCCCCGCGCCAAAGGGCGACCGTGACGCGCCCCTCAAGGCGATGCTGGTGGACTCTTGGTACGACGCTTATCTCGGGGTTGTCGTCATGATCCGCGTGATGGACGGTGTGGTCCGCAAAGGTGATCGCGTCCGCATGATGCAGACCAACGCGGTCTACGGCATCGACAAGCTGGCGGTCCTGAAGCCGCAAATGGTCGATATCGACGAACTGGGACCGGGCGAAATCGGCATCCTCACCGGCTCGATCAAGCAGGTCCGCGACACCCGCGTCGGCGATACCATCACCCATGAACGCCGCGGCTGCACCGCACCCCTGCCGGGCTTCAAACCCGCCCAGCCCGTCGTGTTCTGCGGGTTGTTCCCGGTGGATGCCGCCGATTTCGAGAACCTGCGCGAGGCCATCGAAAAGCTGTCCCTCAACGACGCCAGTTTTTCATCCGAGATGGAAACCTCCGCTGCATTGGGCTTCGGCTTTCGCTGCGGGTTCCTGGGGCTTTTGCACCTGGAGGTCATCCGCGACCGGCTGGAACGCGAATACAACCTTGACCTCATCACCACCGCCCCTTCGGTCGTGTTCCATCTGCACATGAAGGACGGCGAGGTGCGCGATCTGCACAACCCCGCCGACATGCCGGACCTCACTTACGTCGACCACATCGACGAGCCGCGCATCAAGGCCACGATCATGGTCCCCGACGAATATCTCGGCGATATCCTGAAACTGTGCCAGGATCGGCGCGGCATCCAGCTGGACCTGTCCTATGCGGGGAGCCGCGCCATGGTCGTCTATGACCTGCCCTTGGCCGAGGTGGTGTTCGATTTCTACGACCGCCTGAAATCGGTGACGCAGGGCTATGCCTCCTTCGACTACGTGATCTCGGAATACCGCGAGGATTTCCTGGTCAAGATGTCGATCCTTGTGAACGACGAGCCGGTCGACGCCCTGTCCATGATGGTCCACCGAGACCGCGCCGAAGCGCGGGGCCGCGCGATGGTCGAAAAGCTGAAGGAACTGATCCCCCGCCACATGTTCAAGATCCCGATCCAGGCGGCCATCGGCGCCCGGGTGATCGCGCGCGAGACGCTGTCGGCGATGCGCAAGGACGTGACGGCGAAGTGCTATGGCGGGGATGCGTCGCGCAAACGGAAGCTCTTGGACAAGCAGAAGGCCGGGAAAAAGCGGATGCGGCAGTTCGGCAAGGTGGAGATTCCGCAGGAGGCGTTTATTTCGGCGTTGAAGATGGATGGGTGAGGGGGTTCAGTCTAAGAATTTTTTTGAGCCAACGAAGCCCACAACAACGCAAGAATAGTCATCTTCGGGCTTGAAATATATTCGGATGCACCTGTCCGGAGCAGTTGCATTTGTTACTTTCATATGAAGTTCGAACGTCTGATTTTTCCCGAGAACAGGGAATTGAAATAGACCGGAACCCTTCTTAGTATCCGACTCGTTCGACGCCTCTATGTTTCGAGCCTTTAGCCACTTAACAATTGTATCGCCGATACTCCCATTCTTCAAACGAAGTTCAGCAGAGAGCTCAGACAATGCTCGCAAATGTCGGTCAAGTTTCTCCGGTGGGCAGGCAGCAGCATTGATTGAAGCAAAGTGGGTTTCAACATCATCGGAAAAAATTAGTCCTGAATCTGGTGCGGTCTGCCAGTTAGCTAGAACGGTATAGAGATTTCCTTCATCACTATCAATTTCAGAACTATCTGCTGAGTGTTGTGCATTTCCTGTCTGTCCAACCCGAATTTGCAGCAGCTCAACTTCTGCCGCAAGCCGAGTGTTCTCGAGGCGCAGCCGATCATTTTCTGCGGCATACACCTGCTCAAGCGCCTCATAGTCACTCTTGTCGCGAATAGACTTTAGCGCAGCCTCAAAAACTGACTGATCAGATTTACGTTCCCAGTCAGCAATTTCTGATATTCTTGGTGAAAACGCGGACGCAGCGACAATAGTCTCGCCAATCCTATTTGCTACCCGCCAATCTGAATCTCTTGAATCAAGGTCAAGTTCTTCGAATGTGCGCGGAAGCCAAAGTCTATGTTTGAATGGAGAAGATCGAAAAACTGTCCGAGGCCAATAGACACGAATTGCTTTGCGATATACTGACCACTCAAGCCCAAAAGAGTTTGTTATCTCCCAAGCTGCCGTCTCATCTACCGTGCAAATATGAGATATGCCAAGTAGGGAGTATCTTAGTCTCTCTGAGACCCCTGCAACAACTTCGTTACCATCTTCCACTGAAACTGCGACAATTGGCAATCTCCTTTTTGGGCTATCGAGGAGAGTCAGAAACTCTGATACGTTTGAGGATGATACTTGAAAGACTTTTGGAACGATCCTGTCTCCATCAAGCCGATAGTGCCACCCATTTATTTCGCCGACAATCTTCTTGAAGAAAGCAGGTGACTTTACAATAAACGAAGTATCACTCACCACATCTTCCAAGCCTCCAACGCGAATCTCAACATCGAAATATGTCGTCTGATCTACGTGCAAAAGCCTGGTAAGCATGTCTATGGAGTTTGATGTCGACAGTTCTGACGTTCGAACATCGTAATACCGAGCTGCATTTCCGTGAGTATTTCTTTCGGTAACCTCTGCCGGATCTCCAGTCTTGGAAATTGTTGTATTC
Organism: Rhodobacterales bacterium; assembly: GCA_031378845.1. GTDB lineage: Bacteria > Pseudomonadota > Alphaproteobacteria > Rhodobacterales > Rhodobacteraceae > JAJNPS01. Next base: position 206,440 of record JANNES010000026.1, read on the forward strand.
CTTTCTTCTGACGAATACTTTGCTTTCTTCCAGTCAGTTATAGTTTTGAAAGCAAGATCGTAGGATTCGTGTTTTGGGTCTAGTTTAATTGCTTGAAATCGTCCCGCCGTCCTCATTTCAAGTTACCCTTTGAATGCCTCGTCGGTGACAGTATTGTAAATTCAGGTTCGATCAAGCTAAGTTTTCTTGCATCTTTAGGTGCCAACCCACCATCCCCACACACCACCCCGCCGAAACGCCGGGTTCCACCCACCCTACACCCCCGCCCGTTCCCCTTCGGACCGGGCAGCGCCCGAACCGCCCCCACGGGGCGGGCGCTTCGCCCCTTCCGGCCCTCCGCTCGCGCTCCGGGCGTTCGGCGCTGAAAAGGGTCCACCGGACCCTTTTCGCGGACCTGCGGCCCGCCGCCCCTCACCCCCTAGGTCCGGGCGCTGCCCTCTGGCGGAATGATCCTGCGTCGGGGAGGGGCGGACCCGATGTGTCATCCCCGCGCAGGCGGGGACCCAGATGTTGCGGGGAAGAGTGGGTCCCCGCCAGCGCGGGGGTGTCCGGGTTGTCGGGGGCGCCCCCGTAGGGGGGGGGTATCC
>JANNES010000027.1:0-48101 GCA_031378845.1 Rhodobacterales bacterium
ACGATCTCAAAACCACAAGACGCACAAAGTTCGCCAAAGCGTTCGTGCACCACAACCGTCGCGGGGTGGAGCAGCCCGGTAGCTCGTCAGGCTCATAACCTGAAGGTCACAGGTTCAAATCCTGTCCCCGCAACCAAATTACCTAGCAATATCAAAGCCCTGCGCTGTTTCCAGCGTGGGGTATTCTGTTACGCGGCCGCCAGGTCAACAATAGGTCAACAAAACGGGGCAAGTTGTAAGCGCTGTTCTGACCCCACCTTCTGCCTGGCGTCATGATCTGGGATTGGAACCTCCTGTGACGTGCGGGAGGGAGGTTCTCCATGAGTGCTCCAATGGAGATCCTCATGATCGGTGGTGGCGACGGCCGGAGCCGTCGGCACTGGCCGGATGAGGCGAAGGCGCGGATTGTTGCGGAGACGCTTCGGCCGGGTGCGACTGTCGACGAGGTGGCGCGGCGCCATGGGTTGAACGTAAGCGCTGTTCTGCCCCCACCTTCTGCCCGGCGTCATGATCTGGGATTGGAGCCTTCCTTGACGGACGGGAGGGAGGTTCTCCATGAGTGCTCCAATGGAGGTTCTCACGATCGGCGGTGACGACTGCAGGAGCCGCCGGAGATGATCGGATGAGGCGAAAGCGCGGATTGTAGCTGAGACGCTTCGGCCGGGGACGACTGTCGACGAGGTTGCGCGGCGTCATGGCTTGAGTTCCAATCATCTGTCGTCGTGGCGGACGTTCGCCCGAAAGGGCAAGCTGGTTCTGCCCGCGCCGCGGGATGCGGTGGAGTTTGCGGCGATGGTTGTGGCGCTAGGGGATGGCGGCGCGCCCTGCTCGGAATCGACAGGGCCGGAGATAACGGTCGGCGCAGTGATGATCCGGCTGGAGCCGGGCGCTTCGGCTGATTGGATCGCGTCCATCGTGCGCGCCTTGGCGGCGGGGCCATGATCTTCCCGTCGAACCGGGTTCGGATCATGGTGGCGACCAAGTCCATCGACTTCCGCAAGGGTCATGACAGCCTGGGCGCGATGGTGAAGAACGAGCTGCGCAAGGACCCGTTCACGGGGACCGTCTTTGTCTTCCGCGCCAGGAAGGCCGACCGGCTGAAGCTGCTCTACTGGGACGGAACCGGGCTGGTGATGGCCTACAAGCGGCTGGAGGAGCATACCTTCACCTGGCCCGCCGTGACGGACGGGCTGATGCTGGTGAACCACGCCCAGTTCGAGGCGCTGTTTGCAGGCCTCGACTGGCGGCGGGTCCGGGCCATCGAGGCACGGGCTCCGGAAGCGGTGTAATGATTGCGGCAGGATGACTCGGGCGGCACTTTCCGCGGGCATCGGCGAGGGGGGTCTGATAGACTGGCCTCATGCCGGATACCACTGATCTTCTTGGAGAAATTGCGACGCTGAAGGCGATTCTGATTGCCTCGGAGGCGCGCAACCTGCGCAATGACGAGCGGATAGCACGGCTGGAAAAGCTTGTTGCGGCCTTCCGGCAGGCGGCCTTCGGGCGGCGGTCGGAGAAGAGCGATCCGGACCAGTTCGAACTGGCGCTGGAAGACCTGGAAACCGCGATTGCGACCATCCATGCCGAAGAGGATACCGAGGCTCGGGCGGCCAAACGCCCGGCCAAGCCGCGTGCCGCCAATCGCGGGTCGCTGCCGAAGCATCTGCCGCGCATCGAGGAAGTGATCGAACCGGAAAGCCTGACCTGCGCCTGTGGTGGCTGTTTGCATTGCATCGGCGAAGACGTGTCGGATCGGCTCGACGTCGTGCCCGCGCAGTTCCGCGTGATCGTGACCCGTCGTCCCAAGTATGCCTGCCGGTCCTGCACTGACGGGGTTATCCAGGCTCCGGCCCCGGCACGGCTGATCCCGGGCGGTTTGCCGACAGAGGCCATGGTCGCGCATGTGCTGGTCAGCAAATACGCCGACCACCTTCCACTGTATCGCCAGGCGCAGATCTACAGCCGCCAGGGCGTTGACCTCGACCGGTCCACCCTGGCCGATTGGGTCGGTCGCGCCGCCTTCGAACTCCGGCCCGTCCATGACGCGCTGATGGCCGACCTGAAGCGGTCCACCAAGCTGTTCATGGACGAAACGCGCGCCCCGGTCCTCGATCCGGGGGCGCGAAAGACCAAGTCCGGATACTTCTGGGCCCTGGCGCGTGATGACCGGCCTTGGAGCGGCGCAGCGCCACCGGGCGTGGCCTTCACTTATGCCCCCGGCCGGGGCGGGCAGCATGCCGAGCGGATACTGCAGGGCTTCGGCGGCATCCTGCAGGTCGATGGCTTTGCCGGATACAACCGCCTGATCGCCCCGGACCGCGTCGGGCCCGGCATCCAGCTTGCCCATTGCTGGGCCCATGCCCGCCGCAAGCTCATCGAGATCATCCGTACCGGCCCCACCCCGATCGCCGAGGAAGGCGTGACCCTCATCCGCGACCTCTACGCCATCGAGGCAGACATCCGCGGCAGCGATCCTGCCGCCCGACTGGCCATACGGCAGCAGCGTTCCGCCCCCATCCTCGCCCGCATCGACGACTGGCTGCACCACCACCGCGCCCGCGCCTCGGCAAAATCACCTTTGGGCGAGGCGCTCGCCTACATCGCCAGATACCGCGAGGGCCTCGGCCGCTTCCTGACCGATGGTCGCGTCGAGATCGACAGCAACACCGTCGAGCGCACGATCCGCCCCATCGCCCTGAACCGCAAGAACGCCCTCTTCGCCGGTCACGATGCCGGAGCCGAGAACTGGGCCGTCATCGCCTCGCTGATTGAAACCTGCAAGATGAACGCCGTCCACCCGCACGCATGGCTGGCCGCAACCCTCACCGCTGTCGTACACGGTCACAAACAGAGCCAGATCGACGACCTGCTCCCCTGGAACTATGCACCCGAGGTGTGATCGGGACAGCGCTTACGGAGCGTCCACCCCATCGCTTACACAATAGGTCAACAAAACGGCCCAAGTTGCGCAGGATTCCAACACGTTAGTAGCCAAACCCGCACCCAACCGCGTGAAAACGGAGCAAGGCGTGGCTCAGACGTTGTTAGAGCGCTCTGGTTAAGTCCGCATTAGCCGCGGAGCGCGGTCCCATCTGAGCAACCGAAACGCCTGGTGCAGCCATCCTATCTCAGCTCAATCGTTTCTTCTTATACTCCCATATAATCATCCATTGATTGAGTGCTTCGAGAACCATCGCAGGAAAGGTCGAGAATTTAAGAATCGGGGGTATTGGCTAAAAATGTTTACCCGATTACTAAACTTGCATCGATTGCATCCCTTATAGGCGGCGGATTGATCTGCGATCTTGTCATATCAAAGATCTGTGAGCAGCTCCCAAAGTATTTCGTGAACTTCTTTCGAGTGACGGTAGGGCTGAAACTGTGGGGGCTAATTTCAGCCCAGTCCAGCAGCCCATTCAACGATTTGCGCCGATGCAATCGCTCCGGCCTGCCGCTTGATTTCCTGCCCGTTTCTGAATGCAATCAGCAGCGGTATTCCGCGAATACCGTATCGCTCGCCTGCTTGGGGATAGGTCTCGGTGCTCAGCTTTGCGAAGCGTGCGCGGCCTTTGAGTTCCTTGGACGCTTTGGCAAATTCGGGCGCCATCATCTTGCATGGTCCGCACCACGCCGCCCAGAAGTCCACGACAAGCGGCAGGTCGTCGATCCGTGCGGCTTTCTCAAGAATGTCGAAGGATATTTCAGATGGTTTGTCCGCAATCAACAAGGCGCCGCAGTTTCCACATTTGGGGCCAGACCCCAGTCTGGCCTGTGGCACGCGGTTGCCTTGACCGCAGCTTAGGCAAGCAAGTTTAATGCTCATTTCATGCTCCAAACTGTTTCTTGTCATTGTCGTTTATCATAGCACGCTCGACACCGCCGTGAGCTGTATCAGCCGACGAGAGTGACCGCCTGATCGCGTCACCGATCGTTTTGTTCGAAGCCGTCCGTCATTCCGCCGCTCTCAGGTCTTGAGCACCCGGTAGATCGCAGGGATCACGAGCACTGTCAGCAGCGTCGAGGATAGCAACCCGAACAGGAGCGAAATCGCCAGCCCCTGAAAGATCGGGTCGGACAGGATCACGACCGCCCCGATCATCGCCGCAATCGCGGTCAGCAGGATCGGTTTGAACCGGATGGCCCCGGCCTCGATCAGGATCTCCACCGGCGTCTTGCCTGCGGGGTCGGCATGGCGGATGAAATCGACCAGGAGGATCGAGTTGCGCACGATGATCCCGGCAAGGGCGATGAAGCCGATCATCGAGGTGGCGGAAAACGGCGCGCCGAACAGCCAGTGGCCCGCGACGATGCCAAGAAACGTCAGCGGGATCGGTGTCAGGATCACGAGGGGCAGGCGGAACGAGCCGAACTGTGCGACGACAAGGATGTATATCCCCAGTAGCGCCACGCCAAAGGCAGCCCCCATGTCGCGGAAGGTGACGTAAGTGACCTCCCATTCGCCGTCCCAGAGCAGGGTCGTTGCGGTTTCGTCGGCAGGCTGGCCGTAAAGGCTGATCACCGGTTTGGTGCCGGGCGCCCAGTCCATCGTATCCAGCGCCTGACCCACCGCGATCATGCCGTAAAGCGGCGCCTCAAAAGCTCCGGCCATCTCGGCTGTCACCATTTCCGCATCGCGCCCGTTGTGGCGAAACACCGGGAACGACGCACGCTCTTCTACCACGCGGATCACATCGCCGAGCTCGACCACGCCACGCGCGCCGGGCAAGACATTCGCAGGGATCGGGGTGGTCAGGAACCGCTCGTCCAGCACGCGGTCACCCGGGCTGCGTTCGATGCGGATCGGGATCGGCTGGCGACCCTCAGCGCGGTGCGAATAGCCCACGGTGCGTCCGCCGTTCAGGATGGCCAGCGTGTCGAATACATCGCTTTCCTCGACGCTGAAAAACTCCAGATCGTCCGTGCTGATCGTGGCGCGCAGGCGGCGCGGCTGGGTGCCGAAGCTGTCATCGACGTCAACGACAAAGGGAACGGATTCAAACGCCGCCCGCACCTTGGTGGCCGCATCCAGGCGGGTTTCGGCATCGGGGCCATAAACCTCGGCCAGCAGGGTGGCAATAACCGGGGGGCCGGGCGGGGGTTCGACGGTTTTCAGGCTGGTGCCGTTGGGCAGCACTAATGCAGCCAGCCGGTCGCGGATATCCAGCGCGATGTCATGGCTGGGCCGGTCGCGGTCGGCCTTGGGCGAAAGGGTGATCTGCACCTCGCCTAGATGGGCCGAACTGCGCAGATAGTAATGCCGCACGAGCCCGTTGAAGTTGAATGGGGCAGAGGTTCCGGCATGGGTTTGCACCGCCGCCACCTCGGGCAGTTGCAGAACCATGCGCGCCACGTCCTGCGCCACCCGGTCCGTCGCCTCGACCGCAGCACCTTCTGGCAGGTCGATGACCACGGACAGCTCGGACTTGTTGTCGAAGGGCAGCAGTTTGACGGTCACATCTTGCGTGTAAAGCAGGCCAAGCGAGCCGAAGGACAGAACCACCGTGACCAGCAGGAACACCAGACTGCGGGTCTTGCTGGCCAGCAAAGGCCGTGCTGCGCGACCGTACAGCCGGCCAAGAAACCCGCCGGGATGGCCGCCATAGATATCGTCATGGCCATGCGCCTCCATCGGCGCGCGGCCAGCCACCTTGACCATCAGCCACGGCGTAATGATCACGGCGACAAAGAACGAAAAGATCATCGCTGCACTGGCATTGGCCGGGATCGGGCTCATGTAGGGCCCCATCAGGCCCGACACGAACAGCATCGGCAACAGCGCGGCCACCACGGTCAGGGTCGCCACGATGGTCGGGTTGCCCACCTCGGCCACAGCCTCGACAGCGCCCTCCAACCTGCTGCGGCCATCGTTCATCCCCCAGTGCCGCGCGATGTTTTCGATCACGACGATGGCGTCATCGACCAGAATTCCGATGGAAAAGATCAGCGCGAACAGCGACACTCGGTTCAGCGTATAGCCCATGATCCAAGCCGCAAAGAGCGTCAGCAGGATGGTGACCGGGATCACCACCGCCACGACAATCGCCTCGCGCCAGCCAATGGCAAACCAGACCAAAGCGACGATGGACAGTGTGGCAAGGCCCAGATGGAACAACAGTTCATTGGCCTTTTCGTTCGCGGTTTCGCCATAGTCGCGGGTGACGATGACGGCGATGGTCTCGGGGATCAGACTGCCCTCAAGCGCCTCGACGCGGGTCAGGATCGCCTCGGCCACGACCACCGCGTTGGCGCCGGCGCGCTTGGCCACGGCCAGCGTGACGGCTGGTGTGCGGGTGACCGTGCCATCCGGCGCGCGGCTGACATTGGCCACGATTACATCGGCGCTGTCGGAAACAAATTTGACCTCTGCCACGTCGGCCACATAGACGGGCCGGCCGTCGCGGGTGGTCAGCAGAAGGTTGGCGATCTCGGCCGGGGCGGCCAGCGTTTCGCCCACCACCAGGTCAATCTGTTCACCCTGATCGCGCAACGGGCCGGTGTTCTGTGACCGGTTGGCATTGCCCACCTTGGCCGCCAGTTGCTGCAGGGTAACCCCATATAGTGCCAGCCGCTCGGGGTCGGGGGCGATGCGGATCATCTCGGGCACTTCGCCCACCAGATAGGTCAGCCCGACATCCGTCGTCTTGGCCACCTGCGTGCGCAATTCGCGGGCGATGCGGGTCAGATCATTCGCGGTGATCCCTTCCACCCCCGGTTTCGGCGCCAGTGTCAGCGACACGATGGCCACATCGTCAATGCCGCGCCCGACGATCAGCGGCTCGGGGATGCCGACGGGGATGCGGTCCATATTGGCGCGAATCTTGTCATGCACGCGCAACACGGCCGCATCCGACGAGGTGCCGACCTTGAACCGCACCGTGACCAGCACGGTGTCGTCATGGGTGGAGGAATAGACGTGTTCGACCCCCGCGATGCCCTTGACGATGCCTTCCAGAGGTTCGGTGACCAGCTTGACCGCATCCTCGGCCCGCAAGCCGGGTGCCTGCACGTGGATATCCACCAGAGGAACCGAGATTTGCGGCTCTTCCTCGCGTGGCAGCGATGTCAGCGCAACCAGCCCCATCGCCAGCGCCGCCAGAATAAATAAAGGGGTCAGGGACGAGGCGATGAACGCCAGCGTCAGGCGTCCGGCGATGCCGAGGTTGACGGTTTCGGGCGGCTTACTCATGCCCGATCACGACCCGGTCACCGGCCACAAGGCCAGACAGAACCTCGATCATCACCTCTCCGTCAAGCAAATGTCGTTGGCCTACAACCACAGTGCGCAGGACCGGGCCTTCGGGGCCTGCAACCTCAACGAAATCAAGGCCAGTGCGCGTGATGACGGCAGCCTCCGGTACCATCAGCGCGCTGCGCGTATCGACTGGCAAGCGGACCAGTACCCGCGCGTCGATAAAGCTGTCGGGCAGGTCGGGTACATCGACATCGGCAATGACGCGCCCGTTTTCGATCAGCGGATAGATGCGCGCCAGATTACCCTGCGCCGAACCATTGGCGGTTTCGATCTGGATCGCCGCGCCTTCCTTCAGGAAGGCGGCATGACGCTCGGGCACCGCGATGCGCAGGAAAATCCCGCCGCCGCCGATGGTGGCCACAGCTTCGCCCGGCAACACCACCGCCCCCGCCGCCACCGGCACCGACAGCACCCGGCCCGCAATGGGGGCCAGCACCGCCCCCTCAAGCGCAAGCTGCTCCACCACCTTGCGATCAGCCCCCACCGTGGCGATCTGGCCCGTCAATACATCCACCTGCGTGCGCAGCGCGTCCAGCCTTTGCGCCGTTGTCACCCCGCGCGCCAGCAGATCCTCGCCCCGCGTCAGTTCGACCTTCGCGTTGTCCATTTGAGCCGCCAGCCCCTGCAGCTGCGCGTCGATGGCCGCAAGCTGGTAGTCGATCTTGGCATCGACGACCTGCGCCAGAACCTGCCGGGCCGTCACAACATCGCCTTCGCTGACCACCAGCGACACCAGCGTGCCGCCCAGCCTCGCGCGGGCCGGAATACGGCTCCGTGCCTCGATCCGGCCGTAGACCGCCTTCCATTCCGTAACCGATACCGGGGCCAGCACCACATCCTCGGCGAGCGATGCCAGCGGCAATGATGCGGCCAAGACGACGATGGCAATCAAAGCTCGCATGCTCATTCCAATTCCTTCGCTGCGGCCGGGGCCGTCACAGGCCCGCGACATAGGACCTCTGAGCATCAGAACGCCGTGCCGGGTTTGGCACCGAGGGATTTGAAAACCATCGCCGCAGGGCAAAATCCCGTAAAGGCCGACTGGATCTGATTCACCCCTACGAAAACCGTCAGCCAGACGAAATAGGGCGAGACCCAGAGGGTCAGCGCCAGTGACAAAAGCACCATGCCGCCTGCGAAGGCCAACACGATACGATCAAGCGACATTTTGTTCTCCATTTTTTCACACCATCACGCGATGGCGGCGGGGAGTTGCGGTTTTTGCAGCCGGGTGAACGACCCTTGCAGGCTTCACGCGTCCGTCTTGAATTCAACCTTCTTCAGCTTTTCGATTCCCAGCGCCTGCATCGCCAGCCGTTCATAGAACGGTTCGGATTTGCCGCTGCGGATCTTGTGCAGGAAGTATTTCTCGAAGGCGATCTTGGCCAGATGCACCCATTTGCCTGATGACGACCAGTTCACGTTCCGGGGCGGAATCTGCGGCTGGGCAACAAAGGCGATGCCGCTGTCGCCAAAGTCGGCAAGGCAAACGGCGTTCCAGGTGCCGACCGCATCCGGCTGCTTGCCGCGGATCAGCCGGTCGATGTTGTGCACCGTCGCCGTGACCATGGATTCGATCATGAACCCGGTCTTGGGCACGCCCACCGGCACTGGTGTCTTTCCCATCGGCGGGATCGCCACGCAGACGCCCACGGAAAACACCTCGGGAAAGGCCGGATTGCGCTGATGCTTGTCGGCCAGAATAAAGCCGCGCGGATTGGTCAACCCGTCGATGCCGCGCACCGCCGCGATGCCGCGAAAGGCGGGCAGCATCATGGTGAAAACCTGCGGCACCTCATGCGCCTTGAGGACCGAGCCATCCTCGGCCATCTCCGACACCAGCACCTTGTCGGCCTCGACCTTGTCGAGCCGGGCATTGCAGATCCACTTGATGTGATGCTGGCGCATCTCGCCTTCCAGCAGCCCCTTGGTGTCGCCCACGCCGTCCAGCCCCAGATGCCCGATGTACGGCTCTGACGTGACAAAGGTCATCGGAACGCGGTCGCGCACCTTTGCATCCCGCAATGCCTTGTCGAGGATGAAGGCGTACTCATAGGCCGGACCGAAACACGAGGCCCCCTGCACCGCCCCGATCACCACCGGACCGGGGTTTGCGATCAGTGCATCGACCGCCAGTTTCGCCTGCAGCGCATGGTCGATGTGGCAAATGGATTGGGTATGGGCTGCGGGGCCGAAGCCCTCGATCTCGTCAAAGGCCAGATCGGGGCCGGTAGCGATCATCAGATAATCATAGCTGACCGATGTGCCGTCGTTCAACTCGATCCGCCGCTCGGTCGGGTGCAGACGTTTTGCCCCCTGCGGATGCAACGCGATGCGCCGTTTGGCAAAGACCGTTTCCAGATCGACCTCGACCGCCGCCCGGTCGCGCCAGCCGACGCCGACCCAGGGGTTCGACGGCACGAAATGAAAACGGCTGCCGTTCGAGACCACCGACACCGAATGATTCGCCCCGAGCTTGTCGCGCAATTCATAGGCCGCAATTGTGCCCCCCAACCCGCCCCCGAGTACAACGACATGCGCCATGATGTGCCTCTTTCCTGTATATGCGTCTTTGTTTCCGACAGCAGTAATTGGCCACCGCATCAAGCCAAAGGAGCTATCTGCACGGTAATCCTGCACTTGGAGTGCACATTGATGCAGATCAAGCGCAGACCTGGTTTATGCCCGTGTCGGTGAAATCTGGAGGCGCCAGACGGCTATCCCCAGCCAGACCATCGACGCCACCATGGCAATGCCGCCTGCCAGAACAAAGGCCGGTGGGGCGCCAAAGGCGAATTCGGACACAATGCCAAGCGGCATCAGCATGCCCGTAAGGCCCAGCCAGGATATCCAAGTAGCCGATGGCGCAGGGACTGGAAGGCGCAGGATCAAATAGCCGATAATGATGTTCAACAACGCAAACAGGTTGCCATGGACATGCGCGAGCCGGGATTCGAAATGCGTACCTGTGGTATAGCCAGCGATCCACTCGGCTGCGCCAGGTGCGAAATCCCGCAGGTAGATCAGGCCGAAACCGTAGAGCATGAAGCCTGCCAAAAAGAGCAGCCCTGCGACGATATTCATCTTTCCGGAGGTCATTAAGGGTTCCCTTGGGTGGGTGGACGCGAATTTTGGGGGCCTATGGCGCGCCAGGTAACCAACGCTATGACCAGCCAGACTGCGGTGCGCAGCGTCATAGCGAACACTGTGCGCAGCTCATAGGCACCGCCCCGGACCACATGCAGGCCGAACGCTGCCAGCACCACTGCCGATCCGATGGCAATCGCCAAAGCTAGCCACCAGCCCCATGATCGTTTCAGCGCCAGGCCAATACTGGCCACAACATAGGAAAAACCGGCAAGAAAATTGAACCACAGCACGAAGCCTACGGTATTGCCCATCTCGGCCCCACCAAACAGGGCCATGCCGCCCGAAAAGATCGTGAGCAGGCCAAAGATCACGGCCACGACTGCGACAAACTTCAGGACTGGTCCGGAATTGGCAAAGCGCATCATTGGCCAACATCGCTGCGGCTGTTAAACCGCCTCTCGCACCTGCGTTCAATCCTTTCGAACCGGTCGAGACCGAATGAAAATTTACAGGAGGCAATCACACCTCCAAGTCCACTCCCGAGGGCGACGACTTGCGCCATGATTTGCCTCTTTCCGGTATACGCGTCTTTGTCTCCGACAGTGGCGAAAGCCGCCGCATCAAGGCAACGGTGACAGCCTCACGATAATCCTCCGGCTGGCGGCCGCATTGATGCAGATCAAACGCCACCCCGTTTTTAGCCCGCACAGGAGGAAAACTGCGGGCGTCAACGTCGAATGTGGAGCAAAAGGTTTGCCACCGCGCAGACCAAAGAACCTCCTGAAATTGGGCGTCGCTTTTCCGTGGTTGTGCGGCCAAGTCCTTTACCCGGAACTACCAAATGCGCCACATGAACCTTCTTCAAAATGCGGGACCCGACCTTGGCGTCGACGCAGCGCCACCGAGATAGATTTCTCGGAGATTCGTGGTTTTGGCAGCTGCAAAATTGATCTGGATCAACCCCAACTTGGGCAAAATGAGGCAGAAAGTGGAATACTCCGAACGACGCACCGCAAGGTGTTAATAGCCGTCGCCGCTCCATCAAGTCCGATCTGGGGCTTTGACGACCGGCGGCTGTCAGGACCATCCAAACTTGACAAAGCATCAGGATGTCCCTGATCCGAGGGCCATATGACCGAAATACCGGAGGCTGATCTTCCGCTTGAGGTGGTCCAGCGCGATTCCGCCGGGGCACCTGCGCCGTCCCGCCGTTTCCGGTTCCGGCGGCAGTACCTGCTGGTCCTGCTGCTGCCCGCTTTCATGTTCAGCGGCGGCGTGATCGGGATGTATTTCCAGCCCCCACCCCTTCAGAAGTTCTTCGCCCTGACCGGATGGCAGCCGGGCGGTGGTTCCCAAACGCCGATTGCGCTGCCACCCAATATCGACTTGCCGCCCGACATGGTCGAAACCATGCAGGCGACCGATGTCGTTGGTCTGGCGCGTCTGATGCCGCGCGGCGATGTGTCAATCGTGGCCCCGCCTTACGGCGCGGGCGATGCGCGGATCGCAGAAATTCTGGTGGCCACCGGCGACCGTGTTGAAAAAGGCAACGTCGTTGCCCGGCTGGACAATGAGGGTCAGCTGCAAAGTGCGGTGCTGATGGCCGAAGCCAATGTCGCGGTCCGTCAGGCAGCGCTGATGCAGACCCGGGCTGCCGTGCTGAACAGCGAAGGTGAGGCGCAGGCCGGGTTGGAACAGGCGCAGACCGCCGCCACCGAGGCGGCAGCGGACCATCTGCGCACACAGGAGTTGTTCCAACGCGGTGTGACCACGCAGGCGGCGCTCGATGCCTCTGCCGCCGCTGAACGGCAGGCCGCGCTTTCGGTGCAGAAGGCGCAGTCGACATTGGCGCGCTTTGCCGGCGAAGGCGTGGACGTGCAGCCCGATGTGGTCGTGGCCGCCCGCAACCTTGACGCGGCGGATGCCGATCTGGCCCGCGCGCACAGCGATCTGGCGCGAGCGGCGGTTCTGGCCCCGGTCAGCGGTGTTATCCTTGACGTTCTGGCCCGCGCAGGGGAACGCCCCCCTGCCGCCGGGATCATGCAGATGGGTGATACCGATCAGATGATGGCCGAGGTCGAGGTCTATCAGGACCGCATCGGCGCGGTCGCAGCAGGCCAGCCGGTTGAACTGGTTGCAGCGGCCATCGGAGAGACCCTTCAGGGCCGGGTGCGATCGATCGGGCTGATGGTGGGCCGGCAAGGGCTGGTGTCGGATGACACCGCTGCGAATACTGATGCCCGCGTCATCACCGTCATGGTCGCGCTTGATGCCAGATCGTCCGCCATTGCGGCCCGTTTTACCAACCTTGAAGTGATCGCACGGATCGACACGCGGGCTGCCGCAAGGGCAAGCGAATGAGCCGGTTGCTGCAATGGCTGTTCGGGCGCCTGCCGATCGGCTGGTTGCAACTGACCCACAGCCGGACCCGCTTTGCCGCCGCCTTGTCGGGTGTGGCCTTCGCCAACGTGCTGGTTTTTGTGCAACTTGGCATCATGGGTTCGATGGCTACGGCCACGCTGAAACCCTACGGGTTCTTTCAGGCCAACATCATGATTTCTGCCTCGGATGCCAATTCGATGACCGAAGGCGGCAACGTCGCGCGGCAGTGGCTGTTTCAGGCGCTTGCCGACCCGGAGGTGACGGGCGGCACCGGTCTTTATGTGGCGAACGTCAGCTGGGCACGTCCGACGAAGACCCTGTCGCTGACCACCTATGGCATTGACCCAACTCTGCCCGCTTTTCTGTCGCCTGTCATGGCAAGCAAGACCGAAACGTTGCAATTGCAGAACGCAGGCATCCTCGACATGTTCAGCCGTGGCCTGCCCCGCGAAGAGGCCGCCGCAATCCGCCCGCAAACCCCGACCTCGTTCGAGGTTTCGGGCAGCACGCTGACACTTTACGATACGTTTCAGGGCGGCGGCGGGTTTGGCGGCGACGGGTTCATGATGGTCTCTGACCAGACCTTCATGACCCTGTTTCCCGCCCGCAGTTCTGCGGCCCCCGACCATATCCTGTTGCAGATCGCGCCCGGTGCAGACCCCGACGCGGTTGTGGCCCGCCTGCGCGCGCTGATCTCGGACAAGACCCTGCGCATCCGCAGCTATGCGCAAGCCGCAGCCGAGGATCTGAGCTATCAGCAGACCAAGCGCCCGACCGGGATCATCTTCGGCTTTGGGGTGATCATCGGCATTCTGGTCGGCATCGTGATCGTCTATCAGGTGCTGTCCACCGATGTGGCGGATCACCTCAGCGAATATGCCACCTTCAAGGCCATGGGTTACCCCCAGCGGTTCTTTCTGGGCATCGTGTTCGAAGAGGCGCTGATCCTTGCCATTCTGGGCTTCATTCCGGGGTTCATCGTGGCAAGCGGATTGCTGGCGGGGATGAAGAAGGCGACGACCCTGCCACTGGCCATGACGGCGGACATGGCTGGCATGGTGTTTGTCGGCACATTGATTGCCTGCACGATCTCTGGCGCGGTGGCCACGCGGCGGCTGGCGGCGGCCGATCCTGCCGATCTGTTCTGAGGGGGCTGTCTTGTCAGAGGATACCCCCATTGCCGTGACCAGCCTGAACCACTGGTTCGGCACTGGCGAAGCACGCAAGCAGGCGATCTATGACGTGAATCTGCAGGTGAAACGCGGCAGCCTGACCGTTCTGATGGGCCCGTCAGGGTCGGGCAAGACCACGATGCTGACCCTGATGGGCTGCTTGCGCGACGTGCAGGAAGGTTCTGTCCAGCTTCTGGACCATGAGTTGAAAGGCGCGGATCGCGCCCTGAATGAGGCTCTGCGGCGCAGGCTGGGTTTCATCTTTCAGGCCCACAACCTGCACGGTAGCCTGACCGCCCTGCAAAACGTCCTGATGGGGCTGCAGGTGCATCGCCTGACCGACCGCCAGACGCAAGAGGTGGCCGCCCGCCACGCCCTGTCGCTTGTGGGGCTGGCGGACCGGATGGATTACCTGCCCGCAAACCTCTCGGGCGGGCAAAAGCAGCGCGTCGCGGTCGCGCGCGCATTGGTCGGAAACCCCGATGTGATCTTCGCCGACGAGCCCACGGCTGCGCTGGACAGCGAAAGTGGTATGATCGTAGTCAAGATGCTGAAAAAGCTGGGGCAATTGCGCGGCACCACCACAGTCATGGTGACCCATGACAATCGCATTCTGGAAATGGCCGACCGGATCGTCACTCTTGAAGACGGGCGCATCGTGCGTGATACGGCACCGTACGATCCGTTGTCATCCGCGAAACCGGCATCATGATGTGCAAAACCGCACCTGTCGCTGAAATCATGCGCCGATACTGGCATCCATGGCGCATGTCAGCGGTCAATACGGCGGCACCCCCGCTCAGAGCCGCCCGGATAATTCTCTCAACCCGAGTGGGATAAAACCGATGCACATCAAGAAAGTTCCTGCCGAACTGATGATCTCGATGTCTGGGTTAAGCAAAAGCAGAAGGCCGGTAATAATGACCAGGCCCTGCCCCTTTGGGATAATGTGCTCTTTCAGCATTCCGATGATCTGCAATACCGCTCCGACTGGCAGGGCAATGAAGGCCCAGGTTATCCAGAGCCAGCCCGCGCGGCCAAAAATGGCCTGCAGCGCCGGTTTGATGTCTGCGAACTGATCTTCTGGCACAGTATCAAATACCGTGAGCACCAGCGTAAGGGCACCTTTATCGACAGCCAGCATGAAAGCGCCAAATACCCCGAGCACACCGCCAATCAAACAAAACAATGCGCCGCGCCCCTGCGCGACCGAGATAAACCGGACCGTCGCAAAGATGATGAAGGGGACTGCAAACATGACAAACAGATGTCCAAAGTGAAACTGGAAGTTTCCGCGCCACTCCGCGATCCAATCATCTACATCCATCACCATCGCAAAGCTCAGGATGTTTGGATGTGCCACAAACCCCAAGAATAGCAAAACCGGAAACACAATGATGGATACCCCGGCGACGAACCGTTCTGCCCGCAAGGTGCCGTGATGTTCAGCAACAAGCCCAGTTTGGAATTTTCCATGAGACGCCTTCAGTGTCCTATTCCAGAGGGAACGCCGATCTGACGAGGTGCATGATCATCTGATTTGGCAGCGCCGCGCAACCGATGTGTGGCCGGCCGACTTGGCGCGAAGTTGCAGGTGGCGACGACCCCCGTCATCCAGTCCCTGACGCCCTATCTTGGCGTCAGCATGCGCATCAGCAGTCCATCCTTGCGCCAGAATTGGTGATACAGCGAAGCGGCGACATGGAGCGCGATAAGGCCGATGAACACGGGCTTGGCATAGGTGTGCAATTCGCCATAGGGATCGCCATAGTAGTAGCCGAGCAGCCCCGTGACCGGCACCACGACAAGCAGCGCGTAGAACATCCAGTGGGAAACTCTGCCGGCCAGTTCGATGGCGCCGCTGGTTTCGGGCGGCGGTGGCGGAGGGCCGTTCCTGACGCGCAGGGCCAGCCTAACCGCAACCACACAAGAATTGCGATGCCGAAGTAGTAATGCATGCCAGCAAGATTACCGTCCAGCGCGGAGACCGGCTCACGTTCCTCGGCCGCCTCAATGACCTCGGTCATGCTTTCACCGAAGATCAGTTGCGCAAAGACAAGCACGGCGATCAGCCAGTGCAGACCGATCTGATAGATTGTGTAGCCCTGGACGGCACCGATACGGTGTCTTGTCGTGGTCATGGCGCGTTCCTTTGCATCAGATTGCAGGGTTGCATGAGGCGGGATGGATGGGATTGATTGACATCAGTCGTGGCGGTGGTCGGACACGGGGGCGCACATCTGCTTGCTGCATCGCATTCATGCCGCGACTCCAAAAATCATGCCGACCACAGCCGTCGCGGCCATGGCAAGGGCACCCCAGAACGTCACGCGGACCGCTCCCTTGACGATGCCTGCTCCGCCCGCCGATGCACCAAGGCCGCCAAGCGCCATCAGCCCGGCGAGTGTCGTCCCGGCGACAAACGCAGATATCTGCGCCACAGGCGCCACCGCAGCCACAAACAGCGGGAAGGTGGCTCCCGCTGCAAAGGTCATCGCCGAGACAACCGCTGCTTGAATCGGGCGCGCGGTCACCGTCCCGGTTATGCCAAGTTCGTCCCGCCCATGGGCCTCTAAGGCGTCCTTCTGTGTAAGCTGGACTGCGACCTGCCGCGCCAGACCTTCGTCCAGCCCGCGCCCGACATAGATGCGGGTCAGCTCGTCCAGTTCCGCTTCGGGTGTGTCGCGCAACTCCTTCGTTTCGCGCGCCAGATCGGCCCGCTCGGCGTCGGTCTGCGAACTGACCGAGACGTATTCGCCCGCCGCCATCGACATGGCACCCGCCACCAGACCCGCTAGTCCGGCGATCAGAATCTCGGGCAGCCCGGACCCTGCGGCGGCGACACCCACAACCAGACTGGCTGTCGAGACAAGGCCATCATTCGCCCCCAGCACTGCCGCGCGCAGCCAGCCGATGCGATGAACCATGTGGATTTCCGAATGGGTTAATCTGCTCATTTTACGGGTCTTTCCGGGTTATGGGGTGGCAGTCCGCGTATCGCCGTCGCCTGCGATCAACCCGGCTTGCCGAGGCGCGATCCGCAGTGCCCTGAGCGCGTTCAGAATGACGGCCACGTCGATGACCTCCTGCAGCAGCGCACCCTGTACGGGAGTCAGATACCCCAACGCGGCCGCAATCATGCCAAGGATCGACAGTCCAATTCCCACAGCGACGCTTTCAAGGGCGATCCGACGCGACCGTTGGGCAATCTCGATCCCCGGCAACAGCCGGTCGAGATGGTCGACCAGCAGCACCACATCCGCCGCCTCGGCCGAAGCCGCCGCCCCCCGCGCGCCCATGGCCACACCGATGTCGGCGGCGGCAAGGGCGGGTGCGTCGTTCACACCGTCGCCGACCATCATCACCGGGCCGTTCTTGCGTTCGGTGAGGACGAGCAGCACCTTCTGGTCCGGCGTCAGATCCGCGCGGACAGCATCAAGCCCCAAGCCTTGTGTCACAGCCTCGGCGACGGCGCGTCTGTCGCCGGTGGCAAGCAGGATGCGGGCGATCCCCAGCTTCCGCAGCCCGGCCAGCAGGTCGGCTGTTCCGGTCCGCAGCGCGTCGGCCATGACGATATGGCCCATCAGTTTGCCGTCAACCGCCAGCGACACCATCACCGAACCCGCCGCAATGACTGCTGAGTCCGGATCACTGGCGCCTGCCTGCGCGGCAACGAAAGCAGCGCCACCAACCACGACCTTGCGGCCATCGATGGTTCCGATCACGCCCTCGCCGGGGGTCTCGACCACGTTCCCCGGCACTGGCAATGCGGCACCGTTCGCGCGCGCCGCCGCGACCATGGCCTGCGCGATCGGGTGCTTCGACGCCTGATCGAGGGCTGCCGCATAGTGCAGGACCTCGTCCTTGGACAGGTCGCCATGCGTCTCGATGGACACGATCTGCGGTCGCCCATCGGTCAGCGTACCGGTCTTGTCGAGGATCAGGGTCTTGATCCGCGCCAGCGCCTCCAGTGGTTTCGCCCCCTTGATCAGCACGCCGAAATGCGCGGCCCGCGACAAACCGGCCACCAGAGCGACCGGCACCGCAAGGATCAGCGGGCATGGTGTCGCCACGACCAGCACCGCCACGGCACGGATCGGGTCGCCGGTGAACCACCAAGCGGCGAAGGCCAGGGCAACCGTGACCGCCAGAAACAGCATGGAATAGCGGTCGGCGAGCCGCGCCATCGGGGCTTTGGAGGCCGGCGCCGCCTCGACCAGCCGGACGATCCCGGCATAGGTGCTGTCGGCCGCCGCCCGCGTGACCCGCAGATCGAAGGCCTCGCCTGCGTTTGTCGAGCCGCTCATGACCTCTTGTCCCCGGTCCACACGGATAGGCATCGACTCGCCGGTCAGCGCCGCCTGATCCAGCATGGCCCGGCCCCTTTCAACGGTGCCATCCACCGGTGCCACGTCGCCCTGCCGGATGAGCAGAAGGTCGCCCGGCTTGATCTCTTCCAGCGGCACTTCTTCCAGCGCACCACCTTGATGGCGCGTGGCCGTCCGGGGCACGCGGGACAACAGATCGCGCATTTCGCGCCGGGCGCGGCCCTCGGCAAAGCTTTCAAGGAAAGTGCCGCCCGAGTACATCAGCGCGACCACCGCTGCTGCCAGCGTCTCGCCGAACAGCAGCGCTGCCGACATCGACAGTGCCGCCACGACATCAAGCCCAACTTCGCCCTTCCAGAGGCTGCGAAGGATCTCGACGACAAGGGCGGCAAGGACGGGCACAACGCCCGCCGCCCAAGCAATGGTGGCAAGGTCGGCCCGGTCGGTCAGCATCAGCCCCAGACCGGACAGCAGACCAAGCAAGGCCACAGCCAGCAATGCGACGTTCATGCGATCGTGCAGCAACGGGTTCATCCCGCGCACCTCTCGTCATAGACCAAGTGACCGGGCTGCAGGCGCGGTTCAAACAGTCGCCCTACCCGTTTTTCGCGAAACTGATTGCCATCCCGGTCCAGAAACAGGGCATCCAGACCGTGTTTGCGCGCCAAATGCGCGCCTTGCAGGCTGCCGCTGACCATCAGCGCCGTTGCCCATGCGTCGGCCATCATGCAGGCTTCGGCCACCACGGTGACCGAGGCGGGGGACGCGGGCAGAGGTCCGCCCCGCACCAGGTCCATGGTATGCGCCAACCGCCGGTCGCCGACGGTCACCCAATGCCGGTAGTCGCCCGACGTGGCGATGGCCGCGTCGTGCAGTTCCATAATCGCATGCGGTGCCCGTCCCGCATACTCCGGGCGTTCAACAGCGACGGTCCAGGCCGTGCCGTCCGGTTGCAGACCAATAGCGCGCAATTCGCCGTCGATGGCTGTCAGCGCGGCCGGGATACCGAACCCAAGTGCCACCTCTGTCAGGCGGTCCACACCATAGCCTTTGGCGATGCCGGACAGGTCCAGCGTCAGATGTGCATGTTTGCGAACCCGTCCCAAGCCCAGATCAATCTCCAATACCTTGTGCGCCGGGTTTGGTGTGCTGCCAAGCACCGTGCGAATGGCCGCATCGTTTGCGGCTGCCGGACCAAAGCCCCACGCGCGAACCGCATCGCCCACCCCGATGTCGAAGGCGCCGCCAGAGGCTCGCCCCACCTGTAACGCGGCGTCCAGAACCATCAGCAACCGCGCGGGCACATCGACCCAAGTCCCGGGTGCCGCCGCGTTCAGGCGCATCAGATCGCTGTCCGGTTTCCAGGTGGACATCTGCGCATCAACCTCGGCCACTGCAGCCGGCATCGCTGCCGCGACGGGGCCCGCGTCAAACTGCGGCGGCATATGGAACAAGGCAGACCAGCGCGTGCCCATGGTCGGCCCATGCAGTGCGTGGCGGACAAGATCAGTATACGTCTTCGGCATAGCGTCCCTCTGCTTTCAGCCGCGCAGGCGTCAGGCCCTGTGGTGCAAGGATATCGGCCAGCGCGTCGGCCACCCCCGCCGCCATGTCGCGCCCGCCGCAGACCAGAACCTGCGCCCCTTCAGTGACAAGTTTCGCGACGCGGGCACTGTCGCGGCGCAAGGCATCTTGAACATAGCTTCTGGCGGCGGTGCGCGAGAAGGCCGTGGCAAGCGAGGCCAAACGCCCGTCTGCGGCCCAGGCGGCCAGATCATCACCATACAGCATGTCGCTGTCGGGATGGCGCGCGCCGAACCACAGATGCATCGGCCGGTGCCGCCGGTTCGCCCGCACAAACCCCGCAAGCGGCCCGATGCCGGTTCCTGCCCCGATCAGGATCACCGGGCGATGTCCCCGCTTGGGCCGGAAGTCGGGATTGCGGCGGACAAAGGCGCGCACGGTCTGACCCGGCTGCAAATCCAGCAGTTGCCCCGAGCATAGCCCATCGGGATGCTTGCTGACGCAAACCTCGACAAAGCCATCTGCGGTTGCCGAGGCCAGCGAATAAAACCTCGGCACCGGCGAGCCTTCGGGCACGATCCCCAGCAGATCGCCCGCCGCGAAGCGCATCACCCCAAACCCGGTCAGACGGCGCCAGAGCGGCACAATCGGCAACGCAAACCGCAGGATCGCGGTCGGGGCCTGCACTTCTACTCCATAGTCGCGATGCGAGATCAGCGTCAGCATCCTGGTCGGGGGGGTGACGGGCTGGTGGTTCAGCTCCAGCGGCACCCCGATCTTCGCGCCAAACGCCCGGCCCCAGCGGGTGAAATCCTGCGGTGACTGACGGTCCACGCTGTCCAATAGCAAAAGGGTGGGCCACCCGCGCGCCGCTGCCGCTGCAGCGACATCCTTTGCAAAGCCGCAGAAGGCGGGAAAGCTGCGATCGCCAAAGCCAAGAACAGCCAAGGGAACGGGCAGCGCGGGCAGAGCGGCCAGCTTGTCCAGAAAACCTTTGGCCGAGGCCGGGGCGGTGCCGTTGCCATAAGTCGCGGCCAGCACAACGATCCGGGAAGCGCGGTGGTAGCGCGCAGGCGCAAAGGAAGACATCGGTGCGGTGTGAACGCTTGCCCCTGCCGCCGTCAGCGTGGCGTGGAGCGTTGCCGCAAAGCCCCAAGTGCTGCCACCCTCGCTGCCCACGAGCAGGATTGTGTCGGCGTGACCCGCACTGGCATTGTCGTGCAACCGGGGCCGCGACCGCCGCCCCGCAAGCCACAGCAGTGTGCCGGTGCTCGCCATGACCGGCACGCCAAGCGCCATCAGCCCAAGGATCAGGCCAAGAACCGCCGCGCCCCGTCCCGTGTGCAACATGTAGATCGTTTCCGTCACCTGATCCCACACCGAAAAGTCGTTCCATGCGACAAGCATACCCGTGCCCTGATCGACAAATCCTTCGCCTGCATCAGTCTTCAGCGTGAAGGCATCGGTCAGATCGTCCGGATAGGGAAACGTCAGGTAGCGCAACGCCGATACCTGCGTGTCTTGCAAGGCCTGCATCTGCGCCAGTTCGTATCCGCTACGTCCGCTGACAGCCGGAAACGGCGGCGGGCCAGCCCCGTCCGGCAAAAGGCCGAAGGTCGAGGCCGTCATCCACAACGCGGTCACCGACGACAGCGCGAGCCCCGGTACCGCGATGCGGGCAATCTTCACATGCAACCGCCCGGCCAGCGGCCCCTTGAGCCGCGTCAGCATATGCCGCCAACCGCCGGTGTGACGCACGACCAGTGCTGCGCCGGTCAGCGACAGCAGCAGCATGGCGGCAGCGCCAAACGCCGCAGCGATCCGCCCGGCATCATCCAGAAACAGCGACCGGTGCAAGGTGGTCAGCCAGCGTTGCACCGCAGGGACATCCGCGCTGCCCACGCCCTGACCGGTTGCCGGGTCGATCACCGCCCCGCCCGGCGTGCCTGCATTAAACCAGAAGGCGGTGATCCGCCCTGACGGTGCGCGATGGATCTGCTCCACCCCCGGATAGACCGCCCTGATCCGCGACGCGAGGTCCGCCACGGTCAGCGCAGGTTCGGTCTGCGCCGGCGCGCCGACGGCTTGGATGGCCGGAAAGACCGACAGTGCGGCACCCGACAGGCTCAGCAGCACAAGCAGCAAGGCGGCGATCAGGCCGGGCCAGCGGTGCAGGGAACGGATCATGGCACTGCCCTTCACATATCGTAGGACAGCGAGGAAATGTAGCGCCGCCCTGGATTGGCCTGACCCGCCCCCGCACTGGTCAGCGGCACGGCAATCTCGGACGGGCTGTTGCGCATGTCCTCGACGGCGGCATCGACGTGGAGGACATAGCCCGCATCAAACAGCGCGTCTGCCAGATCGAGCGTGATCGACAATTCGCGCCCCGCCCCGACGCTGGCCCCGGTGATACCGTTGATTTCAGACGTGTTCCCGCCAGTGGCGCGATACCAGTCGCTCAGATGCTCGTAGTATTTCGACTTGCCGCCCGCCATCCAGAGGCTGCCCTGGTAGGCCCCCTGCGCGTCGGTCACATAGAACGCGAGATACGCGCCATTGCCGCCATAGGCGTTGAGCGTGGTTGTCAGGGTCACGGGGCGGGCCAGCGCCATACCGGGCATCGTCAGGGCGGTGGTCACGGCCAGGGCGGCAAGAAGGGTTTTCATCTTTGATCTCCGGTTGAGGGTCGGTTCAAGTGGCAGAGAATTGCCCGTCAGTTCACCTGAACCCGGGGCGCTGCCCCATTGCCGAACAAGCCATTGGCAGGGGGCGCAACTGTGCCTGCAGGGGCGGGGTTCGACCCGGCGGCGCAGCCACCCTCGTCGTCGCCCTCGTCATCATCACAGTCGTCGTCGTCCCCTTCGTCATCCTCCTCGTCACCCTCATCGTCGCCGCTCGCAAGCAGGACCATTCCATCTTGGGTGGTGTCGGCAGATGCCGAAAAGGCGGCTTGCGGGCTCTGCGCCCCATCGGTGCTGATCGCCCCGATTGCCGGGATGGCGATGAACGCGCCAAGCGCAGTGGTCGCGGCCAGAAGGGCCAGGATGGTTTTCATGATCGTCTCCTGATGTTGCGTTGATGTCCGCAGGTTTCGCACCGCCAACTGATCGCTGTCTGACGGGCGGGCGGTTTTCGCGTCAGGTTGCCGTCAGAAAGCGCGGGCCGGACATGGGGTCCGGGGCACGAGGCGTCAGTCTTCGAATTCGAATTCCATGATCGCCAGCGTGGAGGGATCAACCTTGACCTCGATGGCGTGGCCTTCGGCGTCGGACGCGTCAACTTCATAGCAGCCATCGTCGATCTTGATGCGCCGGACCGTCCAACCTCGCGCCTCTGCCATCTCTTGCACCGCCGCTCGGGGCTGCCAGTCCGCCATCGGCACGGCGCAATCGTCGTCAGCCAGGGCAGCGCCCGAGACGGCCAGGGAGGCCACAACAATCAGAATGGCCAGCGGGGTCCGCATTCGTCATACTCCGGTCAGCACCAATCATCGGGATTTGCGCCCCGAAGCTGACAAGAGCCTGAAGTTTGCTAAGGACCGTCTTCAGCTTGGTGTCAGGTGGCCGGGTCACACATCATGACCGCACAAGATCGGACGACACCGGAATGCGCATCCTGCTGATCGAAGACGACATGATCCTTGGGGCCGCCGTGCGCGACCAGATCGCGGCCGACGGCCACTCGGTGGACTGGGTCACGCGGCTGGACAGTGCGCGCGATCACCTGGCGGTCGCGGCCTATGATCTGGTGCTGCTGGACCTGATGCTGCCCGACGGACGGGGTATCCCATTCCTGCGCGACCTGCGGGCGCAGGGCAACGTCACGCCGGTGATTATCCTGACCGCGCTTGATCAGATTTCCGACCGGATAGATGGGTTGAATGCCGGGGCGGATGACTATCTGGTCAAGCCGTTCGATCTTTCCGAACTTTCGGCGCGGATCGGGTCCGTCGCCCGTCGCTACTCGGGGAATCCCAATCCGATTGTCACCCTTGGAAATCTGGAAGTCGATCTTGCCGCGCGCAGTGTGCGTGCCAAGGGTCGCGCGGTGCCGTTAACCGCCAAGGAATGGGTGCTGTTCGAGGCGTTCCTGCAGCGCGCTCAGCACCTGTTGTCCAAGGCACAGCTTGAGGAACGGCTGTATTCCTTTGACACCGAAATCAACAGCAACACGATCGAGGTGCATGTCAGTCGGTTGCGCAAGAAACTGGGCCATGGGGTGATCGAGACTGAACGCGGCCTTGGCTATCGGCTCGGGTCGGCATGAAGGGCCTCCGCTCGCTTCAGGCGCGTCTCGCGCTGTTGATCGGCCTGTGCGTCACGCTGCTTTGGGCCGGAGCAGCGACCGTGACAGCAACGTTGCTGCGTCACGAAATGGACGAGGTCTTTGATTCCACGCTGCAAGAGACGGCCCAGCGCATCCTGCCCCTGGCCGTCCGCGACATCGTCAGCCGCGACGAAGAAGGCATCGAACAACAGATCGCACCGCTGCGGGAAGAAGAGGAGTTCTTTACCTACGTCGTGCGGGATTCACTTGGGCGGCTTTTGCTGACGTCGCATGCTGCCGACACATCCATCTTCCCGCCCTTTGACGGCCCGGGTTTCCGGCAGACCGCAACGCACAGGCTTTACTTTGACGCGGCTTTGCAAGGAACCATCACGATCGCGGTCGCAGAACCGCTCGACCACCGGGCGATGATCGCGCGCGAAATGCAGCTTGGCCTTGGCCTGCCTTTGCTGGTTGTCATCCCGCTCAGCCTCGCGGCGATCCTTGCGGCGGTGCGGATGAGCTTTGCACCCGTTCGGCGTCTGCGCGACGCTTTGGCGCTTCGCGGGCCACGCGACTTGTCGGCACTGCCCGAGACCGGACTGCCCAGCGAGGTTGCCCCGATAGCGGCGGCGGCCAACCAGCTTCTTGTCCGTCTCAGCGCCGCATTCGAGGCGGAGCGCAGTTTCGCGGCCAATGCGGCGCATGAACTGCGCACCCCCGTCGCGGGTGCCATCGCGCAGGCGCAGCGGCTGCAAAGCGAGACGAAAGACACCGAAGCCGCCCGGCGCGGGGCCGAGATCGAGGCGGCGCTGAAGCGCCTGATCCGGCTGTCGGAAAAGATGATGCAGCTTGCCCGCGCCGAGGGTGGGCGTCTGCGGGGCGGCGAAATCAGGGATCTGCGCCCCGTCCTTGGCCTTGTGGTGCACGAGTTCGCAAGGTCGGCGGGGGCGCACCGGCTTGACCTTGCTCTGGCCCTTACGCCCGTACTGTCTGACCTCGACCCGGACATCTTCGGCATTCTATGTCGCAATCTGATCGAGAATGCGCTGAAACACGGTGCAGCGGACTATGCCGTCAAGATCGGACTGACCGCGCAAGGCATTCTGACTGTTGCCAATGAAGGCCCGGCGATTGCGCCCGAAACGCTGGCCAGGCTCATGTCCCGGTTTGAGCGGGGGGCGGGTACCGGCGATGGCAGCGGTCTGGGATTGACCATCGTCCGCACCATCGCCGAACGGGCCGATTGCACCTTTACGCTGACCTCACCAATCGGAGGGCAGATGACAGGGTTCGCGGCAGCGATTGATCTTGCAGGTGCGGATGCCCGTCCGTCCAACCCAGCGACCTGATCGCCGTCCGCGCGGCGGTCAATCATCTTCGCCTTCGCCCTCTTCACCGCCCTCGCCACCTTCACCACGCGCGTCGCGGTGGCAGGCCACGCAATTATCGATATTGCGGATGCCTTCCTCCAGATGTTTGGCGATCAGGTCGGCTTCCTGATGCGCGTGGCAGCTGAAGCAGGTGAACTTGCTGAAGTCGTTTGCCGTCGTGTGGCAGCTGGCGCAGGCGACGTCATGCGGCCCGGTCAAAGCGAAGAACCGGGTATGGTCGATGGTCGCGGCGGCCCAGTTGGTCTGAGTGTGACAGGTGCTGCATTGCGCCGTCACCCCTGCGTGGACGACGATCTCGGGTGCCGTGTGACAGGTAAAGCACGCCGCACCGGCCGCCGGTGTCAGCATGGCATGGGCGAAGGTGTGGCTATGGGCGGGAGTAAGGGTCGCAAGCGGGTGATCGGTGTTGCAGCCCATGCGTCGGTATCCGCCAGACCCTGATGAAACGGGGGCATTGGCGCGCTTTGCACAACGGGCCCGCCCGCGACGGTGCGCAGGCCGATGTCGGCGACGGAATGGTAGGTCGTGCACCGCGCCTCGACGGGGCCTTGCATCGGCGCGTGGCAGGCAAAGCAATCCGTCGCGAGGGTCGCATGGGCCGGGATCAGCGCGCCCGGTGCCAGCATCGGATCGGGATAGACAAAGGCGAGTGCGACGATGCCCACCAGATTGGCAGCGATGACGCCAAGGACCCAGCGTTTCATGACCACCCCCAGAAGATGAGGGAACTCACGATATGCGCGGTGCCCAGAACGGCGAAAGCAAGCGTGATCGGGTAGTTAAGCACGCGCCACTGCTTGACCGTGTCGTAGGTCAGGCTGTCGAAGTACAGCCGGTCTTCCATCGCCTCTCCCGTCAGCCCCTCGCTCCGCAGTCGCTGTGTCGTCGCGGCCAGACGCGCCCCGGCCCGGCGCAGCAGGAACTTGCCCGTCAGCCCGCTGGCCACGTTCAACAGCATTGCCCCGATCGCCAGCCACGCCAGCACCGCGTTGAAGTGGATGCCGGCATGGATCAGGATCAGCAGCGACCCCGCCCATGCCATGCGTTCATGTAGGCGCAACATCGTGGCAGGGTGACCTCGGCTAATCAGATTTCGCTTGCGCAGAGAATATCCGAAAGACGCGCAGATCAGCAGGACCCCGGGTATCCCCAACCATTTGCCGACCCAGACGAGGTCCAGCAGATGCAGTGCTGCATCGACCGCGAGAGTGGCGACCAGAAGCGCCAGCAAAGACAGGTAGAACGGCACAACCTCGCGGCTGAAAAGGCTTCCGCGCAGCGTCATGCGTCCAACTCCAGGGCTGTGACGGGGGTTGCGACGCACAGCAGGCAATGGCCGGGCGTGATGTCGAACTCCGGCTTGGCCGAGTACTGAACACGACCCGAGATCAGCCGCGTCTCACAGGTGCCGCAACTGCCGCCGCGACAGCCGGCATCCACGACAATGGAATGGCGTTCCGCGAAATTGAGCAAGTTCGCGTCCCGCCCAGCCCAGTCCAGGGTCCGGCCAGAACGGCGAAACCCGATGGCCAAAGCGGGACCGGCGACCGGGGAGGCTGCCGGTCTGGGCGCAGCCGCCTGCGGCCCGAAAGACTCGCGGTGGATGTCGGCATCGGCAACGCCCCAGCCTAGCAAAGCCGGGATCAGGGCCTTCATCATCGGGTCGGGGCCGCAGATGTAGAAGGCGTGACGGCCATGTGGCAGCGTCTGTTTCAGCAGGTCGAGATTGATGAAACCCGGCAGATCATAGTCTTGTCCTTGACGGTCCTGCGGTGTCGGGTCGGCATACAGGATGTGCAGCGCCAGACCGGAATGCGCGTCGGCAAGCTGGCGAAAATCAGCCTTGAAGGCATGATCCTGACTGTTGTGCACGCCATAGAACAGATGCGCCGCGCGCCCCGGCTGGTCGGCAAGGGCGGCTTTCAGCATCGACAGCATCGGCGTGATGCCGATGCCGCCTGCGATGAACATCGGGGGGTCATCGGGATCGGCCACGAAACAGAACTGCCCCGAGGGCGCCCGCACGTCCAGAAGCGTTCCGGTTTGCGCCTGATCGTGCAGCCAGCTCAACGCAATTCCGGCCGGTGCGTCTGGTTTGCTGTGCGGCGCAAACGCCCGTTTAACCGTTATGCGATACTGGTCGGGGTCGGGTGCATCGGACATGGAATAGCAGCGGACAACCCGCGCTGGCGCGTCCGGACCATCGACAGCCAGCGAAAATGTCAGAAATTGCCCCGGTATGAACGGCAGCAGGCGGGCGCCGTCCACGGGTGTCAGATCAAACGAGCATTGCGTCCGTGCGTCGTCCTCATAGGTCCGCTTGGTCACCCGGAAACCGCGCAGCCCTTCCCAAGCGACGGCGCAAGACTTCGGGCTGACAGCCGTGTCTAGACGCGCGGATTCGTGGGGGTCACGGCGCCAGATGAGGATGGCCACTGCCAGGAGGATCTGCAGACCGATGGCAGCAGCGATGTAGCCGAAAAGCTGCAGGGCACTCATGACTGGCGTCTGCCAGACTGTCGAGCCGCCAATTTGCACGCCAGGCCTTCACACCACCTCAGGCTTGGCAGTTTCGAGCCGTTCTCAACCGCAGCGACTTTACCCGGTAAACTTGCCATCGAAATGCTCCGACGGCGCCTGCGCGACGGACTTCGCTTCCTGTTCAAGCTGATCGATGCGATCGGTCAAGTTCCCGATGTCGGCGACGTAGCCTTTCATCGCTACGCTCCTCTATGGGTATCTGCCGAATTAAATCAAATTGTAGGACCCCAGCAGACCGGAACAGGTCCGCACCAACGCCAAAATACTGCCTCAAGAACGCTCCAAAGGCCTTGATCTGCGTCAACCTACAAACGAAGTACCTGCTCGCTCTTCACCATGGATGCACCTGTTGCAGTATGCTTTCGACAATTTCGATCCGCTCTCTCAGCCAGTTCATCACATTTACCGCCATGCAGTTGCCGAGGACCTTGTTAGCGCGGCCCGTCCGGTGTCCAGCACCAGAGCTACCTGCACCCTATCTTGGGACATCCTTTGCACTAGGACGCGGGTTGCTACAGAATAGGTCAGAACATCTGGACAGCGGACAGCAAATCAACTCCGATTGATTGCGCCCTCGCTTTTGCGGAGCGATCACCTACCCAATCCAGGATTGTGCCCACATCGCTGCGCAGCTCCGTTGCAAGTCCTCCCGAGAACTTGTCGAATGCCTCCCGGTTCAGGGCGTTCAGTCCGACGAGAACCGGCGTTTCCCGATCCAGGGCTGCGGCGATCACGGAACGAAACCCTCGTCCTTCGGCCTCATGCTTGCCGAACTTGTTGATGATCATCAGGTCAGTCCCATGACCCACGGAACGCGCAACATGTTCGACTGCGGTTTCCAGAGAGCCCGCATCAAGACGGCACCCCCGCGCCCAGTTTCCACGATTCTGCGAGATCCGGAACGCAGGGCCGTCCGGCAGGACCATCAGGTCCATGTCACAATGCAGGTTGCCTTCCCGCTCCGTGTTGACCTGCACCGTTCCGCACAGGCGCAAACCGCGCAGCTTGAGTTGCCGCGCCACCTCGGCGAGCAGCGGGTCGGTCCCGCCCCGCGAGGGTGACATGATGTAAGCCAGCTTCATATGGCATTCCCCGAAGAGACCGTTGTCCCTGCCGCACCCGAGACCAGCGGGGCGCGGCAGGGCAATCGTCAAAGCGCGACTTCCCAGGACTTGAAGCTGAGCCCGGCTGTGGCAGGCCCGGCTTCCGCGATCTTGCGAATGTTGCCCCAGGTCTGCTTGTAGTTCGGCAGGATCAACTCGTTGGTCCCGGCGTTGATCACGTTGCCTTGGGTGCCCGAAGGTGCGCCGAACAGCATAAAGGTCTCGTTCGGCCTCGCCGTAGGCTCGATGTAGACCATCGCTTGCGTGGCGCCGACGTCATTGTAGACCTCGGCCATGTCGCCGTTCTTCAGGCCCAGTTCGGCGGCATCGGCCGGGTTGATCTGAAGATAGGGCAACGGAAAACGATCGGCGACAAAGTCGTTCTTCTGGTCGAGGAACCAGTTCTGCCAGTTGATGTTGGACCGGCCGTTGTTGATCAGGAACCGGTAGCTGGCCTTCTGCTGCGCCTTGCCGGGGGCCTGAAGCCCGCGCCATGCTCCCATACAGAACAGCGCCTTGCCGTCTTCTCGCCCATGCCGGGTGAACACGCCGTTTTCGTAGAGACGCGGCGTGCCAACCAGCTTGCCATCGGCAAAGCCGGTAACGGGTTCCTGAACCCCATTGTTCCCCATCGCGCGCAGGCGGTCATAGGTGACTTCGGGGTTGCCCTTGTTGTAGCCGTCCATGAAGGCGTCTTCTTCGGTCTGCCAGTCATATCCCTTGAACTGGGCGGCATACTCCGTGCGGCCCTCTTCAGTCAGCACACGTTCCAGGTGGTTCGCGATGCGCGCGGCGATCAGGCAGTCGGGCATCGATTGGCCGGGGCCGTCCATGTATTTCTCGACAAGCCGCAACCGACGCTCGCCGTTCATCGAGGTCAGGTTCATCTCGCCCGATTCCACCGCCGGCAGGATGACGTGGGCCTGTTGGCCGATCTGGCTGTGGATGATGTCGACGTTGACGCTGAACAGGCCGCCCGCGTTGACTGCCGCGACGATGGCATCCACGAGTTCCTCACGCGTGGCCCCGGCGCGGGCATCCATCGCCTCTTTCACCATGTTGGTGCGGCGGTTGTATTCCCGCTTGAAGGCGCTGGCATTCAGCGTTGTCTTGTAGTGGTCGTTGGCCCAGATGTGGTGGACCTTGCCGCGCCCGGCGATCAGAAGCTGGTCGATGTAGGGTGCGGGGCGTCCGACATGGGCGTCGGAGGGGCGGTAGTAGCCCTCCTGATGCCCGCCCAGACGGCAGACCCCGCCGCCGATCCGGCCGATGTTGCCGGTCGCAAGACCGATGTTCACCAAGGCACCGATGGTACGATAGTTGTCATTCCCCCAGATGATACCTTTTTCATAAGCGGTGACCGTCTTTCGGCGGCTGCCGTCATCCTTGGGCTTGGCGATCCATTCCGCCGCCTTGACCAGATCGGCCTCACTGATGCCGCAGATCGCTGCACCTTCGGCCAGGGTCATCTTGCAGGCCGCCCGCGCTGCTTTGAACGAGCCGAGCGCGGAGGGGTGCTGTTCATCCTCGGCCACCGCAACGTCTCCCTGGAAGCTGGAGGCGGCGATGAAGTCGGCATCCACCCAGCCCTGATCGGCGATGTGGGTGAAGAGCGTGTTGAACAGCGCAAGGTCGGTGCCCGAAGTGATCTGAAGATGCATGACATTGTCAGCGCCCGCGACTTCCTCGCAGGCGTTGACCGTCACCGTGCGGCGCGGATCGACGATCAGTACCCGGGCCCCATTCCGCATCCCCGGAACCATGTGGTTCAGGAACAGGTTGGTCTGGGTTTCCAGCGGGTTGGCCCCGATCAGAAAGATCGTGTCGGTCACCTCATAGTCGGCATACTGGTAGTTCAACTCGTCCACGCCCATGTCGCGCGTCGAATGGACCTCCGAGTTGTAGGCCGGGCGGTTGTGAATGCGGCAGTGCTTGACCTTCATCGACTCGAAGTAAAGCTTGCCCGTTCCCCATGTGTTCTCGTATCCCCCGGCGCTGCCGCCATGGTCGAACATCGAGACGAACAGGTCGTCCTCGTTGTCCTTGTCGATGACCCGGGCGGTGACGCGGGCCACCAGATCCAGCGCATCGTCCCAGGTTGTCGGCTGCCAGGTGCCATAGCGCCAGACCAGCGGATCGGTCAGCCGCTGCGCCTGCGAGCCGGTCACGTCGCTGCGGCGGTTCTCGGCCATGCGCGCCCCGCGCACCGAACCGAGGCCGGAGTTCACCACGCAATCGACATCGGGCTTGATGACCAGATGCACGGGTCGGCCATCCTGCTGCACCACGTTGTACATCGAGGGCGCATACCAGTTGGCGGTTTCCTGATCCTGTTGCTTGGACAGGTCGGTACCCGCCCAGTTGTCGGTGAAGGTACCCTGCTGGTTGATCGGCCAAGTGTAGGCCTTATAGCCGCAACCGACGATGCAATAGTGGCAGGTGACATTGTGGACCTTGGCACTGGCCGGGATGATCGGCAGCCGGTCTGTCTGACGCTTGAAAGCCATTTCTTTTCCCCTTATGCCGTCAGAACGTTCGACAGCCGACCGTAGATCAGCTCGTCCACGCCATCGGCGATGATGTCGCCCGCATCAGTCACCTGAAGTTTGAACTGCGGCAGGTTCTGCGTCGCATGACCCCAGGTCTGCTGGCCGCCTGCTTCGCAGTCGAACCGGCTGAAGTGCCCGGGGCAGTTCAGCGTCTTGTCCCCGGCGTTGTAGCTGAGCATCCAACCCTTGTGCGGGCAAAGGACCGAGTAGGCGACGATGTCGCCATCCGGCCCCACGCCGCCAGGTACTGCCGTGCCGAGCTTGATCAGCACACCGGGGCTGTCGGAATCGGGATAGGCAATATCGAGCGGTTCGTTCACGGCAAGGTCGGCGATGTTGGCCAGACGGTTGGTGGGGTATTCCACCCGGGCAAGGGCCTGCGCGTTGGCTTGGCTTGGCGCTGCAAAGGTCGCGGCGGCGGCGGCCCCCACGGCGCTGATCGCACCGCCTCGCAGGAATTGACGCCTGCCGACGTCAACCAGCTTGTTGCATTTCATGGCTAGGATCCTCCCTGGCTTATGGTTTTGCGTCAGTTTAATGACGCGGACCGGGGGAGGGATACGGCTCGCATTGCCGTGCCGCGCTGCGGCAAGCCGTTCATTCCGCGCCTGACTTTCCGGCGTTCGGATTTCCGAACAGGCAAGTGTGCTTAAAGACCCAGCTTCTGCATCTTTTCCCAAAGGGTCGTGCGCGACACCTGCAACAGACGGGCGGCCTCGGAAACCTGACCTTGCGTCCGCTCCAGAGCCGCCACGATTTGCGCCCGCTCTGCGGCATCGCGGACCGTGGCAAGCGGGCGGATCACGTCCTGCCCCGCCCGTTCGGGAAACAGGTCGGACGGCAGTACCTTTGCCCCTTCGGCCTGCTCCACGGCCCGCATCAGCCGGGCGCGCAATTCGCGTCCGTTTCCCGGCCAGTCATGCGCGCGGATGGCGTCCTCCGTCGTGGCGGCCAGTCCCTCCAGCGGCGCACCGCGCCGGGCATTGAAGCCGGGGAACAGCCGGGTCGCGAGCCACACCGCGTCCTCGGGCCGGTCAGCCAGTGGCGGAATGACGATTTCATGGCTTTGCAGCAGATGAAACAGATCGCCGCGAAATCCGCCTGCTGCAATCTTTTCCTCAATGCCCATGCCAGCCGTCGCAATCAGGCGAAAAGCGGGCGCGCGCAGCGTCTGCATCAGAACATCCTGTGCGTCGGGTGTAAGTCGCCCGATCCCGACGACCAGCAAAGTTCCATCGCGGGTCTCGCCAACCGCCGCACGGATCCCGGCGTCGTCCACGGGCTGGCGCAACGCATCACGCATGACGAATGGGGCTGCGCGCCGGTCTGACTGGTCATGGACACGGCGGGCAAGGCGCGCTTTGCCAAGCCCATGTCCCCCTCGAACCAACACATGCCCGTCGCAATCCGCAGCCTCTCTCGTCTGCCGATCCACCCTGCGGGCGGCGGCGGAAACACCGGTTTCGGGCGGCATCTCCATGTCACCCCGTGGCCGCATGACGATGGCAAGTCGTTCGAGGAAGCGGCTGATGTCGAACGGCTTGGTGATGTAATCGGCGGCACCCGACCGGATCAGCCGCACGGCCTGATCAATGCCACCCTGCCCGGTGATGAACAGGAACGGCGGCGGCGTACCAAAGCGTGTGAGCGTGTCGTAAAGCTCCTCACCGGTGCCGTCGGGAAGCCGGATGTCGCAGATCACCGCGTCGATGGTCCGCCGCGGGGTGCGGATTGCTGGCAAGGCGCGTGCGATGTGGCGGTGCCACTGCACTTCGGCCCCCTCCAGAGTCAGCCGCTGCAGCAGCGACGCCCCCATGATCTCGTCATCCTCCACGAGCACGATGGTGCGCCCGTTAATCATGAGGGTACCGGTGCCGGCAGATCGACGCGGATGACCGTTGCCCCGTCGATGCGGGTGTGGCTGATCTGGCCGTTCAACCCGACGACGATGTCATGCGCCAACCGCAGACCGACGCCACCGCCCGGCGGCAGGGGCCCCGAGGACAACAGACGCGCAAGGTGGTCCGGGCCAAGCCCGTTGCCGGTGTCTTCGACCGAAATCGACAGGACATCTGCGCCGTTGGTCACGGAAAGCCCGACGCGACCGCCTATACCTGCCGCTTCACTGGCATTCAGCAGCAGGTTCAGCGTCACCTGCCGCACCGGCGTCGCCAGCAGCGCTGCAAGCGTCGCATCGCCTGCCGCAATCCGCCAGTCGAGGGTCTGCTCTCGGCTGGCCACCTCCGGCTCGAACAACAGGCGCAGGTCCTCGAAATCCACGGCCATCAGGGGCTGGCCAGTCCGGTCCATCCTGTTCTGGTCAAGGATGGCGCGCGCCACGTCGCGCATGTGTTTCAGGCCGCGCAACATCAGATTGCCGGATTCGCGCACGACCTCGGGCCGGTCGGCATAAGTCACGATGGTATCGG
The DNA here is from genome assembly GCA_031378845.1 of Rhodobacterales bacterium. Taxonomy (GTDB): domain Bacteria; phylum Pseudomonadota; class Alphaproteobacteria; order Rhodobacterales; family Rhodobacteraceae; genus JAJNPS01. Next base: position 34,034 of record JANNES010000027.1, read on the forward strand.
CGGCATTCAACAACCCGCCCAGCGGATTGTTGATCTCGTGTGCCAGCGAGGAGGACAGTCGGCCAAGGCTCACGAAACGCTCACGTTCTGCCAGCCGCCGCTCGGCCTCTGCGCGTGCTTCGACGGCGGTAGTCATGCGGTTATAGGTGGTGATCAGCCGGGCAAGGCCGGGATCACCGCGGGGGATATCAGCCTCGGCAATCGGTCGCGGCACGCCTTCGGTGGCATCCATCGCGCGCACCAGTGTGCCCACAGGGCGCAGGATGCGCGCCACGGCGAGCCAGCCTGCAAACGTCAGCACGACTGTCGCGGCGGCATTGCCGAACAACAGCCAAAGAGAGGCCTGGCGACGTTCCGCGAGAAGGTCGGTCACATCCAGTTCGGTGACGATGCGGCCAACATCCCGTCCCTGGTATTTCAGGGGCGACATCACCCGCAGCACCGGATCGCCGGTCATCGTGACCGCTTCCGGCCCTACCGCACCTGCCTCATAGGTTCCGATCTCGCTGCCAACCGGTGCACGTTTCGGATCGCCTGCGGCCAGCACGCGCCCGCGTTCGTCGGCGACGACCGTTTGCAGCAAACGCTGACCGCCCGATGCCGCCTGTGCCCGCTCGAGGATGTCGTAGACTTCCCAAACATCCTGCCGCAGCACGAACGGCCCCAACGCAACCGACAGCCCTTCGACATGCAACTGCGCGGTTTCGACCAGACGGGCATCCTGAACCCGCCGCAGGGCAGTCAGAACGCCCTGACTTGCGACAAGGCCAAGCACGATCATCAGGGTGGCGGTCACGACCGGAACGCGCAACGTGACGGGAAGGTTCTGGAACCAGGCGGGGCTCATGGGTTGCCTTTAAGGATCGCCATGCGTTCTGCGATGCCGTCGAAAAGCGATGGTACTGCGCGCACGACACCATCAAGGAACAGCAGGGCGAGGGCAGCGCGACCAGATTGTGTTTCCGAAAGGCCAAGCAGTGCGGACGTGCAAGCCTCCACGACCGGATCGCGGCTCCGATCAGCGCGGGCGACGAACGGGGGGAATCCCAGCCACTCGGACCGGGCAATAATCCGGCTGCGCACCGTCAATTCGGGTTCGACCTTGCTCAGCACCTCCCAGACATAGCCATCCACACTGCCGGAACGGGTCAACCCCCCGGCTACGGCCCGCACGACATTGCGATGGCCGAAGGTGAAGATCGTGCGGGAAAAGAACGTCTCCGGGCTCTCGCCAAGACCTGCGAGGTCAGAGGCGGTAACCAGAAAGCCAGAGTTGCTGTCGGGGTCGGAAAAGGCATGCGTGCCGCCGCGCAGGCCGCCGAGATCCTGCGCCGGGTCGTCTGCCGCTGCGATGAGGTAAGATTGATACAGCGGTTGCCCGTTCCAGACCGGCACGCCAAGCAGGGACAACTCAGACTCGTGTTGCAGAAACGGATAGCCGCAGGTCCATGCCGCATCGACCGACCCGTCCAGCAAGGCCCCGGTGATTTCCTGATAGGTCCGGCGCTGCACGAGGTCGATGTCGCGTCCCATGCCCTCGGAAAGTGCTGACTGAAGGGCGGATATGACGTCGGCATCATTGTCCAGAAAGACCGGAGTCAGCGCGAACCTGACGGTGGAGAGCGATTGCGCATGCACGAACGGGGCCGCCAGAACGCACGAACCAGCAAGAAACACGCGTCGTGTGCAATGCATCGCTCCGGCCCTCCCCCAATGTTAAGGCTAGTCCATTGTTCAGACTTACAGCAACGCCTCAATCTGTCCGCGATCAGGAACGCCTGTGCTACGCTAGCCAAGATTGCTGTCTGTGAAACTGGCAGCAGGCCAAAAAGGCCTGGACGACGTGACACAGGGTGAGGCCAGCTCTCTGCCCTCAAATCTCAAGGCTTGCACGCGGCCCGGACATTGTCGGTGCACCTCATGTCAAGGCGGACAACAGCGAAACTCCGACCGGCGGGGCCGGAGAGAACGGCAAAAGGAAGAGTCTGGCGGTCAGCCCGTCGTGAAGGCGGGAAAGTTGGCGATGTTCCGACACGATCCGTTTTTGCAACAGGGGATCTGTCGTGCCAGTTCGCGCCATAGCGCGGTTGACCACCCAGGCCCAAGGCTCGATCCTGGCGCGACGCAGGTCGTCTTGCAGACTGGCCGCCTCGGAGACGGGTGTTGTTTCCGGCAAGGTGACGAGAATGACGCGGGTGTAATCGGGATCTTGCAAACGCATCAGCGGGGTTACCATTCGACCTTGGGCCATCTCCCCCATGTCATGCGTCACTTGCCGGTGATAGGCTCCCGTGGCGTCCAGCAGCAGCAGGGTGTGACCGGTTGGCGCGGTGTCCATGACCACAAAAGCGGCACGCGCTTCGGCCACAGTCCGGGAAAAGGCATGGAACACAGCCACTTCTTCGGTGCAGGGCGATGCAAGATCTTCGCGCATCAGGGCGCGGTCGGCGTCATCCAGATCCCGGCCCTTTGTGGCCATGATCTTTTCGACATAGCGGGCGGTCTCTGCAACCGGGTCGATCCGGTCGACCGTCAAGCCCGGCAGAGTCCCGTCTACCACAAAGGACACATGTGCGGCGGGATCGGTGGTCGTCAGGTGAACGGCATGACCGCGCTTGACCAGACCTATGGCAATGGCAGCGGCCACAGTGGTCTTGCCGACCCCGCCTTTGCCCATCACCATGATCAGCCCGCGTCCAGCCCGCGCGAGGTCGTCCACCATGGCAGCAAGCCCCGGCTCATCAACGCCCCCCTCGTTGTCAACGTCCGAGGACACTGCTGCAACTGGGGCCGAGGCAGGTTCCGGCAGTAGCAAGGCGCGCAGGGCGGGCAGACCAACCATGTCGAAAGACCGCAGCGGGACTTCGGCTTTGGGCAGCACAGACAGATTGGCAGGCAGGCTGGCCAGCACTGCCGCATGGTCGCGTTCCAGACCGTCGGCGACCGCATCCCCGGCGACGCTGGCGTGAAACACGCCGTTCAAGACAAGAAGCTGATTGCCAAGGCCCAGTTTGCGCAACTCGTCCGAGGTCCGTGCCGCTTCGCGCACGGCACCCCGATCTGCGCGGGTCACCAGAACGATCGCCGTGCGTGCGGGATCGGCCAGTGTTTGCAAGGCCGTGCGGAACCGGTCTTCCTGCATTTTCAGACCCGAATGCGGACCAAGACACGAGGCCCCCCGGTCATTGCCCTGCAAGAACCCGCTCCAGGCGCGGGGCAGGCTGAGCAGCCGCAGCGTATGACCTGTGGGGGCGGTGTCAAAAACAACGTGGTCATAGTCTGCAGCATCCCCGGCGAGGAGGCCGACGAATTCATCAAAGGCGGCGATCTCGATGGTGCAGGCCCCGGACAGTTGTTCGCGAACGGTGGATTTTTCGGTCTCGGTGGCGTCAGGGCCAAGTTGATCCAGCACCCTGCTCCTGTAGTCTTCGGCAGCTTTGTCCGGGTCGATGTTCAACGCAGAAAGTTTGGCAGCACCTGGAATGGCTGTCGCCCTGTCGTTCAGCTTCACACCCAGCATCTCGTCGAGGTTGGAGGCGGGATCGGTGCTGACCAGAAGTACCCGTTTCCCTTGATCCGAAAGCGACAGCGCGACGGCACAACTCAGCGACGTCTTTCCAACACCGCCCTTCCCGGTGAAGAACAGGTAACGCTTCGGATCTTGCAACAGGGACAGGGCGCTCATGGTGGATACCTCAATTGACTGTCATGACAATCTCATGACGCTGGTCAGGATGTATTGACTCACATCAGGGGCGTGCTGGCAGGATGCGGTAGCGTTGTGAAAGGACAGACCCTCGGCAAAGACCGCACCACGCAGCGTTGATGTCAGATCGCCTTCGACAGGTTCACCCGCTTCATCAACGCTTCAGCCGTTTCCTTGCGCTCGGAATAGCGGTCCACCAGATAGTCGGCGCGGTCGCGGGTCAGCAGGGTGAACTTCATCAACTCCTCCATCACATCGACGATCCGGTCGTAGAGCGGAGAGGGGCGCATCTTTCCCGCCTCATCGAATTCCTGAAACGCCTTGGGAATGGACGACTGGTTCGGGATGGTGATCAGCCGCATCCAGCGCCCAAGGATCCGCATCTGATTGACGGCGTTGAAGCTTTGCGAGCCGCCCGAGACCTGCATGACTGCAAGCGTCTTGCCCTGCGTAGGCCGAACCGCCCCCATCGACAGCGGAATCCAGTCAATCTGCGCTTTCATGATGCCGGTCATCGCCCCGTGGCGTTCGGGTGACGACCACATCATGCCCTCGGACCAGATCACCAGTGACCGCAACTCCTCAACCTTTGTCAGGTCGGCCCCCGGCTGATCCGGCAGCGGCAGGCCGGAGGGATTGAAGAAACGGACCTCGGCCCCGAAGCGCGTCAGGATGCGCCCGGCCTCTTCGGCGGCAAGGCGGCTGAAACTGCGGGGGCGGAGCGAGCCGTAAAGGATCAGTATCCGCGGCGGATGAGCGGCAACCTGCGGGGCGAGCAGACGACCGCGGTCGATTGGGGCGAAGCTGGCCTCGTCGAGGGCCGGGAATGGCTGCGTATCCGTCATTGGTCAGACCTTTCCAGGCGCAGTGGCGGCGAACCAGCGGCGGCCGAGCCACAGCGCCACCGAAACCAGCCCGATGAGCACCGGCACCTCGACCAGCGGTCCGATGACTGTTGCAAAGGCGACAGGCGACGCGAGACCGAAAGTGGCTATTGCCACCGCAATGGCCAGTTCGAAATTGTTGCCGGACGCGGTGAAGGCGACGGCTGTGGTGCGGGGATAGTCGGCTCCGATCAGGCGGCCCATGACAAAGCCGATGCCGAACTGGATCACGAAGTACAGCGCCAGCGGTATTGCGATGCGGAGTGCATCCCCGGGCAGTCGCAGAACCTCGCCGCCCTTCATCACGAACATCGCCATGATGGTGAACAACAGCGCCACCAGTGTGATCGGGGCAATGCGCGGCAAGAACCGGGTCCGGTACCAGTTTTCCCCTTTTCGGGCGACCAGAACGCGGCGGCTCAGGTATCCGGCGGCAAAGGGGATGCCGAGATAGGTCAACACTGCTTGCGTGATGGTCCAGAACCCTACTTCGATCACTTGTCCTTCCAAGCCGAACAGCGGCGGCAGGACAGTCAGGAACACCCAGGCGTAGGTCGAGAAGAACAGGATCTGAAACACAGAATTGAACGCGACCAGCGCCGCGCCGTACTGCTGATCGCCACAGGCGAGGCCGTTCCAGACCAGCACCATCGCGATGCAGCGAGCGAGGCCGATAAGGATCAGTCCGGTCATGTATTCGGGGCTGTCCGACAAGAACAGGACCGCCAGCGCGAACATCAGCACCGGCCCGATGATCCAGTTCTGCACCAGCGATAGCGCGAGAATACGGCGGTCTTCAAACACCTTCGGCAGGTCTTCGTAGCGAACTTTGGCCAGCGGCGGATACATCATCAGGATGAGACCAATTGCGATGGGCAGGTTGGTCGATCCTATGGACAGCGCATCAAGTGCACCGGACAGCGCGGGGAACACGGTTCCCAGCAGAATGCCAAGTGCCATCGCCGCAAATATCCAGAGTGTCAGCCAGCGGTCCAGGAACGAAAGACGTCGCATGTCAGGCCTCTTCGGCCACAGATTCACCGGGCAACCGGTCAGCAGAAATCAGACGCGGATGTTTGGGAGCTTCCGGACCAGAGCATTTGATTGGGCCTTCGGCCCTCGCTTCCGCAAAGGCAGGGGCGCAGATTTCGGGGCGGCCGCCACAGCAATCCTTTAGCAGAAAGGCAATCAGACCCGAGAGCGTGGCAACCTCGACCGCGTAGATGATCAGCCGTCCGTCGCGGTGCGACCGCACCAGTCCGGCCTGTTCAAGATGCGAAAGATGAAACGACATCTTGGACGATCCGGCGCCAAGCTTTTCACCCAAGGCCCCCGCAGCCATGCCTTCCGGCCCCGCCTCCACCAGCAGTCGGATAATCCGCAGCCTGTGTTCCTGCGACAAAGCAGCGAAAGCCAAAAGGGCCTGATCCTCACGCATCGTCTCAACATCTCCATTAGTATTGAAATGTTGAGTAGCAATCATCGTGGCGAAGCACAACCCCGCAAATGCCCGGCCGATCGGGTCGGCAAGTCAGACCTTGTCATCAAAAGTTCACTCGACGAAAAAATTCAATTCCTATATTCTGGAAGTATGGAACAGAATCGCGCTTCACACGGCTTTGCCACCCTCGGCCATCCCGGTCGCCTTGCGGTCTTCCGCCTGCTTATGCGGTTCGCGCCGCAGGGCGTTCGACCGACCGAGATCGCGGCGGCCCTCGGGCTGAAGCAGAACACCCTATCGCATCACCTCGCTGACTTGACGGCCTCCGGCCTGGTTCAGGTCGAACGGCGCGGACGTTCGCTGCATTACTCGGTCGATCTGGACGTGACCGAAGATCTCATCGGCTATCTCGCCCTCGATGTCGGACGCGCGCGGCCCGATCTCCTCTCCCCCCTTCTCGCAGCCCACAAGGATGCCTTTGCCATGCAAGATACCGATTTCGACGTGCTCTTCATCTGCTCGGGCAACTCTGCCCGATCGATCTTCGCCGAGGCGCTGCTGCGCGATCTGGGAAAGGGCAAGTTCCAGGCCTTTTCCGCAGGCACACGCCCAAACACCGAACTGAATCCCCGTGCGCTCGAGGTGCTGCAGCTCAACGGGCATGACGTGACGGGCCTGCGGTCCAAGCACATCTCGGAGTTCCAGCAACCCGGCGCGATCGCGATGGATTTCGTGTTCACCGTCTGCGACACGGCCGCCGCCGAGGAATGCCCCCCCTGGCCCGGCCAGCCGATCACCGGCCATTGGGGCCTGCCCGACCCGGTCAAGGCGGAAGGGACCGATGCCGAGAAGGCGCTGATGTTTGCCCAGACCTACGGCGCGCTTCGTCGCAGGATTGCGGCTTTCGTGGAGTTGCCGTTTGAGTCCCTGACCCGCTTGGCGCTGCAGACACAGGTCGACCGCATTGGCATCAGCGCCGATCCCCAGACCAAAGGCTGAACCGATGGTCCGTATCGCACTCAACGGCCTTGGCCGGATCGGCAAGCTTGTCCTGCGCGACCTGATTGACACCGGCATCGGCGGCGACATCGTCCTTCTCAACGATCCCGTGGGTGCTGCCGAGCAGCACGCGCTGCTCATGGAATTCGACTCCATCCATGGCCGCTGGAAAACGCCTGTTTCTTATGAGGAAGACGCGCTCATCCTCAACAGGGTGCGCATCCGGCTCACCCATCAGAAGACCCTTGAAGCGCTTCCCTTGGCGGAACTGGGCGTCGATCTGGTCATCGACTGCACTGGTGTGTTCAAGACGGCAGACAAAGTGGCACCCTACTACGCCGCCGGTGTGAAGAAGGTCGTCGTTTCGGCCCCGGTCAAGGACGGCGGTGCGCTGAACCTCGTCTACGGGGTCAACAGTGATCTTTACGACCCCGCAATCCACCACCTGATCACCGCAGCGTCCTGTACGACGAACTGCCTCGCCCCCGTCGTAAAGGTCATTCACGAAGGGATCGGCATCCGACATGGCTCGATCACCACAATCCATGATGTGACCAATACCCAAACCATCGTGGACCGACCCGCCAAGGACATGCGTCGCGCACGGTCGGCGCTGCTGAACCTGATCCCGACGACCACCGGATCGGCCACGGCGATCACGCTGATCTATCCCGAACTGAAGGGCCGCTTGAACGGTCATGCCATCCGGGTGCCGCTGCTCAACGCCTCGATCACTGATTGCGTGTTCGAGGTGGAGCGGGCGACGACGGTCGAGGAGGTGAATGCCCTGTTCAAGGCCGCCGCCGCCGGCCCACTGAGCGGTATCCTCGGATATGAAACGCGGCCGCTTGTCTCTTCAGACTACACCAACGATCCCCGGTCCTCGATCATCGACGCGCAATCGACCATGGTGATCAACGGCACGCAGGTGAAGATCTACGCCTGGTATGACAACGAATGGGGCTATGCCTGCCGTTTGGCTGACATCGCGCGCATGGTGGCGGGGGCGATGTGAGCGACACCGCCACCACGGCGAGCCCGCCGCCGAACCCGCTGCGCGCCTATGCGGCGGTGACGGCAGCCTACTGGGCCTTCATGCTGTCAGACGGCGCGCTGCGGATGCTGGTGCTGCTGCACTTCAACAGCCTCGGCTTCACGCCGGTGCAACTGGCCTGGCTGTTCCTGCTCTATGAAATCGCCGGGATCGTGACCAACCTAGGCGCTGGCTGGCTTGCCGCCCGCTTCGGTCTTGCCGCGACGCTGTATGCCGGGCTCGGCTTGCAGGTGGCTGCCCTTGTGGCGCTGGCCCAGCTTGACCCAGCCTGGGGAGTTGCAGCTTCGGTCGCCTTCGTGATGGCGGTTCAGGGTGTGTCGGGGGTGGCCAAGGACCTCGCCAAGATGTCGTCAAAATCTGCCGTCAAGCTACTGGCCCCGAAAGAAGATGGCGGGCTGTTCCGCTGGGTCGCCCTGCTCACCGGGTCCAAGAATGCGGTGAAGGGGCTCGGTTTCTTTCTCGGTGCGGCGCTGCTGGCGGTTGCCGGTTTTGAGGCCGCGATCTGGGGCATGGCCGCCATTCTGGCGGTGATCCTGATCGCAGTGGCGCTGTTCCTGCCCGCAGGCCTGCCCGGCAGGATCAAGGCCGAAGAGGCTTGGGGCGGCTGGCGGTCGCACGACCCCAGGGTCAACCGCCTCAGCCTCGCCCGGATGTTCCTGTTCGGCGCGCGCGACGTGTGGTTCGTCGTCGGCGTGCCGGTCTACTTCCAGATGGTGCTGTCGGACGGCACACCGGAGGGTCGGCGCGCGGCCTTCTTCCTGATCGGCAGCTTTTTGGCACTCTGGATCATCGCCTATGGCGCAGTGCAGGCCGCCGCGCCGCGCATTCTTGGCGGCAAGGGGCAACCCGAGTCCGCGACTGTCAAAAAGGCCATCCTCTGGGCCGGGCTTCTGGTGCCGATCCCGTTTGCGCTCGCAGCTGCAGCTCTTTGGGCAGGTGAGCCTTCTCCTTCGTTGACCGGGACCTTGATCGCAGGTCTGCTGGCGTTCGGGTTTGTCTTTGCGGTGAACTCCTCCGTTCACTCCTACCTGATCCTCGCCTTTGGCGATGCCCGGCGGATCACGCGCGATGTCGGCTTTTACTACATGGCCAATGCCGCAGGCCGCCTGATCGGCACGCTGCTGTCGGGCCTAAGCTTTCAATTCGGCGGCCTGCCGTTGTGCCTTGGTACGGCAGGCATCATGGCGGCGCTCAGTTGGTGGGCACTAGCACGCCTGCGGCAGGCGTGACCAAGGCGGTGGCCCGAAATGAAGCTGAAAATAAGGACCTGCTGCGGCAAACATGAATGGCTGCTCCAGGTTATCCGTTCCGCAGCACGCTGCAAAGGCTGATCGGCTGGTTTGGGCCGTGGACATACCTTTGTCTAATGGAAGTGCCAAGCTTCAAACGCACTATGCTTCGAACTCATACTGTACCCAATTGCCCCTACGACATTCTTGGTGGGACCGTCCCCGACCAGTTATGAGCGGCGACGCAGTTGCGTCAGGGCGTCAACAGCCGCATCAGCATTTGGCGAACGTGATCCTGGCCGCCGAAAAAGATTGCCAATATGCGGACCCGCTGTTCCGCTTCGTTCACGTCGAACCAGTAGATGGCCCGATCGATCGTCAGATGTCGCGGACCTGGCAGCAGATCATCGTGACGCTCCCCACGATATGGCGCCGCACACAGCCGGTCGGCGCCCGCGCGGATCTCGTGGATGCGGGCCTCGCAATGATCTACCGCAGTCTCAACACGTTCGCCGAAGCTGCGGTAGCTTTCGAACAGGTGGTCGAAGATCAGGGCAAAATCACGCTCGGCTTCTGCCGAGAACTCAATTCTGAACCGCATGTGCGCGGCGCTTCTCAGTGATCATGCGCGCGATGGTCTTGTCCATCTGGGCGCCGCTGACAAACGCCCCGGCGCTGCGCTGATCCAGCAGCGCTTTCAGCGCTGTCCGTTGCAGATCGTCGTCTTGCATCCGTTGCCGCAGCAGGTCGATCCCCTGTTGCAACACCGCGCTGACGCTCGAATAGCGCCCGGCTTCGACCAGTTCCTTGGCGAAACTGTGCTGTTCGTCGGTCAGCGAGATCGAGGATTTCACCGTCATAAAAGCACTCCTTTTGCCGCAAAGTAATACCAAGTAGCACTCGCGTCAACCGTCCCGATTGGTGGGCGGGCGACAGGCTTCCAGCGAAAATCGGCGCGCTAGTATTGCAATAAATCACATTTAGTCAGTGACTTAGGAGTTTCTCTCGCTTGGTCTCAACCGCTGTCTGCACCCATCGCAACGCAACGGAGACCGCCATGAAGCCCCTGACAACACACGAAGAATTCTGCCTGAAGAACGCCGCCCACTTTGTCGCCGCCCGGGGCCGGACGCCCACCACCCGCACGCGCGAGCAATTCGCGACGCTCCCCGAGGCGCAGGCCTTTGGCGCCGCGATCGGTGACGGCCGCACCATGATCTACGCCGTCACCGGCCTCGGGCACTCCGCCCACATCACCAACGCCTGAAGGACCAGCGCTATGAAAACCAAAGCCCTCACCGCCGCGCAGATCGATACGCTTGCCCAGCGCCTTTCCGAAACCCCGATCGAACCGGCAGCTAGTGCCAGAAAGGCGAGCGACAACTTCGCCCGCTTGCTGGCGGCCCGGATCGGCGCCGAACGCGCGGCCCTCGCCTTCACGTCGAACATGACGGCCGACACTGCCGATCAGGCCGAGGCCCGGCTGACCTTGGTGCTGAACTACGGCAACCCCGATTCTGCGGACCAGCCGATCACTGCGGCGGAGGAACCGAAAGCAGCGCCCGCCCCGGTTGTCGGCAAGCGCAAAGCGATTGTCGATCAGGCGCAGACCGGCACCCTGCCGCCCGCCCCGGACTTCTCCAAACCCACCCACGCCCGCTTCCGCGCCAAGCTAGCCCAAATCGTGGCCTTTGCAGAGGCAGGTGTCAACGGCAGAGTAAAACTGAGCCAGAGGGCAACGCAAAATGTTGCCACTTTGGGGTTGGTATGATTGCCGCATGAGTGTGCACCAGCATCCGGGTAGCCGCGCTTGTCAGGGAGCTGGCGGTTGCCTGGATGCTTTGGCCATTCTTGGCCAAATACCTGCGATGTTGGTGTTGAGTTACGCCTTGTCCTGGCGGGCCTTGCTCTGGCCGAGGCGATAGCTGTCGCCGTTCATTTCAAGGATGTTGACGTGATGGGTGAGGCGGTCCAGAAGCGCGCCGGTCAGTCGTTCTGATCCGAAGGTTTCGGTCCATTCCTCGAAGGGCAGATTGCTGGTGATCAATGTTGCGCCCCGCTCACGGCGTTGTGAGATCAGCTCAAACAAGAGTTCAGCGCCGGTTTTGCTGAGCGGCACGAAGCCCAACTCGTCGATGATCAGCAGCTTGTGGCTGACCACTTGCTTTTGAAGCCGAAGCAGTCATCGTTCATCCCGCGCTTCCATCAGTTCATGGACGAGTGCGGCGGCGGTGATAAAACCGACGGACAGGCCCTTTTGGCAGGCGGACAGCCCGAGGCCGAGGGCAATGTGGGTCTTGCCAGTTCCGCTTGGGCCGAGTGCTATGACATTCTCGCGACGTTCCGCCTATTCGCAGCGCGCCAGTTCCAGCACCTGCATCTTGTTCAGGGCCGGGATCGCCTTGAAGTCGAAGCTGTCAAGGCTTTTGACGGCGGGGAATTTGGCGGCCTTGATCCTGCGTTCGATCATCCGGCGTTCCCGGTCAATGATCTCCAGCTCGATCAGACGCGCCAGGAACTGGACATGGTCCAGCCCTTCCGCCGCGGTCTGCTTCGCCAGTTTGCCATATTCCCGCAGAACGGTCGGCAACCGCAGGGATTTGAGGCGATGGTTCAGAAGGATTTGGGGCGCTTCGGTCATGCTGCCTGCCCCCGCATCAGGGACATGTAGCTGGCGGACGCCGTCAACGGGAGCAGGTCGAACTTACCAGCGCAGCTCGCAATCTGAGATAGCGCGATTCGGGGTTTGCGACTATGTTTCCGCTTGGCAGACCCGAACAACAGCGCATCAGGAGGAAGTATGAATGCCTACTTTCGACAGCGAAAACGCGGCGCATATCCATCATGAGCTGCACAGTGACCTTCCCTCTGATCCTGCGCTGAGGGTCAAGATCCTGGAAAGTCTGGCCGTCGAAAGGGGCCTTGTTTCGTCCAAGACCATCGACGCGTGGATCGAAGCCTATTCCGAACATATTGGTCCCAAGCGTGGTGCGCAGGTCGTGGCGCGGGCCTGGACAGACGCAGCTTTCCATGACCGGCTGCTCTGCAATGCGGCGGATGCAATAACCGAGTTTGGCTTTGAGGGTTCCGCAACTGGTCACTTGAAGGCAGTGGAGAACAAGGATGATCTGCACCATCTGGTCGTCTGTACATTATGCTCGTGCTATCCGTTCTCGATCCTTGGCATGTCACCTGCTTGGTACAAATCCGCCGAATACCGGTCACGCGCAGTGCGGGAGCCACGCAAGGTACTGGATGAATTTGGTGTGACGTTGCCCGAACAGGTGCGGGTCCGCGTCTGGGACAGCACTGCGGAACTGCGCTATATTGTCATCCCTCAGCGTCCCAGAGGCACCGATGGCTGGGACGAAGAGCAACTGGCGGCCATTGTCAGTCGCAATGCGATGATCGGGACAGAGCGCGATCTCATCACGGAGCGATCCTGATGGACGGCATTCACGATCTTGGCGGCATTCAGGGATTTGGCCCGATACCTGTTGCGAAGGGTGACGCCGCCTTTCGCGATCTCGCCAATTGGGAAAAGCGGATGTGGGGACTGTCCCGCAGCAATATCGCACGGGGCGTTACAATCGATTGGTACCGCCACTGCATCGAACGCATGGTCCCCAAAGATTATCTGAGCTTTGCCTATTTCAACAAATGGTGCACGACCTACCTCGTTCTCCTGATCGATAACGGCACCGTTTCCATGGAGGATGTCATGCGCGGTCATGTAGATAGGCCTGATCAGCCAATCGATGCAAAGTCCCTGGAGGACGTCCTGAATATTACCAGAAAGGCCAACAGGAGTTTTGAAACAAGGTCTCTTGCCACACCGGCCTTTTCCATTGGTGATCAAGTAACAACGCATCGCCTGGCGACCGGCAACCACACGCGGCTACCCCGCTACGCCCGCGCAGCGCGCGGCACTATCATAGCGCATCACGGATCCCACTACCTGCCCGACATGGGCGCGCAGGGGATTGAAGCGGGGGAGAATCTCTACACGGTGGCCTTCGCTGCAACCGAACTTTGGGGTGGGCAAGCGGATCGACGCGACGAAGTGATGCTCGACCTTTGGGAGAGTTACCTTGTTCAGGTCTGAAAATCCCCTCTCCCCCCCGACTGCCGTTTTTGACGAGCCTTGGCAGGCTCAGGCGTTGGCCCTTGCGGATGCGATGGTTCAGGCAGGTCATTTCACGACCAATGAATGGGCATCGGCATTGGGCGAGGCATTGGAATTGGCCGAGGCGAACCGAGATCCTGATACACTCGACACATACTATACTGCGGTTATCTTGGCGCTTGAGCACCTCAGCGAGCATCGGATGAGTATCTCGGCAAAAGAACGCGCGCAGCGCCGCGCCGATTGGGAAGCAGCCTATGAACGAACACCGCACGGCATGCCGGTGAAACTTTGAGGCTGGCCGGTGGCCCAAAGGTTATTGTTCCCGCGGCCGCGACCGGCTGTGCTGATGCTCGAGCCGATGTTCCAGGTTTTGAGGGCACATGACCCGGAGGTCGTCGACAATCACGATCTGCTGTCGCGAATTGGCTCATCGTCAACCGTGGTTGGCCGCGCGCGGTAGCGGACCACCAGACCAAGGCCGGTCGGGACGTGTGTGGACGCCCCCTTGGATGCAAGCGGAATCTTGGGCACGGTCGGGCATGTGATCAGGTGCGGTCGTGTGTCCGGCCTCGAAGATGCGGCCTGTCATGCGCCGCGGGCCTGTATGGAGATATGCAGGTCAGGAC
>JANNES010000008.1:0-96923 GCA_031378845.1 Rhodobacterales bacterium
GCGACCCGAGCTTGCAGAGCGATGCAGTGTCGCTGGACCAGTTCGTCACGCGGTCGCGGGCGGGTGAAGGCGTCGTCATCCACCCCCGCTAACCGCATGGAGTCACGATATGAATCCGTCACCGACAGAGTTCTGCAACAATGTCCCGTTTGGGGCTCATCCAGCAAGATATAGGCAGGCTTGCCGATCAGCGCGCGACCAATGGCGACGCGGCGTTCATCGGTATAGGGCAAAGTGCCCGCAATGCGGTTTGCAAGGGACCGATGCCGATCCAATCAAGCAATTCGGCGGCTTCGGCACGGGCGCGGGCGCGGGATTGGCCAAGGCCAACCCCGGTGACCTCAAGGTTGTCGATCACGGCCAGATCACGAAACAACCGCTCGCCCTGAAAGGTGCGGGCGATGCCCTTGCGGCGGATCTCGTGCGGTTTAAGTCCTGCGAGGGCGGTGCCATCCATGGCCACCGCCCCGCTTGTCAGCGTCTGAAAGCCGGTCAGCACGCTTGACAAGCGTGGTCTTGCCCGCCCCGTTCGGACCGATCAGCCCGGTGATGCGGCCGGGGGTGATGGTCAGATCAACCTGCGACAGGGCCTTTAGCCCGGCAAAAGCAACCGACAGCTTGTCTGTGCCAAGTTGACTCATTTGGTCTCCTTGCGGGTAATCAGATACGAACCCGAAGCGTCGAGAACCGCCGTCCAGCCCGGTTCGATCACGATGGTTGTGGTAACCTCTTCGATGACAGCCGGGCCGTCGACTTTCGCACCAGCCCCAAGCGCCGCGCCATCATAGATCGGCGTGCGCGTGCGCCTGCCATCGGCAGAGAACACCGCGTCGCGGTGGGCCTTGATCGCGGCGGCTGCCGGTTTTCCGGCAGTGATGTGCATGCGCTTGGGCTTTTCGACCAGCCCGTAGACCGTGCTTTCAATGTTCACAACCTCGACCGTAGAATGCGGTTCCGCGTAGGTGTAAAGCTGCTCGTGCCGGGCGTGGAAGGCGGTCTTGATCCTCTCAATGGTGTCAGAATTGACCGGAAAGTTTCCGATTTCAACAGTGCATTCATGTACTTGGCCGACATAGCGCATATCAAGACTGCGCTTGATGCTGGTGCTGGCATCGGTGAAGCCATCTGATTTCAGGTGTGCGATGCCCTGTAACTCGATCTCGGTGAACAGGCTGTCGATGCGGGCGCAGGCTGCGTCATTGTCCAACCGCAACACGGCAGTGGCCATATAGTTGTACTTCACATCCGAGATGATTTGCCCAAAGGCGCAAAGCCCCGAGGCAAGCTTTGGCAACACGATGGTGTCGATGCCCATATCGGCGGCAAGCGCGGTAATATGCGCGGCCGTGGCCCCACCCGCCGCAACGAGTACGAAATCGCGCGGGTCATAGCCGCGTTCTACCGTGACGCGGCGAATGCCGTTGACCATGTTGGCATTGACGATGGTGAACATCCCGTATGCCGCACGTTCGACCGACAGTCCCAAGGGATCGGCCAGTTTGGTTTTCACCGCATCATGGGCCTTTTGTGCATCCAGCGGAAGGCGGCCACCGACAAGGCCATCCGGGTTCAGGTATCCCAGCACGATGTTGGCGTCCGACACCGTTGGCAATTGGCCGCCCTGGCCATAGCAGGCGGGCCCCGGATCGGACCCGGCCGATTGCGGACCCATCTGCAACAGGCCGGTGTCATCAATCCAGCCGATAGAGCCGCCACCGGCCCCCAGCGTTTCCACCTGAATCATCGGCACGCCAATGCGGTAGCGCAGAAAGTCGATATTCTTGTTGATATTCGTCGAGCCGTCTTTCGTCAGCGTGATGTCGAAAGAGGTGCCACCCATATCTACCGTGATCACATCGGTTTTGCCAAAGGGCGCGCAGACATAAAGCCCCGCCGCAGGGGCAGACGCGGGCCCGGAATTGATTGCATAGACCGAGCGGTCGGTCATCGCCTGACCGATTGCAAGGCCGCCATTGGACTGGAAATAGCGCACCGGTTGACGCGCGCCCAAGGCTTGGAAATACAGATCAATCGCGGTGACATAGCGCTTCATGATCGGGGCGAGGTAAGCGTTGACGACGGCGGTCGAGGTGCGGGTGTATTCGCGGACTTGCGGGTAAAGTTCAGACCCGATGGTCAGCACAACGCCGGGCATCATGTTGCGAACGATCTCGCCAGCACGGCGTTCGTGGCGGGGATCAAGCACTGACCACACGAAGCTGATCGCGACGGTTTCCACGCCTTCGGCACGGAAAACCTCGCAGGCGGCGCCGACATCGGCCTCGGTCAGCGGCGTGCGTACCGTGCCGTTAGACAAGATACGCTCTCGCACGCCCCGTCGCAGATAACGTGGCACCAGCATGGTGGCGGGCGGATACTCCGGATCATAGCGGTAGCCGTCTTCCTTGTGGCCCAGCCGGATTTCCAGACTGTCTTCATGCCCCGCCGTGCAGATCAGGCCGGTTTTTGCGCCCTTGTGCTGGATCAGCGCATTCAGTCCCACCGTGGTGCCGTTGATGCACAGATCGCAGTTCGAGATGATCTCGGCCGCCGAAACGCCCAACTCCTCGGTCATCAGTGCAAGGCCGTTCTTGATCGCCAAGGTCGGGTCTTGCGGGGTGGACAGCGCCTTGAACAGCCGCACTTGCCCGGTTTTATCGGCCAGCACGAAATCGGTGAAGGTGCCGCCTGCGTCGATGCCCAAACGATAATCGGTTTTCATCTGATCGCCCCCTATCGCGCTGCCACGGCACGACGGCGCGCCCGCAGCGCTTCGGTGGCGCGCATATCCACCGTCAGTCGTTCGGGATCAGAAATGATGATGCCGTAGTCCTGCTCAGCCCCTTTCAGGGACACCAGCCCGTTCTTGATGTCCCAGACCACTTTTTCAAAGGCGCGGTCCATCGGATCGCCGTAACCGCCGCCTCCGGGGTTCATGTTGGTAATGCGGTCGCCGGGTTTGATCACCTTGATGATGTTTTCGCGGATGGTTTCGGAATGCGCGCCTTCGACCAGTTCCAGCCGCCCGACCTTTTCGTCGATCATTGTGGAGCTTGCGCCCGCAGCCCCTACCGCCGGAATGCGGCGGCCTTCACCAAAAGTGATAAAGGTCATATCGTCGGTCAGCGGCTCCACTTCCCACGCGGTGCCAGAGCCGCCACGGAACTTGCCCGCGCCGCCGCTGTCGGTCATCAACGAATAGCGGTGGATTATGATGGGATAGGAATGTTCCAGCAGTTCGACGTCGCCGCTCGTCAAGGCGCCAAAGCAGCATTCCGGGCCGCAGGCGTGCCAGCCATCCTGGCTCGGCGTGGCCCCTGCACCGGATATGATCGTGGCCAGCACCATGGTGACGTATTCCTCGTCATGGCGCTTGTCCCAACCGGCGATGTTCAGCCCGTTGGCATGACCCCAGCTTGCCGACACTTTCGACGGCACGGCTTTTTCGAAGGCAAGGCGGACGGCGTCGGTCAGCGTCTCCATCGGGGTTGTCGTGCAATTCATGTGTGGCGCGGGTTCTTTGGCGTTGCAGAGCGTGCCTTTGGGCCCCATGTCGACGGAAATGCAGCGGTAGAGGCCTTCGTTGTAGGGCGGCGGCAACTGCGCAAACATCATCAGACCAAGGTAGACGCCGGAATAGGAGTTCCCCTCGTAGCTATTTATGAAATAAGGGATTTGTGGCGGGCTGGAGATCTCGATATGGCAAGTATCGGCCTTGATCGTGACCTTTGCCGTGATGGTCATATCACCAAAGCCGTGGCCCGCATCTTCGACAATCGCCGCGCCTTCATAGGTGCCATCCGGCACCGTCGAGATGAGCCCGCGCATCTGCCGCTCGGCCATGTCCAAGAGCGTATCGATGCAGGCATCGACCACATCCTCGCCGTATTTGTCCAGCATGCGGATCAGAGCCCGCTCTCCGACCTGGCAGGCACCAATCAGTGCATTGAAGTCGCCCTCTTGATCACGACGAGCGCGCATGTTGGTGAAGATGAAGTTCAAGACGTCCTTGCGCGGCACGCCGCGATCCCAGATCTTGACGGGTGGAATGCGCAGGCACTCGGCGTAGATTTCCTTGGCATTGGGGTTATAGCCTGCGGGCACCGGGCCGCCGATGTCAGTCAGATGGCCTTTGCAGACGGTCCAGTATTTCAGGCGGCCCTTGTAAAAGACCGGTTTGTAAAAACAGGTGTCGATGGCGTGGCTGCCACCCCAGGCAGGGTCGTTGTGGATCAGCAGATCGCCTTCGTGGATGTCGCCCTCAAAATAACCTGCGACAACCTTCATGGCCGGGATGAGCGACCCCAGATGGATCGGAATATCCTGTCCTTGCAAGATCATCTCAGGGCGCGCGTTGAACAATGCGGTCGAGTAGTCATGCGCAAGGTTGAACACCGAGGATCGCGCGGTTTTCTCCAGAGAAAGCGTCATTTCGCGCTGGGTGGTTTCCAGGATGCCGCGAACAACCGATAGCGTGATCGGGTCGACCTTCGTGGCGGGTGGTGTTGCGCTTGCCATGCCTCTTGCCCTTCAAATGCGCGGCGCAAAAGGGGTGGCGGTCAGCCAGATCGCCGACTGTGACCGTTGGATCTCCTCGTTGCGCGGCGTCTTGTGCACCGTTGCAAAGCTTAAAATAGCGGGCAGGTCGGCCCCACGTCTTTGCATCTGATGCACAGGTCCTTGACGCAGAGCGCACTCGGAAACGTTCTGCGCAGACGGCACTTTACAGGTGCTGAATTGCGTGGCCTGTTTGGGTGAACGGAGGGGCTAGCGATGAAGACCACTATTACCACCAGGGGCGTTGATCTGGCCGCACGCAGCCGTCACTGGCATGAGGCAATCGGCAAGGCCTACTTCCCGCTGGATCTGTCGTTTCGTTGCCCCGAAGCTTTTGACGGCGAATTGTCGATGTGGCAGCTGGGGTCGGTTTCGCTGTCGCGGTTGACGTCGGACGCGCTGATTTATCGGCGACTGCCAAAGCATTTGCAGGTGCAGGGCCCGGAGGAGTTTCTGGTGACGCTGCCCGCAAAGTCCGAGGTGCGTTTCACCCAAGGTGGCAAAGAAGTGCGCGCCAATCCCGGTGCGTTCTTCATCGAGCGCAGCCACGAGCCCTATGAATTCAGCCATGCCGAAGCAGCAGATTTGTGGGTGATGAAGCTGTCGCTAGAAATGCTTGGCGGGCGCGTGCGGTCGCCTGACCGGTTTTGCAGTCTGGAGTTTGACGCGACGAACGGGGCGAATGGGTTGTTTGTCGACATGGTCCACCTGATTCCGCGGCGCTATGACGCGATGACCGAGGAGACCCGTTTGATCGTCGGACGGCAGCTGGTGGATTTGCTTGCGCTGGCCTTGCAGTCGGATGAACGCGTGTTGAACTCCGGCGGCTCGACCGTCCGCGCAGCGCATCTTGCGCGGATCGAGGCCTTCGTGCGCCGTCATATCGACGACCCGGATCTCGGGCCGGATGATGTTGCGGTGGGTTGCGGCATTTCGGTGCGCTACCTGCACGAATTGTTGCGCGACACCAACCAGACGCTGGGCGGCTGGATCCGCGATCAACGGCTGGCTGCCGCGCAGGAAGATTTGGCCAATGGCAGTGACCGGCGCGCGATCGGCCAGATCGCTTATGCCCGTGGCTTTGCCGATCAGGCGCAATTTTCCCGTGCGTTCCGGGCGCGCTATGGCATCACGCCCAAAGAGGCGCGGGCGCGAAACTAAGGCATGGGAGGCGGCGTGCATCACGCTCCCCCTCTTTCCTCAGCGCTTCAGGTGGTCGCGCAGACGCGCGATGGCCGATTGGCGGTCGTGCCGGGCTGCCATGGCTTGGTCCATGTTGACCTCGACAAACCGAGCCGGGCTGTGCGGTTGCAGCTGGCCGATGAGGTCCATGTCAGCAGAAATGATGACGCCGAGCATCATGTAGCCGCCGCCTGACACCGCGTCGCGGTGCAGCACGATCGGTTCGGTGCCAGACGGTACTTGAACCGAACCGTAAGGATAGCACGCATCGACGATGTTGGACGGATCCGATCCGGCACCGAAGGGCGGCGTGCGGGGCACAAAATCCAGCGGCTTGCCCCCCTTGAAGCGATAGCCGATGCGGTCGGCCTCAGGTGCTACTTTCCATGTGTCGGCAAAGAACTGTTTGCCGGCGGCGGCAGTGATGCGGTGCCAATAAAGCCCTGGCAACATCCGCAATTCCGCAGGATTTCCGGGGCCACGGCGCAGATTGGCAGGGATCTTGCCGCCGCCCGTGCCGCCCCGCCCCAAAGGCAGCGTGTCACCTGCCTTCAACGCCCGCCCTTCATGCCCGCCAAGCGCACCAAGCGTGTAGGTTGACCGCGATCCCAGCGTCACCGGCACATCCACCCCGCCCGAGATGGCGATATAGACGCGCGCCCCGGACTTGAGATAGCCGAACGATAGCTTGTCCCCCGGTTTTACCGGGAAAGCCTCCCAAGTGGGCTGTTCGACGCCGTTCACTTTGGGTGGCAACTCGCCCCCGGTCACGGCCACGGTGGCGGCTTGGGTGAATTCAATCTCGGGACCAAGAAAGACGGCCTCCAGCACCGCAGCACCTTCGTCATTGCCCACCAACATGTTGGCGGCGCGCAATGCAAAGCGGTCCATCCCGCCAGAGATTGGAATGCCGAGGTGGTAATAGCCGGGGCGGCCAAGGTCTTGCACGGTGGTCGAAAGGCCGGGGTTGAGGATCTTAACGGCCATGAAGAGCCTCCATCAGATTTGCGTTGGTCCCGTTGATGTCCTTGTTGAAATCGTTCAGCGAAAAGCTGGCAGCGCGGATGGTGGGCAAGAATTTGTTGGCGTTCACCGCCTCGATATCGGCGTCATACTGATCGCGGTTGATGGGCTTCCATTTGACGATATCGCCGGGGCGGAACAGGCACATCTCATCTTGCAGATAGCTGACCTGCTGGTTCGGATCGTAGATCGGCATCGGCGTGACCCCGAACATCTGATAGCCGCCCGCGCCCCGCACCGAATAGATGCAGCTGAAACATCCGCCGTGGCCGATGGTCAGTTTCGGCGTATCGGTGCGCGGGCGCAGGTATTTCGGCACCTGCAACTGGCGTTTGCGTTCCACCATCTGATACAAAAACGGCAAGCCCGCCACAAAGCCGACCATCGAGACGAACCACGGCTGGCTGGAATGGGCCTGCACGAAATCGTCGACCGTGCCCAAGCCGTTCACCGCCGCCGCATATTCCAGATCGGTCGCTTTGGGGTCCTGGTGGCGTTCGCGAAAGCGCATCAGCGTCTCGTGTGTCCACGGATCCTGGTAGTAAACCGGGATCTCCATGATCCGGGTTTTCAGGGTGACGTCGGATTTCAAAGCCGCGCCTTCCATCGACTGCAATTCGCGCAAGAGATCGCCGGGCTTGATCTGATCGGGGTCATACTTGATCTGAAAGCTGGCGTTGGCCGGGCAAATCTCGGTCACGCCCTTGATGCCTGCCTGTTTGACCGCATTGGTCATCGACAGGCTTGTGAAAAAGGCTTCCAGCGACATTTCCTCGGACACTTCTGCAAAGATGTGCTCGTCGCCGCCAAAGCTGAAACGTATCGACACGGGGTTTCTCCTATGGCTCCAGGTCGGGGATCAGCCGGGAGGCGTGGGTTTCCAGCCAGCCCTCCAGCCAACGGGTGTGGAAATCGCCAGCCTGAACGGTGGCGTCGGCGGCAAGCGCCAGAAACAACGGCTTGGTGGTTTTCAGCCCGTCGATCTGCAATTCCGACAGCGCACGGGCAAGGCGGGTGATCGCGGCCTCGCGGGTTTCGGCATGCACGATCAGCTTGGCCAGAAGCGAGTCGTAAAACGGCGGCACGGTATAGCCGGGGTAAAGCATGCTGTCGAAACGCACGCCGGGGCCGCCAGGAATGCGCAGGCTGTTCACGGTGCCCGGAAAGGGCGCGAAATCTCGCGAGGGGTCTTCGGCATTCAGGCGGACCTCGATGGCGTGGCCGGTGGCGATGACCTCAGACTGCCGGATACGCAGCGGCTCTCCGCCCGCGATGCGCAGCATTTCGGCCACCAGATCAAGTCCGGTGATCATTTCGGTGACGGGATGTTCCACCTGAATGCGGGTGTTCATCTCGATGAAATAGAAGCGGTCCGCGTCCTCGTCGTAAAGGTATTCCACTGTTCCTGCGCCAGAGTAGTTCACCGCGCGGGCCAGGCGGACTGCGCTGGAACACAACTCATCGCGCAGACGCAGTGACAGCGCGCGCGAAGGGGCTTCTTCCCAAACCTTCTGGCGGCGGCGCTGCAGACTGCATTCGCGTTCAAAACAGTGGATGGCGTCACGGCCATCGGCAAGCACTTGTACCTCGATATGGCGGGCCTTGGTGATGACCTTTTCCATGTACAGCCCGCCGTCGCCAAAGGCCGCAAGGGCCTCGGCCTCTGCCTGCGGGAATGCCTGCTCGAATTCGGGTAAGGTCGTGGCGATGCGAATGCCACGGCCGCCGCCACCAGCAGCGGCTTTGATCATCACCGGAAAGCCGGTCTCGATCAGAATGTGGCGGGCAGCCTCGATGCCGGCAACACGGCCAATGGATCCAGGAACGATGGGCACACCGGCAGCGTGCGCCGCAGAACGCGCCGCCACCTTGTCGCCCATCAGCCGGATCGCATCACCCGAGGGGCCGACAAAGACCAGACCCGCCGCAGCTACTGCATCGGAAAAGCCCGCGTTCTCGGCCAGAAAGCCATAGCCGGGATGAATGCTGTCACAGCTGGTTTCCGATGCTGCCTTGAGAATGTTGGCAATGTTGAGATAGCTTTTCTTTGCTGCAGGTGCCCCGATGTTCACCGCCTCATCGGCCAATTGCACATGCAAGGCCGTCGTGTCCGCATCAGAGTAAACCGCCACCGTGCCAATGCCGAGATCACGTGCGGCGCGGATGATGCGCACGGCAATCTCACCCCGATTGGCGATGAGCAGCTTTTTGAGCATCAGGATAATTCTGCCAGAACCGCGCCGGCCATGACGGGTTCTTCGTTGTCGGTGACAAATCGCAGGTCGGAGCCCGCGACGTCGGATTTGACTTCGTGAAAACTCTTCATCACCTCGATCAGTCCAATCACGTCGCCGACAGCGACCGCATCACCATCCGCCTTGAAGGGCGGCTTGTCTGGCGACGACGACCGATAGAACGTTCCTGGAAGCGGCGAGAGGATGGCGGGCATGGCAAATCTCCTTAGCTGAGGGCGGCACGAACGGCGCGGGCGATATCCAGCGCGTTTGGCGTATCGGAATGAATGCAGACGGATTGGCAGCGCACCGGAATGTCGCTTCCGTCTATTGCGGTTCCGACACCTTCGCGGATCGCCCGGACAACGCGCGCCGCCATCACGACCGGGTCTTTGGCGTCATGCTCGCGGGTGACGATCAGGCTGCCGTCGGGACGGTATTCCAGATCACCGTAGAATTCGGCAACGAAACCATGGCCACGGGCGGGATAGATCTTCTCATGCAGGGTGCCGGTCATGCCAAGCAGGGGCACAGGGTAGATGTCGGCGGCATCGCAAACTGCTTGGGCAATTTCTTCTTGCCGCGCCGCCATGCCGTAAAGACTGCCATGCGGTTTGATGTGGTTCAACGCCATGCCTTCGGCGCGCAGAAATCCCGACAGGGCTCCGATCTGGTAGATCAGGCAATTGGCCATCTCTTCACGATCCATTTTCATCTCGCGCCGACCAAAGCCTTGCAGATCTGGCAGCGACGGATGCGCGCCGACCTTGACGCCATGCGCCTTGGCGAGCCGAACTGTCGCTCGCATATGATTGAAATCGCTGGCATGAAAGCCGCAGGCGACGTTGGCGATGTCGATCAAGGGCATCATCCCTGCATCGTCGCCCATCCGGTAAAGCCCGTAGCTTTCGCCCATGTCGCAATTGATGGTGACGGCCATGCTTTCCCCGAAATCTGGCATGACATCAGCTTGGAGCGAGTCGCCACTATTGTAAAACGTTGTTTTTTGCACCACCGTATCCAAAATTTAGATATGATTGGGCGGCAGATGGCTTTGACCTTGAAACAGTTGCGATATTTCATTGCGGCGGCGGAAACTGGCCAGATCAGCCATGCCGCGATGGCGATGAATATCTCGCAATCCGCGATCACGACGGCAATTCAGGGGCTTGAGGCGCAGCTTGGGGTCCGTCTGCTGGATCGCTCATCGCAAGGGGTGGTGCCGACGATCGAAGGCGCGCGGTTTCTGAACCACGCCCGCAACATCACCGCAGCGGTCGAGGACGCCGAGCGCCTGCCCCTGGGCGAGGGGCGGCACGTCACCGGGCGGCTTCGTTTGGGCACCACCTATACCGTTGCGGGCTATTTCATGTCGCGCCACTATGCCCGCTTTCGCCGTGCCTATCCTGACATTCAGGTCGATATGATCGAACTTCCGCGTCTGGCTGTTGAAGAGGGTCTGGCGCTGGGCAACCTTGATCTGGCGGTCATGCTGGTGTCGAACCTTGCGAACTCTGTCGGGCTGGAGCACGAAACGCTGATGCGGTCGCGGCGCAGGCTATGGCTACCTGCCGACCACCCCCTGCTTGCGGCCGACCGGATCACTTTGGCCGATGTGGCGCAGCAGCCTTACGTGATGTTGACCGTGGACGAGGCAAAAGACACCGCCAGCCGGTATTGGGCCAAAGCCGGGCTTGCGCCGAACGTGATCTTCTCCACCAGTTCGGTCGAGGCGGTGCGCTCGATGGTGGCAAGCGGCATGGGGGTGACGATCCTGTCCGATATGGTTTACCGGCCATGGTCGCTGGAAGGCCAACGCATCGAATTGCGCACGGTGGCTGAAACGATCCCCAGCATGGATGTGGGCTTGGCGTGGCGAAATTCGCGCGCGCTTTCACCGACCGCTGCCGTATTCCGCGCCTTCATGTCCGTCGCCATGGGGGGCGGCGGATAAGGGTGCGAGGCATAGACCATGCAGGCCAACGTTGCCTGCGCCATTCTGGGCCTGTTGCCCCAAGCTCAGGCGGGCAAGGGAATCACGGCGCCGACACGTTCCGCTACAAAACGCGCGGTCGGACGATCATATCGCTCGGCACGGGTAGCCACCTGCCCGTCGACATCGCGCGCCATGCATTGCCCCGCAATGGTTTCTTGGCAAACCACGCGCCTTCGCCCGCGGCCTTTATCCCCCCTCGCCAAGTCCTCGGAGCAATAGCCCACACCGGCTGGATCTCGATGCAAAGGCACAGGACACCGGTACTTTGGCAATTGGGGATGGCGACGGTCAGCCGGTCGGGGATGGCGTTTTCAGACAGGAGGACGTGCGTCGCCCGCTGTTGTCTGCCCCCTGCAACATCGATATGCCAAACCTGCCTGTGTCGGTGCAATCACCCGCACGGGCATTTCGGCACGTCGCGCTTTTCGCGAGGTGTTTAATCCCGGAATGCCGCCACCGGCAACCATGGGGTCGCAAGTCTTGCGTCAAACGACAGGGTCAGTCTTTGCCGCAAAACGCCCGACCCCGGCCAAACCGATAATTAACAGGAGTCGTCGGTTTTCGGCGTCAAGATGTTTGACCAGATCGAGAAATGCGATCCCAACACTGCTTTTGTGAAAGTGCCTGCCCGCATTTCATTTTCCGCGCACGCTATCGCCGATGATGCACGCTGGTGCGGCTTTTCAGGCTACGTCGCGCACGTCGGAGGGAACGGCCAAGGTCGAATGTCGCATCGACAGGTGCTTGGAGCCGACGTGAGGGCACTCAGACGACGACATTCTGGCTGCAATCTTCCGCGACGGGGCAGGCAAACACGTGGCCTTTGAAAGACGCTTTGCGGTCATCTGGCAAAGCTGGGTTCGCGCGCCGCAGCCACGCGGGTTTGGTCTTTCGACACAACCGCCATGATTGCCGCCGCCGCCGTCTCGCGACCGGGATTTTGGCGCATCGCGGCTGCGCACGTGGCAAGCCTGCTGCGCATTCCTCGGTCGGCCAGAATGCCCTCGATCACCCCCCTCAATTCATCGTTTGACCACGCGGATCGGTTCATTGCGCGCCCGACGCCTGTCTGTGCGGCACGCAACGCGTTGTCATGCCCGTCCCAGCAATAGGGCAAGATGAGGGACGGCACGCCAAAGAAAAGAGCTTCGCAAAAGCTGTTGTTGCCGCCGTGATGGATGAACAGATCGGTGCGCGCCACGATGGAGGGTTGTGGAAACCACGACCCCAGCACGACATTGTCAGGCACATTGCGGTATGCTTCGGTAAAGCCACCGACATTGACGACAAAGCGTGCCCGCACCGTCGCAAACACCCGGATCATGCGGTCGATCAAGGCGACGTCGATCGCGCCGAGCGACCCAAAGCTGACATAGACCAAGGGTCCATGATGGTTCGGCAAAAGCGGTTGGTCAAACTGCGCTTCTTCACGGACACAGCCCTGCAAATAGCGATGTGTCAAAGCATCAAGGGGCTGAGCACGTGCATAGCGCACCGCATCAGGGGACAAAATCAGGTTGAGAGTTGGTGAGGGCTCCATGAACCGGCCGTGGGGCAGGGCGGGCAGACCGCGCTTGCGCCGGAATTCCGTGTTGCGGCGATGCGCGTTTGCAGTTGCCGTCCGGTAGGCCGTCTCAAACGCGTCACGCTTTGGATCATCCGCAGAAAGCCCCGACAGATAGGGCGGCACATTGTCGTCCGGGATCTCCGTTTCGGCGCATGAAATCACCCGCACCCATGGGCAGCCAGCCTGTGCGATCGCCGGGAACATTATGACATTGTCCAGCACGATCGCATCTGGCCTGATCTGAGCCAGCGCATGTTCAAGGCTCGCGTCTGCCGCAATGGCAGTATCGACAATCGCCTCCCATGTCGGGCCGACATAGGTCGACAGCTGGTCTTGCGGTGACAGGTCGAAATGCGGCAGATGACGGTGAATGAACGCCTGCCAGTAGTCCGCCGCTTCGTCGTTCCGGCCAGCCCCCGGCAGATGGACTTCCTTGAATCCATAATCGGCGAAGACGCCGGTAAAGCCCGGATGGCAGACGAAAACCGGTGCAGCGCCCCGCCGTTCCAAGGCTTGTGCAATGGCCACGCAATTCAGTGCAGCACCAAAACTGGCCTCCGGGAAAAAGGCGATGGTCGGATGCGACGTCAATGGTTTGAATTGCCGTTTGGCATCGGCGGGCTGCCCCGGTTGGCCGCATCCGGGCGCTGGTTGCGAGACAGGCGAAGATGCAAGGTCATCTGGGCGGCGGCCACATCGAATTGCCGACGCTCCAGGCTATCGAGGATGGCCAGATGTTCGTCCTGCGCCTGTCGCAGCCGAAACTCGGGTGTGCCAAAGTCCTTCTGGGTGATCAGCCTCAGCCGATGATGCGCGAGCAAACTATCGCGTGCGAACCGATTGCCTGCGCTTTGGGCAATCAGCATGTGAAATTCTGCATCCAGCTTGTGAAACGCCGCATTGCCAAGGCGGCCTGTCAGAGATTTTTGCAGGTTGAGGCGTGTCTGGCGCGCCTTGACCAGATCAAGCGAGAACCCGGGGGCGAGAATCGCCGCCGGTTCCAGAATCAGACGGAAATGGTGGCTGTCGGCGACGGCATTCGGCGTATCGAGGATGGGCCGAAAGTTCCAAGACTGGCCGGGAATGCGATCAATGATGCCGTCATGCTGCAGTACTGTTAGCGCATTTAGTACCGCCGCACGTGTCGTGTTGTATCGCCGAATCAGAAAGCTCACGGATGGCAAGTCGTCCAAGCGCCGCGCCGCGCGGTCAGCTAGAATTATCTCGGCAAGCGACACACTTGAGGTGTCGAGCTTGCTCTCCATCACGCCTGTGTCGGCATCCAGGTCAGCCGAAAGAAAGTAGCCCTCGGCTTCGCGCTTTACTAGAAAACCGTTCATAGCCAATATTTTATACGCTGACCGCAGCGGTGTCCGTGAAACACCACATGCGGTCGCGAATGCTTCTTCGGGCAAACGGTCGCCGGGGCGCAGAGCCTTGGCCCGCGCGTGATCGAGGACGTGTCTTGCAAGACCTGTATGGGTCTGGACCGTTCGTTCGCGTTTTTGCAACGGGGCCTCACTGGGGCCGGCCTTCTGGCTGACCGGACTAGGACAGAGAATACAGATTGACGTAT
The DNA here is from genome assembly GCA_031378845.1 of Rhodobacterales bacterium. GTDB lineage: Bacteria > Pseudomonadota > Alphaproteobacteria > Rhodobacterales > Rhodobacteraceae > JAJNPS01. Next base: position 14,136 of record JANNES010000008.1, read on the forward strand.
TTTATTTCTAAAACATACTACAATGACAATGAGCTCGCAAGAAGCTCTGCGATCCGTGCCGCGCCGCTTTGATCGCGCGGACCATCCATCACAGGGAGTTCCGGCATGACTTTTTTTCGTTCGCTGCACGCCGCTACTGGATTGATTGCAATCTGGCTGATTGCAGGAGGTGCGGCTTCGGCCCAGACGCTGACCATTTCAAACTGGGACGGCTATTTGGCGCCTGACGCGGTACAGAAATTCTCCACCGAAAGCGGAGTCGCAGCGGAATTGGTGGTTCACGCCACCAACGAAGAGATTATGGGTAAGCTGATCGCTTCGGGTGGTGCGGGTTATGACGTGGTCTTCGTATCGTCGCCCTTCGCCGAGATTCTGCATAATATGGGTTTGGCCGAAACACTGGATCAAGCAAAGATCCCCAATCTGGCCAATCTCTACCCCGAGGCCACGCGATTGGCACATGATCCCGGCAACACCTTTTCTGTACCCTACACGTGGGGCACGACGGGCCTGTGCTATCGTTCGGACATGATGGCTGCCCCGACATCGTGGAATGACCTGCTGAAGCCAGCTGCCGATGTGATGGGCAAGACCACGATGCTGGCGACCGACCGCTGGCTGCTGGCTGCTGGATTTCTTGCCAACGGCATGTCTGTGAACGAGACGGATGAGGCAAAGCTGACCACGGTTCGCGATGCGCTGATCGCGGCCAAGAAGACCCTTCTGGCCTATGATGACACGACCTTCTACGCGAAACTGGTATCGGGCGAGGCCGTGATGACCCAAGCTTGGGATGGTTGGTGCAACTACGGGATCGGTGAAAATCCCGCGATCAAGTATGTAATCCCAAGCGAGGGTTCCGATCTTTGGGTCGATACGATGGTCATATTGAAAGGGTCAAAGAACAAAGACGCCGCCTATGCCTTCGTCAACTACATTCTTGATGCCGATAACCACCGCTGGGCGGCCGAGAACATCCTTTACAAGGTGCCGAACAAAGCAGCGATGGATGGGTTGGACTCGGCGCTTGTCGCGCAGTATCCGAACATGGGGATCACCTCTGGCGAACTTCTGGGTTACGAGCAGTTGCGCGATGTTGGCGAGGCCCAGCGGTCGTACTCGCGCGTTGTCACCGAGATCATGGCGGCACAATAGCGGCGCGTCAGCCGGGGTTTCGCGCCCCGGCGGATGATCACCACCGGGGACACGATGAACAACAAGGCTTCGACCAGTTTGATGGCGCCGGCTTTGGCTTGGCTTACTGCGTTGATGGTGGTTCCGTGCGGCCTTGTCCTGATCCTCGCCTTCTTTCGCCGAGGGGTCTATGGCGGAATCGAATATACCTTTACTTTGGAAAATCTGGGTCTTGTTCTTGACCCGCTTTACTTTGGAATCTTAGTCAACTCGGCACGCATTGCAGGCATCGTCGTCATCATCGCCTGTGTTCTGGGGTATGCGGCCGCGTATGCGATTGCTGCAATGCCGCGACATCGGCAGCCGATCTTGCTGTTTTTTGCCGTCCTGCCGTTTTGGTCGAACTATCTGATCCGGACTTATGCGTGGATTGTGCTGTTGAATCGTGAAGGGTTGATCACGCAATTTGCCCGTTGGCTGGGCTATCAGGGCGAGATGCCGCAGATCCTTTACGCCGAAGGCGCGGTCATCCTTGGCCTGGTCTACAGCTATTTGCCGTTTGTCATCCTTGCCTGTTATGCCCCGCTCTCTCGACTGAACCCCGAAATTGCCGAGGCCTCGCATGATCTGGGGGCGTCGCGATGGACGACGTTCCGGCGCGTGACCTTGCCGCTGACGCTGCCCGGTATCGCAGTGGGGGCGGTGTTTGTCTTTGTGCTGTCAATCGGCAATTTCGTGACCCCGGCCTTGCTCGGTGGTGGCCAGTTCCAGATGATCGGCAATGTGGTTTATGCCCAGTTTCTGACCGCCAATGACTGGCCATTTGGGGCGGCACTTTCGATGGTTCTGATTGCGATCATGATGGGGCTTTTGTTGATGCAGACCATCGTGGTGGAGCGGGGCCAAAATGCATAGCCGCCCGCTGATGCTGTTGATCATGGGCGGCGTGTTCGCGTTCCTCTACATCCCGATTTCGGTACTGGTCGCGCTATCATTCAACGAGGGCGGGTTGCCAACCGCTTGGACCGGGTTTTCACTGAAATGGTACGGGGCACTTTGGCAAAACGCCGATATTCTCCGTGCTGCGCTGAATACCCTGATTGTTGGCCTGATTTCGGCGGGTCTGTCGACTCTGCTGGGGACGCTGCTTGCCATTGGGGTTGAGACGCGCCGCCGCAAAGGCCACGCGTTGGAGGCGTTGATCTTTGCGCCGATGATCATTCCCGACATTGTTCTGGCGATTGCCCTGCTCAGCTTTTTCTCGCTGATGAAGGTGCCGATGGGCCTGCACACGATCATCGTGGCGCATGTGGTGTTCAATCTCGCCTTCGTCTGCGCTGTGGTGCGCGCACGGCTGAAATCCTTTGACTGGTCGATTGTCGAGGCGTCAACCGATCTTGGCGCGCCGGCATTTACAACCTATCGGCGCATCGTCATGCCCGTGCTGGCCCCGGCAATCATTTCGGGGGCGCTGCTGGCGTTCACCCTGTCGGTCGACGAATTCATCATCGCGTTTTTCACGGCAGGTGCGGGGCGGGCATCGACCACGCTGCCGATGCAGATCTATGCCATGATCCGCTTTGGCGTGACGCCCGAGATCAACGCGCTGGCGACCTTGGTTCTGGGTATCAGCGTCACAACGCTGGCTGTGGCGCAACGTCTGAACAAAGGGGGGATGCCCGGCCAATGACCCCGCTTTTGCAGATCCGCGGCGTTTCGAAAAGCTTTGGCGCGGTCAAGGCGGTGGATGATCTGTCACTGGACATCGCGGGCAACGAGTTTTTTGCGCTGCTCGGGGCTTCGGGCAGTGGCAAGACCACGCTTTTGCGCATGTTGGCAGGGTTTGAGATGCCGACGTCGGGGCAAATCCTTTTGGCGGCTAAGGACGTCTCGAACGTGCCGCCGAACAAGCGGCCGGTGAACCTGATGTTTCAATCCTACGCCCTTTTCCCCCATATGACGGTGCGCGCAAACATCGCCTATGGGCTGGAAATGGAACATCTGCCACGCGCTGAGATCAACGCCCGCGTGGACGAGATTTTGGCGGTGATCGAGCTTGCCCCCCTTGCCAACCGCAAGCCTGATCAGTTGTCGGGCGGGCAGAAGCAACGCGTGGCCTTGGCGCGGGCTTTGGTCAAGCGCCCACAGGTCCTGCTGCTGGATGAACCGCTTGGCGCGCTGGACAAAAAGCTGCGCGGCGCGATGCAACTGGAACTGAAGCGGCTGCAACACGAGGTTGGCATTACCTTTGTCGTGGTCACCCATGATCAGGAGGAAGCCTTGGTGATGGCCGACCGGATTGCGATCCTGAAGGATGGCAAGCTTTTGCAATCGGGCGCGCCGCGCGACGTGTATGAGCATCCCGTCAACCGTTTTGCTGCGGACTTCATCGGGGTGATGAACTTTTTCCCCGGCGTTGCCGATCCATCCGGTTTGCGTTGTGAAGACGGGACGTTGATCGCTGCGGATGGCACCGCCAAAGGCGCTGCCGTGGCCGCTGTCCGCCCCGAACGCGTGCGTTTGTCGCCGGGTGAAAACAGTCTGGCTGGCAGGGTCATCGCACTGGCCTACCATGGTTTGGATTTGCAACTTCATGTGCAAACCACAGCGTCACCCAAGCCTGTCATTGTTCGTCTGACTGCCGACATCGCCGAGGCACAAGATCTGCGACAGGGCGATACGGTGATGCTGGGCTGGGCCGCCAAAGACACCCGAATTTTCCCGGCGTAACACCGGACACCAAAGGATCACAAATGACGCGAAAGACATTCGCCTTTTTCCCAGAAGCTGCCTTTGGCCCCGCCTTGAATTCGGTGGGCATCGCGCAAGCCATCCGTGCGCGCGGCCACAAGTCGGTATTCCTGTCGGACCCCGGCTTTGTGCCGGTTTATGAGGGGTATGGTTTCGAGGCGCATCCCGTGAAACTGTCCGCGCCGATGCCGGCCGACGAGTTGGCCAAGTTCTGGGAAAACTTCATCAACGGCCATATCCCGAACTTTCGCAAGAAACCGATCGACCAGATCGACAACTATGTAAAGGATTGCTGGGAGGCGATCGTGGACAGCGCCAAGTGGGCGCAAAAGGACCTGCCCGCCATTCTTGGTCGCATCAAGCCTGACGTGATCTGCGTCGATAACGTGATCCTGTTTCCAGCGATCAAGCAGTCGGGCACGCCATGGGTCCGCATCATTTCATGTTCCGAAAACGAGATCGAGGATGCGGCGATCCCGCCACATCTGTCGGGAATGAGCGTGAACGATCACGCGGGCCACCACGCCTTTCATGCCAAATTCAACGCAACGATCAGGCCGATCCACGATGATTTCAACGCCTTTCTGGCGGTAAACGGCGAGGACGCCTACCCCTTGGGCCAGTTCTTTGAGGCCTCTCCCTATCTGAACTTGCTGTTATACCCCGAGCCGGTGAAATTCGACCGCGCCGTGCCGCTGAACCCCAGACAGTTCCAATACCTGGAGGGCTGTGTGCGCAAAGAGGCCCCGTATGAGATGCCGGTCTTTGGGTCAAATCAGGATGGGCCGCTGCTTTACATCTCTTTCGGCAGCCTGGGTGCCGGTGATACCGACCTGTTGAAACGCCTGATCACCATGGTCGGCAAGTCGCGGTTCCGCGCGTTGGTCAATGTCGGCGACTATGGCGCGGAATACACGGATGTCCCGTCCAATGTGGTGATTTCCAACTGGTTTCCGCAGCCCTCGGTTATTCCGCTGGTGGATGTGGTCATCCACCATGGCGGCAACAACTCCTTCACCGAATGCCTTTATTTTGGCAAGCCTGCCATCATCATGGCCTTTGTCTGGGACGGGCATGACAACGCGATGCGGGTGCACGAAACCGGACATGGGTTCAGGTCGGAACGCTATGACTGGACCGTCGCGGAACTGCTGGCCAAGATCGAGACCTGCCTGACCGATCCCGCAATGCGGGCAAAACTCAAGGCAACCTCGGCCCATATGCAATTACAAAACGGGCCGGAAAAGGCTGCTGGCCTGTTGGAGGCGCTGCTGTGACCAACCTTGCCTCCAGCGCCCCGCATATCCACAATGCAGTCAGCTATGACGATCTGGCCGATTGGGGGCCGCAGCCGAATGTGATGGAACCCGGTTCGCACAACACCGGACGGTTGTTGTTCAAGGGGCCGAACAATCAGCCCGAAACCGGCATCTGGGTCTGTACGACCGGCGCGTGGACCCTGTCTATCCCGCGCGATGAGTTCTGCCATTTCGTTGCTGGCCGCGCCACCTATACGCATGACGACGGCGAGGTCATCGAAGTGACCGCAGGCACCTGTGTCACCTTCTTTGCTGGCTGGACCGGGCGCTGCACGGTGCACGAGACCATTCGCAACATCTACATGCTCGCTTGAGAGGCCAAGATGAAAACTCCTGTAATGCGCAACCCGCTAGAGATCACTGACGTTGTTGACTGGGGCACGATCCCGACGATGCTCGAAGGCGTGAGCCACGTTTCGGGGCGGGTCCTGTCCAAGGGTCCGAATGGCCAATCCGAAACCGGCCTGTGGATCTGCACCCCCGGCAAATGGTTCTGCCATGTGACCAGCGACGAGTTCTGCCACTTTCTAGCGGGCCGCTGCACCTATGTGCACGAATCCGGCGATGTGATCGAGATCACGCCCGATACGGCGGCGTTCTTTCCCAAGGACTGGAGGGGCGTTTGCACCGTCCATGAGACGATCAAAAAGGTCTACATGATCCGCTAAGGAAAGCCGATGTTCAGCCCCGCCAGACCCAGCTATTTCCTGACGCCGCAGCATCATGCGTCAGGTGGAACCCCGTTGGTCGTCACTGACCCTGCAACCTTGGGGCAGGTCGGGCACTATGCGCATACCACCGCCTCCGAACTGGCCAAAGTGCTTGGTGCTGTCAATTCTGCCCAAGCCGGGTGGAAGCGGCTTGATGCCAAGACCCGCGCCCAGCATCTGCACCGGCTGGCGAACCGGATCGAGGCCGAAGACTTTACCCAATGCGCCATTCTGATGAGCCGCGAGATGGGCAAGCCCTATCCCGAAGCAATCGGCGAATTGGCCAACTGTGCGCCGGTGTTTCGCTACTACGCCGAAATGGCGCGCGACGAGGCGGGCAAGGTTGCGGGAACAACCCAGGCGGGGTCGTTCCAGTACGCCCGCTATGAAGCCTTGGGCGTGTCGGTTCATATCATGCCGTTCAACTTTCCGATCCTGTTGATGTGTTGGACCGTTGCCGCCTCGTTGGCTGCGGGCAATGCCTGCATCATCAAGCCAGCCGAGGCGACGACCCTTTGCACGCTCGATTTCTGCCGGGTGTTCAAAGGGCTGCCTGACGGTCTGGTTGCCTGCCTGCCGGGTGGGGCCGATCTGGGAAAAGCACTGGTCGAAAGCGAGTTGACCCATGCCGTTGCCTTTACCGGGTCGGTCGCTGCGGGCAGGGCCGTGGCAATGGCGGCGGCGTCAAAAATGAAGCCCGTGGTGATCGAGGCGGGCGGCAGCGATCCGATGATCATAGCCGCAAGCGCGCCCTTGGATATCGCCGCCGCAGGGGCGGTGACGGCGGCCTTTCACCTGTCGGGCCAAGTCTGCACCTCGGCAGAGCGCATCTATGTCGTGGATGCGGTGCATGACGATTTCATCCAGGCCTTCGTAGCGGAAACCTTGACGCTGCGCGTTGGCAACGGGTTGGACAAGACTGAGATCGGCCCCTTGGTCAGCAAAGCCGCACGCGACAAGGTTATGCGGCTGGTGAACGATGCTGTGGCCAAAGGGGCAAGGGTCGAATGCGGTGGCCGCATCCCCGAGGGGCTGGAAACAGGCTGGTTCTATGCCCCGACGATCCTGACGGGCTGCACGTCCGACATGCATATTCTGAACGAGGAATGCTTTGGCCCCGTTGCGGCCGTGGTCCGTGTGGCTGATTTCGACGCTGCGATTGCCGGGGCGAACGCCTCGCCCTATGGCCTCGGGGCTTCGGTCTTCACGACGGAACTCGATGAAGCGATGGAGGCTGCTGATCGGCTGGAATCCGGCATGGTCTGGATCAACAACCCGCTGATCGACAATGACGCGCTGCCCTTTGGCGGCTGGAAAGCCTCCGGCCTTGGCCGCGAACTCGGGCGGCAGGGGCTGGACGCATTCAGGCGTACGAAAATGATCATTATCGACCACAAACCCGTCCGGCAAAGCTGGTGGTATCCGTATCCGGATGACTGGTTTCTTGATGGCGGTGGACGCAAACACGTCTAGCCTGGCAGGATCGTCGATGATTGTGGGGCGTTCAACAAGCTGAAGGTTCCCCCGATTCGATGGCCGTTGCAGGCAGGTTGTCAGGCATATCAGGCGGTCTGCGTGTCAATTTCGTTCATTCTGCGCCGCCAAGGTCGGCCCAGATCCGCTCGATCGTCGTTTTGATAACCAAGGCCTCGTCCCAGCGGTTCGACAATTCGCGCCCGTCCGCGCCGGTCATCGCGTATTCGGGCGGACCGAGCTCGCACAGAAACACGACATCGCCCTCGGCATTGCGGCTGCGCCAATCCGAAAGCCCCTCGTGCCAGAGCGACTCGAACAGGGCGACCCATTTTCCGTGCTGCGGAAACGCAAGTGGCAGCTGGATCTGCTGGCGGCTGGCGACCCGGCCCTGAAAGCTGTCAGCGCGCTGCAGGCAACGCGACAAGAGCCCACGCTCCCACGGGGCGAGTGGCAGTTTGAACTCGCGGTCGACGATGTAATGCGACAAATCTGCTGCCAGCCGCATTTCGGGGATCGCGTCCAGCAGTGACAGCGTGGCGAAGAGGTCGTTGGTGATGCAATTGCGATGCGTCTCGAACTGCACCGGGATGCCGACCTCATCGGCCATCTCGATCCATCGGCGGATCACCGGGATGGACCCCTCGACGGTCAAGGGAAAGACCTGGCCGATGACATTGACATAGGGCGACCCGAAATCCTTGGCCATCACCAGCGTTTCGCGCAGGCCCTCGACCGATTTCGGGAAGGCCACGATCAGCGGCGTCAGCCCCGCGCGGTCCAGAAGCAGGCGAACCGCATGCGCCGTGGCGACGTCGGCCACGCCGAAGTCAATTGCCAGACCGGCAAAGCCGGCCTCCGCGACCATCGCTGTGACCCGGTCATAAGGCAGCATGGTGCCCGTCGCATCATGTGGCTGCATGGCCCAGAGCGACTGAAAGACCCTGAGCCGCCTCACGCTGCTTCGACCCGGCGGGTGCGGCCGTTGGCCTGCGGGACGATCCAGACCTCGTCATAGGGGTAGTCCGCTTCGGATTTGTTCCGGAGCTTTCGGATGACCTCGACCTGAAATTCGATCCATCCCATCTGATGTGGTCTGGCCCCGCTTTGCCGTATCTCGGCATCAAGGTTCGACAACTGCCAGAACGGCACACTGGGAAATGTATGATGCGCCGTGTGGTAGGGCATCTGCCAGCACAACCACCGCATGACGGAACTGGTGCGGGTGGAGCGGGTGTTTTCCAAGATGTCGTCCGCGTGGGTCAGGCCCAGATGCTCGATCGTGTTCTGCAGCTGGTGGACCGGCTTCATAATCACCATGGGCGCAAGCCACAGCGCCACTGCTGCCCACGACCCGGCAGCGACCGATCCGACGGCGACAAGGACATAGAGTGCCGCATGGACGCGCCCCTCGCGGATCACGGCGCGATGTTCGTCGGGGCGGATGTAGGGTTCGATCACGATGCCGCGGCAAAACCGGACGATGCGGGTGATCCGGGTCTGCCAATAGGTCAGCCCCCAGAACCACAAGAAATAGCTGCGCAGCGTGTAGGGCTCACGCACCAGTTCGCCATCCTTTTCCCAATTCTGGGTATGCTGGTGATGCGCGGAATGCTGGATCTTGTCGAAATCGCGCGGGTAGATCAGCAAGACACCGAATGTCCGGCCCAAGGCCACGTTGAGCCATTTCGTTGCAAACACCGTGCCATGGCTCAGCTCATGCTGGCCCGCAGAGAGAAAGTTGATCAATACGCCATGCAGCATGAACACCGGCACCGCCCACCACGTCCCCCACAGGGTCCAGAGTGCCGTGCCGCTGACGGCGATGGCAGCCAGATGACTGCCAACTTGCATCGCGCCCAGCAGATCCGACCGCTGCATCAGTTCGCGCAGGCGGTCGGGCGCGACAAGGCGTCGTCGTGAAAAGCTGACATCCATGACAACCGCTCCGACTGGGTGTTCCAAACAATGGTGAACCTTGAAACAACCGTTGTAAAATGCGAATTTTTCGCGAGTTCAATGAATGGGATTTGTGGATATCATGCGGATCGGGTCGTGATACCTGCCCATGACGGCATTGGAGCGCTTTGAGGCCGCGGGGCGGCACTTGAACATGCGCCTTGCGGGCGAAGAGAGGAAGCTGACGCGAAGCACGATCAGCACCAGTTTCGCGCGCTGGACGCACAGCTTTTTGCCCCGAACCGCCGTCGTCTCGTGCTGACCGAAGAGGGGCGCCGGTTGTTGGCGACGGTGCGGCCGGCGCTTGACCAGATCGCTGCGGCGGCGCTGCAGATCGGTGACGACGCCTAGGCCGCCAGCCTGTCGGTCGCAGCTCCCCCTGCGTTTTCGTCATTGTGGCTGGTGCCACGCCTGTCGCGGTTCTTCGATCTGTTCCCAGACCTCACGCTGCACCTTACTCTGCTGGCAGCAGAACTGGACAGCGGACTGCCGCGTGTCGACGCTGCTATCGTCTTTAAAAAGGTGCAATTTCCCGGCATGCGGGCGGAAACGCTGGTGCGGCTGGAGATGTTTGCGGTCCGTACGCCGGGGATGGCCGCCAGTCTGGGCGAAGCGCCGACACCCGAAGACCTGCGGGGTGCGACGCTCATCCACGAAGATGACTGTACGATTTGGGCGCGATGGTTCGCGGCGATGGGCGCCGGGCAGATCGCGACGCGGCGCAATGTGCATGTGCCTTCGACCGAGCATGCGTTGGCGCCGGCGCGCGCGGGCGTCGGGTTGGCGATCAACGACGGGTTCATCGGAGCGCAGACCTTGGCCGAGGGCACGCAGGTGCGGCCCTTTGGCGCGCGTAGTTTGCGTTTGGGCAAGATGTCCGGATCACCCAGCCGCAAGAGCGTCGTTCGCCCGCAGGCAGCGCCTTTGCAGAATGGGTGCGGCGCCAGAGTGTCAGTGGGGTGCTGGCAGGCTGGCGGGGAGGTTGACACCGTGCGCGCTGCTTGGCGTGCCGGAATCTGACACACAGGAACCTGCTGGCGCGGCTTGTCCGCGCGTTTCGGGTTCTGCCATTTCTTTGAAACACCCGGTTTCGCGCGTGTTACAAAGGAACTTTGACACTTTCCATCGGCGTCGACGGCCCAGGCAACTGGCGCGTCATGTCGGTCTCAGCTGCCCCAGACCACCGCATTCTCGTGCCGCTTGATCAGGTGTTTGATCGCTTCGAACGCACCGGTGACATGGGCCGCGAACCTGTCCACCGCCGGGGCACGCACGGCGTTGACGCGTCGCAAAATCCCCAGCGACCGGTTGGGTTGCGGGATGTCCAGCGGCAGCACGGTGATCCGGTTTTCCTTGCGTGCGGAAAATACCACGGAATGCGGCAACACCGCCAGTGCGTTGGTCTCGGCCATGTAGTTGATGACGCTCATCAGCGATCCGCCGGAATAGCGGATGTTCAGTTCAGACATGCCGATGGTCAGCAAGATCGCATGCAGATCCCACATCAGCGGGGAACCCGGCAGGGGGGCCACCCAAGGATAGTCGGTCAGGTCTGCTGTCTGCAGCCGCCGCTTGCGCAACAATGGATGCGCGGTGCTGCACGCGACAACGTTGCGGCCAGGCAGGATTTCCGTGAATTCAAAACCTTGCGGGACATCGACCAGCCCCATCGGCACGATGGCAAGATCAATCTGATCGCCATTCAGCGCCGCCGAAAGCTCTGGCAGGTTGCCATAGCTTTGCTGGATGCTGATGTCGGGTTCGGAATTCTGAAACTCCGCGACCATGCGCGAGATCATTGCGTCCATGAAGAACGGCACCCCACCGACCCGCACAATGCCCCGGGTGCCGCGCGCAAAACCCTGGGCTGCATCCGATGCCTTGCGTGAGGCCGCAAGGATCGCGCGGCCATGGGCGGCCAGTTGCAGGCCCAGTGGCGTTGCCTGTTGCGGGCGGCGGCCCCTGACAAATAATGGCTCGCCGATCCGCTCTTCGAGCATCGTCAACGAGCGTGAGACGGCGGGCTGCGTCATGCCAAGAAGGGCCGCACCCTGACTGATCCCGCCGGTGTCAAGCACGGCGGCCAGTTGCATGAGGTGGCGTTCGTTCAATTTCATAGCGATTTGGTATATGAGATATCGGAAAAATCATCAACCTTTTTGACAAGCTGTGCAATCGTGACGACGGGATCCGGGGAGGGGTTTGACGGGATGGACGGCGCATCAGGCCAGACGGCGACAGCGATGCTGGAGAATCTGGCCAGCCGGGTCACATCCGACCCCCAAGATCGGGTCGTCTGCGCGCTGTTGGCGACCGTGATGCGTGTTCACGAGCTTGTCGGGAACTTTCGCCCCACGCCCGAAGAATGGCGCGATGTCATCGACTTTCTGACAGAGGTTGGGCACGCCGCCGACGCGCGCCGACAAGAATGGGTGCTGTTGTCGGATGTTATCGGTGCCTCCACTTTGGTTGAGGATTTGAACTCCGCGCGGCCCGAAGGGACAACCCCGAACACTCTTGCGGGGCCGTTTTACCGACCAAACGTGCCGGAGATGGAAAACGGCGCGAACATTTCGCGGGACGGGATCGGTTCGCCGCTTGAGGTGTCTGGGCGCATCACCGGACTGGACGGAAAGCCCATTGCCAAGGCGATGGTCGAAGTCTGGCAGGCCAACAGCTTTGGCGTTTACGAAAACCAGCAGCCCGATCTGCAGCCCGAGTTCAATCTTCGCGGGCGTTTCACTGCAGACCAATCCGGCGCGTTCTGGTTTTCCAGCATTCGCCCCAGCGGTTATGCCTTGCCCGAGGACGGGCCGGTGGGTCGCCTCTTGAACCGTTTTGGCGTCAAGCTGGAGCGCCCGGCGCATCTGCATTTCAAGATCACCGCGCCCGGTTTCCAGGCCCTGACCACGCATATCTATGATCGCATGGACCCTGCCATCGGGCGGGATGCGCTGTTTTGCGTAAAGCCCGAGCTGCTGGGCGACTTTCGTCTGGCCAAGACGACAGGCGACACCAAAGACACGCTTGAGGTCAGGCTCGTTCTGGCCCGGACGGACGAACCGACCCGGCTGAACCCTTCACATCAAGAACACTAGAAAGAGATATCATGGCTTTAGTCAGCGGCTTTCACCACTTGACGCTCTCGACCGACGGGGCGCAGGAGGACTTTGACTTTTATACCAAAACGCTTGGCCTTTACTCGGTCAAGCGAACCGTGCTGTTCGACGGCACGATCCCTGTCTACCACCTCTATTATGGATCAAAGCATGGCGATGCATCGACCATAATCACCACTTTCCCCTTCAAGAAGCCCGCCATCTACGGACGGCGCGGCACCAATCAGGCCCGCACGATCATGCAGACGATCCCGGCTGGTGCGGCCGATTACTGGGTTGATCGGCTGAACGCAAAGGGTGTGCCCGCAACCAAGGGTGAACGCTTTGGCCTGGCGCGTGTACTGTTCAAGCATCCTTGTGGCATTCCGCATGAACTTGTTGAAAACCCTGCAGATATCCGCCCAGCTATAGTAAATCTGGCGGCCGGGACAACAGCCCAGACCGCCATCAAGGGCATCTATGGCGCAGGGATCGCCGTCTATGATCTGGGCTCGATGCACGAATTTCTGTCCTATGGGATGAACCTCGTGCAAGAGGCCACGACCCCCGATGCGCTGATGTTTTCGGTGCCCGACACGATGGGGCCGCATTCGGTGATCGAAATCCTTCTCGACAACACCAGCCCGCAAGGCACCTGGATGCTGGCGGGTGGCACCATTCATCACATGGCGCTGAACACCGTGACCGAAGACAACCAGATCAAGCTGAAAGCGCAGCTTGAGGGGATGGGCTTTACCGATGTCTCGGAGCAAAAGGACCGCAACTACTTCAAGTCGATGTATGTCCGCAGTCCGGGCGGCGCGCTGTTTGAAATCGCCTGGTCGGTCGAGGGCGGCTGGGCGCTCGACGAGCCTGCCGATGCCATCGGGACAACGCTGGTGTTTCCGCCGTGGTTTGAAAGCCGCCGCGCGGAGCTGATGGAAGGGCTGGAGCCTGCAGCGTTCAAATGAACATCGAACTCCCCCTGAGTTTGGGCGTGCCGGTGCCGGAGGCGCAGATGATCTGCGTCTTTGTCCACCGGCGCGACCGATCGCCTGAGGCCATGGGCCGGGATGTGAACTGCCTTCTGAATACGCCTGCGGTGGCGTTTGTTGTTCCACATGGGGCGGGGGGCGGTTGCTATGTCGTCCGTGCCGTGGATGGGTTACCAAATCATGCGTGCCGCGAACGGGGCCCATCGATCGCCGCAGATCGGCCGTCCACATCGGAGCTGGCGCAATGTTGAACGCCTTCACCTTTCCCGGGCTCACCACGCGGGTGATTTTTGGGTCGGGCACGATCATGCAAGCCAAGGAGGAGGTGGCGCGCCTTGGTCATTCGCGCGCGCTGGTGCTGTCGACCCCGCATCAAAGGCCGGAGGCCGAAGCTTTGGCCTTACAACTTGGCGGGCTTGCCGCTGGCATCTTTGCGGGTGCCGCGATGCATACGCCAGCCGAGGTGACCGAGGCCGCGCTGACGGCCTTTGCGGCGTCTGGCGCGACGGTCGTGGTCTCGCTGGGCGGGGGGTCTACAACCGGCCTCGGCAAAGCCATCGCGACGCGCACCGGGGCGGATCAGGTGGTGATCCCGACCACCTATGCCGGGTCCGAGATGACCGACATTCTGGGCGAAACTGCGGCGGGCAAAAAGACCACGCGCCGTGATCCTTCGATCCGGCCAGAAGTGGTGATTTATGATGTGGACCTGACACTGACATTGCCGGTGGCCCTGACGATGACCTCGGGCATGAACGCGATTGCCCACGCTATGGAGGCGTTCTACGCCGCCGACCGCAACCCGATCATCGAACTGATGTGCCGTGACGCCCTTCGCGCGTTCAAGGCCGGTTTGCCGGTTTTGGCGCGCGATCCGCAGGCCCGCGAGGCACGGGCAGACGCGCTTTACGCGGCGTGGCTCTGTTCGACCGCGCTGGGCTATGTGACCATGGCGCTGCATCACAAGCTGGCGCATGTTCTGGGCGGCAGTTTCAACACGCCTCACGCCGAGACTCATGCCGTCTTGCTGCCCCACACGGCAGCGTTCAATGCCGTGGCGGTGCCGGATCTGCTCGCTCCGTTGACGGAAACCTTCGGGTCGGCACCAGGCGCCGGTCTGTGGGATTTTGCGCGCGAAATCGGTGCCCCGACCCGCCTTGCTGATCTGGGACTGACAGAGGCCGACCTTGACCGCGCCGCCGATATCGCGGTGCAGAACCCTTACGCCAACCCGAGACCGTTTGGCCGCGCGGATATTCGACTTTTGCTGCAAGCTGCTTACGACGGGCAACGCCCGACCACATAAAAAGCCATCTGAACGGGAGGAAACACCATGATCAATCGCCGTAAATTCCTGAAATCCACCGCCGCCACGGGCCTGACGCTGGCCGCTAGTGGTTTGAGCGCCCCCGCCATCGCGCAAGGGGCCAAGATCAAGCTGGGATATGTCAGCCCACAGACCGGACCGCTGGCCGGATTTGCGGAAAGCGACGCCTACAACATCGAGGCGTTCCTTGCCTCCGAGGCCGGTGCCAACTTCGACGTGATCGTCAAGGACAGCCAGTCCGACCCCAACCGTGCCGCAGCGGTGGCCAAGGAACTGATCATCGACGATGAGATCGACATGATGCTGGTCGCCTCCACCCCGGAAAACACCAACCCGGTGGCGACGACGTGCGAGGCCGAGGGCATGCCGGTTTTGTCCACCATGGCGCCGTGGCAGCCTTGGTTCATCGGCCAGCAAGGCAATCCGGGCGATCCTGCCAGCTGGAAGCCGTTCAACTATGCCTTCCACTATTTCTGGGGGCTGGAGGACGTGATCGCGGTGTTCACCAACCTCTGGGGCCAGCTTGAGACGAACAAGATGGTGGGCGGCCTGTTCCCCAACGACGCCGACGGCAATGCGTGGGGTGATCCGAATGTGGGTGTGGGCCCGGGCTTTGCTGCGGCGGGGTATCAGCTGACCGATCCGGGCCGCTATCAGAACCTGACCGACGATTTCAGTGCGCAGATCAACGCATTCAAGACGGCGAATGCCGAGATCGTCACTGGCGTCGTGATCCCGCCCGATTTCACCACGTTCCGCAATCAGGCGATCCAGCAGGGTTTCAACCCCAAGATCATCACCGTGGCCAAAGCGATCTTGTTCCCGCAATCGGTGGAGGCTTTGGGCGAGGCCGGGCACAACCTGTCATCCGAGGTCTGGTGGTCGGCGTCGCATCCGTTCAAATCGTCGCTCAATGGCATGTCGGCGGCCGATCTTGCGGCCGATTTCACCGCGAAAACCAGCCGACCCTGGACCCAGCCTATCGGGTTCATCCACTCGCTGTTCGAGGTGGCGACCAACGTTATGGGCCGGGTCAGCGACGTGACGGACGCTGATGGCGTGGCTGCCGCGATTGCAGCCACCAGCATGGATACCATGGTGGGCAACGTCACGTTCAACGGCGCCGCTCTGCCGCCCTTTGCCGCCGCCAACGTCTGCAAGACGCCGCTGGTCGGTGGTCAATGGCGGCGCAAGGAGGACGGCACCTTTGATCTGGTCGTGGTCGACAACAAGACCGCACCGAACATCCCGACCGGTGGGGCGATGGAAGCGCTGGCTTGATCCGATGCCCCCCGAGGCGCGAATCTCGGGGGGTCTTTCCCAAAGGAGGCGACGTGACGACAATCCTCAGTCTGCAAGATGTGTCCAAAAGCTTTGGCGCGCTCAAGGTGACCGATGCGGTCAGCCTTGAGGTGCCGCGTGGCCAAGCTCTGGGCATCATCGGGCCAAACGGGGCGGGCAAATCGACGCTGTTCAACCTGATCACGGGCAACTTTCTTGCCGACAGCGGGCGCATCACTTTTCTCGGTCAGGATGTCAGCCGGATGCCGGCGATGCGCCGCGTCAAGTTGGGGGTAGGGCGCAGCTTCCAGATCCCGCAGCCCTTTGAGGCGCTGACTGTCTTTGAAAACCTGCTGACGGCGGCGAGCTTTGGGCGCGACAAATCCGAGGCGGCCGTTGTGGACGACTGCGCCGCCATTCTGGACCAGACCGAATTGATGCGCCGGGCAAACACGCCTGCGGGGCAGTTGTCGCTACTGGAGCGCAAGCGGCTGGAACTCGCGCGTGCGATGGCGACGGGGCCGGAGTTGCTGTTGCTGGACGAGATTGCAGGCGGTCTGACCGAGGGCGAATGTCAAGCGCTGGTGGCCACGATCAAAGGCATCCACGCCAAGGGCACGACGATCATCTGGATTGAACACGTGCTGCATGCGCTGAACTCGGTGGTCGAGCGGCTGCTGGTGCTGGATTTTGGCCGCGTCATCGGCATCGGTGAGCCGGCCGCGATCATGGCGTCAAAAGAAGTGCGCGAGATCTATTTGGGGATCGAGGTATGACGTTGCTGCAAACCCGCAACCTGACAGCGAATTATGGTGATTTTCGCGCCCTGTTCGGCGTCGATGTCGCGCTGCAAGCGGGCGAGACCGTCGCCATCATTGGGGCCAATGGCGCAGGCAAGAGCACGCTCTTGCGGTCGATCAGCGGCGTCTTGCCCAACGCGCCGGATCAGGTGTTGCACAACGGCGAGGCCATCGGCGCGCTGCCCGCAGACGCCGTGATGCAGCGCGGCATCGCGATGGTTCCCGAGGGACGCAAGTTATTCCCTTCGCTGTCCGTGCAAGAAAATCTGTTGATCGGAGGACAGATGCGCAAGGCCCCGGGGTTTTGGACGCTGCAGACCGTCTACGACCTTTTCCCCATCCTGCAAGAGCGCAAGTCCAGCCCAGGCACCGCCCTGTCGGGAGGTCAGCAACAGATGGTGGCGATCGGGCGCGCCTTGATGTCCAATCCCGAGGTGCTCTTGTGTGACGAGATCAGCCTTGGCCTCGCCCCGGTCGTGATCCGCGACATCTATGCGGCGATGCCGCGCATCAAAGCGTCGGGCGCGTCTGTCATCATCGTCGAGCAGGATATCGGTCAGGCGCTCAAGGTGTCGGACCGGGTCTATTGCATGATGGAGGGGCGCGTGACGCTGACCGGCCGCGCCGATGCGATCAGCCGCGAGGCGATCCACACCGCCTATTTTGGTGCCGCGGCATGATTTGGTTCGATACCATCGTGCAAGGCATCCTCTTGGGCGGGCTTTATGCGCTTTTCGCCGCGGGCCTCAGCCTGATCTTTGGCATCATGCGTCTGGTCAACCTTGCGCATGGCGATTTGATCGTCCTTGCCGCCTATCTGATCCTGATCATCGTCACCATGACCGGGTTGAACCCGTTTCTGGCGGTCCTGATCGCAGCGCCGGTGATGTTTGCATTTGGCTGGGCGCTGCAAAGGTTCATCCTCAACAAGACCTTGGGAAAGGACATCTTGCCGCCGCTGCTGGTGACCTTCGGCCTTTCGATCGTTTTGCAAAACGCATTGCTTGAGGGTTTTTCTGCTGACAGCCAGCGGATTTCCGGCGGCGCACTGGAAACCGCGTCACTCGATGTGGGCATCGTCACGGTCGGGGTGATGCCGCTCATGACGTTTGTGACAGCCGTGGGCGTCATCATCGTGCTCAACCAGATCTTTTATCGCACCGCCCTTGGCCGGGCCTTTCGGGCCACGTCGGATGACCCGGTGACCGCCAGCCTGATGGGGATCAATCCGGGCAGCGTCTTTGCCGTGGCCACCGGGCTGGCAATGGTGGTCGTAACGCTTTCCGCGCTGTATCTGGGCATGCGCGCGAATTTCGATCCCTCTATCGGACCCGCGCGCCTGATCTATGCGTTCGAGGCTGTGATCATCGGCGGCTTGGGCAGTCTCTGGGGCACGCTTGCGGGCGGCGTGATCATCGGTGTGGCGCAAACGGTGGGGGCCGCAGTGAACCCGGAGTGGCAAATACTGGCGGGGCATATCGCCTTTGTGATCGTGCTGTTGGTCCGTCCGCGCGGCCTCTTTCCCCGTGCGCTGGATTGAGGGGGCGGCGATGACACAAACCTTTCGCATCTCCACCCGCACCCCCGCCAGCCAGACCGCCGGCATCGTGGGGATCGGGCTGATCGTGCTGGCCGTTGTTCTGCCCGCCTTTGCCGGGCGCGGGATCATTCAGGACCTCTTTTTCATCCTCACCATGCTGACGCTGGCCCAGCTTTGGAATCTTCTGGCGGGCTATGGCGGGCTGGTTTCGGTGGGACAACAAGCCTTTGTCGGTATCGGCGCTTACGCGATGTTTGGTGCGGTCATTCTGTGGGGCTGGGATCCGGTGCCTGCGATCATGATGGGGGGCGTGGCGGCCTTGTTGCTGGCGGTGCCTTCGGCCTATTTCGCGTTCCGTCTGCAAGGCGCCTATTTCGCCATCGGAACCTGGGTTGTGGCCGAGATTACACGGCTTGTCGTGGCCCAGTGGAAAGCTTTGGGCGGCGGCACCGGCACGTCCCTGCCGCGCGAGGCGACGGGTGATATCGTCGGGGTGGCGCTGGTGCAGGACCTCTTTGGCGTCCGCGAGGCGGCGGCGCGTGACATTCTGGCCTACTGGCTGGCGCTGATCCTGGCGGTGGTGACAATCGGCGCGATTTACCTCTTGCTGCGCAACCGGCTTGGCCTTGCGTTGGCCGCTGTGCGCGACAACACCGACGCCGCAAAGTCCGTGGGCGTAGATGCGGGCCGGATGAAGTGGTTCGTGTACCTCATTGCGTCTTTTGGCACCGGCCTGACGGGGGCGTTGATCTACATGCAGACCGCCCGCATCTCGCCCGACGCCGCCTTCAGCGTCACCAACTGGACCGCATACGTGATCTTCATTGTGGTCATTGGCGGTATCGGGACCATCGAGGGGCCAATTGTCGGCGTTCTCGTGTTCTTTGCGCTGCAAACGGTGCTGGCAGACTTTGGCACATGGTATCTGCTGGCGCTTGGCCTGATCGGGATCGCCACCATGCTCTTTGCACCGCGCGGGCTTTGGGGACTGTTTTGCGATCGGACCGGGCTGCACCTGTTTCCGGTGCGCAGGCGGCTTATCGTCATTGATAAAACTGGGAGAGATGAATAATGGCGGATATCACGACAGATGTTCTTGTGATCGGCACCGGGCCTGCGGGCAGTGCCACGGCTGCCCTTCTGGCATCTTACGGTGTCGATTGCATGGTGGTGAACCGCTATCGCTGGCTGGCCAACAGCCCACGCGCGCATATCACCAACCAGCGCACGATGGAGGTGCTGCGCGATCTAGGTCCTGAGGTGGAAGACGAGGTCTATCTGCACGCGACGCCCAAGGAATTAATGGGCAACAACATCTTTTGCACCGCGATTGCGGGAGAGGAGTTGGGGCGCCTGAAGACCTGGGGCACCGGGCCGGAATCCGCTGCCGAACATACTTTGTCGTCCCCCACCGCGATGAATGATCTGCCGCAAACCTTCATGGAGCCGCTGTTGTTCAAGACCGCCTGCGCGCGCGGCGCACAAGCGCGGATGAGCTGCGAATACCTGCGCCATGCGCAAGATGAAACCGGCGTGACCTGCACCCTTCTGGACCGTCTGACGGGCAAGGAATTCACCGTGCGCGCCAAGTATCTGGTGGGTGCGGACGGCGGCAACTCGCTGGTGGCCGAACATGCGGGCATTCCTCTTGAGGGGCAGATGGGCGTGGCGGGGTCGATCAACCTTTTGTGCAAGATGGACCTGTCGCGGTATGTCGCGCACCGGCCTTCGGTTCTGTATTGGGTCATGCAGCCGGGGTCGAACGTCGGCGGCATCGGCATGGGCGTGGTGCGGATGGTGCGGCCGTGGAATGAATGGCTGATCATCTGGGGCTATGACATCAGCCAACCGCGCCCCGAACTGACCGATGATCAGGCCAAGGGGATCATCCGGCAACTGGTTGGCGATCCCGATATCGAGATCGACCTGACCGCGATCAGCTATTGGACGGTGAACAACGTCTATGCCACCCACATGCAGAACGGGCGGGTGTTCGTGATGGGCGATGCCGCGCACCGCCATCCGCCCTCGAACGGTCTTGGTTCCAACACCTCGATCCAGGATGCGTTCAATCTGGCGTGGAAACTGGCCATGGTCCTTAACGGGCAGGCGGAGCCTGCACTGCTGGACAGCTACTCGGCCGAACGCGCCCCGATCGCCAAACAGATCGTGACCCGCGCCAACAAGTCGATCCCGGAATTCGGGCCCATCTTCGAGGCTTTGGGGATGGACGGCAGCTTTGACCATGACCGCATTCAGGCCAACATGGATGCGCGTTGCGATGCCACGCCGCAAGCCGAAGCCCAGCGAGGGGCGCTCCGCCGCGCCATTGCCTACAAGAAGTATGAGTTCGACGCGCATGGGGTCGAAATGAACCAGCGGTACAAATCTGGCGCCGTGGTCACGGATGGCCAGCCAGAACCTGCCTTTGCACGCGATGCAGAACTTCACTACCAGCCGACCACCTGGCCCGGCGCGAGGCTGCCGCATGTCTGGGTTTATGATGCCCAAGGCAAGGCGCATTCCACGCTTGATCTGTGCGGGCGCGGGCAATTCACCTTGCTGACCGGCATCGGTGGCGCGGCTTGGGTCGCGGCCGCGAAAGCCGAAGCGGCCCGGCGCGGAATGACGATCAGCAGCCATGTGATCGGCCCGCGCCAGGCAATTGCCGACCACACCGGCGACTGGGCCCGCGCGTGCGAGATCGCCGATGAGGGCTGCTTGCTGGTGCGCCCGGATCAGCACGTCTGTTGGCGCAGCGCAACGTTGACCCGCGATCCCGCTGCCGATCTGGCGCGTGTTCTGACATCCATCCTTGGCCAGTGAGGTTTGCCATGACATCGCCCGAAAGCGGATACTTCACCGAAGGCACCTCGGCCGAGGTGGTTACGGCACGCAACGCCAGGGCGCAGGACGCGCGCCTGAAGGCGGTGATGGACGTGATCACCCGCAAGCTGCACGAAGCGGTGAAGGAGATCGAGCCGACCGAGGCCGAGTGGTTCCGCGCCATCATGTTCCTGACCGATACGGGCCATATGTCCACCGAATGGCGGCAGGAATTCATCTTGCTGTCGGATGTGCTGGGGGTGTCGATGTTGGTCGATGCGATCAACAACCGCAAACCCTCGGGCGCGTCGGAAAGCACGGTGCTGGGGCCGTTCCATGTGGCGGATGCGCCAGAATTGCCGATGGGGGCCGACATCTGCCTCGATCAGAAGGGTTCGCCGATGCGCGTGCATGGCCGCATCCTCGACACCAACGGCAAGCCCATCGCGGGGGCCAAGATCGACGTCTGGCAAGCCAATGATGACGGCTTTTACGACGTCCAGCAAAAGGGCATCCAGCCCGACTTCAACCTGCGCGGCGTGTTTCGGACCGGGGTGGACGGAGCCTATCACTTCCGCGGGGTGAAGCCGAGCTTCTATCCGATCCCCGATGACGGTCCGGTGGGCAAGCTGCTGGCAGCCCTTGGCCGCCATCCGTATCGCCCCGCCCATCTGCACTATGTTATCGAGGCCGAAGGCTATGCGCGCCTTGTGACCCATATCTTCGATCCCAATGACCCCTACATCGCCTCGGATGCGGTGTTTGGCGTCAAGGAAAGCCTGATGGCCGCGTTCAGACCCGTGACCGATCCAACCCAAATTGCCAGTGCGGGCTTTACCGGCCCGTTCTATGACACCGAGTTTGATTTCATCCTTGCCCGGATATGACCAAGCCTTGCATCATCTGTGTGGCCATCACGGGCTCTCTCCCGCGTAAAGCCCACAACCCGGCGGTGCCGATTTCCATCGCGGAACAGGTGGAAAGCACCCATGCCGCGTTCGAGGCGGGGGCAACTATCGCCCATTGTCATGTGCGCAATGATGACGAAACCCCCTCTTCGGACCCGGAACGCTTTGCCCGCCTGACCGAGGGGTTGCGCAGGCATTGCCCGGGACTGATCGTTCAATTCTCCACCGGTGGGCGGTCGGGCGCGGGGCGTGAGCGGGGGGGCATGCTGCCGTTGCGGCCCGACATGGCATCGCTGACCGTTGGATCGAACAACTTTCCCACCCGTGTCTATGAAAACCCACCCGACCTTGTGGATTGGCTGGCCTCGGAGATGCTGGTCCATGACATCAAGCCGGAAATCGAAGCCTTTGATCTGGGACATATCCATCAGGCGGCTGCGATGGCGCGCGACGGGCGCCTCAAGGGGCCGCTTTATGTGCAGTTCGTCATGGGTGTCAAGAATGCCATGCCCGCCGACCGCGATGTGTTTGATTACTACATTCGCACCGTAAACCGGCTGATGCCTGACGCGGAATGGTGTGCCGCGGGCATCGGCCCCCATCAGATCGAGCTGAATGAATGGTGCGTGGCGGCCGGTGGCCATGCGCGCACCGGCCTTGAGGACAACCTGCGCCTTGACCGCGACCACCTCGCGCCATCGAACGCGGCCCTCGTGGCGCGCGCGGCAGATCTGTGCGCGCGCTATGACCGCAAGGTTGCAACCTGCGCCGAAGCCCGCGCCATTCTTGGGTTGAGGGCGTGACCTCGATACCGCCAGCGTAACGGGTGGCCCCTGGCTGTGCGGCGATTGCCATCTTGGCCGCGACCGCCAGCGCTTGTGAACAGCGCTGGCAGCGCCAGACAAACCAGCTATGGTCCGGCACTGACTTTTCGCGCGGGTTTACCACCCCGCCAGACGCGCCGGGACCTGAATGATGCTTGCGTTGCCAACGACTGCTGCCGAGATCACGCCAGCGTGGCTGACCGATGCATTGCAGGCCGCGGGGCTGGCGGGAGTTGTCGTATCCTCGGCAACGCTGACCCGTATCGGGCAGGATGAGGGCTTTACCGGCGGCAGACTCTACCGCATCGGCTTGACGTATCGCGGCATGCCAGATCGCGCGCCAATGTCACTGGTGGCCAAACTCTCGCCATCCGATCCCGTCATGGCCGCCCACGTCTACGCCGCTAACTGCCGGGAAGTGATGCTTTACACACGGATGGTCGGAACGACCGATCTTGCGGTGCCGCGCTGCTATTTTGGCGCGGCGGACCCCGACGGGCATGCAAGTCTGCTGCTCTTGCAAGATCTGGCAGGGGCAAGGTCAGTCCCGTTCGCAACCGGTCTTTCGACCACTGATGCGGCTGCGGTCACCGATGCCCTGGCCAAAATCCATGCCAACTGGTGGCAAAGCCCCAGATTGCAGGATCTTAGCGGGATGGCCCTGCTGGATGAGTTCGGCTTTTCGCGCTGCTGGGCACGCTATCCCGACAAGGTTGCCGACCTTTTGGGCGGCATCGAGATACCCGCGACATTCCTGGATCTGGGCGATCATCTGGTGGCCCATCAGGCGCAGGTCTACGGCGATCTTCTGGAGCGCGGGCCGCTGACTTGCCTGCACCGCGACATTCACGCCGACAATGTGATGTTCGGGGCGCAGGGCGAGGCGATCTTGCTGGATTGGCAGATCATGGGCAAGGGACGGGGCACCTATGATATCGGCTATCTCCTGATCAGCTCCTTGAGCCCGGACACCCGTCTTGCGTCAGAGCGGAACCTTGTCTTGGGCTACCATGCGGCTTTGGAGGGATATGGGGTGACCGAGTACGCGGCAGATCAATGCTGGCAGGACTATCTGAAATCGGTCGTGGGCAAGTTCTTTGTGACCGTCGTGGCGACCGTCATTCTGGACAACGCATCCCCGCACAAGATCGCGTGGCGCAAAACCGACCTTGAACGGCTTTTGGCCTTTTGTGCCGACCACCAGATTTCGGCCAAGTCCTTCGGCTGACCCCGCCACGCCAAACCCGCGGTGCACGCGCGACATTCCGAGCTGGCCTTGACAATTTCAAGCCTCTCAAATTAAATGCGACTGCAAATCATTCTCAATTGACCGCGACGTTTGTCTCGTGAAGAAAGCCCTGATGTCATCCACGCCCTCTTCGCCGTCCGGCTGGCGCACTGAACGTACCACGCCATCCTTGTCTGAGGTTTTCCGGTCCATCGCGGTCCGCCCAACAGGAACATCGTACCGACGATTCTTTG
Organism: Rhodobacterales bacterium; assembly: GCA_031378845.1. Classification (GTDB taxonomy): domain Bacteria; phylum Pseudomonadota; class Alphaproteobacteria; order Rhodobacterales; family Rhodobacteraceae; genus JAJNPS01. The sequence continues at coordinate 38,563 of JANNES010000008.1, forward strand.
CGTTTGTTGGCCCCGGTTATCTGGTCGCGGTCGGCTACATGGATCCTGGCAACTGGGCGACCAGCCTCGCCGGCGGGGCACAGTTCGGTTATGCGCTGCTCTTCGTCGCACTTTTGTCCAATATCATGGCGATCATCCTGCAATCGCTTTGCGCGCGGCTGGCGGTGGCATCCGAGCGTGACCTTGCGCAGGCTTGCCGCGATGCTTTTCCCGCCTGGGTGTCCTATCCCCTATGGGTTTTTGCCGAGCTCGCGATCATCGCCACCGACTTGGCCGAAGTCATCGGCACGGCTATCGGCCTGAACCTGCTGTTCGGTATCCCTCTGGAAATCGGCATTTTCATCACCGCCGCCGATGTGTTCCTGATCCTGTGGCTGCAGAACAAGGGCTTTCGCTGGATCGAGGCGTTGATCATCACGCTGCTGGGTGTCATCGCCGCCTGCTTTGCCGTGCAGATTGCCATGGCGGATCCGGTCTGGGGCGACGTGATTGCGGGCTTTGCGCCCAGCCGCGACATTTTCACAAACCCAAACATGCTCTATCTGGCGCTCGGCATCATCGGCGCGACGGTGATGCCGCATAACCTGTATCTGCATTCCGGCATCGTGCAGACCCGTGCCTATGGGTCCGACATCGGGTCCAAGCGCGAGGCATTGCGGCTGGCCACCTGGGACAGCACGATTGCGCTGATGTTCGCGCTGACCATCAATGCGTCGATCCTGATCCTTGCCGCTTCGACCTTTCACGCCACGGGTCAGACCGATGTCGCCGATATCGACAAGGCGCATGCGCTGCTGGCACCCCTCTTGGGATCAGACCTGGCTCCGACGATGTTCGGCATCGCTCTGCTGTGCTGCGGTCTGAATTCAACTGTCACCGCGACCATGGCGGGCCAGATCGTGATGGAGGGCTTCATCCGTCTGCGCATCCCGCCTTGGGCGCGCCGCATGATTACCCGGGGCATCGCCATCATGCCCGCCATTGCGGGGATCCTGTGGTGGGGGTCCGAAGACATCGGACGTCTGCTGATCCTGAGCCAGGTCGTGCTGTCGTTCCAGCTGCCCTTTGCCATCGTGCCCTTGGTCATGTTTACCGCCTCGCGCGCCAAGATGGGCGATCTGCGCGCCCCGCGCTGGCTGACCTTTGTTGCGACGCTGATCGCGCTGTTGATCATCGCGCTGAACATAAAGCTGCTCAGCGATTTCGCCCTTGGGTCGGTGTGAAGGCCGGGGGGTTTGGTAGGCCCGGAGGGACTCGAACCCCCAACCAAGGCGTTATGAGCGCCCTGCTCTAACCAATTGAGCTACAGGCCCGGCACCGCTTGCCTAAGCCGGATCGACCGGACGCGTCAAGCGCCCTTGTCCTCGCGTTGCGAAGCGCGCGCTGATGGTCTATGCGGGCCGCATCAGACATGTCGGGGTGGGGCGGGTGCATGACATCGGGCAAGATCGTGGGACATAACGGGCTGACCTATGCCGATGCAGGCGTTGATATCGATGCAGGCAATGCGCTGGTGGATCGCATCAAGCCCGCTGCCGCCGCGACGCGCCGCCCCGGCACGATGTCGGGTCTGGGCGGGTTTGGCGCCTTGTTCGACCTCAAGGCTGCCGGGTTCACCGACCCCGTGCTGGTGGCGGCAACCGATGGTGTGGGCACCAAGCTGCGCATCGCCATCGACACCGGCCATGTCGACACCATCGGCATCGACCTTGTCGCGATGTGCGTCAATGATCTGGTCTGCCAAGGGGCGGAACCGTTGTTTTTTCTGGACTACTTTGCCACGGGCAAGCTGGACGTGGATCAGGCCGCCCGCATCATCGCGGGGATTGCTGCGGGCTGTGAAGCCTCGGGTTGCGCGCTGATCGGCGGTGAGACGGCGGAAATGCCGGGCATGTATCACCGGGGCGATTTCGACCTGGCGGGCTTTGCCGTTGGCGCGATGGAACGCGGATCGGACCTGCCCAAGGGCGTGGTCGCGGGCGACGTGATCCTTGGGCTGGCTTCGGACGGTGTGCATTCCAACGGCTATTCCTTTGTGCGCAAGGTGGTGGAGGTATCGGGCCTTGACTGGGACGCAAGCGCGCCCTTTTCAGACACCACTCTGGGCCACGCGCTGCTGACGCCGACGCGACTTTACGTCAAGCAAGCCTTGGCGGCGGTGCGTGCGGGCGGTGTCCATGCGCTTGCCCATATCACCGGCGGGGGCCTCACCGAAAATCCGCCCCGCGTGTTGCCCGAAGGGCTTGCGTGCGAGATCGACCTTGGCGCGTGGACCTTGCCGCCGGTCTTTCGCTGGCTTGCGAGGACCGCCAACATGGCCGAGCCGGAACTGCTGAAAACCTTTAACTGCGGGATCGGGATGATGCTTGTAGTGGCCGCCAACCGGGCCGAGGCGCTGGCCGCCCTGCTGCGCGATCAGGGCGAGGCGGTCGTGGCCATGGGCCGGATCGTGCCGGGGCAGGGCGTGATCTACCGGGGCCAGCTTTTGTGATTCGCGTCGCCATCCTGATTTCGGGGGGTGGATCGAACATGCTGGCCCTTGCGCGCGACATGGTCGGGGATCATCCTTGCCGGCCGGTTCTGGTGGTCTCGAACGACCCTGACGCTGCGGGACTTCCCAAGGCCGCAGGCATGGGCATCCCGATTGCCGCCGTCAGCCACATCCCTTTTGGCGCGGATCGCGCGGGTTTTGAGGCCGCGCTGATCGCCGAAATTACCAAGGCCGCGCCCGACATCCTTTGCCTTGCAGGCTTTATGCGCATCCTCACGCCAGCTTTCGTGCGGCGGTTCGAGGGGCGGATGCTGAACATTCACCCTTCGCTTTTGCCCAAGTATCCGGGTCTGCACACTCATGCCCGCGCCCTTGCGGCGGGCGACGGTGAGGCGGGTTGCACCGTTCATGCCGTCACCGCCCAACTTGATGCGGGGCCTATCTTTGGACAGGCGCGGGTGCCGATCATGCTCGGGGATACCGCCAAGACGCTGGCCGCGCGCGTCCTGGTGATGGAACACCGGCTTTATCCCGCAGTCCTGCGCCGCTTTGCCGCCGGGGAACGCCGCCCCGTCACGCTTTAGCATCTTGGCACAGGGGCGAGGGCCCCGAATGCCGCCAGCACCACCCCCAAGGCCAGGCTGATCGTGATCGCGACCCCAATGTCGGCCGCGCTGCCGACAGGGCCAAGGGCGCAATCCTGCCCGAACGTCCGGCCGTTACGCCCAGCCCTCGGCCCCGAAATGCGCCAAAGGCACGGAGCCCTGCACGATTCTGGTCACGCCGCTGGCCACACCAAAGACGACGGCAAAGACCATCGCCCGCTCCAGCCCCGCCGGCAAAGCCCGAGAAAATGCACCAAGGCAAAGTGCCGCCAGACGCTGAGTTCTGTCGTCAACGGCCCGCCAGCCACGCCAAAGGCATCGCAGAGCGCGCCATATCCCACGATCTCGGTGATCCCCAAAGCCAGAATTGTCTGGTCAACCGGCGATGGAATCACCCGAAGGCGTCCTTGCTGGCGGCGAGATCCACCGCCCCCATGTTCCGGGCGCAACCACACCGTCACAGCCCGCGTCTCGGATTTCCATTTTTGCCTTTCATTTCGCGCATGTGGCGGGTAATCCTGTGCAATCTGCGGGATGACCCCGCGACGAACAAAAGGGCGTTGCATGCGCACGATTACCTCGACCGAAGACCTTGCCGCCTTTTGTACCGCTGCGAAGTCCGAGCCTTACGTCACCATCGACACCGAATTCCTGCGCGAGCGGACCTATTGGTCCAAGCTGTGCCTGATCCAGATGGCGCTGCCCGGTGACGATGGCGATGCCGTCCTTGTCGACCCGATCGACGGCGACGCGATGAGCCTGGAACCCCTCTATGACCTCTTTCGCCACGAGGCGACGGTCAAGGTGTTCCACGCTGCCCGTCAGGATCTGGAGATCTTTTTCGTGGAGGGCAACAGCTTTCCCAAACCCCTGTTCGACACCCAAGTGGCCGCGATGGTCTGCGGTTTTGGCGAGCAGGTCGGGTATGAGACGCTGGTCAAACGAATTGCCAAGGCCAACCTCGACAAAACCTCGCGCTTTACCGACTGGTCCCGCCGTCCGCTGAGTGATGCGCAAAAGGACTATGCCTTGGCCGATGTCACGCATCTGCGCGTGATTTACGAATTTCTGGCCGACCAACTGGCTAAGAACGGACGCGCGCCCTGGGTCGAGGAAGAACTGGCCATTCTGACGGACCCTGCGACCTATACCATCCATCCCGACGAGGCTTGGCTACGGATCAAGACCCGCACCACCTCTGGCCGCTTTCTGGCCGTCGTGCGAGAATTGGCGCGATTTCGCGAAGAGTATGCGCAGGGCCAGAATGTGCCGCGCAGCCGCGTGATGAAAGACGATGCCTTGCTGGAGCTGGCTTCGACCCGACCGCAAACCATGGAAGATCTGGGTCGGTCGCGGCTTTTGATGCGCGAAGGGCGCAAACAAGAGATCGCCGAAGGCATCATGGCCGCCATCAAGGCCGGGATCGACGTGCGCCCGGAGGATCTGCCAAAGGTCGATAGTGATCATGGGCAGGTTCAGGTCAACCCGGCTTTGGCAGACCTGTTGCGCGTGCTGCTCAAAGCCAAGTCCGAAACGCTTGGCGTGGCCCCGCGACTGATTGCGTCTGCTGCCGATCTGGATGCGATGGCTGCGGGTCAGCGCGATGTGGAAACTTTGCGCGGCTGGCGGCGCCAGGCTTTTGGCGATGACGCTTTGCGCCTTTGCCGAGGCGAGGTTGCCCTTGCGGCAAAAGGCAACGAGGTCCGGGTTGTGGTGCTGTAGCCTAACGCTGCGAGGCGCGCGCGTTGGATTTGCCTTGCACGACAATGCGGGTGATCTTGGCCAGCTTGTTATCCGACAGTGAGGTGCCAACCGTTACGGTCCGCGATTGCGGGGTGTTGATATCGGTTGGCGTGACCGGCGGCAGCAGGTGGAACTCCAGCACCAGCACGCCATCTTCGTCGATGGGCAGTTCGACCAGCTCGGCCTCCCACCAGCCCTGGGTTGGGGTCAGGCCCGTGGCGCGCACGATGGCACCGCCGCGAAAGGCGTCCACCTTCATCTCCGTGACGGTCTCGACCAGCGGGCGCGGGTCTGCGGCGGTGTCCGTTTCCACGATGATCTTTTCCGCAGGGGCCGAGCGTCCGAACCAGTTGAACGGGTTCAGCCGCGAGTCGCGCAAGCCTCCGCACCCGGCCAATGCCACAGTCAAGGTCAACGCCAGTGCCCATCGAGCCGTCATTGCGATCTCTCCCATTCCCATGCCTGCTTAGCCGCTGGCGCACGGTTTGAAAAGCGCCCCGATTGCTGATCGGGACATGGGCCTTGAGCGTGCACCGGGCTGGACCTTCGCGGTGTTCCGCACTACCTGACAGTTTGCGGGTCAGGAGTACCAGATGGCCACCACAGCGTTTGAAGATCTTGTTGAAGCCTTTGGCTTTCTCGACGACTGGGAGGACCGGTATCGCCACGTGATCGACCTTGGGCGTGCCATGCCGCCTCTCGATGACAGCTTCAAGGTCGCCGCGCTCAAGGTCGATGGCTGTGCTAGTCAGGTCTGGTTGCGGCCCTTGCTGACGGCAGATCGGTTCGACTTCCAAGGCGAATCCGACGCGATGATCGTGCGCGGGCTGATCGCCATCTTGCATGCGCTCTATGCTGGGCTGACCCCTGCCGAGGTGTCGGCGGTGGATGCGGCGGCAGAGCTGGCCCGGCTGGGGTTGGACCAGCATCTGTCATCGCAACGTTCCAATGGCCTGCGCGCGATGGTGACGCGCATCCGTTCGGTGGTGGCCGAGGCCGCCTAGACGGGCGGCGGTGCTTTGCCAAGCCCGTCGCGCATCGCGATGATCACAAAGAGGATCATCGCGCCAAGGCACAGGAACGTGCCAACCAGACCAACCGGAAAAATGAAATCCGCGGCGGCCTTGCGTGTCGTGGTCATGTAGATGGCCAGGCCGCCCACAAAAGCCGGGACGCCAATCGCCATGGTCCCGACCTGGATGCGGTCAAGGCGCGACTCCGTGCGTCCGGTGCCGCGATGATAGGCGCCAAAGACTGCCATGCTCAGCCAGCCGACGACGTTCAGATGGGCATGGGCGGGGCCAAGCGTGTGATCGCCGCTGACCCCCATCCAGATCCCGATGATCATGCCGAACGTGGCACACAAACCGGCATACACAAAACACACGGAAGACAAACGCATTGCACACACTTTCTGCTGGGAAAAAAGGAATGATCCGCTCAGGCGGCGCGGTCGTCGGCTGACGGTTCAACCGGCGGAAAATCGCCGCGTTGCAAGCGCGCCTTGATGTTTGTCAACGCCGTGCGAGTTGTGCCGTGACGGGCCAATTCCCCATCCGACATCCTGCGCATTCCGGCGATCGCGATCAGGCATTGGCGGCGCGCGTAGATGCGAAACAGGTTGCCACCAAGTTCCTGAGAAAGGTAGAAAAAGTATTTTGTCATCGCCCTCCAGCTGGAGGAGGGCTTGAAAAAATCTGTGGTCATATGTTGCATCCAAAATATTCGGGCAAGGTTGGGGACCCGCCCGTTGAAAAGGTATGGTTCACGCGGCTTTCGGGGTTTTGACGCCCACCGCGCAACGAAAAAACCGCGCACGCTGCCGCCATCGGCTCGCGACCAGTCAGGCAGGCATGGTGAAGTCGGCTCACCCAAGCTAAGACTTTCGCGTGGGCGGCCGCGTTGTCACCAGCGTGGTAGTTCTCTTTGCAAACATTGTATTTTCAAGCGTGACGAACGGGTGATTGATGGATCCGGCGATTTCGATCACGGTACTTGGGGAATTGACGTTGGCCCGCGACGGCCAACCCCGCGCTTTGCCGCCATCACGCAAGACGCGCGCGCTATTGGCTTCTCTGGCCTTGACGGGGCGCGCGCACCGGCGCGAGTGGCTCTGTGAAATCTTTTGGGACCGCCTGATGATCCGCGGGGCGGACTGCGCTGGGCGCTGAGCAAACTGCGCAGCGTCGTCGACGTGCCGGGCTTTCCCGTCATCATCGCTGACCGTGAACGCGTGGCACTTGCCCTGCCCGAAGGTGCGGTTGATCTTGGCCGTTTGCGGCTGCAACTAGACCCGCAGAAGGCGCGGCTGCTGGCGATCTTGGACCTGCGGATGATGCCACAAGATCTGTCCCGGCCCGTTCTTGATGGTCTCGATCTGCCGCAGTCGGAACTTTGGCAGAACTGGGTGATCGGTATCCGGGCAGAAGCGACGGGCCTTTGGCACACAGCGTTGGGTCTTTTGCTGGACCATCCGGACCGCGCCGACCACGATGTGCTGCGCTGGGCGAATGCCTGGCTTTTGTCCGATCCTTTGGCGCTGCAGCCCGCGCAAGCGCTGGTGCAGACGCGGCGGCGGTTGGGCAGGGCCGACGATGCCAGCGCCCTGACGCAAGACTATCGCGACGCCGCGCGCGCGGCGGGCCTTTCGCCGGTGCCCATCTTGAGGCCGACAGCCCCCCGCTCCAGACGCGTGCCGATCTGCACCAGACGATCGGCTTTTGTACTGCCAATGACGGCGCGCGCATCGCCTATGCGGTGGTCGGACAAGGGCCCCCTCTGGTCAAGGCGGCAAACTGGCTGAACCATCTGGAACTGGATTGGCAAAGCCCGATCTGGGGCAAAACATTCGAAGCTCTGGCCGCGCGCCATCGGCTGATCCGCTATGACGAACGCGGCAATGGCCTGTCAGACTGGGATGTCCCCGAAATCAGCCAGGCGGCCTTTGTGCGCGATCTTGAAACTGTCGTCGAGACGCTTGACTTGCACCGCTTTCCCCTGATCGGGATGTCGCAAGGTTGTGCCGTCAGCATTGACTATGCGGTGCGTCATCCGACCCGGGTTTCGGCGCTGATCCTGATCGGAGGTTACGCCGCAGGTTGGCGGATCGGGGCGACGCCCGAAGAGCGCGAACGACGCGAGGCAGTGATGACGCTGACGCGACTGGGATGGGGGTCAAGCACACCCTCCTATCGGCACATTTTTTCGCAAACCTTCATGCCCGATGGCACCGCCGCAGACCTCGCCTGGTTCGATGAATTTCAACGCCAGACCACCAGCGCCGAAAACGCAGTGCGTTTTGAGGACGCCTTTGGCGATATCGATTTGCGCCATCTTCTGGCTCAGGTGCAGGTTCCGACGCTGGTCCTGCACGCGCGCGATGATCAGCGCATCCGGCTGGATCAGGGACGCGAGCTGGCCATGTCGATACCCGGTGCGCGCTTTGTCACGCTGGAAAGTCGCAACCATATCTTGCTTGGTCACGAGCTCGCCTGGCCGGTTTCAATGTCCGAGATCGCGCGGTTTCTGGACGAAGTCGGCACCGCTTGACGCGTGGTCTCAGGCGGGTGTCACGCTGACGCTGGGGTAGAACGCAAGATGGCCGGCGATGGCCTCAAGTCCTGCGTTCGGGGTCTCATAACTCCAGACCGCGTTATCAAGCCGTCCCAAGGGCGTAACCACGCTGAAATAGCTGGCGGTTCCTTTCCACGGACAACCGGTCTGGCGGTCGGTGCGCGCAAGAAACTGCGGCGCCACCGCGTCGCTGGGCACGTAGAGAACGGCGCGTCCCCCGCCCTCGACCAAAGAGATCGCATGATCGGTCTGCCCGATGACCGTTTGACCCGCGCGAATGATGTAGCGACCGGTGGCGGGCGTCAGTTTGATGTGGTCAGTCATGGCTATTCTCCCCTTGTCAAAAACAAGATGGGTCGGACGGCAACAAATTCAAATCGGCGCGCAGGCCGCTTGGCACCAGTCCAGCGCAAAGGCCGAAAGACGCGGACCAAGCTTGGCCAGAACCTCGGCGTGGTAGGCGTCGAGCCAGTCCCGTTCTCCCGGAGCCAACATGTCGGCGCGGATCAGATGACGATCCATCGGCGCAAGCGTCAACGTCTCAAAGGCCAGTTGAACCCGCATATCGGCATCGGGCAAAGCGGGGGCAGGGATCACGACAATCAGGTTTTCCAGCCGAATGCCGAATTGCCCCTCGCGGTAATAGCCGGGCTCGTTGGACAGGATCATGCCGGGATCAAGCGGCACTTCGGACAGGCGGCTGATCCGCTGCGGCCCCTCATGCACCGACAAAAACGCCCCCACGCCATGCCCCGTGCCATGGTCATAGTCCATTCCCGCCATCCACAATGGCGCACGGGCGAGGGGGTCAAGGTCGCGTCCTGTCAGCCCTTTGGGCCAGCGGGCACGGCTGATGGCGATCATGCCCTGCAATACGCGGGTGTAACTGGCGCGCGCCAGATCGCCGGGATCGCCAATCGCCACCGTGCGCGTGATGTCGGTTGTGCCATCAACATATTGCCCGCCGCTATCGACCAGAAGCAACTCATCTGACCCAATCTTACGATCAGTCGCCTCGGTGACGCGGTAGTGGATGACAGCACCATTTGGCCCCGACCCGCAGATTGTATCAAAACTGATATCATGCAAGGCATTGGTCGCACGACGAAACCCTTCCAAAGCGCGAACCACGGCAATTTCGGTCAAACGGGCCTTTGGTGCCTCGCAATCCAGCCATGCCAGAAATTCCACCATCGCCGCGCCGTCACGCAGATGCGCCTCGCGCATGCCGGCAATCTCGGCCGCTGTCTTTCGCGCCTTGGGCAAGCGGCACGGATCGTCGCCAGAGGTGATGGTGACCCCGGCCTTGTTGAGGGTCATGGTCACGGCCAAGGGGGCTGAGGCCGGATCGACGAGAACCGGCCCGGTCAGCTGTTGCAGCGCGGGAACAAATGCATCGGGTGGCGACAGGGTGACATCGGGGCCAAGGTGCGCGCGCGCGGCGGCGTCGAACTTGGCGTGATCGGCAAACAGCCAGACGCGCCCATCGGCGAAGAGGATGGCAAAGCCGTGCAGGATCGGATTGCGTGGCACATCCGCACCTCGCAGATTCAAAAGCCAGCACAGACTGTCGGGCAGGGTGATGATGACGGCGGTTTGACCCGCGCGCTGCAGATCAGTGGCCAGCGCTGCGCGTTTGTGCGCACTGGTCAGTCCCGCCAGAACATCCGGGTGCACAAAAGCGTGTCCCAGAGGCGCGGCGGGCTGATCCGACCAGATCGCATCGACAAGATTGCTGACAGGACAAAGCGTTACGCCGCTGGCTTGGAGCGCAACTTCAAGTTTCTCGATCTCATCCTTGGTGTGCAGCCAAGGGTCAATCCCGACCTTGCCGCCCGCCAGATGTTGTTTGATCCAGTCACCCGGCTTGGTCTCGGGCCATGGGACGGGGATGAAATACGCCAGATCGACCTGCGCCTTGACCTGAACGCGGTAGCGCCCGTCGATGAAAACCCCTGCAATGTCGCGCAGCACGATGGCAAACCCTGCCGAGCCGGTGAACCCCGTAAGCCATTGCAGCCGTTCATCCCTTGCGGCGACATATTCGCCCTGATGCACATCCGCGCGCGGGACGATGAACCCATCCAGCCCCGCTGCGACCAGTTGCTTGCGCAACCGTTCCAGACGCGGCGGCCCTTGGTCAGGTGCGGCGGCAGAGTCGAAATTCTGGAACATGCACGCCCCTTTTTTCTGTTCCCATACATCCTCGGGGGGTGAGGCCGCAGGCCGAGGGGGGTCCGAGGACCCCCTTACCCTGCGCGTCGCATCCCCAAAACCCGGGCCCGTTTTTTCGGGTCCACCTCGAACAAGCCGGCCAGCTGCTCGGTCATCGCCCCGGCCAATTGCTCGACATCGGTGATGGTCACCGCGCGGTTGTAATAGCGCGTCACGTCATGGCCGATACCGATCGCGATCAACTCCACGGCGCGGCGGCGCTCGACCATTGCGATCACGTCGCGCAAGTGTTTTTCCAAGTAATTCGCGGGGTTGACGGACAAAGTGGAATCGTCCACCGGGGCCCCATCCGAGATCACCATCAAGATCCGGCGCGCCTCCGGACGCGCCATCATGCGCCGATGCGCCCATTCCAGCGCCTCGCCGTCGATGTTTTCTTTCAGCAGACCTTCCTTCATCATCAGGCCAAGGTTCGGCCGGACCCTCCGCCATGGCGCATCAGCACCTTTGTAGATGATGTGGCGCAGATCGTTGAGGCGGCCCGGCTGTTGCGGGCGCCCTTGGGCCAGCCAGCGTTCGCGGGCTTGGCCACCCTTCCAGGCGCGCGTGGTAAAACCGAGGATCTCGACCTTGACCGAGCAGCGCTCCAACGTGCGCGCCAGAACATCGGCGCAGATTGCCGCGATAGAGATCGGGCGGCCGCGCATCGAGCCGGAATTGTCCAAAAGAAGCGTGACGCAGGTATCGCGGAACTCGGTATCTTTTTCGCGCTTGAAGGACAGGGGCGTGGTGGGGTTCGCCACCACGCGGGCAAGGCGCCCGGCGTCGAGCGTGCCTTCCTCCAGATCAAATTCCCAAGACCGGTTCTGTTGCGCCTGAAGGCGGCGCTGCAGCTTGTTGGCCAGACGGCTGACGGCGCCCTTCAGAGGCTCCAGCTGTTGATCCAGATAGGCGCGCAGGCGTTCCAGTTCGGCCGGTTCAGCCAGTTCCTCGGCCTTGATTTCTTCATCGAAATCCGTGGCATAGACGGCATAGTTCGGATCGGCATCGGAATGGGGCGCAGGCGGCGGCGGGTCCAGCGGAGCCTCGCCTTCCGGCAGTTCCGCCTCGTCGCCCTGTTCCATATCGGCGCTGTCTTCCATCGAGACCTGCGCTTGGGACTGGTCTTGCTGGTCCTCTTGGCTCCGTTCCGGCGAGGCATCGCCATCATCGCCTTCGTCTTGCTGATCACCCGCCGAATCGGGGCTGTCGGCATCCTCTTCGGCGTCGTCTCCCCTATCGTCGTCCTGTGGCGCGTCGGGATCATCGCCAAGCTGATCGCCATAGCCAAGATCGGCGATAACCTTGCGCGTCAGTCGCGCAAAGGCCGCCTGATCGGCCAGCACATCGTCGATGTGTTCCAGACTGCCCGAGGCCTGCTCTTCGATAAAGCCGCGCCAGAGGTCCATGACATTTGTCGCGGCCTCGGGCAGGGCGCGCCCGGTCGCCAGATGGCGCACCAGATATCCCGCCGCAATCGCAAGCGGCGCGTCCGCGCGATCCTTGATCTGGCCATAGCCCTTGCGGTCTGCCTCATGCGCGATCTTGGCATCGATGTTGCCCGCAGTGCCCGGCATCGCGCGCGCGCCGACCGCCTCGCAGCGTGCGGTTTCCATGGCCTCATAGATGTCACGCGCCAATGGTCCGGTCGGTGCATAGCGTGTCGCGGTGGCGTCATTGTGGAACTTGCGGTGCAGCGCGAACGCGTCGGCTGTACCGCGCGCAAGCAGCACTTCATCCCGCGTCATCCGGCGGCTGACCTGCGGTAGACGGATGCCGTCTTTGGTCATCCCGGGAGGGTCGACCGAATAGCTGACGGTCAGATCGGCGTCGTCGGCCATGGTCTTGGTCGCTTCGGCCAAGGCCTTCTTGAACGGATCGGCGGGGTTGTCGGAGGGTTTGTTCATGCTCTTGTTAAAGCATCCGTTTGGTGTGCGGGCAAGACCCCGATCCTGCTGCCCGTTGGTGTGCACAGGCGCACGTTGCCTGCGCGCGCGGGGTCATTGTTTGGGCCACCGGGCGCATCATATCCACCCGGTAACGGAAAACCTTATGGAGAAGATCATGGCCCACAAACCCAAAATTGCGCTGATCATCGGATCGACCCGCGCCACCCGCTTTGCCGATAAACCTGCACAATGGATGCTGAAACAGGCGCAGGCGCGCAATGACATGGACGTGGAACTGGTCGACCTGCGCGATTATGACCTGCCTTTGTTCAACGAGATGGCCAGCAACGCGTGGATGCCGTCGTCCGATCCCCATGCCATCGCATGGCAGAACAAGCTGGCCGAATTTGATGGCTTCATCTTTGTGGTGGCCGAATACAACCGGTCGGTCACCGGTGCGCTGAAAAACGCGATTGATCAGGCCGCCAAGGAATGGGCGCGCAAGCCGATGGGTGCGATTGCCTATGGGTCCATGGGCGCATCATCCGCCCTGCAGCACCTGCGCATCATGGCGGTCGAGTTGCAGATGGTGCCGGTGCGCAGCGCCGTGCACATTGGCGGTGCGGATCTGTTCAAGATCCATCCGATGGGCGGCAACATGAACGGTGCGGTTGAAGATATCGAGGCAAGCCTGTTGCCCGCAGCCAAGACACTGCTGGACGATATCGTCTGGTGGGCAAACGCGACGATGGCGGCGAAAGGCGATCTGCTGGCCAAGGCGGCGTGAAGATTGCGGGGTGCGCATCTATTGCGCACCCATGCAGCCTATCTAGCGACACCAAGCAGCGCTTCAGACGGCCAAAGATCGGCTGCCAGAGGCCAGATCGGCCAGCAAGGCAACGTGCACATCAAGCGCATCGATCACACGAAACCCCGGATCATAGCCGTCAAAAGCAAGGTTCAGGTCAGTTCCGGCCAGTACGATAACGTCTGCCCCTTGCGCGTCCACCATCTGGCGCCCAGCCCTGAAGAACATCTGTCGCTGCGCTTCGGTACATCGTCCGCTGACCGCCATGTCTTGGTAAGATTGTCCGAGACTGTCGATTTCGTCGTCGCGGGCCACTGCCTCGGTCTGTTTCAACTGACCGTAAAGCCGCGTCCGCATCACCACCCGTGTCCCCAACAACCCGACCCGCGCGATTCCGTGCGCAGCGAAATGGTCGTCTAGCGGTTCCACGGCTGACACCAGCGGCAGGCTCGACCGCGCCAATGTCTCGTCAAAGCAAAAGTGCCCGCCGAGCGAAGTGATCGCTGCGCACCCGGCTCCAGCCGCTTTCAGCCGATCGATCAGCAGAGCAAAGGCCGCTGCCTGTTCAATCCGCCGGTCAGCATTCACGTTTTCGATGACTTGGAATAAGTCGGCGTTGACAAGCGTCAGGTCCAGCGGCAGTCCGCGCGCATGCATTGCTTGCGAAAGGCGCTGGTAATATACCACCGTCGCCGCTGGCCCAATGCCTCCGATCAGGCCAATGTGCATGTCACCGCATCGCCATGCTCGCCGCACTTTCCGGCAACTCCTCGGCAAAGCACCGCTGGTAGAACTCCGCCACGGTCTGGCGTTCCAGCTCGTCGCACTTGTTCAGGAACGTGAGCCGGAACGCATAGCCCACGTTGCGGAAAATCTCGGTGTTCTGCGCCCAGTTGAGCACCGTCCGGGGGCTCATCACGGTCGACAGATCGCCGTTCATGAAGGCCGTCCGGGTCAGGTCCGCCACAGTCACCATCTGGCTGATCGTTTTCCGGCCCTTTTCGGTGTTGTAATGCGCGTTCTTGGCCAGGATGATCGCAGCCTCGGCATCGTGGCTGAGGTAGTTCAGCGTCGCAACAAGCGACCAGCGGTCCATCTGCGCCTGGTTGATCTGCTGGGTGCCATGATAAAGCCCGGTCGTATCGCCCAAGCCCACTGTGTTTGATGTGGCGAACAGCCGGAAATACGGGTTCGGGGTGATGATTTCGTTCTGGTCCAAGAGCGTCAGCTTGCCATCATGTTCCAGCACGCGCTGGATCACGAACATCACGTCGGCGCGCCCTGCGTCGTATTCGTCAAACACGATGGCCACGGGGTTGCGCAGGGCCCACGGCAGAATGCCTTCGTGGAACTCGGTGACCTGCTTGCCGTCGCGCAGCTTGATCGCGTCCTTGCCGATCAGGTCGATCCGGCTGATATGGCTATCAAGGTTGATCCGCACACAAGGCCAGTTCAGCCGCGCCGCAGTCTGCTCGATATGTGTTGATTTGCCAGTGCCGTGATAGCCCTGGATCATCACGCGCCGGTTGTAAGCAAATCCCGCAAGGATCGCCAGCGTGGTATCAGGGTCAAATTTATAGGTGCTGTCGATATCGGGCACGCGGTCTGAACGCTCCTCGAACCCCTTCACCTTCATCTCAGTGTCGATGCCGAACACATCGCGCACAGAGATGTCTTCGGTCGGTTTTCTTGCCTGATCCAGCATACCTTGCGCCCATGTCATTTGCGCCATTGTGGCGCGTCAACCCAAGCCTTGTGAAGGATTATGCCGGTGCATTCAAGGGCAAGGCCGTGCTTCACGGCGGATCCCGTTTGCGTGAAAGGGAAACTTTTCGCAACATGTCGGCGTACCTTGGCCATAGGGTTGGCGCAGCCTGCGCGACCAGACGCTTTTTTCGGAGCCCGTACCATGCAACGCCGCCATTTCGTTATCGCCGCCACCGCTCTTTTGGCCGCCCCTATGGTGCGTGCCGAAAGTTTTGAGATCACCTTGAGCGAAGAGGAATGGCGGGCGCGACTAACAGATTTGCAGTTTCGGGTCCTGCGCGAGGACTACACCGAACCGGCGGGAACCTCTCCGCTGGATCAGGAATATGGCGCGGGCATCTATCACTGCGCGGGCTGTGATCTGGCCGCGTTTTCAGCAGAGAACAAGTTTGACAGCGGCACCGGCTGGCCATCGTTCTGGCAGCCCTTGGCGAATGCCGTCGGAACCAGTTCCGACTGGGGCATCCTGGGCAAGCGGACCGAAGTGCACTGCCGCCGCTGCGGCGGGCATTTCGGTCATGTCTTTAATGACGGGCCGGAACCGACAGGCAAGCGCTATTGCCTGAACGGGGCGGCACTCGCATTCAAGGCGGCGTGACGGGCCGCTAGCAAGACAAAAAGCCATGACCGGCCTTGGAAGGTCTGATACCCTTGCCTGGCGAATTTGATCACGAGCGCATCATGGCTGCTGACGAAACTTTGCCACAGCGCAGCTGTCCAAGCTGCGGAGAACAGATTTGGAAGTCGGCGAAGGTCTGCCGATATTGCCGTGCGGATTTCGGGGCTTTGGGCAATGCCCCAAGATACTTGCCGATCCTGAGCGTCGCGGTTGCGTTTCTGGCCATGGCCCCGAAATTCATAGAATCGGTCGTGACAGCGCTGCATGACCCTGCTGCGATGATTCAAATCGTTGGCATTCGGGCGTTGAACTCCACGCTTGAACTCAACCTCGTGAACCTTGGAGATGCAACGGGCATCACCAGCGGCGACCTGCTCTGTACGACCGGGCTGCCGGAAGGCAGGTCTCTCCACGTCAGGTTTGCCAATCCGGGAAACACGATCATCAAGGCAGATAACAGTGTGCTTTTGACTTTCGGGTCTGAAGTTGCGGCCTCACTGTCCAAAGAACCGGCAATGCCCAACTCTTTGCTGCTGGACGAAGGCCTGCAGATGACCGGTCTGCGCGCGCAGATCGCTGGCGGCTTCAACCAGCAACTGGACCAGAAAATCAACTTTCCTGACCCGCTTGGCTTGCGGTGCGACGTCCCGGTTGCCGGTCAGGCGCGTGATCTGGAAAAACTCCGGTTCGGTCTCGAACTCGGGTCGACCTCAACTTCATTTGGTTACAAATTCGATCTTTCGCCATGACAGACCCAAAAAGCTGCAGAACGCGGCGTCGACCACCTGAAAAACAACCTGTGCCGGTCTGAGCCGCAGGCTTATTCCCTGAAGTAACGGCTGTCCTTGATCTGATCCCACGCCCAGACGACCTCTTGCAGCCGATCCTCATCGCTGCGATCCCCGCCATTCATGTCAGGATGAAGATCCTTGACCAAGGATTTGTATTGCTTGCGGATCTCGGTTTTTGTCCAGGTATCGCGAGCGTCCAGAATCTCCACCGCCTTGCGTTCGGTCGGCGGCTGTTTGCGGGTCGCGTTGCCGGCGGGCAAACGGCCGGGGTTCTGGGTGGCGTTTGAGCCAAGGATCGACAGCGGGTCATTGACGCCCAGCCGCGCCCAGGCGCGACCGTCGTCCTTTTGGCTGAACGGCTTGGTCTCGCGCTCCCAGACACGATCCTTGTCCATGACCTTTTGGAATTCCTCATCACTGGTGCCCTGAAAGAAGTTCCACTTCAGATTGTACTCGCGGATATGGTCTTTGCAGAACCAAAAGAACTCGTCCAGAAGGTCCGGCGACTTCGGAGCGCGGTAAGCGCCTTGCAACTTGCAACCCGGAAAGTCGCAGGTCTTGGTCGAGATGTCAGAGGCGACCCCCGCGCTGCGGCGACCGGTCTTGCGCCGCGCCTTGTCGGTAGAGACGCGGATGTCAAATTCAAAGGGCGGGCGGTTGGTCATCAAAGGCGGCCTTTCCGACTCGGGGCCACAAGCTTAAGGGTTTCCGCTATGGATTGAAAAGGGTGGCTCGACGATGAATGTAGCTTCGCAGATGGAAACCCGGCTGCGCGCGGCCTTTTCGCCCGACCAGCTGGAGATCGTGAACGAAAGTCACCAGCATGCGGGCCATTCGGGCGATGACGGCACCGGCGAAAGCCATTTCAAGATTGTGATTCGCGCAGCAGCTTTTGCGCCGATGAGTCGGGTCCAGCGACATCGGGCTGTGCATCAAGCGCTTGGTGATCTGAATGCACGCGTGCATGCGATTGCGCTGGATGTGGGCTGAGCCACACGCAACGCAAAAGGCTTTCGCCAATGCATGGTCGGCGGGGCAGTTTGCCTCTCTGGCAAAGAAAAAGCGGTCTTTGGTCCAACGGTCAGGCCAGACGGCACTTGCAATGCATACGTTTGATTGATACTTAGTATTATGACTAAGTATTATCCGGATTTGTCCTTGGTGTTTCATGCGTTGTCTGATCCGACACGCCGCAAGTTGATGGCTGCGCTGAACGAGGGGGCCGTTGCCGTCACTGCCCTTGCGCGCCCGACGGGCCTGGCATTGCCCACGATCATGCGCCACTTGGGGGTGCTGCAAGATGCTGGCCTGATCGTGACCGAAAAAACTGGCCGGACAAGGCTTTGTCGTGCGCGCCCGGAAACGCTGTCGGCGGCAACCCATTGGCTTGATCATCAGCGTGCCTTGTGGGAGGCGCAGACGGATCGGCTGGAAACCTATCTGAACTCCCTGCAAAAGGACGAACAGCCATGACAACCGACCTGATCCTCCGTCGCGTGCTCAAAGCCCCGCGCGCCGCGATTTATACCTGCTGGACGACGCCCGAACACATGGTCCACTGGTTCATGCCAAAGCCGCATTTTGTCGACAATATCACCATCGACTTGGCACCGGGCGGCCGCTTTGACAGCACCATGCATGTGGACGGTGCTACAATCCCCAGCCGCGGTTGCGTGCTCGATGCCATAAAGGACCGCCGCTTTGCCTTCACCGATCTGATGATTGCCGATTTTGCGCCAGTGGCAAACCCCGGCCTCGGCTTCACCGCCACAATCGATTTGTCAGACCACGACGGCGGCACGCTTTACCACGTCACCGCCCGCCACCGCACCAGCGACGACGCCCAAAAACACGAAGCCATGGGTTTTACCGTCGGCTGGGGCATGGTCGCCACGCAACTGGAGGCGTACGCGCAAACGCTATGACCATTGACCGCACCATGACCATTGAGCGCTTGATCCATGCCAGCCCCGAACAGGTCTGGCGCGCCTGGACAGACCCCGCGATGCTGCCACAATGGTTCGGCCCCGCGGGGTATTCCTGCCAGACCAAGGAAATCGACCTGCGCTCCGGCGGCGTCTGGCGGTTCGACATGATTGGCCCCGATGGCACGGTCTGGCCCAACCGCCACCACGCGCTGACCTATGATCCGCACCACCAAATCACCTTCCTGTTGGACGATGACACCGATACCAGCCCCCCGATGCAGGTGACCGTAGCCCTCACGCCGCAACAGGGCGGCACACTGCTCACCCAGTCCGTCATCTTTCCCACCGTCGCCGCCTTTACCGGCGCAAAAAGGTTCGGCGCGCCAGAACTTGGCCAAACCACGCTCGCCAAACTCGCCGCCATGGTTGAACGATAATCCGCGCCAATTTCACGTTTGCACAAATATCCTCGGGGGGGCGGGATGAAATCCACGACGGGGGGCAGACAGCCCCCCACTTTTTCTTCGCCCCGATCCCGCGACATTTGTCAAAACAATGCTCAACCGCTTCCCCCGCGTGCGCCCGAGCTTTTCGCCACGCAAACGGTCGCCCGCAACTGGCACGGTCCTTCACCGGCAAATCGCCCTTTTGCGCGTCTTCGCCATCTCAAGGATCCAGCAGCAGTTGGCCGATGTCTGACGCGGCCTTTCGCGGGCGTCGTGGTCGTTAACAAAGCGATTGGTGCCGTCCTTTCGGCTGGCATGACGCACGGCGATGCATGCCCGATCCTGTGCGAAGCCGGGCATCCGCCGGATCTGTCAGATCGCATCGCGCGCCGCCTTTGTCGCCTGAACAAGATTGACAACCGGTTCGCGATATCGCCACCCCAGCAAACGCGCCGCCTCCGGCCATTTTCACGGCTCTTGCACGAAGTGGTCCGCAACTGCCGCAAGCTCCGCGCATCGCGCCGCGTGAAGACGCTCCCGGGATTCTGATCTTGCCCCTGTTTCACCGTGGTCTAGAGGCGTGGGATGTTGATCCCTGTCGTGCCAGATTGCATCTGCACCTGCGGCCAGTGGATGCCGGGCGCGTCGTCGGTAAAGAACCGCGCCAGAACCGCCCCTGTCTGCCGCCAGTCCAGCCAGCGCTGATAGGACGCGAGCGACATCACCATCGCCCGCATCGGAAAGTTCAGCCACCCCGTCGCCGCCAGATACCGCATGCCGGCGTCCAGAAAGCGAAATCCCGTCGCGCCACTTGCCCATGCCGCAAGGCGCTGGGGAACGGCAATGGATCGCCGTAGCCGGTCGGTCGCCTGATGCAATGCGCGCGTCTCGATGCCGGGCTGATCCTCAAGCTTTTGGATGAAATGGTCGCGCCATGTGCGGCGGCTTTGAAAGCTGTGGAGCGCGCCTTCCCAATGCCCGCAAGGGCGTTCGGTTTGCCACAGGCTTGTCGCTTGCGCGACCTCTCGAACCGAAGGCAGACTTGCGCCCGGCGGTGGGCGACTTAGGGTACGGCCAAGGAGAACCATCATGACCGCAGAGCCACGCACGATCCATTTGTCCGATTACCAAGCCTATCCGTTTGTGGTGGAGCGGGTGCAGCTGACCTTTCGGCTTGATCCGCGCGCGTCAAAGGTGACGGCGCAGATGCATCTCGCGCCCAATCCGGCACGACCGGGCCCGCACGAGCTGCGGCTTGACGGCGAAAGCCTGCGCCTGATCGGCGTGCGGATCAACGGTACCGATGCGGCCTTGACGGCGGATGCAACCGGACTGACGATCCCCGCATTGTTGCCTGCAGGTGCCTTTGTGCTGGAAACCGAGGTCGAGATCGCGCCCGAAGGCAATACTGCGCTTGAGGGGCTATACATGTCGCACGGGATGTATTGCACCCAATGCGAGGCCGAGGGGTTCCGCAAGATCACCTACTACCCCGACCGCCCCGATGTCATGGCCCCCTTCAAGGTGCGCATCGAGGCGGAGCTGCCGGTGCTCTTGTCCAATGGCAATGCCGTGGGGCAAGGGCAGGGATGGGCCGAATGGGACGATCCCTGGCCGAAACCGGCGTATCTCTTCGCGCTGGTTGCGGGCGATCTGGTTGCGCATTCGGCCCCCTTCCGCACCGCTTCGGGCCGCGATGTCGCGCTGAACATCTGGGTGCGTGCAGGCGATGAGGACCGCTGTGCCTACGCAATGGACAGTCTGATCCGGTCGATGCGCTGGGATGAGCAGGTTTACGGGCGCGAATACGACTTAGACATTTTCAACATAGTTGCCGTCGATGACTTCAATATGGGCGCGATGGAGAACAAGGGGTTGAACATTTTCAACTCCAAATATGTTCTGGCCAGCCCTGAGACTGCCACCGACGAGGATTACGCCCGGATCGAGGCGATCATCGCGCATGAGTATTTTCACAACTGGACCGGCAACCGGATCACCTGCCGCGACTGGTTCCAGCTTTGCCTGAAAGAGGGGTTGACGGTTTTTCGCGACCAGCAGTTTTCGGGCGACATGCGCAGCCATGCCGTCCAGCGGATCGAGGACGTGCTGACCTTGCGCAACCGCCAGTTCCGCGAGGACTGCGGCCCGCTGGCCCATGCCGTCCGGCCCGAAAGCTTTGTCGAGATCAACAATTTTTACACCGCCACCGTTTACGAAAAGGGCGCCGAAGTCATCGGCATGCTGAAACGGCTGGTCGGTGACGCTGCCTATGCCCGTGCGCTCGACCTTTATTTTGCGCGCCACGACGGGCATGCCGCCACCATTGAAGACTGGCTCAAGGTCTTTCAGGACACCACCGGGCGCGACCTCAGCCAGTTCAAGCGCTGGTATTCCGAAGCCGGCACGCCGCGCCTGAAAGTGACCGATGACTGGCACGACGGCACCTATACGCTGACCTTTGAACAGGACAATCCGCCGACGCCGGGACAGCCCGCCAAGGCCCCCAAAGTACTGCCGCTCGCGGTTGGTTTGTTGAATCCCAATGGCGACGAGGTGGTTGCCACGACAGTGTTGGAGATGACCGAGGCGCGGCAGTCGTTTGTCTTTCGCGATCTTGCCAGTCGCCCGATCCCGTCGATCCTGCGCGGCTTTTCGGCCCCGGTCGTGCTGGACCGCGCGGTCAGCGCCACGGAACGTGCATTTCTTCTGGCGCATGACACCGACCCCTTCAACAAATGGGAGGCCGGGCGCGCGCTGGCCAAGGATGTGCTGGCGCATATGATCTTGGATGGCGCAGATCCGAGCCTGAACTGGCTTGATGCGCTCACGCGTGTCGCACTGGATGACAGTCTGGACCCGGCCTTTCGTGCGCTGGCGCTGCGCCTGCCATCCGAGGACGACATGGCGCAGACGCTGTTCGATGCCGGGCATGTGCCGGACCCCGCGCAAATCCACACCGCACGCCGCCGCATGGGCGACACGCTGGCCCAGCGCCTTTGCGCGGCCTTGCCGCCCTTGATCGACACTCTGGCCGAGCCGGGCCCCTACACGCCCGAGGCCCGCGCAGCGGGGCGCCGCGCGCTGCGCCTGACGGCCTTGGGTCTGCTGGCCCGCACCGATGGCGGGCGGGCTGCCGAAGCAGCCTATGGCGCTGCCGACAACATGACCGAAGAGGTGGGCGCGCTGGCGGTGCTGTTGGATGTCGGGCGCGGTCAGGCCGAACTTGCCCGCTTTGGCGACCGCTGGCGGCAGGAGCGCAACGTCATGGACAAATGGTTCGCGCTGCAAATCACCCATGCGGCACCCGATGCAACCGCAAGCGTGACCGACAGGCTGACCCGCCATCCCGACTTCGACTGGAAGAATCCCAACCGGTTCCGCTCTGTCATCGGGGCTTTGTCGGCCAATCATGCAGGTTTTCACCATCCCTCGGGTGCGTCTTACCGGCTGCTCACCGATTGGCTGATCCGGCTTGATCCGCTGAACCCGCAGACCGCCGCGCGGATGTCGACGGCGTTCGAGACCTGGCTGCGCTATGACAGCGACCGTCAGGGCATGATGACCGACGCGCTGCGACGGATTCTCGCAGCGCCGGGTCTCAGCCGCGATCTGGGTGAAATGGTGCAAAGGATGCTTGCGGCGTCTTGACGATCCGCCACCAAACAATCGCCATAAGCCTATCCTAGAAGATTCGCAGAAAACATGAGGCCGCAATGCCGTTTATCCTCGGGCTGCTGGCGCTGATTGCAGGGGCGTACTTTTGGGCACAGCGCGCGCGCAATGCCGCCGAGATCACCCGCGAACTGGCCGGGGTGGCGTCCGATGTGGCAGCCGCCGCGCGTCGCTTTGGCTTTCGCCGGCGGGGCAATATCCATCCCGTCGAAAGCCTGGAGGACGCCGATGTTGCGGTGGCCGGTGTTGGCATCGCGTTTCTGGAACTGGGTGGCCTTCCCAGCACCGAACAGCAAGACCGCCTGATCATCAGCCTGCAATCGCGGCTTGGCATGGACCATGACAAAGCCAAAGAGGCTTTGATCCTTGGCCGCTGGCTGGTGACGGAGTGCAATGGCGCCCAGCCTGGGCTGACTCGTCTGGCCAGGCGGTGTGCCAAGATGAAGGATATGGCGGGCTTCGAGACGTTGATGATGGTCCTGGGCGACATCACCACCGCGAACGGTGGTGTCATGTCACCGCACCAAGGCGATGCCTTGGACGAGGTGAAGTACATCTACAAACTCTAGACCGTCGCTTGCGGCCACAGGCGCGATCACTTTTGGCAATAGCTTTGTGCGCGGGTCCAGGCGGCCATGTCGGCCATCTTTGATTCGGCGCGGAAGGGGGCCCAGTCGCGGCCCAGACCCTTGCGGCCATTGCCTGCGACGACACCATCTTGTGCCACCTTGTCCGCCGCGATCTGCACCGCGCATTCAAGATTTGCTGCACCGTCCTTGAGCGCCGAGACATTTGTCGCCGCGCAGCCATGACCACGCGCAGTGCCCGGCGCGATCTGTGTCAGGCCGATCCAGCGCCCGCCGCCGCCCGAGGCTTTGGGGTTCCAAGTGCTTTCATGCTTAGCCAGCGCCGACAAGAGGGATGCCCAGAAAGCCCTGCGTTCCTCGACACTTGCCTTTGCATAGCCAGGACACCACGACCCGATATCCGCAGGCACATCATCTGCAAGTACCGCATCATAGCGGGCCACGGCGTTCAAGGTCGCCTCGGTCCATTGCGTTGCTTCGGGCCGGTGATCCCAGCGCATCACTGGCAGTGCCGCTGTTTGCGATCCTGTCGCTCCGGTTCCCCCAGTTCCAACGCATCCCATCAACAGGGACAATGACAATGGGGCAATCAGGGTCAGTAAACGCATCGATTTCTCGTCAGGTTTCGCCGCGCTGATGTGTGCGCGACACCCATGCCGTGCGGGTTTGATCCGTTAACTGCAACCTTTTGGGTAGGCGATCGGCAGGGATCCGCCACTCCACCCCCTTGCCGCAGGCCGTCTTGCTTCGTAAGGAAGGGTGAAAGACCAAGGAAAACCGCCATGCTCGACCTTGCCTACACGCTTCCAAAACCGCGCGTGATCGCGGGGGCCAACCACGATTGGGAATTGGTCATCGGCATGGAGATCCATGCGCAGGTCGCCTCGAACGCCAAGCTTTTCTCTGGCGCCTCGACCACCTTTGGGGCAGAGCCGAATTCCAATGTGGCGTTTGTGGATGCCGCGATGCCGGGGATGCTGCCCGTCATCAACGAGTTTTGCGTCGAACAGGCGGTGCGGTCCGGACTGGGGCTCAAGGCGCAAATCAACCTGATCTCGGCGTTTGACCGCAAGAACTATTTCTATCCCGACCTGCCGCAAGGCTATCAGATCAGCCAGCTTTACCATCCCATCGTGGGTGAGGGCGAAGTCCTCGTGGAACTCGCCCCCGGCGTGGCGCGGCGCGTGCGGATCGAGCGCATCCATCTGGAACAGGATGCCGGCAAGTCGATCCACGACATGGACCCTAACCTGTCCTTTGTCGATTTCAACCGCACCGGTTTGGCGTTGATGGAAATCGTCAGTCGCCCCGATATTCGCAGCGCCGAAGAGGCCACTGCCTATGTGGCCAAACTGCGCCAGATCTTGCGTTACCTGGGCACCTGCGATGGCAATATGCAAAACGGCAATTTGCGCGCGGATGTGAACGTGTCGGTCTGTCGTCCGGGCCAGTACGAAAAGTATCAGGCGACGCAGGATTTCGCGCATCTGGGCACGCGGTGTGAGATCAAGAACATGAACTCCATGAGGTTCATGACACAAGCCATTGATTTCGAAGCGCGTCGCCAGATTGCCATTCTGGAGGAAGGTGGCAAGATCGTGCAAGAAACCCGCCTCTACGATCCTGACAAGGGCGAAACCCGGTCCATGCGCAGCAAGGAAGAGGCGCATGATTACCGCTATTTCCCGTGCCCCGACCTCTTGCCGCTGGAGATCGAACAGGCTTGGGTCGATGATATTGCAGCACGCATGCCGGAACTGCCCGATGCCAAGAAGGCGCGCTTCATGGCCGATTTCGGACTGACCGATTATGACGCCAATGTGCTGACTGCGGATCTGGAATCCGCTGCCTTTTTCGAATCCGTGGCGCAGGGTCGCGATGGCAAGCAGGCGGCGAACTGGGTCATCAACGAGCTTTTTGGCCGCCTGAACAAGGAAGGTGGCACCATTGCGCAGACGCCCGTTTCACCCCAGCAGCTTGGTGGTGTGCTGGACCTGATCGCATCGGGCGAGATATCGGGCAAGATGGCCAAGGATCTCTTTGACTTGCTGTGGACCGAAGGCGGCGATCCGGCAGAGCTTGCGGCGAAACACGGCATGAAGCAGGTGACCGATACCGCCGCCATCGAGGCTGCCGTTGCCGAGATTGTCGCTGCCAACCCCGGTCAGGTCGAAAAGGCCCGCGTGAACCCTAAACTTGCGGGCTGGTTCACCGGGCAAGTTCTGAAGGCGACGGGCGGCAAAGCCAATCCTGCCGTCGTCAATGCGATTGTGGCAGAGGCGCTGGCCAAAGCCTGACCGAACCTTCGATCAGCAACATAACCGTCGATGCCGCAAACGCGACTTGGCCCCGTCAGATGTTGCCTTTATTCTTGCCAGTCGTTGCGTCGCCAAAAGGATAGCCTATGCCGTACCAGAGCTTTGAATACAAAGTCGTCCCCGCGCCGCGTCGCGGGGAAAAGGCGCGCAGTGCCAAGACCACCGAGGACCGGTTCGCCTATGCGGTCCAGTCCTTGATGAACGCAATGGCGGCAGAGGGGTGGGAATACGTCCGGGCGGACACGCTGCCTTGCGACGAACGTTCGGGTTTGACGGGGACCAAGACCAGCTTTCAAAACCTGTTGATCTTTCGCCGCGATCTTGCCTTGGACGAAGAGATGCCGGCGTTTGTCGCGACGGACCGTTTGGCCCCGGCGCGTGTCCCGGACCCCGTGCCGCGACTTGGCGCGGCAGAGGCGCCCGCTGGCGTCGCGCCGTCGCTCGGTTCCGCTTTGGGCGAGCCACCGCTGACGTTAGAGCGCGGCCGCCTTTAACGCAGGCCCCAGCGCTGCGGCAAAATCCGCCAAAGCGCCTTCGGGTCCCAGACTGACCCGAATGCAGCGGTCCAATGGTGCGACCGCAGGCATTCGGACGAACACACCGCCTTGTCCCAGTCCAGTCAGGACGCGGCGCGCAAAATCCCCGTCCCGACCGCAATCAAGGGTCACAAAATTGGTGGCCGAGGGCAGGGCCGTCACGCCATGCTCGACTGCGATCATCCCGACCCGCGCGCGCGCCGCCACGACCGCTGCCCGCACCCGGGCGAGGTGTACATGATCACCCAAAGCCGCCAGCGCTGCCGCCTGCACCAGCCGCCCCAGGCCGAAATGATTGCGCACCTTGTCGAACGCGCGCACCAGACCCGGCGCCGCCAGCGCATAGCCGACCCGCAGACCCGCCAGTCCATGTGCCTTGGAAAAGGTACGCATCCTGATCACCCGAGGATCGTCGGGGTCGATCACCGGAATGCTGTCGGGCGGGGCAAGGTCAGCGTAGGCCTCATCCAGGATCAGCAAAGTCCCGGTCGGAAGATCGGCAATCATCGCCGCAACTGTCGCGCCAGAATGCCAGGACCCCATCGGATTGTCCGGGTTTGCCAGATAGATCAGCTTGGCCGTCCGGGCGCGCGCGGCATCCAGAAACGCCGCCGGATCCTCGTGATCATCGCGATAGGGCACTTTGACCAAGGAGCCGCCAAAGCCCGCGACGTGAAAGTTGAAGGTCGGATAGGCCCCCGCAGAGGTGACCGCGATGTCGCCCGCCGTGACCGTCAAACGCACGATAAGGCCCAACAAGCCGTCGATCCCTTCGCCAACCACGACATGCGCCGGGCTGAGGTTGTGATGGGCGGCAATGGCGGCTTTCAGATCATGGACTTCGGGGTCGCCATACATCCACGTCTCGCCGGCGGCCGTCGTCATCGCGGCGATTGCGGCAGGCGAGGGGCCGAACCCGCTTTCATTCGCGCCAAGCCGTGCGGCAAAGGCCTTGCCCATCGCGCGCTCTTGAGTCTCCGGTCCGACAAAGGGCACCGTTTCGGGCAACCGGGCGGCAAGCGGGGTGAGGCGCGGTGTTGTCATGGCGGCATCTCAACCCCAAACATGCCGCGACTGCAAGCCTGTGATCCGGACAACGCAGCCAATCGTATATACGCTATGAATTTCCGGATTTGAGCATGACCCCTCCGATCATCTTGTGGTTTCGTAGGGACTTGCGCCTTGCCGATCAGCAAATGCTGACCGCTGCTCTGGCGACGGGGCATCCCGTGGTTCCCGTCTTTATTCTTGATCCCGAAACCGAGGCGCAGGGGGCGGCCCCTTTGTGGCGGCTGGGTCTGTCGGTCGCCGATTTTGGCAAACGACTGGCCGATTTGGGCAGCAGGCTGATCTTGCGGCGCGGCCCCGCCTTGCAGGTCTTGCAAGCCCTTGTGGCGGAAACCGGGGCCACGGCGGTGCATTGGTCGCGCCTTTACGATCCTGCCGCAATCGCGCGCGACAAGGCTGTCAAGACGGCGCTGACCGCGCAAGACATCGCGGCGATCAGCCATCCCGGCCATGTGTTGTTTGAACCTTGGACGGTCGAGACGGGGCAGGGTGGTTACTACCGGGTTTACACCCCGTTCTGGCGGGCGGTCGCAGGGCGCGATCCGGGGTCGCTAAGTCCAGCACCAGCGCGGCTGCCTCAGCCTGATACGTGGCCAGCATCGGACCGGATCGAGGATTGGGACCTCGGCCACCGGATGAACCGGGGTGGCCCGATCGTCCTCGCGCATCAAGCCGTCGGCGAAGTTGCGGCCTTTGCAAGGCTTGACGCGTTTATGGATGGCGCCGTTGCGACCTACAGGGATGCCCGCGACCGCCCCGACCTGCCCGGCACCTCGCGGCTGTCCGAAAACCTGACCTACGGCGAGATTGCCCCCTTGCGCCTGTGGCACGCCGGGATGCGCGCCCAGGATCTCGGGCGGGCAGGAGCACAGACTTTTTTGCGCGAGGTGGTCTGGCGCGAATTTGCGTACCACCTGATCTATCACACGCCCCATATCGCCGCCCGGACCTGGCGCGAGGATTGGGACGCCTTCCCGTGGCGCGCCGACAACCCCGACGCGGAACGTTGGCGGCGCGGCATGACCGGAGAGCCCTTTGTCGATGCCGCTATGCGCGAGATGTATGTGACCGGCACGATGCACAATCGTGCCCGCATGATCGTCGCAAGCTACCTGACCAAGCACTTGTTGACGGATTGGCGCGTGGGACTTGACTGGTTTGCCGATTGCCTGACCGACTGGGATCCAGCCTCTAACGCCATGGGTTGGCAATGGGCGGCCGGATCCGGTCCGGATGCCGCACCCTATTTCCGCATTTTCAACCCGGCCACCCAAGCCGAAAAGTTTGACCCCGAGGGTCGTTATCGCCGCCGGTTCATCGCGGAACGGTCATCCAGCCCGCTGCGTGACGCGGCGTCATTTTACGATGCCGTGCCCAAACGATGGCAGCTTGATGCGAATGCGCCCTATCCTGCGCCGGTGATCGACCTAGCTTTGGGTCGGACGCGTGCTTTGGCGGCCTATGCTGCACGAAACTCTTGAGCCCGGGATGCGTATCTGCTTGGGTTCCTTGCAAGAAAAAGACCCTGGGGAGGGGAAATGACGATCCTGACGTCCACCAAAGGCCAAACCGGCCTGCCACGCTATTTTGGACCCGTCTTTGAGGTCGCGCAGCGGCTTGGAAGGGGACGTCTGGATTTTTGCTTGCCTGATGGCCGGCGCTTTCGGATCGACAGCAAGGTTGCGGGCCCCGTCGCCGAAATCACCGTGCACAATGCCGACCTGTTTGCACGGATGATCCGCGATGGAGATCTGGGTTTTTGCGAGGCCTATCTTGACGAATGGTGGACGACCCCGAACCTGCAAGACTTTCTCGACCTGATCCAGATGCCGGAAAACAACGTCGTGAATGACGGCTTTCCGGGTATGGCGCTGGTCAAGGCATTTGAACGTCTGCGATTCTGGGTGATGGGCAATTCGCGCCGCCAAGCCCGCCGAAACATCGCGGCACATTATGATCTGGGCAACGATTTCTACCAGCTTTGGCTCGATGACACGATGACGTATTCATCGGGGTTGTTCCGGACGGGGCAGGAAAGTCTGGAACAGGCGCAGATCGAGAAATATGCCTCAATGATTGATGAGATGGGCGCGCAGCCCGGCGATCATGTCCTCGAAATCGGCTGTGGCTGGGGGGGATTTGCCGAATATGCCGCCTCCGAACGGGGCTTGCGGGTCACGGCACTGACCATCAGCCAGGCGCAACATGACTATGCCGTGGACCGGATCGCCAAGGCAGGCCTTTCGGATCGTGTGTCCATAAAGTTGCAAGATTACCGCGACGAGAAGGGACTTTATGACGGCGTCGCGTCGATCGAAATGTTCGAAGCTGTCGGACAACGCTACTGGCCAATCTATTTCGATCAGCTGCGCGAGCGTCTGAAACCCGGCGGCCACGCGACGCTTCAAATCATCATGGTCCCGGATTCGCGCTGGCCAATCTATAAGAGGGGCGTTGATTTTATTCAGAAATACATCTTTCCAGGCGGCATGTTGCCAGCGCCATCGGTCCTGAAAACCGAGATCGAGCGTGCCGGGCTGGTCTTGCGTGGATCGCTGGAATTTGCCGAAAGCTACAGTCTCACGCTGCGGCGATGGCACGAGATGTTCAACGATCGTTGGTCCGATGTCGCGCGACTGGGCTTTGATGACCGGTTCAAGCGGATGTGGGATTTCTATCTGACCTCTTGCGCGGGCGCGTTTCGCAGCGGAAACTGCGACGTGACACAGATCACTGTGACCCGACCACGATAGGAGAGGACAATGCCAACGGCCGCAAAACTTTTCGGAGGGGTAGCATTTGCCATCTTGGGTTGGTTGACGGCCCATGTGTATTCTGCTGCGTTGCCCGACGGCGTGAGGGTCGGTGCGTTGCGCGAGATCGTTGCAGCCATAGGCTTGATCAGCGGATGGCGGATCGCGGGGCGAAGTGCGGGCAAGGGATACTACGCCGCAATGGGCGGTGGCATTCGTAGCGGCATCGTCATGGCATTTTTCGCACTGCTGGGCTTTTCAATCTACGAGATGGTGCTGTTGTCGATCAAGATGCGTTATGACGGCCCAATGGAAGCCGTCTTGGGCGTCTTTGATCTCATGCTGAAGTATGGCAAGTTGATGCTGACCACCGGGACACTGGTGACACTGTTTGGTGGGTCGATCCTTGGCGGCTGGATTGCGGAATTCGGCGGCCGGCACTGGCGGTGAACCACGCCGGTGTCTTTTTCTGCGGCCCTCTTGCTGATGCCGAATTTCGAGATGTTGTGCTGGGATCAGAATTCGCGTCACGTGGTGCCGCGAAGTTGGAGGGCCATGTGCTGGTCGCGGATGTACATGGGTCTGGCGCGGCTCTGGCGTGCAAGCGGGGCGGGACGGTGTCTGGCCTTGCAGGCGAACTGACTGCTGCGCAAACCGCACGCCTGCAGCATTGTTCCAAGACGCTGGGGTGGCAGGCCCATCGCATCTTTGTTGCGGGGCACGATGTTCCGCTCACCACCTATCTGGCGGTCGGCCATGCGGCGGCGACGCTCTGGGACGCCGATGTCTGGATCGAAAGACATGCCCGTCTGGAACGCGCCCTTGCCGCCGATGTGATGCGGCTGATCGGCATGATCGCGCCCGAAATGCTTGCCGCGCGCCTTGGATCGCTACGCGTGCGCGCGGCGTCTCGGCTACGTGCGCAGGCGCCTGCGCCAACGACCCTGCGCCTTGCCGCCGATGACACCGGTGTGACGATTGCAGCGTTCCGGCAACCCTATGCGCGGTTCTTTGCGATCGAGGAATATGACCTTACCGTCCGCCGCTTTGACGGTCGCCTTGGCCCGCAGGTGACCCGCGCGGTATTTGTCACGGGTGATGCGGTGACGGTGTTGCCCTATGATCCGGTGCGCGACCGGGTGCTGCTGATCGAGCAGTTTCGCGCCGGACCGATGGGGCGCGGTGATCCCTCGCCGTGGCAACTGGAGGCAATTGCAGGACGCATAGATCCGGGAGAGACGCCCGAAGAGGCCGCGCGGCGCGAAGCCGTCGAAGAAGCGGGGCTCGACTTGGGTGAATTCTGGCCTGTCGCGAACTATTACCCATCCCCCGCAGGAAAGACGGAGTTTCTCTATTCCTATGTCGCCGCGGCCGACTTGCCCGACGGCATCGCGGGCGTTCATGGCCTTGCCGAAGAGGCGGAGGACATCAAGGGCCACGTCATCAGCTTTGATACGCTGATGACGCTGGTGGCGACGGGCGAGGTGTGCAACGCCCCGGTCATCCTGTCTGCCCTCTGGCTTGAACGTGAAAGACCGCGTTTGCGCCAGAGGGGTCGTGATCGGCTAGAGGTTCAGCGCGACCCACGCCCCGTTGCGGGCGGATGACCGCACGCAAGCGTCAACAAAGGCCACACCTTCCAGTCCCTCTTTCAAGCCCGGAAACGTCACCCCGTCCGGAACGGCGGCATCCGCTTTGCGCGCGGTGATGGCGCGGGCAGCCTCGGCGTAGATGTTGGCAAAGCCCTCAAGGTAGCCTTCGGGATGTCCCGGCGGTACGCGGCTCATACGGGCGGCCTCGGGGCCGGAGCCTGCGCCGCCTCGGGTGATCAACCGCTTGGGTTGGCCAAGCGGGGTGAACCACAGATAGTTCGGATCCTCTTGTGCCCATTCAAGACCGCCCTTGGTGCCGTAAACCCGCAGCCGCAGGCAGTTCTCGTTGCCGGGCGCAACCTGGCTGCACCAGAGCATGCCGCGCGCGCCACCTTGATAACGCATCATGACATGGCCGTTGTCGTCGACGCGACGACCAGGCACAAAGCGGTGCAGGTCCGCAGCCAGGCTGTCGAGCGTAAGGCCCGTGACGAAGTTCGCGAGGTTGAACGCGTGGGTCCCGATATCGCCGGTAGAGCCCCCCGCACCAGATCGTGCAGGGTCGGTGCGCCAGTCTGCCTGTTTCTGGCCCGACGCTTCCAACGGCTCGGACAACCAGTCTTGCGCGTATTCGACCTGCACCACCCGCAGATCACCCAGATCCCCCGCCGCAACCATTGCCTTGGCCTGCCGGATCATCGGGTAACCGGTATAGTTGTGCGTGAGGGCAAAGATCACACCCGAGGCCTCGGCCGCTTTGGCCAGCTTTTTGGCCTCTGGCAGGGTGGCAGTCAGGGGTTTGTCGCAGATCACATGGATCCCGCGGCGCAGAAATTGCATCGCCACCGGCGCATGCATGTGGTTCGGGGTGACAATCGCGACGGCCTCGATGCCGTCCTTTTTGCGCGCTTCGCGACTGGCCATCTCGGCAAAGCTTTCGTAGCACCGCGCCGGGTCAAGCCCGAGATCGGCACCAGACGCCTTGGATTTTTCCGGGTTCGACGAGAAACACCCTGCAACCAGTTCATATTGATCGTCTATCCGGGCGGCGATACGGTGGACGGCACCGATAAAGGCATCGCGCCCGCCCCCCACCATGCCAAGGCGGATGCGCAGGGATCGGGCGGTGTGGGCGGCATCAATCGGCATCAGGCTACTCCAGTCCAAGCATTTTGCGGTTGGCGGCGCGGTCAGTGCCCGCACCAGCAAAGTCGTCAAAGGCCTTTTCGGTCACGCGGATCATATGGGCATCGACAAATGCAGCCCCTTCACGTGCACCGTCTTCGGGATGTTTGAGACAGCATTCCCATTCGACCACTGCCCAGCCGTCATAGCCGTATTGGGTCAGCTTGGAAAAGATGCTGCCGAAATCGACCTGCCCGTCGCCGAGACTGCGAAAGCGGCCGGCGCGGTTGACCCATGATTGAAAGCCGCCATAGACGCCCTGCCGCCCGGTCGGGTTCAGTTCCGCGTCCTTGACGTGGAACATGCGGATGCGGTCGTGGTAAATGTCGATGTGATCAAGGTAGTCCAGGTGCTGCAGCACATAGTGCGAGGGGTCGTACAGCATGTTGGCGCGCTTGTGCCCTTTGACGCGGTCCAGAAACATCTCGAACGTCACGCCATCATGCAGGTCTTCACCGGGGTGGATCTCGTAACAGACGTCGATGCCGCAGTCCTCGGCATGGTTCAGGATCGGGGTCCAGCGACGGGCAAGCTCGTCAAAGGCTTCTTCAACGAGGCCCGCGGGGCGTTGTGGCCACGGGTAGACATAGGGCCAAGCGAGGGCGCCCGAGAATGTGGCATGCGCCGTCAGTCCAAGGTTCTTTGACGCGGACAGCGCCTTTTTCAACTGATCCACGGCCCATGCAGCGCGCGCTTTTGGATTGCCGCGAACGCTTGGGGCCGCAAAGCCATCAAAGGCGGTGTCATAGGCAGGATGCACCGCGACAAGCTGGCCTTGCAGGTGCGTCGACAGTTCGGTGATCGCGATCCCACTTTCACGTGCGACACCTTTTAGATCATCACAATAGGCCTTGGACGCTGCTGCCTTGTCCAAATCGAACAAACGCGCGTCCCAAGAGGGGACCTGTACGCCGATGTAGCCGCAATCTGCGGCCCATTCGGTGATGGACTTCCAAGAGTTGAATGGTGCTGCGTCGCCCGCAAACTGGGCGAGAAACAGCGCCGGGCCTTTGATGGTTTTCATCACTTACCTCCGTCGCGGGGCATCGCCCGCTTCCACATGATCGGGTTGGTCCAGAAACTGGCTTGTTTCGGGCGTGCGCCGCTCGATCGCGGCAATCAGCGCGCGAGCAAGAAAATCCCCCGCGCGTCCAACATCCTCGTGCACCACAAGAATTTCCTTGCGGAAGCGGCGCAGGAACGAGATCGCCTCTTTCGCCACCAGATCGAAATCAGCGCCGATCCGAAGGCCTGCACGCTCGGCCCCGTTGACCGCAGCCATCGCGGCCGTGGTGGAACCCAAAAGCAGACCGTCCGGGCGGATCGGGGCGCGAAGACGTCGAAAGACGGCATCCTCGATCTGCTCCGAGGGGGAATCGCTGTTGACCTCTTGGGCAATCTCAAACGTCGCATTGCGCATCGCGGCCTCATCGCGAAAGCCGGTGATCATATGACCTGAATAACTATGCTCGCGCGGGGGAGCGATCAGGAAAAGGCGGCGGCGGTTGCGTTCCACAAGGGCACGGACACCAAGGCGGGCGAAGACCTCGTTGTCGAAATCGAAATAGGGATGGTCGATCCCCATGCTGGAGCGACCATGTGCCATGAAGGGAAAGCCGCGTTCCGACATGTAACGGATGCGCGGATCGTCTGGCATGATCTGGTTCAGCACCACACCATCGGCAGAGCCCGTCTCCACGATGTAGCGGATCGGGGTCATCGGGTCTTGATCGCGGAAATAGGGCATCACAACCAGATGATAGGCGGTCCCACGCACGGCAGCAGCGATGGAATAGATCATCTGGGCCGTGTGGTTCATGACATCAGCTTCGGTCGACAAGACCAATGCGATGACATTCGTCTTGCCCGTGCGCAGACGCACGCCCGCGCGGTTCGGACGATAGCCAAGCTTGGCGGCCGTTTCACGCACCCGGCGCTTGGTCTCTTCGCCGATATCGGGCGCATCGTGCAAGGCGCGGCTGACCGTCGCCACGGCAAGGCCCGTCGCCGCCGCAATTGTCTTGAGTGTCGGGCGCTCATGGTCCGAATCATTTGGAGCAACAAGAATGGGGTCCGGCACGTGTGTCATCTTTTGCCCCCCACGTTCAGCGTTTCGCGCGGCGCCGAGTGCGCGGTCGCAGCCGATGATTCGGTCCAGATGGACCATGCTGCCGGCGCAGAAACGGCATCTGTTTTGCACGCGTGATCGGGCCCGAAAAAGGGCGCATCTACAAGCCTTTCAATATGGTTGTTGCACTGCGGCATTTCTGGCTTCGCCTGTATCGCGCGTCTTGCCCGAACGGGCAATCCACCCCCATAGAAAGACTTGCCGGTGGTTGACGACAAGCGAAAAGATCTCTTGATTGAAAAATCTGTAACGTTATAGAAATGACCTATAACGATTTAGAAACTGGGAGGACTTGATGAAAATGATGAAACTTGCAGCGGTGCTTTGCGCATCGGTGGCCTTGCCGATGACAGCCTATGCAACTGATCTTGAGGTCACCCATTGGTGGACTTCGGGTGGTGAAGCCGCTGCCGTGGCGGAATTTGCCAAAGCGTTTGATGCCACCGGCAACAAGTGGGTCGATGGCGCAATTGCGGGTTCGGGCGACGTCGCCCGCCCGATCATCATCAGCCGGATTCTTGGCGGCAACCCGATGGGTGCGACGCAGTTGAACCCCGGCAAGGATGCCGACGATCTGATCGCTGCCGGCCTGATGCAGGATCTGACCGAGCTTGCAACGGCGGAAGACTGGGCCACCATTCTGCGCCCGAAATCGCAGATGGACAGCTGCACTCTGGACGGCAAGGTTTATTGCGTTCCGGTGAACCTGCATTCGGGCCAATGGATGTGGACCAACCGCAAGGTCTATGAAGATGCAGGCATTGCACCGCCGCAGAACTGGGCCGAGATGATCGCCGCAGCCCCCGCGCTGAAGGAAAAGGGCATCATCCCGCTGTCGCTGGCCGAAGGCTGGCCAATCGGCCTCTTGACCGAAGATCTGATCGTGGCCATCGCGGGCGTCGACAACTATGTCGCCGTCTACAAGGACCGCAACATGGAGATGGCCCGTGGCCCGGAATTCGCTGCCGTGTTCCAGGCCATCGACCAGGCGCGTCAGATCATCGACCCCAAGACCGTCGTTCCGCAGTGGAACGACGCCGTGGCGCTGGTGATCCAAGGCAAGGCTGCGGCAAACGTGATGGGTGACTGGGCTGGCGGCGAGTTCGCCGTGGCGGGACTGGTTGCAGGTAAGGACTTTGACTGCCTGCCGGGCCTCGGCGTTGAGCCGGTTCTGGGCACGGGCGGGGATGTGTTCTACTTCCCGAAAAACGAAGACCCGGAGGTGACCAAGGCACAATTGGCCATGGCGTCGATGATGGTGACCAAAGAAGTGCAGGTCGCCTTCAACCTCAAGAAGGGCTCGTTGCCGATGCGCGCTGACGTCGATCTGTCCGCAGCCAACGACTGCATGAAGAAGGGCCTCGAGATCCTCGACAAGGGCACGAAAGTGTTCCCCAACAACTCGCAGATGCTGGATCGCGACTCGCTCAACCAGATCAACGACGTGATGAAAGAGTTCTTCTCGGACCTCACGATCACGCCGGAAGCGGCACAAGAGCAGTTCGCAGCGATCATCGAAGCAGCGCCGAAGTGATCTTCGGATCAGTCGTAATCTGATGACCGGCCCGGCAGAAATGCCGGGCCGCGTTTGGCCGGTGCAGGGGGAAGAGAGCGATGTCTGAGATGAAGCGGCCAAATCGCCTGTTCCGGAACCTCACGTCAAAGCTGGCCGCATCGCCGATGATCTTCATCGTTCTTGTTGTCTTCATCGGCAGCACGATGTGGACCGTGGCGTCGTCCTTCACCAACATCAAGACGTTGCCGATCTTCACCCCGCGCGAATTCTACGACGCCTTTGTCGGCTTTGCGCAATACGAGCGGCTGTGGAACACGCCGCGCTGGATCACCTCGATCACCAATCTGGCGATCTACGGCATCTTCTATTCGGGTTTTGCCTTCATCATCGGGTTCCTGCTGGCGGTGCTGATGGATCAGAAGATCCGCGCCGAGGGGGTTTTTCGCACGATCTATCTCTATCCCTTTGCGCTGTCCTTCATCGTGACCGGCAAGGTTTGGGCCTGGATCCTGAACCCGGCCTTCGGGCTGGAAAAGACCGTCCGGGACATGGGCTGGGTCACCTTTTCCTTTGACTGGCTCACCAATCGCGACATGTCGATCTACACGGTGGTCATCGCCGGGTTGTGGCAGGGCACGGGCCTCGTGATGGCGCTGATGCTCGCGGGGCTGCGCAGCATCGATGACGAGATCTGGCGCGCGGCACGCGTGGACGGGATCCCGAAATGGCGGACCTATCTGCAGATCGTGGTGCCGATGATGCGCCCGGTGATGATCACGATCTTTGTCATCGTCGCCTCGGGATCGGTACGGGTCTATGATCTGGTGCTGGCGCTGACCCAAGGGGGCCCCGGCAACTCGTCGCAGGTGCCCTCCATGTACATCTACGAAAAGCTGTTCGTGGGTGCCCTGGCGCAAGGCACTGCGGCCTCATCGGTGTTGCTCTTGGCCACCGCGGTTATCCTGATCCCCTGGATCGTCGTCGAATTCGGCAAGAAAAGCAGGGTATAAGCAATCATGGCCATGTCGTCCGCAACTGCGATCAACCCGTCAGGGGCAAAGCCCAAGCCGTTTTTTGCGCCGGGCCGCGTGCTGATCTACACTTTGCTGATCGTCACCTCGATCTACTACCTGATCCCGCTTTATGTGATGATCATCACCTCGCTCAAGGATCTCGATCAGATCCGTGAGGGCAACATCTTCATCCCGACCATGCAGCCGTCGTTTGATGCCTGGGTTAAGGCCTGGTCGCAAGCCTGCACCGGATTGAACTGCACGGGCCTTGCGCCGGGCTTTTGGAATTCGGTCTTTATCACCATACCGTCGGTGATCGTGTCGATCGCGGTGGCGTCGATCTCGGGCTATTCGCTAGCGAACTGGCCGTTCAAGCTGGCCGAGTGGTGCTTTACCATCCTGCTGGTCGGCTCGTTCATACCCTATCAGGTCTTTTTGTATCCTCTGGTGATCATCACGCGGGAAATGGGCATATATTCAACGCTTTACGCGGTGATCTTTGTGCACACTGTGTTCGGCCTGCCGATCTTGACGCTGCTGTTTCGCAACTACTTCGCGTCCTTGCCGGAAGAGCTGTTCAAGGCCGCGCGCGTCGATGGGGCGGGCTACTGGCGCATCTTCTTTCGCATTCTTGTGCCGATGTCGCTGCCGATCTTTACGGTGGCCGTGATCTTGCAGGTGACCGGCATCTGGAACGACTTTCTCTTCGGTGTGATCTATGCCGGACCGACAAACTATCCGATGACGGTGCAACTCAACAACATCGTCAACTCGTTGCAAGGGGTCAAGGAATACAATGTCGAGATGGCAGCGACCATTTTGACGGGCCTTGTCCCGCTCACCATCTATTTCCTCTCTGGCAAGTACTTTGTCCGCGGCATCGCCGCCGGCGCGGTGAAAGGCTGATACCCCGTGACCAATTCGATCTCGATCAAGGACCTGACACTGAACTTCGGCGCGGTGTCAGTTCTCAAGAACCTAAACCTGGGTGTCGCGGAGGGCGAGTTTGTCGTGCTGCTCGGGCCGTCGGGCTGCGGTAAGTCCACGCTGTTGAACTGCCTTGCGGGGCTTTTGGACATTTCCGAGGGCGAGGTCTGGATCAAGAACAAGAATGTCACCTGGGCCGAGCCAAGCGAGCGTGGCATTGGCATGGTGTTTCAGTCCTATGCGCTTTACCCGCAGATGACGGTGCGCGGAAACCTGACTTTTGGCCTGAAAATCGCCAAGATGCCGGCCGCTGAAATTGAAAAGCGCGTGGCGCGAGCGGCGGAAATCTTGCAGATAGGGCCGCTATTGGACCGCAAGCCCGGCGCGCTGTCCGGTGGCCAGCGCCAACGCGTGGCGATCGGTCGGGCCTTGGTGCGCGATGTGGACGTGTTCTTGTTTGACGAGCCGTTGTCGAACCTGGATGCCAAGCTTCGCAGCGAACTCCGGGTCGAGATCAAGCGGCTGCATGAACGGCTGAAAAACACCATGGTGTACGTGACCCATGACCAGATCGAGGCCCTGACCCTGGCGGACCGGATCGCCGTCATGCGAGGCGGCATCATCCAGCAACTGGCCGCCCCGCAAGAGATCTACAACCGTCCTGCCAATCTTTTCGTCGCAGGATTCATCGGCAGCCCGTCGATGAATTTCCTACATGGCGCAACTGTTGATGGCGGGCGTGCTTTTCAGTTCGGTGCGACCAAAGTGGATTTGGCGGGCTATGATGGCGGCGCAATCCTTGATCGCGGCAAAGCCATTCTAGGCCTGCGGCCCGAGCATCTGCTGATCCAGACCAATGCCGAACCGGGCCACACGATTGCAGCCTCGGTCGAGATTGACGAGCCTATGGGCGCCGACAGTCTGGTCTGGCTCGAGGCCGAGGGCGGCACCAAAATGTCGGTCCGTGTTCCGGTCGAACGGCGCATGGCAAGAGGCACGAACGTGCATCTGAAGGTGGATGTTTCAAAGGCGTCGATCTTCGACACCGGAACTGAACAACGGGTCTGAGCCATGCTGGATCTTGCTGGTCTATGGGCCCTTTCGGATGAAAGCGGCCAGTACAATGCTGACCTCACACTGCCGGGTGATGGCATCTCGGCCCTGCATGCCGCAGGCGTGATCGTCGATCCCTATTTCGGGCGGAACGAATATGACTTGCGCTGGATCTGCCAGCGCAACTGGGTGGCGCAGCGCAGCTTTGCGGTAGACCGGACCGATCTCGTTCTGGTGATTTCAATGCTGGATACGGTGGCCGCGATCGCGGTCAACGGGGTTCAGGTCCACGCTTCCGACAGCATGTTCCGCAGCTATCGTGCAGATCTGTCCGGGGTGTTGCGACTTGGCGCCAATGACATTGCGATCACCTTCCGCTCGCCCGCGAAAGAGGCCGATGCGCGGCAGGCGCGCCAGCCCTACTTTGTGCCCTTCAGCGCCAATAACACTCCGATCCATAACGGAAATATGCTTCGCAAGCCGTCTTGCGACTTTGGCTGGGACTGGAACATCGCGCTGGCAAGTTTCGGGCTTTACGGCGACCTGTACCTGGAGCCTCGGACGACGGCGCGGATCGCGTCGGTAGTCGTGTCCCAGGTTCATCGGCCAGGAAGTGCTACGGTGGCCGTGACGGCAAATATCGAAGGCGAGGCAGAAGGTCAGGCGGTAACAATTTCCCTTTGCGGACAAACCGGCGAGGCAAAGGTGAAACACGGCGCGGCTGTCGCCGAGGTGGTGATCGATCAGCCGCAACTGTGGTGGCCCGCCGGGCAGGGCGCGCAGGTTCTGCATGATCTCGCCGTGACCCTTGGCGAACAGGTCCAGCATCGCCGGATCGGCCTGCGCGACGCCAAGCTGATCGCCGAAAAGGACGCGATCGGCCGCGGCTTCAAGTTTCGCATCAATGACCGCGATATCTTTGCCAGGGGCGCGAACTGGATCCCGGCTGATGCCCTGTCCGGCCGGATCACGATCAAAGCCATGCGTGGTCTCTTGCAATCGGCGGTCGATGCAAACATGAACATGATCCGCATCTGGGGCGGCGGACGGTATGAGCCGACATGGTTCTATGACCTCTGCGACGAATTGGGGCTGATGGTCTGGCAAGATTTCATGTTCTCTTGTCACATCTATCCGTCGGATGAAGCATTTCTGGCAGATGTGGCGATTGAGGTCCGCCAACAGGCGCAGCGCCTGAACCACCATGCCAGCTTGATCTTGTGGTGCGGTGACAACGAACTGATCGGCGCCCTTACCTGGTTCCCGGAAACCCGCGCCAACCGCGATCTTTACCTTGTGGGCTATGACCGGCTGAACCGGACCATTGAACAGGCGTTAAAGGCAGCTGTGCCGGCGGCTGTCTGGTGGCCTTCGTCGCCCTCTCCGGGGCCGATGGACTTTGGTGATGCTTGGCATGATGACAGCAAGGGTGACATGCATTTCTGGTCGGTCTGGCATGAAGGCCGGGACTTTGACCATTACCGCGATGTCTCCCCCCGGTTCTGCTCCGAATTCGGCTTTCAATCCTACCCGTCGATGGCGTCCATCCGAAAATTTGCCGATCCGGCCGATTTCAACATCGCCGCCCCGGTGATGGAGAGCCACCAGAAGAATGCGGGCGGCAATGCGCGGATCGCCGAGACGATGTTCCGCTATTTCCGCTTTCCGGTGGATTTTGAGAATTTCGTTTATCTCAGCCAAGTCCAGCAGGGCTTGGCGATCAAGACCGCCGTCACGCATTGGCGCAGCCTCAAACCCCATTGCATGGGCACGCTTTATTGGCAGCTCAACGATACTTGGCCGGTCTGCAGCTGGTCCAGCCTCGACCATGGCGGCAACTGGAAGCTGTTGCACCATATGGCAAAACAGTTCTTCCAGCCGGTGCTGGTCACGGCAGTTCCGGTGCCGGGCGGGTACGAGATTCGCGCGGTCAACGATACCCTTCAGCCGATTGCTCTGACAGTCGAAGCGAGCGCCGTTTCCATGGATGGTTCGACCCGTCACCTGCAGCGCCAGACGGTGGTGGTGGGTCCGGACGCCGCAGTCGCCGTCATGCGGATCGCTGCCGATGCCTTGGGTCTAAACGAGATGCTGGCCTATGTCTGGCTCGACGGCAAAGGCCAGCACATTTCGGACGATGTGTTTGCGCCGCGCCCGCACAAGTCCTATGATCTTTTACCTGCCAGCCTGAATCATACGATCGCGCACGACGATGCCGGCTGGCAGATCACCATCAAAGCAAGCGCCTTGGCTCTGTTTGTCGCCGTTGAGGCCGACGTGCCGGGTCGGTTCTCGACAAATGCCTTTTCTTTGTTCCCAAGCCATCCCGCGCGGGTGACCTTTGTACCAGATGCGCCGGGAGTCTCGCCGCAGTTCACGCTGCGTGACCTTCATTCCGCGACGTGTGCGCGCCCCCAGACCTGAAAATAGGAGCCCCCGATGTTCGGCTATCAACTTTATTCCTCGCGCAACTTCCCGCCCCTTGGCGACACGTTGGCGATGCTTGCAAAGGCAGGTTACAGCACCGTCGAAGGCTATGGCGGCCTGTATGATCATGCGGCGACCCTGGCTGCGCAGCTCAAGGCCAACCACCTGCGGATGCCGACGGGCCACTTTGGCCTGAACATGCTGGAACATGAGGTTGCCCACGCCCTGACCTTCGCCACCACCTTGGGGATGGAGCGGATCTATTGCCCCCATATCATGCCCGATGAGCGGCCAAAGGATGCGGCGGGCTGGCGGGCTTTTGGCGCCCGTCTGGACAAGATCGGCGCGCCCTACCGCGATGCGGGCTTTGGCTTTGGCTGGCACAACCACGATTTCGAATTCGTGGCCCTGCCAGATGGTACGATCCCGCAAGCGGCGATGCTTGAAGGCGGGCCGAGCCTTGAGTGGGAAATGGACGTCGCCTGGGTCATCCGTGGCGGCGCTGATCCCAAGGCCTGGATCGCGAAATACGCTGACCGCATTACCGCAGCACATGTCAAGGACATCGCCCCTGCGGGTCAAAACGCCGATGAGGACGGCTGGGCCGATGTCGGCCACGGCACTGTCGATTGGGCTGGCCTCGTCAAGGCGCTCCGCGGCGTTGGCTGCCAGCACCTGATCATGGAACATGATAACCCCGCCGACCATCACCGCTTTGCGACGCGCTCGCTGGCCTCGGCACAAACCTATTGAGGATGACCATGAGCAATCTCGGTATCGGCATCATCGGATGCGGCAACATCTCGGCGGCTTATCTTCGGCTGGCACCATCGTTCAAGGGGCTGCAAGTCCGCGCCGTCGCGGACATGAACATGGACGTGGCCAAGGCGCGGGCGGCGGAGTTCAACGTCAAGGCGCAGTCGGTCGATGACCTTTTGGCCAACCCCGACATCGACGTCATCATCAACCTGACCATCCCGGATGCGCATTTCGGCGTGACCAGGCGGATCCTCGAGGCAGGCAAGCACGCCTATTCCGAAAAGCCCCTGGTTCTGACCCTGGACGAAGGCGAAACGCTCCGGGCGTTGGCCAAATCCAAGGGACTGTCGGTCGGCTGTGCCCCCGATACCATCCTTGGCGGCGCACATCAGCAGGCCCGGGCCCTCATCGACGAGGGCCGCATCGGCACGATCACTGCAGGCTCTGCCGCCGTCCTGAACCATGGCATGGAGCACTGGCACCCGAACCCGGATTTCTTTTTCCTGCCGGGTGCTGGGCCGATGCTGGACCTTGGGCCGTATTACGTGGCGAACCTGATCAACCTTATCGGCCCGGTGAAACGTGTGGGTGCGCTGACCTCGTCGGCGCAATCGTCCCGCACCATCACCAATGGTCCGCGCAATGGCGAAACCGTCCCTGTCAAGACCCCGACCAACATCCATGCCCTGCTGGAGTTTGCCTCGGGTGCTACGGTGACCCTGTCGACCAGCTGGGACGTCTACGCCCACAAGCGCGCCAACATGGAGCTTTACGGCACCGAAGGCGCGATCATTGTCCCCGATCCCAACATGTTCTCCGGCACGATCGAGGTGGCGGGCCGCGACGGCAAGTTTGCGGTGGTGACGCCCTGGCAGCATCCGTTGGGTATCTTCAACTCTGACCACCCCAATGCAGGGCCGCATGCCAACTATCGCACCGCAGGCCTTGCCGACATGGTGGCGGCCCTGCAGGTCGGTCGTGATGCGCGCTGTTCGCTGGACCGTGCGCTGCACGGGGTCGAGGTGATGACGGCCTGCCTCAAATCCGGCGAGACGGGGCAGTTCGTCACGATGACGACAACGTGCACGCGCCCTGCCGCCCTTGGGCCGATCGAGGCCGCGGCGCTGATGGCCTGATCCGAAACCTCCCGACCGGATCGGTC
This sequence comes from Rhodobacterales bacterium, assembly GCA_031378845.1. Classification (GTDB taxonomy): domain Bacteria; phylum Pseudomonadota; class Alphaproteobacteria; order Rhodobacterales; family Rhodobacteraceae; genus JAJNPS01. Next base: position 82,136 of record JANNES010000008.1, read on the forward strand.
GCGTGGGCGGGCCAGTTGGGGGACTGGCCTGCCCGCCCTTTATCAGAGGAGCATCCCATGCTGGAAAATCCTGTCTTGCGTGGTTTCAACGCCGATCCAAGCTTTTGCCGGGTCGGGCAGGATTACTACATCGCGACCTCCACCTTTGAGTGGTATCCGGGTGTGCAGATCCATCACAGCCGGGATCTGGTCAACTGGACCTTGGTCGCGCGGCCCTTGCGGCGTGCCATCCAGCTTGACATGCGCGGCAACCCTGACAGCTGCGGCATCTGGGCACCCTGCCTCAGCCATGCCGATGGCAAGTTCTGGCTGGTCTACACGGATGTCAAACGTCTGGATGGCGCCTTCAAGGATGCCCATAACTGCGTCGTCACCTGCGCGACGGTAGAGGGCGACTGGTCCGACCCGATCTATGTAAATTCTTCGGGTTTCGACCCCTCGCTGTTTCATGACGCGGACGGCCGCAAATGGTTCACCAACATGCGCTGGAACCATCGGGGCAAGGGCACAGGGCTCAATCCCGCGCATGACGCTTTTGACGGGATCGAGCTGCAGGAATGGCACCCGACGCGCGGGCTGATGGGGCCTGTAAAGACGATTTACACCGGCACCGATCTGGGCCTGACCGAGGCGCCGCATGTCTTTGCCCGCAACGGCTGGTACTATCTGACCACCGCCGAAGGCGGCACAGGCTACGACCATGCCGTAACCTTGGCGCGATCACGCGATATCACTGGCCCCTATGAGACCCATCCCCAAAAGCACGTCATCACCGCACGCTTCGACCCGGACAACCCGATCCAGCGGATGGGTCATGGCCAATATGTCGAAGGCCATGATGGGCGATATTGGCACAGCTATCTCTGCGGGCGACCACAGATAGGTCCGCGTGGATGCTTTTGCGCGACAGGCCGCGAGACCGGGCTTGCCGAGGTCGTCTGGCGCGATGACTGGCTCTGGCTCAAAGATGGCGGCACGCTTGCGCCGGCCACGATTGATCTGCCCACGCCGCGCCGTCCCCCAATGCCGGTCTCGCGCGACTTTCAAGGGTCCGACCTGCCGCCCGAGTTTCAATGGCTGCGTACCCCTTACCCCGAGCGCTTGTTCACCCTGATCGGCGATGCCTTGCGCCTGACGGGGCGCGAAAGCCTTGGGTCGTGGTTTGAGCAATGCCTTGTTGCGCGACGGCAGCAAGAGCCCGCCTATCGCGCAGGGGCTGTCTTTGAGGCAGATCCACCATCCTGGCAGCAGGCAGCAGGGCTGATCACCTATTACAACCGCCACAAGTTCCACGCCGCATTGATCACGCGTGAGGCAGGCGCGCGCGTCGTCACGCTTGTCTCGTGCCTCGGCGACTGGCCGGGAGAGGGGCTGACCTTTCATGGCCAGGTGCCGGTGCCCGATGGCCCCGTCCGGATTGATGTGGCCGTCGATGGCCCGCGCCAGCAGTTCGCCGTAGACGGCATGGCCATCGGCCCCATGCTGGATGCGTCGATCATCTCGGACGAAGGGGGCAGGGGAGAGCACGCATCATTTACCGGCGCTTTTGTCGGTGTCGTGGCGTATGATATGACCGGGCAGGGCTGGACGGCGGATGTCACGCGGTTTGATTATGCCGATGCGATTTGATCAGATCTTGATTGCCTGCAGCGTCCGGGGGTAACTGTCCCCCGAGGGGGACGACCGATGGACGCCGAGAGCCGAAAGATACCCAACCACGAGGTGACCTATGCGCGGCTTCGCGACATGATCCTTTATGGCCATCTCGCGCCTGGTGCGCCCGTGACCATCCAAGGATTGATCGCCGATCTGGGTGCGGGAATGACCCCCGTGCGCGAGGCGATACGCCGCTTGACGGCCGAAGGCGCGCTCTTGCCGCAGGGCAACCGGCGCGTTGCGGTGCCGCAACTGACGGCTGCGCTTTTGGAGCAGATTGCGTTTGCGCGCCTGACGATCGAGCCGAAACTGGCCGAACTCGCCGCAAGCCAGATGACATCCCAGCTTATTGACCGTTTGCAAGCCATTGATAACGCTGTTGACCGCGCCATCCGTTCGGGCAATATCCCCGCCTATCTGGAAGCCAACCACGCCTTTCATTTCGCACTTTATGAGGCATCCGAGGCGGCGGTTCTGGTGGATATGGCACGGTCCCTGTGGCTGCGCTTTGGCCCGTCCTTGCGGGTGGTTTGTGCGCGCTATGGTTCCAGCGCGTTGCCTGACCGGCATTCAGAGGCGCTGGCCGCGATGCGGGCGGGGGACGCGCGGGCCCTGTCTGCGGCTATCGCGCGCGACATTGCGGACGGCGTGGATCAGGTGAGGCTGGCGATTTCCGACAACGAAATCTGATCCCAAGCGGGTGAGATTCTGCCCAATCACGGGGCTGTCGCGCCGCGATTCCCACAGATATTCTTTCACCGTTGGAAAAGCGCAGGCGGAATTTGATCAAATTTCTTGAAGCCTCGCGCATTTGATCATATTCTAGCGCCGAGCCGGGGCTCTTCGCTCCGCTGCAATCGCAAGAGGTCCGCCATGAACGTGATCACCAACCACCTGCCAACAGCCGAGCTTCAGGCGCTGGACGCGGCCCATCACATGCATCCGTTTACCGACAATGGCGCGCTTGCCACGCGCGGCGCACGGGTGATCACGTCTGCCAAGGGCGTCTGGCTGCAAGACAGCGAGGGCAACAAGATCATTGACGGGATGGCGGGGCTGTGGTGCGTCAATATCGGCTATGGGCGCGATGAGCTGGCAGATGTCGCGGCGCGCCAGATCCGGGAGCTTTCCTACTACAACACGTTTTTCATGACGACCCATGTGCCCGCCATCGCCCTTGCTGCAAAGATCGCGGAACTGGCGCCTGGCGATCTCAACCACGTCTTTTTTGCGGGATCGGGGTCCGAGGCGAACGACACCAACATCCGCCTTGTGCGGCGCTATTGGGACATCAAGGGGCAACCTTCCAAGCGCATCATCATCAGCCGCAAGAACGGCTATCACGGATCGACCATGGGCGGCGGGTCGTTGGGCGGCATGACCTATATCCACGCGCATGGCGGGATGATCGACGGCATCGTGCATATCGGTCAGCCGCATTGGTGGGCCGAGGGTGGCGACATGACGCCCGAGGCGTTCGGCCTGATGCGCGCGCAGGAGCTGGAGGCAAAGATCCTCGAGCTGGGCGTCGAGAATGTTGCCGCCTTCATCGCCGAGCCGATCCAGGGGGCAGGGGGCGTGATCGTGGCGCCCGCCACCTACTGGCCCGAGGTGCAGCGCATCGTGGACAAGTACGGCATCTTGCTGATCGCCGATGAGGTCATCACCGGGTTCGGGCGCACCGGCAACTGGTTCGGGTCGCAGACCTTTGGCATCCGTCCCCATATCATGACCATCGCCAAGGGGTTGTCCTCGGGCTACATGCCGATCGGCGGGTCCATCGTCTGCGACGAGATCGCGGCGACCTTTGAAGGGCAGGGCGATTTCAACCATGGCTACACCTATTCCGGGCATCCGGTGGCGGCGGCGGTGGCGTTGGAGAACCTGCGGATCATCCAGGAAGAAGGCATCGTGGAACACGTCCGCGACGTGGCGCACCCCTACCTTGCCGAACGCTGGCATGCGCTGGGCGATCATCCGATGGTCGGCCAGACCACGCTCATCGGGCTGATGGGATCGCTGGTCCTGACCCCCGACAAGGCGACGCGGGCGAAGTTTGCGGGCGAGCAGGGAACGATAGGGTTCCGCACGCGCGAGCGGTGCTTTGCCAACAATCTGATCATGCGGCATGTCTATGACCGGATGATCATATCGCCGCCCTTGGTGATCACCGAAGGGGAGATTGATATCCTGATCGAGCGGGCGCGGAAAAGCCTGGACGAGAGCTATAGGGCGGTGAAGGCGGAGGGATTGTTTGTGGGGGGGTGAGGCGCGCGCGGGGCGGGACAGTTGGGGATGTGAGCGATATCAAGGGGTTGAGTGGGAGAAATTAACTTGGGGTTAAGGCTTGATGCCTCTTGGGGCAAAGCCGATCATACCCGTCTAGCGGCGGACATTCGAGTGCCCAAGTAGATGAGTCTCGTGAAAGACTACTTCGGTCTGTCGTAAAATCTCTTTATCTTCACGGCCATGTCCAAATTAAACAGTTGAAGCAGACCCTTCTTAAGGGACTCGTCCTTGTTCAATAACTGCGTCAACCGAACAGCGTCCCAACTTACATAATTTGACCCTGGCTGAAGCTTGGTCGTTGCGAGCGCAGGTTGATCATTCAAGTAGGCAACTTCACCCACAAATCCAGAGAAACGGTTCACAACACCATCGCCATGCATCGTCGCAGGGTCAAACTTCTCTGCTATGGCGTCTCCCTCCAGTACAAAGTGCAATTCTGTGGGTTTCAGTCCTTCCGTTGTGATGCAAACGGTCTCCTTTGCTTCTTTCCACACGCTCAGGTTCATGAGTCGCCGGAACTCACCAGGGGTCAAAGTATTAAAGCGGCGAAAAAGCTGCAGGTCCCGATCAGAAAGTTTTCCCTGACGTTGGTCGCGAAGCAGCAAAGCAATCATGAACAAATTGACGGCGACGTTCAGCAAGGAATAAGCCATCGCTACCCATAGGGGTTTGCCAGCAGCGCCAAAGTAGAACAAAGTATAAAAGAAATCGCCCACAATTGCGAGGCTACGCAGGTAAATTTGATTGCGAAAGAGGAAGCAGATCAAATAACAGATAGCACCTGCATGTACAAAATAGTGAGATACAAAAGCCAAATTTTCCACGTCCCACAACTCCAAAAAAAATTCACAACCTGAGGTCGGGTGACAACGCCAAGCGTGAATTTCCAAGAATTCTCAAAATTCTAGAAGCATCATCTGGAGTCAATTCTTGCACGACCTTGGAATGCGCGGTCAATTCACCCTCATGCGAGTCAGCATCGAACGCTTGCATCGCTTTGTCGAAGTTTTGCGGCACAAGCTCGCAGAAGTCGAAAACCGCCTTTAGAGTTGCCACACGATCAGACAATAACTCATTGTAACGTAACGCCATCGCGTGAAGTCCCTTCTGCCGGGCGCGCAAGAATTCTTCGACGTGGAGGGCCCATGAGCAAGCCGACAGCTCGGGAAAAGTCAGGCCCTCGCGATCAAAATCGACCAGACCCTTCAAATACTCTTCACCTTCATATCCAGACTCTGTATCCCACACAAATTGACGTTCACCGAAAGGCATAGGTGCGGGCAAGCCCCATCGTTGCCAAAATCCATAGTTGGAATTGCACCACGACATCGCGTCGCGGTACATGAAGATAGTCTTGGCGTTGCTGAACGCGGCTTGCCAGATATCGAGTATTTTCGTGCTTTGGCTGAAATGCTTGACCGCAATGACATCGCGCTCTCCGGCTTGGGGATAAAGCGTCAGGAACTTCAATCCCGCCCTTGCGAATTCAATTTGTTTTTCGCGCAACAAAGATCTGCGGTTCATCGAGATGTCGCGAGTGAACTTTGGTTCAGAGATGTCCCATACGCTGCCGCTGGCATTGAGAACATGATGCAACAATGTGGAGCCGCAGTGGCCGATGTTGTGAAACTGCAGGAAATGGTGCGAAGTTTTGATTTTTTTTGATAAAGTCAAAAAAGAATCAAAGTCGATGGCTGCCCATCGTTTGGCAAGGCGCATTTGCGTGCTGTATGAGAACGGTACATTGATCACATTTGCCTCTGGACCAACATCTAGAAATATTGCTTGGTTTCCCGGAAAATCATACTCGAACAAAGTCCAACCTTTTTCGTGCAACAGGGCCGATACGTCAATTGAACTAGGATCGGCCAATTCAAGGCCTTCTTCGGCGGTCATTTTGGTGAAGTCATGATGTTTTTGCTTCAAGACCTGCCGTACACTTAACACCCGGTTCTCCTGTCCCGCCGTCACATCCTTGAGCCTAACCTTTTTGGACATCCTTGATCAAGATGAAGGCAAACGTTTCTGTTTGAACATCGCCTTTTGTGGTGTGACGATATCCCCAGGGCAGCGTTCGACTCTAGTCCCACTTGCTACATATGCTGAGTTCGGCTCCGGGCTCCCAGCCGCCCTTCGACTACGCCAACACAGGGCAACGCCGGACCGTTGGGTTGGCGCCGCTTCGCCAGTTCCAGGCACTTTATTTCTGAACCAACGCGACCGCAGTTCTAGGCGCGGACGTTGCAAAAGTGCCTGCCCTGCGGGGCGGTCAGGCACTGCCCGGCTGCGCATTCGCGCCTTGATTCCGGGTTTAAGAAGTTCAAGGGACGATTGTATCAGTGCCAATTGCAAACTCGATTGGTGCCGCCCCATCCCCCCACCCTTGCACCGCTCCCCCCCCGCCGTTACACCTGTCCCAACCCCACTCCCCCCGGACAGGCCCGACCCATGCGCATCCACCAAGACCTCGCCTCCACCATCGGCAACACGCCTTTGCTGAAACTCCACCGGGCGTCCGAACTCACCGGCTGCACCATCCTTGGCAAGTGCGAGTTCATGAACCCCGGCCAGTCGGTCAAGGACCGCGCAGCACTCTTCATCATTCGCGATGCCGTGGCCAAGGGGATGCTCAAACCCGGCGGCACGATTGTCGAAGGCACGGCGGGCAATACCGGGATCGGGTTGGCGCTGGTCGGGGCCTCCATGGGGTTCAAGACGGTGATCGTGATTCCTGAGACGCAGAGCCAGGAGAAAAAGGACATGATCCGTTTGGCGGGTGCGGAACTCGTGCAGGTCCCCGCAGCGCCTTATCGCAACCCCAACAACTATGTGCGCTATTCCGGGCGGCTGGCCGAGGCGCTGGCAAAGTCGGAACCCAAGGGCGCGATCTGGGCCAACCAGTTCGACAATGTGGCCAATCGCCAGGCGCATGTAGAAACCACGGGGCCGGAAATCTGGGAGCAGACCGGGGGTCAGGTTCACGGATTCATCTGTGCGGTGGGTTCTGGCGGCACGCTGGCGGGTGTGGCCGATGCGTTGCAGCCGCGTGGCGTCAAGATCGGGCTTGCTGATCCCGAGGGGGCCGCGCTGCATGCGTTCTACACCACCGGCAAGCTGGAAAGCCCTGGCAATTCGATCACCGAAGGCATCGGGCAGGGGCGCATCACCGCGAACCTTGAAGGGTTCATCCCCGACTTCAGTTACCGAATCCCCGACGCCGAGGCGCTGCCGATCATCTTTGATCTGTTGACCGACGAGGGGCTGTGCATGGGCGGATCATCGGGCATCAACATTGCGGGGGCCATGCGGATGGCGCGCGAGATGGGGCCGGGGCATACGATCGTGACGATCCTGTGCGATTACGGCAGCCGTTATCAGTCCAAGGTCTATAATCCGACCTTCCTGCGCGAAAAGGGATTGCCGGTGCCGGGCTGGCTGGATCAGGCGGCACGACCAATCCCGGCCGTGTTCGAGGACGCATGACGCCGCTGCAAAAGCGGTGGCGATCTGGCCTCGGGGCCGTTCTTGCGGCCCTTGCGCTGGTGCTGGTGGGGTTGCCTTCGCTGTCGCAGACCATCGGCCCGCCCGCACCTGGCACCGAACAGGCCGCGACCGGCACGCTTGACTATTCGGCCTGGGAAAAGATGGCGAGCCGGGTCGAGACGGCGATCGAGGCGCGGGCTTCGGCGTCCAGTACGCTGGAAGAACTGCGCATCCAGCTGGTCGATTGGCGCGAGGCGCTGCTGGGGGCGCAAAACGCCAATTCGGCGCGGATCGCGACCTTGCGAACCCAGATTGCGGCGCTTGGGCCGCCGTCCGGGGACGGGACGGCGGAACCCGCAGCGATTGCCGAGCGGCGCTCGGTGCTGACCGAACAGCTGGTGCGCCTGCAGGCCCCGGGGATCGCGGCGGATGAGGCCTATCAGCGCGCCGATGGTCTGATCCGCGAGATCGACCGCGCGATGCGCGAGCGGCAGGCCAACGAGATTCTGCAGGTCTGGCCGTCGCCGATCTATCCGGCCAACTGGCCCGAGGCGGCCATCGCATTGACCGATACCGGCATCCAGATCTGGGACGAGTTCGCGATCAGCTGGGCCAGCCGGTTCCAGCGGGCAGAGATGCGCGAGAACCTGCCCATCATCGTGACCTTGCTGCTGGTGGCGATGCTTTTGATCTTGCGCGGGCGGCGCGGGGTGGCCCGTGTCTCGGAGCGCGTGCTTGGTCGGGTTTCGGCGCGGGCACGGCGGATTGCGTCGCTGGTCTTGTCGATGGCCGATCTGATCCTGCCGGTCATCGGTGTGTCGCTCTTGGCGGCGGCGTTGCGGTTGACCAGTCTGCCCGGACCGATCGGCCACGAGATCATAAGCTCTCTGGTGCCCGCCTCGATGCCCGCCATCGCCGGCAGTTGGATCGCGTGGCGCATCTTTGTGCCCGGACCGCAACCGGGGCTCTTGCAGCTGTCCGAAGACCGTCGTGCCGAGGGGCGGTATCTGTCGTTCTTTCTGGGTGTGCTGATGGGGATCGAAGCGCTGCGCTCTGCCGCGATGGATGCGCAAAGCTACAGCGACGGGTCAACCTCGGTTCTGTCTTATCCAATGATCGCGGTGTCGGGTCTGGTGGTCTGGCGGCTGGGGCATCTTTTGCGCCGTCATGCGCGCAGCGAAGCGGCCGGATCGGAGGCTGCAACCTATGCCAACCGGTTGATCGGTATCATCGGATATGCCGCCATCGTCATTGGCATTGCAGCACCTCTGATCGGCGCTGTCGGCTATGTTGCCGCCGCCGAAGCTGCGATCTATCCGGCCGCCTTGTCACTTGCACTGGTCGGGCTGTTGATGGTGCTGCAGCAGCTGGTGGTAGACGCCTACGGCTTTTTCACCGGGCGTGAGGATGGTCACAAAGAGGCCCTGCTGCCGGTTCTGATCAGCTTTGGTCTGACGCTGGCAGCCCTGCCGGTCTTTGCGCTGATCTGGGGCGCACGGGTGGTCGATATCGCCGAGTTGTGGACCCGGTTCCGCGAAGGGTTTTATCTGGGCACGACCCGCATATCGCCGACCGAGTTCTTGTTCTTTGGCGTGATCTTTGCCATCGGATACGGGCTGACGCGGCTATTTCAGGGCGCGCTGCGCACATCTATCCTGCCGCGCACAAAGCTGGATCAGGGTGGGCAGAACGCCATCGTCTCGGGCGTGGGCTATATCGGTCTGTTTCTGGCCGCACTTATCGCCATCAGGTCCGCCGGCATTGATCTGTCCGGCCTTGCCATCGTTGCAGGGGCGCTGTCACTTGGCATCGGTTTCGGCCTGCAGACCATCGTGTCGAACTTTGTCTCGGGTGTGATCTTGCTGATCGAGCGGCCGGTTTCCGAAGGCGACTGGATCGAGGTCGGCAACGTGCAGGGCATCGTGAAGTCGATCTCGGTGCGCTCGACCCGCATTCAGACCTTTGACCGCTCCGACGTGATCGTGCCAAATTCGGATCTGATCACCGGGCGCGTCACCAACTGGACCCGGTTCAATCTGTCCGGGCGTCTCATCGTGCCCGTCCCGGTGCCCTTTGGCACCGACAGTCGCCTGGTTGAGCGAATCTTGCGCGAGATCACCGAGGCGCAGCCATTGGCCGTGCTGTCGCCGCCGCCGATCATCGCTTTTATGGGTTTTGGCGCGGAGACGATGAACTTCGAGATCCGGGTGATCTTGCGGGACGTCAACTTTACGGTGAACGCGCGGTCGGACATCAACCACGAGATCGCCAAGCGCTTTGCCGCCGCCGGGATCGACTTTTCCATTGCCGCGCGCGACATCCGTTTGCGCGATGTGCCGGCGCTTGACCCCGCCCCGGTGGCTGCAACAGAGGTGATCGCGGTGTCGCGCAGCAGCAAAGGGGCCCCCACATGACGGTCTTGCTGTTCCGGTCCGACCCCTATTTGCAAGACTGTGCCGCGCGCGTGGTGGGCCATACCGCAGAGGGCGCAATTTTGGTGGATCGGTCGGTGTTTTATCCGAGTGGCGGCGGGCAACCGGGCGACAGCGGATGGATCCGCTGGCAGGGCGGGCGTATCCCCGTGGCCACCACCATCAAGGCTGACGGCGGGCTGATCGGTCTGGTCCCCGGCGAGCCTTTGGCACTGCCAGAGCCGGGCGCCGAGCTGCGTCTGGTGCTGGATTGGGATCGGCGCTTCAAGCATATGCGCATGCATACGGCATTGCATCTGTTGTCGGTGGTCATTCCATTGCCCGTGTCCGGCGGCCAGATCGGCGCTGAGCGCAGCCGTCTGGATTTCGACATGCCGGAGCCGCCCGAGGATGTCGAGGCGTTGGAAGACGCTCTGAACGCGCTGATCGACCGCGACCTGCCGGTGCGCGAAGACTGGATCAGCGAGGCTGAGCTGGCCGCCAGCCCCGCCTTGGTGAAAACCATGTCGGTGCGGCCGCCAACAGGGCAGGGACGGGTGCGTCTGATCCGCATCGGCGAGGGGTGCGATCAAATCGACCTGCAGCCCTGCGGCGGCACGCATGTTGCCCGCACGGGCGAGATCGGTCGCGTCGAGCTGGGCAAGATCGAGAAGAAAGGCCGCCAGAACCGCAGGGTCAGTCTGATGCTGTCCGATTAAAGCGGTGCAGGTTCTGACGGAAACAAGAATACCGAAAAACGCTTTCGAGCTGCGCAAGAGGCCGCGATTTGCGAGTCCAAGCAAACCTGACCCGTTTCAAGTTGGATCATGGCGCAAACCGCGTCCGTAAGCGCGTCCCCGCGTCCAAACGAACACCGACACGGGCGCGCACAAACGGATGCTTAAAGCATTTTGCGATTACGTTGAATCTCGGTATTCCCCGGACTGTTGGATTGTGATTCCTCCTGTTTAAGAGGATGTCTCATGCCCGCACCGTTATCGCCTGATCTTCGTCGCCGATTTGAGGCGCTTGTCCTGTCCGGCCTGAACGGCGCGGAGGCGGTGCGTCGGCTGATGGTGTTGCCTGCAACCGGCGCGCGTCCGGCGCGCAAGGTGCGGGACGGGGCCTTGCTTCGGCCCCAGAAGTGCGGGCGGCCCCTTGGCTGGGGCAAACTCGGGCTGCACAAGGAGCTGCTGTCGGAGTTGGTGGAGCACAATCCCGACATCGCGCTGGCCGAACTCTGCGGCGCGCTGGCGGATGCGGAAGCGGTGCGGGTGAGCCAGGGCGCGCGCTGCCGGGCGCTGCGGCGCATGGGCTTCACGTTCAAAAAAAGTCGCTGGTCGCGGATGAGCGGGGCCGTGCCGATGTCGCCCGCGCGAGGCGGGACTGGATCGGCCACCGCCGGCCTGTGCTGCGCAAGACGCCGGAGCGGCTGGTCTTCATCGACGAGACCTCCGTGAAGACCAAACTGACCCGCGCGCGCGGCCGCGCCCGTAAGGACAAGCGTCAGCACGCCCATGCGCCTGCGGGCCTGCGGAACACCCAGACCTTCATCGCGGGCCTGACGCAGGACGGCCAGATCGCACCATGTGTGATCAAAGGCGCGATGGACCGAGCCGCGTTCGACACCTCTATCGAGACCCAACTCACCCTCGCCCTCGAACCCGGAACCGTTGTCATCCTCGACAACCTCGCCACCCACAAAAGTGCCAAGGCTGCCGAAATCCTCAAGGCCATGCGCTGCTGGCTCCTCTTCCTGCCGCCCTGTTCGCCCGACCTCAACCCCATCGAAATGGCCTTCTCAAAGCTCAAGGCCCACCTCAAACGCATCGGCGACGGAACCTTCGATACACTCCTCAAAGCCATCGGCAACATCTGCAATCTCTTCCCGCCAGACGCGTGCTCAAATTACTTCAGCCATGCAGGTTACATATCAACGTAAATGCAAATTGCTTTACCGGATTGCTCGCGGACCAAAGTTGGGCGTCGTGGCCCTCGCGCACCCACATTGATGTATAGCGCCTGCAGTCGTTGATTGCATTTCAGCCCGGTCAGCTTCCCCCTTGAACCCCTGTCTTGCTTGCGTGTAAACGCAGGCAACGGATCGGTGGCCGAGTGGTCGAAGGCGCACGCCTGGAAAGTGTGTAGGCGGGGAACCGTCTCTAGGGTTCGAATCCCTATCGATCCGCCACTTGCCCCCACGAAAGCGTTCTCCCGATCCAGCTGCGGCCGGATTTCTCCGTTGTATGCGGGGGTTATGCGGGACGGGCTGAGCACTGGCGCTGCCGCCAGGAGGCCCGGAAGCGTTCTCTCAGGGCCAAATTTCTCTGGACCTCATGACTGCGCCAAAACGGTTCGTTCCCTCTAAACAATTGACAAAATGGACAATTTCAACTTGCGGGGCTGTGCACTTCGATGTCAGTGGCGGGTCCCCAGCTGCAACTGGCATCGAACCTTGGAGAAGCAACACCCGACCCCTCTTGTCTTGCTCTCGGTGAAAAGCGGTTATCTTCGACCCGACCGTGGCCCTTTCAGTAGGGGTGTCGCATAGTAGTTTGAGATTGCGCGACAATCCTGGAACGAATGAGATGAAAGCCTTCGAGATCAAGCTGACCACTTCAGTGCAAACCATGGGATCCTTTGACGAATAATGACCTTCTTTCATTCTAAGTACATAGGTCATACTCTCCGGCGGCGCGGTGCATCCGGGGATACCAGCCGCATCGCGGCAGCTGTTGCCGGGGCCCGTGTAGACTTGAACCCGCATCAAGTTGATGCGGCACTTCTTGCGTTGCGTTCACCCTTGAGCCGCGGCGTCCTGCTTGCTGACGAAGTCGGCCTAGGGAAAACTATCGAGGCTGGCTTGGTGATCGCGCAGCGTTGGGCAGAAGGTCGACGTCGGATCCTGATCGTCGTGCCATCAAACCTGCGTCGGCAGTGGCACCAAGAGTTGGCCGAGAAGTTCTTCCTGCCTGCGGAAATTGTTGAAGCGCGCAGTTTCCAGATGGCCAGTAAGTCCGGATTCACCCGGCCATTTGAACCTGATGATGCAGTGGTAATTTGCTCCTACCAGTTTGCCCGCAACAAGGCCGAAGACATCGCCACGACGCCGTGGGATCTTGTGGTAATCGATGAGGCTCATCGCTTGCGCAATGTGTGGAAGCCGGGAAATGTTGTGGCAACCGCACTGAAGGACGCCTTGGCCGGGCGACCAAAGATTTTGCTGACTGCCACACCAATGCAGAACTCACTTCTGGAGCTGTTCGGCCTGGTCAGTCTGATTGACGACCATGTCTTCGGTGATCTCGGTAGCTTTCGAGAGCGGTTTATGGGCCCTCGTGCGGCCCTTTCCGAACTGCAGGCGCGTCTGAACTCGGTCTGTCACCGTACTTTGAGACGACAGGTGCAGGCTTATGTGCCGTACACGCGCCGTCACGCTCTGGTTGAGCAATTTTCGCTCGGGGCGGAGGAGCGGCAATTGTATGACGCAGTCGCCTCTTATCTTTCACGCGCTGAACTTCACGCTTTACCGGCGCAGCAACGGGCGCTGACGACAATGGTCCTGCGCAAGCTGCTGGCGTCATCAAGTTTTGCGATCGCAGGTGCGCTAGAAACGATGTCGAAAAGGCTTCTCGCGGGTCTAACCGGTGTGCCGTCGGAAGATCTCGAGACCTTCGACGAAACTCTGGACGAATGGGGCAAGGAAGCGTCAGCAGACGCCGTCCCGGATCGTGATGCAGCGGCGATTGAAGCGGCTGAACTTCAGGAAATGGCGAAGTTCGCCGCATCAATCGGACAAAACGCAAAGGGTGAGGCGCTTCTCTCTGCCCTGAAAGTCGCCTTTGAGAAGGCCAATGACCTCGGTTCGGCCCACAAGGCCCTCATCTTCACCGAGTCGCGTCGAACCCAAGACTACCTGACGGCGCTGCTGCGGGGATCGCCTTGGGGCGACGAGATCGTGCTGTTCAACGGATCGAATACCGATCCAGATTCACGCAAGATATACCAAGAATGGCTTGAGCGGCATCGCCGTACCGATCGCGTATCGGGTTCCAGAGCGGCAGACATGCGCCAAGCGCTGGTAGACAGGTTTCGTGAGCGCGGCAAAATCATGATCGCGACGGAAGCGGGTGCTGAGGGGATAAACCTCCAATTCTGTGCCCTTGTTGTCAACTATGACCTTCCTTGGAATCCCCAGCGGATCGAACAGCGCATCGGGCGTTGTCATCGTTACGGTCAGAAACATGACGTGGTCGTGGTAAACTTCCTGAACCGTGATAACGCTGCCGATCAGCGCGTACATCAGTTGCTGGCCGAAAAGTTCTCGTTGTTCGAAGGCGTCTTCGGGGCCTCGGACGAAGTTCTTGGCGCCATCGGGTCCGGTGTGGATTTTGAGCGAAGGGTAGGGTGTTGTCAGAGGAACTCTGCTTGCAAACCTGCAGGGCCGTCTACAAGCTTCGCCAGATGACCAAACGCTCCCCCTTCCGCTACTTCAAGACCAGCCCTGAGGTCATTCGCCTGGCGGTGATGCTTTACATCCGGTTCCCACTCTCGCTGCGCAACGTTGAGGATCTCCTGCACGAACGCGGCATAGAAATCAGCCACGAGACTGTACGGTACTGGTGGAACAGGTTCGGGCCGATGTTTGCCGCAGAGATCCGCGCCAAGCGTGTCGAGTCGATGCGTGCCCATCGCCACTGGCAGTGGCACCTGGACGAGGTTTACGTGAAGATAAATGGGTTTACTCACTATCTTTGGTGCGCAGTTGATCACGAGGGCGAGGTACTGGAAAGCATCGTCACCAAGAAGCGAGATCGCAAGGCAGCATTGAAATTCTTGAAGAAATCCATGAAGCGCCATGGTCGACCAGAGGTCATCGTCACTGATCGACTGCGATCTTATGGTGCTGCCTTGAAGGACCTCGGCCGAGGCGATGACCGCGAGATGGG
>JANNES010000009.1:0-155108 GCA_031378845.1 Rhodobacterales bacterium
GCGACCCGAGCTTGCAGAGCGATGCAGTGTCGCTGGACCAGTTCGTCACGCGGTCGCGGGCGGGTGAAGGCGTCGTCATCCACCCCCGCTAACCGCATGGAGTCACGATATGAATCCGTCACCGACAGAGTTCTGCAACAACGCCGTATGTACCCGACGCAGGCTTTCCACCGGTCGTCGTCGCAGGGCTTGCGGCCTAGCGCCCTTGCCTTTGGGGCGGGGCAGGCGCGACGACGCGAGCTGCCCCCCCCACCTTATACGTTCGTCAACCGTGCGCTAATGGGTTCGCGCGCGGCGAGTTGCCTCGGCCCGATTTACGACGGTTTGGGGTTTTTCATGCGGCTAAGGTTTCGGAACACCGAACTTGTCGGAACTGCGCGACGAAATTTCGCCGTCGATTGCGTTGGTGATTGTTGCAGTTTCCATTGTGGAAATCCTATCGCGACGAGACCTAAGCGGAGTCTTGATTGCGCCGCACCAGTATTTATCCGCGACGATAGCGCCGGCGCGTTGTGCGTGGTTCAGGTCTTCGTGAGCAGTTCCGGGGGTGCTTTGGGGCGAAAGGTACCTCGCAAAACGCCATGCAGAGGAATCGATTCAGATTTATCCAGTAAAATTAGAATGTTAATAAGATAAATGGCAGCCCGTAGGGGAGTCGAACCCCTCTTACCAGGTTGAAAACCTGGTGTCCTAACCGATAGACGAACGGGCCCCAGAGGGATTGCGGGTGTCTAGGGCCAAGGGGCCAGTCCTGCAAGGGGAAAATGCCACGAAAGTCGCAAGCAGACGGCAAAGTCCGGGCGCAAAGGCCGTCATGCATATGCCGCATCTTCGAGACGCAGTTGGACCCGTCGGCGCCCGCCCCAGCTGTTGATGTCCAGACGACCCGCCAGATGGAACCTCCGTCGTCCGGGATCGGACAAAGCCGGGCCCAATGGTCCGTCAAAGGCGCCAAAGGCCACGGCCTCCAGTCGTGCCCCGGCGCCTCCATCGATTTGCAGCCGCAGGTGCGTCTCGCCCATGCGCTGTGCCGTCACCGCAACCGATGGAAAGGCAAAGCGCGGGGCCGGGGCCGCCGCACCGAACGGCCCCGCCAGTTCGATCTGGTCGACAAGATCGGCAGTGGCGGCACCCGGCATCAGAATGCCGGTCAATGTCAGGTCTTGCGCCGTCGTCGTCCCGGCACCTTGCCGCGCCAGCAGTTCGGTCAGACGCGCCATCGCCGGGGCCAATTGTGCACGGGTGAGGCCGAGGCCCGCTGCCATCTTGTGACCACCGCCTTTGAGCAGCAGCCCTTCGGCGGCCAGCCGGTGGATCGCAGCGCCGAGGTCAACGCCCGCAATCGAGCGGCCAGAACCTTTGCCATCGTCGCCGTCAAAGCCGATCACGACCGCAGGGCGGTGCGCCGCCTCTTTCAGTCGCGCCGCGACGATCCCGACAACGCCAGGATGCCAGCCGTCACCTGCGGCCCAGACGAGAGGTGCCTGCAGCCCGCGCGCCTCGGCCTGTGACAGGGCCTCGGCGCGCACCAGCCCCTCGATGACTCGGCGTTCGTCGTTCAATTCGTTGAGGCGCAGGGCCAATGCCTCGGCTTCGCGCGGATCATCGGTGGCCAAAAGACGCGCGCCGAGATCAGCCTGCCCGATGCGACCGCCCGCGTTGACACGCGGGCCAAGGACAAAGCCCAACGCATAGGTCGATGGGGCTGCATCCATCCGCGCGATATCGGCAAGGGCGCGCAGGCCAACCCGGTCGCGCCGGGCCATGATCTTGAGCCCTTGCCGGACGAGCGCGCGGTTGACGCCGATCAGCGGGGCCACATCGGCCACCGTGGCCAGCGCCACCAGATCGAGCAGCGCCATCAGGTCGGGTCCGGACTGCCCCTGGGTCCGCAGGCGGCGATTGGCCTCAACCAGCACCAGAAACACCACCCCCGCCGCGCAGAGATGCGCAAGATCCCCGGTTTCATCTTGCCGGTTGGGATTGACGACAGCCAGCGCTGGCGGAAGGATGTCCCCGCCCAGATGGTGGTCGAGCACGACGACATCACAGCCCGCCGCAGCGATCGGATCGTGTGACAGCGTCCCGCAATCGACGCAAAAGATCACGTCATGGGCTTGGCCCAGCGACTGCATTGCTGCGACATTGGGGCCGTAGCCTTCGTCGATACGGTCGGGGATATAGAGGGTCGCGCTGTGGCCGAGGTTGCGCAGCCAGATCAGCAGCAGGGCCGCCGAGGCCCCGCCATCGACATCGTAGTCCGCAAAGATCGCGATACGTTCGCGCCGGTCCAGCGCCGCCAGCAGGCGGCATGCCGCCTTTTCCATGTCACGCAAGGTCAAAGGGTCCGGCAAGAGATCGCGCAAGACCGGGTTCAGAAAAGCGTCCGTACCATCGCGGTCGACATGACGCGCGGCCAGCGTCTGGCACAGCGCCAGCGGCAGGTGCGCGGTTTGCGCAATCGCTTCGGTCAGGCGTTCCGCCGCAATGTCGGGCCCGACCCAGCGGCGACCGGTGATCGAGCCTGTCACGTCAAGAAAAGCGCGATTTGTCATCGCGCAGTGATGCCCAACTTGCCGCGTCGGGGCAAGCGAAAGGCACGATGCGTCCGGCGTTACCTGGTCGGGCTGCGATAGGTCATCCGGCGCACCGATCCGGTCTTGGAGCGCATCAGCAGGGTCTCGGTGGTGATCCAGCCCGGTTCCCGCTTGATCCCGGCCAGCAACGAGCCGTTGGTAACGCCGGTCGCGGCAAAGATCACTTCGCTGCGCACCAGATCATCGCGGGTGTAGACGCGGTCGAAATTGGTGATCCCGGCGGTCTTGGCGCGACCGCGTTCGTCGTCATTGCGAAACAGAAGCTTGCCAAAGAACTGACCGCCCATGCATTTCATCGCCGCCGCCGCAAGGACACCCTCGGGTGCGCCGCCTGACCCCATATACATGTCAATCCCGGTGACTTCGGGTTCGGCGCAGTGCATCACGCCTGCCACGTCGCCATCCGTGATCAACCGGATCGAAGCCCCGGTTGAGCGGATCTCGGCGATCAACGCCTCGTGCCGGGGGCGTTCCAGAACGCAAACCATGATATCCTCGGTCGACACGCCCTTTGCTGCCGCCAGCGCCGAGACCCGCTCTGACGGGCTCATCGTCATGGTGACCACGCCGGGCTTGAAACCCGGCCCGATCGCGAGCTTTTCCATATAGACATCGGGGGCGTGCAGCAGCGTGCCGCGCGGGGCCATGGCGATCACGGTCAGCGCGTTGGGCATGTCCTTGGCCGTCAGGGTCGTCCCTTCGAGGGGGTCAAGGGCGATATCGACGGCGGGGCCTTTGCCGGTGCCGACCTCTTCGCCGATGAAAAGCATCGGGGCCTCGTCGCGTTCACCCTCGCCGATCACGACAACGCCGGCGATATCCAAGAGGTTCAGCTGTTCGCGCATGGCGTTGACGGCGGCCTGGTCTGCCGCCTTTTCATCGCCGCGCCCGATCAGGCGGGCCGAGGCAAGCGCAGCGGCCTCCGAGACGCGGGCGAGGCCGAGCGAAAGCAGGCGGTCTTGAAACACGAGGGCGTCACTTTGGGCGGGGGCCATGGCAGGTCCTTTGTTTAATATCGTCGATCCCCTCTAGCCGGGGCCGCGAATTGTAGCAAGCATGGTGACGCTAACGGGGGGAAAGGACTTCGGGCCTGTCCGAAATCGGCGACAGAAATGCCGTCCCGCGTGGGGCGGCTTTTTTTAGTATTAAAAATCAATATATTGCCTATGTCATTATAACGAATTCGTCACGCGTTCCGGCAAGATCTTTGGAAATCCCCGCGCTGCGACGGGTCGGGACTTGCGCCCCTGCGCGCGCTTGGGCCGGTGCGTTGCCACATCCGTCATGCCAGCTAAAGCGTCTTGCCGTTGATCCGGTGCGCCAGATCAAAGGCA
This sequence comes from Rhodobacterales bacterium, assembly GCA_031378845.1. GTDB lineage: Bacteria > Pseudomonadota > Alphaproteobacteria > Rhodobacterales > Rhodobacteraceae > JAJNPS01. The sequence continues at coordinate 3,932 of JANNES010000009.1, forward strand.
AAACGCAAGATACCCGCCGGTCGCCAGAGGAAAGACCATCTTCCACACGCCGTCGATTTGCGGCCAGACTGCGCGGCACAACTTGTGGAACGCAGGGTCGTCATACCGCTGGATCCGATAGATCAAAAGGGCTGCATGCGGCGAAAGTCCGGTCAAGGTGACGTCGCTTGTCGTTTGCAGGCGCGGCGATTCCTTGGCCAGGGCTGCGACCAATCAGTCTTTTGTGCAGATGTGCCGTGAACTGCTGTGCTCGGTGAATTTGTCGGCAAGAAGCCGGGCGAGATCGTCTGATTTCCGAACGTCAGGTTGAAGCGGGGGGTCTTCGCGTTCGCGCAGGTGACAGGCGAGCGCGGCGTTTTTTATCGCTGGCTGGCATGATGAAGTGCTGCGTGTCGCGAACTGATCGGCGCCGCGCTGACTGGACGCCCGTACAACCGTGCCGGTCGCGGCACTCCAGATGTCCACCGATATCGGCGCAATCGCGCTGCACGGTGGCAGTACCGGCGCGCGGGCGACCGTTCAAGCCCGGGCCGCCATGTCGCCAGGCTTTGGCGCCTAGACCTCTTCGATGCGCAGCGCGACGGGAGATCCGACCAGGACGCCGGTGGCGGCAAAGCGGCCCATCGCATGGGCGATATCGTCCGACGTCGCCTTGTGCGTGACGATCAGCACCGGGGCTTGCGCGCCCTGATGGCCATATTGGCGCATGCGGTCGATGGAAATTCCCGCGTCGCCGAGGCAGGTGGCGATCTTGGCCAAGGCGCCGGGTTTGTCGATCAGCGTCATGCGCAGATAATAGGGGGCGGCGGTGCTGGTGGCGGCTGCGATGGGGGTGGCAAGGCTGATTGCTGGCTGGCCAAAGGTTGGCAACCGGTTGCCGCGCGCAATGTCGATGACATCGGACAGGATCGCGCTGGCGGTCGGTCCCTGACCCGCCCCCGGACCACGCAAGACGATCTGGCCGACAGAGTCACCTTCGAGCACGACCATGTTGGTGCCGCCTTGCAACTGACCCAAGGGGTGGTCGGCGGGCACGAGGCACGGCGTCATGCGCTGTTCCAGCCCGCGCCCGGTCATTTGCGCGACCCCCAAAAGCTTGATCCGGTAGCCCATATCGCCCGCATGCCGGATGTCGTCGATGGAGACCGAGCCGATGCCTTCAAGTTGCACCGCGTCGAACGAGACCTTGGTGCCAAAGGCGATGGCCGCCAGGAGGCTGAGTTTGTGGCCGGCATCGATGCCGCCCACGTCAAGGTTTGGATCGGCCTCCAGATAGCCAAGCTGGCGGGCCTCGTCGAACACCGTCTCGTAAGGCAGGCCAGCCGATTGCATGCGCGTCAGGATGTAATTGCATGATCCGTTCATCACGCCCATGACGCGGCGCATCGCGTTGCCTGCGAGGCCCTCGGTCAGGGCCTTGACGACGGGAATGCCGCCTGCGACGGCGGCCTCGAACCGGATGACAAGGCCTGCGGCCTCGGCGGCTTCGGCAAGCGCCTGCCCGTGATGGGCCAACAGCGCCTTGTTGGCGGTCACGATATCCTTGCCAGCGGCGATCGCGGCTTCTGTTGCGTCTTTGGCGGGGCCCTCGTGGCCGCCCATCACCTCGATGAAGATGTCGACATCATCGCGGCGGGCAAGGGCTGCGGGGTCTGCCTCCCAGGCATAGGCCGAAAGGTCGGCATCGCGGTTCTTGCTGCGATCCCGAGCAGAAATGGCAGTGATCTCGATGGCGCGGCCGGTGCGGGCGGTGATCAGGTCCGCATGCGTCTGCACGATGCGCACCACACCGATACCGACGGTTCCGAGCCCGGCAAGGCCAAGTCTGATGGGGGCGGCAGGCATGGTCGGTCACTCCGAAAGCAGCGTGTCGGCAGGCGCAAGGCCGGTGTGGCCTGTTACCGGTTTGGTCGTCTCAGCGCAACGCGTCTCTGCGCGGGTCGCGGATGGTTTGCATCGCAGGGGCCGGCGATTTCAGGTGGCGGGGTCCTGGACCGGGCCTTGAAGCGCGCGTGCGCGGGCCCGCAATCCGGCGGCGCGCGCTGCGAGATTTGCGGATGTCACATCCGTTGCCGAGAGCGTTCCTGCCGCGGCCAGCACGTCGTCAATCGGCAAGATAGGCGGCGTCGGGCCTGCCTGCAGGGACCGACTGGCCGCCAGTTCGGGCCGCTCGTTACAGGCCCCAAGGGTCAGCACGATCCCGACAACAACAGCAAGTGGAAGGCGGCGTGAACTCTGTTGCGGCATCTGGCTCTCGTGTTGACGGACGCCCGTAGAGTAGCTGTGTACCACGACAACGAAAAGGCCACGCGTGTAGCAGGACAATGAGTTTCACGCAAAGCTGGGTAGGCTGAGCCGCAGAGGCAAGACAAAGGATGTCGCGCATCTGGGACATGTTGGTCAGACGCAGGAGACGCCTTGCAGACAGATCTTTGTCAAGAAACGCGGGCGCGTGACGATGAATTCATCCAGTGTGTAGTTCGGTGCCAGACCCACGTCAAAGACAGGCGTATACGGCACGGACGTCTCGACAATCACCACCGTATCGGTGGCAGCCATGATGGGGATTTTGCTTGCATAGCTTTGCAGGGACGCCGTCGTCAGCTGCGCCATCGCGCCATTGGGCGAGCGCGACCAGATCACCTCGAACCGATTGTTCGGGGTTGACCACTTTACAGATGTGAACCGCATCTTGGCAGATTGGGTCTGCGGCAAAAGGTACTCCATGACCGTTTGCATGCCATCCAGAAACACCAGAGGGATGTCGTTGTTCTGACGTGAAATCAGATCCGATATGGCGTAGCCGGCCTTTTGCGCGGTGTTCATCGAGCGAAACACATCCCAATAGGCGGTAAAGGCCATCAGGGCCCAGACCAGTGGGGGCAGGATGATGACGAACTCGGCCATGATGAGGCCGCTTTCATCATCCCTGAAATCCCGAAGGGCGTGCATGAAGGACGTCATTTCGCGTGTTTCCTCAACTCGGTTCATTGACAAATACAGACCGGGCAAGAAGAGCATAGCCACCTAGCCCATCCTTTTGCAGGCCAAGGCCGATACCGGTCGACGGGAACATGGTATCCTGACGCACGCAGATGCGTACGAGAACGGGTTCGCTGCCGCCACCCGGAACATAGGTCGTGACAGGGTCTATGGGCACGGCACGGTCTACACAGGTCGTCGGGGCCGTGGGCATGGCCCAGGTCGCCGTGCTGACGGGCTGCATCTCTATCTTGAGGTTGGTTGCGCAATCCCCCAAAACGACGGCACGATCACACAGTATCGTTCGCAGTGCATTGTGCTGGATGTTGCCAAGCAGACCCAGCCGCAACTCGCGCATTGTCAGATCGACGGACCGTTCCAGCATCACATGGCGGATCATGAAATAGCCGGATTCGAACGAGGCCATGAAGATCGTCATCAAGACCGGTATCGCAAACAGGAACTCGATCGAGGCAGTTCCCTCTTCTTTCCGAAACCCGCGGGCCAGGCGTCGCATGAAGTGCATCATTGGGTCAGCCTAAGTTGCGAGATATTCGCCGCGATGGTCTGGAATACGGACGCGATGTTTAGGCCCGTCGCGTTGAAGTAATGGTTCGATGTCGGCGCTGATGAGCAGCTGCTGATTTGGGCCTGGCCGCCTGTGGGGGCTTCGAATCCGATGCCGTAGACGACGACCCCCTGCGCTTTTGTCAGCGAGCATGACTGTTGCAGCATCGTGTCCATCGTGGTTGCCGACGCATAGCTGCCAACAATGTTGCCCCTGGCCGTGTTGTACTGCGTGGTTCGGTTGGCACTGGAGTTGCCAAGCGCGCGGGCATAAAGCTGCCACGCCACCCAGTTCACCCGCACGTTCGACCAGACCTGCTGCCAGGATTGCTGGGTGACGCCGCCGTTGCTATAGGCTGTCGCCCTCCAGGCTTCGGCGGTATTGGTCCCGTTCCTGCAGTTGGTCGATACGCACAGATGCGGCACCCAATACTGGTTTGTGATGCCAGCCGGGCGGCCAGTGGTGTGCTGGATCGAGTAGTTGCCATCGCTGTTCGCGCGCCAGATCGGCGATGTACCGGTTTTGTAAGCATCCTTGACAATGTTGTGCGCGACATGCTCACCGTCTGTCATCAGGATGATGACTTTTGATGTGTCGACGTCAGTGTATGCAGCAGGGCGACTAGCGAAATCGGTCGAAATCTGTCCTGCGCTGATCAGTTCGGAGTAGAGCGGTTGCGCGCCCGGATCCATCAGGGCAACGCCCCAGCGCATCCCCAGCATGATTGATGTGTTGCCCTCGGCGACGAGGCCGTCGATCTTGGCCTTGAGGGCAATCTTGTCGTTTGACGGCAGCATGATCTGGCTGGACACCCACGGGTCGCACTGTTGTGACGAGATGCCCTGGCCGCTGGTCGCGACGTATGAGGTCGATTGCGACGTCGAGGTGCTGTTGTCGGCATGCGAGTACATCGGCATTGCCAATGTGCGCGACAGGTTCAACGTCGTATAGGTGCTAGCAGGTATTTCGAGACAATTGATGTTGGTCACGCCGTGATTGTAGGTCGCGTTGTACTTTGTGCGGAGCGCGAGGGGCAGGTTTACCTGTGCATTGTATGGAACGATGGCGATCGAAATCCGTTTTTCGGTGTCGTTGGCAAGCACGGTATCCACGAAAGCCTTGGCGGCCACCTTCAACGCGGCGATTTTCGTGGTCGCGCCACTCGCCTCGGACATGGAGCCCGAGATGTCCAGAACGAGGGCGATCTCCACATTCGTGCGCCGCTGTTCCGCTGCCGCAGAAGCAGGAGCGACCAGTTCGTCCACGCCCAGCATATCCATGAACAGGTTTTTGCTGACAGCGGAGGCTTTAGCGCGCACGTTACGAGAGTTAAGCGTCTGCGTCACGACGATGCTGCCTGCGTCGAGGTATGATGAAAGGTTGGCCTTCGCAAAGTAATCCGTAACCACGGCAGCAGGCGACAGCGTCTGCTGCAAGCTTGCGGCCGCCAGGACCGAACGGTCCATCGTCTGCTGAAGTGTCACGCGCGTGTGTTCAAAGCGCATCAGGTCAACGGCCGTGCCGCCGACCATGAATAGCAACAAGAAGAAGTAGAGTGCCATATATGAGACCGAGCCGTCTTTTCGGCGCACGAAGTCCTTTGCCAGAACCAGAACGGCGGGACGGCACGGATACAATGACACAAATCTCATTTTGGCCCTCATGAGCAACACAACACAATTCCAAACCGCTATCGAAACATCTGGCGGATTCTTGCCGATGTATGCCGGGACTTCGGGCAAAATTGTGGCGGAAAGCCCTTTGCGGTGCTTTCTGCGGGGTGCCAAGAAACGGTATTGGCGGTCTTCCTGCGATTGTGCCGGCTTTCGCAACATGTGACGCGATCAGCAATAATCTGAACGGTAAGACGTTAAGGGTTTATCAACCTTAAGTTGTGTTTCGAATCGGCGGCCGTTTTTGCGTCGATTCTCCTCTAGCGCAAAGACTCTTGGTCTGTCCCAATTCGAATGATGAAATTTTCATCTTTCGCAGCTAGGGTTCGGTTTGAGCGCGACTTAGCGCCCGTGCCGTTAAGGGAGATTTGGCATGCAAGCAGCAGGTGAACCCAGCTTTCGCGAATCGGTCGATCTGATGTTCAAGCGCGCCGTCGCGCTGATGGACCTGAGCCCGGGGCTGGAGGAAAAGATCCGGATCTGCAATTCAACCTATACGGTGCGGTTCGGCGTCCGCCTGCGGGGCGATATCAAGACGTTCACCGGGTATCGGTCGGTGCATTCGGAACATATGGAGCCGGTCAAGGGCGGCATCCGATATGCGCTGTCGGTCAACCAGGACGAGGTCGAGGCGCTGGCGGCACTGATGACGTACAAATGCGCGCTTGTGGAAACGCCGTTTGGCGGCTCCAAGGGCGGACTGTGCATTGATCCGCGCGCGTGGGACGAGCATGAACTGGAGCAGATCACCCGCCGGTTCGCTTATGAGCTGATCAAGCGCGACCTGATCAACCCCGCCCAGAACGTCCCTGCGCCGGACATGGGCACCGGCGAGCGCGAGATGGCGTGGATTGCGGACCAATATGCCCGGATGAATACCACAGACATCAACGCAAAAGCCTGCGTGACCGGCAAGCCACCCCATGCGGGCGGCATCCAGGGCCGGGTCGAGGCCACGGGGCGCGGCGTGCAATACGCACTGCGTGAGTTTTTCCGCCACAAGGAAGACAAGGCGGCCGCGGGCATGTCGGGTGATCTCGATGGCAAGCGGATTGTGGTGCAGGGCCTTGGGAATGTGGGCTATCACGCCGCCAAGTTCCTGAGCGAAGAGGACGGCTGCAAGGTCATTGCCGTCATCGAACGCGATGGTGCCTTGCTTGACGACAAGGGCCTCGACATCGAAGCAGTCTACCAGTGGATCAAGGCGCATGGCACGATCAAGGGGTTTGCGCACGCGACCTTTACCGATAACGGCGCTGCTGTGCTGGAACATCCATGCGACATCTTGATCCCGGCAGCGCTGGAAGGCGTGATCAACCTTGGCAATGCCGCGCGCATTCAGGCACCGTTGATTGTCGAAGCGGCCAACGGTCCGATCACGTTCGGTGCGGACGAGATCTTGCGTGCCAAGGGCACGGTGATCATGCCCGACATGTTTGCCAATGCGGGCGGCGTGACGGTCAGCTATTTCGAATGGGTCAAGAACCTGAGCCACATCCGGTTTGGTCGCATGCAGCGCCGTGCCGAAGAGGCCCGCCATCATCTGCTGGTCGAAGAGCTGGAGAAGTTGTCGGGCGACAAAGGGCTAGGCTGGACACTGTCACCTGATTTCAAAGACAAATATTTGCGGGGCGCGGGGGAGCTGGAACTCGTGCGCTCCGGTCTCGATGACACCATGCGCGGGGCCTATCAGGCGATGCGTGAGGTCTGGCACGGGCGTGAAGACGTGACCGATCTGCGGGTGGCGGCCTATATCGTGGCGATCAGCAGGGTGGCCACGACCTACCGGTCAAAAGGGCTTTAGGGCGGCCAGCGGGTCCTCAAGGTTGGGGTCGGCGCAGCCGCATGTGACGCTGTGCTGACCTTGGCGCGGGACGAAATCCACGATGTGGTTAACGCGGGCCGTTTTGGCGCGTCTTGCGCGGGTCCGCCACACTGGTCCGATGGCCAGAGCGAGCTGAACAGCGCGTTGGATGCGTTGCCCGAGGCGACAGAGCCCGGGCGGTCGCCGCAAAACCACGCCAATACGCCAAAGACCACACTTTCGCGGGCGGGTTCCGGTGCGACATCTTGCGCCCGGGCTGACAGGCACCAGATCATCACGCCCCAGCCGGTCAGAAAGCCACCGGTCAAAACTGATTGAAAGCGTATGCCGACTGACCCGTATGTCGTTTCGGAAAACCGGTTGGGCGTGGCCTAGCCGCGAGATGGTAGAACGGCTTGGCTGCGCATGGAGCCTGCCACGGCCGCGCGCAACCAGATGCGGACCCAAGCGGGCGATGTCGCACGCAACGCGCGGCGCCCGCTGTGCGACAACGCCATTCAGCCCACCCGTCACGCAATCGACCATCTGCTGACGCCGCGCGCCTTGTCTTGTGATCGCCGTCGACCGGATGTGGACGGTTTTGCGCATGAATCCGCCGGCGCGGGCGTTGTTCGCGCCGGTTGGTGTCAGCCAAGGCGTCAGTCTGCGGGGTCTGATGCTGAGCAAGGCTCTGCCGCCTGCGATCAAGAACCGGACCGAGGTCGCCCAAATCGGTAGCGCAACGACGGCGCTTTGAATGCCGCGCGCAAGGCGGCGTGCCAAAGCTCGACCGGGTCGCGAGCATCTGGCAGTTGTCGGTGGGTCTGCGCGGCCCTTGGGGCCAGTGATCGCGACGATCTATCGGCTGGGTCCGCATCGGCTGTCGCTTTTTGCAACTCTGGTGCAGTTTGACACGCCCGACAATCTGACACTGGACGATATCACGATAGCGCTTTGCTTTCCCGCCGACACAGCAACCGATCAGTCCTTGCGCCGTTTGGCCATGGGGGGCACAAGGCAATGCCGTGTGACCGCGCATCAATGGCGGGTCAAGATGTCATGCCGTGCAATGCAGCAAAACGACCCCCCGTGTCGCTACTGCGCTAGGATTCGGCCAGAAAGCGGTTGCAGTCCGCACGTGATCCCGGTTCACTCGCAACCGAACAAAGGGGCTATGGAATGCGCTATTCTGGCCTGAAGGTCATCACCGAAGGGCTCTTTGGCAACAAGGGGTGGAAGCCCGCCTGGCGCAATCCAGAACCCAAGGCCACCTATGACGCCATCATCATCGGCGGTGGCGGGCACGGGTTGTCGACAGCCTACTATCTGGCCAAGAACTACGGGCTTGGCAACATCGCGGTGCTGGAAAAGGGCTATCTCGGCTCTGGCAATATCGGGCGCAACACCACCATTGTGCGCGCGAACTACTTCATCCCTGGCAACAGCGAGTTCTACAGCCATTCGCTGAAGCTGTGGGAAAGTCTGGAAGGCAAGTTGAACTACAACGTTATGCATAGCCAGCGGGGGCAGGTGGTCTTGTTCCATTCCGACGGCCAGCGCGACCTTGCGGCACGTCGCGGCAATGCCATCGTCAATCAGGGCGACGATGCGGAATTCATGTCGCGCGAGGATTTGCGCGAGGAGTTTCCCTATCTCGACTACGAGCAGACCCGGTTTCCGATTTATGGCGGGCTGATGCAGCGGCGCGCAGGCACCGCGCGGCATGACGCGGTCGCCTGGGGCTATGCGCGGGCGGCGGATCAGTTGGGCGTCGATCTGATCCAGAATTGCGAAGTGACCGGGATCGACACCGAAGGCGGCAAGGTCGTCGGTGTGCAGACCACTCGCGGTGTGATCAAGGCTGCAAAAGTCGGGATCGTCGTGGCCGGAAGGTCGAGCCAGGTCGCGGCGATGGCGGGGATGAAACTGCCGATCGAAAGCCATGTCATGCAGGCCTTCGTGACCGAAGGACTTAAACCGATCATTGATTCGGTTATCAGTTTCGGCATGGGCCATTTCTATATCAGTCAGTCGGACAAGGGCGGCCTCGTCTTTGGTGGTGACCTTGATTTTTATGCCTCTTACGCGGCGCGCGGGAACCTGCCGATGCTGGAGCATGTGATGGAGGCGGGCATGACGCTGATGCCGATGATCGGGCGTGCGAAAATTCTGCGGACCTGGGGTGGCATCATGGACATGACGCCCGATGGCAGTCCGATCATCGACAAGACCCATATCGACGGTCTGTTCCTGGACGCAGGCTGGAACTACGGCGGGTTCAAGGCGGTGCCGGCGTCGGGTTGGTGCATGGCCCATCTGATGGCGACGGGACAGCGCCACGAGGTCGCGGCGAGGTTCCGGCTGGACCGGTTCCGGCTGGGCCAGATCATCGACGAAGAAGGCACCGGCAGCCAACATAATCTGCACTGAGGACGATCACATGTATCGCGCGACGCCTATGACCCCTGCCGTCCTGTCCCTCGCGGGGACCGCATCGCCATGCGTCTGAGCTGCCCCCTTTGCGGTCCGCGCGACCGGCGTGAGTTCTACTATTACGGGTCTGACGACTATCTGAACCGCCCCGCGCCCGATGCCCAGCCGGAGGCGTGGGATGACTATCTGCATCTGCGCGACAATCCGGCAGGCGAGTTGAAAGACCTTTGGTATCATGAACTTGGCTGCGGACAGTGGTTGCGCGTGACGCGCAACACCGTCACCCATGAGGTCCTGCAAACCGAACTTGTCGCCGACCGTAAAGTCATCCGGCGATGAGGATCGGCGGCAAGGGCCTTATCGACCGGACCAAGCCGGTCAAATTCCTGTTCGATGGCCGCGCCTATGGTGGCTATCGCGGCGATACGCTGGCATCGGCATTGTTGGCAAATGACGTCCGGCTGATGGGGCGCAGCTTCAAGTATCACCGCCCGCGTGGCGTTCTGACGGCAGGCTCCGAAGAGCCGAACGCGCTGGTCGAGATCATCGGGACCAAGAACCAGACGCCGAATGTCCGCGCCACGGTGCAAGAGGTGTTCGAAGGCCTGAATGCACGCAGCCAGAACCGCTGGCCGAGCTTGCGGTTCGATGCGCTTGGCATCAACGACGCGGTGTCGCCCTTTCTCAGCGCGGGGTTCTATTACAAGACCTTCATGTGGCCGCGCGCATTCTGGGAGCGGATTTACGAGCCGCTGATTCGCCGTGCCGCAGGGCTTGGCAGCCTGTCGGGGCGGCATGACGAGGGGCTTTATGAAAAGGCCTATGCCTTTTGTGACCTTTTGGTCATTGGGTCCGGCCCGACAGGTCTGATGGCGGCGCTGACGGCGGCGCGGTCTGGCGCAGATGTCATTCTGGCTGACGAAGAGGCACGCCTAGGCGGTCGTGTTCTGGCCGATGACATCATGGTTGGCGGCAAGCCTGGGTCAGACTGGGTGGCAGAAGTCAAAGCGGAACTCACGGCGCTGCCCAATGTGCGGATCATGACGCGCACCACGGTGACGGGTGCTTATGATCACGGGACCTACGGCGCACTGGAGCGGGTCGGTCTGCATCTGCGCGCGCGCGCCAACCTGCCGCGAGAGTGTTTCTGGCGCATCGTGGCCAAGCGGGCGATCCTTGCCTCGGGCGCGCTGGAGCGCGGCATTGCGTTCCCGATGAATGACCGGCCGGGGATCATGATGGCGGGCGCCTTGCGGAGCTACCTCAACATCTACGGTGTCGCGCCGGCTAAGCGCGTCACGATCTTTGCCAATAATGACTCCGCCCGGGCCAGCGCGCGGGCGATGATCAAGGCTGGCGTGACCGTGGCTGCGATCATCGACAGCCGTGCCGATGCGCCGATGGAAGATGGGACGATCGTGCATGCGGGTGCGCAGGTGACGACGACACGCGGGCGGCTCGCGTTGCGCGAAATTACCGTTCGCAAGGGCGGCGAGGATATCCTTATCGAGACGGATTGCCTTGGCGTTTCTGGCGGCTGGAACCCGACGCTGCATCTGACGTGCCACATGAATGGCCGCCCAAGCTGGTGCGAGGAGCGTGCGGCCTTTGTCCCGCAGCCGGGTGCCGTGCCCGGGCTATTCGCAGCGGGGGCAGCCAACGGGACGTTTTCGACGCATGGCTGTCTTGCGGCAGGGCATGCGGCGGCGCTTGCCGCGCTGAGCGATCTGGAGTTGCGCCCGGCATCCGTGATGCTGCCAGAGGCCGAGGATGCGCCCTATCGGATCGCAGCCCTTTGGGCGGTGGCGGGCAAGGGGCGCGCCTGGCTCGACCTTGGCAATGACGTGACGACCAAGGATGTCGCCCTGTCGGCGCAGGAAAACTTTTCCAGCGTGGAACACATGAAGCGTTACACGACGCAAGGCATGGCCCCCGATCAGGGCAAGTCGTCGAACGTGGCGGCTCTTGCGGTGCTGGCTGATGCGACCGGCAGGTCGATCCCTGAAACCGGAACAACGACCTATCGGCCCCCCTTTGTGCCGGTGTCGATTGCAGCACTGGGTGCGGGCGGGCGCGGCACGGGATTTGCGCCGCAGCGGTTTTTGACCTCGGATCAGGCCAGCCGCGACCGGGGCGCGCCGATGATCGAGGCGGGGTTGTGGTATCGCCCGAGCTATTTCCCGAAACCCGGCGAGGCGACGTGGCGCGAGTCCTGCGACCGTGAAGTGATGATGGTGCGCGAGACGGTCGGTGTCGCGGATGTCTCGACCTTGGGCAAGATCGACATCCAAGGTGCCGATGCAGCGCGTTTTCTGGACTTTGTTTATTCCAACATGTTCAGCACCTTGCCTGTAGGGCGCGTGCGCTACGGGCTGATGCTGCGCGAGGATGGCTTCGTTCTGGACGACGGCACCACGGCGCGGCTGGGCGAACAGCGCTACCTGATGACCACCACGACCGCAGCGGCGGGTCTGGTGATGCGGCATCTGGATTTTGTGCACCAGGCGTTTTGTGCCGATTGGCAGGTGCGGTTCATTTCGGTCACCGAGGCTTGGGCGCAGTTTGCCGTGGCAGGGCCGCAGGCGCGTGTGTTGTTGAACTCGATGCTGGATGAGCCGGTCGATCTGCCCTTCATGGGCTGTGCACCCCTGCGCATCGGCGGGGTCGAGGGACGGATTTTCCGCATCTCATTCTCGGGCGAAGAGGGCTATGAGGTGGCTGTGCCCACCCGGTACGGCGAGGCGCTGTTTCGTGATCTCGTGGCCAGGGCGGAAACGATCGGCGGCGGACCCTACGGGATGGAGGCACTGAATGTGCTACGCATCGAAAAGGGGTTCATCACCCATGCCGAGATCCACGGGCGCGTGACCGCGTTCGATATCGGCATGAACAAGATGATCAGTGCGAAAAAGGACTGCATCGGCAAGGCGGGAGCGCTGCGGCCCGGACTCGTCGGGCCGGAGCGCGAGCAGATGGTCGGCCTGAGGGTCAGCGGCGACAAGGGGCTGGTGGCCGGGGCGCATCTTTTCACGCACGGCGATGCGATCAGCCGTGTGGCCTCGCAGGGCTATGTCACCTCTGTCTGTTGGTCGCCAATGCTGAACCAGTGGCTGGGCTTGGGCTTTTTGAAGAACGGACGCGCGCGACATGGCGAAAAGGTGCGTCTGGTTGATCACATGCGCGATGTGGACCTGATCTGCGAAGTTTGCGATCCGGTTTTCCATGACCCGAACGGGGAGAAGTTGCGTGCCTGAACTGATCGCAAAATCGCCCCTTGGTACGCGGTCGCCATTGACCATTGGTCTGTTGCGCCTGTCCGAGGCGCCGATCATGCCAATGACCTCGATTGCCGTTTTTCCGGGTCACGACAAGGCCATCGCAAAGGTCCTCAAACCCATGGGCCTCGCGTTCCCCGCACCGAACATGATTTCGCAAAAGGGCGAGGCCTTTCTCGCCTGGACCGGGCGCGATCAGGCCTTTCTGCTGGGCGTCGCGGCACCGATGATTCCGGCCAGCGCCGCCGCCGTCACCGACCAGAGTGATGCGTGGGCCGGGCTGATCTTTGAAGGTCCTGGCGCCCATGACGCGCTGATGCGCTGGGTGCCGATTGACCTGCGTCCCGAACGGTTCGCCATCGGGTCTGCAATCCGCGCGCCGATCTATCACATGCAGGCAATCATCCTGCGTCTGACGGCCAACCGGTTCGATCTGCTGGTGTTCCGATCCATGGCGCGCACGGCGTGGCACGAAATCGAGCTTGCCATGATGACAATCGAGGCAAGGTCACAACGTTCGAAATAGGCAAGATGTGGCCGTGTCATCAAGATGTCACTGGCGTTTGCCGATGCTGTTTTGTACAGGTTTGCTAAAAGTAATATTTAGAAAAGGTGCAAGATGGCTCCCGACGGACAGATGCATGCGCCCAATGTCTATGACGCCGAACCGATCCCGGAGGCAGCGCGGGCAGAGATTGACCGGCTGCTCAGCAGTGGCGATCTCTTTCGCTATACCGCTGCCGAGGGATCGCCTGTCGCGCTGCTAGAAGCCGAGTTCGCGGAATTCCTTGGTTCTCGCTATGCACTGGCGGTATCGTCTTGTTCCGCCGCACTTTTCCTGGCGCTAAAGGCTCTGGACCTGCCGCGGGGCGCCAAGGTGCTAATCCCGGCGTTTACTTTTGCCGCCGTCCCCTCTGCGGTGGTTCATGCGGATTGCGAACCGGTTCTTGTCGAAGTGGGCGACAACTACCGCATCGACATGGATGACTTTGCGGCAAAACTGCCCGAGGCGTCAGCGGTAATGATCAGCCACATGCGCGGCCACACCTCCGATATGGATGCGATCATGGCGCTGTGCGATGCGGCGGCGATTCCGGTGGTCGAGGATGCGGCACATTCGCTGGGCACGACGTGGGCCGGGCGCAATATCGGCACCATCGGGCGGGTGGGCTGTTTCAGTTTTCAGTCCTACAAGATGGTGAACGCGGGCGAGGGGGGCATCCTTGTGACGGATGACCCCGAGATTGCGGCCCGCGCGGTGATCATGTCGGGCGCTTATGAGCAGAACTGGAAGAAACATCCCGGTTTGCAGAACAGCTTTGGCCATTGGCAGAACAAGCTTCCGTTGTACAATTTGCGCATGCAGAACCTGTCTGCTGCAGTGATCCGCCCGCAACTGCCCGAGATCGACCGCCGCGTTCGCCAGGGTCGTGTCAACCATGACCATGTGGCCGACCTGTTGAACGAAAGTGGTTACTTTGCTGTGCCCGAACCTATGACACCGGAATTGCGTGCACCAGACTCGATACAGTTCAACCTGTCGGGAGCATGGACCGATGCACAGGCTATGGGCTTTCAGGCCGGGGCCAAGGCACGCGGTGTTTCGGTGCAGGTCTTTGGCCTCAGCGAAGGCAATGCGCGCGCGTTCTGGAACTGGCAGTTTCTGGGGCCGCAGCCCGACTTGCCGCAAACGCGCGCAATGTTGATGCGGGCATGCGATGTGCGCCTGCCGACACGGCTTACCACAGTGGAGCTTGGTTTCATCGCGGACGCGCTGATCGCGGCCGCTGGCGAGGCCCGACCGTACCAAATGGCAGATGTGGCTTTGGATTCTCCACTGTGAAAATACTCCAAGAGTGTCCGGGGGTGCGAGCCCCTGATTTTGCGCGTTTTGTTCGTGGCCGTTTAATCGAAATGCGGATGACCATTGGCCCTAGCGGGTGACTTGTCGGCCAGGTCGTAGCCATGTTATTTTGCTCTCCCTAGCTTGGGGTAATTACGATGGAGTCTTACAGACAGCCCGACGAAGTCAGACGTATCCCTGTCCATGGGCATGAGGTCGTGACCTACAGCTTCGGCACCGGGGAAGAGGTCGTCTTCTGTCTCAACGGCGGGCCGGGTCTGCCTTGCGACTATCTCCGCGACAGTCACTCTCGGCTCGCGTGCGGTCGATACCGGCTGGTGATCCATGATCAACTCGGCTGCGGGGCCTCGCACCGGCCCGATGACGTCAGCCTCTGGACGCTGGAGCGGTATGTCGAAGAGGTCGAGATCATCCGAATGGCTTTGAATCTCGGCCCGGTGCATCTGCTTGCGCACTCCTGGGGCACTTGGCTTGGCCTCGAATACGCGCTGACCTATCCCGACGCCTTCAAGACCCTGATCCTTGTAAGCGGCGCGGCGAACATGTCCCACTACAGCGGTGAGCTTGAACGGCTGCGGGGCGCTCTGGGCTTGGAAACCGTCGCGATGATGCAACGCCACGAGGCCGAGGGCACGTTTGACCATCCCGCGTACAAGACCGCGCTCACGATCCTCGCCCACCGGCATCTCTGCCGCTTGCAGACCGAGCCTGATGAGGGGCAGCGCTCAAGTGCAGGATTTAACCCGGCACCCTTCAAGGCGCTCTGGGGCGGGAGTGAGTATGCCCTGACAGGCAGCCTTCGGGACTGGGATAGTCTGGATCGGCTCCATCACATCGCGCAACCTGCGCTGGTGCTCTGCGGCTTCCATGACCAGATCACACCGGCCTGCTCCGGCCTTATCCACGGGGCATTGCCCGACAGCCGGATCAGAATCTTCCAAAACAGCTCCCACACTGCATTCTGGGAAGAGCCGGAGGCATACTTCGCCGAGCTACGGTCCTTCCTCGACGCCCATACGGTTTGACCAGAAGAGCAGCGAGGCATGCGCTTCTGCGCTATTGATCCTTGGTCCGTGGTCCCGTTCGGATTCGGGCAAGCCAAAGGCAAGAACCATCAGTCCAATCTGATATATGCAGCTACTTTTGATTGGTCCTGAGCCTAGAGCAAGCGCAACTTTCCTTGCAGCATGGGCCATTCCTCGGTCAGGAGACCTATGACCTGGTCTGCCAAAAGCCTGCGCAGCCGATCGGCAATCTGGGCCGGCATCTCGTGCAACACGCCGGCGCGTGCGGAAAGTGACAGCGTTCGCTCCAATGCAGCAAAGGGCAGGGGGTGCATGTCGACGTCGGTTCGGAACCGTGCGGCATGGTGCAACGCAAGCGGGGTCAGGATCGTCCAGCCCGAACCACCCGCAACCATTGCGAGGATCGCGTGATAGCTGTCGAGCTCGAACCGATGCGCGGGCCGGATGCCCAGCTGCGCCAGATGGGTCGCGATGCGGCGGCCCATCAGGTGGCGCGATGAATAAAGGATCAGCGGCAAGTCCGCTATTGCCTTGCCCTTGGCGGTGATCGCAACAAATGGCTCGGCCATCAGGGGATGGGCCTCGCGCCAATCGGCATCCTCGGCCAGCACAGGATCGGCGTCTGCCGCCACCACGATATCCAGCGCACGCGCCTCAAGCTGGTCGAGCAGCCGGTGACTCGCCCCGGTTTCCAGCAAGAACCGGCAGCCGCGCAGATCTTCTGACAGCGCCTGCAGCAGGCGGGGGGTGACGTCGGCGTCGAAATCCTCGATCATGCCGAGCCGCAGCGTGGTCAGCGTGGACAGATCCGCCCGCGCCAGTTCGGCTTGCGCCTCGGCGGCAGCGTTCAGGATCGTCTGGGCGTGGCGGCGAAACATCACGCCTGCGGGCGTTACGCGCAATGGTCGCGCCGATCGATCCATCAGCACCGCCCCGAGTGCTGCTTCAAGGCCTGAGAGTTGCTGGCTGATGGCGGATGGGCTGACACCGAGGCGGCGCGCGGCAGAAGAAATTGCGCCCTCTTCTGCGGCGGCTAGAAAGACCTCGATGCCCCACAGCGTGACCCGGCCTTCGTGACCCGGCATGGAGGGTCCCCCTTTGGCCAAGGGTCAGAGCTTGGACAGTTTGGTCTGCAGATCGGCGAGCTGCTTTTTGATTGCCGCCAAGTCGTCTTCCTTGGTGGCAGCCGGAGGCGCAGGTTCTTCGCGCGCGGGGCCTGATCCCGACCAGCCCGGCATGCCGCCAAGCATGGTTTTCAAAAAGGCTTCTTGCTGCTTTCGCAGGGCATCAAACCCCGGCACTGCCGCCAATGGATTTGGCAGGGTGGTCAGATTTTCAACCATCTTGGCCTGACTGTCGCGCAGCATGTCAAACGATGCCGCCAGAAACTGCGGCACAACAGATTGCATGCCGGTGGTGTAACTGCGGACAAGGTCGGTCAGCACATGCACCGGCAGCACGCTTTCGCCTTTGCTTTCGTGCTCGGCCACGATCTGCAATAGGTACTGCCGGGTGAGGTCGTCGCCGGATTTGAGGTCAACAATCTGAACTTCGCGGCCTGCGCGGATAAAGACGGCGACATCTTCCAGCGTCACATAATCGGATGTTTCGGTGTTATACAGACGGCGGCTGGCATAGCGCTTGATCAGCAACGGCTTGTCAGTATCGGCCATCGGGCCTGCCTCCCCAAAATATGCACCTGCAGAGAAGCTTACGAGAGCGCTGCAGAAAAAGAAAGGGCGGGTCCGAAGACCCGCCCGCAATCGTTACTGCTCTCGATACATCGCCGGGGGGCGATTACTTGACGGCTGCTGCCGCTTTCTTTGCGACCGACGACACGTCGTCAGTGGCTTTTTTCACTGCTGCGGACGCGTCTTCGGAGAAATCCTTGCCAGCCGACAACATCAGCTCAACGGTTTCCATCTGAACTTTTTTCGCGATTTCAGCGAACGAAGCGAGGTGCTCGGCAGCCATCTCAGCTGCGGCCGATGCGAAATCGGTGGCGGCTTTGGAATAATCTGCAGGCTCGGTCTTGGCTTTGGAGACGTCGCTCAGTTTGACGAGCGTGTCCTTGGCCCATTTGGAGGTGATTTCGGTCGACTTCTCAGCAGCTTCCAGAGCCACTTTCGAGAATTTCTCGGCCATCGCGGCTTGGGTTTTGAACGCGTTTTGCATGGACGACGCGTCCACCGGGAACGAAGACATCATGTCTTGCATGACTTTGGTGTAATCGGTTGCGGTATTCATTTTCGATCTCCTGATCCGAAGGGGTATCTGCGTGTTTCGTGATAACCGATACATACATGCTGCATCGCAGCATTTCAAGGGGCTTTCTGCAGTGCAGCAAAACTTATGGTTGCGTTTGCATGTATCGTGAAACGTCGCGCATTGTCAGGTATTTGCGACGGGCATCACGTATGTTCCCGGGGCCGGCCCCAACACAGGATGCACCGAATCGCCGGGGACTCGGGCGGGAATCTGCTTGCCCGACCTGGCGGCAAGCCATTTTCCCCAATGCGGCCACCAGCTGCCTTTTTGAAATTTTGCCGCCTTGCGCCAGTCATCGGGGTTGCCCGAAACAGGGCCGTCATTCAGGTAGTGGCCATACTTGTCTTTGGTCGGCGGATTGACGATGCCCGCGATATGTCCGGACTCCGACAAGATGAAGGTCTTGTCGTCAGAGCCCATCTGCTTGACGCCGTTGAAACTGGCGCGCCAGGGCGCGATGTGATCCGTCTCGCAGGCGATCGCGCAAAGCGTAAGCTTGACATCCTTGAGTGCTACGGGCGACCCAAAGACCGGAAAGACCCCCAGCGCAAAACCGTCGCCCTGACATAGGCCGCGCAGGTATTCGATGGCCATCTTGGCGGGCAAGTCGGTGCCGTCGCCGTTCCAGTAGAGCAGGTCAAACGCGGGTGGCGCCTCGCCCATCATATAGCTTTTGATCGCGGGCTGATAGATCAGGTCGTTGGAGCGCAGAAAGGAAAATGTCCGGCTCATGAAGAGTTTGGACAGAATGCCGTCGTGCTGGGATTGCCGTTCGATGCCATCGACAAAGTCATTGTCGAGGAAAACGCCAACCTCTCCGGGGTCGGAGAAATCGGTCAGCGTGGTGAAGAACGTGGCGGATTTGACGGAACTGTCACCGGCTTTTTCAAGATGCGCCAGGGTCAGGCCCAGCGTCGTGCCTGCGATGCAATAGCCGACCGCGTTGATCTGATCCTCGCCGGTGATGCGGCGCACTTCGGCCATGGCGCGCAAGAACCCGTCGCGGACATAGTCGTCCAGCGACACGTCGCGGTAGCTTGCATCGGGGTTGACCCATGACACCACGAACAGCGTAAAGCCTTGATCCACAATCCATTTGATCAAGGAGTTCTGTGCCTTGAGGTCAAGGATGTAGAACTTGTTGATCCATGGGGGAAAGATCAGCAGGGGCGTCTGGTGCACGGTTTCGGTGGTGGGCGTGTACTGGATCAGCTCCATCATCTTGTTGCGAAAGATCACCGCACCCGGCGTCGTGCCGAGATTTTCGCCGACCTTGAACGCCTCCCGATTGGCCAGCGTCACAACCAGCTCACCACTATTGGCCTCGATGTCGCGGACCAAGTTCTCCAGACCCTGCACCAGACTGTCGCCATCGGTGGCCACCGCCTTTTCGAGCGCATCCGGGTTGGTGGCAAGAAAGTTGGTGGGCGCGAACAGATCGATGATCTGCCGGGTAAAGTATTCCAGGCGCCGCCGGTCCAGCGGTTCCATATGCTCCATGCCTGCGACGGTCGAGGTGATCGCGTCTGCGTTCAGAAGGTATTGCTGCTTGACGTAATTGAACATCGGATGCGTATCCCAAAGGGGATTGGCAAAACGGCGGTCCTTGGGGCCGGGGTCTTCGGGCGCATGAAAGGTGCCCTTGGCCAGCGCCTGCTGTGCCTCGACATAGTGTTTGACGGTCTTGCCCCAATGGGCGATCTGATGCTCGATCATCTTGGCGGGGTTCTGCATCATCTCGGCGACATAGGCGGTGGCGGCCTTCATGTAGAGGTCGTTTGACGGGCCGTGCAGGGCTTGGTCGACCGGACGATAGGCCCCCAGTGCCGTCGTCAGCCGTTTCGACAACGCGTCGAACTTGGCGATGTTGGCGTTCAGCTTTTCAGCTTTGGCAGCATCGTCATTGTCTTGTGTTGTCATGTTAATCTTTCCACCCTATTCTTGCCGCTATGCAGCATAACGTCGCCAGCCTTGGGGGGGATGCGGCGAAGGTACCGGTGCCCCTGCCGGACAAGGACAGATGATGAAGTATATGTTGGCGTACGATCTGATGCAAAGCATGCGCAACACCAATGAATGGTTTGGTGCAACGGCGCGGGCGATGGCCTCGTATCCGGCCCTGGCGTTGTCGATGAACCCGATGGTGCCGCTGGTGGCGGCCTGGGGTGAAGTGGCGGAGCGTTCGTTCTCGCGGATGGTCGTCAAACCTGATTGGGGGATCCGCGCGATCGTCGGACCCGAAGGACAAGACCATATCATCGATGTTGTGACGGTGGTCGAGCGTCCCTTTGGCAATCTGATGAAATTCAGCGTGCGTCGCCGCGCACCGATGGCCCGCAAGGTCATGCTGGTCGCCCCGATGTCCGGACATTACGCCACCCTGTTGCGCTCCACCGTGACAAGCCTACTGCCCGATTGCGACGTGTATATCACCGACTGGCACAACGCCCGTGACATTCCCGTCAGCGCGGGCAAGTTCGATGTCGAGGATTACACGCTGTATCTTGTCGATTTCATGCGCGAGCTGGGGCCAGATACGCATGTGATCTCGGTCTGCCAGCCGGTGCCGCTGACGTTGGCCGCGACGGCCTATCTTGCTGCCGAGGACCCCAGCGCGCAGCCGCGCAGCCTGACGCTGATCGGCGGGCCGGTCGATCCCGATGCAGCCGCCACCGAAGTCACCGACTTTGGTCGCCGCATCACGATGGGCCAGTTGCAGAACATCGCGATCCAGCGCGTCGGTTTTTCCTACAAGGGTGCAGGCCGCAAGGTCTATCCGGGACTTTTGCAGCTGCAAAGCTTCATGTCGATGAATGCCGAGCGTCACTCCAAGGCCTTCACCGAACAGATCATGCGCGTATCGCGCGGTGAGGCGTCCGATCATGACGCCCATAACCGGTTCTATGACGAATACCTGGCCGTGATGGACATGACGGCCGAGTTTTACCTCTCGACCGTCGAGCGCATCTTCAAGAACCGCGAAATTGCGCGCAACGAGTTTGTCGTGGCGGGTCGCAAGGTGGACTTGGGCGCGATTACCCAAGTGGCGGTGATCACGGTCGAGGGGTCGAATGACGACATCTCGGCCCCCGGTCAATGCATTGCGGCGCTGGGACTTTTGACCGGCCTGCCCGACGCCAAGAAACAAAGCCATCTGGAGCCCGGCGCGGGCCATTACGGCATCTTTGCCGGGAAAAGCTGGCGCCTGAACATCCGGCCGCTTGTCCTCAAGTTCATCGACGCCAATTCCGGTGCCCCGGTGGCAAAGAAAACCAAAATCAGCCTCGCCTCATCGCAGTAAAAGCGGTCCGGCCAAAAAGTCGCGCAACAGATCCGAAACCGCCTCAGGCTGTTCCAGCATGGGCAGGTGACCGGCGTCCGGGATAACGGCAAGGCGCGCCTGTTTCATCAGTTGGGCAATCAACTCGGCGCGCCTGACGGGGACCAGCGTGTCCTTGTCGCCAGTGATGATCAGCGCGGGGACCTTGGCCATGCGCAACGTGCGGTGGGGGTCCGGCCTGCGGATCATCGCGCGCGACTGCTGCTGAAACTGCAGGGGACCAAGCCCGGCGGCCATATCCTGGACCAGCTCCAGCACGGTGTCGCGCCAAGGCGTATCGGCCAGCGCGGCAGGTGGGATTTCCTCGGCCATCATCTGCGCAAGGCGTCCTGACCGTGCGGCGACGATCCGCGCCTCTCGCGCAGCGGCAACTTGCGGCAGTTCGGGCAGGTGGTCGGTTGAAATGAGCACGATCCGGGTCACAAAGCCCGGCATGCGGCGCAAGATATCAATCGCCACCTGACCACCCAGACCGTGGCCAACCAGCGCGAATTTCTCGGGCAACGACGCATGGGCTGCGCCGCCGATCTGTTCAACCGTATCGCCAAGGGTTGGCAAGATCACCAGCGTCGGGCGATCTGCACCCAGTTGCACAAGTTGCGGCATGAAGGCCCGCGCATCCGACATGAAGCCCGGAATGATGACCAGCGTTTCGGTCATGTGGTCCCTGCGGTTATCTTTGTCATCCTGCGACCATTTTGGCCGCGCCGACCACCTCTTGGACGGTCGTCAGGATCAAATCCAGACAATCTGGGGACGACAAGCGGTGATCCGCCCCTTTGATCAGCGTCAGTCGGATGTCAGGCCCGCTGGAATAATCAAGCAGTCGCTGCGCAGCCGCGACGGGCACAGCCCGGTCCTCGGTCCCTTGCAGCCAGCGGGTTGGAAAGGGCAGCGTCAATGGCCTGTCAAAAATGCGCTGTGCGCGACCGTCTTCGATCAGGTGCAGGGTATAGATGTAGGGGTCCGGCCCATAGTCCGACGGCTCCTCGATCTGTCCGTGCCGGGCCAGTGCCGCCCGCTGAACCGGACTCATGCCGTCCCAGATTCGGTCGGTGAAATCCGGTGCCGCCGCAAGGCCGATCAGCCCGGCGATACGTGCAGGCATCCGGCGCGCCAACAGCAGCGCTATCCAGCCCCCCATGGAGGACCCGACCAGAACGATCTGCCCGGCAGTCTGCGCCTCGATCATCGCCGCCGCGTCGTCACACCAGTCGCCGACGCAGCCAAGGGCCAGACTGCCTGTTGACTGACCATGGCCGGAGTAATCAAAACGCAGAAACGCGTGCCCTTGGGCGACGGCCCAGTCTTGCACAGCCATCGCCTTGGTCCCGGTCATGTCAGACTTGTAGCCGCCAAGGAACACGATGGTCGGCGCTTTGCCGTCGGTCTTGTGAAAGGCGAGGCGGCGCTGTGGCGAAAGGTCCAGAAAGGTCATCATGGCGCGGTTATAGCAGCCATGTTCGGGGTGTGGCAGTCCTGCCTTGGCATCAGGACGGCGCCACGCGGCGGCAATTGACTTTGGCCTGGGTCACAGGCAGAAACCTGCCGACATAACCCGCAACCGGGCGCATCGTAGGCGCCAAATCGACGAGGAGGACAGACATGTCCACGATTTCCCTGACATTTCCTGATGGCAACAAGCGTGACTATGCCGCAGGCGTGACGCCTGCGGAGGTCGCGATGTCCATCGCGCCGGGGCTGGCCAAAAAGGCGATCTCCGCCACGGTCAACGGTGCGCATTGGGATCTGCAATGGCCGATCCCGGCCAGTGCCACGATTGCCATTCACACGATGGCCGATGAGGCTGTGGCGCTGGAACTGATCCGGCATGATCTGGCCCACATCATGGCCCGCGCCGTGCAGGAGATCTGGCAAGACGTCAAGGTCACCATCGGCCCGGTGCGCGATCAGGGGTGGTTTTACGATTTTGACCGTGCGGAACCCTTCACGCCCGAGGATCTGGGGGCGATCGAGGCCCGGATGAAGCAGATCATCAACGCCCGTGATCCGGTCCGCACCGAGGTTTGGGATCGCGCCAGCGCCGTTGCCTATTACACGGATCGGAGCGAGCCCTTCAAGCTGGAGTTGATCGACCGCATCCCCGAGGGCGAGCCCTTGCGGATGTATTGGCACGGAAACTGGCAGGATCTTTGCCGGGGCCCGCATCTGGCGCATACAGGGCAGGTGCCTGCGGACGCGTTCAAGCTGACGCATGTCGCGGGGGCCTATTGGCTGGGTGATGCATCGCGGCCCATGCTGCAGCGCATCTACGGGCTGGCGTTCAAGAACCGCGACGACCTCAAGGCGCATATGACGATGCTCGAAGAGGCCGCCAAACGCGATCACCGCAAATTGGGGCGCGAGATGGACCTCTTTCATCTGCAAGAAGAAGCACCCGGCATGATTTTCTGGCACCCGAACGGCTGGACGATCTATCGCGCGCTGGAGGACTACATGCGCGGTCGCCAAAGCCGCGCGGGGTACAAGGAAATCCGGACGCCACAGGTGGTCGACCGCGTCTTGTGGGAAAAGTCGGGCCACTGGGAAGCCTACCGGGAGAACATGTTTCTGGTCGAGGTCGACGAAGAGGGTGCCCGCGAAAAGCGCATCAACGCACTGAAACCGATGAACTGCCCGTGCCATGTGCAGGTCTACAATCAAGGGCTGAAGTCCTATCGCGACCTGCCGCTGCGGCTGGCGGAATTCGGGTCGTGCCACCGGTATGAGTCGTCTGGCTCCATGCACGGGCTGATGCGGGTCAGGGGCTTTACGCAAGACGACGCGCACATCTTCTGCACCGAAGAGCAGATCGAGGCGGAATGTGCGGATTTTATCGCGCTCTTGGCGTCGGTCTACAAGGACCTCGGCTTTGACAGCTTTGAGATCAAGCTTTCCACACGGCCCGATGTGCGGATCGGATCGGACGAGACATGGGACAAGCTTGAGGCTGCCCTTGAAAACGCCATCAAGAAAACCGGAAATCCTTATGAGATCGACCCCGGAGAGGGTGCGTTCTACGGCCCCAAGCTCGACTTCAAGTTGACCGATGCGATCGGGCGCAAATGGCAATGCGGCACGTTTCAGGTCGACGGCAACACGCCGACACGGCTTGGCGCGGAATATGTCGGCGAAGATGGTGGCAAACATCGCCCCTATATGCT
Organism: Rhodobacterales bacterium; assembly: GCA_031378845.1. Lineage (GTDB taxonomy): Bacteria > Pseudomonadota > Alphaproteobacteria > Rhodobacterales > Rhodobacteraceae > JAJNPS01. The sequence goes on from JANNES010000009.1 coordinate 28,328, forward strand.
GCACCGCGCGATCCTGGGGTCGTTCGAACGGTTTATCGGCATCCTGATCGAGAATTTCGCCGGGCGCATGCCGTTCTGGATGGCCCCGCGACAGGTTGTCGTCACCTCCATCGTGTCGGATGCCGACCCGTTTGTGCATGAAGTGGTGAACGCCCTGAAAGCTGCGGGCGTCCGGGCCGAGGCCGATGTGCGCAATGAAAAGATCAACTACAAGGTGCGGGAGCATTCGGTTGGCAAGGTGCCCGTGATCCTCGCCATCGGCATGAAGGAAGTGGAGGACCGGACTGTTTCAGTCCGCCGCTTGGGTGAAACACGCACCGACCAGATGCCCTTTGAGACCGCCTTGGCCGAGTTCGGATTTGCGGCGCTTCCACCTGCTGGGCGCTAGGCTATCTGTTTGTTCCTAAAGGGTAAAGTGTATTGCAATCTGGCGTCTCTTGGGGCGCCAGATGCAGGATTGCGATGCAAAAACGTTACGCCTGCTCACGCGATTGTGTGCAAACTTTCTGTGATTGGCCAGATCTTCGGAACGTGAGTTACCACTGGTTCAGTTGCAATCAAGGCGACACCACACCGCGCAAAAGGATCAATGACATGACCTATCACACCAAAACGCTGGCGATTGCCGGGGCTCTTGCCGCCGCGATGTCCGCGCAACTGTCCACCCCGGCACATGCCGAAGATGCCAAGGAAAAGTGCTTTGGTGTCGCTCTGGCGGGCCAGAATGATTGCGCCGCTGGCGAAGGCACGACCTGCGCCGGGACGTCCAAAGTCGACTACCAGGGCAATTCGTGGACACTGGTCCCGGCTGGTACCTGCGCCACGATGGAGCTGCCGGACGGCCGCATGGGCTCGCTGGAACCGCTCGACCGCGACATGGCTGGCTGATCGTCAGAACTGATGCGACCTACCCTTCTGGCGGCCGCCGCCGGAAGGGTCACATAATGTGAGGGCACGATGCTCGACCAATTTCCAACGTCTTTGCCCGCCAGCCCCGGCGTTGGCTACAAGCCCCAGCACTTTGCGGCGATTCTGGAAAACGCTAGCCCGGTGGGCTGGCTGGAAATCCATGCCGAGAACTACATGGGCGAGGGTGGCCGACCCTTGGCACAGTTGCGCCATCTGGCCGAACGGTTCCCGATTTCGGTGCATGGTGTCGGTTTGTCTATCGGCGGCGAAGGTCGGCTGGACGTGGATCACCTTGCCCGGCTGAAACACCTGTGCGACTGGCTCAACCCAGCCAGTTTTTCCGAACATCTGGCCTGGTCGACGCACGAGACGGCGTTCCTGAACGACCTTTTGCCATTGCCCTACACATCCGCAACGCTGACCCGCGTGGCAGATCATATCGACGAGGTGCAAGAGGTTCTGGGGCGGCGGCTGCTTTTGGAAAATCCCTCAAGCTATCTTGCCTTTACCGAGACGACGATGCCCGAGGCCGACTTTCTCGCGGCACTGGTCAGGCGCACGGGCTGCGGTCTCTTGTTGGATGTCAATAACGTCTATGTCTCTGGCATCAATCAGAACTTTGACCCCTTGGCGTATCTGCGATCCTTCCCGCTTGCGCATGTGGGAGAGATCCATCTTGGCGGCCATGACGAGGATCTGGACGCCCATGGACAGCGCTTGTTGATCGACAGCCATGGCGCCGAAGTGGTGGATCCGGTCTGGGCGCTTTACCGTGAAGTGATCGCCCTTACAGGCGCGCGACCGACCTTGATCGAATGGGACAACGACGTGCCCGACTGGCCCGTGCTCGCCGCCGAAGCCGCCCGGGCTGCGGCCATTCTGGCACCGGTCGCATGATGCAGGCGATCTTTGCCGCTGCCCTTTTGGATCCCGATGCGGCCGTACCTTCAGGCCTTGTGGATGCCACTGGTCGCCCGGATGCCAAGCGTTTTGCGGTCTACCGCAACAATGTCGCCTCGTCGCTGACGCGGGTGCTTGAGGCCGCCTTTCCAGTGGTTCGCAAGCTTGTAGGCGCGGAATTCTTTGCTGCGATGGCGGGGGAGTTCTTGCGGACACATCCACCGCAAACGCGGTTGATGATGCTTTACGGCACTGAATTCGCAAAGTTTCTCGAAGGTTTTGGTCCGGTGGCAAAGCTGGGATACCTGCCCGATGTCGCACGAATGGAGCAGGCGATCCGCGAAAGCTATCACGCCGCCGATGCCGCACCGGTCGCCCCGCAAGTGCTGGCAAGGCTTGATGGGCAGGCGCTGCTTGCGTCGCGCCTGGTTCTGGCGCCCAGTCTCCGGCTGATCCGGTCAGGGTGGCCCGTTCATGCGATCTGGCTGGCGAATGCAAAGGACGGCCCCCCCCCTCGTCCGGGCGCGCAGGATGTCGTCGTGCTGCGGCCCGAGTTCGACCCGAAACCGCATCTTTTGCCACCTGGCGGTGGCGCTGTGATCGCAGGCTTGTTGAACGGTGAGACGGTGGATGTGGCGTTGTCAGGGGCCGGGCCGGATGCCGATCTTGCCGCAATTTTGACCGTCTTGCTGACCCATGGCGCGGTCACGGACCTGAAGAAGTGAGAAAGACAACATGCTGACGGTCAGACAAGGCCTTGAGTGGCTTCACGCGCAGGACTGGGTTCTGTCGACGCTGGCCCGGCTGGTTTTCGCGGCGGTTCTGGCGCGGTACTTCTGGACCTCGGCCCTGACCAAGCTGTCCGGTCCGTTCACGCCCACCGATGGGGGGTTTGTGCAGATCTTTCCACGCGCAATGGAAGCTGCGGGCTATGATGCCAGCCAGTTGGGCCTCGTTGCGACACTGGTGGTTATCGCGGGAGCATGGGCCGAACTGCTGTTGCCGTTTTTGATCATCGCCGGGCTTGCGACACGGCTGGCGGCGGCCGGAATGATCGGATTTGTAGGGTTGCAAAGTCTCACCGACATCTTTGGCCACATGGCTGGCCCGGAGACGATTGGTGCGTGGTTTGACCGGGTGCCCGACGCGCTGATCCTCGATCAGCGGGCGTTCTGGCTGGTGGTCCTCGTCGTCCTGATCGTCAAAGGTGCCGGGCCGTTCTCGCTTGATCGGCTGATCGGTCCAAAATTGGCACCGTGACGTCGCGCTGTGTTGCGTCTTGATTTTTGCCAAAGCTTTGGCATGATTTTGCGCAGTGAAGACAAATTTCCGACCGCCTCTCTGACCGAAGGCCCTGGTGAATTTGCTGCACGGCCCGTGGCAATATCGCCCGGGGGAGGGTTGCGACGAAGGAGATGCGGAATGCCGACGGGCACCGTGAAATGGTTCAACACGACCAAGGGTTACGGCTTTATCGCGCCGGATGATGGCGGCACGGATATCTTTGTCCACATCTCAGCGGTTGAGCGCGCAGGACTTAAAAGCTTGAATGACAACCAGAAAGTCGGCTTTGAGTTGCTGTCGGGCCGCGATGGCAGATCCTCGGCGGGTGATCTGAGGCTGCTTTGACGACGGGGGGCCTGCAAGGGCCGCGCGGGCTGATCTTCGAGGTCGCGATCAGGGGATGATGGCGGACTGCACTGCCTCGTCCCAACCCAGATACCACGTCGCGCCGTCGTGAATCACCGGGCGTTTCATGACCGCAGGTTGGGCAGCAATTTGCGCTTCTGCCTCTGACATGCGCAGAAAATCACCAAAGGCGCGGTAGGTTGTCGACTGTTTGTTGATCACGCGGTCGCCGAATTCTTGGACAATTGCCGCAATTTCAGCCGTTGTGAGCGGCGCCGCCCGCACGTCGCGAAAGCTGACTTTGCCGCCCGCAGCCTCGATCGCCTTGATGGCTTTCTTGCAGGTGTCGCAGGTCGAGATGCCGTAAAGGATCATGTCGGGTTTCCGTCGGGTTTCTGTCGGGCGTCCGTGCCGACACTTGTCGGACAACCGCTCTGCGGTCAAGAGACCAGTGCGCGTGTGATCGCGACCCCGGCCCAGGCGGAAAAGGCGGTCAAAACCGTGCCCCAGACAAAGTCGGTCGCCACCATCTGCCAGTGCCAGTCGCGCAGGATGGCGTAGCTGGTGAATTCGTAGGTACCGTAGGCCATCGCCCCGATGATCGCCGCCGGGATCAGGATGGGCGCGCCGGTTTTCAGCGCGGGGTAGCTGACGAGGTAGATCAGGCCTGCGACATAGGCCGCGTAGAAGAGGCCCGCCGGGATGTAGCGGATCGGCTCGATCATCAGGGCACCGATGTGGCGAGTAAAGAGGGGTTTCATCACCAGGGTCAGCATGATCGCGTCGAGGATCAGGAAGACGGCCGCGGTGGAGAGGTAGAGGGTGGTGAGTTGCATGGGATAGCTCCTTTGCACAAAGGTAATCTGAAATGTCGAGCAGACCAGAGTGCCGGGGGAAGGCGGCGCACGTGCAACCATTCTGAAGGCTGCGCGTTATACGTCCGGCAGCGGCCGCCCATGGCCGCCCCCTTTTCTGAAAGGATGCTCCATGCGGTCTTTCACCCTGCCGCTGATTCTGGCGGCCAGCATCGGCCTGACCAGCCCGGTCGTCGCGCAAAACGACTTCGAAGACTTGCTTGGCGGAATCGCGCAAACCCTTTTCCAGCAGGAGCTGGACCGGAATGCTTATATCGCGGCGCAACAGGCCAACACGGTCCGCGGCTATCGCAACTATCTTGCAGAGTTCCCCAAGGGCCAGTATCGCGCCAACGCGGAGCGGGCCCTTGCCCGGCTGGGCGAGCCCGTCGATGATCAGACGGCAACCGCAGTGCAGGCAGAGGCGCGGCTCGGCATCACCTACACGCAGCGCGTCGCGGTGCAGCGCAGGCTGACGCGGCTGGGCTACAACACCTACGGCGCCGATGGGGCCTGGGGCCGCAACACGCGCAACGCCATTGCGACATGGCAGCGCGACAAGGGCGACAGGGTGACGGGCTATGTGACCGCGGCCCAACTGCGGGCGCTGCTTGGGGACGTGGTGGTGACCCCGCCCGGTGATGACACGCCCCCCGGCACCCTGTCGGCGGCGCAAATCGAGGCGTCACTGCGCCTGACGCGCACGCAGCGCACCACCATTCAGCGCCAGTTGACCAAGATCGGCTATGATGCGGGCGTGGCGGACGGGCTGTGGGGCAGTCGCACGCGTGCGGCCATCTCGGTCTGGCAGCGGGCGAACCGCAAGAGCCAGACGGGGTATGTGACGGCGGCGGAGGTCAGGCTGATCGGTAGCCAGGCGGGCAGCGTTGCCCAGCCGCCGGGTGGCGGCAGTTCAGCCGCGCTGGAGGAAAGCCTGCTGGAGTTGACGGGGGCCGAGCGGGCGGACCTGCAGCGCCGCCTGATCCGGCTTGGCTACGCCGTGAACCGCAGCGACGGAGTATTCGGCGCGGGGACGCGGCGGGCGATCGCGGAGTGGCAGGCGGATGAGGGCGTCGAGGCGACGGGGTATCTGACGGCGGATCAGGTGCGGCTGATCCGGGTGGAGACGGGGGGGTGAGACCCGCCCCCGCCTTTTGGCGGGGGGAAAACGGTCCAGTGGACCGTTTTCAGGGTCGAACGCCCGCGCAAGCCTGCGAGGGCTGGGCGCAGAGACAGGAGCCCCCCACCCCCAACCCCTCCCCACGAGGGGGAGGGGAGGCGATTGCCGCACCGGGGTGAGCGACGGCCCCGCGCGATTGCGCGGGGCGAAAACGGTCCAGTGGACTGTTTTCAGCCGCGAACGCCCGAGCACGCTTGCGAGGGCTGGGGGTTGGTGGGTTGGGGGCAGCGCCCGGCTCGCTAGTTCGACGAGTTAGCAACGTTTAAGGGCACACTTGTTTTCGGCAAAATTTCAATTATTCCACCTCGTGAGTTACTATCACCTTGCTTTATGTAGCCAGTTTCATGAAGTTGATAGATTGAGGCTGCGGCTAACTGCAGCACTATGTTCCTTGCTTCGGGAGTTTGCCCTGCATTTACCATCGTCTCATATGTCAACAATGCATTTTGCCGATGCTTATTTACAATCTCATTATGCTTATGATTCAGGAAATTCTTTGCTGACAAAGTTAGCAAGTAGCCGAGAACTCCAAAAACCAATACTTTACTTACCAGAAGCTGTGTCAACCCAAGATTGGAAGTTGGCATCATCCATTCCCATTTGTGCAAGAATGCCGTACCAACTGAATATGCCAGTAATACTCCAGCTGACCAGAATGTAGCTGTTCGCCACTTCTCCGACGCATTTCTGTGATCATCGGCGGCCTTGGAAAAGTGTCCAGCTTCCTTTGAAACTCCGACATTTGCCGAGGCAATGCGGGCTGTCTCCAATATTGAATTGGCTTCAACGGAAGCAGTCTGAGCGGAATTAATGAGGTCATCCAAGGTTTTCTTTGAATTCTGTATCTCCAAACGTAAGCTGTCAATGACACTCTGGGTGCCATTCAGTTGTGATCCTAAGTATGAGATTAGCGGTGAAATATTGCTGAACACAGTGTGTTCATGTGAAGCAATTGAGGCAACTATACTGTCACGCGTGTTAGTTGCGTTTGCTGAAGTTGGATCAAAGTCCAATGCCTGCTGAAAGAGTTGGCGAGTTGATTCAGAAATCGAATGCAAGTTCAACAGATTCGCAGTCGGCAAATACCCTAGACCAGAAGCGTCAACTTGATTGAATAGCACAACTATGCGATCGGCAGGTTCCTTCGCCGATGAAAAGTCAAACGCAGATCCAAGTTTTTCGGCGCGAACGATTGAATTTGCATCGAAGGATTGAACGGCAGCAAGGGATTCGACCGCAGATTTTAGTGCTGTATCGTGTTCAGTGCTCATTTTGCCCAAACCCCCTCGAACTCCCGCCATTCCCCCTTGCTCATGCCGCTCGTCTCCTGCGTTACCGCCTCACCCGTTAACATTCTCTTAACCACCGCAATCGCCTTGGCCGACAACGTCACCCCCCCCATCCGATAATCCTCGAACGCCCCATAGGCCAGCGGCACCCAGTCCTTCACACAGGCTGCAATCGCCTCGGCATAAACCCGGATCTCATACTGCGCATGGGCATCGGCCCTGAGCCGCAGGAAATGAAACAGGTTGTGCAAATCCACCTTCCAGTACCATTGGGTGTAGATGTTGGCGGGCAGGTTCATCCGGGCGAGCTCTCGCGCGAGGCCCTGCTGGCCGTCCTGGGACAGCATCGCCTCGTAATGATCGTAGCTGCGGTTGGCGTCGGATTTCAAAAGGTCGAGGACGCGGGCGGATTCCTCGCCGGTCAGCACCTCACCCCGGCCCTGGTTGTTGACGGTGGACTGGGCGGCGAGGTGTTCGGGGGCGGGGATGTAGAACTCACGGTCGAGGATCGAATAGCGGGCGGAGTATTCGTTGACGTTGGCGGTGCGGTGGCGGATCCACTGGCGGGCGACGAAAACCGGCAGTTTGACGTGAAGCTTGACCTCGCACATCTCGAACGGGGTGGAGTGCCAGTGGCGCATGAGGTAGCGGATCAGGCCTTCGTCGTTCTGGACGTGCTTGGTGCCGGCGCCGTAGCTGACGCGGGCGGCCTGGACGATGGCGGCGTCGTCACCCATGTAGTCGATGACGCGGATGAAGCCGTGGTCAAGCACGGGCTGGGCGCGGTAGAGATGCGCCTCCATCCCCTCCGACACAGCGCGGAGGGTTTGGCGGGGGGTGCTGCGCTGGGCATCGATTTCCGCAAGCTGGTCTGGGGTGAGGGGCATGAGGGGCCTCCGGGCTCTAGATGTATGGAAAGCTCCCATCAGTGATACGAGGGGTGGGGGTGCGGGGCAAGAGCGCGGTTGCGCTGCGGGATACAGAAATCTGGGGATAGGGTGGCGGGGCCGGTGGCGCGCGGGCGGGGGGCTGTGCTAAGGGGGGGGAAGCAATGGGGAGAAGCTGCATGCAAGTACGCTATCTGCACACGATGGTGCGCGTTCTGGATCTGGACAAGTCGATCGCGTTTTACAACCTGATGGGTCTGCACGAGACGCGGCGGATCACCAACGAGGGCGGGCGGTTCACGCTGGTGTTTCTGGCAGCACCGGGGCAGCCGGAATGCCCGGTGGAGCTGACCTTCAACTGGGACGGCGACAACGGATTGCCGAGCGACAGCCGCCATTTCGGGCATCTGGCCTATGCGGTGGAAAATATCTACGACATGTGCGCGTCGTTGCAGGCGGCGGGCGTGGTGATCAACCGCCCGCCGCGCGATGGGCATATGGCGTTCGTGCGCAGCCCGGACAACGTGTCGATCGAGCTGTTGCAGATGGGTGAGGCGCTGGCCCCGGCGGAGCCTTGGGCAAGCATGGGCAATACCGGGCATTGGTAAAGGCGGGGGGCCTGACGGCTTTCAGAAGGTTTGAATAGGTCGCCAGAAAAACGCAAGCAAAATCAGTTGCTTGCGTTTGACCATTTTGAGAAGGTTTGACTAGATCGGGGGCTTTGGGCTGGTTTACAATCTACTCTGGCCTGATAGCGGCGCAAAAAATCTAATTAAATCAATGGAGACTATGTGTGTAACGGCAACCAATTAGTTTACGGTTTACGGTCTATCCGGTCGGCAATTGAGCCGGTTCCAGACACTTCGAGCGCAGTTCTCGCCAATGTGTCAAAGCTACGCCTAAAGTAGTGTTTTGGTCTTGTTGGGTGCCCTCGTTGAAGGTCCACGATTGCGATGAAGTCAAGCATCGCGACCGCTGCAATATCATGAATCTCGTGTCCCATTATGCGAAAATTTTCTGGATCAATAGCCTTTGCAGGGTCGTTTGCCACCGCCTTGAGTACCCTCATCAGGACATGTAGCACAGTTGACTGACAGAAGACCGCATAGTCTTCCTTGGTGAATTGGTCTGTTGCGGGCTCGTCCGCTCGCCCGACAATCCAATCAATCGAAACCCCGAAGGCATTGGCAATCCTGATCAGCGCATCGACACCAGGTCGCTGGGGGCCTTTGATATTCATGTAGTTTTCGAGAGAACGCTTTGGGAGGCCAGAGCGGTCAGCCATTTCCTTGATCGTCAACCCGTTCACGGCCTGAAGCGTCCGAAGGCGTTCGGCTAGGTCCGACGCATTGCTATCTTCGCTCATTGACACACTCTACAAGGTGCGAAATACACCTTATTAGGTTATAAAAAGCACCAGAAGGGGGCATTTTGTCAGCTTCTAACGCCTATCATGACGAACTGGCAGCGCAATACCCGAAAGTGCGCATTGCGTTCCTTACCAGAGGCTCATCGCTTTACGCATGGTGCAGCACCAATAAAGTACCGATGCAGAACGCCAGAGCGGCCCTTCTGGGCATTTGGACCGGCCCCAAGGCATCGCTTCTGACAACTCGCATTCTTGCCGCTTCAGTGAGTGATGCGGCATGAGATTTTCCGTCGCATGCGCCATCGCGCTTCCCGGACTTCCTACAAGAAAGATGGGAATCCACAAGTGGTTGCAGGCACATAGCGTATGTTGCACATACGAAGGCAAGCGTCTCACTTTCGCACTTTCTGACCTGCCTGAACCGGCACGCCGCGCCTATGTTGAGCGCCAAATCGAAACCTCTGGTTTGCCGTCTGGCGACTATGATGACGCCGCCCATGCAGAGCTGGTCGCGATGCCCGCCAAGATGCGCGTCGAGGCCGAACGCAAGGCGGAAGTCACGCGGGTTTTGCTCACGGTCGGCAAGGCTTTGCCCTGGTCGCAAAAGCTCGCCCTGGTCAAGGCGCGGTTCGGATCGAAAGGCGTTTCACAACCGTCTTTAAGCCGCCTTTCAAAGGCCGTTGAAGGTGTCGCGCCGATCAACTTTGCCCCGGCGATTCTGGCCGAATATCGGCTGCAAGGCGCGGCTTCTGTCACGGTATCGGACGCAGCCTGGTCTTTCTTTGTGACGACGATCCGGCACGCGGGCGAAGGCTTTCCGCTGCAACAAGCTTGGAGCGATGTGCGTGACGTGGCCCCGGTGAAAGGGTGGCATTGGCCGAGCTGGCCGACTGTCTATCGGCGCTGGAAAGCCCTGCCATTGTCGCAACAGCTTCACGCGCGGATCGGACATGTCGAGGCGGCCAGGCGACTGGCACAACCCGCCTTGCGGGACAAGACGACGATCCTGCCCTTGGAATGGGTATCGCTGGACGGTCAGACGAAAGACTTCTGGGCGCATAATGGCGACGGTAAGCCGCGCCGCTACACCTTCCTGCCGCTGGTCGATTGCGCGACGGCTTCGTCCTTGATTGGGAACTTGCCGAGAGCGAGAATGCCCGCGCAACGTTGCGGCTGATCAAGCGGACCTGCCAGACCTACGGCATTTTCGACCGGCTCTGCACCGACAACGGTTCGGCCTTTGCCGGGCATTTGGTCGCGGGCGGTGCGGTGCACAGGTTCCGCAATTCGCGCCAGACAGTGGACGCGGTAAAGCCCTTGGGCATCTGTCATCATCTGGGCATCTGTCATCATCTGGGCATCCGGCTGCATTTCGCGCTGCCGGCGAATGGGCAAGCCAAGGTTGCCGAGCGCACCTTCGAAAGCCTTTCCCGTGCCATAGATGACCGGCCCGAATTCAAGGGCGCACATGAGGGCCATGCGCCCGGCGCAGCGCCTGACGGCAAGGTGACGCCGGTTCACCTAGACGATGCGCGGTCGGTCATCACCCGCGATGTGCGCCGCTATAACAACGAGGTAGGACGGCGCGGCCAAGGCATGAAAGGCCGGTCCTATCAAGACGCCTTCACCGCAGATCTCGCGCTTAGGACGCGCCGCCAACCGACCGCGCACCAACTCTATCTTGCCGGGCCGATCTACACGCCGGTCAAGGTAGATCGGTGGGGACGCGCCACGATCGACACCTGGACCTATGGCGGCCAGGGACGCAGGAAGGCCTGTTGCCTTACCACAAGAGCGGCCAATCGATCCTTCTAGGCCGTGACCCGGATGACTTCAGCGTTCCCGCATTGGCCTGGAACGAGCGCAACGAGCTGATTTGCGAAGGCATCGAACCTGTCACGCGCGGTGCATATGGCAGTGTGGACGGCATCCGCGATTCGGCCCGGAACCGCAAGGCCGCGCGGGATGCGATGCGCGCCGGGGCGGTGGCCAATGCTTATCTGGATGATGCCGATTTTGCCGAGGCGCTTGCCGCAATTCCTACACCCGGCGTGCCCGATATTCCATTGCAAGGCGTCGTCTCAGGTCGGTTTGGCGGACCCTTGAAACAGCGTCGGCGCGGCGGTGCGCTGCCAGTTCTGGCCGATCAATGCCCGGATGAAGCACCCGCGCCGAAAGTCACGAAATACCTCACAGAAGAGTATTTGAGGAACCTGGACGCGGCGAACGCCAAGCGATTGGCGGACCGCCGTTAAGTCGGCCGATGGGGCGCGGGCGCGCCTCACCGGCCATTCACCCGCAGGGAACAGACCCGCTTGGCAGAACGGAGGCCAGCTTGGCAGAACATCTGAGGTTGATCAATCGCGAGGCACCGCCCGAAGGCGGATGGTTCGTGATGACCGAAACGGCGCGCGACATGTTGCGCAGCCTGGACCAGGTACGGGAACTGTTCGGAGGCGGCATGACTATGATCGCGGCTGCACCGGGCACTGGCAAGAGCGCGACGGTCTGGCGCTATCTGCAAGCAAACCGCCGCACGTTCATTGTTGAAGCGTTCTCTGGCGAAGGCGGGATATGGAGTGCGGCAATCGGGGTTTTCAAGGCGCTAGACCTCGGCGAGCCGAACAGCCGCGACCTGCCCGGCGACCGCGAAAAGATCGCGGAAGCCGTTGGCGCGGACGGGATGCTGATCATTGATGAAGTGCAATACCTCATCCAAAAGAACCCGCGCGGCAAGGACAATATCGACGCCTTGGATTGGCTTCGGCGCATATCAGAGGAAGGCTGTTGTTGCATCGTTTTCGTCGGTGATCTTGCCCTGGTAGACGCGGTGGAGAAGTTGCCGCAGTTCAAGCGCCGCCTTCGCAGACCGGTGATCGTGCGGCGGGTTTCCAAGGTCGATGTCGAGGCCGTCGCGGCCAAATCGGGCTTCCATGACCCTGCTGTCATCAACCTGCTCTTTGCCGTCGCACGGCGGGCCGGTGGCCTTGGAGACGTTGCACATGTCCTGTCGCATGCTGCGATCTTCGCGGCGGGCAGAAAGGTACCCCACATGGCGCTCCGATCCGAAGATCGTGCTACGGTCGCGAGAATACTACCGTGTCACGCCTGCAAGGTGTGCACTACCGATGTGTGATCCGTCGCGCAATCCCGACGCTGGCCAGATCGACCCCGCCATGATCCGGACGGCAATCGACCAAGCGCGCCCGTCTGCCTCCCAGATCGACATCCTTCGCGCCGCCAACGCCCGCACCATCAAGACCCTTGAATCGGCCCTTAATCAGGCGGTTAAAGGGGCATTTGACATGGCGTTAGAGGCGTCCCTGCCTGCAACCGCCTGCACCGTCGCGGCACCCTGTCGCCAATCAAGACGGATGCCGAATTGCAGGCTTTCATCCGAGCGAGGATCCCGACCCTGACCTATGCGGAGATCGCCGCAGAGGTCGCCAAAACCTTTCCGCCTGGCCGCCGCACAAGCGTATCATCCCTAAGTCGATGGTGGTCAGTCGAGCGCGAAGGGACACCCCAATCAGCAAATTCTAGATGATCCCAGACGATTCCGTACCATCCGCCGTCTTACGGCCTCTTCCGGCTTCAAACCTTCTGAAATCGGGTATTCATACCATGTGACAACACACAGGGCCTGCCCCCCAACCCCCCCCGGGATATTTGCGCAAAGGTGAGCGGGGTCAGAGGGCCCAGAGGCTGAGGGCGTCGTCGCCAAGGGTTTCGCGCGTGATCAGGCGCGGTCGGGCGGCGTCGGCGAGGTGGGTGACGCCCAAGGGGGCGAGCATGGCGTGGCCGTCGCCGCCGATCAAGGCGCCTGCGGAGAAGACCGCGAGGTGATCGACGAGGGCAAGCCGCAGAAGGCTTGCGGCGAGGGTCGCGCCACCTTCACAGAGAATGCGCGTGAGGCCCTGAGCGGCGAGATGGTGCAGGGCGGCGGTAAGGTCGAGATGGCCGTCCTTGGTTGCCCGGATCTCATGAAGGTGCGCGCCAGTAGTCCTCCAAGTGCTGCGGTTTCCGGCGGGGGCGCTGGGGCCATGCAGCAGCCAGACCGGTGCTTCGCGGCAGGTCTGGCCAAGTCTGCTGGCCGGATCGTTCGTCAGGTGGCTGTCGATCACGATGCGGACGGGTTGGCGGCGCGCACCAAGATCGCGTACCCGCAGGTCGGGATCGTCGGCCCGCGCGGTGCCGCTGCCCACCATCACCGCGTCGTGGGTCATGCGCATCAGATGCACACGGCGCCGTGACGCGGGACCGGTGATCCAGCGGCTGTCGCCCGTCACGGTGGCGATGCGGCCATCCAGAGTGGCGGCGAGTTTCAGCGTGACAAAGGGCAGGCCCCGGGTCACGCGTTTGAGAAATCCGGCATTGGCACGTGCTGCCTCAGGGGCAAGAATGCCTTCGGTCACGAGGGTCCCGGCGGCGCGCAGGCGGACATGTCCCTGGCCCGAGACGCGGGGGTCCGGGTCGGTCAGTGCCGTGAACACCCGCGCAACCCCGGCGGCGATCAGGGCATCGGCGCAGGGCGAGGTTTTCCCGTGATGGGCGCAAGGCTCCAGCGTCACATAGGCGGTGGAGCCGCGCGCCGCCTCACCGGCTTGTGCCAGAGCCATGACCTCGGCATGGGGGCGGCCACCGGGTTGCGTCCAGCCACGCCCGATCACGCGGCCCTCTTTGATCAGCACACAGCCAACTGCCGGATTGGGCCATGTGGAGCCCAAGCCCCGCGCACCGAGGCGCAGGGCATGGGCCATATGGGCCGCATCCTCGGCCCGCGCAGTCATTCGTCCGTGGCGTTGCCGGGGCGCAGTTCGGAAACGAAACCGTCAAAATCGTCCGCGGTCTGGAAGTTCTTGTAAACGCTGGCAAACCGGACATAGGCAACGGTATCTATCCGCGCCAGGCTTTCCATCACGATCTCGCCAATGGTTTTGGACGGGATGTCGGTGTCACCAAGGCTTTCGAGCCTGCGCACGATGCCGGAAATCATCTGGTCGATGCGTTCGGGGTCGATGGGGCGTTTCTGCATCGCGATGCGGATCGAGCGTTCCAGCTTGGTGCGGTCGAAATCCTCGCGTTTGCCGGAGGATTTGATCACCACAAGATCGCGCAACTGCACGCGTTCATAGGTGGTGAAGCGTCCGCCGCACGCGGGGCAAAAGCGGCGCCTGCGGATCGAGACATGGTCCTCGGCCGGGCGGCTGTCTTTTACTTGGGTGTCGATGTTGCCGCAGAATGGGCAGCGCATGGCCCTCTCCTCGCTGTTGGTCGTCCACTGCCTCAAGTCCGGGGGTTGGCCCCCCGTTGATCCACTGACTATAGGGGGATCTCGCGGATATCGGCCAGACAGAAGTATCCGGCCCTGCATCTAGGGGCAAGGGGTGTGGCGCGGGGGACTCAGGGATGGGTCTGCCGGATCACGGTCGTCGGATCGCAGTCGATCTGCGGCATTTTGCGCATAACGCCATCGTGAGGCGTTCTCTCGTCCGCCTGGGTTAGGATTGTCATGTTCGCGAGAGAATGCACCCCCCTGAATAGGAGACCCCTCATGACCCGCATGACTGCATCGGATTTTGCCCCCGAACTACTGGAGCTTTATGATTTCTATGCGCATGGAAAGATCACCAAACGCGAGTTTCTGGACCGGGCCGGGCGCTATGCCGTGGGCGGTCTGACGGCGGTCGCGATCCTCGGCATGATGAGCCCCGATTATGCTCTGGCCGAGCAGGTCAGCTTTAACGACCCCGAGATTGTGGGCGAATACGTGATGTATCCCAGCCTCAACGGGCACGGCGAGGTGCGCGGCTATCTGGTGCGGCCGTTGGCAGCGGCAGAGACCAGGCTGCCATCGGTCGTCGTGGTGCACGAAAATCGGGGTCTGAACCCTTACATCGAGGATGTGGCGCGCCGGTTGGCCAAGGCGGGCTTTATGGCATTTGCGCCGGACGGGCTGACCTCTGTCGGGGGCTATCCGGGCAATGACGAGGCGGGGCGTGAACTGCAGTCGAAGGTTGATCCGACAAAGTTGATGAATGATTTCTTTGCCGCCGTGGAATGGCTGACAACGCATGAAGGATCCACGGGTCGTGTCGGGATCACCGGGTTTTGCTATGGCGGCGGGGTCGCGAATGCGGCGGCCGTGGCCTATCCGGAGCTGGCGGGGGCGGTGCCGTTCTATGGCCGCCAGCCTGATTCTGCGGATGTGCCCAAGATCAAGGCGCCACTGTTGATCCACTATGCCGAGCTGGATGAGCGGATCAACGAAGGCTGGCCCGCCTATGAGGCGGCGCTGAAGGCGGCGGGCACGACCTATGAGGCGTTCATCTATCCCGGCGTGAACCATGGGTTCCACAATGACTCGACGCCGCGCTATGACGCGGTGGCGGCGGAACTGTCCTGGGAGCGGACGCTGGCGTTTTTCAAGTCGAATTTGGCCTGACGGGCGCGGTTCGCGCGGGTTTTGGCCTGTGGGAAAGGGGGCGGACGTTTCCCTCTGAGCACCGCCGGGCTGGCGGTGTTAGGGTCGGGATATCGGGCGGCTTCACGCCCCCTTTCGCCAAGGAGAAGACCAATGAGCGTTGCCCGCGTAACCGAACTTTCCGCCACCTCGACCAAGAGCTTTGAAGACGCCGTCGCGACCGGCATCGCGCGCGCGACCAAGACCCTGCGCGGCGTATCGGGCGCCTGGGTCAAGGAGCACAAGGTGGCGGTCAAGAACGACAAGATCGTCACCTGGCAGGTGAATATGATGGTGACGTTCGTTTTGGAAGATTGAGCGGACCTCGGCATTGATGGGCCGAAGGCGCGAAACGGCGCCTTCGGTACTGACAGGTCCGGCAATTGGCCCTTGGCTGATCTGTTGGCGATGGATCGGCAACAGAACTGCCATTGTCCGGGCCCGCGCGCTAGGGCTTGAGGTGCAGTGCGACCTCGCCCGCCCAGGGCTCGGTGACGCCGCGCCCACCGCCAAGGTCTTCGAGGATCGGGCGCAGTTTGTCGAGACTTGTGATCATTGCCGAGCGCGCGGCGGCCAATGCCTCGAAGTTGTCCCACTCGCCGACCACGACAAAGCTGCGCTCGCCCGATTTGACCAGCCAGAAATTGCGGCCACCCGGCATGGCCTTCATGTCGAAGTCATTGTGGAGCCGGACAAACTCCGCCTCCATCCCCGGCTTTACCCGCATATGCACCACATTCATCGCTGTCATGGCATCCTCCCGCTGCTACAAGATGGGACGAATGTAACACGGAAAGGGGTGAGTCGGGCGGAGTGAAAATCCGCATTGGAAAGGATTGAAAAGGTGCCCTTTCTATACTATTATGCATCATGAAGTTTGAGTTTGATCCTGACAAGAGTGCCGCCAGCAAGGAAAAGCACGGGATCGACTTTGCCGAGGCGCAAGGGATTTGGGCGGATGATCGCTCCCTTGACTTGGAGGCATTGTCGTCCGGAGAGCCGCGTCGTTTGGCAATCGGTCTGATCGGCACGCGTCATTGGACGGCGGTTTGGACCCTGCGGGCCAGCGCTATTCGCATCATTTCGGTGCGGCGATCAAGAAGGGATGAGGTGCAAAAATGGCTGGGCGGACAATGACAGCAGAAGAGTTCGACGCCGCTTTCGACGCGGGCGAAGACATCAGCGATATGATCGACTGGTCCAGCGCCAAGCCGCTGAACCAAGAGGCGAAACGCGTGAACGTTGACTTTCCGATGTGGATGGTGAAGGGGCTGGACAAGCGGGCGGCGCATCTTGGGGTGACGCGGCAATCGTTGATCAAGATGTGGATTGCGGAGAAGTTGGAGTGAGGGAAATCGTTTATTAACCAACCTCTGTTAATTCGGAATGGCCAACCAAGGGGAAGCCGCCATTCCAGTCGTAAAGATCAGATTGGTCCTTAGAATGCTCGCCGATGACGACTGGATTCATGTCGCCACACTGGGCAGTCACCGCCAGTTTGAGCACCCAGAAAAGTCCGGGCGAGTGACCGTAGCGGGAAAAGACAGTGATGACTTGGCACCGGGCACGTTCAACTCTTTCTTGAAGCAAGCAAAATTGAAGGGGCACTGACATGCGCTATGCGGTGGTGATTGAAAAGGCAGGCTCCGGCTATTCCGGCTATGTGCCAGATTTGCCCGGCTGTGTGGCGGCGGGGGCGAGTGTGGCAAAGGTGAAGGCCGCGCTGGCGGAGGTTATTCCGTTTCATCTGGACGGGTTAAGGGCGGGCGGCGAGGTGGTGGCTTTGCCAGAGAGTGTGGTGGAGTGGGTGGAGGTTCGAGGGTGGGGGTGACGTTGCGGTGAGGTCCTCGAGTCGCTGATTCATCCGCCGATCAATTGCCATGCCTCTCGATATTGATCCATCCAACCTAACGCGTATTTGGGAAGCGACGGAGCATAAGCATAACTGTAGTCTGGCGATAACCGTCTGAGATTACTGTCTTTTCTGACATGCCCGTTCTTACCGGGATTTGCAAGCCAAGTAGCGTGCGAATCTTTCACGACTTCTGCAACCTGCAAGCTTGGAATTACAAAAGTTTGAACTGCATCCGAGGTATCGTTCCCAAAATCGACAAAGCAATAGAACAGAGTAGGGCTAACGATAGTCTCGTGCTTTGCGCCCATGTGCCAACCACCATCACTCCCCTTGTTCAGCCGACTTTTCACTTGCAAGCCAAGCTGACGGACGCCCGAAACGTCACTTACTACGATATCTAAGTTGGGTACGCCCTGAGGAGCCAGCGCCGCAATCAGCCCACGCCGCAGCAACTGAGACATGACGAAATGTTCGCCAGCCGCACCAAGCAGGGTCGTCTGAGAAACTGTTCTGCTCGAACTACCACTCTGTAGAAGCACGACGCCTCACTGATCCAGAAAACTCCGCAACTTCCTGCTTCTGCTCGGATGCTTCAGCTTCCGCAAAGCCTTCGCCTCGATCTGCCGGATTCTCTCCCGCGTGACCGAGAACTGCTGACCCACCTCTTCCAGCGTGTGATCCGTGTTCATGCCGATGCCAAAGCGCATTCGCAGCACGCGTTCTTCACGCGGCGTCAGGCTCGCCAGCACCCGTGTGGTCGTCTCTTTCAGGTTCTCCTGAATGGCGCTTTCCAAGGGCAGGACGGCGTTCTTGTCCTCGATGAAGTCGCCCAGCTGGCTGTCTTCCTCGTCCCCAATCGGGGTTTCCAGCGAGATCGGTTCCTTGGCGATCTTCATCACCTTGCGGACCTTTTCCAGCGGCATTTGCAGCTTTTCGGCCAATTCTTCCGGTGTCGGTTCGCGGCCGATTTCGTGCAGCATCTGGCGCCCTGTGCGGACCAGTTTGTTGATCGTCTCGATCATATGCACGGGAATGCGGATGGTGCGGGCCTGATCGGCGATGGACCGGGTGATCGCCTGACGGATCCACCAGGTCGCATAGGTGGAGAATTTATAGCCACGGCGATATTCGAATTTATCCACGGCCTTCATCAGGCCGATGTTGCCCTCTTGGATCAAATCAAGGAATTGCAGGCCGCGGTTGGTGTATTTTTTGGCGATCGAGATGACCAGACGCAGGTTCGCCTCGACCATTTCCTTTTTGGCTTGCCGCGCTTCTTTTTCGCCCTTTTGCACCTGGTTCACAAAGCGGCGGAATTCAGAGATGTCGACGCCGATATACTGACCCACGGCGGCCATCTCGGCGCGCAGTTCCTCAACCTTTTCGCGGGATTTCTCCATCAAGGCCTGCCAGCCGCGGCCCGATTTTGCGGCCATCCGATCAGCCCATGCGGGATCAAGCTCATAGCCTTGATACTCGTCGATAAACTCGCGACGATTGATGCGTGCGGCATCGGCGAGTTTCACCATACCGGAGTTGATGTTCATGATCTTGCGGTTGATGCCGTAAAGCTGGTCAATCAGGGTCTCGATCCGGCTGTTGTTCAGGTGCAATTCATTGACCAGAAGCACGATTTCGGAGCGGAGTTTCTGATAGGCGGCCTCTTCGGCGGCAGAAAAGCGGCCGACGGTGTTCAGCGCGGCATTCATCCGGCTGTCCTGCATTTCGGCAAGCTTGGTGTAGTCACGCGCGATCAAGTCAAGAATTTCGAGGACGCGTGGCTTGAGGGCGGCCTCCATCGCGGCAAGCGACATGGCGGTGGACTCGTCATCATCGTCGTCGTCGTCCATCCGAACGATGGGATTGCCGTCCGCATCAAGCTCGGGTTCGGCCTCGGCACCGGGGCGTCGGGCGGCGTCGACATCGACATCACCCAAGGACGCGCCTTCCAACTCCTCTTCGCCGTCCAGGCTGCGGCCAAAGGTGGCCTCAAGGTCGATCACATCGCGCAGAAGGATGTCTTCGGACAGAAGTTCGTCGCGCCACACGGTGATGGCGTGAAACGTCAGCGGGCTTTCGCATAGACCTGCGATCATCGTGTTGCGACCGGCCTCGATGCGTTTGGCAATGGCAATCTCACCTTCGCGGGACAAAAGCTCGACCGAGCCCATCTCGCGCAGATACATCCGCACCGGGTCATCGGTCCGATCCAGCGCCTCGGCGCTGGTGCTTGACACCGCAACCTCACGCGAGGTGGAGGTCTCTACCAACTCACCGCCGGTGGGCTCACCACCCTCTTCGGCTTCTTCGTCCTCGATGACGTTGATACCCATTTCCGACAGCATCGACATCACGTCTTCGATCTGCTCAGACGAGGCCTGATTGGGCGGCAGAACCGCGTTCAACTGGTCATAGGTGATGTAGCCACGCTCGCGGGCGTCGGCGATCATCTTCTTGACGGCAGCCTGGCTCATGTCCAACGAGCTATCTGCCTCGTCGGTGTCCATCTTGGCGTCGTCGGTGTCCTTCAGGGCCATGCGCGCTCCTAGGGCTTAACGGTGAGGGGGCGAATCATCTCTGATTCTGCGAATCATATTGCGAGTTTTCGAATCAATAGCGCGAATCACGGGAGGCGAAAGGCGCGATCAGTGGTTTTTCTTGATCCAGACCTGTTTATCAATCATTTCCTGCAAGTGCTTTGACAGGGCGTCGCGGTCTTCGCCCAAGTCGGGGCCGGCGTTGCGGTCAGGGCGGTCGGCGCGGTGGCGGGCCTGAACGGCCTGATTGACCCGCCAGGTCAGCCCTTCATCGACGAGGCCGGTCACATCCTCCATCGCGTCTTCGATTTCGCGCCGGGCCCCTCGTTGCGCGTCAAGCTTGGCAAGGGCCTCGGCAATGCACAGCGCGGCTTGCTCCAGATCGCCGGGCTGACGGATGACGCGCGTGATGCGCAGATGGGGACGCGCCAGCAGCGCGTCAAGGGCCGCGGGCATCTCTTCAGCGATCCGCGACTGAAGGTCTGGCACCGTGCCGCTGGCAAAGATCAGCTGGCGCAGGCGATTGTGATCCTCGCCCGTCAGATCCAGCCGGGAAAGGGCGGAGTCAAACTGCGCGATGAGGCCGGGATGCAGGATCAGGGTGGCAAGGATCACCGCCTCACGCAACACTTCGTCCACCGGCTGGCCTTGGGCAAGCTGCGACCGGCGGGCCTGGGGGGTGGCGGGCAAAGGCGGTGGCTTTTGTCCCGGACGCCAAGCGGTGCGCGCGGCCCGCTCGCCGGTGCGTGCGGCCTGGCCGAACAACGTGGCCCGGAGCCTGCCGATCTCGTCTGCATAGTGACGGCGGATCGAGGGATCGGTGATGCGTTTGAGGGCGGCGCGCAGCGTCTTGTCGAGCGCCGCCTTGCGTTCGGGGCTGTCGAAATCGCGGCCGTCGGTTTCGCGCTGCCACAAGAGGTTGACCATGGGCTGGGCTGCGTCGACCACCGCCTGCATCGCGGGGATGCCTTGGGTCTTGATCAGGTCGTCGGGATCAAGGCCGGTGGGCAACATGGCAAAGCGCAGGCCCTTGCCGGCCTCGAGCATCGGCAGGGCAAGGTCGATGACGCGCAGGGCGGCGCGGGTGCCGGCCGTGTCGCCATCAAGGGCGATGATCGGCTCGTCGCTGATGCGCCACATCAGACGCAACTGGTCTTCGGTAACAGCAGTGCCCAAGGGGGCGACGGTGGATCTGAAGCCTGCTTCGCTTAGCGCGATGACGTCCATGTAGCCCTCGGCGACGATGAGCGGCTGGCCTTTGCCTGCGGCCTCGCGGGCGGAGGCGTGGTTGTAAAGGTTGCGGCCCTTGTCGAAAAGCTCGGTTTCCGGACCGTTGAGGTATTTCGCGCGGGCATCGGCGGCCATCGCGCGTCCGCCAAGGCTGATGGCGCGACCGCGGCCGTCGCGAATGGGAAAGATGATCCGCCCGCGAAACCGGTCATAGATGGAACCATCGTCAGCCTTGGCACACAGACCCGCATCGACAATGATATCGGGGGCGATGCCCTTTTGCGTGAGGGCGCTGAAAAGGGCCGTGCGTTGGTCGGGCGCAAAACCGATTTCCCAGCGGTCTTGGGCGTCAGACGAAAGGCGGCGTTTGGCAAGATAGGTGCGGGCGTCAACGGCGGCGGTGGTTTTGAGCTGCAGGCGGAACCATCTCACCGCCTCTTCCATCACTTTGGCAAGTTCGGTGCGGCGGTCGGACTTTTGCGCCGCCCGCGGATCGCGGGCGGGCATGGTCATCCCAGCCTCGCGCGCCAGAACCTCCACCGCCTCGATGAAAGACAGGTTCTCGGTTTCCTTGACGAAGGTCAGCGCGTCGCCTTTGGCATGGCAGCCAAAGCAATAGTAATAGCCCTTGCGGTCATCGACGTGAAAGCTGGCGTTCTTTTCCTGGTGGAAGGGGCAAGGCGCCCACATGTCGCCCTTGCCCAGATTGGATTTGCGCATGTCCCAGGTCACCTTCCGCCCGACAACGGAGGAAAGCGAGACGCGCGTGCGCAGTTCGTCCAGAAAGCCGGGTGGCAGACTCATGTCTTACTATATCGGCGTCGGGTGCGTCATAGTCCAGACGTGCACGTGGATCGGGGGACGGAAGCCTCCGGCGGGGATATTTGGACAAAAGTGAAAGCGGGCAATCTGGTCATACACCCAGTCTGTCGCGCATCGAATACCACGTCATCGCCAGCACCAGAAGCGGCCAGCGCAGGACCGCACCGCCGGGAAAGCTCGGGTTGGGCAGCGAGGCCAGAAGGTCGAAGTCGGAGGACGTCTGGTGAACCGCTTGCGCCATGATCTTTCCCGTCATCGTGGCCATGGTGACGCCCAGACCGTTGCACGCCGAGGCGGCGATCACGTTGGGGCGCAGGCGCAGGACGGCAGGCATGCGGTTGACGGTGATGGCGAGAGTGCCGCCCCAAGCGTAGTCGATTTTGACGCCCTGCATCTGCGGATAGATCTCCAGCATCGGTTTGGTCACTGCCTTGATGATGTCGGGGAACCGGTACCCGTAGGTTTCGGCCCCGCCGAAGAGCAGGCGGTTGTCCTCGGAAAGTCGCCAGTAGTTTACCACGAACTTGGTGTCGGCGACGGCGACGGGTTCGGAAAGGATCGCGGCGGCGCGGTCGCCAAGCGGTTCGGAGGCCAGGATGAAGTTGTTGATCGGCATGACGCGCGCGGCATAAGCGGGGGCAAGGCCGCCCAGATAGCCATTGCCCGCAAGGATAAGGTTGTTGCTGGTGATGGTGCCGGAGGTCGTCAGAACCTGCGGCTTTGGCCCCTGTTTGATTTGCAAGGCTTGGGTTTTCTCAAAAATCCGCACCCCTGCGGCAGCGGCGGCCTTTGCCAGGCCAAGGGCAAAGTTGAGGGGATGGATATGGCCCGCGCCACGGTCCACCTCCCCCCCCTTGAAGGCTTTCGATCCTATCAGGTGGCGGATGGCGGGTAGGTCGAGGGGTTGGATCTGGTCATAGCCGTAATCGCGGGCAAGACGTTCGGCATAGCTGCGGGCATGGGTCACTTCGGCCTCGGTCCAGCAGGCATGCGCAACGCCGGGCCGATAGGTGACGGGCATGGCGTGGCGGGTGATCAGGTCGCGGACCAGCGCCTTGGCATCTTCGGCCAGATCCCACAGCCGGCGCGCATCTTGCCGCCCGACTATGCGTTCCAGATCGTCCTGATCGCGGCGCTGGCCGGAGCCGACCTGCCCGCCGTTGCGCCCCGAGGCGCCAAAGCCCACGCGGTGCGCCTCGATGAGCACAACATCATGGCCCGCCTCGGCCAGATGCAGGGCGGCCGAAAGCCCCATGTAGCCGCCGCCGATCACGCAGACATCCGCCGCCACCGCGCCTTGCAGAACCGCAAACGGGTCCAGCGGCGTGGCGGTTGCCGCGTAGTACGAGGGCGGGTATTCGCCCTTGCGGTCATTGGCATAGAGCAGGTTCATACGTTCAACAGCAGATGTTCACGCTCCCACGGGCTGATGACTTGCAGGAATTCCTTGTACTCGTTGCGCTTGACGGAATCGTACACTTTGCAAAAGCCATCCCCCATGACATCCCACAAAGCCTTGTCCTCTTCCAACAAATCCAGTGCGTCGCCAAGGTTCACCGGGATCTCGTCGCTGTCGATATAGGCAGAGCCGGTGAATTCCGGCCGGGGGGGCTTTTTCTCCATCAGGCCCAGATATCCGCAGGCCAGCGTTGCCGCGATACCGAGGTAAGGGTTGCAATCCATCCCCGGCAGGCGGTTTTCGACGCGCCGTCCGGCGGGACTGCTGATCGGGATACGCAGGCCCGTGGTGCGGTTGTCGCGGCCCCATTCAAGGTTGATCGGCGCGGCAAAGTCGGGGACGTAGCGGCGGTAGCTGTTCACATAAGGGGCAAGCAGCGCGATGGCGCCGGTCAGGTGGTTCTGCATGCCTGCAATGAAGTGCAAGAAGGCGTCCGTCTCGACCCCCTTGGCGCCCGCAAAGATGTTCTTGCCGGTTTTGTTATCCACCACCGAGGTGTGGATATGCATCGCCGAGCCCGGCTCACCGGCGATGGGCTTGGCCATGAAGGTGGCAAAGCAGTCGTGGCGCAGGGCGGCCTCGCGGATCAGGCGCTTGAAGAAAAACACCTCATCGGCCAGCCGGATCGGGTCACCATGGGCGAGGTTCAACTCGATCTGGCCCGCACCGCCCTCTTGCAAGATGCCGTCGATCTCAAGGCCCTGGGCCTCGGCGAAGTCATAGATGTCGTCGATGACCTTGCCGTATTCGTCGATGGCCGACAGGCTGTAGGCCTGCTTGCCTGCCGCGCGGCGGCCAGATCGGCCCATGGGCGGGATCACGGGCTGGTTCGGGTCGATGTTGCGGGCGGTCAGGAAAAACTCCATCTCCGGGGCCACGACCGGCGTCCAGCCTTGGTCGGCGTAAAGCTTCATGATCCGGCGCAGCACGTTGCGCGGCGCCATGGGGACGAGGTTGCCCTCGTGGTCTTGCGCGTCGTGGATCACCTGCAGCGTCACATCGGCGGTCCAGGGGGCGGCGGTGGCAGTGGAGAAATCGGGCACGAGGAACATGTCGGGTTCGGTAAAGGCGTCAAAGGGATTGTCGGCCCATTCGCCCGTGATGGTCTGCAAAAAGATCGAGTTCGGCAAAAAGTAGCTTTTCTGCGTTGCGAATTTCGCGGCAGGCATGGCCTTGCCGCGCGCAACCCCGGCGATGTCGCCGATCACGCATTCCACCTCGTCCACACGGCGGTCGCCGATGTAGTCACGCGCTGCCTCGGGCAGCTGGTCGGTCCATTTGGACATATGTCACACTGTCGTTGAGGGTGGCCCCCGGGCGCACCTTACGCGCGGAGCTTCTCGGCCCGGTGGGTGGTGTGGTGGTCTTTGAAGAAAGAAGCAATCCGCGCCGCCATGCTTTTGTCGGTCAGCGGTTTGCCCAGTTCGGCACGGGCGGCGGCGATCTGGTCGGCGGGCACCAATCCGGGGGCACGCACGCGCAGCAGGCCGTCGACAAATTCAGGGCGAAACTCGGGATGCGCCTGCACGGTGAACATGCGGTCATCGTAAAGCATGGCCGCATTGGCGCAAAAATCGCTGCTGGCGATGACGCGTGCGCTGTCGGGCACCTGGGTGACCTGATCGCGGTGCCAGGCGTTGAGGGTTTGCGTCTCGCCGCCGAAATCGTAATCCGTCGGGCCAACCGACCAGCCCCCCACATAACGCTCCACCTTGCCGCCCATGGCTTGCGCGATGATCTGATGGCCAAAGCAGACACCGACCATGGGAACCTGGGCGGCATAGGCGGCACGGATGAAGGACTCAAGCGGGGCGATAAAAGGGTGGTCTTCATAGGCCCCGTGGCGCGACCCGGTGATCAGCCAGCCGTCGCATTCATGGACATCCTCGGGAAACACCATTTCCTCGACGCGAAAGCGGCGGAAGGTCAGGCCCTGGCCCGCCAGCAGCGCCTCGAACATGTCGGGGTAATCGCCCATCTCATCTTTCAGGGCATCTGGGGCGGCACCGGTTTGCAAAATACCGATCAGCATGGCGTGTCCGTTTGCTAGGTTAACAATGGTAGGCCCATGGCCCCCCGCAAGGTCAAGGGGGCATTGGGTTCAGACGGTATCGAGGTACAGTTCCACCCGTTCCTCGGGCGAAAGTTCGGCAAGGTAGTGCAATTCCTGTCGTTTGGTCTGCACCAGGTTGCGGATCAGTTCCTTGGGCAAGAAACGATAGAGGATGTCGCTGCGCTCAAACGCGTCGATTGCCGCGTCCCAGGTGGTGGGAATTTGCGGCAGGTCCATCGCATAGGCATTGCCGGTGACGGGCGGTGGTGGTTCCACCTCGTCCTCTATCCCGGCGAGGGCAGCCCCCAAGATCGCCGCAAGCATCAGGTAAGGGTTCACATCGCCCCCTGCCACGCGGTGTTCGATGCGCCGCGCCTCGGGATTGCCCGCGGGAATTCGGATCGCGGCGGTGCGGTTCTCGAACCCCCAGCTGATCGCTGTGGGGGCGTGTTTGTCGGGGACCAGACGGTCATAGCTGTTGAGATGCGGGGCGAACAATAGCGTGCTGTCGTGCATCGCGTTCAGGCAACCGGCGACGGCATAGCGCAGCGCGGCGGTGCCTTTCGGGCCACCGCTGTCAAAGATGTTGTCGCCCTTTTCGTCCAGCACCGAGAAATGCGTGTGCAGGCCCGAGCCGGAATATTCCATGTAAGGCTTGGCCATAAAAGAGGCGGCAAAGCCGTGACGACGGGCGAGGCCCTTGACCAGCATTTTGAAAAGCCACGCATCGTCAGCAGCGCGAAGCGCGTCGTCGCAATGCATCAGGTTGACCTCGAATTGGCCAAGGCCGGTTTCCGAGGTGGTGGTATCGGCGGGAATGTCCATCGCCTCGCAGGCATCGTAGAGGTCGGTGAAGAAGGTATCAAAAGCGTCAAGTGCACGGATCGACAAGGTCTCTGACGCTTTGCGTCGCTTGCCGGAACGTGGGCTCGGCGGGACCTGAAGGGTCTTGCCACTATCGTCGATCAGAAAAAATTCGAGCTCCATCGCGCAGACCGGCGTCAGACCCTTGGCCTTGTAGCGGTCGACCACGGCGCGCAAGGCATGCCGGGGATCGCCCTCATAGGGGTGGCCGTTTTCGCGGAACATCCAGATCGGCAGCAGCGCCGTCGGCGCCTCCAGCCAGGGCATCGGCATGAAGCCGCGCTCGGTGGGTTTCAGCACGCCATCGGCATCGCCCTGCTCGAAGACCAGCGGGCTGTCGTCGATATCTTCGCCCCAGATGTCGAGGCTGAGGACAGAGAAGGGAAACCGGGTTCCGTTCTTGACCACGTTATCGGCAAAGCGGGTGGGCACACGTTTGCCCCGCGCCTGTCCATTCAGATCGGCTGCGGCCACACGGATGGTCCGCACGTCTGGGTGCTTGCGCAGATAGTCTTTCATCATCATGTCTTCAGGCAGGGCATGCACCACCCGCGCTTGGTCCTGTGACGGCCCGGGCAGGCAGGTGTTGGATCATGCCCTTGATCCTATCCCCTGTTTTTGATCAGCAAAGGACCCGTTGCAGGTCCGATTAATTTGATCAAATGTAGGTTACTATCGGATCAGGTTGGCGCGCAAGCGGATTCTGCTGCGCATGTTGTGCGGCACATGGCGGTTGAGCCGCCGGTTCACCGCGCCAAAGATGCCCGTCACGATCAGGCTCAGAACGATGAAGTAAACGGCAATGATCGGATAGGGTACAAAAGGGTTGAAGGTCTTGTCGGCGAAATAGTTGGCATAGTACAGCGCATCGCCCTTTTGCTGGAACGCGGGAAACCCTGAGAAGAACACCAGCGTGGTGGCGTG
The DNA here is from genome assembly GCA_031378845.1 of Rhodobacterales bacterium. Lineage (GTDB taxonomy): Bacteria > Pseudomonadota > Alphaproteobacteria > Rhodobacterales > Rhodobacteraceae > JAJNPS01. The sequence continues at coordinate 55,552 of JANNES010000009.1, forward strand.
AAAGAGAAAGATCGCCTCGTTGGTATATGAGGGCCAGGCAAGACGCAGCATGGTCGGCCACTGGATGCGGCGGAATTTTTTGCCACCCGGAAATGCCGTAAGCATCCGCCGCCTCCAGATCGCCCTTGGGGATGGAGCGAAGCGCGCCCTAAAAGAGCTTGGCGGAATAGGCGGCCGTGTTGAGAAACAACATGATCAGCGCGCCGGCCCAGGCCCGCGTCGGCCAGGCCGTCTCTACCGTCAGCCCAAAGAGATTGATGCCGGTGCGGGGAAGCATCACGAGCGCCTCATAGGCGATGAAAAACTGCAGAAAAAGTGGTGAGCCGCGAAAGACAAAGATGAACCATTCGGCAGGTTAGCGCAGCCACGGGTTGCGCGCGGCCTTGGCCAGCGCCAGCGCATTGGCCAAAAGGAACCCGAACACCAGCGCGAGGACGCCGAAACATCTGTCCCAGATGAGTCCAGACCCGATCAGCGTGACCTGCTGGCAAAGCGTGAAATTGGTGCAGGGCAACAGCTTTTCGCCGATCCCGACAGAGCGCAGGCCGTAATCGGCGATGTTTTGCAGGCAGCTCATTTGCCGTGCCGCGCCTGCCACCAAATTCCTTGGAAGGAATTTGCAAAATTCTTCAAAGAATTTTGTTCAAGGCTCATGTCGCGGCCTTTCGCAGCGCGTCGCCAGCGGCGGTCGCCTGGCCTTGGGAAAGCCGGGCCGATAGACGGTTCAGCACGATTTCCGACAGGCGCGTCATCACCAGATAGAACACCAGGTGCCCGAGAAAGTAGTAGAGCCGCCAGTCGCCATGCGGATACTCGAACGCTTGCGTTTTGGTGCCGCCCAGTTCGCGGGCGTAATAGACGATGTCCTTGACGCCCAGCAAGAACAGCAAGGGGGGGGCCTTGATCAGCATCATCCACAGGTTCGACAGGCCCGGCAGCGCGTAGACCCACATCTGCGGGATCAAGATGCGGCGGAACACTTGGGCCTGCGACATCCCCTAAGCCTCGCAGGTTTCCAGTTGCACCAGCGGCACCGCCTGCATCGCACCGCAAAGCACATTGGCGGCGAAGGCGCCGAACACGATGGCAAAGGTCACGACCGCCAGAAAGACCCCCTAGGTCTGGTGCCGGAGCGCGGAGGAGGACGACAGCGGCACATTGGCGGCCTGGCAGACTTTGAATTTCAGTCCCTGGCGAACGGGTTCAGTCCAGTCGGGGCAGACGATCTGGTGTTTGGACCACTCAATCGCCTGATTGAGGGCAATGACGAAAAAGAGGAAAAAGATGATGTCGGGAACGCCGCGCACCATGGCGATGTAAACCTTGCCGAACCAGCAGGCGGGCAGGAATTGCGCGCGTGCCGCCGTCGCGCCGCCAAAGCCGAAGGCAAGGGCGGCGGGTGCTGTGACTGCAAGCAAAATGAGGACGGTCACAAAGGACACGTAGAAATCCGGATGCTTGCCCGAGGTGAGGTCGCACAAAGCCCAAGTGAGGCCTTCGATGGCTTTGGGGTCTGTGGAGGCGGCAAACATCACGGGACTTTCGGTGCAGGACGGGCGCGGAGGCATTCCGCGACCGTCGGCTCTGGATCAGAGGATCAGAACTTGCGCCCTTCGGGACCGAAGTATTTCTCGATCAGCGCATTCAGCGAACCATCGGCCTTCATCGCGGTGATCCCTGCTTCGAACTTGGCGCGCAGCGCGGTATCACTGGATCGGAATGCTAGGCCAACACCGCCTCCGATGGCGATATCTTCGCCGGCAAACATCAAGGCCCCTGCCGATTCTTAGACAAAGGGACGCAAGTAGTCCTTGTTGGCAAAGACCGCGACCGCCTTGCCATTCCTGACCGCAGCGATGGTTTCCTCGGGCGTGGCAAATTCCAGCGAGGTCGCACAGGATTCCGCGACATAGGCCGCCTGGATGGTCGAGACCTGCGCCGAGATGACGCCGGCCTTGATGTCGGCATCGGCGGTGGCCGCGACGTCGGCCGAGGCGGCTGGCGGACAGTAGTTCTGACTGAAATCAATCACCTCTTCACGCTCGTCGGTGATCGACATGCCCGCGATGACGACATCGTAGTTGCCCGATTGCAGGTTCGGGATGATGCTGTCCCATTCGTTGGTCACCCATTCGCAGGTCAGGGCGGCGCGCTTGCACAGCTCATCGCCGACCTCGCGTTCAAAGCCCGCAACCTCGCCTGCGTCGTTGACGAAGTTAAACGGGCGGATAGGCGCCCTCGGTGCCCAGCCGCACGGTGTTCTGGGCAAAGGCTGCCCCAGTGGCAAGTGCGGCAAGTGCGGTCGCAAGCAGCAGTATCTTCATTGGTCGTCTACCTTTTGGTTTGGTTTTTGGTTGCATGGCCGCTGGTCAGTAGAACCAGCGGGTTTCAAGGTCGTCCAGCGTGCCGTCCGCGCGGATCGCATCGAGTGCCCGGTTCAGGCTGTCGAGCAGATCGCGGTTGCCTTTGCGGACCGCCATGCCCACGCCATCATCCGCGATCAGGTCGCTGAAGAGGTAGTCGTAGCCATCGGCCTCCAGCCGGCCCCCCAATTCCTCGCGGGACGCGAATGCACCGAAAGCCAGATCGGCGCGACTGTCGCCAAGGGCGGCAAAGACCTCGGCCTCGGTGGAAAAGGCCAGATATTGACGACCGCTGTCACGCAAGAAACTGTCATGCACGGTACCTGCCTGGACCGCGATGACGGCGTCGTCGGGGGCAGGCGCGCCGGGGCGGCCGATGTACCATTCGGTGTCGTCGGTCGCATGATAGCTGGCGGTAAAGTCGATCAAAGCGCGGCGTTCATCTGTGATCGCGATGCCACCGATGATGATGTCATACTCCCCCGCCATCACACCGGGGATCAACTGGTCAAACGTGGTGTCGACCCAGGTGCAGGTGAGCGTCGCGCGGGTGCAAACCTCGTCCGGCAAGTCGCGTTCGTAGCCGGTGATGGTGCCTGCCTCATCGACAAAGGTATAGGCCGCAAGGCGCGCATCGGTCGCTACGATGATCGGTTCGGCCGAAGCGAGCGTCAGGCCGCTGGTCAGCGCCACGATGGTGCCGAAGCACGACACCTTATGCCCCCGTCACAGACAGAAAGCCGCGCAAACGGTCGGTCTTGGGCGATCCGAAAAGTTGCGCGGGCGGGCCTTCTTCTTCAACCTTTCCCAAGTGCAGAAAGACCACGTGGTCGGACACATCGGCAGCGAGTTTCATATCGTGGGTGACCAAAAGCATGGTGCGTCCCTTGTCCGCCAGCGCCTTGATGACGCGGACGACCTCTTGTTCCAGTTCGGGATCAAGCGCTGAAATCGGCTCGTCAAAGAGAAGCGCGCGGGGCTCCATGCACAACGCGCGGGCGATGGCAGCGCTGCTCATGGCCGCCAGACAGCTGCGCAGGCCAGGCGGCGCATTTTTCGGCGATCCCGACCTTGGCGAGGGAGTGGCGGGCCTTCTCTTCGACCTCTTTGGGGTCGCGTTTCAGCACCGTCACGGGCGCTTCCATCACATTTTGCAAGATCGTCATGTGGGACCACAGGTTGAACTTCTGGAACACCATCGACAGGTTTGTGCGCATCCGCGTGACCTGCGCGCGGTCGGCGGGATGGCGACCAAGCCCGTGGCCCTTCCAGTGCACCGCCTCACCCTCGAACAGGATCTCGCCTTGCTGGCTGTCCTCCAGCAGGTTGCAACAGCGCAAAAGTGTGGACTTTCCCGACCCGGATGAGCCGATCAGCGAAATGACATGGCCGCGCTAGGCGGCCATGTCGACGCCCTTCAAAACCTCAAGCGAACCATAGCTTTTGTGCAAGTCCCGGATCTCGATGGCGGGTGTGTTTTGCGCCTTTTCGGTCATCGATCTCGGGCTGTTTGAACATGACGGGTCAAATGGCGCGCAGAATTTGCGCCGATGCAACGCCCTTTTGGGGCGCTTTCGGCATCGGATCGGTCAGTCTAGCGCAATTCTGTTCGCAATCTGGGCAGGGGTCGGCGGATTGGGCACCGCGAGATAGGCGGTGTCAGGAATCGCCACGACGCCTTGCAGGCTCAGCAAGGCGCGGTCGGCCGGGGCAAGCGCCGTGATCGCGCGGGTCAGGGCGGCAAAGATCGGGGCGGGATCCGAGCCGCGCGCGGTGATATAGGGCAGACCCGGGGTCGGGTCCGTTTTTGCAATCACGCGCAGGCTGGCGACCACCGGATCAAGGTCCTGCATCATCGCCCAGGTTGCCGCGTCGAGGCTGGCGATATCTGCCACACCATTGGCCACGGCGCGGGCCGACAATCGGTGCCCGCCGCTGCGATGGGTGGGGGGCAGGGTGAGGCCCAGGCCAGCCACATGGTTTTGCGGGGCGGCCCAGCCCGATTGCGACAGGTCCTCGTTATAGGCAAAGGGCGCGCCGTCAAAGTCTGCGAGGTCCTGGCGCGGGTCGTCGCAACGCACCACAAAGACAGAGTAGTAGTACCCCTTGGGTGTGCCAGGCAGCCCGCAATCCGGCGTGCCGACAAGCGTGACCTGGCCGTGCAGCCGGGCACGGTACGGATAGCTGCAGGTTTGCGCCAAGACGAGGTCGGGCGATGCCCAGGCAGGCCAATAGGCGGCCTCACCGCGCGTCAGCGCATCAGGGGCGTTGATGCCCACCCGCCGCAAATCATCGCGGATCAGCGCCCAGAGCCGGTCATTGGCGGCCATGGCCGAGCCGAAGTCATACATTGCCAGTGATGCAATCACGCCCGGGCGGCCTTTTGGCGCGCAAGGGCGCTGTCCACGTCCGTCAGGCCCAAAAGGTTCGCCACCAGCCGCATCAGGCGGTCCTCTTCCTCATCGCGCAGCCCGTCGGACAAGACGACAGACCACATCGCCTGCATCAGGTCCGCCCGGTCCGCAAGCGGCACTGCCGCCTTGATCGCGCGGGTAAAGCGCACGGTGTCGGGGGCGGCGCCCTCCAGATCCTCGGCGACGCGGCGTAGGTCGGCGGCCTCGAAGGCGGTCAACCCGTGACGCCGCGCCAGCACGCGGTCGATGCGTTCAACCTCGTCAGCGGAATATAGTCCGTCCGTGCGGGCAAGACGGACCAGCAGAGCCGCCAGCGCAAGTCTTGCGTCGGGTTCGGCCAAGGTGTCGGGGGCGGGGGCCGCGAGGCGGCGCAGGAGCGATTGAAACATGGAAAAGACCATAGGGTGGTCTGGTCAGATTGACCAGATCACGCGCGACCTTGTGAGACGGGTTCCGGGCGCAGGGGCGTGTCGAGGTCCACGAAGAGCTGCATGAGGCGCAAGGCCTCTTGATCAAGACCATAAGGCGGATTGACGACAAACACCCCCGAACCTTCCATTCGGTGACCGTCGCGGACAGGGGGAAAGCCGACTTCGCAGCGCAGTGCGCCCGGAAACACGCCAGCGAGGGATCGTAGCATTGCCGCATGGGGACTGCCGAACAGGATCGGATACCACAGCATCAAAACCCCGACATTCCATTTGCGGTGGATGTTGGCCAGATGCTTGGGGATCGCGTCGTAATCGGCTTTCACCTCGTAGGATGGGTCGATCAGCATCAGGCCGCGGCGCGGGTTGGGCGGGGTCAGGGCCAGAGCCAGATCAAAGCCATCGCGCTGATGGACATGTGCGCCCCACGGAGCGGCGGCCTCGCGCAGATGGGCTATCTCTTGTGGATGAAGTTCAGCCAGATGGATCTTGTCGCTTTCGCGCAAGGCAAGCGCGGCGATGAGCGGCGAGCCCGGATAGGCGTGCGAACCGTAAGCCGCGCGCGTCTCGGCGAGGCGCTGGAGGTAAGGGTGGCCGGGGGGAAAGGCTGCTTCGATCCGCCCGATGCCCATCGCCGCCTCGCCCGTCTTGACCGCCTCGGGGGCCGCGAGGTCATAGACGCCCCGCCCGGCATGGGTTTCGATATAGGTCAGCGGCTTGTCCTTGGCCGTCAGATAGTCCAGCGCCCAGGCCAAAAGCGCGTGCTTTTGGACATCGGCCAGATTTCCGGCGTGGTAGCCATGTTGATAGGACAGCATGGCGCGGACTTAGCGCTGCGCGTGGATTTGCGCAACCGCGACAGTTGCTGCTTCAGGATCCCCGGCTGACCCTTGCAGCACAGCCGGGCGCTGGCGGGCCTAGTATTTTTGCGGCACGTAAAGTTCCGGCGGCAGGACAGCGCGTTCGTAATCGGGGTTGAACACGCGGTCGGGCAGGACGATTTCCTCATGTGGGACCGGCCCATAGGGGATCACGCTCAGGAGGTGGTCGATCAGGTTCAGCCGCGCGCGTTTCTTGTCGTTGCCTTCGATGATGTACCATGGCGCCTCGGGGATGTTGGTGCGGGCCATCATCTCTTCCTTGGCCTTGGTATATTGCTCCCACCGGACGCGGGCCTGCAGATCCATCGGCGAGAGCTTCCACTGTTTCATCGGGTCGTGGATGCGCATGAGGAACCGCAGCTGCTGTTCCTCATCGGTGATCGAGAACCAGTATTTGATCACCCGGACGCCGGAGCGGACCAGCATGCGTTCAAACTCCGGCACGTCGTTGAAGAACTGTTCGACCTGCGCGTCGGAGGCAAACCCCATCACACGCTCAACGCCCGCTCGGTTGTACCAGCTACGGTCAAAAAGGACGATTTCGCCGCCTGCAGGCAGGTGCGGCGTGTAGCGCTGAAAATACCATTGCGTCTTTTCTCGGTCTGACGGCGCTGGCAGTGCCACGGTGCGGACCACGCGCGGATTAAGCCGCTGGGCCAGACGCTTGATCGCGCCGCCCTTGCCGGCGGAATCGCGGCCCTCAAAGATCACCACGACCTTCTCGCGGTGGTATTGCACCCAGTCCTGCAGCTTGATCAGTTCTGATTGCAGGTGGATCAGGGCATGGAAATAGGTGTGCCGGTCAATCGTTTCAGGGTGTCTTTCCTTGTAGATCTGCGCGATTTCCAGCGACAGGGTGGCATCTTCGAGGTCAAGCTCGAAGTCCTCGTCGAAGCTGTCGGCCAGCTCCGCCTGCAGCCAGTCGTGTGCGGGCAGCGTTTCGGTGTCGGCCACGGGCATCTCCTCAAGGCGGGTCCAAGCGCGGTTAGACCATGCCAGTATGACAGATATGTAACCGCCCTAGGGGTGCAAAGACGATTGAAACTGGCGTTGCAAGGCCGTAGGTAGGCCAGAAGTTAGCCACGCGACAGGAACCCCGGCCTTGATGGAAATATTCACCCCCGAGGGGTTCTCTGCCCTGCTGCAGGTTATCGGCATCGATCTGGTGCTGGCGGGCGACAACGCGATTGTCATTGGACTGGCGGCGGCAGGCCTGCCCAAGGATCAGCGCAACAAGGCGATCCTGATCGGCATTATCGCTGCGACGGTGCTGCGGATCGGGTTCGCCGCGATCACGGTGCAGCTTTTGGCGATTGTGGGACTGCTGCTGGCGGGGGGCATCTTGCTCTTGTGGGTCTGCTGGAAGATGTGGCGCGAACTGCGCGACGGGCATGGCGACGAAGAGCGCGCCGAAGAAGCGCTGACCGATATGGACTTGAACGCCGACGGATCGGTCGCCGGTGGCGCGCCGCGAAAGACGTTTGCGCAGGCGGCGTGGCAGATCGTGATCGCAGATGTCTCGATGTCCTTGGATAACGTGCTGGCGGTGGCGGGTGCGGCCAAGGATCATCCGACCGTGTTGGTGATTGGCCTTGTGCTCTCGATCGCGCTGATGGGGCTGGCCGCGACCTTCATCGCACGGCTTTTGAACAAGCACCGCTGGATCGCCTATGTCGGCCTTTTGATCATCGTCTATGTGTCGCTCAAGATGATCTGGGAAGGCTGGCACGAGGTGGGGCCTGTGGTTTTTTCGATGCTCGGCTAAGCCATTTGGGACCCGGGCTTGACACGTCGGCCTCGGGGTTCCGGGGTCGCTTTTCCTTTGGTGCGCGTTCCTTCCGATTGCACCAACGATGAGGGAAAAAAGGTACTGCGGATCATCGGCGAACCAGCCGTCTGCAAAAGCCTGGCCCATGCGCTGTCCGAGGCGCAGGACAGGCCGTGACCACCGAGCGGTTTGTCGAGCCAAGCAGACCGCAGCGCAGCATTGACCGGTCGCGCCAGACCGCTGAGGGTCGGCGCCTTTGCACCACTGGAACAGTGTGGTGTTCGATGAAATCGCGTACCGCAGGCCTGCGCATACCGAGATGGCCGCTGCATCTGCGAGCCTGATGCGGTCCTTTTATGACGACCTCTTTCGCATCGGGGTGGTGGCAGAGCAAAAGGCCAAGGCCAAGGCCAAGGCCAAGGCCAAGGCCAAGGCCAAGGCCAAGGCCAAGGCCAAGGCCAAGGCTCCCGCGGTCGCGGCCTTGCTTGGGCACGCGGCCAGCCCGGATCGCCCAGCGGGGTGGGGTGACGCTGGGCGCCGCCGTTGGCCTGCAGGATTTCGGGCCTGATAGGAACCGCGCCCCCGGTCGCGGGCGCGACGGAAACCCCTGATCCGGCCGACATGTCCGCCCGCATTGACCACATCTTGCGCACCGCTGCGCGGCAGGTCAAATTCCAGATCGCGCTTCCCCCGGGCACCCCTATCGCGATGGCCCGTGTTCTGTTCCGTGGGGGCCAGAACGTGCCCTTTTATGCCAATGCGCTGTCGCGCCATGCCGGGATGAAGCCGGACAGATGCACCCGCACGACCCCGAACCTGATCTTGCAAAGGCGGGCATGCCGCGGCCTGCGATCCTGGCCATATGGGGGCCTGTCCCGCTCTGGGTCACTTTTTGGTTGAGCGAGTTCAATGGCTTGGGATGCACAATCTAACCCCGTCTCAAGGAATTGACGAGCCCAACCCGCAACCGGATGATCAGCGCCGATAGCCTGGATGCAGAGCCGTTTCCAGAATGTCGTCCGCCCCGCGCAGCACCTGCGCCGCCCGCCCGACGATCAGCGGGTCCGGTCCGCCCACGACGTCCGGATCCTTGCCGGGATAGTCCACCGAAGACAGGAAATGGCGCATGCAGTTCAGCCGCGCGCGTTTCTTGTCGTTTGACTTGACGATCACCCATGGCGCATCGGCGGTGTCGGTGTAAAAGAACATAGCCTCTTTTGCCTCGGTATAGTCGTCCCAGCGGTCGAGCGACGCCTTGTCGATCGGCGACAGTTTCCACATCTTGAGCGGGTCCGTCTCGCGCGCCTTGAAGCGCACCAGTTGTTCCGCCCGTGTCACCGAGAACCAGTATTTGTTCAGACGGATGCCCGAGCGCACCAGCATCCGTTCCAGTTCCGGCACCTGGCGCATGAATTCGAGGTATTCCGAGGGCGTGCAAAAACCCATCACGCGTTCGACGCCGGCGCGGTTGTACCAGCTGCGGTCAAAGAACACGATTTCGCCGGCCGTCGGCAGATGCGCGATGTAGCGCTGAAAGAACCACTGGCCATTTTGGGTGTCCGAGGGCTTGGTCAGCGCCACCACGCGGGCATAGCGGGGGTTCAGATGCTCCATGAACCGCTTGATCGTGCCGCCCTTGCCCGCCGCATCGCGGCCCTCCATCAGAATGACGAATTTCTGCCCCGTCTCTTGCGCCCAGATCTGGAGTTTGAGAAGCTCGGCCTGCAACTTGGCCTTTTCGGCCTCATAGGTCATGCGGCCAAGAAGGCGGGCATAGGGGTACGCGCCCGTCTCGAACGCCTCCCGGATCGCGTTTTCATCCGCGGCCGGAAAATGGCGCGGGCCGGTCAGCGCTTCGTCGACCTGTTGAGGCGGAGGCGTCGCAGTCGGGGGCGTAGACGGTTGGAGCGGGGCTTGATCTTCCATGGGATTTTTTCCTTTCCGCAGACGGGACAGGCCAAAAAGGGCAGTCTAGGCCGCAAAGCGGGTCGGCGACGTTGATCTGAATCAAACGCCGGGTCGGCGCGTTTGGTGCGCCCTGATGGCAGGGAGTGCGCGAGGGGTGGCGTGGTGAACCCGCCCTACGGCTGCGGGCCGTCGTAGCCCTCGACGATGCACAGATCGCCCAAGCTTGCGCCTTTGCGCAGGGCAATGGCCGCCTGATATTCCGGCGAATTGTAGCAGTCGGTCGCCGCCTGCAGCGAGGGAAAGCGCAAGATGACGGAACGCGGTCGCATCTCGCCCTCGCGGACCGCCTGCGCGCCCCCGCGCACGAGGAATTCCGCGCCGTATTTGGCAAAGGGGGCGGCGTTGGCCTGCTGGTAGAGCCTGTAGGCCTCGGGGTCGGAAACGGTGACGTGGACGATCCAGTAGGCAGGGGGCATGGGGGGGATCCTTCGGATTGTGGTTGGTGTAAGGTGTGTGATGTCACGCACCTTTGGCAAGGGTGGTGTGGGCGTTCCCGGTGCCCGTGTAGGGTGGCGGTTAGTGGGGGTGGGGGGGGACCCCACCCTAGGCGGTGCTGATGGCCGGGTCGGGCGGCGGGGTGAACCCCGCCCTATGTTGCTTTAAGACGGACACAGGGCAGTGCCTGACCGCCGGGTGGGCGCTGCGACGGCGGTTCTGGGCGGTTTATGGGTCAGCGTCTTGCGACCGGAGTTCTGCTGGTGACGGTGGCAAAAGCGCCCGCCCGAGGGGGCGGTCGGGCGCTGCCCGGTGGGCTTCGCCCTTGAGTCCGGGCTGGGGGTGAGCGTGGGTGTCACACCTTCTCCTCTTCCAAGAGGAGTGGAGTTGGCGAACGGAGTGGTGCGCTGTAGCGCACACTACGATTGCGACGCCGGGGTGCAAAGCTGACCGCGACCGGCACGCGGGGGTGGGAGCGATATATCGCGCCCGCCCCCGGGGGGCGGGTCGGGCGCGGTCAGATTTGCTTTGGGCAAATCCGACGGGCGGTTGGCATCGTGGTTCTACGAATGCGCGATGCGACTGAGAACATCATAGATTGGGATGCTGAATGCGAGGCCTGTGTTGGCATTAAATGCAAGCGACTTGCTCTGATCGCCTTTAATCTGTTCATCGGGGCTGAAATAGCTAATCGCAATCCCAGCTAGGGAGACCTTCTTTGGGTCTTGAACGTCTCTCGCGAATACAGGCCCACCAGACATGCCTTTGTTGAGCATCACATCGAGCAAGAAGATTCTCTCGAACCCTCCAAGCGAAACAACGCCAGAAAACATCGCTCGTTTCGCGAACGCTGGCAGGTATCCATCGTTTGCCTTGGAGAGCGGTGATCGCCAGTGAGCAGGATATCCCATGACGAGAGCGTCTTGACCTATGTAAATCTGCCCCAACTGATTGATGTCAAGTGGGCCAGCCTTCTGAAGCTAATTTCCGATCTCAAAGACAATGTAATCATCGTGGCTCTCTATGCTAGCGCCACGAACCAGCAAAGTATGCGGAACTCTCTGCCAGCCAGACTCGGTCAGGACTTCAAGCGTTTTGACGTTCTCATACTGAGAAAATACGTGATTTTCAGAAATCAGAAAACGCGCCTCGGAAAAATCGACGACAACTCCAGTGCCAGCATCTGAGCCACACTTGACTGCATATGTTCTTCTAAAGGCAACTTCTGGAACCATCAGAGTTCTCCAGTACAGAAAAGCCAAAGAGACGGTATTGCCTGTTCCTCACATCAACCGCGCCCCCTCTACCGCCGCCCGCACAAAATCCGCGAACAGAGGATGCGGCGCGAACGGTTTGCTTTTCAACTCCGGATGAAACTGCACGCCGATGAACCAGGGGTGATCGCGCACTTCCACGATCTCCGGCAGCTTCCCGTCCGGCGACATCCCCGAAAACACCAGACCGCAGGCCTCCAGTTTCTCGCGGTATTTCACGTCCACCTCGTAGCGATGCCGGTGGCGTTCCTCGATCACCGTGCTGCCGTAGATCGCCGCCACATGTGACCCCGCCGTCAGGTTCGCGGTATAGGCCCCCAGCCGCATCGTGCCGCCCTTGTCGTCGCCTGCCTTGCGCTGCACGACGTGGTTGCCCTGCACCCATTCCTTCAGGTGGTAGACGACGGGGGTGAAGCGTTTGGCGCCGGACTCGACATCGAACTCCTCGGACCCGGCATCGGCGAGGCCCGCGAGGTTGCGGGCGGCCTCGATCACGGCCATCTGCATGCCGAGGCAGATGCCCAGATAGGGGACCTTTTTCTCGCGCGCGAACCGGGCGGCCTTGATCATGCCTTCGGTGCCGCGCTCGCCAAAGCCGCCGGGGACAAGGATCGCGTCGAGGCCGTCGAGGTAGGGGGCCGGATCCTCGCGCTCAAAGATCTCGGCGTCGATCCATTCGGCCTTGACGCGGGTGCGGTTGGCCATGCCGCCATGGGTAAGGCCCTCGACGATGGATTTGTAGGCGTCCTCAAGCTGGGTGTATTTGCCGACGATGCCGACGCGAACCTGATCTTCGGCGTTGGTCAGGCGGTCCATCACGTCTTCCCAGCGCGCAAGGTTGGGTTTTGGCGCGGGGGAGATGCCGAACGCATCCAGCACGGCCTGATCAAGGCCGGCGCGGTGATAGGCCAGCGGCGCCTCGTAGATGGTTTTCAGATCATAGGCCGGGATGACATGCTCTTTGCGGACATTGCAAAAGAGTGCGATCTTTTCCAGTTCCTTGTCGGGGATCGGATGTTCGGAGCGGCAGACGAGGACGTCAGGCGCAAGGCCGATGGATTGCAGTTCCTTGACGGAATGCTGGGTGGGTTTGGTTTTGAGTTCCCCACTGGCGGCGAGGTAGGGCAACAGCGTCAGGTGCATCAGGATCGACTGGCCTCTGGGGCGTTCGTGGATGAACTGGCGGATGGATTCAAAGAACGGCAGGCCTTCGATATCGCCGACGGTGCCGCCGATCTCGCACAGCATGAAGTCGACCTCATTGTCTCCGATGCGCAGGAACTCCTTGATCTCGTTGGTGACGTGCGGGATCACCTGGATGGTCTTGCCGAGGTAGTCGCCGCGACGCTCTTTCTCCAGCACGTTGGAATAGATCCGGCCCGACGAGATGCTGTCGGTCTGGCGGGCGGAGACGCCGGTGAAACGCTCATAGTGGCCAAGGTCAAGGTCGGTTTCCGCGCCGTCATCTGTGACGAAGACCTCGCCATGCTCAAAAGGCGACATCGTGCCGGGATCGACATTGAGGTAGGGGTCAAGCTTGCGCAAACGAACCGTGTATCCGCGCGCCTGCAACAGCGCGCCAAGGGCCGCCGAGGCAAGGCCCTTGCCAAGCGAGGACACCACGCCGCCGGTGATAAAGATATAGCGTGCCATGGGGGCCCCCGTGCTTTCCTGGTGCGATTCGGCAACGGTGGAATCGCATCACCACGGGATCTGGGCTATATCCGAGCAAAGCGGCCAGCGCAACGGCACCGCTACATCCTGCGGGCGATGTCGTCAGATTCTCAAAAGCTGGTGGTCAGTCTTCGGCTTTGGGCGGGGTGGCGGGGGCATCTGCCGGGGCAGGCGGCAAGAGATCGGCGCCCGGTGTCAGACCCGGTGTGGCCGGCGCGTCGCCCGTGGTTGCGGGCGCATCGGTGGCCACCGGAACCTGATCGGCGACAGAGCCGTTGGCGGAGTCGCGGGCAGCAAGGATCGTCAGTGTCACCGAGGTCGCAATAAAGGCAGCAGCAAAGATCCACGTGACCTTTGCCATTGGCGTGCTGGGCGGGCGGCCCGATATGTTGCCACCTCCGCCGCCACCCATGCCAAGGCCGCCGCCTTCGGAGCGTTGGAGCAACACCACGCCGATCAACAGCAAGGCGAGGATCAGATGAACGGTAAGGACAACGTTTTCCATGCAGCACTCTCTGTCGGCGGACGCGCCTGTCTAGGCGCAAGGCGTTCGGGGTGCAAGTGGGCGCGTCAGTCCGCGCCTTCGCAAACGGCAGACAATTTGTTGCCATCGGGATCGCGCACATAGGCTGCATAAAAGCTGGGGCCGTAGGGGCGCAGGCCGGGCGCGCCTTCGTCCTTGCCGCCATTTGCGAGGGCCGCGGCGTGAAACGCGCGCACTGCTTGTCGGGACGCCGCGACAAAGGCAGGCATGGAGCCGTTGCCAACCGTCGCGGGCTGGCCGTCAAAGGGCCGGGTGACCCACAGGCGGCAGCGCGCGTCGCCGGGGGCTTCATAGCCGATCTCGTCGGGTTCGGTGCGGGCGCGACGCTGGCCAAGGGTCGCCATCACGGGATCATAGAACCGGGTGGCGGCCTCCAGATCATTGGTGCCAATGGTGATGTAAAGCAGCATCAGCCCTCGATCTCGTCCACGCTTGCCTGACCCGACAGGCGCTGGCGCAAGATGGACCAAGAAAGCCCAACGCCGAGGGTCAGCGACAGCGCAAAGATGCCGAGCCAGACATTGAGGTTCTGATTGCCAAGTGCAAGGACGCCATAGTCGATCAGCACCCAGATCATCGCGCCAAACAGGGCCGCGATGATCAGCATGCCGAACGCGCCGAGGGATCGCACGGTGGCACCCACATAGATGATGTAGCCGACCGCCAGCACCAGACCGAGCAGGACCGTCAGCGGCATCTGCGCCTGCCAGTTCGCCTCGGCCCAGCGGACGAAGTTCCACTGGGTCGGATTGAAGGTGGCGGCGAGGAGGAGAAACGCGCCGAGCCAGCGTGCAAGGATGCCCATAAGATGATCCGGGATTGCGAAAGTGTTGCCCTAGGGGTGACAAATGCAGATAGCGATGTCCAGCCCTTCCGGGCTGTGCGGTGGCCGAAGAGGCGGTAAATGGACGACGACAGGCTTTTTCGCGACCCGGATCTGGCGCAGTTCTATGATCGGGACTGCCCCTGGACGCCCGATTTCGACTGGTTTGCATCCTTTGTTGCGGGGGCGGGGTCGGTGCTTGACCTTGGCTGTGGGACAGGGATATTCACGACGACCCTGGCGGCGTGCGGAGCCGTTGCCGTGGGTGTCGACCCTGCAGGGGCGATGCTGTCGATCGCGCGGGCGCGGGCGGGGGGGGCGCTGTGACATGGATCGAGGCGGATGCGCGGAGCCTCGACTTTGGGCGGCGCTTTGACGCGGTCGAAATGACAGGGCATGCGTTTCAAGCCTTGCTGACGCACGACGACCGGGCCGCGGTTCTGGGCGTGATTGCGCGTCATCTCGCGCTGGAAGAGCGGTTCTTTTTCGACAGCCGCAACCCGGAGGCGCGGGAATGGGAAAGCTGGACGCCCGATTTGACGCGCGAACGGCGCGCGCATCCGCAGTTTGGAATGGTCGAGCGTTGGCATGACGCGCAGGCGCCGGGTGGATGCGGCCTCGTTCAATATGGGACACACTACCTGCTGCCTGACGGGCGGCAATTCGCCGCCGTATCGCGCATTTCCTTTCCAAGCTTTGCCGAACTTTCGGGCCGGATTGCCGTTGCGGGGCTGCGGGCGGACCGCTGGGCGGGCGATGCGCTGGGCGGGCCGCTGGGGGCGGGTAGCGTGGACTTGATCCCAATTGGTCGCCTTGCCGACGCAGGCTGAGCCCGATTGACCCACTTTCCCGGTTTCCCCCGTCGCGCGGGGCGTCTATAGCTCAGACGGTTTGAAATCTCGGGGGACCCTTTCATGGCCAATGTCGTTGTCGTAGGGGCCCAATGGGGCGATGAGGGCAAGGGCAAGATCGTCGACTGGCTGTCGGAACGCGCCGATATCGTGGCGCGGTTTCAGGGCGGGCATAATGCGGGCCATACGCTGGTCATTGATGGCCAGGTCTATAAGCTGAGCCTTTTGCCGTCGGGCATCGTGCGCGGCGGCAAGCTGTCGGTGATCGGCAATGGAGTCGTGCTGGACCCGTGGGCGCTGATTGCCGAGATCGAGAAATTGCGCGGCCAGGGCGTCGAGATCAGCCCGGACAATCTGATGGTGGCGGAAAACACGCCGCTGATCCTGCCGGTGCACGGAGAGTTGGACCGCGCACGGGAAAACCAGAATTCGGTGGCCAAGATCGGCACGACGGGGCGGGGCATCGGGCCTGCGTACGAGGACAAGGTGGGGCGCCGGTCGGTGCGGGTGGCCGACCTTGCCGATGAGGCGACGCTGGATTTGCGGATCGGGCGACTTTTGACCCATCACAACGCCTTGCGGGCGGGGCTGGGACTGGAGTCGGTTGATCCGGTGGCGCTGAAGGCGCGACTGATGGAGATCGCGCCTCAGGTGCTGCCCTATGCCAAGCCGGTCTGGAAAGTGCTGCACGAGGCACGCCGCGCGGGTAAGCGCATCCTCTTTGAGGGCGCGCAGGGTGCATTGCTGGATGTGGATTTCGGCACCTATCCTTATGTCACCAGCTCCAACACGCTGGCCGGGATGGCGGCGACGGGGACGGGATTGGGGCCGACCGCGATCGATTTCGTGCTGGGCATCGTCAAGGCCTACACCACAAGGGTGGGCGAGGGGCCGTTTCCAGCAGAGCTGTTTGATGCCGATGGCGCGCGTCTGGGCGAGCGGGGGCATGAGTTCGGCACCGTGACGGGCCGCAAGCGGCGCTGTGGCTGGTTCGATGCGGTGCTGGTGCGCCAGACCTGCGCGACCAGCGGTGTGTCGGGGATTGCGTTGACCAAGCTGGACGTGCTTGACGGGTTCAAGACGCTGAAAATCTGCGTCGGCTACACGCTGGACGGGGTTCGACTGGATTACCTGCCGACGGCCGCCAATCATCAGGCACGATGCACGCCGATCTATGAAGAGATGGATGGCTGGTCCGAGACGACGGCAGGCGCGCGGTCGTGGGCCGATCTGCCGGGGGCTGCAATCAAGTATGTGCGGCGGATCGAGGAATTGATCCAGTGTCCGGTCGCGCTACTTTCCACCAGTCCGGAACGGGATGACACGATCCTTGTCACCGATCCTTTCGCGGACTGATGGGCGGTATCGGGAGAATTGCCTTGGCGCTGAGCTACAACACACGACGCAGGCTGTCGCTGGTGATCCTTTTGGTGGGGATACCGGTCTACATCGTGGTCGCGGTGACGCTTGTGGGCCTGATGGAGCGCCCGCCATTCTGGCTGGAGCTGGTGATCTATGTCGCCTTGGGGGTTGTGTGGGCGCTGCCGTTCAAGGCGGTGTTCAGGGGGATCGGGCAAGTCGACCCGCAAACGGTGGCAGCGGAAAAGCCAGAGCCACCGTCCGGGCACGGACATTGAAAGGCACCCCGCAAGGGGGTGCCATTTCGCAACAAGGACCTTGATCGAGGTTTAGGACTGGCCGCCGAACTTGCGGGCCTTTTGCAAGATCGAGGCGCCATCTTGCAGGGCGTAGTGGCCACGGCGCTTTTTGACGAAATCGCCTTCGCGCAGCAATTGACCAAAGCTGCGGAGCACGTCTTCGCGCTGGAAATCACCGGGTTCGCCGTGCGCTTCGATCTGGCGCATCAGTTGCGGGCGGGTGAAAGAGGGCATCTCTTCGACCTCCATCGCATAGGCAGCCGCGGCCTGAAGCAGGCCGGGCAAGTCTTCGGCGCCCAGTCGTTCCGCAAACTCCGAAAAGCTGCGCGGATCAGCGAATGTCGCGTCGGCGTCGAAATTTTCGTCTTCGTCCTCGTCCGCGTCGGTTTGGGCCACGGCATCGACCATCGGTTCGGCCATCGCCGCAGACCCGGTATTGGCGACAATCCGGCGCGGACGCACCGGCATCACCGGCGCGGGCGGTGCGGACGTGGCAACCGCCGAAATCGGCGCGGTTGAGGCGACTTTCGGCCGGTCTATGCGCTGTTCGGAGACCAGGACCAGCGGTGCCGGCCGATCCGCGACCGGCGGAAGGGCCGCAAGGTCATTGCCGTGCTGCGGGCGAACCACGCGGGCGAGATCGTCGCGGTAAGGATCAATACGCTCATTGTCGGGCGCGCCCTTGCCACGGCTGATCCGGCGGTCGGCAATAGTGGCGGCGACGGCAGCTTTCAGATGGGCAATGGCCGACAGGCGGCGACGGCTTTCGGGGCCGGCCATTTCAGTATCGGCCTGCCGCATCAGGCGGGCCACATCTGCATCCTTGTCGCCGTCGGTCGTGTCAGGATCGACAGCATCCGCCTCGGCGGCCGCAAGTTCGGCCATCAGCTCTGCTTCGGCAGCTGCCGAAAGACTTGCGGCAGTTTCAGAAGCAGGCCGCATTGGTCCTGCGTCGCCAAGCATCGTCGGGCGTTCTGTCGTGCCGGGGCGGCGAATCTTGATGACGCGGGCGCGTGCCAGCTGCGCTTTGGACAACAGACCGGCGGTCGCGCCGTCGTCGTCATCGTCCGCTTCGCTGATGTCGTGATCGTCCAGATCTTCAGGGGACGAAGCATCGTCCGCCTTGGCCTCGATCAGGTCGACGTCGCCATCAGCCGGAACATCTGCGTTGACCAGATCGGCAGAAACGGCGTCGTCGGCATCGACCGAGAGGCCGTCATCCGCGATTACGCCCGCCGCAGAAACCGGCGCGGCACCCATTTCTTGCAAATCGTCCAAGTCCGCGCCGTCCAGCGCCATCATATCCTCGACGAGTTCGGCGGTTTCGGCCGGGGAGGATTCGGGCAAAATGTCATCAAAGTGCAACTCGTCCGAGGCTACGCCAGCCGATGCGTCGCGATAGGTCGCGTTGTCTTCGTGGGCAAGGTCGCTATCGTGCGCCGTCTCGAGGCGTAAACCTTCGGTGAGTTCGGAACCTTCTGACATTGTGGCGATCAGATCCGACAAGTCCTTGTCGTCGCTCTGGTTGCCCGCTGGGGTCGCATCGGCATTTGTCACCTCCTGATCGACACGCGGAGAATCTTCGCGGCCGAGGATCAGGCGTTGCAACATATCGGATGTATCGTCGTCGGCCCCCGTCGTCGTGGCGGCATCCACGAGAGCGGTGTCCAAGTCGCTGGCATCCGCTTCGTGAAGTTCGGCCTCGACAAGCTCCGGCTCGACCAATTCTGGCTCGGCCAGTTCCGGCTCGACAAACTCCGGCTCGACCGCATCGGCATCAACCAATTCGACATCAACCAATTCGGCATCTACCAACTCGGCATCGACAATGTCTGCTTCGAAAAGCTCAGCCTCGTCGAGATCCGCGTCATCGAGATCCGCGTCGACCAACTCACCCTCGACCAGGTCTGCGGCAACGGGCGCTGCTTGCACGACGACCGTCTCGACCGCCTCGATCAGGGCGTCCGCTTCGAGGATGTCGCGTTCTTCGGTCTGCTCAACCGTCAGCTCCGCGACGCTGACGGTATTATCGACAAAGTCGTCATCTTGTTGGGCAGCTAGGACGACGGGTGCCGCCTCGTGCACAAGCACCATGATCTCGGGGGCGGGTGCGTCGTCGGTTTCGACGTCGCGCGCTGCCTCGGCGAGGATCTCGGCCGCGGTCTGGGTGGGCTCGTCCAGCATCTCGTCGGAGAGGTCGGGCGTCATCTCGAAGATCGGTGCCGCGACCTCTGCCTGTGGTTCCACCGTCAAGGCATCCAACGGCATCTCGTCGAAAGACGTAAGCTCTGCGGATTCGAAATATTCGTCTTCGTAAAGGTTGTCAGCCTCATCAGCTGCCCATGCGACGGGGAGTATCACGGCTGTTGCGACCGGTGCTGCGCTGACGCCGGCATTGGCACGACGCAACCGCAAAAGTCGCGCGGCGACGCTTTCGTCCGCATGTGCGTTCATCGCACCGTTCAAGAGAGGTGCCTCAACCGTCGGGGCCACGGGCGCAGGCTCAACCGAAGGTGCCGCAACCGGGGCAGGCGTTTCTGACACGGTCGGCGTGTCGGATTGCGCATCTTGCGACATGGCGCTGCCGGTGCGCAGGACGATGCCGTTTTCGCCGATCTTGGCCTCGACCCGGCGCTGGACCTCGCGCTCGGCGATGCGGTGCAACATGGCGGCATCGGGCGTCGGAGGCTCAGCCCCGAAGTAGCGGTCATCGGCGGCAAGGTCGCGGAAGTATTCCGCGATCGCCTTCATCGTGATGAAGGGATCGTCAAAGCCTTCCAGCGTACAGCTAAAAGTGCCATAGGAGACGGTAAGAATCTTGTTCGCCCCGATCATCTGACGGACGCCCTTTTTCAGTTCGCACTACGTTCCAGTGCCACCAATATTGCCCTAATCCATGGACAGAGAAGGGTGATTTGAAGGATTGTTTGTGTTCTCTGGTCTGGATCATCGCCACAATTGACAACAGTATCGGCAGGAATCAGGTGATTGTCGAATCTTCTAAGCTGTTGACGATGGTTGGTGGCGGTGCGCTGCCACGCCGGGATCTGGCGCTGGCAATGGCGCGGGCGCCCGCGCTGGTGGCGGTGGATGGCGGGGCGAATCGGCTGGTCGGATGGGGTCTGATGCCAGAGGCGGTGATTGGCGATCTGGATTCGCTGCACCCTGCGGTGCGGGCCGCTTTGCCCGCCTCGATCATTTACGAGCTGGCCGAACAAGACACCACCGATTTCGACAAGGCGCTGCGGTCGGTAAGGGCACCGGTGGTTCTGGCTGTGGGCTTTCAGGGCGCGCGGCTGGATCACGGATTGGCCACGCTGTCGGCACTGGTGGCGCATGCGCGCCAGCCTTGCATCGTGATCGCAGCGCAGGACATCGTGTTCCATGCGCCGCCCGGTTTGGTGCTGGCGCTGATGCCGGGTGACCGGCTATCGTTGTATCCTCTGGGCCGTGTCACCGGGCGGGATCAGGGGCTGCGCTGGCCCATCGAAGGTCTTGACTTTGCCCCAGATGGGCGGATCGGCACGTCAAATCAGGTGGTTTCGCGGCAGGTGGCGCTGGAATTCGACCGGCCCGGTATGCTGGTGATCCTGCCCCGCCGAAGGCTCGATGCGGCGATTGCAGCGCTGACCCGTCAGTGACCCGGCAACGCCCGCGAGGTCTGACGTTCGCGCCAGATGATGTAAAGACCGGACCCGGTGATGATGGCGATCCCGATCCAGGTGATGCCATTGGGAAAGTCGCCAAAGATCAGGTAGCCATAGATGACCGCCGAAATCAGCTCGGTATAGTGCAGCGGGGCAAGCGTGGCGGAGGGGGCGTCTTTCAAGGCATAGGTGATGCACATGTGGCTGACCGTTGCCCAGAACCCAACGCCCAAGAGCCAAGCCCAGGCCACGCCTTGTGGCATCACGGGGTCGAGGATTGCGCTGCCAGACCCCTCAAACCCCACCATCGCGACAAGGCAAAGGATGCTGCCGATCCAGGAGGTGTGCACCTGCATCAACACGGGGTGCATGATGGGTGAGGCCGCGCGCGTGATCAGCATGTAGAACGCAAACGCGAACGCACAGGCGAGCGGATAGAGCGCCACCCAGCCATAGATATCAAGTGATGGCTGGATGACCAAAAGCGCCCCGCCAAAGCCCACGACCGAAGCAGCGATCCGGCGCGGGCCGATGCTGTCGCCAAAGAGAAGATAGCCCAGAACCAGCAAGATGAAGGGTTCGACAAAGACGATGGCCAAAGCATCGGCGATCGGCATGACCTCGACCGCCGCGACAAAGGTATAGGTCGACACGATCAGAAGGATCGCGCGAATGGTCATCAGGCCAAAGGTCCTGGGGTCAAGTCGCCATCCAAGCCCCATGATCAAGGCCACGGGGACCATCATCGCGCATTGCAGCACAAAGCGTACCGCAGTGATCTGGCCGACCGGGATCGTGTCGGTTGCAAGTTTGGCACAGACGTCCAGAAGCGGGGCAAGCACACAAAAGGCCAGCATGAGACCTATGCCGCGATAGGTGCGGTCGGTCGCATGCGCGGGGGCAAGCACGGCGGTCATGGATGCGCTGTCATCAGCAATTGGGCACATTGACGGCAAGACCGCCGAGCGAGGTTTCCTTGTATTTCTCGTGCATGTCGCGGCCGGTCTGGCGCATCGTCTCGATGCAGGCATCGAGGCTCACGAGGTGGATGCCGTCGCCGCGCAAGGCGAGGCTGGCCGCGGACACGGCCTTGATCGCGCCAAGGCCGTTGCGTTCGATGCAGGGAACCTGCACGAGGCCCTTGACCGGGTCGCAGGTCATCCCAAGGTGATGCTCCAGCGCTATTTCGGCGGCATTTTCCACTTGTTCCGGGGTGCCGCCAAGCACGGCGGCCAAGCCGGCGGCGGCCATCGCGGCGGCGGACCCCACCTCGGCCTGGCAGCCGCATTCGGCACCGGAGATGGAGGCATTGTGTTTACACAGGCCACCGATGGCCGCCGCCGTCAAAAGGAAATCGCCCAGCTGTGTGCGGCTGGCGCCGGGCACATGGTCGAGCCAATAGCGCATGACAGCGGGCACGACGCCTGCAGCGCCATTGGTGGGGGCGGTGACGACCTGACCCCCGGCGGCGTTTTCCTCGTTCACCGCCATCGCATAGACGATCATCCAGTCGTTGATCGTGTGCGGCGGGG
This sequence comes from Rhodobacterales bacterium, assembly GCA_031378845.1. GTDB lineage: Bacteria > Pseudomonadota > Alphaproteobacteria > Rhodobacterales > Rhodobacteraceae > JAJNPS01. The sequence goes on from JANNES010000009.1 coordinate 77,812, forward strand.
TCAGATTCATGCCGCGCTCGGCCAAGAGCGACTCATGGATGCCGCGCGCACGACGGCGCACTTTGAGGCCGCCGGGCAGGATGCCGGTGCCGATCATCCCGCGGTCGATGCAATCGGTCATCACGTCCCAGATGCGTGACATGCCGTCGTCAAGATCGGCGGCACTTCGCAGAGTCAGTTCGTTGGTGCGCTTCATCTGCGCGATCGTGAGCCCCGAGGCTTTGGCCATGGCAAGCATCTCGGCGGCAGTCTCGAAAGGATAGGGGACGGCGGCCTTTGCACGGGCCCTTTTGTCGCTGGTTGCGGCCAACGCGTCAGCGGTCAGCACAAAGCCGCCGCCGATGGAATAATAGGTCTCTGACAGGATCACATCGCCCTGAGCGTCGGTCGCGCGCAAGATCAGGCCATTTGCATGACCGGGCAAGGCGGGGCCGAAGTCGAAGTGCAGGTCGCTGGCCGGGTCAAATTTCAACACTGGCAGGCCGTCGACAGTGATCTGCCGGGTGGCACGGATCTGGGCCAGTGCGGCATCGGCCTTTTGCGCGTCATAGGTTGCCGGCAGAAACCCCGCCAGCCCCAATATGGTGGCGCGGTCCGTGGCATGACCCACGCCGGTAAAGGCAAGGCTGCCGTGCAAGGACGCACGCAACCCTTGGAAATGAAACGGAGAGCGACGCAACAGGTCCAGAAACTGCCCGCCCGCCACCATTGGCCCCATGGTATGGGACGAAGAAGGGCCGACGCCGATCTTGAACATATCGAAAACGGAAAGGAACATGTCAGCCCTTTGGGTTGGTGAAGGGGGTTGCGCCAAGCTTATCGATCTCGGCCACGCGCAGGGCGGCGGGACGGGTCTCATGCGCGGCAAGTACGGCGTGCAGCGCCGGAAGGCGGTCGGCCGTGACCTTGAACGGGTCGGGTGGCAGGATCGACAGCCACCGCACAAGAATGCCGAGGTAATAGCCCAGCACGCCCGGCTCGTCTGGCGACAGCCAGCGCGGGCGTTTTTCAGCGATCATCTCGTTGATCAGGCCAAGGCGCGTCACGATCTGCGCATGCGCCACTTGCCGCGCGGCATCGGACGCGGCCTCGCCTGCCGCGCGATGTGGGTAGAACAAGAACATGGTCGCCGGATGCAATGTGTTCGAAGTAAAGAGCAGCCACGACAAGAATGCACCGCGATCAGGGTCCTGCGGCGCAGGTGCGAGTTTTCCGTGCCGGTCGCTCAGGAACAACAAGATTGCGGCGGTCTCGAAGATCGGGCCATCCGGGCCCTCCAGCGCGGGGATCAGGCGCAGCGGGTTGAGCGCACCATAAGCGGGGGTGTCGAGATCTCCGCCATCCAGATCCTTGATCGACAGGCTGAAGCGCAGGTCCATTTCTTCCAGCGCGAAATGGACGACGCTTGAGGCGAAATCGGCGGCGTGATGAAGGATGTACATCGGTTTTTCCATCAGCCTGCGGTGCCGCCTTGGGGTGCATTTGCGTGAACCGGGGCGGTGAAGGGGGTCGGCCCGAGGCCTTCGGCGTGGACAAGTCGCTGGGTTGCGGGGCGCGCCTCAAGCGTGCGCGCCATCGCGGCAAGGGCGGGATAGTCGTCCAGCACGAACCAGGGTAGCTGGCCTTCGGGATAAAGCACCGACCAGCGCATGAGACAGGCCAGATAGGGTGCCAGAACGCCGCCGACGGCAAAGATGCGCGGCGTTTCTGCCGCCGCCTGATCGACCAAGGTGAAATGCCGCTTGAGCCGCGCCGAAAGCAAGCTGTAATGCCCGGAAATGGCGTCGGCGGGCACATAGACCAGCGGATAGAAAAGCTGACGCAGATCGGCATGCACCGTGTTCGACACAAAGAACAGCCATTTAAGAAGCGTCTGGCGGGCCGGTTCCGCCTCGTCGGGGCCAAAGCCATGGCGGTCGGCGAGCCACAACAGGATCGCGCCGGTCTCAAAGAGGATGCCTTGCGGGGTTTCCAGCGCAGGGATCAGGCCGGTCGGGTTGATGGCCCGGTAGGCATCACTGTCGGCCCGGCGGGCGGCGCTGTCGACGAGGGCGGTCCGGTATGGCAAGCCTGCCTCTTCGAACACCAACCGGATGACGAGCGAGGCGTTGTCCGGCGCAAAGTGCAACACATACATGGGCAGGCCCTTTCGTGACGTCGAGCATAGGATGCTTGCACCTTCTAGCCGCACCGGTTTGCGACAAGCCAGATGAATTCTGCGCCTACAAGAGCGGTTCGCGAAACATGCGGCAATGTTGCGGCGAAAGGCTCTCGCGCCGCAGCGCGCAACTGCCTATAAGCGGGGCCGCGATGGCCCGGAGACTGCCCCGAGGAGATTTCTTGATGTCCGCAGCCCTTTCCCCGATCGACAACGCCAAGCGGGCAGCCGCCCGCAGATCGGTCGATTTCATCGAGAACGGCATGAAGCTGGGGCTTGGCACCGGGTCAACGGCGGCATGGATGGTGCGCGCCCTGGGTGAGCGCATTCGCAAAGAGGGATTGCAGGTGACCTGCGTGGCGACGTCTGCGCGCACCGCCGAACTGGCCCGCGAGGTCGGGGTGCCGATCACCACGCTGGATGACGCCAAGTGGCTCGATCTGACCATTGATGGTGCCGACGAGATCGACCCTTTGCTGAACCTCATCAAGGGTGGTGGGGCGGCGCTTTTGCAGGAAAAGATCGTCGCAACCGCCTCAGACCGCATGATCGTCATCGCCGACGACGCCAAGCTTGTGGCGCAGCTGGGCGCGTTTGCGCTGCCGGTGGAGGTCGTGCCGTTTGGCTGGCAGACCACCAAGGCGCTGATCGAGGAGGCACTGGTCTCGTTGGATGTGCTGAACCGCGATTGTGGCCTGCGCATGAACGGGGACGCCCCTTTGCTGACCGACGAACGCAACTACATTGTCGATCTGCGCCTGCAATGGATCGGCAATTCGCGCCAGTTGGCGTTGGTGCTGAACCAGATCCCCGGCGTCGTCGAGAACGGCCTGTTTCTCGATATCTGCGATACCGCGATCATCGGCCATGCCGATGGGCGGGTTGATGTGCTGAACGCCGAGTTGACCCGATCATCCACGGATGAGGCGGAGATGTTCGGGGCGCGCAACATCTTTGCCGATCTGGAGGACTGAGCGCATGGTGTTTGACTGCGATCTGTTCGTGATCGGCGGCGGCTCGGGCGGTGTGCGTGCCGCGCGTATCGCCTCGGCCGAAGGTGGGGCAACGGTGCATCTGGCCGAGGAAAGCCGCATGGGCGGCACCTGCGTCATTCGCGGCTGCGTGCCGAAAAAGCTGATGGTGTTTGCCTCTGGCTATGCGGAAATGTTCCGTGATGCGCGTGCTTATGGCTGGGACGCGACGGTGCAAGGCTTTGACTGGCCGCGTTTTCGTCACGCGCTGGAGGCAGAGCTGACCCGGCTGGAGGCGGCCTACCGTGCCACGCTGGTCGGGGCCGGTGTCATCATCCATGATGCGCGTGCAACCGTCGAGGACGCCCATACCGTGCGGCTTGCCAGCGGTGAGCGGGTGCGGGCCAAGCATATCTTGATCGCGACTGGCGGGCGGCCTTTCGTGCCCGATTTTGCCGGGCGGGAACTGGCCATCACGTCGAATGAAATCTTTCACCTGCAGACCCTGCCCAAGCGCGCACTGGTCGTCGGTGGCGGCTATATCGCGTCGGAATTTTCCTGTATCCTCAACGGGATGGGGGTGCATGTGACGCAGTTTTACCGGGGCGCGCAGATCCTGCGCGGCTTTGACGACGAAGCGCGCGGCCATGTTTCCACGGCGATGCAGGCAAATGGCATCGCCATCCGTTGCGGCACCGACGTGTTGCGGCTGGAGCGCACAGATCAGGGCATTCGCGCCGTGGCGACGGATGGCTCCGAAGGGGTGTTCGACGAGGTGCTTTATGCCACCGGGCGCAAGCCGAATGCCGCCGGGATCGGGCTGGAGCCCTTGGGCGTGACGTTTGGCCGCGCCGGGCAGATCGTGGTCGATGACTATAGCCAGACCGTGGTGCCGTCGATCTATGCGGTGGGCGATGTGACCGGGCGGATCAATCTGACGCCAGTGGCGATCCGCGAGGGGCATGCCTTTGCCGATACGGTCTTTCGCGGTATCGCGACCAAGGCCGACCATGAACTGGTGCCGTCGGCCGTCTTTACCCAGCCCGAGATGGGCGCGGTGGGTCTGACCGAAGAGGCCGCGCGCGCGGAGCAAGAGATCGAGGTCTACTCCGCCACGTTCCGCCCGATGCAGAGCCTCTTTGCGGGACGCTCTGACCGGGTGTTGATGAAGCTGGTGGTGTCAGTGGCGACGCGGCGGGTTCTGGGGTGTCACATCGTCGGACCGCAGGCGGGCGAGATGATCCAGCTGGCGGCGATTGCGGTCAAGATGGGCGCAACCAAGGAGGATTTCGACCGCACCGTTGCAGTTCATCCGACAATGTCGGAAGAACTTGTCACTTTGCGGCGCCCGATGCGTCGAAGCTGAGCGGAGATTGCTTGATTTTCTGTCCAGAGTAACCAGTTAAGAAGGCAACTGAACGTGAGAAAGGTCTATTGATGTCGGATAACGGCGGTCCCTGGGGTGGCGGGGGCAAAGGTGAGGATCGTGGCACGGGTCAGCGGCCCGGCGATGGTGGGCGCAATGGCGACAACCGTCGTCCAGGAGGGCCACGCAGGCCCGGCGAAGGCCCGCAGATCCCCGAGATCGACGAGCTGATGCGCAAGGGTCAGGAACAATTGCGCGTGCTGATGGGCGGGCGTGGCCGTACTGGCGGGCCGGGTGGCGGCGAGGGTGGGGGTCCGACGGGCCCGATCTTTTCGCGCCAGGGGCTGTTGTTTGCGGGGCTTGCCGCAGTCGCACTCTGGGGCTTCATGTCGTTCTACACGGTGCGTCCCGAAGAGCGTTCGGTGGAGTTGTTTCTCGGCGAAAGCTCTGGCATCGGCGGCCCCGGTCTGAACTTCGCGCCGTGGCCCATTGTGACCTATGAAAAGGTCCAGGTGACGGGCGAGCGGATGACGGAGATCGGTCAGGCGGATGCGGGCGATGATTCCGGCCTGATGCTGACGCGCGACCAGAACATCGTCGATATCGGCTTTCAGGTCGTCTGGAACATCGCCGATCCCGAAAAGTATTTGTTCAACCTGCAAGACCCCGAAGGCACGATCCGCGCTGTCGCCGAAAGTGCGATGCGCGACATCATCGCGCGGTCGGAACTGTCGCCCATCCTCAACCGGGACCGGGGCGTGATCGCAACCGACCTGCAGGCGGCGGTCCAAGGCACGCTTGAAAGCTATAACGGCGGCATCACGGTGATCCGGGTCAACTTGCAGCGCGCGCAGCCGCCGCGCGAGGTGATCGACAGTTTCCGCGAAGTGCAGGCCGCCCAGCAAGAACGCGACCGGCTGGAAAAAGAGGCCGATGCCTATGCCAACCGGGTTACGGCGGGCGCACGCGGCGAGGCGGCAAGACTGCTGGAAGATGCCGAGGCGTATCGTGCACAGGCCGTAAACTCTGCCTCGGGTGAGGCAAGCCGGTTCCTGTCGGTTTATGACGAATACATCAAGGCGCCCGAAGTGACCCGGCGGCGTCTTTACATGGAAACGATGGAGCGTGTCTTGGGTGGTATGAACAAAGTCATCCTTGATGGCGTCGCGGGCGGTGAAGCAGGTCAGGGTGTCGTGCCGTTCTTGCCGTTGAACGAACTTAACCGGATGACCACACCGCAAGCCGGTGCTGCCACGACCGGAGGAACCAATTGATGCGCGCGATTTATGTCATTCCGGTTCTGGTGCTGCTGATCGGCAGCATCCTGTCATCGCTGTTTATTGTCGACGAACGCAAGCGCGCACTGGTCTTGCAATTCGGTGCGGTCAAGCAAGTGAAAACCGATCCGGGTCTGGGGTTCAAAATCCCCTTCATCCAGGAAGTGGTTTACTATGAGGACCGGATTCTGGGCCTGCCGACAGCCCCGGTCGAGGTCACCATGCTGGACGATCGCCGTCTGGTGGTTGATGCCTTTGCGCGTTGGCGGATCGTCGATCTGGTCGCCTTTCGCGAAGCCGTTGGCGTCGGTGGCGAAGAAACCGCCTTGCGCCGTCTGGAGGGGATCGTGAACCCCGCGATCCAGGAGGTACTGGGTTCGGTAAACTCGGCGCGCGTCTTGTCCGAAGACCGGACAGGCCTGATGAACCAGATCCGCGATATTGCCCGCAGGCAGGCGCTGGCGTTGGGGATCGACGTCATCGACGTGCGGCTGACGCGGACCGATCTGCCGGAACAGAACCTTTCGGCGACATTTGCGCGGATGCGGGCAGAACGTGAACGCGAAGCGGCCGATGAGATCGCCCGTGGCGGCGAGGCGGCACAGCGTGTGCGGGCATCCGCCGACCGGACCGTGGTCGAACTGACCTCGGATGCGCGGCGTCAGGCCGAAGTGGCGCGCGGTGAAGCAGATGCCGAGCGCAACAAGATCTTTGCCGAAGCGTTTGGTCGTGACCCGGAATTCTTTGCCTTCACGCGGTCGATGACGGCCTATGAACGCGCGTTGCAACCGGGCAATTCCTCGATCGTGATGCAGCCTGACAGCACGTTCTTTGAATATCTGCGGTCGGACGCGGTGCCCGAGGCAGACCCCGTCGCTCCGTCGCCCTGAGGCGGACCCGGTGGGGATCGTCTTTTGGGCCATTGGTCTGGTGTTGATTGTAGAGGGGCTGGTGCTTGCGCTGGCCCCTTTGCGCATCGAGGACGCGTTGCGCATGCTGGCAAAACTGGATCGTGATCAAAAGCGGGTGATCGGGCTGATTGCCGCAGGGTTAGGTGTGGCGCTGATCTGGCTGGCGCGGCTGGTTGGCGGATAAAGGCCGATGGCTGTCGTGCACGCGCGCCGATCACGAGGCATTGAGAAATTGTAATAGCATTTTGCATTGCAGTTTTATGCGCCTATCTGATGATGCATCTGTGATCGCCACCTGACGGGAGGTTCCCCGACCAGCGTCAAGCGATCGACAAGAAAGAGGAGTTTGGAGTGCTTATGCAGGTTTTCGATCAAACCCGCCGCGCCCGCGTCGTCGTCCCCCAGATGCAACGTCCCGTGCCGCGCGTGTTCATGGCTTTGACGTTGGGGCTTGGTCTGGCTTTGGGTCAAGCGACGGGCGCCTTCGCGCGCGGCGCACCTGAAAGCTTTGCCGATCTGGCCGAACAGATCAGCCCGTCGGTTGTCAATATCACGACCTCGGCAATGGTCGCAGGCCCGACCGAAGGCGTGCCCGGCGTGCCGCCCGGATCGCCGTTTGAGGATTTCTTCAAGGACTTCATGGACCGCAACGGCCAGACCCCGCAAGACAATGCGCCGCAACGGTCCGAGGCCTTGGGTTCGGGCTTTGTGATCAGTGCGGACGGCTACATCGTCACGAACAACCACGTGATCGAAGGCGCCGATTCCATCGAGATCGAGTTCTTTTCCGGCAAGCGGCTTGATGCCAAGCTGATCGGCACCGATCCCAAGACCGACATCGCGCTTTTGAAAGTTGAAAGCGAGACGCCGCTGCCGTTCGTGCAGTTCGGCGACAGTGATGTGATGCGTGTCGGCGACTGGGTTGTGGCGATGGGCAACCCGCTGGGTCAGGGCTTTTCGGTTTCGGCCGGTATCGTGTCGGCCCGCAATCGTGAGCTGAGCGGAACCTATGACGACTACATCCAGACCGATGCCGCGATCAACCGGGGCAACTCGGGCGGGCCATTGTTCAACATGGACGGCAAGGTCATCGGGGTGAACACCGCGATCCTGTCACCAAATGGCGGCTCTATCGGGATCGGCTTTTCGATGGCGTCGAACGTGGTGACCAAGGTCGTGGATCAGCTGCAGGAGTTTGGCGAGACGCGGCGCGGCTGGCTCGGAGTGCGCATTCAGGATGTGACGCCCGACGTGGCCGAGGCGATGGGCCTCACCGAAGCCAAGGGCGCGCTGATCACGGACGTGCCCGACGGCCCGGCCAAGGATAGCGGGTTGCTTGCCGGCGATGTCATCCTCAGCTTTGATGGGGTGGCCGTGGACGATGTGCGCGACCTGACCCGCAACGTGGCCGATGCGCCGGTTGGCAAGGCAGTGCCGGTCTTGGTGATGCGCGACGGCAAGAACGAGACGTTGCAGGTCACGCTTGGCCGCCGCGAGGATGCCGAGGCAGAGCCGACCCCGGCGGTTGCCGATGCGCCAAAGGATCCCGCAACCGGCGAGGTTCTGGGCATGACGCTCAGTCTGTTGAACGACGAGATCATCGGAACGCTTGGTCTGCCGGTCGGGAGCGAAGGCCTGATCGTGATGCAGGTTGATCCTGCATCGGAGGCCTATGCCAAGGGTCTGCGTGATGGCGATCTCATCACCGAGGCAGGTCAGCGGCAGGTTCTGACGATCAAGGACCTTGAAGACCGCGTGACCGAGGCTAAGGATGCCGGGCGCAAGTCACTGCTCTTGTTGGTGCGGCGCGGGGGTGATCCGCGGTTTGTGGCGCTGTCGGTCGAATAGGCGCCTTGCGACAGAACGGGTAAGAGGGGGGCTTTGGCCCCCCTTTTCATTTGCCGCCTCACAGCGCGTCGCGCGAGACTTCGATCAGGCCAAGCTCGCGCGCGGCAGCCAGAGACAGGATTTCGCTGTCCAATCCGCGTTCGGCCTGAAACCGCCGCAGGCCGGTGCGGGTGGCGTCGTCCATCTCGCCGCTAAGCTCTCGCAAATAATACCCACGCGCCTTGAGCGCGCGCTGCAGGCTGGCCAGAAACGCTGCGTCCATCACCGCAGCGCAGGGCGTCTGGAACCAGACGACTTCGCGGTCTTGCACCATGCGCTGGTCGATCTTGGTCGAAAAGATCGCGGCTTGGGTGATATTGCCGCTGTCGTCGCGCTGCTCGGGGGTCACAAGGATTTGTTCGGTGACCGTCTCGATCACGGCGGGTGTCAGATCTTGGGCCCAGCAGGCATCAGACAGCCCCGCAGGGGGCGTGTCGCCGTAGCGGCGCACAAGTTCGGCCGAGAAATCACCGCGACTTGTCGCCTCGGGGGCCGAGAAGGTGCAGGCGGCAAGCAAGAGCGCTGGCGCCAAGCCTTGGACAAAGAAACGATTTCGCGTCATAGACTGCCTGATCTGCTTGCCCCGGGGTAGGTCCCCGGCGGAATTTGCGCAACCCTACCGGGAAATGCGCCGGTGCGAAAGGGTGCAGCCTCGAACCGGTTCGCGGTGCGGTGTTTTAGCAAGACGTCTCGGGCGCGGGCAGGAACCCTCGAACTTGCCCGAGATCGGGCGGTGGCGCCTCTGGCAAATCCAACCAGTTTCGCCTATGTCCAGCCGATGGGCGGCAAAAACGGGATCCGGCACTGATGGCAAAGATCACTTACGTAGAATTCGGCGGCAAAGAGCATGTGATCGAGGTCGCCAATGGTCTGACCGTCATGGAAGGCGCGCGCGACAACGGCATTCGCGGCATCGAGGCCGATTGCGGTGGCGCCTGCGCCTGTTCGACTTGCCATGTCTATGTGGACGAGGCCTGGGTCGGCAAACTGCCGAAGAAAGACGCGATGGAAGAGGACATGCTGGATTTCGCATGGAACCCGGATCCGGTCCGGTCGCGCCTGACGTGTCAGCTGAAGGTCAGTGACGCGCTGGAAGGGTTGCGCGTGCAGATGCCTGAAAAGCAGATCTGATGCGCGTCTGGGTGACGGCGCTGGCGGTTGCTCTGGCGCCACCCGTTGACGCAAAGACGCCGTTGCCTTTGCCCGCGATCGTTGCGGCGGAGCTGATCCTGCCCACTGACCGCTATGACCATGCGGTCCTTGGTGATGCGACTGAATGGGGCGGGATACGCCTGACAGTAGACACCTGCCCGCTCTGTGCTGATCGCCGTTTGCAGACGCTGGACGTGACGTTGCGGCGCACCCGCGTCTTTGAGGACGTCCAAGCCCGTGTCGTCGATGTAAACGGTGACGGCCTTGCAGAAGTGGTCGTGGTAGAAACCGATCTGCAGCGCGGGGCGTCGCTTGCGATCTATGATGGCTATGGTCGCAGGCTGGCCGCCACCCCCTTCATCGGGCAACGCCATCGCTGGCTGGCCCCGGCAGGCGTGGGCGACTTTGATGGCGATGGGCGGATCGAGATTGCCTATGTTGACCGCCCGCACTTGTTGCGCGAATTGGTCTTTGTACGACTGCAGGGCAAGACCCTTCGCGAAATCGGGCGCATCGCGGGCCTGACCAACCACCAGATCGGCGACGATTTCATCACCGGGGGCGTGCGGAACTGCGGGCAGGGGGATGACCTGGTGTTGGCCTCGGGCGACTGGTCCAAGGCAATGATCGTGACCATCGCAGGTGCGCGCGAAGCAGGGCCAGTGGACCGCATCTCCGACCTTTTGGCCTGTAACGACTAGCGCCGCCACGCCCATGCGTGGCTTGCCAGCCGACCTTGCAGTTTGGCCAAGAGACGATTGCCAGCGCCGGGCCGCGCGACCGTGCGTGTGGCCAGACGCTCCACGATCACTTCGGGGGGGCAGGGGCGATTGGTCACCGGGTCATGATAGCGCGGATAGGCGATCAGGGCCGTGTGGACCAAATGCACAAGGTCCGGTCGGATAGGCCCGTCCGGGTGGGGCAGGCGGCGCTTGGGGATGGGGGCAAGGTCGCGCGTCAGGCCCCAACCGGCATAGAACGGCACGCCAAGGCAGGTGACGGGCTTGCCGCGTATCAGCGCCTCAAAGCCCAAGGTGGAGGTGATGGTCCAGACCGCATCCACGGCGTCAATCAGCTGGATCGGATCGGCATCGGGCAGGACCAGATCGGCAAGGCTGGCGAGTTCGGCAGCGGGGATGGCGCCGGGGCGCAGGCCTGCCACGACATCCGGGTGGGGCTTGTAGAGGATCACGGCGTCAGGATTGGCGGTCCGTGTCGCGCGCAAGAGATCAAGATTGCGCGCGACATCCGCAGCGCCCAGCCGGATCGAGGCGTCATCCTCGACCTGGCCCGGCACAAGGATGCGGTGCCCGGTCGGCAGGGGTGGCAGGGGTGGCAGGGGCATAGCCGCAAGGTTGTATTTGCTGAGCGCGGCGGCCCTTACGCGGTCTGCCAGCCGCGCCGCCCTTGTCCGCGCCCAATCTGGCAGGGGCGCTTTCATCAGCACCTCGAACTGGCTGGCGCGGGTCGGGTCGTAATAGATGCCAAGGTCGTCGACCACCAAGCTGAGCGGCGCGACGAGGTTCGCCCCCAGACCCGATGACCGCAAAAAGCCATCCTCGACGCGCAAAAGATGCGGTGTGGCGCGCAGCGCTGCGGTTTCGCGGCCCGCCCAGACCAAAAGCGGCTGGTGGCGGCGTTCGGCGGCCTTGGCGGCGGCGTCAGGCCTGTCGTCAAAGCGGATGGCGTGCTCCTGCCCGAAGAATTCCTGAAAGATCGCGCGTTTCCAGAGCCTTATACCGTAACCGACAAAGCCCGCGCGATCTTGACGAAAGGCGCGCGTTTCGGCCTCCAGCTGATCTATGACGTCTTCCAGCGAACATAGCCGATCCCGGCAGGGGTCGTACCAGAGCGGCGCCAAGATCATCGCAGCGGCAAAAATCTGGGTCCGTGTCAGCTTTCGGTTGCGGCGTGGCACCGGGGCCTCATCTTCGGTCAGGCCCCAGCCGACGTAAAAGGGCTGGCCAAAGACGCGGGGGCGGTGACCGGCGAGGATCGCCTCGAATCCGAGTTGCGAGCTGACGGTGTAGACATCGATGGCGCCGTCCAGCAGTGCCCAGGGGGAGACGGGATCGCTGCAGATCTGCACCCGGCCCATGGCATCGGCGCTGCCATAATGGCCACGGCGCAGACCGCTTTGGGTTTCAGGATGGGTCTTGATGACAACGCGGGTGGTCGGGTGGTCCTCTTGCGCGCGCACCAGCATCTCGTGGAAGGTCAGGGCCGAGGCTGCGCCATGGCGGATCGAGGCGTCATCCAAGGTCTGATCAACGACCAGCACATAGCCGGGTGGTGGGCTGGGTACATCCAACCGGTGGAGGTTGTATTTGGACAGGTGCAGCGCCCGGATCCGTGCAATTGCGTCCCTTGCACGCTGCAAGAGGTGCGAATTGTCCAAGGGATCGGTGGCAAGGATCAGCTCGAGCTGCGAAGGTGACGCGCTGTCGTAATGCACGCCGCCGGTCGGATCGAGCATGAGGCCAAGCGTTGGCGCCCCCATGCGCCCGGGTTTGACGGACCGCAAAAAGGCATCCTCGGCCCGCCAGAGTCGCGCATCGTAACGTGCAGCCCACGCCTCGCCCCGGCGGGCGACTGCGGTCTTGCCCCAGACCAGCACTGCGTCATCCGCTTGTGGGCGTCCAATGTGCAAGGGCAAGCCGGCAAGATGCAGGATGCGGGCCAGGCGCTGGTCGCGCAAAAAGCCGAGATTCACATGACAAAGCCGCCGGGGGATACCCTCGGCGGCCTTGCTGGTGGGATCGCCTGCCTGCATGACGCGGGCGTCAGCCGCCCTCGACCGCTGAGGTCACGCCGGTCGCTGCACCTGCGGTGCCGGTGATGGCGTTCAGTGTCTTCTGCCACTGCACGAAGGGGGCCTCGGTCACATAGACCGTATCGCCGTCGCGGATGAGAAAGTCGCGCGCCTCAAACATGCCGGTCGGTTGCGTGAGGTCCAGCACGTATACCATGCGCTGATCGCCGATGAGGTCGTTGCGGCCGAGAACGGCGTTGGCAATCTCTGCCGGTTCGTTGCGGAACACAAAGACGCCGGTGGGATCTGCCAGCGACGTGCTCAGACCGCCCACAGTCGCGATTGCCTCGATGGCGGACAGGTTCTGGGTGTTGAAGGGCACGCGGTTTTGCGCACCCGTCGCGCCAAGGGCCACAAAGGCGCGGGTATCGGTTTCCACCACAATCTGATCACCGGGCCGGAGCGCGATGTCGAGGCCGGGGTTTTCATACAGGTCCATCAGCCAGACCTTGCCGGTCTTGTGCCCGCGCGTCACCCGGACAATGGCAATCTCTTGATCAATCGCCACGCCACCGGCCTTGGCCAGCATTGCCGACAGCGTCCGGGTGGAACGTTCGATCGGCAAGACGCCTTGTGCCGCAACCGAGCCTGAAATGGTCACCGTCGAGCCGTCGCCGGCCAGTCGCTGCACCGAAACTTGCGGATCGGGCGTCTGGGCATCGAGCTTGCGGGTGATCGCCAGTCGCAACCCTTCGGGGGTTTGACCGGCGGCACGGATGCGCCCGGCATACGGCACAAAGATGTAGCCCTGGCCGTCGACCTGCACGTCGGTCAATGCCGAGACGCGTTGTCCGGTATTGCCCAGAAGCGGGTCATCGCGCACGTTTTCAAAGATCGTGAGGCCCAAAAGATCGCCCGGCGCGATGGTGTCGGAGCCAACCAGCCCCGCGTTGCGAAAGTCAGAACCAAAGCCAAACGCAGGCACCACGGCGGTGGCGCGCGTCACCCGGTCATTGACGGTGACAATGTAGGCATCGCCGTCCTTGAGGACGGAGCCCGCAAAAATCTCGCGTTTATTGGGACCGGACCGCGGCAAACCGCAGGCGGCTACCGTGGACAGGATCACAAGCAACAGCACGGCCTTGGCCGTTCTGGTCGTATTTCGGTTCACTGCTCGCACTCCTTATGATGGAGCTTGCCTCAAGTTTTGAATGTAACCCTAACGAAAGATTGCCGGATTGGCCAGCCTTGGTTGTCGGTCTCAGACAACGACGCGCAACTGTTGCCGCTTGGTCGCGTTGCTGGTGCCAAAAGCATCGTAAGGGTCCTGGTCCGACAGCAGCTTGTCAACGACGCCGCGCAACAGCCGCTGCCGTCCCGCGGCAGAGTAAAATCCGCCCGGCAACTGGCTGGTTGCCAACAGATACGCGCGGAAAACACGGTACGCAACGACGTCGGGAGGCTTCGGCGCGGCAAAGAATTCGGGCAGCGCCTGCATCGAGACAAATTCGGGCTTGCCGTACACCGCCTGGCCAAAGATGCGCAACGGCAGGCCGCGCCAAAGCGCCTGTTGACCGGCAGTTGAATTGACGGTGACCGCGGTCTCGGCGGTGTCCAACAGCTGCGCCAGTTTGCCCCCGCGCACAAAATGCACGCGCCCCGTCAGCCCATGCTGTCGTGCCAGCGCCCTGATATCGCGGGCAATGGGCGCGCGACCGTCCTCCAGCGGGTGAGCCTTGAAGACCAGATGGTGATGCGATGGGGCGCCAGCGGCAAAACCCGCGACGACCTGCGCCAGAAACTCGGTCATCGTGCGAAACGGCGAATGGGCCTGAAAGCTGGCATCATGTTCCAGTTGCAGCAGCACCAGATGATAGGGAAACCGCCCGCGGTTGATGCGCCAGGTTGCGAGCATCCGCTCCCAGCGATGCAGCGGCAACAGCAAGAAGCGCTGAAGGTAAAGACGGAACTCCCGGCCCACCGTGACGCCGCGATGGGGTTGGTGATCCGGGTAGTGCCAGGCCCCCGCCATGACCAACCCGTGGTAGATCGCACCCCAGAACATGTGCTGGCGCATGTCGCCCCAGACCGGTGGCACCGAGGTCGCGCTGCCTGCAAGCGCTGGTTGGCGGTCCACAAGGTCGGGCAGCGTCATCTGCATCAGGCGCGAATGGCCGTTGGTGCCGCCGCGCTCATAGGTCACCCAATAGGGGCGCAGATAGCCCTCTTCAAAGACATGGACCGTCAGGCCGCGCGCGCCGGCCATCGCAATCGCCTGGGCATGCACCGGGCGCGTATCACCATACAGAACGATGTCTGTGACCCCCTTGTCGTGCAGAATCTGCGCCAGATGTGCAGGCCAGTCACCACCTGGATGCGGGATGTAGGTTGCGGCGGGCCAGAAGGCCTGATCGCCTTGATTGAAGCCCACGCGCCAGATGGTGGCACCGGTTTTCGTCATCGCAGCACCAAGCTGGCGGAAAAACGGGCCATGCGGGCCCTGCAAGAAGAGAAAGGTTCGACCGTGTCCTCGGGTGCGATGGGGCATGTAGGCACTGTGCCGGATAAGGACGATGATCGACAAGGTATCGACGCATGATCGTGTTGCGGCAAGAGGGTGCGCGATATTGCAAGGGGCACTGTGACACAATCGACTCAAGCCCAGGGCCGGGGTCGCGGGGCTTGTCAGGCCCGGCTATCGGCGATACCTCAAGCGAGGGGCTCGCAAGGCCAAGCGGTTGACGCGCGCGGAGGACGGCATGTTCACAGGCATCGTGACGGATATGGGCGAGGTCATCGCGTTGGAGCAGCAAGGCGACCTCCGGGCGCGGATTGCGACGCAGTACCGCGCCGCAGATATCGCGATTGGCGCCTCCATTGCGTGCGAGGGCGTGTGCCTGACGGTGGTCGCCACGGGCAGCGCGCCGCGCGACTGGTTCGAGGTGCAAATCTCGGCCGAAACGGTGTCCAAGACGAATATCGGACGCAATGGCTGGCATCCGGGCCGCCGTGTCAATCTGGAGCGCGCGCTGAAGGTCGGCGACGAACTCGGCGGCCATATCGTGTCTGGCCATGTCGATGGTGTGGCCGAGGTGGTGGGTCTGCACCCCGAGGGGGACAGCCTGCGAGTGACCTTTCGCGCGCCGCAGGCTCTGGCGCGCTTCATTGCCCCGAAAGGGTCGGTGGCGCTGAACGGCACGTCGTTGACGGTGAACGAGGTGGAAGGCCGCGATTTCGGGATCAACTTCATCCCCCACACGCAAGCCGTGACCACTTGGGGCACGGTGGTGGTAGGCGATCTGGTCAACCTCGAGGTCGACACGATGGCACGGTATGTGGCGCGGCTGCGGGACTGGGCATGACGACGGGGGACCGGCGGAAATAGGGAACTGGAGGGTTTCACACCCTCCAGGCCTCCGGTGGGATATTTTTGCAAAGATGAATGCGTTCTGAAGGATCGTGGACATAATGGCGGGCCGTCGCTTGAGGGCGGCGTAAGCTGGCGGCGGCATTGCTGGACAGCGGCGCGCGCGCGGCTGTTGCCGACGCTGCCGATCGAGGTCGTGCGCCTGCGGGTGAGCCGGGCGCGGGAGCTGGGGTTGGATTACAAGACCTATGCGAGCATCCGGGCGGCGACGGGGCATGATGTGGTGGCGTTCTTGTTTTCAACGAATGCCTTGCGGGTGGCGGTGACGCGCCCGGCGTTGCCTGCGGATCGGGCGGATAAGCTGGCGGAGATTTCGGGGGCCGCAAGGATCGCGCTGGCAGTGCGGCCTTTGGGGCCAAGCGCTGTCGCGGTTGCCAACGAGGGCGTGCTGGACGGGGTTTTCGAGGCCCCCTTTGCGCTCGCGCAGTTCGGCGAGGCGCGCGCGGCCTTGCGCGCCGCGATGGGGCGGTTGTCCAGCGATCAGGTGATTTTGGTGGGTGAGCTGGCACTTGAGCGCGAGTGGTGTGCGGCGGCGCGGCTGGCGGGGTATCTTTCGGCCGAGCGCTATTTCGCCGGCCAGGGCGCGCGTCCGATCAGACATGGATCGCAGTGATAGCGGTCAAACGCTGCCGTTTGACGCGCAAACAGGTCATCATTCCATGGTTGTCGTGGAACGCGCCCTGCTGAGGGCGGTTGTCGAAAAGTCTGTTTCGACATGTCGCACATGGGCCAGTGATGGGCTTGTGATTCGTGCCGCAAGTTGTCGGTGACATGACGTTCGGCAGCAACTGACGCGCAACCCACAGTTGAATATGCCAAATTTCCTGTCTCGGGCGCAGCAAGGTGATGCTTTACTTTTTGTCGTCTTTGACGTATATGTCAGGCATTGGACGCTGGTTTGACTTATTTTTTTCTTCGACCCGACTTGTCGCCTACCTATTGTTTTGAAATTCTTTTTCTGGGGGCAGCCAATGCTTTCTCTGACTGATGGCTTTTCGATTGATGGCGTCGATTTCTTCCGTGACGATGAGCAAAAAGACACTTTTTACTATCTTCCCACCAACATTGAACTTGCACGCAATGCTGATGGGTCCCCCCAGTTTCAATTCGTGCTGTATCAGGCGGGATTGCCGATCGAGGGCAAGCAGCAGGGTGGCGGCTTTTTGCTGTTTACCACCGTCTTGACGGCGCCTGCAGATGTGATCGGCCCGCAGGCGCAAACCAAGGCCCAGAGCATCATGCGTGCTGAGGCGGGAACCGGCGTGACCGCAATTCCGCCGGCAAAGATCCGGCCGGTCAACTTCATCAATGGGTCGGCAGTTCTGAAGATCGCACGCGGTGGCAGCAATGGTCTGGTGACCACTGTCGAGTTGGGCAGGCCGTCGTTGTTCGGTGCCAATACCGTCTCAGTGCTGGCGGATATGCCGTTTGTCGGCGCACAGGTCTTTGCCGATGTCCTGCGCCAAGGTGGGGCAATTGCGTCAATCGAGTACAATCTGGAATTCGAGGTGCGCCTGCCGGCGGTGACGATCACGGCACATATCGAAGCCAGCCGGGTCCGTGACGCGGTGGCGCAGTTTACCACCCAACAGGTTGTCGAAGAAGACTTCTGGGGCAGCGACACGACCACAGAAACCCGCAAGCGCACGGGTTTTTCGGAGTTTCTGGAAGAGCGCAGCCTTGTCGAGCTGGATATCAAGTCCGGCTCATCGGAGGTGGAACTGGACGACGACATCGTGGCTGACCTGCGCGATTTCGCGCTGGGTGCGATGGACAAGTTCATCAATGAGGAATGGCTCAATGTCGGCGGCGTGCTGACGGACGAACAAAAGCAAAGCGAGTGGCTGGAGTTCATCAACGAGGACTTTTCAAAATCCTTTGACCTGCGCATGACGCAATCCGATGTGATCTTGCGCCCCTACAATCCCAGCGAAGTCGTCGACCCGAGCTTTATCGGCGCCGATGTCAGCGATTATCTGACCATCGTCGACACGATTGCGCATCCGTTCTTCAAACGGCTGGAGGTCGATGTCTCGACCAGCTTTGACTTTGACAAATACGCCGATTATGTCCATTCGATCGTTGTCGATATCCGCTATGAAAGCCCCGATGACACCGGGCGGCAGATCGAAAAGGCCGAGAGCTTTGTCTTTGCCAAAGGCAACTCTGCCGCGAAGACCTTTGTCACCGCCAAGGGGACCAGCAACGAATACGACGTGGTCGCAGAGGTGCATTACAAGAACGGTCCGGTGCTGAAACAGCGCGTGCTGGACGCGACATCGGTGAACCCTGCGCAGGTGATCAACGTTCCCAATCCCGGCGAGCTCAACGTCACATTTTCGGCGAGCCCCGCGGGCTTTGCGGGAGACCTGGAGTCTGTGGATATCGAGCTGAGCTATGAGGATCACCGCAACAATGTGCCCCCGTTCATCGAGTCGCGCAGCCTGACAAAAGAAGCACCCGCTGCAACGATCAAGCGGGCGGTCTATTCGCCGCAGATGAACCCATTTCGGTATCGCACGACACATGTCTTTCCCGCGCAGCAAATTTCAAGCCCGTGGATCGAAGTGCCGAGCGCGACCAACCATCTGCGCGTCCCCACGCCGTTCGAGGACCGGCTTGGCGTGGACATCATCCCGTCGGTCGATTGGGACGAGGTGCAGTCCGTCGTGGTCGCGCTGGTCTATGAAGACAGACCCAACGACATTCGCGTGCAACAGTCGTTCTTGTTCAGCGTCGAGGACGTGGGCAAGGTCAAGCTCTTTTCGGCACCATTGAAAGACCCTGCACGCCGCGAAGTTTCGGTCGAAGAAACGCATGTCTTGCGAAATGGTGCCGCGCGCAATCTGCCAAAGCGGAGTTTTGTCGCAGACGGGGCCCCGCTGATCGTTGGCAATGCGCCGGGGGGGGTCTACAAGCTGACCATCCTTGGCGATGACATCGCACTTGGCACCGATGTGCGGCGCGTGTCGGTGGAACTGGTCTACACCGATGCGGCGAATTCCCTGCGCGATACCCACCGGGCATTCTTGCGCAATTCCGGGGAGACGTCGATCTGGACTGTCGCGGTCAAAGACCCCGCACTGTTGTCGTTCACCTATCAGGCCGACTACCTCTTGGCCTCAGGCGACCGGGTCTTGGGGCCGTTGCGGCAGGGCAGTTTTGCGCGCCCGGATGATTTGCTGTTCGTCGAGCCGCCGGGGGTGTGAGGGGACAGGGAAGCATATGCCATGTTATCCTTTGCAGCCCCTTTGCGCATCGTTTCCGGACATCCGGTCTTTGCTGACCATGCGGTCGCGGATCTGTTCCATGTCCTGCCAGACCAGCCCCGGCTCGAGATCGCCACAACCGGCCTGCCCGCGTTTTCGCTGACCCGGTTTGTCGGCGACGCGCCCGATGGCTCTGCTATCGCCGGCGGGTTCGTAAGCCTTGCAACCGTGCTGACCATTCCGCCAGCAAAGCTCGTTGAAATCGGCCAGAGGTTAAGCGCGGAACTTGGCCGTCCGGCGCGCGTCTCGCCTGTGCTGTTTGACGAGGGCGCGGTCGAACTGGTGCTTTTGGGGCAGGCGGGCGCGGCCAATAACGGGTCGCCGTTCGAGGTGACCACGCTTGGGTCCGCGCGCCCGTCCATGGCGGGCGAGAACACGGCGGCGTTTCAGGTGCAGCTGAACGCGGCGGCTTCGGGGTTCATCGAAGGATGTATTGGCGATCCGACGATCCCGGCGCTGGTGATCTACCGGATGGCCCTGTCGGGCCTGCAACCGGCGTTCAACATCAAGATCACCGCAGACTGGTCACGGCTGCAAGTCGCGTTGGACAGCCGGTTTCGCGCCAATGTCTATTATGTGCGCGTCGATCTTGAGGCCAAACTGCGCGAGGCCGTCACCGAGGCGGAGCTAAAGGTGGAAACCACCGTCACCGACGCGGATGCCGCCGATGAGGCGCAGGTGGCCGAACGCGCGCTTTTGGATTTCATCACCGATACATTCTTTGACCCAAGTTATGGCGCAGCGCCACCAGAGCCTGGCCGAGGTGTGGTCGACGCGATCAAGGGGTCGATCATGGACGTGATCGACACGCTGATGCCGGGGGCGTCCTTCAAGATGAAGATGATGCGTGACAACGATGTCCGACACATCGACGCGCGTCTTGACCGCAGCATGGTGCGCCGCAGGGATCTGGTGTTTCAGGCCAGCATCGGCGGCGAATTGCATGGACTGCGGGTCGATGCGGCAGGGCTGGTACGGGCGGACTGGCCTGCGACCCGTGCAAAGCTTGTGACAGGCGTCAACATCGCAGGCATCGGACGGCGAGAAGTGGCGCTGCGTGTGGTCGACCGCTTTGCCAGCGACGGTCTTTCGGCAGTCGAGGTTGATCTTGCGCTGCAGGGGGTGGATGGCACGATGCTGCACCGCCAGACGGTGATTTTTCACGACGCCGCCGACACCGACCTTTATGCGGTCAACCTGCTGGGTGCTGACCCGTCTTTGCTGACAGAGCCTTATCTGTACCGGTTGCGGGTACATTTCGATCCGGGCGCGGTCTTTGGTCCGCAGCCTGCGGGTGAAGGGCCATGGGTTCAAGGCCGAGCGACGACGCTCACGGTAGACCCCCGCGTCGACGGGCCTTATCAACTGCGCCAGCCCCTTGTCGCAACTGCGCCGGGTTTCCCGTTTGCGCAGTTCCCGTCGGTGATCGTCGATCTGCGCAAGACGGCCGAGGATGGACACGTCGCGCAAAGCGAGACTCTGGTGCTGACGGCCGCCAAGCCAGACGGCAAGTGGACATTTCGCGGCCATGGTGACGACGCAGCCGAATTCGAATACCGCGTGATCTTTGATCGTGATCTGGCGGTCGGCGGACCCATCGAACGCGAATGGACGGCCGTGTCAGCGCCGCGATTGACCTTGCCGGACCCCGCACCGCATCGTCGCCGCATCACGATCTTCCCCGACCTGCCGTGGAGCGAGTTGTCGCTGGCCTTTGTCGAGTTGCGCTACAATGACCCCGCACATGACATCGCGATCAACGAACGCATTGCGCTGACCCGCGAGACCGGCTTTGTCGAGCGCGACTATGCAATTGCCGATCCCCTGATGCAGGCCATCGAATATCGCCTGACGACGCTGGTGGTGGGGCGCGGGCTGGTGCAGGGCGACTGGCGCGAGACGTCCGATACCACAATCGTGCTGGGTCGCGACCTGTTCGAGATGCGCGCGATCCGGTTCCGCGCGCTGGGCCTGCCGGTGTCGGCGCATGGGCTGTCGCAGTTGATCTTGCAGGCCGAAGCGCTGGGGCCGGATGGCACCCGGCTGCACGATCATCGCGTGCCGCTGGGCGCGCAGGATGCGGTCGGCGATCTGGGCACATGGACGTTTCCAAAACTGGCGCCGCAGGTTGCGCGGGTGCGGGTGCGCGCCGACTGGCGTGATGCCAACGGATTTCCGGGGGATACCGGCTGGCTGGACTGGAGCCGGGATCTGGTGCTGTTCCGGTTGCCGCAGAAGGCGTTTCAGCCATGAGAAAGGGGTCGCGTCATGCTGAGCTTTGAGACGCCGCATTTCGAAGTGGATGGGGTGGTGCTGTTTCCGGATCACGACGACCCTTTGCTCTTTTACCACACCGCAGGTGCGCCGCAGATCGCCATCGGGCCGCAGCGCCGCCCGATGTTCGACTTGTGGGTCTATACCGAAGCGCTGGTGAGTTCCTTTTTGCAGGGGACCCGGATCCCTGCAGAAATGGGCGGAGGATTCCTGACGCTGGGGGTCAGCTGCCAAAGGAGCGACAAGGAATTGCGCGCCGCGCGCAAGGCCATCGCCGCTGCAAAGGGCCTTGCCGATGAGACTGCGATCAGGCTTTCGCCCATTGCCTACACCCAAGGTCGCGCAGACATCATCGCGCTTGACGCCGTGACGTTTCCGACGGGTGAGGCGAACCCGGCTTCGGCCACGCCCAATGAGGGGCGACCACGTTTTGTGACGGCTGTCGTGGGAACCGGGACGCCCGCCTTGCTGGGCGATCTGCAGTCGATCTTTTCGCTGTCGCTGTCGGACCGGGGTGCGGCGTTCATGGCGGGCATGTTCGACAGCGGCTCGATGCCGGTGGGGGTCAGCTATGCGCTGAGCTTTGAGGGGCTTTCCCCTTCGGTGAATGTCACCGTCCACGCCGACATGGACATGGTAAAGCGGCATTTCGGGGCGGGATTGGTCGGTCAGGTGCAGTGGTTCAAGGCCGATGTGTCGGCAGCGATCGACCATCTGATCAAGACGAATGTCGTCACCATCGACTCGTCGGTTTTCATCGACAGTGATGCGGCACGCGAGGCTGAGCAACGCGTCATCGCGCTGTTCAAGGAAGACCTCATTCAGCAGTTGTTTCGGCCAACCTTGCCGACCCCGCCGCAACCAGGGGCGGGGGAAAGCATCGGGTCGGCCATCGCGGCACTGGCGCGGACCAGCGGCGGCGCTGCGGGCGGGGCTGCAGGGGCAGCAGGGGCCGGGTCCGGCGGGTCGCTGGGCCTGACCCTGAAATTCAGCGAAGAGACCGCAGATCTGTCAGGGACCTTCAGCTATGCGTCGCGCATGCCGGTCACGCGCACCGATGCACCGCAAGCCTTCTTGCAGACGATGATCGATCCCGCCAACGCCGCCAGCCACACGACGCTGGTAAACCTCGGGACGGCCTCGGCATTCTTTGACCGGGTGGAGGCGATCGTATCTTTGCCCGACGACGCGATGTTCCGCGACCTCAATTTGCGTCAGGCCGTGGTCAGCGTCACCTATGGTGAAGGCGACCCAGCGCGCACGCCGGAAACCAAGCCGCCGCTGGTTTGCGTGCCGGGCGGCGATCGCCATCGCATCGTGGCGTTCCACCGCAATGGCCGCGCCAGCATGGCGATCCGCTATGCCATCACTTATGAATTTGACGATCCGGTCGGCGCGACAGTGGATGCCAGTCGTTACACGACGCAAAGCCAGCTATCCACCACGCGCGCCGTGATGATCGACCCGATGGGCGATTTCGGCTATCGGCGGTTGTCGCTGCTGGCGGGTCGCATTCCTGCTGATGTCACGCAGGTGGATATCGAGGCGGATTTTGCGTCTGAAAGCGGTACCTTTGCCGCGAACCGCCGCTTTCGTCTTTTGGCCCCGTTCAACCGGTCAATGGCCGAAGTGGCACCGGACGGCGCCGACTGGCCTGTTCGCACCGAGGAACGCGGGCCGGGGCAATTTACCCTGCACACGACCTATGTCTTTGCCGATGCAAGCCGCTTCACCGCGCCAGAACAGGTGCTGCAATCCCTGTCCCACACCCTCGATGCGCCATTCCAAGGTGACCGGGTCTTGCGGGTACAACCCAATATCTTGTCACAGACAATCGAGGCAATCGACCTTGAGATCGAGTATGACGACGCGGTTGCATTGTATCACCGCCGCTTTGCCGCGACCCTGATGCCACCCTTTGCGGCGCAGACCTTCACCTGGCCGATCCTGAACCCGGATCGTCAGACGACGCGTATCCGCGCGACCATCCGCGAAGGCGGCATCGTGACCGTGGGCGACTGGGAACTGGCAGAGGGGCCGACCCATGTCGTCGGGACCGATGCAGCACGCCCCGTCGACCTTGTGGTGCGGCTGATCGGGGGCGAGATGACCAGCCTTGGTCTGGATGCCGTGCTGGTCGAGGTGCGCCATCGCGACGAGGCCGGCAACCCGCGCCTGACCGAGCTGTTCTTTGCACCAACGGACCCGGTATCGGCCACCACCACCCTGATCCGTCGTCCCGGTCTGCCGGTGGATTTCGAATTTCGCACGCAGGCATTCACCGCATCGGGCGACGTTCGCACAAGCCCGTGGATCGCCCGTACCGAAACCCTGCTTTTGATCATTTCGCTACGAACTCTTTGAATCCGCCCGCTTCTGGAGCGCTGCACCATGCTGGACCTGAATTCTCGTTTCGACCTTCTCGGCGTCACCTTGTACCGCGATGCCGACCAGAAGACGGTCTTTTTCTACTTGCCGCAAAACCCGGTGATCCCGCGCGATGCGGCTGGCCTCATGTTTGATCTGATGCTGTACGAAAAGGGCGGCCAAGGCGCGGACCTCGACACCGGCGGGTTTCTCACACTTGCGATTTCCACCGGCCTTGGCGCGCTGGAGCGCCCCTTGCTGCGCGAATTGCGCAAACAGTTCGGCGATGGCGCGCGCCTGACATCGATCCCGTTCACCGAGGGCTCGGTTCGTCTTGCGGGCTTGGATACCGGAGTTGCGCCAGTCAATGAGGATGGCACGGGGGCCGCTTCCGATCCCGGGCCTGCGGGGATCCGGCTGGTTGAAAAGGTTTTCGGCACCGCCACGCCGAACCTTGATGGCGATAACCGTGCGGTGTTCTCGCTGTCTCTGTCAGAAGAGGGGGCGGCATTCTTTGCCGAACTTTTGGAACAGGGCATCGCCGCGCGTCCGCTGATCGCGATCTATGACCTGAAATACACCGGGCTAATGGAGGTCGAAAGCCTCAAGATCGAGATCGACTTTTCGCGCGTCTACGATTTCCTGCGCACCCGTATCGGGTTCAACGCAATCGTGGTGGCAGGCGAGATCGACAACATTGTCGAAGAGTTGCGCGACAATCAGGCGATCCGCATTGACGACACGGTTCGCAGCCTGGAGCTGTCGACGCCGGAGGCGATGAAGGAACGCCAGACCCGGATCGATGCACTGGTGAAAGAGCTGGCGACCGGTGCGTTCTTTGCGCCGTCGCTGACACTTGGCGATCCTGCGGTAAATGAAGCCGAGGTCTTTGCCGCGCCAAGTGCTGATCAGGCCGGGCTGTTCCGGCAAGGCGTCCCCGCAGCTGTCGGGCAGGCCATGGCCCATGCGGTAACCCGTCGCGAACAAGCCCGCGAGGTGGACATCAATACGCCGGAACCGGAACCGGGCGAGGGGACGCCTGCACCTGCCGCAGACACCGCGGTACAAAACACCAATGCAGCCATGGGCGCGCCCCGCGCGACCTTTACGATGCGGCGGTTGCAACAGCGCGAATTGCGCAAGGTGACCTACGACATGTCGCGCACGACAGCGATGCAGCGCAGTACCGGTCCGCAGAATCCCCTGCTGTTCATGGCCTCTGCACGAGAGATCCAAAGCCGGATCCACAAGATCAACCTGAACCACCCGTTCTTTGCTCGCTTGCGCATTGATGTGGATGCCGGCGGCACAGACTTCGCCGCCGAAGGCATCCGCGAGATGACGGTGAACCTGCGCTACGGGACGCGCGCCGATGGCAGGCCCAGGGAAACCGGCGATGTCGTGCTGCGTACGGCTGCCGATCGGGCGAGTTTCGTCTTTGCGCGTGACGGGCTCGCGGCCTCTGCCTACGAATACCAGCTGACGGTTCACTATCTGCCTGGTGCGGGCCTCGGTGACCCCCGCACAAGCATCACGGCGCCGTGGACCTTGACGGAGTCGCGCACTCTTTCGGTGCGGCCCTCGATGGTGGCGCGGCGCAAAGCCGTGACGCTGTCCTTGCCACGCGCGCTGCCGCCCGATCTGGCAGAAGTGCGCGCGACCGTCGCCTATGTCGACGCGCGACAGGTGATCGACGACCGGCGTAGTTTCGTCGTTGTCCCGGGCGGTGGCGATGTTGCGGCCCAGGTTCGATTTGATAGTGCTGGCGACAGCATCAAGATCAGCGGCCAGGCCATCTTTACCGACGGCCGCATCGTCGCCCTGCCCGATCAGGTGCGCCCGGACCCGTCGGGCAGTCTGCCTGATGATGTGGTGGTGTTGGCCGTTCCGAGCCGCCCTTCGGTGCGATTCAG
Organism: Rhodobacterales bacterium; assembly: GCA_031378845.1. GTDB lineage: Bacteria > Pseudomonadota > Alphaproteobacteria > Rhodobacterales > Rhodobacteraceae > JAJNPS01. The sequence goes on from JANNES010000009.1 coordinate 103,536, forward strand.
CGCGATGTTGTCGGACCCGCTGGATGAATTGCGATCCGTCATTTTGGAATATGAGGTCAAGCAAGGTGGCACCCTGATCGGCACGGCGGCCGTCGAATTGACGGATGCGCAGGTTTCGATCCCGGTTTCCATGGTCTTGTCGACCGAGGTGCCACTGCCCGAGGTTCGGGTGCGCGAACGCCGGATATTCGACAGTGGCGGCGTCGAGACGACGCCGTTCCGCCCCTTGACCGACATCATGGTGATCGCCGGAATTCCGGCGACCGACGTGCTGGACGTGACGGTCCAGTACATTGGCCAGCCAATGGAGACCGTCGGTATTCTGGGGATCATGGTCACGCTGCGCTACGCTGCCTCTGACGGCGATCCTGATTTTGCCCAGACCACCAGTCTGTTTGTGGAAAACCGCGACATCCAGCGTTGGCAGGCCCGCATCAAGAACAGAAATGAACGAACATTCACTTATGAGACGACGCTGATGATGCAAAGCGGCGGCGACCGGGTGTTGCCCGCTGTCACCACCGACAACCCCCGCGTTTTTCTGCGCGTCACACCCTGACGGTGACCGGATCGGAGACTTGATATGACATTCGAAGCCGACAAGCAGCGTTTCATGTTCTCGACCGAAAGCACCGGGTCGTTCGGGATGTCGCAGGCGTCCCAGCCGGTGGTGCCAATTCACCTGCAGAACATGATTGAGCCGATCCTGATGGGGCCCGCCTACTTTGCCAAACTGAAGGCGGCCATCGATGCGCTGGGTCCGGCTGGCAACCCGGTCATCTACATGGCCGGCTGGTGGTTCACGCCGATCTTTTCGCTGGAGGCGATGTCGGGAGGCCCGGAACTGACGGCGCTCTTAAAGGCCAAGGCACGGGCGGGTGTGGATGTGCGGGTCATGGGCTGGGTGCTGGCACCGGAACTCATGGCAAATGCCCTTGTGCAACAACATGCGGCGGATGCATTCCGCACCAGCTATGGCACCATGCGCTTCATCCGCGAGCTGCGCTCCGAACCCGCAATCGCCGACAAGGCGGTTTGCAACACCTTGTCGCACCCTGCCGGGGCGGTCCACACCAAGATGGTCATCGTCGGCAACGACACGCAGATGACGGTGTTTACGGGCGGGCTTGACTGCGTCAATGATCGCCATGACGAGATCTGGCGCGATGTTCAGCTTTCCTTGCAGGGCCCGGCTGCGCAACCGGCGTTCGACTACTTTCGCGACATGTGGAACGAGGTCCAGTCGCGCCCGGTCACGCCCTTGTCGTTCAGCGTCACGCTGACCGGCAGGGTCCATGCGATCCGGCTGGACAATCGCACCACCGGCATGGCGACCCTGCCCGCCCGAGCCTCGGTCGGGCGCCCGGCCGGGGGCAGCATTCACGCGCAGTCGCTGCGCACCGTGCCGCAGTTCAACTTTCCAGAGCTGCTTGGCCTGTCGCCAGTGCCGATCAACCTGCCCACCAGTTTTGCGCCCGACGGGGTGTTCGAGGTGGACCGGGCGTGGCGTACGGCGATGGGTGGCGCGCAGACATATTACTACGCCGAAGACCAGATGCTGTCTTCGCAGTCGCTTTGCGATGCGCTGAATGCGCGGCTTCGTGCAGATGAGGATTTCCGGGTCATCTTGGTGACCGGGCGGTTCGATCCGAACGATGCGCCGACAGATGTCGGGGCATGGGTGCGCGCACGCGCCTTGAATTTCCATTTGTTGCGGGCGCTGACGCAGGAACAAAAGACCCGCGTCGGCATCTTCAACCACAGCGACAAGGTGGTGCACTGCAAGATCGCCATTGCGGATGACAGTTGGGGCTTTGTCGGCTCTCCCAATTATTCGGCGAGGTCGCAATACACCGATTTCGAGCATGGCTACGGGTTCATGGATGAAAGCGGTGCTGCGGTTCCCGCCTTTCGCCAGCAGCTTTGGGACAGTCTTTTTGGCGCCGTGGAGCCCGATCTGGCGCGGGCGCTCGACCGCTGGTTCGCCATTCCGGTCGGCGGCACGCAAGGCGTGCTGCAGCGGATCAGCCCGCCTGTCATGATGCCGTCGCTGTCCACGCTGGACCGGCTTGCGGCGGATTCGCTGTTCGAGGTGGACAGTCGCGCGACATGGGGCACGGATTTGTTTGCGCTCTTGGCGGCAGGCATCGCCGCGACCCCCGCGCCGATCGGCGGATCATGAGAGCGATGCAATGATCAGCCTTGTCCATCCCTTTGCTTTGGCAGACTTGCCCAAGCTCTTGCTGTTTGCTGACGCGTCGGACCTTTCGGTGATCCATGCGCTGCCGCTGAGCCTCAGTCTCGGGCAGGCAAGCCTGACCTTGATGGGCCGTGGCAATCGCAACAGCGATGCAGGAGTGCTGGCCGGGTTCTGGACGATGACCCTGGAGGGCGTGCTGACCCAAGATGACCGCAGCCATGTTTCGGCAAGTCTTGCCACTGACGGCGGTCCCGCACTGCGTGTCGTGGCTGCCGAGGCCAATGTGACGCTGGATCTGGCTCTGACGGCTGAACCCGGCATCGGGGGAAAGCTGGAGGCGGCCGGCTGGCGTGGTGGTCCGTTGTCTTTTGCGGGCGATGTCGGGCCGCAGAATGCGGTGGTCTTGCGCCGGGAATGGCAAAAGGGATTGCCAAACGCGCAGGTCAGGATAGATGTCGCGATGACCGGCATGGGCACTGTGACGCAAGTGGCCGCCACCGCGCAGGCGTTCAAGATCGACCTGCAGCCACCGGGTCAGGCCCGACTGAGCCTGCAAACCGCGACGGTCGAAGGCCGCAAATCGCAGGCCACGACGCTTCGCTTTTCGACGGATGCCAGCGTGGTGCTGGCGCGCGGGACTTTGGCCTCCGGCATCATTTATGCGGGGTTCGACAGGTAGATATTTTCCAGGTGTTTCAAGGGAAAGGTTGGCATAATGCTTTCGATCTACGGCAGTATCACGGTGCCTGACGTGCCAAATGTCGTCGTTTACCGCGACGATGAAGATCCGCGCAAGTTCTACATGGTATCAGGCACTCCGCGCATTCTGCGCAGCGATCCGCGCAACCCGGCCAGTGCGCCGATGCTGGACCTGATCGCCTATGTGCGTGATCTCGACCGGATCAACCTTGCAACCGAAGATGTCGAACGCGGCCATCTGCAGATGACGGTCGGGTTGGAAATTGACCAGGCCGACCAGCACAGGATCCGTGCCCATCTGCGCCAGCAATTGGCCGATGAGGTCGCGCAAGGCTACCGCTTTCTGGGCATTCCGGTGCGCCCGGCAGAGCCCGAACTGAGCTATGCGCCGCTGTTTGTAGAAGGCTCCGCCGTTGCCACGACGTTTGACGATACGCTGCAGATTGCTGCTGCGGCGACGTGCCCGGCCCTCGGGACAGGGGTCAATTCGGCGTCGTTTTCCTATGCGCTGACGCAAAGTGGCGCGCGGCTGATCAAGCAGGCGATGGATCAGGGCAGCCTGCCGATCCAGGTGCGCTACCAGAACCTGATGATGATTGCGCGCATTCCTGCAATCACCATCCGCATCCACGGTGATCGCCGCGAGTTTCTGGAGGAAGCACGCCGCAATGCCCAAGACCGTCAGTTCCTGTTCGTCGGCGGGGGAATATTCATTCACCAGATCTGGTATGCGCCGCCGACGCTGTCGTCGTTCCGAAGCACCTATCAGAGCCTGACGATCGAAATAGATGACGGCGATTTCCGCGAGGCGGACCCGTCCGATGACCTGACCGCAGAGTTGGAACAAATGGCCATGACCGTCTTGCAGAACAACATCCTGCCCAGCTTTTTCGAACAGGCGATTCCGGCCTCGGACGAATCTGAAGATGAACAGAACAAGGGCTGGTGGTTGCCGACCGAGACCACGACGGTTGAGGGGACCATCGATGTCACCATCAGCCGCCGCGATGTCGTGCGCATCAACCACCCCGCAAATGGCGTGATCGGTGGCAACCTGACACCCGCCGAGGCAAAGGCGGCGGTCCGCTTTGCCGACGTGACGATCCCCAACATTCCGATCCAGAAACTGACGGTGCTGCCCAACATCAACTTTCAGATCGACCCGATCGCCGCGGTGTCGGTCTTTATCGACTATGACCAGTTCGACGAGATCCGCCAACGCCGTATCCGCAATCAAAAGCAGGTGTTGCTTCAAAAAGATACCGTGCCCAGCCAGTTCGCATTTGACCTTGCGATGGCAGCAGATGGTACGGCAAAGGCGGAATATCGCTACCGGACCGCCGTGAACTTCAAGGACAGCATGATCGTGGCTGAACATCCGCCGAATGGCGGCTGGATCACGCGGTCCGGCGAATTCATGGTGGTCAGCTATGCCCAGATGGGGCAGCTCAAAGTCGATCTGATCCTTGCGCCAATGCCGCCCGACGTCGCGTCGGTCGATCTGACCCTGACCTATCCCGATGCCTCAGCGCGCGGGGCGGTGCAGATGATCGCGCTGGCTCCGGCCAAGCCGACAGGCAGCTATCTGGTCACGACCGGCGCCACCACGACCGCATTGCCCTATCGTGTGGCAAAGGTGTTCCGGATGACAGACGGATCGGCCCTGAGCTTGCCGGAGGTCGAGGCGACGGCGCAGACCTTGACCATCACCAGCCCGTTCGAAGCCGTGGTCGAGACGAACTTTGTCGGTCGTGGAGATTTTCAGAATGACGTCACGACCATCTTTGTCACCGCGACCTACCGCGATCCGGCGCATGACCTGGTCGAGCAGGTGACGCTGCAACTGGATGGGGCGACGCGCCTACAACGCTGGACCGTCCGCCAGATCGACAAGGATGTGACGGACTTTTCCTACACGGTGCGGGTGCTGCGCCGGAACGGTGCGGAAAGCGTATCTACACATACCGGGACGCTTGGCGGCGTCATCACCGTCGGGCCCAGCGGGCAGGACGCGATCGAGGTGATCGTCGATACCGAGATGGTCGACTGGGTCCGCTATGCGCGGGTGATGGTCACGCTGACCTACAGCGACCCGGCCAACGGCATCGCCGCGCAAAAACCGATGCTGTTTTCCGAAACAGGGGCGAAGGTCCAGACATGGTCGGTCCTTGTCGGCAACCCGCTGCTGCGCACGGTCCGATATACCGTCAGGCGCGTTGGCCGAAACGCTGCGGATGACATGATCGAGCCGCCCGTCCTGACCGACGATCCCTTTATCGTGCTGCGCTAGGAGGACAAGCAGATGGCAGGCGCGTCGATCAAGATCGCACAAATCCTTGCAGGTAACGCCTTGATCGCGGGCGGGCCTCAGGTCACCGGCACCGATATGGGTGAGGTCATGCGCAGTGTCGTGCTGGCTTCGACCATCGCGCCGCGCTTTGACCCTGACCAAGCACCGCTAGAGGACGGGCGGGCCTATACCGCGACTGACGGGCAGACCTACGCGCGCAAGGAGCTGGGTCTTGCGACCCGCCCCGGCGCATTTCCCGGGCCCGACGTCCAGTTTCTCAAAGAGCTTGACGGAACCGTCCATCTGCATGTCGGGCTGGAAGATCGCCTGCCTGCGGGCGTGCCGGCTGGCACCGTCCTTCTGGGAGAGATGTCTGGTGTCCCGCCGCGGATCGTCTGGGCGCAAGGCACGTTTGATCTGCCGATGCCGACGCCCTATACAGATGCCACCAGCGGCATGCGTCGGCAGCGCATTCTGGCGCGATTGACGCCCGAACAGGTTGCGGCCCTGTTTGCCGCGATGTCGCAATCGGGTCAGGGCGCGCACCTCGTGATCGACCACCGCTTTGCTTTTCGTCAGGTCGTGCGTCCGCCAAATGGACGGCCAAGGCCACTTCCGCTGCCGGATCGCCGAGAACTTCCGGAGGTGGTATTGCGAGATCCGTTCAGCCGGGGCGGGATGGTGACGCCGTTCGCGCCGCAGCTTGTCGAAGCCCCGGTGCTGATGAACCTGATGCCCTTGACGATGACTGTGGACGCGGTGGCCTTGCCGATGCTTCGGCCAAGTGCTGACCTGATCGCGGTGACGGACCTTCAGATCGCCGAGCTTGTGGTCCCGATCGACGTGCTGGACCGGATCAAGCATCGCCGCGGCTTTGACGATGTGATCATCATCCCCACCGGACCCGACCCGGTCGCAAACGAAGATCTGGTGCGCGAGGTCGCCTTCAGCCGCCAGTTGCCATTCTTTTTCGATCCGCTGCTGGACCAGAACACGGCAGTTTTCCGCGCCATCAGCGGGTCAGGCAGCATGGAACCGGAATGGCAAGATACCGAATGGGGCACCATCCGCCCTTCGGAATTCGTCAACACGGTGCATCTGCTGCCGCATGAAATCCGGCTCTCGTATGATGCGGCGCGCGGCCTGCCGCACATGATGCCTGTCCACTATCAATCCCCTGATGGCAGCCGTCGCCTGCGCGTTTTGTTGCGGGCGGAACCTTGGTATGATCCGTCGCGCGTCGCAATGCTGCAAGCGGCGCTGTCGCGACAGACGGCGGGCAGCTACATGCATCCGCGCATCATCGCGGGCGGCATCGCCAGTGCGCGGCTGTCCTTGCGGACGGTCTTTCCCGAAGACATCGAGATGCCTGACGGCGATACTGCCGAGATCGACCTGCGCGCACCGTTCGATCTGACACTGGATCTGAGCGAGGAATTCTATGCGCTGCTGGTGACGATTCTGACCGGGCCAGTCGGGCTGACCGGCACCGTGGTGGCGGTGTTGACGGCGGCCACGGACACCCAGGAGGCCGCGACGCGGGTGATCCCGGTGGCGTTGACATTCCAGCGGATCGGTGCCCCGCCCCTTGACCGCGCCGTGGTTTCAGCGCCGATCAATCCCAGCAGCGTGGCGCTGACCAATCGTGCGGCGCATGAAATCACGATCACCGAGGCGAGTGCCTCGATGCTCATGGTGGATGCAAATGCGTTGCTGCCAGCCTCGGTCCTGCCCGCGCAGGTGACCGCGACGCTGCCGCTTCGACTTGCCCCCGGCGGCAGGATGGTGGTGAGTTTTGAAGCGCAAAGCACAACCACGGGCATCGTGTGGAATGCGCTGGATGCCGCACTGGGCGGCATGACGCTGGACATCGACCCGCAGGCGGCGCTCAGGGCCGTGCATGCCCTTGCCCCCGCGACCACACTGGGCTGGAAATTGCGGGTCCTGTCGCCGCAGCTTGGTGCAGATCAAAGCGCCACGCCGGACGTTGACCGCTTGCTGGCAGTGGAGGTCCAGATGCGGCAAGCCGACGGGCCGATGTCGCAGATCACGCTGATGGGTGGCGAACTCACCTTTACCTTTCCGCGCAGTCTTGACGACCTTGCCAGCGCCAATGATGCAGTCGCGTTCCTGACGCTGACGGTGCAGGTCCGAGGTGTCTATCCCAACGGGCGGGGCGACTGGTCGGCCGCGGCGCCGAATACGGGAGATACGCTTTTTGTGTTCGTGCCCCCGCGCGTGCCGGGGGGTGGGTCATGACCGCTGGCCAGAACAGCCTGCTTGAGGCGGCAGTTGATCGGCTGATCGCGATGCAGGGGCCCGATGGACTTTGGGGGGCGTTTCGCATGACCCCCGGCACGAGCCGCGACTGGGTTGGTGCGGTGGCCGGTTTTGCGCTGGCCGAGGCTGCGGCTTGCGGTCAGCTTTCTTCGACAAAGGCCGCACTTGCGCGTGATCGGGCAGACCGCGCCGCGGATGCGTTGTTGGCCGTCGTCGGGCTGCGGGAAACGGAAGGCTGGGGCTATAACCGCGACGCAGGGCCTGACAGCGACAGCACCGCCGCAGTTGTGCGTTTGCTGACATCGCTTGGGCGTCCTGTGCCCGCGGTCCATGTTGCGTTTCTTGCCCGCCATGGCACGCCAGACGCGGGCTATGCCACCTATCTGCCGCACCGGGACTGGGACCACTGGAGTCGCACCACGACCGAAGTTGATTGTGCCGTAGCGATGGCCTTGCACGGCGCCGGGGCATTGACGCAATCTGAGCTGTGCGGGATGTGGCAGACCCGAATGGCAGCCAAGCAGGCGCCCGATGGCACATGGGCCGCCTATTGGTGGCCGGGCCGAGGCGTTCCGACGCTTGCCGCAGCCGAACTCTGGCAAATGGCGGGTCGCCCTGCACCTGCGCCGCGCCCAATTTCGATAGACCCCGGCGGGGTGTCGGCGTTTGATGCGCTGCACCTTGCGGCGGCGGCGAAAATCCTCGGTGGCGGCGGCGATCAGCGATGGCTCGACGGGGCGCGGATCGGACCTGCAGAATGGCCAGCGGGGGCTGTGTTGCTGGCGCCGCCACGCTATGGCGGGCCGGACCGGCTGACCGAGCGCAGCCCGGAGGGGCAGGGCGTGATGACCGCCGCCGCCGCTGTCCGGGCGCTCGCGCGGGTGCGCCTGCCAGAAGTCACCCGCACCGCCTTGGAAATCCCGACGCTGGATGCCGCGATCCGAGGTCTGGGGTCCGACGCGGGGCTGTCGCCGCCCGTGGTGGAGGTGCTCGGCGGCGCCGTGCGAAAGATGCTGCGCGGCCTGTTTTCCGCTGGTCTGCCCTGGCCTAACCGTCCGTTGTCGAACCTTGCCCTTGGCTACCCGCTGGAGGTCTCGGTCGGCCTTGGTCGGACGTTTCGGCCCGCGTTCCGCATGACGTGCGATTGCGGCGATGCGCGGCTTGGTGGTGCGGATCGCGCGCGGTCGGCCTTTGGTGATCTGTCTGCCGCAGCGCACCATCTGGGTCTTGGTGCGGCATGGGCCACGATTGCCCGCGCGCTTCAGCCGGTCCTTGATGCCGCAGGTGCTGCGGCAGTTGATGAGCGGTTCTTTCTGTGGGCGGGACTTGATCTGATCGATGCGGTGGACGGACCGCGCCCGGTGTTGAAGACGTATGCCAACCTCGCGCTGGATGACCGCACTGCGCATGGTCGCGCGGCCCTTGCGGCGGCTTGCCTGCGCGCGCTGGACCCGAGATCTCGTGCCGCTGCGCAAGCGTTGGTGCTCGCCGATGCTTTGGACGGGATGGCGCTTTGCCAACAACTGGCTTTGGCCGCACTGCCGGATGGCCGTGTTGGGGTCAAACTTTATTGGGAGTTGCCCGCTTACAACCCAAGTGCCGTGGCGCAGGTTCGGCGCGCGCTGCACCTGGACCCGCATGCCGCCCTGTCACCGGTCATTCCGGGACTAGCCAGCCTCGGTGATGCGATGCGTGGCGTGTCGGGACTGGCGGTGCGGATCGACCCGGCGCTTGGCCTGATGCCCGATCTGACCCTGGCCACCCAGGCCGCGCGCAACGTCAACTGGCACGCGGCGTTTGAGGAACGTGCGCTGTCGGACTGGGCGCGCGGCATGGGATTTGCCACCGATGCCTTGCGCCTTGTCCCCGCACTGCGACGCCACGGGCGCGCACCGCGCAGCCTGCACACTGTCACGCAGACCCCGCGCGGCCTTTCTGCCGCGGTCTATTTTCGGCCAGAGGATTGGACAGCGCGGGCGCTGTCGATTCCGTTTGGCGAGACCCTTTGTCCTGACCCACATCGTATCGCGGCGTTGCCGCCAATTGATCTGATAGGAGCACATCATGTCTGACCATAAGTCCCGTCTCCCGTTCCCCGATCTTTCCCTGTCGCGGCGGGGTTTTCTGACGGCTGCGGCGGTCGCTGCGGCCGGCGGAGGAATCGTGATCGCTGCCGGCACAATGCCGCAATCTGGCATGGCCCAGCCTGTCAGCGGCGGGTCGGGGGGCGGCACGACCCAAGGCACCCGTGTGCGTCGCAACATCTATGCGCTTGCAGGCAACGCCGAGGGCCAAAAGGTGATTGAGGCCTATGCCAAGGGCGTCAAGGAAATGATGGCGCGCCCCCTTTCCGATGTGCGCAGCTGGCGTTTTCAGGCGGCAATCCATGTGCCGCGATCGACGGATCTGGTGGAACTCAGTGCGCTTCCGGTGCCGCTGCAGATGTATCTAGACCCGACGAACCTTTGCCAGCATGGCAACCTGCGTTTCTTGCCGTGGCACCGGATGTATCTGTACTTTTTCGAACGGATATTGCGCAAAGCTTGCGGCGACCCGAGCTTTACCTTGCCATATTGGAACTACAGCGACAGTCAGGCCGAAAGGATCTTGCCGCCGGCCTTTCGCCTGCCCGCAGACCCTGCAACCAACCCGCTTTACCGCAGCGAGCGCATTTCGGACATCAATGCAGGACGCGAACTGGCGGCCACGACGATCAGTACGTCGGACGCCTTTGCGCAAACGACGCCAGGGCGCAGCGCATCCCGACCAGGGTTCTACACGCAGGTGGAGTTTCGGCCGCACAACATCATCCATGTCGGGCTCGGTGGCGAGTTCGGGCTGATGTCCGATCCTGAAACGGCCGCGCTCGATCCGATCTTCTGGATGCATCATTGCAACATCGACCGGCTGTGGAAACGCTGGATTCGCGCCGGTCATACCAACCTGACCGAGGCCGCCTTTCTTGACCGGGTCCACCGCTTTTGGGACGAGGACGGCAATCTTGTCGAAATGACCACGCGAGAAGTCATGGATACCGCAACAAGGCTGGATTACCGCTATGATGACGAAACGGCGGTCGAAGCAGGGGTTGTCATTTTGGCAGATGCAGGCGTCGAGGCGGGACCGGTGGCGACTGAACTGGCGGCGAGTGCACAACCCCTTGCGTTGTCCCGGCAAGCCGTGACGACGACGGCGTCGCCCTTGGTCGAGGCGGGCGGGACGGAAGTCTTTGCCACCCGCACCGAGGCCCAGAAGGGCAAGCCCGTCATCCTGACGTTGCAAGATATCTCGTTTGCAGCCCCGCCCAAACAGATTTTCGAAGTTTATGTCAACCCACCCGAAAACGAGGATTACATCAATGATCCGGCCTATTTTGTCGGCGTTTTTGCCCCCTTCATGCCGCCGCGCGAAGGTGAGACTTATAGTGAAGCGTTTGATATCACGGGCCTGATCACGCGCCAGATTGATGCCGGGCTTTATGCCGGGGGCGACCTGAGCGTGGTCATCGTGCCGATGATCACGGGCGAGGACACCGGGGTCGAGGCTGGTCCGCTGCCCGATGTGGTGATTGGCCGCATTACGGTCAGCCGGTAGGCGGTGCGCGCATGGCCCTGTTCAGCGTGACCAACCGTCCCGACATTGGCGTGCCTGCGGCACCTGTGGCGCCGCAGACCGTGGCGGCGCCGGAGGCCGGGTCCGTGACCGCAGCATTGCCGTCAGGTCAGCGGCAGGGGCCGGTCCCTGCTACCGGCTTTGCGCCGCCTGCGACAGGGGCGCGAACACGCAACCCTCAGAGCGGACTGGAAACCGTGATCGGCGAGGATGAACGCCTTGCCATACCTGACGCCGCGCTTGATCCGTGGCGGCGCATCTGCCAGCTGGACCTGATCGGCCCTCTTGGTACGTTCAAGGGGACGGGCTGGTTGGCCGGGCCGGGCAGCGTGATCACGGCGGGACACTGCGTGCATTATGCGACCTTCTTTGGAGGTTGGGCCACGCAGATCACGGTCTCGGCGGGGCGCGGGGGCGACGTGCATCCGTTTGGTCAACTGACCTCGGCGCATTTCTCGACGCTGAATGTCTGGGTGGACGGACAGTCCGCCGACCATGACATTGCCTGCATCCATCTCGATCAGCCGCTGGGTCACAAGACGGGCATCTTTCCTTGCGCGATTGTCGATGACGCGGGACTTGTGGGACGCCGGGTCAACATTTCGGGCTATCCGACCGACAAGGATCTGGCAAAAGTGCAGTATCACCACGCCAACCAGATCATGGCTGTCACCGCCCGGCGCCTGTTTTATGAAATTGACACGGTCTCGGGGCAATCCGGCGCACCGGTCTGGATACAAGACAGCGCGGATACGCCCCCGGTCTGCGTCGGCCTGCATGCCTACGGCGTTCCGGGCACACCGGCAGACCTGCATATCGTCGCCAACTCTGCGCCGCGCTTTGACAAGGAAGTGCTTGGCATCGTGTCGCAATGGGTGGCCGAGGACTGCGCACGGTTGGGGCTTGTACCCCCGCCGTAAGTCGCCCATCCGTCTGTCGGTCGATTTTGGCCCGATGCGCGGTCGGGGACACCGGCTACGGGCTGATCCCAAGCCCTTGCAGGGCTTTGGTATTTTGCCCGCGCAGCCGCTCTATCGCCTCGGCAAGATTGAGGTTGACGAAAAAGCCCCACAACAGGGGTGCAAGCAGCGCCCACCAATTGGTCAGGGGAACCGTTTGGAACAACGCAAGCCCCGACAGGGCCGCCAGAGCCGCAGCCGCAAACTGGGCCTCCCGATCCACCGCCTGCGCGTCCGCCCGCAGGGCCGCCACGCTGGTGTGCGTGGGGCTGGGCCGGACCGTGACATCAAAGGACCGGGTGCCCACACGCGTGCCATCGCCTCCGGCCAGATGTACGTTGATCGAAATCTCTCCGGGCCGGTCGAGCCTGAAGCGCGCCACCTCTGACGGGCCTTCGTTCGCCAGCCGCGTGGCCCCGACAGGTGTCTCGATTGTGGCAATCTCCCCCGCCGCCAGACCTTGGACATGCACTTCAAAGGCGCGCATCACCATTGGCATGGGGGGTGAAACGACCAGACGCAGCGCCGTCAATGCCGTTTCGGGCATCGCGGGGGGGCCAGCCTCTGGCGGCGCTGTGTGCAAGCGATCACGCAAGACAGCGCCCGCTTCTACAAGGGGTGCAAATACGTTTTCGAAAGCGAAGGGCGGGGTCAGTCTGGCCGTGCGCGCTGCGGCTTCATAATCGGCATTCAGCGCGTCCAACCCATCGAGCGATTGCAACGGGTGATCGGCCATAGCCGCCAGAACCGCGTCGGTCTGCAGTTGGGCATCCACGACGCCCTTGGCAGCGGCGCCAGACGTCAGGCCGCGGAGATAGTCGTCCAGTTGCGGTTGCCGCGACACCGCCACACGCAGCAAATTCCGCATTGCGCCGCGAAGCCGCAGATAGCCATCGGCTGGCTGGGCAGGGTCGGGGGCTGCGAACTGGGGCAGCAGGGCCGCCAACGGCGCCAGGGCTGCCATCGCAGCGGGATCGTGCCAACGAGACAAGGCCGACAACCCCGTGGTGGCATGGGCGGCAAGATCGGCCAGAGCCTCGACTGCGGCGCGTTCGGCGTCCATGGCCGCCCCGTCAAGCAGGGCCTGCGGCTCATTCACCTTACGCGCGCCCAGACCGGTGGCAACCTGGTCCAGTGACGATTTCCAGGCGGCAATCTCGGCGGTCGGAAACTCTTGCCCTTCGGGCAGTGCCGCCAAAGCCCGCAACAGCGGCGCGATCCGCTGGGCCATCGTCGCCCGCGCGGTATCTGCTGCAACCAGCCGCGCCTCGGTGTCCGTCTTGAGTGTGGCAGTCCTCGTGACGATGATTTCGGCCTTGGCACCATCGACGACAAGGGCGTGAAGGTCGGCGATCTGGTCGCCGATTGCGGCGATGAGGGTGGGCTCCCCTTCGTTCGCAAGCCGTGCCTCGATGGTTTCGATCGCCTCTTGCGCTGACAGCCTTGCGCCGGCAAGGCCTTGCCGTGTCAGAAGGTTGTGCCGGATGTACCACCCCGCGCCAATCCCAAACGCAAGCAGCACAAAAATCGACATCAATCCGATCCGCGCCTGTGCGGTCACCGTGACCACGCGGGGCGACGTCAGTTGCGGCGCGTTGACGACCAACGTTCCCGACAAGGCGCCAAGGGGTGGCCAGCGACCGCCGCCTGCGCGATGGCTCAGCGTCAGGCTGCCTGTCGCCAGTGCTGCCAGCATGGCAGGGCCGCTCTGGGACACGGCGACCTGCACGCGCCCGCCTTCGCGACCGGGGGCGGTCAGCTGAACCGTGTCGCCAAAAGTCAGGGGTCCGACAGGCGGTTGACCTGCCACCGGGGCCATTGGCGTGATCAGTGGCGTCCACTGCCATGTTCCCCAAGGTTCAACCTGCAGGTTCCCCAAGTCCAGACTTGCCGGAAGGTCAATCTGACTGGACGCACGGCGCACCGCCAGCACCAGAGCGCAGCTCAGTGTGCCATCGGGCTGCGCCAGACCATAGGCGAGTTGCGCCTCGCCGGCGGGCAGTGCGCTCAAGGGCGAAAATTCCAGCCGCATTCTCCAGGTTCGGCTGTTGGGACCGCTTGGCATCAGGATCGGCGCCGATACCTCGACGCCAGCATGGCCAAAGGGCGGCAGGGTCCAGCACGGCGTCAGTGCTGCCAAATCCTGACCCGGAAGGGCGTTGATCAGAAGTTCGATGCAACCCGCGTCGGATCCCGTCCTGCATTCGACGATCGGCAGATCGCCTGTGCCGCCATCCGGGCGAACAGCGACAATCTGCGCGGGCACGACCGTCGCCCAAAGGATCAGGACTGCGATGGAATGAATAAGACCATGGCGGATCATGCGCATGATTGGCAGCCCTTTATGCAAAGCCAAATTTGTGCTAATACAACTTGAAGACGTATTTTTCAGATTCAATTTCTCTGCGCACGATACTCGGGAGGTCAGGTTTTGGCCAATCAAAAGTTAGAACTGCATCGGGCCCTGCTGAGCGCTTTTCCCAGCCGCGGCAAGTTTGCGATGCTGCTGGGGCAACGTTTTGACGTCGACTATGATGTGCTTACGCCGCAAGATACGCTGGATGTGGAATACTGGACGGTTGTGGAACAGGTTGCGGCCGAAGGCTGGATGACCGACCTTTCTCGCGCCGCCTTTGAGGCAGTGCCGCGCAACGAGCTAATGGCAAACCTGGCGGTGAAGCTTGGTATCACGGCCTTGCATGGCATCGCTGTTCCGGGGGCGGGCGCTGTCGTGGCAAGCGCACCGGTACTGGAGCGCATGGTGCGCGACCGCAGTGACCTGGTCGACCTGCCGGGCTTTCTGGCGCAACTTTCGGCGTTGGAGGGCCAGACCTGCCGCATCGAAAGCGTGACGGGGGCGAGGCTCAAACCAATTGGTACCGGATTTCTGGTGGGGCCGGATCTGGTGCTGACCAACCATCATGTCATCGAGCCGATGCTGACGGGCGGATCGACCGCGCAATGCCGTTTCGATTATCTGACCGATGCGGCCGGGATCGAGGTCCGACGTGGCGTCGAAGCGCCCCTTGCGGCCGATTGGCATGTGATTTCTCGACCCCACGACTGTGCCGATGTGTCACTTGACGACACCGCCCTGCCGGCACCCGACAACCTGGATTTTGCGTTGATGCGGCTCGCAACGCCGGTGGGCGACACCGCGCGGCAAGGAGATCTTGGCCCCGACAATCCAGCCCGGGGATGGATCGCGATTGACCCGTTACTGACTGCGGTCCAAGGGGACGATCTGTTCATCTTGCAGCACCCCCTGGGGGCACCCCTCAAACTGGGGATCGGGCGGGTGACGAAGGACAAGGGCCAGGGATTGCGCCTGCAGCATGATGTGACCACCGAGCCGGGCTCGTCGGGGTCACCGGTGTTCAACCGGCATCTCAGCCTTGTGGCGTTGCACCATGTCGGCGACCCAAACAGCTTTCGCAACGCCGCCTTTAATCAGGCGGTGCCGATGGCGCGCATCGTAAGCTACCTCGCGGGCAAAGTTGCTCCGTTCTGGGAGGCAAGGCCATGAAACTGACCCCTGCCGAGACAACAGCGATGCTGAACGCGCTTGTCG
The DNA here is from genome assembly GCA_031378845.1 of Rhodobacterales bacterium. Lineage (GTDB taxonomy): Bacteria > Pseudomonadota > Alphaproteobacteria > Rhodobacterales > Rhodobacteraceae > JAJNPS01. The sequence continues at coordinate 119,147 of JANNES010000009.1, forward strand.
CAGCATTCCCCAATCGTGGGAAAATGCGGATATTGCTGGCCAATCCTCCGGTCGCACGAAACGTCGATCTGATCGCCAGCCCCGGCACGATTGATGTCGAATACTTCCAGATTGTGCAGGCGGCCAATGATCAAGGCTGGATCGACACGTTGTTCATCGCTTTGCGCGGGATGGATCCCGTCAACCCCGCACTGATCGCGCTGATGGACGGCTTTGTCGGCATGCGGCCCCCGGCCGCCGTTCAGCCGCATCTGGAACTTGTGCTTGATGGGACGCCATTTGTGAACCAGCACCCGCTGCGCACAGCACTTCAGGCGATGACGCAGCCAATGGGTGGGCCGAAGGTTCTGAACGTGACGGGCGAACGCGCCGCCGGCAAAAGCTACAGTCAGTACCTGATTGCGCATGTCGCGCGCCATGCAGGGGCAGAAGTCTACATCGCCCCGACGCTCGAGACGACGACGACAGCGCGCGACGTCGTCGAGGACCTGGCGCTGTTCCTGGACCTTGGCCCAGTGCCGATCCCGCCAGATCAACCACAAGACACTACCGCCATCAGCCGCATGGTGCGCTGGCTGGCCGCAACGGGACGCAAATTGCAAACCGATTGGTGGCTTGTCTTTGACGGTTTTGACAGCCCGAAAGTCGACGATAGCGTCGTCATGCTGATGTCGGGCCTCGCGCAGTCGATCGGCGTCGGACAGCCTGAACGCCTGCGCCTGTTTTTGCTGGCCTGGGATCGCGCGATTTCCGGGCCGCCGCCCGGGCGGGTGTTCGAGCAGGGGTTGCTGGCCTTTGATCGCGGTCATCTGAAAGCCTATGTTGATGAGCTTGTCTTGCAATTTTCGATGCCTTCCGATTTTGCCAGCACCGACGAAATTGTCGCCCTATGCTATGAGGGTTGGGACGCCGCGACCGATCCACTCGACCGTGCGACCACGCTGACGCGGCGCATCCAGAAGGTCGCAGAGGCCGCAATCGCCGGGCGCAAGCCATGATCGATCTGCGCAAGGCACTGTCCGAAATTTCCTATTTGCCGACCGGCACGGAGCCAGGAGAAGACAGCCCCTGGATCGCAGCCGCATCTGTTCTGGCGCAGTTTGATCCGCTGACGCTGAATTCCACGGCGGGGCTGGTCGATCCATCGTCACCGGCCATGACAGACCTGCTTGAGGCCAGCGTGGCCAGTCTTGCAGAGCGCAAGGCGCGGCGGCTAAAGTCAGGCATACGCAGACGTGCGCTGCAGCGGCTGCACACATCCGACGCCATGCGCGCTGCACTGGCGCTGAACACCGGACCAGATACGCCAACGCAAGCTGCCTTTGCTGCGATCCTTGAGGGGCCAGTCGCGGTGCAAGCATTGCTGGACGTCGACGATCCTGTGGTTCTTGCCGGTCTGACAGAGGCGTTGGGGTGGGTCGATGGCATTTTGCCCGGTCTGCCGCCCGCTGAACGCGCGTCCGAACGGCTGGCAAGGGCGCGGCTCGTCGCACCCCTGCGCAAACTGGTCGGCAGCCATTTTGCGGGGCGCGAAGACATTCTCAAGCAGATCAGCGACCACCTCGCGCTGGCCCCGCCCGACCAGATCTTGATGCTGCAAGGACCCGGCGGGGTCGGCAAGTCCACGGTGCTGGCAAAGTTCATCCTTGATGCACTGGACAAGACGGAACATGCGCCGACGGTCATCTGGTTGAACCTTGATAACCCCGAGCTTGTCATCGACGACCCGTTCACGCTTTTGCAAGAGGCGGGGCGACAGTTGCGCGCGCAGCACCCCAAGCTTGGGGGACGGTTGGACGAATTGCGCAACGTCATTGCGTCCTTGCAACGCCGCAGCCGGTCCGTCGCGGAGCTTGAATCCGTGGCCGGGGGCGCGGTGGACTGGAACGCGGTGCGCAGCATCGCGAGCGAGGTCGTGGCGGCGGTGCCGGACACTTCAGCGATCTTGCTTGTGATCGACACGTTCGAAGAAGCGCAGTTTACCGGACATTCTGCGGTGCAACGTTTGCTGCAGCTTGTGCACAGCCTGCAAGACGGGAATCCAAGGCTCAAGGTCGTGATCGCGGGGCGGGTGGCCGAACCGATGTTCCAAGAGCGCGCGTTGCCGATTACCGCGCTGGAGCCGGTGTCGGCGCGCGCGGTGCTGGAAAAGGTTTCGGGAATGCCCACGCTGCCGGATGCGCTGGTCGACCAAATCTATCGCATTACCGAAGGAAATCCGCTGGCCACGCATCTGGCGGGGCGTGTGCTGGCCACCGAAGGTGCGGATGCCTTTGGCGCGGGGACAGACTTCACGGACCTGCTTGGGCAGATCCGCACGGAACAGGTGCAGGCCCGGCTTTATGGTCGGGTCTTGGGCCACATCCATGACGACGAGATCCGCAGGCTTGCCTATCCCGGTCTCACGGTGCGCCGGATCACGCCTGAGGTTCTTTATGATGTTCTGGCGGGGCCGTGCCGGGTCAACGTACCTGACCTGGCTGAGGCCTATCGTCTCTTTGGCCTTTTTGAACGCGAAGTGGCGCTGGTCGAGCGTGATCCTCAGGACGGCGCGCTGCGGCATCGTGCGGATGTGCGCCGGATCATGCTGCGCGACCTGCGCGCCGATCAGCCTGACCTGACAACCGAAATTGATGAGGCAGCAATCATCCACTATCGCGGTCAGTCCGGTCTGATCGCGCGCGCCGAAGAGATCTACCACATGCTTGCGCATGGCGTATCTGCTGCAGAGGTGGACGCGCGTTGGGAGCTGGGGCTGGAGCCTTATCTTGCCCCCGCTCTGGAAGAACTGCCGCCTGTCGCACAGGTTTACTTGTCTTCCAAACTGCGGCTTGATCTGCGACCGGAACTTCAGGCCGCCGCCGATCAGGACAGCTGGGAAGCAATCACCGAACAGACAACGCGTGCCTTGATGCGCGACGGCTTGGCAGAACAGGCGCTGGGCGTGTTGCACCAGAGGTGCGCGCGCAAAGCCGGCTCGAAGCTTTACCTGACCGAGGCCGAAGTGCTGCATATGCTGGGCCGCCGCCGCCAAGCGCTTGTCCTGCTGGTTGAGGCCAAGAAAAGTGCGGTTCAAGCAGGCGAAAGGGTTTTGCTGGTGCGCCTTGGCTTGCTTGGCGCGTTGATGCACGAGGGGGCCGGGTCGCTGGCAAAGGCCGCCGTAGAAGCCAAGGCTGCCTTTGACATTGCGGAGCTGACGCAAAACGCGATGGTGCGGCTCAGATGTATCGTGGCGCTGCTGCGGCTTCACCGCAAGGTGCGCAATATGCCGGGTCCCGCACCTGCCGCCCTTGTCTTTGCGGCGGAAGGTCTGATCGAAGATGTCGGCCAGAGTGCGCTGTTCGACACCCCCGGACTGTTGCGCGACCTCGCCGCAGAACTCGGGATGCGCAACCCGCGTCTGCTTGCCACTGCGCTGAGTGTCACCGGGTCCTATGTCGAGTTGCCGCCGATCGCGGTGCAACATGTCAAGGCCGTGTCTGGGGCGGCGGGTCTGGTGTCTGACCCGCGCGCGAAGGCCTATCTTCTGGAGCACCCCGTGACCCTGTCCGGGCGGCTGGACGCGATGACGTTGATCAATGCCGTGCAGGCGCCAGAGGCACGTTTTGCGGCGACCGTGCTGGTCACGGACCTCTTGACGCTCGAAACTGATGCGGCCCGCGGGCGGCTGGCCAGCCGCACGATGCAGAGCTTGCGCAAGCCCTGGCGCGAAAGCGACGCCGTGGATGGCAAGGCGGGCTGGGACGCCAAATTGCGCGAAGCATTTTGACCGGCGACAGGTCGCGAAGGCGGTCAGTGACAATTCCCGTGGCGCCGCGGCGACGTGACGTCATGTGCCCGCGGTCATGCCGGCTGCGATTGTCCAGATGCAAATGGTGCGCGTGATCGAGGGGCGGGTGCCAGGGGATCAGGTGATCCTGGTGGGCGACTTGGCGCTGGAGCGGGACTGGTGTGCTGCAGGGCAACTGGCGGGGTATGTGTCCGCGGAGCGGTCTTTCGGGTGAGGGGGGGTGTCAAGCCGACATTCACTTGGTAACAGTCACAAGGGTCCACATCCCCAACATGTAGTGGCCCGCGATGTTGCAATAAATCATGTAGGTTCCGGGTTTCACCGTAAGGGTCACAGCCCCGGACTGCCCTGGACCTAGTTCGGACAGTTTGCCGCGAAGTCCGGCGCCGTCTTCGTCAACTTCCATGCTGTCCATCGAGTAGGGCAAAGGTTGCTTTGGATCCCTTATCCTCGCAATGACCATTTCATGGACCAGTTCAGATGAATCATTCACGGCCTGAAACGTCACCTCGCCCGGGGGGATCGTCGCGGGGTCAGCCGTGATGCTCATGGTCATCATGGCCATGTCGGCATCTTTCATGGCCATTCCCATCGGCTTGGCCGTTTCCATGGTGTCCAGAGCTGTTGCGCCTATATCCAAAAGCGAAACCTTGACGATGGTTCTTGCACCCGCCGCTCGACCAAAGGCCAGGGCCGGAAGTGTGCTCGCAGCCAAAGAAATCATCAAGCGTCTGGAAAATAACATCTCTTGTCCCCCCTAAATATAATCTTTCCAAAAGTCGAAGTAATCTCAAATCTTTTCACAAACTGGCCATGAGACCAAGGGTTTTCCGAAAGATCCGAGCCATCCGGCGTAATCTGCGCTGGCACTGACCTGCTAGTGACATCACGACAGCTCGTGCTTGGGAAATTTTGCTGCGAGTATGAGACGTTGCCACCGCATGCGGCGTTCGGCGGACACATATGTCAAAGTGCCCAAGTTTTTGTGTGACGCCGGGCAAGGCGACTATCCAACCCGGAAGGATGGCCGCATTGACGGGCAAAGTGAAAACCTCGGTCTCAGTCACGCAGAAAAAAAAGCGGCCCCTCACGGAGCCGCCAAGCGCCGACTGTCGCGAAAAATCAGGCGGCGCGACTGACCAGAACATCCCCGACGCGCTTGGCCGCACCCAACTCATCGGTGCCAGCCACAGCCGCGACTTCGCGGGTCAGGCGCTCCAGCGCGGCTTCATAAAGCTGACGCTCGGAATAGCTTTGCTCGCGCTGGTCGTCGGTGCGGTGCAGGTCGCGGACAACCTCGGCGATGGACAGCAGATCGCCCGAGTTGATCTTTTGCTCGTATTCCTGTGCGCGGCGGGACCACATGGCGCGTTTGACCTTGGCCTTGCCCTTCAGCATGTCCAGTGCACGGGTCACCACATCAGGGGACGACAACGAGCGCATGCCGACTTCGGTTGCCTTGTGGGTCGGCACGCGCAGGGTCATCTTGTCTTTTTCAAACGAGATCACAAAGAGTTCCAGGGTCAGACCGGCGATTTCCTGTTCTTCGATCGAAATGATCCGGCCAACGCCATGCGCGGGGTAGACCACAAATTCATCGGGGCGGAAATCAGCTCTGCGGGTCTTGGTCATGCGGTTACTACCTTTGGGTTGGTGCCTCGATCCGGCGACAAGTTCCCTTGCCAGAGAGGGTGTCTCTGGGCGCAAAGGTCACTTTTGTCACAGGAAAAGCCCCCTCAGGCCTGTATACGCTGAGGGAATGTCGAAGCTCCGTGGATTGATTGTTACAAATATATATCACAAAAATCGCCTGATTCCAACTGGCACGGCTGGGACACGTCCTGTCCGCAAGTATTTGAAATAACATGAATTATTTTGACGTAGGTGATTCGCTCAGCCTGTGGTTGCGAATCGCAGGTTAACCGCCCACACCCGGAGCCTCGGAAAAGTACTTCACCAGCTTGTCCTTTTCGCCGTCGCGCGTCTCTGCCTCGGGCAAGGGGTCCTTTTTGGTGATGATGACTGGCCAGGCGATAGAATATTTGCGGTTAAAGGTCACCCAGTCGTCCATGTTCGGTTCGGTATCGGGCCGGATTGCGTCGGCCGGGCATTCGGGTTCGCAGACGCCGCAATCGATGCATTCATCGGGATGAATGACCAGCATGTTTTCGCCTTCGTAAAAGCAGTCCACCGGGCAGACCTCGACGCAATCGGTGTATTTGCAGGCGATGCAGTTGTCGGTCACCACATAGGTCATGGCGCAGGGTCCTTTGGCAGCGAAGTTTGTAAAGTCGACTATAATACTCAGTCGGATCATTCAAGCGGACTTGATGTCCTTTCCGGTCCGGATGACGTGGTCGACAGGTCAAGGTAAAGCGCCTGTGCCTCGCTGGCAGGGCCGCGACGGTAGCCCAGCGCGGTGACGCGCACAACGCGGACGGTTTGTGCCTGCACAAAGGTCAGCACGTCGCCCACGACAATTGCCGTACCCCCGCGCGACACCTTTTGCCCGTTCACCCGGCAGCCACCGCTGGTCACCAGGTCTGCGGCCAGCGTCCGCGACTTGAAGAACCCCGCCTGCCAAAGCCACTTGTCCAGCCGCAGGCGCGGCTCGTTCAGATCGGGTTTGCGGGCCCCCGGTCCGGCCAAGTCGTCACAACTTGGATTTCAGTGCCGCGAGCACGGCGAACGGGTTGTCTGGGTCGAAAGGCTTGTCGGTGCGGGGCGGGCGGGCGTCGTAGGATTTTGGCCGGTCGTCCCGCGTGTTGGGCTTGCCGCCCTTGCCTTGCGGCTTGGCGTTGCGTCCTTCGGCCCGTGCCGCATCTTCGGCAGCGGCGCGACCATATGGTTTGCCGTCCCCCTGATCCGCCGGGGGTTGCTGCGGCTTGTTGACGGCTGGTTTTCCGCCCGATGGCTTGCCGTGCCTGCGCCCGCTACCTTCGCGCTTTTCGCCTTCGGGGCGCGGCGCGCCTTCGGGCCTTGGGGTACCTTCGGGACGGGGCGGGCGTGGGGCATCGCCCTCTTTGCGGGGCGCGCGTTCGGGGCGGGCGGGGCGTTCGGGGCGCTGAAAGCGGGGTTTGGGCGCCCAGGTAAAGGTGTAGAACGTCTCGATCACCGGTCCTGCGGCCTCAACCTCCGGGTCGGGCTGAACGAACGCGGATTCGTGTTCGGGAATGGGCTGCAAGGGCGCGTCGGGATCGACGGCGATCGGGATGGGGGCGGCCTTGACGCGTTCGCGTTCGGCCTTTTCGGCGGCGTAACCAAGGCCTGCCATGAGGTCTACGAACTGGTCCAGCGTCATGCCGGTGATCGACAGCATGTCGGGCGTGGCCTCGAACCCGACGCGGCTGTCCTTGCCGCGCAAGAGGTCTGCGAGCCGTTCCAGCATGTCAATGCGGATCGCACGGGTGCCAGCGGGGTGATAGCCGGCCAGCGTGTAATGCTGTTTCGGCACGTCGGGCAGGTTCGGGATGGTCACAAGGCCGGGAGGCGGGCTTTCGGGAAAGTCCTGCAGCCCTTGCGTCAAGGACCACATGACCAGCCGCAGGCGTGTCGGTGCGGGCTTGAGAAGCAGCGGCAGAAACACCGTGAACTGGCCAAACCGCACGCCATGCTTGCGCAGCGACGCACGCGCGTCTTGATCCAGCACCTTGACGTCGGCGGCCACCTCGTCGCGCGGCAGAACGCCCAGCGCCTCGGACAGACGGAACGCAAAGCCGCGCGCAAGGCCCTGCAGGCCCTCGTCGCGGCTCATCGCCATCAGGGGTTCGAACTGGGCGGCAATCTTGCGGTCGATGAAATGCTGCATCCGGCGACGCACCTTGTCGGCGACGTCGGGGCCAGCCTCTTCGTCCACAAACGCCTCAACCTGAGGTTTCAGGATATCGGGACCCTTGACCAGTTTGCCCACTGCCGAGTTGCCCCACATCAGGCCACCTTGGGTGGTGAAATCCATCTCGGTGTCGGGGGCGTTGTAAAACCGGTCCGCGCGCAGATGGAACTCTGGCTTCAGCGACAGATACGCCGCCTGCCGCAGAGTATGCGCCTCGTCCGGCGAGCCGGAAGCGTCTTGCTGAAAGCGGAACCCTTCAAGCCGGCCGACGAATTCGCCGCTGACTGTCACTTCGCCCTTGTCATTCACCTCGGCCACGAGGGTCTCCTTCTGCTTCAACCGGCGAAGCAGCACTGATGTCCGCCGGTCGACAAATCGTTGGGTCAGCGCGCTGTGCAGCGCATCTGACAGGCGGTCTTCTACAGCGCGCGTCTCGTCGCGCCAATGACTTTCGTCTTGGACCCAGCCGACACGTTGCGCAACGTAAGTCCAAGTGCGGATATAGGCCAGCCGTTTGGAGATCGTGTCAATGTCGCCGCCGGGTTGGTCGATCCGTTCCACAGCCGTTTTCATCCAGTCGCTCGGGATTTTCCCGCCACCCAGACCGCGCCCGACAAGAAACTCGAAAAGCCGCACCAGTAGTGCTGCATGTTCCGTGTTGGACGCGCCACGAAAATCGGGGACGCGGCAGATGTCCCACAGAAGCTGCACGCGTTTGGGGCTGGTCAGGCGGTCGCGGACCTCGGGCATTTCGGCGAGGGCCTTGAGCGCCAGCAGATCATCGGAATCGCGCGCGCGGGTCAGCCAATCGTTCTGGGTCTGCTCTTCGAGAGAGCGGATCAGGCGTTCAGCTGTGCCGAACTCCAGATCGACATTGCGCCAGTGCAGTTTGCGCACCGGTTCAAAGCGGTGGTTTTCGATGGCGTCGACGGTGTCGTCATCGGGGGCGCGCGCCTCGCCGGTCACGCCAAAAGTGCCGTTATCGGTGTGTCGCCCCGCGCGGCCGGCGATCTGGGCCAGCTCCTGTGGGTATAGCCCGCGCATCCGGCGGCCATCGAACTTGGCGGTGGAGGCAAAGGCGACATGGCTGATGTCGAGGTTCAGCCCCATGCCTATGGCGTCGGTGGCCACCAGAAAGTCAACATCGCCGTTTTGATAAAGCGCCACCTGCGCGTTGCGCGTGCGGGGGGAAAGTGCCCCCATCACCACCGCGCACCCGCCACGCTGGCGACGGATCAATTCGGCAATGGCATAGACGTTTTCGACCGAAAACCCGACGATGGCGCTGCGGGCCGGGATCCGACTTATCTTTTTCGAACCTGTGAAGGTCAGGGTGGATAGTCGATCGCGTTTCATGAACTGAACTTTGGGGATCAGTGCCGCGATCGCCCCGCGCATCGTCTCGGCCCCGAGGAACAAGGTTTCATGCAGTCCGCGCGCGCGCAACAGCCGGTCAGTAAAGACATGTCCGCGTTCAGGGTCGCCGCAAAGCTGGATCTCGTCCACCGCGACGAAATCGGCGCCGATCTCCAGCGGCATCGCCTCGACCGTGCAGACCCAATATTGCGTGCGTGCCGGGACGATCCGCTCTTCACCGGTAACAAGGGCCACCACCGACGGCCCGCGCGCGGCGACGATTCGATCATAAACCTCGCGCGCAAGCAGCCGCAACGGCAGGCCGATCACCCCGGTGCGATGGGCCAGCATCCTGTCGATGGCGTAATGGGTCTTGCCGGTATTCGTCGGCCCGAGGACCGCCGTGACCGTTGCGGTCTCGCGCATTATAGTGCCTGCCTCAGAGGTCGCGCCCGTGGGCCTGAGCCTTGAGCCGTTCGACGGCTTCCAATACGCCAGCAAGATGGGGATGTATAGCCAAGGCGGCGTTGTAAACCTCCAACGCGCGGTCGGGCTGGTTGGTTTGCTCCAGGATCATGCCGAACCCTGCCATCGCGCCAAAGTGACGCGGGTTCAGCGACAGGGTCTGGGCGATGTCAGCAACCGAAGGTCCGAACTGGCCTTCCTGGAAATAGGCTGTGGCGCGGGCGTTGTAGCCTTCGGCAAAGTCCGGGGCGTGGTCGATGAGCGCGGTGAAATGGTCGATGGCGGTGACGAGGTCCCCCGCCTCCAGCGCGTCGCGGCCCCGTTGCAGCAGTAAATCCATCGCCGGAGAGCCGGACTTGGACCATTCGATCCAGATTTCTTGTTCAATCCGGCCCGCCGCGGCCTCATCGGCAGTCGCCAAACGCCTGAACAGATCATCGAGTTTTGCCGAATCCGCCCAAACCATCGAGACTGACAGCAGAATTGCCCAAGCTGCGGCAAGCAGGGCATTGAGAAAGGGAGGTTTGCGTTTCATATACCTATGGTAACGCAGTGGCTGCAAATTGCCAGATGCATGCGGTCACGAAGGAGAGACGGGATGAGCGATGTCATAGTCAAAGCGGTCGCGCAGTTGCAAGCGCGGCTGACAGGCGGGTTTGACGGGCTGGCCAAGTTCGTGATCGAGGGCGAGGGCGCGATCATGCTGGACATGGACGGCGTGCGCGCAGCCGATGATCCTGCGGATGTGACGCTGACGGCCAGCACGGACGTGTTCCGCGCCATCCTTGCTGGCGAGATGAACCCGACGATGGCCTTCATGAGTGGCAAGCTGTCCGTTGACGGCGATATGGGGCTGGCGCTGAAGCTGGGATCGGTGCTGGGGTGAAAATGGAACCTGTCGCAGCACCCTATCACGCGGCTCTCGCGCGTGGCCCCGAAGGCGGATCGGCCCATTGGGTCAAGGCCGCTGACGGGGTGCGCCTGCGGGTCGTGATGTGGCCGGGTGGCGAACGCGGGACGGTCTTGATCTTTCCCGGACGGACAGAGCCTGCAGAGAAATACGGTCCGACCGCTGCGGCACTGGTCGCGGCAGGATTTACCTGCGTTGCGATTGACTGGCGCGGGCAAGGACTGTCGGACCGCGCCCTTGGCGATCCGATGGTTGGTCATGTTTGCGACTTTTCAGAATATCAGCAAGACGTCGATGCGCTTGTTGCTCTTGCCCGGACCCTCGGCCTGCCAGAACTGATCTATATCTTGTCGCATTCCATGGGCGGGGCGATTGCGCTGCGGACGTTGATCCGGTGCCCTGGGTTGGTTCGGGCTGCGGTCTTTTCGGCACCCATGTGGGGGCTGAAGCTATCAGCGGCGACGCTGCCCTTGGCCAAGGTCGCAACGACACTGGCCGGATGGTTCGGGCAAACCCACCGGTATGCGCCGACAACAAGCGGGGTATGCTATCTCGCCACGGCACCATTTCAGGGCAACGTGCTGACGCAGGATGCCGAGATGTATGGCTGGATGCGGCGGCAGGTCGTCGAGGTTCCCGCGTTGCAACTCGGTGGGCCCAGCCTTGGCTGGCTCGGCGCGGCGATGGCTGAATGTGGCGCTCTTTCGGTCCTGCCATCGCCAAATCTTGCGGTGATCTGCGCTCTGGGGATGGCCGAAGTGGTCATAGACCCGATCCCGGTGCATCAGCGAATGGCAAGGTGGGGAACCGGTCAGTTGGACCTGTACCCCGGTGCGGCCCACGAGATTCCGGTGGAAGTTCCCGCCGTGCGTCGCCGGTTCCATGAACGTGCGGTGACGCTGTTTCAAAGCACCCGCTAGCTGGCGTTGCGATCAAAGGTCCGGATGGGCCTCATGCGCCATGTGGTCCAGCACGGCATTGACGAATTTGGGTTCTTTTCCGTCTGGGAAAAACGCCTTGGCCACATCGACGAACTCGGTGATGACGACTTTGGGTGGGGTCGGCATTTGGACCAGTTCTGCGCCCGCGGCGCGGAAAAGCGCGCGCAAGACCGGGTCGATGCGGGCGATCGGCCATTTGGCGACCAGCGCACGGTCCGTCATCTGGTCGATGCGCGCCTGATGGTTGACGGCGTGGTCGACCAGCGCCCGAAAATGCTCCACATCGCCCTCGGCAAACTCGCCTTCTTCGTAGGTTGCACCGAAACGGTGGGTCTCGAATTCGCGCGTGACGGCTTCAACCGTCTGACCCGAGCTTTCCATCTGAAACAGCGCCTGGACGGCATAAAGGCGCGCCGCAGATTTCATCTGCTTTTTTGCGGCGGCGCCGATCTTGCCGGTTGGTGTCATTGGCGAAACCCGATCCCCTTGGTCTGGCTTGCCCATTTGCGCGAAAGGGCGATCAGGTGCAAGGCCGCCGCAGCGGCACCGCCACCTTTGTTATGCGCGGCCGGGTCCGCACGCGCGGCAGCCTGCGCATGGTTTTCGACCGTCAGGATGCCGTTGCCGATGCAGGCCCCTTGCAGGCCCAAAAGCGATAGTCCGCGAGAGCTGTCATTGCACACGGTGTCGTAATGCGTCGTCTCGCCCCGAATGATGCAGCCAAGGGCGATATAGCCGTCATACTTGGCCTGCCGTTCGGCCATCGCGATGGCGGTCGGGATCTCCAGCGCGCCGGGAACCTCAACCAGATCCACTTCGGCCCCGCACGCGGTTGCCGTCGCACGGGCCCCGGCGATCAGATGATCGGCAATGTCGCGGTAATAGGGCGCGACCACGATCAACAGTTTCACCGGCTTGTCGAATTTCGGCAGCGGCAGGGTATAGTGGGTTTCAGCGGTGGCCATGGTTTACTCCGGGATCGGGCAGGTGCCCGCGATGGACAGGCCGTAAGCCTCAAGTCCGACGATGCGGGGGGCTTTGGAATTGGTCACCAGCGTGATCTCGGACAGCCCCAGTGACGACAGGATCTGCGCGCCAAGGCCGTATTGCCGCAACGTCTGGGGGGAATGCTCGCCGGGCTCCACCAGCTTCATTGTGGTGTCGCGCAACAGCACGACCACGCCGCGCCCTGCGGCGGCGATCAGGCGCATCGCGCGCGGCAATTCGCCTCCGGTGCCGATGCCGAGCACATCTTCAAGCGGGTTCAGCGCATGGACGCGCACCAGCACGGGGCCGGTCGCGGTGAGGTCGCCCTTGGACAGCACGACATGTTCGTCGCCATGCGTCTCATCGGCAAAGACACGCATCAGCCAGTCGCCGCCATGTACAGAGGTGACGGCGCTCACGGCTTTTTCCGAGATCAGGTTATCGTGGCGGCGGCGATAGGCGATGAGGTCGGAAATCGTGCCGATCTTGAGCCCATGGCGCTGGGCAAAGCTGATCAGATCGGGCAGGCGCGCCATACTGCCGTCATCGTTCATGATCTCGCAGATCACGCCAGACGGGTTCAGGCCGGCCAGGCGGCTGATATCCACGGCGGCCTCGGTGTGGCCTGCACGCACCAGCACGCCGCCGTCGCGGGCGCGCAAGGGGAAGATGTGGCCGGGGGTGGCAATGTCTGCGGCACCTTTGGTGGGGTCGATGGCGACTGACACGGTGCGGGCACGGTCGGCGGCAGAAATCCCGGTTGTGACGCCTTCGCGCGCCTCGATCGACAGGGTAAAAGCGGTCTCGTGGCGCGATGAGTTCTTGGCGCTCATCAACGGCAGACCGAGTGCCTCGATCCGGGCTGCGGGAAGGGCAAGGCAGATCAGGCCGCGCCCATGCGTCGCCATGAAGTTGATGGCCGAGGGCGTGCACATCTGGGCAGGGATCACCAGATCGCCTTCGTTTTCGCGGTCTTCATGATCGACGAGAATGAACATGCGGCCGTTGCGGGCATCTTCGATGATGTCTTCGCTGGACGAAATCACATCGGAATAGTCAAAGTGGTCACCATACATCGGCCTTGCTCCTTGCGGGGTGAGGATCGCTCTGCACGCTCTAGCCTGTACGCTTTGCGAAGGCCAGAGGGGGAGGGTCCAGACCAACTGTGCAACGGCGCACCTTCGGGGTCAGGCCGCCGCAAAGGCGGCGGCCAGAATAGCGAGGCAGACAAGGTCGGCCAGTTGCTGGCTGGCACCCAGCACGTCGCCTGTCTGGCCGCCGATGCGGTGCGACGACAGCGCGCCGATGGCCACTGACAGACCCGTCAGTACCAGCGCGAGCCAGAGCGCGGTCCAGCCTGTCAAGAGCAATGCCACGATGCACGCGAGGCCCGCCGCGACCATGGCCACGTCGCGGCTTGGTCGACCCACAGCATGCGACAGCCCGGTATCGCGGGCGTTCGGCAGCGCTGCCATCAGCACCACCATCGGCGCGCGAGACAGGGCTCCGGCAGCGACAAGGGCTACCGGCGCACCGCCCGTCGCGCAAAGCGAGGCCAATGCCGACCAGCGCGCCAGCGTCACGAGGATCAGCGCCAATGCGCCAAAGCTGCCGATATGGCTGTCTTTCATGATCGAAAGCCGTCTTTCGCGGCTGTGACCGCCAAAAAAGCCATCTGCGGTGTCGGCAAGGCCATCCTCGTGCAGGGCCCCGGTCAACATCGCCAGCACGCCAAGGGCAACCGCCGCCGTCACGCCGGGCGTCAGGCCCAAGGTCTGCATCGCGAAAACGCTCAGTGCCGCAAGGCCGCCCAATACGCCGCCTACCAGTGGCCAAGCCCAAGCGGCTGCCGCCCCGCGGGGGGCGTGGTCTGGCAACGGCAGACGCGACAGAAGGGCACAGGCCGACAACAGGTCGTCCGACAAGTTTGACCCGATGTCGTCTTTGCCGCGCATCATGCCCCTTCCATGCTGGCGAACCAGACTTGCCTGAGGTAACCCCTGACGCTTGGAACTGCAATCCGAGGAAATGATGACGCCCTTTGCGAGCCTTGCCGAATTTCGAGACCTTCTGAGGGATTTGCCGCATCTGGATGCCAAGGCCCGCGCAGGGGCCAAAGCGCGTGATGCGGTGTTGACCAAACCGCCCGGTGCGCTGGGGCGGCTGGAAGAGGTGGCGCTGTGGCTGGCTGGGTGGCAAGCGACGGCGACGCCCCATGCTGACCATCCACAAATTGCGATTTTTGCGGGAAACCATGGGGTTGCGACGCGTGGCGTGTCGGCCTTTCCGGCGGAAGTCACGCATCAGATGGTGGCGAACTTTGCCGCCGGGGGGGCTGCGATCAACCAGTTGGCGCGGACATTCGGGGCGAAGCTTACAGTGCATCCGATCGAGCTGGACCGCCCGACGGCGGATTTCACGCAAGGCCCTGCGATGACCGAAGCGGAATGCGTGGCGGCGCTGCGTGTCGGCTGGGACGCGGTGGATGCAAGCGCCGACGTGTTTGTCGCGGGCGAGATGGGGATTGCCAATACGACGGTCGCGGCGGCACTGGCCTGCGCTTTGCATGGGGGGGTGCCCGACGATTGGGTCGGGCGCGGAACCGGCGTTGATGATGCGGGGCTGCACCGCAAGGCGGCTGTGGTTGCGGCGGGTCTTGCGAAACACCAAGCGGTGCTGGGCGATCCGCTTGCCGTTCTGCAAACCCTTGGCGGGCGCGAGATTGCCGCGATGACCGGAGCGATTGCGCGGGCGCGGGTCTTGCGGATCCCGGTGGTGCTGGACGGGTTCATCGTCTGTGCTGCCGCAGCGGTGCTGGCGCGCACGCAGCCGGGCGCACTGGACCATTGCGTTGCGGGTCATGTGAGCGCCGAGGCCGCCCATGCGCGGTTGTTGGGGGCAATGGGGATGGCGCCCCTGTTGTCGCTGGGCCTGCGGCTGGGTGAAGGGAGCGGGGCAGCTTTGGCGCTGGGTGTGGTCAAGGCGGCGGCCGCGTGCCATTCGGGAATGGCGACCTTTGCCGAGGCGGGGGTGTCGGACGGCTGAGTGCCGGGGCGCCGCCCCCAGCCCATTGGCTTTTCGAACCAATTGCGACGCCAGGGGGTCAGCCGGGATACTTTGGCCAGCAAAAAGGTGCCCTGCCGCACGCGTGCCTACTCGGCAGCTGCGGATTTCGGGCGGACCTCGTCAAGATCTTCGATGAGCGCGGTTTCCAGATCGCGGTCGAGCTGCTTGGCGCGGGCGACGTAAGCCTCGTTCAGGTGGACGGGCTGGCCAGGCTCCCACAATTCGGCCAGATCGCGCATCGCGGCGCGGTCCACTTTGTAGAATGTCTGCGACATCCGCGACGCCTCGTACTCGGTGAAGCCGGTGTTTTCCAGCACGTAGCGCCCCGCCCGGATCGAGCTGTCAAAGGTTTCGCGCACAATGTCGTTCGCACCGGCCTGAAAGAGTTCATAGACATGCACCCGGTCGCGGGCGCGCGCCACGATGTGCAGGTCAGGGCGCTGACTGCGGGCGTGGCGGACGATGGACAAGGCATGGGTGCGGTCATCAACAGCGACAACCAGCACCTCGGCGTCGGCCAGGCCCGCTGCGGCCAGCAGCTCGGGCCGCGAGGGGTCGCCGTAAAAGCCCTTGATGCCAAAGCGGCGCATCGTCTCGATGATGGTGATGTCGGAATCGAGCACCACGGTCTCGACCCCGGACGACCGCACCAGCCGGTTGACGGTCTGCCCGAAGCGACCGATGCCTGCGATGATCACGCGGCCCTTGTGGTCGATCGTGTCGGGCTGGCCTGTCGCGTCATGGTCCTTATGGCGCATGCTGAGCCGGTCATAGAGCACAAAGAGAAACGGCGAGAGCAGCATCGACAGGCTGATGACCAGCAGCGTCGCCTGACCCAGATCACCGGGCAGGATGGCCTCGCTGCGGGCAAAGCTGACAAGCAGGAACCCGAACTCGCCTGCCTGGGCAAGGCCGAGCGTCAAAAGCCACCGGTCGCGCCCGCGCAGGCCCGCCGCCGACCCAAGACCGTAGAGGATTGCCGCCTTGACGGCGATGAGCGCCAGCGTCGCCCCGACAAGGGTGAACGGGGCCGCCGCAAAGGCCCGAAAGTCGATGCCGACGCCGACCGTCATGAAAAAAAGGCCCAAAAGCAGCCCCTTGAAGGGACGCAGGTCAGCCTCGATCTGATGGCGGAACTCGGAATTGGCCAGAACGACGCCCGCGACAAAGGTGCCAAGCGCAGGCGACAGGCCAACCAGCATCATCAAAAACGCGATCCCCAACACCATCAAGAGCGACATGCAGGTCGACATCTCGGGCAGGCGCGAGGCGTGGACAAATCGAAAAACCGGGCGCGACAGGAAATGGCCCGCAAGGATGATCGCCGCGACGATCGCAAGTGTCAGGAGCGTGGCGCCCCAGCCGGGAAGCGATTGCACGAGGCTGATCAGAGGTTCGGCGGCACCATCTTGGGATGTCGCAACCGGGTTCGTAATGCCGAACTGCTCGGCGGTCGGCGCAGCAAGACCGGGCAGGACCAAAAGCGGGATCAGGGCCAGCATTGGCACCACGGCGATGTCTTGCGCAAGAAGAACCGAAAACGCAGAGCGTCCGCCCCGGCTGCGCATCAGGTTCTTTTCCGTCAGGGTCTGAAGCACGATGGCGGTCGAAGAAAGCGACACCACCATGCCGATGACGAGGGCCGTTTGCCACGGCTGATCCAAGGCCATCAACAGGGCGGCGACCGCAAGACAGGTTGCGACAATCTGCACGCCGCCAAGGCCCAGCAAAGCGTGGCGCATATCCCAGATGCTTCGTGGCGCCAGCTCCAGCCCGATCAGGAACAACATCATGACAACACCGATTTCAGCCATATGCTGCAAATCCTCTGCTGCACCCGCAAAGCCGAAGATCGGGCCGAGCATGATGCCAGCGCCCAGATAACCGAGTACCGAGCCCAGACCCATGCGCACGGCCAAAGGCACCACCACAAGCGCGGCACCAAGATACAGGCTGGCAAGAAAGAGGCTGCTTTCCATCGTCTCTCCGTTCAGGCGGGAAGGGCGGCGTCGGCTTTGAGTTGGTTCATCACGATCTGGCTTTGCACGCGCGCAACGGCAGGATGGGGCAACAGTGTTTCGTGGATCAGCCGGTTCAGATCGCGCAGGTCGGTACACCATATATGCAATAAATAGTCGGCCTCGCCGGTCAGGGTCCATGCCGAGATGACCTCGGGGCAGCCTGCGATCAGGGTGCCAAAGGCGCGGGCGGCGTCCGGCGTGTGGGTGGCCATCTGCACCTGAACGAAAGCCTGCACCGTGAGGCCGATGCGTTCAGGGTCAAGACGCGCCACATACGCGGTGACAAAGCCCTCGGCTTCCAGCCGCTGGCGACGGCGGGCGGCCTGGCTTGGCGACAGGTGCAAGATGTCGCCCAGCGCCTGGGCGGTGATCATGGCGTCCTTTTGAATCTCGCACAGCAGCCGGGAATCGGTGGCGTCAAGCATTGCAAGGAACCTGCATGGGATGAGAGAAACATGCGCGAAACGCGCGCATGATGATCAATCTACCTTATTCTACGCGCGCAACAAGCGTGTGGCATGCTGTAACCTCTCACGCAATTGCAACAATTGAAGCAAAAGGCGGCGCGCCATGGGTCCGTTTCCACATGAGGCCCCGAGGTCGGTGATCTCGGCTGAAAACCCGGCTGGCACGGACGGGTTCGAGTTCGTCGAATTCGCCCATCCCGAGCCGCAGGTGCTGCGCGACATCTTTGCCAGGATGGGTTACCAGCGCACCGCGCATCACTGCACGCGCGCGATCGAGTTGTGGCAGCAGGGCGATATCACCTACATCCTGAACGACGATCCGACGAGCCATGCCCGGCGCTTTGCCGGGATACACGGGCCCTGTGCGCCCTCGATGGGATGGCGGGTTGTCGATGCGGCCCATGCCCACGCCCATGCGGTGGCGAAGGGGGCTGAAAGCTATGACGGCGACGACAAGGCGTTGAATGTCCCGGCGATTGTGGGCATTGGTGGGTCGCTGATCTACTTTGTCGATCAGTACGGCGATGCGAACCCTTATGACGGCGATTTCATCTGGGAATCTGCGCCCAAGCCTGCGGGCGTGGGGTTCCACTACCTCGATCACCTGACCCACAATGTCCACAAGGGCAACATGGACCAGTGGTTCGATTTTTACAGCCGTCTGTTCAACTTTCGCCAGATCCGGTTTTTCGACATCGAGGGCAAGTTCACCGGGCTTTTCTCTCGCGCGCTGACCTCACCTTGCCAGCGCATCCGCATCCCGATCAACGAGGATCGCGGCGAGACCGGGCAGATCGTGGAATACCTCAAGCGCTATAACGGCGAGGGGATCCAGCATATCGCGGTGGGGGCATCAGATCTTTATGCCGCGACGGATGAGATCGCCGAGCGGGGGCTGAAATTCATGCCCAAGCCGCCGATGTCGTATTACGAACTGTCCCGGACGCGGGTCGCAGGTCACACCGAGCGGCTCGACCGGATGGCCAAACATGGTATTTTGATCGACGGCGAGGGCGTGGTGGATGGCGGCGAGACGCGCATTCTCTTGCAGATCTTCTCCAAGACAGTGATCGGCCCGATCTTTTTCGAATTCATTCAGCGCAAGGGCGATGATGGCTTCGGCGAGGGGAATTTCCGGGCGCTGTTTGAATCGATCGAGCAGGATCAGATTGATCGCGGCGTGATCTCGGCAGCCTGAACGGCAGTGTCAGGTGCGCGGCATCTTGAGCGAGACGAGGCGTCCGCTTTTCTGATAGCGCACCTCAGAGGCGGTGATCGCCTCAACGCGACCGCCATCGACGCTGTCGCCGACGGACACCTTCTTGTAGCGCCCGCTGGCCAGTCGGACCAGCGCATACCGCTTGGAGGGCGTGCCATAGACGCCAATGAGGTTGATCTTTGAGAGGTTGATCGCATCGGCAAAGGTCGCCTGTTTGGCGACAGTCGTCTTGGTCGGAATTCTCGGGGCGGCGCTGGCAGGTTCTGGTTCGGCGTCATCTTCGGGCAGCGCTTCGTTCGGGGCGCTGGCGACCTCGGGTTCGGGCGCGCGTACAGCGGCGGCGACCGCTGCATTGACCGCCCGCG
Organism: Rhodobacterales bacterium; assembly: GCA_031378845.1. Classification (GTDB taxonomy): domain Bacteria; phylum Pseudomonadota; class Alphaproteobacteria; order Rhodobacterales; family Rhodobacteraceae; genus JAJNPS01. Next base: position 138,566 of record JANNES010000009.1, read on the forward strand.
ACATGTCCCGGGGGCGCGCGACCGGACGGCGCGACACTGCAAGCGTCATAAGATTGCCGGTTTCCGCGGCGCTTGCGAGTGCCGCTTCGACTGCCGCATTGGCCTGTGCGGTCAAAGATGCCGCTGCGGTGTCGACACGCGCGGTGGCTGCGCTGCTGCTGACGGCACTCGGGCGTGGTCTTGGGCGGAGCACGGCCACGCGGCTCGCTTCGTCGTCCGTCAGTCTTGCGTCATCGGCGCTTTCTGCTGCTGCCGGTGCGCCAAGCGTGTCAGGTCTGGGGCGTGGGCGGAACCCGGCCAGCGCGGGGTCTGCAGGCGCGATCTGGGGCGGCGCATCCGGCTGGACCAACGATGCAGCCGCTGCCGCTGCAGCGGTGGGGTCTGCGGTCTCTGGTGCGGTTTGCAGCGCTTGGGGCGCCGTTGCCGCCGTAGCCGCTGCAAGCACCGCAGCGCTGCGTTGTGGCGGCGTCACCGGGGGCGCGCCCGCGAACAGCATATATCCTTCGGGAGACAGGATCCCCTCCACTGTCGGGCGAATGAGGCCGTCGGCGTCAAACTGATAGACGGTGCCAAATGGCGGCGGCGGCGGCGAGGGTGCCGGCGCCGGGTCTGGCGCAAACAACGGATCGGGTAGCTTTAGCGCATCTTGAAAGGACGGCGCAGGATCGGCCGTGGCCAGAAAAATCTCGTCGGGCGGAAGATCCGTCTGGCGCGGTTCTGGTCCGGCGGCTGCGGTGCCGATGCCAAGATCGGGGGCCATGGCAACCTCGACCGGCACATCCGGCACGGCAACCGCGACCGGGGGTGCCGCTTCTGTGGGCGTGGGTGCTGCGGACGCAACGTTTTCTTCGGCTGCCGGCACCGGGCGCGTCGGCCCCGCGTTTTCTTCTGAGCCTGCGACGGTCAGGTCGGACGCACCGTTCGGTTCGGCGGTGGCTGCAGGCACAGCTGCAACATCCGTTGCGGCAGGTTTGGGCAATGGAGCCGTGCTGTCGGCAACGTCGGTTTCGGTCGCGACGGGCGCAGGTCCTGCGGCAGGCGTGCTGTCGATCAGGCCGCCGCTGTCGGCGACGGCTTCGCCTTCAACCGCGATCTGAGCCTGAGCCGGGTCTTGGGCATCTGCCAGGGCTTCGTTTTCGACGGGGGGCTGAGTGCTGGAGACATCGGCGCCGTCTGCCATGGCTTCAGTTTCGGACGTCGGATCAGGGTCTGGGACGCCTTGATCGGCGATTGCTGTTGGCGCCGCGTCCGGGCTATTTTCTGCCGCAGGAGCCGCCTCGACGACAGCATCAGACGTTCCAGTGCTTTGCGAAAGTACTGTCGCATCTTGTTGATCTGCAAGCATTTCATCGTCGACGCTTGGAACTGTCGCGGCCCCAGAATCCAGCGCAAGCGCGGTGTCAGTCTGGGGGTCTGCCGTCTCATTGCGGACCAGCGAATACGACGACCAAGCCGCCACCAAAGCCAGCCCGATCAGCAGTATTCCCGTCAGGATCAACCCGAGGAATCGCGGTTTTCCACGCCGAGGCAGTGGTTTGGCGCCGAATGTTCCACCGGGTCGTGTCAGCGGCTTGGTCGGCTTTCCATACGAAGCACCGGAACTGGCCAGAGCCGCAGCGGCTGCGGCGACCGCGGGTGGCGGTGTCGAGGGCGCCGATTTGCGTTTTTTCGAGCCGGGGATTGAGGGCGCCGTCACTTGCGCATCCGTGCGCAGGGGAGGCATCGGCCGTTTTGCATCCAGGTCGACGCGCGCCGCGCCCGGAAGGTCACCAAACGCGCGGTCTTTGCGATCGCGGCTGTCCGTGACCATGTCCAGCGGCGCATCGTCGGGGCTACGGCGGCTGGCAAAGGCCATCTGCGCTGCTTTGGACGGCGCAGGCGGCAGATCGTCAATGGCCTGCACCTTGCCAGCATCGGCCGCCGGCGCGGTCTCCAGAACCTCGGCAAAGGGCGCTTCGTCAATCACCGGGCTCGAAACAGACGCGGCCTTTCCCAAAGCCGGTCCCACAAGATCCGGTGTGATCGTCGGCGCGACAGCGGGCGGGGTCGTGGTTCCGGCCATATCGGCGAGACTGATGGCATCCTTGAGCCCAACCTCAGTGCTGTCAGAAACCGATGGTTGTTCTGGGACAGGAACTGGTTCCTCGTGGGTCTTTGCCGGTTCGGATTCGGGCGTCACCGCAGATCTGAGCTTTTCCACCGCACCCGCAATCGGATCCGGGCTGTTCTTTTCGGTGCGCTCCGCGCGCTTTGCGGGGCGCTCTTCGACTGCTAGTGGCATGTCGGCGAGCGGCAGGTCCCGGGTGACAATGGTCATCGGGTCGCGATCCGGGTCTACCTGGTCACCTTCGGTAAGGATGGTTTTGGAGGCTTCGGTCGCGCCAAAGAACGGTTCGCCCTTGAACTGGGACGGATCAGGAAGCGCCACGAATGAGACCGGGCCAAAGCGGTGCTCCGCCGCAAAAGCCTCGGCCTCGGTAAGCGTTTCGCGGGCGACCACAGCCACCTTGACCATCGTGCCCTTGCCACGCCAGTCAAACACCAGATCGTCGGGGGCGTAGGGCGTCCGACCGGCCAACCCGGCGCGGATTTGCGTCCGCCGTGTCTCGTCGTCCGGCCCGGGGGCTTCGACATCACAATACAGGATTTCCGAGTTCGGGATCACCAGCTTGGTTGACACACCGCGCGGTGACAGCCCAAGGGCCGTGCGGCGCAGATAGGCCAAAGCTTCGGATAGATCCGGTGTATCGAACGCGACCTCGCCCACCTGCAACCAGCCGCGGCCGGTTCGATGCAAAAGGCCGACACGTTCGTTCGAGAGGTTCAGGGCAAATGTCGGTTTCATTTTCCGGGTCTAGCACAGCCATACGATCAGCGGAAACGCGGTCCCGCCCGAAGACGTTCTACTACAGCAGCTTTTTGCCGAATGAAAGATAAAGGGCCAAGGATTACCTTGCGAGCAGCGTCCAAGAGAAGAATTGTTGCGACATTCCAATGGAGGATCCCATGCGCATTCTGAAAGCCATCATCTTGGCCACGACTTTATCTGTGCCGTTTGCTGATGCGGTGCTTGCCGAATCCCCGGCAACGATCAGTGTCAGTGGCGAGGGGCGCATCGCCACCAGCCCCGATATGGCGATGATCTCTCTGGGCGTGACCACATTCGGCGATACTGCGGCGGCGGCCATGGCCAAGAATTCCGAAGAACTGGCCAAGGTGATGGCCAACCTGACCACCGCTGGGATCGAGGCCAAGGACATCCAGACCACCGGTCTGATGCTGAACCCGAACTGGTCTTATGATTCGAGCGGTGGCGCCGGGACGATCAACGGCTACACGGCCATGAACATGGTCAATGTGCGTGTGCGCGCGTTGGACAGCTTGGGCGGGGTCCTGGATGCCGCCGTGAAGGATGGCGCCAATACGCTGAACGGGCTGACCTTTGGTATTGCCGAGCCGCAACCACTGAACGACGAGGCGCGCAAGCTGGCGGTCGCGGATGCCGCGCGCAAGGCAGGCCTTTTGGCAGAGGCGGCGGGGGTAAAGCTTGGGTCGATCCTGTCGATTTCGGAATCGACCGGCTACACGGAGCCGTCACCGATGTTTCGCGCCGACGCATCGTCTGCTCCCGGCGGGGTGCCAGTCGCGGGCGGCGAAGTGGCGATCACGATCATGGTCAACATGATTTGGACGCTGGCTGAGTGAGGCAGGTCGGGCCTGCGGGGCTGTGTCCCGCAGGCCTGATTTTCGTCAGGCGGTTGCTGCGGCCAGCGCCTGATCAAGGTCGGCGATGATATCGGCGACATCCTCGATCCCGATGGACAAACGCACAACATTCGGGCCTGCGCCCGCAGCAATCTGCTGGGCTTCGGTCAGCTGGCGGTGGGTGGTCGAGGCCGAGTGGATCACCAGCGACCGCGCATCGCCAAGGTTGGCGACATGGCTGAAGAGTTTCAGGCTGTCGACCAGCTTGATACACGCGTCATAGCCGCCCTTGACGGCAAAGGTGAAAAGGGCCCCCGCCCCTTTGGGGCAAATCTTGGCGACGCGGTGATAGTAGGGCGAGGATTTCAGGCCCGCATAGGTGACCGCATCGACACGGGGGTCGGCTTCGAGCCACTTTGCAACTTTCTCGGCATTCTCGACATGACGCTGCATCCGCAGGCTCAGCGTCTCGATCCCCATCAGCGTGTAATGCGCGCCTTGCGGGTTCATCGTCATGCCCAGATCGCGCAGGCCCACGGCAATGGAATGGAAAGTGAAGGCCATCGCGCCGAGGGCCGCGTGAAAGTTCAGGCCATGATAGGCAGGTTCTGGTGCCGCGAGGCTGGGGAACTTGCCGCTTTTCGACCAGTCGAACTTGCCCGAATCCACGATGGCCCCGCCGGTGACTGTGCCGTTGCCGGTCAGGTATTTGGTGGTCGAATGCACCACCAGCGTCGCGCCATGCTCGATCGGGCGGCAGAGATAGGGGCTGGCCGAGGTGTTGTCGACGATCAGCGGCAGGCCGACCTTGTCGGCGATTTTCGCAATCGCGTCGAGGTCGGTGATGTAGCCGCCGGGATTGGCGATGCTTTCGCAGAAAATCGCGCGGGTGTTTTCATCAATCGCGGCCTCGACCGCGGCAAGGTCATCGAAATCGACGAGTTTGGCGGACCAGCCGAATTTACGGATGGTATTGGAAAACTGCTGGATCGTGCCGCCGTAGAGTTTGTTTGCCGAGACGATGTTGCACCCGGGATTCATCAGCGGGAACAGCGCCATCAACTGCGCGGCATGGCCCGACGAGCAGCAAACCGCGCCAGCACCACCCTCAAGCGCCGCGATCCGGTTGGCCAGCGCCATAACGGTCGGGTTGGTCAGGCGCGAATAGATGTAGCCGACCTCTTGCAGGTTGAAGAGCTTGGCCGCGTGGTCGGCGTCGCGAAAGACGTAAGCCGTGGTCTGGTAGATCGGCACCTGCCGCGCGCCGGTCGCCGTATCCGGGGCAGTGCCCGCATGGATCTGTGCCGTGTCAAAGCCGTGGGTCATCTGGTGGTCCTCCCGATTGTGATTGGGGGCAAGTTAGGGGAAGGGCTGCGCGCTGTGAAGGGGCGCTTGTGGTGACAGCCACGAAAGAGAACGGCGGTACTGTTTTGCCTGTGGGCACGGGACATTGACCCTTTCTTGCGAGGGGGCACGCGTTGTTGTCCCGGCGGTGTAGCACTTTGGTGCGGGGCGCGCGCGCGGAACCCCGGCTCCATGCCCCTTGCGACGACTTGGCGCGCCCGGCGGACATCGACGCGCCTGAGGCGTTCAAGGCGGGGTCAGGCGCGGTCGTCCTTGGAACTGCCCATGACGACAAAGGTGGTGATGGAGCGGACTTGCGGCAGCACGCCAAGCACATCCGTATGCCAGTGTTTGTAGGCGGCAAGGTCGGCGGTTTCGACCCGCAGCAGGTATTCTACAGTGCCGGTGATATTGTGGCATTCGCGAACTTCTGGCGCACGCGCGACGGCGCGCTCGAATGCTTCTTGTCCAGCCTTGGTGTGGTCGTTCAGCCCGACCGTGACATAGGCCAGAAAGCCGATCCCCAGCTTTTCGGCGTCAAGGACAGCGCGGTAGCCCTTGATGATGCCGCGGCGTTCAAGGTCCTGCACGCGGCGCAGGCAGGCCGACGGCGACAGTCCCACGCGCTCTGCCAGATCAAGGTTGGATATTCGGCCATCGCGAGAGAGTTCGCGCAATATCCGGTCGGCTATGGTATCAATTGCGATCATTTGTTGCAGACTATGGGCATTAGCGCGCGCCTTTGCAATCATTCTCCAGGAATTCCGGTGAAACATTGCGACTATGACATATGATGTATTCCTCGCTCTTTTGGGCTTTGCGTTTGTGACCTCGGTGACGCCGGGGCCGAACAACATGATGCTGCTCGCCTCGGGGGTGAACTTTGGCGTGCGAAGAACGATCCCCCATATGCTGGGCATCTCGCTGGGCCACGCTTTGATGGTCGTGCTGGTCGGTCTTGGCCTGTCGGGTGTGTTTCATACCGTACCGCAGCTGATGATCGTGCTAAAGGTATCAGCGGTGGCCTACATGCTGTGGCTGGCGTGGAAGATCGCCCACGCGGCAGCGCCCGGCACGGCGAATGCGGCGAGCAAGCCCTTTACCTTCGTGCAGGCGGCGGCCTTTCAATGGGTCAATCCGAAGGCCTGGGCAATGGCGCTGGGGGCGATTGCGGCCTATGCGCCGGAGCCGTCATTGACCACGATCGCGACTGTTGCAGGCGCATTTGCAGCCGTGAACCTGCCGTCGATTTCGGCTTGGACCGCAGCCGGGCAGGTGCTTCGCCGATGGTTGGATGATCCGGTGCGGCTGCGCATTTTCAACTGGACAATGGCAGTTCTGCTGGTGCTGTCGCTGATCCCGGTGCTGCGGATGTGATGGGCTAGCGGAACCACAAGCCTTCGCGTTTCAGGGCGTTGCGGATCATCTGTTCGCGGTGCGGCAGATGGGCGCGATCAAAGAGGGCGCGCGCCCTTTTCCCCTTGTTTTGATAGACCATCATCTTGACCTGTGGCCAGTCGCGCAAGATGCGGCGAAGGGCTTGCTCCGTGGCGACCGTCTCCAGCACCTCGACCGCAAGATCAGATTCGCGCGCGTAGAGCAGGGGAAGCGTGCGATAGTGGCAGGTCACCGCGCCATCAAGACCGCCGAGTTCCGGCCCCGGTCGGCCACCGCCAAAGGACTGGATCACGAGAGGCAGCACGATCTGGTCCAGCCAGGGGTAGATCTCTTGGCACACCAAGGGGTCGGGCGGGTTGTCGCGGATGCTTTGGGCATAGTGCAAAAACCGCGTCCCGAACGCCTGCGGGCTTTGGTGAAAGAACCAGCCTGCATTGAAATAGAGGTGGCGCTGCCAGTATTCGGCGGGTTGGGACAGATCGAGCGACGCCGCGTAGTCGAGACCGAACCGGTCATACAGCGAGGACCAGATCTCGGCATAGGTCGGCCCGTAAAAGTCGATCACCGGCCAGGTTCCCTCGCGCCGCATGGAGGCCGAGGGCCGCGCGAAATCAAAGCCGATGCTGTCCAGTGGGCCCGTGATCAACGTGTCGGTATCCAGAAAAAGGAACGGCGCGTCGGGCAGGGCCGCCAAGGCTTCGATCTTGTTGCCCTGCGGATAGCTGCTGCCAAAGACCTTCGCGTCGAATTGCAGAAAGGTGGCCCCCAGACGTTCGAGCGCCGCGCGGACCGCAGGATCCGTGACACGCGGATCTTGGTCCCATTTCGGCCCCGGCTGGGGCTCGGCAAGATAGAGGGTGCCCGCAATCCCCGGATTGCTGTGGCGCAGCGATGCCGCGAGCAGCAGCGCCTCGTATTGCAGCCGCCCGGACTGGACGATGGCCAGAATGTTGAACGGTGTCATGCCGCCGGAGCGGAAAAGCGCAAGGACAGGCACGACATGCCGCCATCAAGCTTGGCGCATTCCGAATTGCCGATCTCGCGGATGGTGTAGCCTGCCGCCGTGATCCGGTCGCGCGTGGCCGGAAAACCGGCAGGCACCAGCACCAGTTCGTTAAAGCGGATGGTGTTGGCAGCGGCCTCTTCGCCCGGTGCGGTGTGGATCACCCGGTAGCTCGCAAAACAGCCCGAGGCAGCAAGGCGTTCTGTGGCAAGGATGGTCTGGCCATCCAAGAGCGAGCAATCGGTCTTGAAATGCAGCACGCCGGGTGGGGTTGCGACTTCGCGCACCTTGTGGCCCCAGCGGGCGACAAGCTTGGTCATCTCGGCGATGCCGATGGCATTGGTGCGCGCAGACCGGCCGACAAGGATCTCGGTTTCGGTCACCAGGATATCGCCGCCTTCGATGTAGCTTTCGGGGCCGGTGACTGACAGAATCTCGGCGTAAAGGCTGGCCAGATGGGGGGCCATCTCGGCGGCCTCCGCCAGACGTGAGGGCGCGCCGGGGCGCATGATGATGGCACCTTGGGGCAGGCAAAGCGCGGTATCCTCGACAAAGACCGAGTCCGGGTAGTCCTCCAGCGCGGGAAGTTCCAAGACAGACGCGCCGGTATCGCGCAGTGCCGCGATGTAATCGCCATGATGCGCCTGCATCACGCTAAGATCCGGGCTGCCGGTATCCACTGCCCGCAAGCCGCGTGTGATCGAGGCGGCAGGGCGGCGGGTTATGGCATGGGTGAAACGGAAAGAGGCATCGGTCATGGGGCGCGGGTCCGTGAAGGTGGCATCTTGATGTCGCACCCCGCACGCGCCTTCGCAACCCCCTCAGCCGGGCCAGGGCAGAGCAAACAGCGGATGGGTGATCCAGCGCCACCATGCATGATCCAGAAACTGGCCCATTAGGACCAATGCACCCAAGGCCGCACCAAAGCCGAGCGCCAGCGCGCACCATGCCGTGATCATCACCTTGGTCCGGGGGCGGGCAGGTGTGGCAGCCTCGGCTGCGACGGCGCCGTCCCAGCGGCCGGGATGAAGGCTTGCCGCGCGCGGCGCTGCATAGGCATAAATCCTCGCGGCCAAGCCGCGCAAAGCAAAAAGCGCGCCAAAGGCCAAGGCGGCCAGACCAAGCTGAATTTGTCCGCGAAGGTCGGCCGCGGCTTCGGGCGACAGATCCTCAAGCCCCGGAAAGAATTCGTGGCCCATCGCGATCACGCTGCGCCCGGCAAAGAATGGCAGTGCCAGCACCAGTGTCAGCGCCGCTAACCCGGCAAGCCTCCAGCCGGACTGGGCGACGACACCGCGAATCCGGCGCAACTCGAACGCTGCTGAAAGACGGTCTTCGGTCGCGAGATGGGCCAGCATCACCGGCACCACAGGCAGGACGATCGCACAAATCAGCATGCCCAGAAGAAACACCGAAGGCCCGACAAAGGCCTGCTCATATCCCTTGTTGAACGAATTCTCCCAGCCCGCCCACCAGGCGCCGAGCCAAAAGACGGTGAAAGGCAATGTCCAGACCAGAAGGGCTGTCAGCGTGATCGCGCCGGCACGAACGTTTGCGGCCATTCCGCCCAGGGTTCTGACAACGCGGCCACGTTCGCGGGGACCAAAGAGCCAGCCCGGCGCGTCCTCGGCGGCACCCATCCTGGTGCGGGTGATCCAGCCCGTGCGGCGCGTGAGCCATCCCAAAGTCAAAACCGATGTGATCGCGTGGGTCGTCAGCAGCGTCCCGATGGCAAGGTTGGCGGCCAAACGACCCAAACGGGACAGACGTGTCGGGCGATAGCGGATGGCGGTGGTCATGCAAACATCCCCTCGATGGCGCGGCCTTCGGCGCGGTCGGCGGCAAAGCCCATCATCGCGGCAATGCTGGGCGCGATAGCGGACTGATCGACGGATGTGTCCACGGTGCCGCGTGCAATGCCGGGACCGAAGATGACGGCCCATGTCTCATGCGCGGAGCGCGAGTTGAAATGATGCTGGAACGGCACGTCGGCAAGGGGATTGGCATCACGCCCGCAATCGGGGGTGATCACGAAAATCGTGTTGTCGCGGTAAAAGGGATCGGCATCGGCGGTCGAGACAAGCCGCTGCAAGCCTTCGTCGATGATCGCAATGGCACGGGTGTAATGGGTTGGATTGCCCCAGTGCACGTAGTCCGGGTCTTGATAGTTCACCATCAGGAACCGAGGCTTAAGCTCGGCCATCGCGCGCACCGAAAGCTCGGTCAAGAGCCTGTCGCCACGCGGATTGCGCAAGCCGTCATCGCCAAAGAAGGCCCGCCAGCGCGCCCAGAACGCCTCGACCTGCGGCGACGGCTCTGGCGTCGCACCGCGCGGGTCGGCCTTGAGCAGTCCGCTGCGTTCGTCCTCAATCCGCATGCGGGCCTCGTCGGCAAGGCCGCCTTCGGCGAGCGCCATCTTGGTGCGGTAAAGCTTGTAACGATGCAGGCTGAGCATCTCGGAGCGCAAGTCGATGCCGTAGTGGTCGCCCGCCCCAAAGGTGAAGAACTCTTCTTGCGGGCGGTCCTCGCCATTGACCAAAAGGGCCTCATGCGATGCCAGATCAAAACTGCGGCGCAGGTATTCGAAAAGCGTGGGCTCTGTTGGTTCCAGCCGGTCGTCGAGTACTTGCGTGCTCAGGTCGCGGTAGGCAAGGTAGCGCCCTGTCAGCAAGTTCAGCGTGCCCTCGGCATGGCTGGTGTTCACGCCCTCCAGCTTGTCGATGCGCATGTCGGGAATGAACGTGCCGCGCGGCGCCAGCACCTGGCGCAGATACGGCGCCCAGGTGGTCGCCTCGTCAATTGTCTCGGCCCGCCGGACGCCGCCGCCAAAGCGGACCAGAACGACATTCGGTCCGGTATAGGGCTGGGCGGCGCGGGTGATGGCGGGCAGCAAGCCAGCGCCAAGGCTGGTCGCAAGACCAAGGTTGAATGTGCGGCGATCCATCTGGGTCTCCCGTGGTGTTAATGTGTTTAACATTGCCACAACTGCACGCACCGGGCGATAACTTTTTTGTGAGATACGTTAACGACACTGGCGCGGACGTGGTCAGACAGACCACGGGGCCTGTCGGCGTGGCCGCAGCGCCACCCCTGATTTTCCCGGCACCGATGGTGTTTGCTTACTGATTTCTGGCGACTCATCGGCGTGACGATCAGAGGGCAGGTGACCCACTTGTCCGCCGGTCTTGATTGCGATGCGCACGATCTGTGGCCCGGCTGTGCTTGGGTACGACTTTCCGCGCCCCGCCATGCGCAAGCGAGACTGTACTTGGCTTGGGTCTAATCGCCATCCTCGGGATCGATCAGGCCGGGGTTTTCCGTGCGCCAGTTGTTAACGGCTTTGCTCACCTTGTGCATCGTGAGCTGCGCATTCGGTAGGCGCGGAACTGCCTCTATCGGCACACCGGCCAGCCATGCCCGCGCGCCCTCTGCGTCTACGATCACCGGCTGGCGATCGTGGATCCTGGCCAGATCGTCGCGCGCAGGCTCGGTCAGGATCGCGCAAGTCAGGCCGGTGAAATCGGGCAATGTCGCCTCGGACCAAAGGGCGCAGACCAGTAGCGCGGGGGCATTGCCGCCCGGTTTGATGTAATATGGCTGTTTTGGATCGGCGAGGGTGGACCATTCGAAATAGCCCGCCATTGGCACGATACAGCGGCCTGTCTTGTAAGCGTCGCGGTAACTTGGGGCCTCGTCCACTGTCTCGATCCTTGCGTTGATCGTGCTGGCCTTCCATTCACGGAGCGGTTTGCGGAACCATCTCGGAATTAGGCCCCAGCGCGCCATTGCCGGGGTCATGTCGCCATCCTCGTGTCGCACGATGCGGACCATGGGCACATCCTGCGTTGGCGCGGTGTTGTAGCGCTGCGGGATCGCCTGCACGTCTTGGCCGTCTTGCCAGCCTTCGGGCGGCGTGCCGCCGGACATAAGCTGCCACAGCTCTTTCCACGTCAGACCCGCAAGATTGTATCGTCCGCACATCAATCGCAGCCTAGCAGATCAGTTCGGTCTCGCTAGATGGCTGCGCAAAATCGGTGGGCTGTCGGCATCCGCAAGATTCGGGCATCACGTCACGGGCGAAAGACTACGGGACAATCGCGCTACGAGTCTTTGGTTCCATTTGCTCGACAAAATCGCAGTCATGCGCCACAACGCCATTGAAACAAATCAAGCAATCAAAAAATGGTGGGCGACCCTGGAATCGAACCAGGCATGAGTCGCCTCGGGAGAGTTACAGTCTCCTGCCGCACCTTGCAGCACGTCGCCCACTGCGGGCGGGGAATAGCCAAGGGGGCAGGGGGCGTCAAGCACGAAAGGCTTGCGCAGCGGCGTGGGCAGTCGACGGATTGGGCTTGCCACCGGGCGCTTGGCGCGCGCAGTGTCTTTGCCGGAAAACCAAATGCAGACAGGCCCATGAAACCAGGATCGAGAAAGCCCGACTGGGTGATCGACAAGGAGCGCAACCGCAAGGGCGAAGCACGGGAAACCGTGTGGTTGTTCGGACTGCACGCGGTGCGGGATGCGCTTATGAACCCGGCGCGCGAGAAACTTCGCCTGATTGTCACCAAGAACGCGCTGGACAAGCTTGAAGCCGCAGTCGCGCAGTCTGGCCTTGTGCCCGAAGTGATGGATCCGCGTGGCTTTTCCGCACCGATAGATCCAGACTCGGTGCATCAGGGCGCCGCAATGGAAGTCCGTGCGCTGCATTGGGGCAGTCTGGCAGAGGTCTGTGTCCAAGGCACCGGGCGCCCCTTGGTCGTCTTGCTCGACCGCGTGACCGATCCGCACAATGTCGGTGCGGTCCTGCGATCGGCTGAAGTTTTCGGTGCGCGGGCGGTGATCGCCCCACGCCATCATTCGGCGCCGGAAACAGGTGCGCTTGCCAAAACCGCCAGCGGCGCCCTTGAACGGCAACCTTACCTGCGCGTCACCAATCTGGCCGAAGCGATGGACGAATTGAAATCAATGGGCTTTGTGCTGATCGGTCTGGACGGCGATGGAACGGTCGATCTGGCCTCGGCGATGGCAACAGCGGGAGGGCGCGCTGTCGGATTGGTGCTGGGGGCCGAGGGGCCCGGCCTTCGCGACAAGACGCGCGAGACGTGCGACGTTGTCGCGCGCATCCCCGCCTTTGGCGAGTTTGGCTCGCTCAATGTCTCGAATGCCGCAGCGGTTGGCCTTTATGCGGCCGCGCTGGGCAATCGCTGAAGCCCGGCGCAATATTGCCGATGCTACGCACCGTACGATCACGATTGCGCGAAGGATGGTGCAAACGGACGACCGCATTCCTAGCTCTGATCGTAGGAGTGCGGACCGGAATTCCGTTCTTCTCTTCACTGTCCCTCGTTCCGTGACTGGCGCCCGGCCCTCTGGTCCGGGCGCTTTTTTGTACACCAGCCCGGCGATTGCAAAGTGTCGTGGCCAGTTGATCTTTCCGCGCTGCGGGCGTCATTTGGCGTGTATTCTGGCAGACTGGCAAAAGTAGAACAAAGATGACCGATACCGAACTGCGCGACATCCTGACATCGGTCAAGACCATCGCCGTGGTTGGCTGGTCGCCCAAACCTGATCGCCCGAGCCACGGTGTCGCAGCATTTCTTGCGCGGCGCGGTTACCGGGTCATCCCGGTAAATCCCGGTCAGGCGGGTCAATCTGTGTTGGGTGAAACGGTGCGTGCCAGTCTGGCCGAGGCAGGTCCGGTCGATATGGTCGACATCTTTCGTCGCAGCGAAGAGGCAGGCACCGTGGTTGACGAGGCCATCGCGGCAGGGGCATCTGTCGTCTGGATGCAGCTCGGCGTGGTGGACGACGCAGCGGCGGCGCGGGCGCGGGCGGCTGGACTGAAGGTTGTCATGAATCGCTGTCCGGCCATCGAGATACCGCGCTTGGGTCTGTGAGACAAAGGCGTTCGGAGGTTCTGGCTTAGCGCGCGGCTTTTTCAGCGAGGCCCGACGTCCCCTCGCGGCGCTCCAACTCTGCAAGCACATCGGCCAGCGCCACATCGCGCGCAGCCAGCATGACCAACAGATGATAGATGACATCCGCGGCTTCTGCCGTCAGGCGGGCACGGTCGCCCTTGACCGCTTCGATGATCGCCTCCACCGACTCTTCGCCAAACTTCTCGGCGCATTTCTCGGCGCCGGATGCCAACAGTTTGGCCGTCCAGCTGGTCGCCGGATCAGCGCCCTTGCGGGCCGCGATGGTTGCGGCAAGGCGCTCAATTGCGGTCACGTCAACCTCATCGGAATACCAGCTGCAGCCATATGCGCCTTGGCCTGGCCAATCGTAAACGTGCCAAAGTGAAAGATCGAGGCGGCAAGCACGGCGCTGGCATGGCCTTCAGTCACGCCTTCGACAAGGTGATCCAGCGTGCCGACCCCACCCGAGGCGATGACGGGGATCGTCACGGCATCGGCGACAGCGCGCGTCAAGGGCAGGTTGAAGCCCGATTTTGTGCCGTCGCGGTCCATCGAGGTCAGCAAGATCTCACCGGCACCTTTGGCGGCGACGGTGCGGGCAAAGTCCACTGCATCAATGCCAGTGGCGCGGCGACCGCCATGCGTAAAGATCTCCCATTTACCGGCGCTGACGGTCTTGGCGTCGATCGCAACCACGATGCATTGCGATCCGAACCGATCGGCAGCCTCGGCCACAACGTCGGGATCGGCGACGGCGGCGGAGTTGAAGCTGACCTTGTCAGCACCGGCGAGCAAAAGCGCGCGTACGTCGCGATGCGTCCGCACGCCCCCCCCCACCGTAAGCGGCATGAAGCAGGCCTCGGCAGTGCGGGTGACCAGATCGAACATGGTGCTGCGGTTTTCCTCGGTTGCCATGATGTCGAGGAAACACAGCTCATCCGCACCTGACGCATCATAGGCGCGCGCAGCGGCGACCGGGTCGCCTGCATCGATCAGATCGACAAAGTTGACACCCTTGACCACGCGGCCATTGGCGACATCAAGGCAGGGGATGATCCGGGTCTTTAGCATGGGTCAGCCTAGCGCGCGGTGGGCAGGGGCGAAAGGGGGGCGCTGCCCCTTCGGTCGCGGATGGCGCCACATCCCCGGATATCTGATCGATCCATAATTCAACCGCCGAGGGCTGTGATGGCCGCCGCAAGGTCGATGGCCCCGTCGTAAAGCGCACGACCAGAGATAGCGCCCGCAATGACGCCGGTGTCGCGCAAGGCAAGAAGGTCGGCCATGGACGAGACCCCGCCCGAGGCGATGACCGGGATTCTGACGGACCGTGCGAGCGCTTCGGTCGTGGCGATGTCCGGGCCGCGCATCGCGCCATCGCGGTCGATGTCGGTATAGATCAGGGCGGCAACACCGGCGTCTTCGAAACTGCGGGCAAGGTCGCTTGCCTGAACGGTGGTTTCGGTTGCCCAGCCTTGGGTCGCAACCCTGCCCTTGCGCGCGTCGATGCCGACGGCGATTTGTCCGACGAAGGCTTTCGCGGCCTGGCGGACCAGACCGGGGTTCTCGACCGCGACCGTGCCAAGGATCACGCGGGCGATCCCCTTTGTCAGCCAGGCTTCGATCGTGGCCATGTCGCGGATGCCGCCGCCAAGCTGACAGGGGACGCGGACACGCGACAGGATCGCCTCGACCGCCGAAGCGTTGACCGGTTTGCCTGCAAAGGCGCCATTGAGGTCCACCAGATGAAGCCACGCGCAGCCCGCTGCTTGGAATTCTGCCGCCTGCGCGCCCGGATCATCACCAAACACCGTTGCCGCGTCCATCTTGCCGCGCAACAGGCGCACGCATTGGCCGTCTTTGAGGTCGATGGCGGGGTAGAGGATCATCGCGCGGCTCCTGCATCACAGTGGGGTCTTTGGCACGAGGGGGCGATATTGCCAAGAGGCCGGGCGTCATGATTGGCGCAGGTTTCGGGTCGTTCGGGGGGCAGAGATGGGGTATCGCGAAATAAACCCGGGGATGGTGCATGCATCGAAACGACTGGATCAGGCTGATCGTGCTGTCCCTTTTGTGGGGCGGGTCGTTCTTTTTCGTCGAGGTGGCGCTGCGTGGCCTGCCAGTGCTGACCATTGTCTGGCTGCGGGTGGCGCTGGCGGCGGGGATGCTGACTTTGGTCTTGCGGCTGACTGGCGTCGCATACCCCGCCCGCGCGGTCTGGCCTGCGCTGTTGGTCATGGGGTTCTTGAACAACGCGGTGCCCTTCACGCTGTTCGTCTTGGCGCAGGGGCAAATCTCGGGGGGGCTGGCCTCGGTTCTGAACGCCACGACGCCTTTGTTCACGGTAATCGTGGCGCATCTGGCCACAACGGATGAGCGGATCAGCAAGGCCAAGGCGCTTGGCCTCGGGTTCGGCTTTGCCGGCGTTGTCGTGATGATGGCGGGGGCGGAATTTTCGGGCGCGGGTCTGGCCAAGATCGCGTGCCTCGCGGCGGCGGTGTCTTATGCGCTGGCGGGGGTTTGGGGGCGGCGGTTCCGGCGCTTGGGCGTGGCACCCTTGGCCACAGCGTTCGGGCAGGTCATGGCCTCGACAATCATGCTGGCGCCGGTCTGGCTGTGGGTGGACGCGCCGTGGCACCTTGGGTGGCCGGGGGCAGAGGTGGCGGGGGCGGTCGTCGGAATTGCGGGTCTGTCGACGGCGCTGGCTTATCTGATCTACTTTCGGCTGCTCGCCTCGGCGGGGGCGACGAACTTGCTGCTGGTGACGTTCCTGATCCCGGTTTCGGCCACGGCGCTGGGCTGGGTATTTCTGGGGGAACACTTGCGGCCGCAGCATCTGGCGGGGTTCGGGCTGATCGCGGCGGGGTTGGTCGCAATCGACGGGAGGGTTGGGCGATGGATTTACGGACAACGGGCCGGGAATTGAACGACGAGGAATGGGCGGCTTTGGTGGGGCGCGAGGCCGCCGCTGGCGTTTATGGTGTGGTGACGACGGGGATCGTCTGCCGCCCCGGCTGCCCGGCGCGGACGCCGTTGCGGGGGAACGTGCGGTGGTTTGCCGGGGTGGACGAGGCGCTGGAGGCGGGGTTCCGGCGGTGTTTGCGATGTGGGGTGAGGGGCGGCGGCGTCTAAACGCCGCGAAAAAGGTCCAGTGGACCTTTTTCAGCCCCGAACG
>JANNES010000002.1:0-58713 GCA_031378845.1 Rhodobacterales bacterium
ACGATCTCAAAACCACAAGACGCACAAAGTTCGCCAAAGCGTTCGTGCACCACAACCGTCGCGGGGTGGAGCAGCCCGGTAGCTCGTCAGGCTCATAACCTGAAGGTCACAGGTTCAAATCCTGTCCCCGCAACCAAATTAATAAGTAATATCAAACACTTGCGCAGCGCCCTTCGGGGCGATTTTTGCATTCGCCATTCTACATCAACGCCACATCAACACCGCAACAGAAAAACCGCACCGGCACGCAATCGCGAGCATCCTCGGGCAGTCGCGCGCATAGTTGTGGTCACGGCCGTGCTTTGGTTTCCGCGTCAGCAGCGCGGGCACACCGCCATCGTCGGCTCTCGAGATGACTAGACCTCGATACTGACGCCACTCGCCACAAGTGCAGCGGCCTCAATGGCGATCGGTGTGATCAGATCAACGTCAACGTCGGGTGTCTCGATTCCCACACAAAGCGCATATCGCGCCTTGCTTTCGACTCTTCCAAGCGCTTTGCGTTCCCGCCACCAACCAGAGATAGGATAGACGTAAAGCAGGTCGCGTTCGACGAGTTCGACCGCACTTCCCTCCCAGATGTCTGTATGGATTGAACCTGCTGAAATCGACTTCGGCCCAAAAAACCAGCCGTCGTTGTCTTCGTTGATCGGGCGAGGGTCGTCTTCAGCACGGTCGTCTTTATTGACCCGACGTAGAAAATTCCCGTCCGTTTCCCGTGCCCGTTTCAGATCGAAGCGCAAGCCGAACGACTGGTACCTGGCCGGGTCAATGGAGCTCGCAAAGCTCGGATTTGGTTCGACGAAGTACGACAGGGTAATCTTCAGACGGATCCGTTCATCCCCAAGACTTTCAAGGACCGATCGAGGCCAAGGCAGACGATAAACGTGGGCGTCGCCAAACCGCACATTGCTGTTCTCGGTCCGGAAAGGCTGGATATGCCGTTGCGCGACCAAGGCAAGATCGTCTCTCGCCGATGCCAGCGCTCTACGAAGGTCAGGTACTCCATAACCGTATCTTCTTGCCAAGTTTTTCCGCTCAAGTTTTGCCGACCTCCCATCGAACTCGGCAAGCATGTGTGGTGTCCACCGCGCGCTATGCACCATCAGCGCGCGGACCATTTCGGGCCAGTATGCCGGATATTCAGCCATGATGCGCGCAGCCATCCTCGCGGCTTGCGCCGTTGCGGCACTCGTTGCCCAGAAAGGCGTGACAGGATGAATTCCAGCGGCTTTGGAAGTCGTCAGCAGTGAGAGGGAGGGAAGGCCAGACAGGGCCTCGGCCCCAGATCGACTTAGCGCACGGTTCCCAGCCTCCAGAACGATCTCGGGCTTTATCGGAGACTGGCTTGAACGCCAGAGCGCGGTGGTCCGACTGTAAGGGCTGCGATCTCCTGGCGGCGACCACCCAGACCAATCCCGGTAAGCAGGCTCGGCGATGTCGGATTTGAGAGTGGTTCCGCCCACCGTCAGCACATTCCAAGCCTGTGCGGGATCTTCCCCTGGGAAGGCATCGCCATCAGCGATTTCCTCGGCCCGCGAATTATCTTCGATATTGCCGATTGCCTGAACAAACAGCCGCCGAATGTGGTCGGGCCCCTCTTCAACCGCATCGGCACCGGAACTGATCTGATCGAGCGCGGCGCTCCAACCCGTCGGTTCTGCGCCCGACCGGTTCTCGTTCGTGACAGCCATGCAATAGACCCTTGCGCGATCTGGAGCCGCAATCTCCGGCAGCGCAGCGGCCGAGGTCGTGATGGCGCCATAGGAAAACGGGTCGTTCGGCTCGAAGCCATCTGGAGGAAGTATTTTCACAGATTCAAGGCGGTGCGCCATGGTCGGCCGGGATGTATCGCCCAACGGTGCCGTCAGATCACCGTGCAGTGCCAGACCCGCCATGCCCGATCCATGGCCAATTTCACTGTGGTCATCGACACCCCAAGAAGAAACCACGGCGTGCATGTCGCTCGGCGTCAGGGCGGGTTCGATTAGCGGATGTCCCCGATTGATGCCCGTATCGAGCAAGCAGACGGCAGGGACCTCTCGGCCGGGCCAGGTAATCCGCTCGGCCAGATCATCAACAAAAGCGTTGGCCATCCCTGAAAGTTCGTCGGTGAAAACCGTGGGTGTATCGGTCGCCCGCCGGATCTCTGCAATGCCTCCCATAGAAAAGAGGAGAAGCTCAATGGCTGCGCGCCGACCGTAGACGGGCAGGACAATTACTTCCGGGAATTGCAGGCGTGTGTCATCGTGGCCAATGGTCAGCCCGAGCCGAAATGCGAGATCCTCGACACGCTGGAGGCGATCTTTGAAGCACCAAAGTGCCCACCACATTTCCACCTGCGGGTCTTCCGGCAGTGCAGAAGGGTCATCTCGCCAGAAGGTCTGAAGGCGAGCGGTACGAATATGCTCTACCGGTTCAACGCGCGATTTTTTCGGTGCCGCCGCACCCGCTTCGACCTCTTTGAACGCGTAGTCTCGGAAGACCGCTTCAAATACATCACGACTATCATCCGGCACGAAGAGCGCGATGCGGCGTGCGCCAGTCGCAGAAATTGTCACAGCGCCTTGGCGAGTGCCTTCTGTTTTCTTTTCAAGCGTCGTTGGCCCAACTGACGGGGCCAGTTCAACCTCGAGATAGACGCCATCTGGCGGCAGTGCGCCAACGGGAAGTTCCAAGGCATCCCGTCCGCGATCTGCCAAATCGAACGCCGAACCAAGTTCGGCGAAGATCTGGCGGCCGTGCTCCTGGCGGATTCGCTGGAGTGTTCTCTGCCGCGCATTGCTTCCGGGGGATTTATAGTCGCGGACCACGGCAAGCCCACTGAGATCAATGTGGCGATGCTCGTACTCAGCCAAGGTGCCCCTTTTCCTCGGTGAATACCGTTTTCATGCCTTGCCGCTTCTGCAGTTGGCGGGTCAGGTCGGCCGTAGAAATCTGATTTCGTTCTGAAAGAATGGCTTCCTTGACCGCTTCGCCAGCAGCATGGGCAATCTCTGCTTGGCTGAGCCCATCCGCCGACAGTTCAATCGTCTTCCAGACAAGCTTGGGATACTTCATCGGCGAAAGGTGGGTCTTGATGATCGCCCGGACCTCTTCAGGGCTGGGCATCTCGAACCGCAAAACCTCGTCGAAGCGCCGCAGCAGGGCGCGGTCGAGGAGAGATGGATGGTTTGTTGCAGCAACAAGCAAACTGTCAGTGGCAGAAGGTTCTTCCATGAACTGAAGGAAGCTGTTCAGCACACGCCGCATCTCGGCCACGTCGTTTGTCGCCAACCTATTGCTGCCGACTGCATCGAACTCATCGAACAAATAAACCCCTCTGCGTTTTTGCGCCTCGTCGAACACGAGCCGCAACTTCGCCGCCGTTTCGCCCATGAATCGGGTGATGAGGCTTTCGAGGCGGATGACGAACAGCGGCAATCGCAGTTCTCCCGCCAGCGCTTCCGCGGTCATTGTTTTGCCAGAGCCGGGTGGCCCAGCGAACAGCAGACGGCGACTGGGGGTCTTGCCATGTTCCCTCAGCCAGTCTCTACGCTGCTGCTGAAGGACAACAGCATCGAGGTGCCCCTTGATGGAGGTGTTCAGCACGACATCCGCAAGCCGGATCCCCGGCTCTCTCAGGTCCAACAGGCTGTCAAGATCGCCACGCGGCCGCGAGAAGGAAATCGGGACAGAAGACTTGGCGCCCCGTTGTGACCGTGCCGCGTCGACGGCAGCGCGAATTTCTTCGGCGGTTGCGCGATGGCCCTGACGCGCTTCTCCCGCAGCAACCTGTAGCGCAATGGAGTAAAACTGTTCTTGATCGCCCTCGGCTTGGCTCCTCAGCATCGCCAGTATCTGTTTTGCATTTGACACCGCGTGACCCCTGCCGATTTTCGTTTTCAGCGAACCGTAGTCCAGTCTGGCTGATTTGGGAAGCTTTCGAAAGTCGCACCGATCGCTGTGCAAGTGCGTTCTGCGCGTGACTGACAGTTCGTGACTCCCCGCAAACAGGCCCCGAGGTGCCTACTTCTTCCCATTTCCACCCGCGACAGTACATTGCGGCACATGACATCATTCCCGCTCAGCGAATCCCTGCCGCTCCTTGAAACCGTGAATACGTGAAACGGGCCAAGCTTCGCTCTGCGGGCAAGGCGTCTGGCGCTTCCCGCGGACCACATGCCCGGCCCGTTTTCATCTGCAGGCGCGCGCCTGGTCGCGCAGGACGGCATAGTCGCCAAGCATTCGAACGACCATCGCCCCTTCTGGCAGGGCTTCAACCTCGGTTGCGGCGCCCGCCTGATCGGCGACGCTGTAATCGACGACTGGCGGGCAGGGTGCCAGTGCGTCAGAACTGACCGTCACGCAGGCGCTGAGCCAGAGCATCGAGATCAGCGGGGCGGCGGCTGGCTGCGTCCAGCATCTGGCGTTGGACTTCATGGGTTCTCTCCGATGTTGAAAGGCGCTCGGCCAGCCGACCGGCGCGTTCACCGGCGCGGCGGAGGTTCAGCAGGAACAGGGCGATGGTGAGGGCGACCAGCAGCAGGCCCAGCGCTTTGCGCGCCGGGCCGCTGGTGAGGATCGAGGCAAGCCAACCCATCAGCGCTGGCCCCGCTTCCAGTCGTCGATCCTCGCGTGGATTGCGACGGCGATGCCAATCAGCGCCACCGCAATGAACACCCAGCGCAGGGTGTCGAGGTAGGGCACCAGGGGCAGGATGGAGGATTCTGTTTCCGCCAGTACATCTTGCGCCACTTCAACACCAGCAGCACCGACGGTCGCGATGCCAGCTGCCCCGCCACCCTTCAGCGTGCGGCTGTCGGCCAAGACCTCACGGGCGGGGGCCAGTTCCGGCACGAAGGGCGTTGCGCGGGGAGCGAAGGGTTCGCCCCAGGACCGCGCGGGCCCGAGGTCTATGTGCATAAAGCCCGAGCGGGGATAGGTGCCGAAGCCGAGGAAACCCACGGCGCGGGCTGCCTCGGCGAAAGCCACTGGATCGTGGTTCGACATGGCGATGTCGAACGCCGTGCCCAGCATGTGCTTTGATGCCGGTGCCCCACCGACGGCGCGGTTGTGGCTGGGGCTGCGATAACCAGAACGGACGATCAGCGGCTTGCCGAGGCGGTTGCGCAGTGACTGCAGCTTGTCCATGGCTTCGGTGTTAATCTTGATCGCGCCGGTGCCGCGGCAGGCAATCTCGGCCGGGGAAAAGCTGGGCCAGCGCCAGGCAGCTTCAGGCACGTCGCGGAAATGGGCATAGGTCGTGGTTGGCATGGTGGTTCTCCAGAAATGCAAAACCGCCTCGAGGGCGGGTGGGGTGGCAGAGTTGCTGGTGGCTCAGTGATCGTCAGTCGGTACGGCCGCGCTGGAAGGCTTCGAACATCACGTCGCGCATGGCACGGATATCCGTCTCAATGCGCTCCAGCCGGTCCGCATCGGCCTTGCGGTCCTCGGCGCGCTGTCTATCGATCCGCTCTCGCTCGAGGTGCAGTTCGCGGTCGAGGCGTTCCAGCATCGCCTCATTGGTGAAGGCTTTGCGGGTTACGGTGGCGGCGATGGCAAGGCTGCCGCCGACCAGCGCGGTGATGGCGGCGGTCAGGCCGTTTTCGCGGAAGGCCTGACCGACCTCCTGCAGGATGGTGGTGCGCTCGGTCATGATGATCCCTTCAATAGTCCGTTTCGAGATAGAGGCCCGCGCAGTCGTAGGCGACAGCGGCGGCAGTCGCGCCGTTGTTGAGGTAGAGGCGCGGCGAGAGGAACTGCGTGTTGGCGGGCAGGTCGGCGGTGATCTCCTGTTCAAAGACAGCACCCGTCACCTCGTTGACTGCCCGGACCCACACGGAACTGCCATTCGGTGGCGCGGCGATGAACAAGGTCAGCACGCCGCCCGTAGCGATGGCAAAGGGCGCGCCCATGTCGGTCAGGGTCGGCGCGCCGGTGCCGTCATTGGTGACCATCTGCCAGTTGGCATGGGTGCCGCGCTGGAAGCCGATGCCGACTGCGTTGATCACTGCAGCCAGCGTCAGGTTGACGGCCAGCGCGGCGATGGAACCGTAGAGGCCGAAGAAGCCCATGCCGGTGGCTTGCAAGGTCGTCAGCGAAAGGCGTGTCACGAAGGTCCAACCCCCGAGGCCAGCCGCATTACCACGCCAGCAGGCCCAACCTGCTGAGCGTTGTTCTGCCACCGAATCTACCACCGCGGCGGAGGTCAGACGCCAGCGGCGCATGCTGGCAGCAAGGTTCGTCGCGGCCAACGTGGGGTGCGAGACGGTGCCGACCGAGGTAATCGGCAAACCCTCCGTGGTAATCACCGTCGTTATCGACGGCGACCAGTTGGCAATCCTGTTCACCCCGAAATGCGGCTGGAGCGGAAAATCCCGGCCCGAAGGCCGCATGACATCGATCCACGGTGCCCCGGCGCGGTTGCGCGCATAGACCGAGGTCTTACCCGAGGGCGGTGGGGTGGGGGCCGCGTTCAGCCCTGGCAGCACGGTGGGCTGTGGCAGTTCGACTTGGCCATTGGTGCGATCCACCACGATGGCATCAAAGAAGCTGGAGCCATTCGGGCTGACCTTGAAGCTGAAATTGTCGTTGCCGAGAAGACCGATCAGGGCGCGGGCAGAAAACCCTGTCTTGAACGCGAAGGCCGCATCATTCCCGGCTGCCGCCTTGTTCACTGTCGCCTCGATCCCCGCACCAGCATTGTTCAACAAGACAGCTGGTGTGTTCATCGACAGGCGGTTGAAGCTGTCCGCAGTGGCACCGCCGAGGCCCAAGAGCTGGGTGGTCAGGTTCGCCTGGGGCATCCCCACTTGCGTAACGGCATTTGCGAAGGTCACCGTTGGCGTGTTCACGACCGTGGTTCCGCCCGCCCCAGCTGTGGCCGACCCGATGTTGACGACGGTGCTCGATCCCGAAGCGCCGCCGGTGCCAAGGTTCAGCGTCTTGGTCACACCGGTCGGGTTGGCCCCGGTGCCCATTCCATAAGTCGCTGCAGTGATGGCCGTGCCGATCGATGCCGCCGCTGCCGAAACCGTGACCGTGCCCGAGGCAGTCAGCGTGCCGGAGATGGACACGGCACCCGAGGCCGTCAGGGAGCCGGCGAAGGTCTTGTTGCCAGTGAAGGTCTGGGTGCCCGCGAGGATTGCCAGTTCCGACGATGTGTTCGGCAGCGTGAACGTCCGGGTTGTGCCCGTGCTGATCCCCGACAGCGAAAACAGCGCCTTCTTCGTTGGATCGGCGTCGTTCACCAGGCTGAAGATGGCATCTGACACATCCACGGGTTCGCCGACCAGATCCCAGGACGTGCCGTTCCAGACGACAAAGGCTTGTTCTGCGGCGACCCACGCCAACCAGCCCGGGCGTGGCACCAACCGCATCCAGACCCCATCGATCCAGAAAGCCACGTTCAGATCCCAACCCGCCCAAAGGCCGGTGGCGCTGGAGGCCACGATGTGCCGGTCGCCATCGGTCGGGCTGGCGGGTGGGGCGGTGCGGGTTCGGTCGAGGACCGACAGCTGCACCATCGCATCCAGCAGGCGAAGCGCCTCGTTGTGGGTGACGTGCTTTTGCGCCTGCGATGCCAGGATGTAGGGCAGCAGGAGATGGGTTGTGATGTCGGACATGGGTGCGCTTTCAGAAGGTGAGCGTGACGGATCGCGGAGCGCCCCGGCCGATCAGGGCCGAGAGCTGGAAGATCCGGATCGCGAGGGATTGGCCGGGCCCGAGGGGTGCACCCCAGTCGGTGGTCTGCTGCATGACTGTGTAGAGGGCGCTGGTCGTTGTCGTGGTCAGCGTGCGCTTGACGGTGCTGACATCACGGATTTCCACTTCGTAGGCTTCACTGTCCTCGGCCAAGGGCACATCGCCAGCGCCCCAGGTGTCGGCGGCCAAAGATCGCGACCGCCGCGTCCAGCGGATGATCAGATCGCCGGGGCTGCGGGCGAAGCGCCAGGGCTGTTCGACATGGGCCACCGAGAAGGGTCGCAGCCCAGCGCCCTCGGGTGTGAACGTAGTGGCGATAACGGTCTCGTCGCTGACCGGGCGCGAGGCCGGGCCGATGCGCCAGTTCCACGGCAGGCCCAGATCGGCCTCGGCGATGGGCACGGAAGCGATGGCGGTGTCGAGAACCACCACCCGCGCGCCGGTCAGCACCATGCTGACCACGGCGCCTTCCGTTCCGCGCTGACCCCGCAACAGACGGGTCAGGCGATATCGGTCGGGCGCGATCAACTCGGCTGTTCCAGCCTGGACGATCTCCCATTGCCCAACACCAGTCTCGACGGCCAGTGCATTCGCCCCACCGAGCAAGGTGATGTCCGTGACGCTTTCCAGCGTGCCGGAATAGAGATCGACGACCAGCGCATTGCCAAGATCGAAGCGTGACACCGGCCCGGCAAAGAAGCCCGCCGCCAACACACCCATGCGCGCCCGGGTGCCAAAGGTTGTCAGCAGGGCAAAGCCGTCTGTGGCGGCGCTGCGGTAGACGGCAATCTCGCCGGGCCACGGCTTGGCATGCGCCGCGACCATGGGCCGATGCGCAGGTTGATCATCGCGCAGTTGCGGCAGGTCCATCAGCATGATGTCGGGTGCGCCAAAGACAGTCGGTGTCGACAGCGTGGCCGGGCGTGGCTCGCCGGGTGGGAGATCGTAGACTGCGCGGTCCTGGCGCACGGCATCGACGCTGCGCAGGTCTGAGTCTGCGATGGACACAAGCCGCATTTCGGTCAGGCGGCCGTCATGGGCGAGCAGGATCACATCGCAGGGATCCAACGCGAGGCGAGAAGGTGGCAAGCGGAACGCGGCACTTTCGCGGCCAACCCATGCCTCCATCAGCGCGCGACGGCAGCGACGTTCGGCTTCCTCCGGAGGAATGGCCATCGGGAAGCTTTCCGAAGCGATACGCGTGGTGTCGACAGTGATGCGGCGCGCCTCGACCTGTGCTGCGTCATAATCCTCGTCGGCGCGGGCGACCTGCCATTTCAGCGCCTGCGGCAGCTCGGTTTCCTGCGCCCGGGTCAGCTCCATCACGTCGCCCTGTGCCGAGGCGGGGGCGACCATGTTGTCAGGGGTGACTGTGGCGCTGGCGATCCGGCCCCGCATCAGGAATTTGATGCGGCCCTCGCTCTCGACGGCATCGAAGCCGAAATGCCGGGCCAGCGTGGAAATCGACGCACGCGGGGCTTCCAGAGCGGAGATGACATAGCCCTCGACCGCGCCCCAGAGGCCAGAGACGTCGATCAGGGCTTCTGGCATCCCTGCGCGCAGGCAGAGGTGACGGACGAGGGCAGCGAGGGACACCGCACCCAACCGCCCGGTCAGCCAATGCCCCAGCCGCCAGTTCGGGCCATCGGTCCAGACATCGGTAAGTTCGGGAAAGAACGGATAGGGCCGCGCATCCCAGGTCCAGGCGGCGCATTCGGGGACATGGACCATCCGGGCGCCAAAAACCGAGGAGATCGGGTTGTTCGCCGCAACACCCCAGAACAGAAAGCTGGCCTCGAGGTAGGCGCGCTGGATCGCATCGTCGCGCCAGCCGCGCGAGAAGTAGGGCGTGAAACTCTCCGACGATTTCGCGTCGAAGAACACGTTCGGCTGGTTGGTGCCGCGGTCAATCGCCGGGCAACCCAGTTCGGTGAACCAGATCGGCTTGGACTCCGGCACCCAAGCTGTTTGCGTCCCGCTTTCCACCCCGCCCGGTCGATTGAAGTGTGGGTTCTGCCACCAGGCGCGCAGATCCTTGTAGCGGAACACCCATGGCTTGGCGGCCGCGCCATCGGTGATCGGCGTGCGGGTTTGCGCGGTTCGATCAAGGGCGCGGGCATAGAACCAGTCGAACCCTTCACCGCCCGCGATGTTGGATTGCAAGTATGCGCGATCATAAATCGCCGGGGCCAACGCCGCATCGGCATGATCGAAGCCGTCGCGCCAGTCTGACAGCGGCACGTAGTTATCGATGCCGATGAAGTTGATGTTGGCGTCCGACCAGAGCGGATCGAGGTGGAAGAAGACGTCCCCCGAGCCGTCTGCAGGGTGGTGGCCGAAGTATTCTGACCAGTCGGCCGCATAGCCGATCTTCGGCCCAGCGCCGAGGATCGCGCGGACATCTGCCGCAAGAGACTTGAAGGACGTGACGGCAGGGTAGGTGCTGGCACCCGAGCGGATCGTGGTCAGACCGGGCATTTCCGAACCGATCAGGAAGGCATCCACGCCCCCGGCTGCTTTGCAGAGGTGTGCGTAGTGCAGGATCATCCGGCGCAAGGACCATTCGCCAACCGGGCCGGTCCAGCTGACATTGATGCCAGACACGCTGAAGTTCGCGGGTGTGGCAGTGCCGAACAGCGCTGCGACCTGCGTCGCTGCCGTCGCGGTCTTGTCCACCGAACCCGCAAAGCCAACAGCCGGGGAACAGGTGATACGGCCGCGCCAAGGGAAAGTCGGCTGGCCTAAGATAGCGGCATCGGCGCTGTAAGGGTTCGGCTTGGTATTGCCGGGTGGCACGTCCAGCAGCAGGAACGGATAGAACGTGACCCGCAACCCGCGCGCCCTCATCTCCTGGATCGCCTGCACCACCGCGAAATCCGCAGGCGTGCCGCCATAAACCGGGCGGTCTTCTGCATCGCGGCTGACAAGGAAGGCACTGGCACGCGAAACGCCATTCACCGACCACGCTGACGGCGTGGTGGTCTTGGATGAGACCTCGACGCCGGGACGGACCTTGCAGTTCCCGGCGCGCAGGTCATCGCCGAACCAGGCGACCACCAGGCTGACGCTTTCCACCGCCGGGGCCAGGGATTGCAGCCGGTCCAGCGCCACAACAATGTCGGCGGTGTCAGAAATGGCATTGAGGTTCTCGGCCACAGTCGCCCTGCCGGAACCGGCGGTTTTTTTGACCGGGGCCGTCGCGTAGCTGAATTCGCCCGAAGCCGGGATCATCGTCACGGCTTTGACCAGCCCCTCGGCGGTATCGGCATCCGCCAGCGGCCGGAACACCTCGAAGCTGATCTGGGGCAGTCGATTGCCGAACGGGCTGAGGTCCAGTTCCTCGAACACCACATAGGCGGTGCCGCGATAGGCGGGTGTCCTGGCAGCACCCATCCTGGCCGAAATGAACGGGTCCGGGCTTTGCGCCTCGTTGCCGGGATACCAACGCCAGGTCACGCCGGTCATGTCCATCGCCTTGCCATCGGCCCAGACGCGACCGATGCCGGTGATCTCGCCCTCGCACAGAGCCACGGCGAGGCTGGCATAGTAGAGGTATTCTGTGGTCGTGACCTTCGGCCCGCTGCCCTTGCCGCCGCCCTGACGCGTCGTGTTGATCTCTTCGCGAAAATCGGTGGCCCAGATGATGTTGCCGCCGATCCGCATCCGACCGAACAGGCGTGGGATCACCGCGCCTTCGGTCGAGGCCGTGATACGCAAGCTGTCCAGCCGCGCGCCTTCGATGCGTTGGGCCGGGGCCAGTGACGACACGATCCAGTTGTCGACCACTGAGCCGATGGTCGAGCCGATGAATCCGCCGATGGCTGCACCGGAAAAGCCGAGGATGGCCCCGCCAAATGCGCCGCCAATCGCGGAGCCGACGGCACCAAGAACCAAAGTTGCCATGATGAAAATCTCAGATGCTGCTGGAGCGCGGGAACAGGAAGGCGAAGGCGATCTTTCGCGCCCACGTCGGGGTCAGGATTTCCTCGACGACGCCCAGCCGTTCATAGGCATGGATGAAGCGGTCGGGGCCAGTCAGAATCCCGACATGCTTGGCGATGGCGCGGGGAGCCATGCGGAACAGGATCAGAGCGCCGGGGCTGGCGTCGGTCGGGCTGATTTCCGACATCATCGCACGTGCCCCGTCCGCCAACACCTCACGCGGCCCGGTCTCGCCCCAATCCCGGCTGTAGGGCGGGATCGGAAACGGCTCGTCGCCCACCACCTCGCGCCAGACGCCGCGTGCGAGGCCAAGGCAATCGCAGCCGATGCCGCGCAAGCTGGCCTGATCGTGGTAGGGCGTGCCAAGCCACGACCGCGCGATGGCAATGACCGATGCGGAATCTGCGCAATTCACAGCACGTTCCCTTCATGGCCGCCGTCCTGGCTGGCATAGCGCAGCACGGCATCCTGGCCCGGGATGTTGGGGAAGCCCCGAAAGTTGGCGACGTTCGCGAACTTGGCATTGCAGGTGGCGAGGCGCTTGTCGCAGCCCGCCCGCGCGACGAAGCTGTCGCCCTCGACGATGGCGCGTACCGGCGCTTCCAGCAGGGTCAGTGTCGCGATGGCGTCGGTCAAGCCGTGGGACAGAACTTCGGTGATGCGACCTGCATTGGCACCGCTGGTCCAGGTGAGTGTGCCAGCGGTGAACCAGCCCGCGTCAAATCCGGCGAGGCCCGAGGCCATGAACGCCCGGTCGCGCAACAGGTCTGTCACGACCCCCGTGCCCTTGTAGACGGCGCTTTCCAGATCGATGCCGCAGCGCGCATCGCCCAAGCGTGCATCACACCCCGCCTGAAACGTCCGCCCAACCGTCTGGCCCAGCACATGTGCCAGCGACCGCACCTCGGCCACAAATGCCATGCGCCCGCGCCGGATTTGCCCAACCGCACCTCGGCGCAAGAGCACCCTCTGGCCGGTGTCGGCCCAATTGACCCGCCACAGCTCCACCGCCGCATTGTCCCAGCGCCCGTCGAGGATATCTGTTTCGGTGATCCGATCCGAGGTCAGCACGCCGGTCGCGTCCTGCGCATCGACGGCCAAGTCAGAACCGGCGCGGATTTCGGAGGCGGCGAACCCGCTCTCCGGCTCAAAATCGGTACCGTCGAACGCCAGCGCGCAATCATGATCTGTGAAGCCCAGCGCCACGCCGTCGGCCCGCGAAATTCGCCAGCACCAGGACAGAGTAGTGGTGCCATCGTCGAGATGGGCCTGCACCGCAGGAGAGAGGTTTTTCATCTGCGGATCTCCAGGAGCGGGATGGAGGTGATCGACCCCAGCCGTTCAAAGTCGAGGGTGACGTCGAGGGTGTCGCTGTCGAAGCGCACCGGCACATCGAATTCGAAGCCTGCCGTGATCGGGACGCCCGCGCCCGGGGCGGCGCTGAAAGTGACGCTGCCAGTCGTGATATCGACACTCCAGCCCGACATCTGCTCGACGCCGTTCAGAGCAATGCGGATGTTGCCAGCGACCGGCTTTGCGATGGCGCGGGTCCAGCTTTGCGCTCCGGAGGTGTAGCGCTTCAGAAGGGCGAAGGTGGTGACAGCACCATTGCCGGTGCCGATGGGTTGATCGGTGGCAGCGACCGGCTGCGACGGCAGGCTGGATTTGTAATCGGCCCAGTCCTTGTAGCGAAACCCGTGCAGGCGGCCGTTGCGGGCCTCGAAGAAGGCGACGACTGCCGCCAGATCGTCGGCACGGCGGATGCCATAGGCCACATCATAGCGCCGCCGCGAATTGGCCCAGCTGGCGTTTCGCTCTTCATCGCCACTCGCCATTTCGACCACTTGCGTGCGCCGCTCCGGTCCGCCCCGCGCACCGCGGCTGATATTGTCGGGGAAGCGCACATCGTGAAACGCCATCACATGCCCCTCCGGCCGAGAGACACGGCGCGGGCAATGTCGGCCGCGACCTGCGTGCGCGATTGCCGGAAGCTTTCGGCATCGCGGGCCATGATGGTGACATTCACTGCGGGAGCAGAGGCCGACCCCTGGCCATAACCAGCGGCCTCGCGCCGGGAGAGGACGCGTTCGCCACGCTGCAGGATCGCCGGAACCTCGTCGGGCTTGATCCCGGCCCAGCCGCCCGCGTGCATGCGCGGGGCATTGGCGAAGGCCAGCGCCGGGACCATGCGGCCCGGGCCCGACGATCCGACCATGCCGCCTGCGTGCAGGATGTTGGCGAAGATGCCACCCGCACCGCCCAGTGCGCCCGAAAGCGCATTGGCGATTGGGCCGAGGATGAAGCGCCGCGCGGCCAGCTTCGCCAGATCCGCGATCATCGAGGTGACCAGGTCGCGGAAATCCAGCTTGCCGGTTTTCACGAACTCGCCCACGGCGTTTTCGGCCGAGGTGAAGGCAGAGACCAGCGCATTGCCGATGTCGCCACCAATGTCGCGCGCCTTGGCAGCGTAGTCGGCAAGGGTCGCCACGGCAGCTTCCCACCCGGTTTTTGCCACTTCGGCACCCGCAGCAGCCGCAGCCCCCGCGCCACCGGCAGCGCGCCCGGCCTCGGTCATCGACTCGTCCAAGCGGTCGGCGGCGTCTGCGGCCCCGTCCAGTGCAGCCTCGCCTTCGGTTCCGGCACCGGCCACTGCGTCCTTCAGCGCCTGCCAGCTTTGCATCGGACGGGCGGCAGCATCGGCCAGCATGCCGGAAGCCTCGCGATAGGCATCTGCCCGGGCGGTGGCCTCCTCGGCCATCCCGGTCAGGCCAAGGTCAGGCGCCGTCACGTAGGTTTGCGCCATCGCCGCCGAGAAGGCTTCGGCGGCAGCGGTTCCGGCCGCAGCGGCTGAACCCGCAAAGGGATTGTCGATCCGACCCAGCGCCACCGGGTCCAGCGTGCCTATGCGCACCCCGCCTTCACCCACGGCCCAGTCGGGCAAGAGGTCGAGTGCCGCATTCAAGCCGTTGATGAAATTGTTGATGCGGGTGACGACCCCGTTCAGCATCGCCTCGACGCCACCGATCAACCCATTCGCCGCCTGGAACGCGAAATCGCCAATCGCACCGGGCAACTGGCCCCAGATCGCTTTCACCGCATCATAGGCGCCCTTGAAGATCCCCGCCGCCGAATTGCCAAAGCTGGTCACAGCCTCAATGGATGACTGGATCGCACCATAAATGGTCGCCTGAAGCCCGGCCCAGCTGGCTTCGATCTTCGACCAGGCAGACGCGGCCCCGAGGCCGATGCGATCCCAGACCTCCAGCGCCAGATCCTTCAGAAGGCCAATGGCCGCACCGAACCCGCCCGCGCCCGCGACCAGTCGGGTGAACTGGAAAACCAGCTCGCCAGCGCCGACGATCAGCGCTCCGATCCCGGTGCGGATCAGCGCGCCGCGCAGGATGACAAGGCCGGTGGCAAGACCGCGCACCGATAGCGCCGCCGCTGCCAGCCCCGCCACCCAGCGCCCGGCCATCAGCGTGGCAAAGGTGGCAGCGTAGGTGGTCAAGCGACCGATGTTGTCGAAGAGGGCGTTGATCGCGATGCCGATCGGGCCGGTGCTGCGCGCCATGTCGGCCAACGTGTTAGCGATGGTTTGCAGCGCAGGCGCGACAGCAGCTGTCAACCGGTTGGTCAGCCCGAGCCAGATCAGGCTGAGCTTGGCAATGGCATCACCCGTGCGCTCGATCTGGGCGGCGTCCGCCGCGCTCACTGCCACGCCGAAGTCGCGCACATCCTGCGCCGCTTCGCGCAAGGTGGCCGGATCGATGCGCAGGAAGGCCAGCGCCGCCTTGTCACCGAAAAGGTCAGACGCAACGGCAGCCCGTTCCGCTTCCGGAACAAACCGGTTCAACGCTTCCTGAATGGCGACGATGCGCTGGTCCAGCGGGAGCGCCTGCAATTGGGCCGCCGTCAGGTTCAGCCGCTCCAGCGCGCCAACGGCTGATCCTGAACCGGCAGCTGCTTCCGACAACCGCGTGGTCAGCTTCTTCGTGGCCTGCTCGATCTCTCCCATCGAGACACCGGCCAGTTCTCCAGCCCATGTCAGCACCTGCAGGCTTTCGACGGTGGTCCGGAGCGACGCTGCCATATCAGCCTGTGCGCCGATGGTTTGCAATCCGGATCGGACCATCGCCACGCCAGCAGCGGCCGCCGCAACCGTCACGGCCGCCAGCGCAATCCCGGCCTTGCGGGCAAAGCTGGCGAGCCGGGTGTTGGCCAGCTCCATCTCGGTCGAGAGGCGGCCGAACCCCCGTGCGCCCGCATCGCCGATGCCTTCCAGCTCGGCGCGCACCTGGCGGCCGCCCTCCGCCACGAGGCGGACGCTAACCCTTTTTTCAGCCATCGCGGCCTCCTTCCATCTGTTCGTTCAGCTTGCGCACCATCACCGCCTCGATCTCGGGTAGCAGTTCGGCGGTGATCAGGGTGTCGATCCCGAGGGCACGCGCCATCGCCAAGGCAGCGCCCATGTCCCAGCCCAGCACGGCGCCGGGGATGACGCGCAGCTGCCCGCCGAGGCGGCCGACCAGATCCCAGACCTGCCAGCCTTCCGGCGTTTGCGGCCGGCTCAGTCTCGCAGGGCAGTCGGGGCAGGTACCTTGGCACGCGGCGCAGTATCGGTCGCCCCCGCCGAAGGACCAGTCGGCGAGGGCGCGGAGACGTTTTTTTCCGCGTCCAGGATCAGGCCCCGCGCGACGTATTTGGTCTGGAAGGCTTCAAAAACCGGCCAGATTTCCAAAAGGGCGTCGATGCCGTCTGGGCTGACGGGCACGATATTGCCTGCATCGTCGCCGACACCTTCCCAATCAAGTACGGCGCGTCGGGCCACTGCCTTCGCCATGGCGAGCGCCAGTTCTTCCTGAGTGGCACCTTCAGGCAGGGCCTCGATGGCCGGATCAGCCCGGGCTGAAACCATCAGGGCGGTGGTCAGCGGGCCGACCAGCAGGCGCAGGCCGGGGGCGAGGTCCAGCCACTGCGGCGTGGCGGTCAGGTTCAGTCGGATCATCGTTGGTCCTTTCTCAAAACAAAAGCGACGTGCCGAGGCACGTCGCTGGGGAGGTTGGTCCGTGGAAGGGGCGTGTTGTTCAGGTCATTGGAGGCAGCACTTCTTGAACTTCTTGCCGCTGCCGCAGGGGCAGGGATCATTTCGCCCGGTCTTGCCGGTGAAGACGCCGTTGAACGGATCACCGCTGCGGGGCATCAGGGACGACAGGACGTTCAGGCGCCCTGCCGCCTTCTTGGCCAGATACTCCGGCGAGAAGCAGTACCATGGCTCAAGTTCTGCGATGGTGTCGGTGATCAGCGTGTTGCTGGAGATACCGGTGAACCAATCGGGCCGACCGGCAGCCACCGTCGCCTGAAGGCGCTCGGTGAAATCCTCGAGACGGCTGTGATCGGGAGTTATCAGGCCGCTGTCGAACACCGCGCCCACCGCCGTGTCCATGTTTGCTAGGCCAAGGGCCGCGATGCATTCCGCCCATGCCCACCAGACCTCTTCGCCCGTTACAGTTCCGGTCAGGTCGAAGAAGTCGATCAGGAACTGCGTGATCCCGGGCCGCAGATCAGGGTTTTCCAAGGCAACGATGGCCAGCGTGTCAAACATCTCGCCCCGCAGGAATCCATCGGCGGCATCGTCCAACAGGATGTCGAACAGCGGCTGCAGATCGCCGTCAAACACCCCCGCCATGACACGCGCCGAGGCTTCGGTGATCGAATCCCCCAGCAATGCATCCAGAAACTCCGGATCGCGCCGCACCAGGTTGGCCAGCGGGCGATAGGCCCGCGGCTCTCGCCATTCGGCCAGCAGGAAGAACATGAAGACGAAGGCGTCCATGCCCTCGAGATCGTTGATTTCTGCGGACTGCAACCTGCCGATGTAGTCCAGAAAGACCGGCACCATCTCGTCGCGCGATTGCCCCGCTGCTTCCAGTGCTTCGCGCGGCAGGGGGCCACTGGCCTCCAGTGCAGCCATGATTTCGGCGGGTGTCATGTTCGGAACCTTTCCTCGGGGAATCGTTGAAAGGGATACCGCCATTTCGCGTCCGTCTCCACTGCGCGGATGATCCTTTGTGCCCAATTCAATATGCCGCAACAGTGTTGACGAGGACGGCCGTGCACATCCGGGCGGGGCTGGTGGCTTTTGCGGCCTGCCAGTCAAAGGTTGCCTGCACCCCCTGCGGCCCCGCGATTTCAATGCGCGGGATCGGCAGATAGACCGCGTGCGCGGTGAAGGTGAAGCTCGCATTGGCCCCGAGGCTGTAGTTGAACTCCAGCTCGCAGGGCGTGCCATCAATGGCTTGTGTGACCAGCGTGCTGTCGGAAAACCGCACCTCGATCCGCCCGGTCAACGCCGCCATGGTCGGGTCTGCGCCGTCGATCCGGCCATCGCCGCGAATGGTTTCGATCCGGTCGAGGTTGTTGGAATAGGTTATCTCCGCCGAGACCAGATTGCCCAACACAGTTGCGTTGCGCTTCACCGTGCCGTTGAAGTGACCGAAGCGCTGCAGGCCCAGCGCGGTCGGCGTGCCAGCGGCTGTCGCGGCGGCGATGGTTTCCCCTTGGGCTACGAGCCGAGCGGTGGCGGTCAGCAGGCCGGAGCGCTGCATCTGCCAGGTCAGCTGATCGAGGACGCAGCCGGAATACATCGCAAAGCGGGGCACCTCCGGCATCGCCACTTCAACGGCCATGCTGGGCAGAGTCCAGTTGCCCGACTGGAATGTGTGGGTCTTCGGCGTGGTGCCAGCGACCGTGGGCTGACCGAACGCCGCCTTCAGCCAAAATCCAAACGCCTCCACGTCGATCGGGATCACCACCTCGCCATCGACCGTGACAGCGTCCTTGATCGGGGCGAGGGGATCGCGGCCATAACCCAGAAGTTCGGATTCCAGCAGCGGCTGCTCCGAGCCAAGCGTCGCCCGGGCGAAGGGCATCAGCCGGAAGCCACTCACTGGCGGGGTGCCGTAAACTGTCTCATACGCAAGCGCCATCTGCGCCCGCGCGCCTTGCGCACGTGCCATGGGAGTCTCCTATTGGTGGGGGTGTCAGGCCAGGGGGCCGGTGGTGGAGTAGTGCAACACGACGGTGATCACCGCCGCCTTCAGCGCCGCCGCGCCCTCGATTGGCAGATCGACGGAGGCCGGGGCTTCGGGTTCGACCCAATCACAGAGGCCGCCGAGTGTGCGGTCGGCTTCCAGCGCCGTACCAATGGCGGCGATCAAGGTGTCGAAGGCGCTGGCCCGACCGGTGCCAGCCTGGACGACGACCTCCAACTCGGCGCGGTGCTGGAAGTAGTAGCGCAGGGGCGACAGTGTGACCTCCGGTTCGCCCGGTTGACCATCGCGCAGGATGATCAGCCCGGCCGCCGGGATCCGTTCGGGAAGCACCTCGTCACGCAAGGTGAGGGCGGCAAGCGGCTGCAGCCGCGCCAGCAGCGCGGCGAGGACGAGTTCGCGGGTGGTGGGCATGGCTCACAATACTATTGATGCCAAAATGGCCGGGCGCACGCTACTTTGACGTGTGCCCATCAGCTCTCAGTTGAAAGGCCGTGACTGGCCAAGTCTTTGGTTTGAGTTTCGCCTTGGGATGCTTCGCCGCAGAGCGATCACAATTTATTCTGCGGAGATCACTTCCCACATTGCCAGCATTTCTCGGATGACACGCTTGTCCCCGTCTGACACGACGTAATCATCATAGAATTGCTGCCCATTGAAGCGAATGACGGCGCGATCCGCGTCAGCGATTTTACGGGCAAGCGCCACGGCGGCGTCGCCTCGCATGCTGGCGAACTCCCAAATCTCGGTGTCATTGTCGCGAAACCATTGACCAACCGGCACTCGGGTCGTTTCCCCGTCAATGTTGATCGAGGCGCTTTCGACGAACAGCCAGCCACTCCGTGATGTGTAGTTGAAGAACAGCTCCATGGTCTTCTGACCCGAGCCAGATTCGATCAGATAGAGGGTCACGTAGTTTCGGATATCCTGAAAGCGCGGGGACGAAGGGTGCCGTCCCCAAGAGGAACCGTCGAACTCGGCCGTCGTGCGCACCAGTCGCCCCTCAAGCGCACGGGCGGTTCTTTGTAGCTGCTCACGTTCCGCTTCGATAGCTTGTTCGTAGCTGGCGCCCTTGTCGACGTAGGTCTGGTTTTCGCCGTTTACCCGGGCCAGGGCTTGATACGCGACAAAATTGCGTTCGGCTTGTGCGGCGGGAATGGGTCGAACGTGTGCATTGAGTGCTGCCTCAAGCGCATCACGTTCAGGACTTGGAGGTGGCGCAAAGGTCGTGTCCGCGGCGATCTCGCGCACAATCGCTTCCACGTCTGCCCCATCTGCTTCGATACGGGAAAGATAATCTGCGAGCCGCGTATCGGCTGCAGGCGCATCTGCTTGTGGTGCCGCTGCCTCCGCAGACGGGGCAGAGGTCGGGCCGACTGCATCGGATAGGCCAGCCGCCCTTTCACGAGCGGTGTCCAGACTGGCGCCTTCAATTGCTTCGGCAAAAGCAAGGCACAACTCGACCTCCCTCGACCAATCCGCGTTCTGCAAGGAGCCCCATGCGATCATTAATGCCGCAGCGTCCATATAGGCTTCGGCATCCCGAGCAAGAAACGCATCGCGGCATTCTGAACGCGCTGTGTCGACCTCTTGCTGCGATGGATCAGCACCGGCAGGAAATGCGATGAGTGCCGTCGTCGTCAGGGTAAGGAGGAACTTGCGCATCATTTTGAGAATTTTTCCATTGTCGGTCCAGAATCAGGCTAGCGATGCGCAATTCAACCATCAAGCGAACATCGCCGAGTCAGCATCAGACCCTGTCCGAATTTGTCACCCATCTAGCTACGATGCGCCCCGGCACGCCGTCCACCGCTCGCTCTGCATCCCGCGCCAGATCTAGCCGCTTTCGGAGTTTTACCTGCAGCACCAGCAGGAAGATCGGCACGGTCGCCACGCCGCGTCCGGTCTTGGACCTTGATGCCACTGCCCGACCCTTCGAGTTCAGACGACCCTCCGCCACCAGCAGGCTCGGCCCCCGGCGGCGATAGATGAACCGCAGGCGCAGGCCGGTGCGGCGTTCCCATTCGCCGGGAGTGATCCGGCCGCCTTTCGTGCTCTTCCCTGCCGCCGGTGTGGGGATGGCCAGCCAGAACCCATCCTTTGACCGGATCAGCGGGCCCGTGTCATGCGCGCCGATGATCACCGGCGCGTTGGACCAGACCAGCGCCGCCGCGTTCAGGCTGTCGCCGGATTTAGGGAAGCTGGCCAAGCGGATGCTGTTGCCCAGTCGGGTACCGAGGCCCGCGCCGGTGATCTGGCCGCGCCAAGCAGTTTTCAGGGAGGTGCCTGCCTCGCGCATGGCGGTGGATACTGCCTTCTCCCCGGCGGCAATCTCCGCTTTCATCAGCGCGACGAGGTCAGGGTCGAACGCAATCTTGAGCTTCATGATGGCCGCAGGTCCAGCGCCCAGATCAGGCGCTCACGGTCGCGCACCGGCTCCCCCTGAATGGTGAAGCTGTCGGTGCCGATCACGATCAGATCGCCCGTTCTCGGTTCCGGCAAGTCGGACACGCGCACATCCACCATCATGGTGTCGCTGACAAACCGCCCAGCGCCGAATTCGGTGATGCGGTCCAGGGCGCGGCGGATCACGCGGATCGGGCGTTCCTCCGACGTGGTGGTGGAGATCCAGACAGCCGCCGCCGCCATGGACGGGTTTGCATAGATCCGGTCCATGGCAGTGGCGAAGACGTTCATGGCCGGTCAGTTCGAGGTGTTGATGCGGATCGCGATGCGCGGCCGCTTGTTGACGGGCAGTATCGAGGCTTCCGTCATCAGGTCGATCCAGCGGCCCTTTTCGTCGAGGTGCTGACGGGCGTAGAGCGGCAGGCCCATGGTGTTCGCTGCCTCCAGCAGGTTGGCCGGGCCGCCATAGGTGGTGAACGTGTCCATCGTGCCCAAGGGAAAGGCGATGCCTTCGTTCGCCGGAACCAGCCGTTCGGTCGCCTTGGTCGAGAGGGTGACGGCGCCCGAGTATTCCTCGAACACGATGCCCGCGAAGGGGAAGTTGCGCCGCACATCCTGACGCAGGGGCTGCGCGCCGGTGGCGGCGTAGAACTTGTAGGCCTCCTCGGTCTTCGGATGCGCGATCAGCTTGTCGAAGAATTCCCGGCTGACGAGTGCATGCACGTCAGTCATGCTTTCGCCGAGGAGGTTGTCTTCGATTGCCCGCAAAACCTCGCGGACCTTGCTTTGGACGAGGGTGCCTGGAGTGCCCAACAGGAAGTCTACCGAGATTTGCGCCAGCCCGAATTCGGTAAAGTAGTTGTAGAGGGTGGTGCCCGCGCCGTCCTTCAGGATGCCGCGCAGGGCGTTCATCTCCATGTATTCGCGGGTCTGGGCATGCTTGCGGCGCATCAGCTGCAGCTTGCGGTTCATCACCTCGACCAGCGGGTCGGCCCCATCGAAGACGCCCAGCGCGGGCTGGCCCTGAATGTCGTTCGGCAGGATGACATCGTCATGCGGGATCCACGGC
Organism: Rhodobacterales bacterium; assembly: GCA_031378845.1. Lineage (GTDB taxonomy): Bacteria > Pseudomonadota > Alphaproteobacteria > Rhodobacterales > Rhodobacteraceae > JAJNPS01. Next base: position 22,153 of record JANNES010000002.1, read on the forward strand.
AGGGCGAAGCTGCGCATCGAGCGCCCCTCGCGGGTGCCGACGGTGGAGGGGCCGCCCAGCGGCACCGAAGGCAGCAGGTTCAGCACGCCCTCGTATTGCTCGATGATGACCGACCGCTGGGTGACGCCTTCAAAGCGGAACAGGCCGATCTGGCCAAGGCGGGTGTAGAGGTTGGGCAGGATGTTGATGGCCTGCGTCATCTCGGCCAGCGAGTAACCGCCAGCATCAAAGGGATTGCGGACAAGGGTCATGAGGTGCTCCGGGGGTGTTGGAGAAGGTGTGGCGACGCCAAATGTCAGCGGTCGTGCGTCAGACGCCGTCGCGGGCGATGATGCCGACGGCGGCAAGCTGCGCGATCTTGGCGGTGATCTTGGCCGCGTCGTTGACAGTGCCCTCGTAGGCAAGGCCTGCGCGCGACACGATGGAGGGGCCACGAGCGACGACGATACCGGTGGCGTCGGCCAACGTGGCATTCACCGGATACAGAAGGACCGCGACGGCGACCTGCGCGCCATCAGCCCCGGTTGCGGCCGACAGGGTGTATTTGCCGCTGGCCGTGATTCGGCCAAGGACGGCACCGGAGGGATAGGACGTGCCGATCAGCAGGGTGACCACCTCGCGGGTGTAGTTCGGGTTGACCTCATATTTGAGGACATCGCCCATGCTGGGCGGTTCCGTCAGGACGGGCATTGGTCAGTCTCCATGGTTTGGGGGATGGGGAAGAGGCGCTGGCTCAGCGCTTGGCGTCTGTCGCGGTTTTCTTGGCAGCGGCCACAATGGGGCTTTCCTTCGCAGCGGCAGCCGGGGCGGTGGCGATGATGCCAGCGGCATCGCTGCGGGCGGCGAGATCTGCCAGCACGCGGGCGCGCAGGGCTTCGGGCTTCAGCCCCTTGGTGACCGCGTCGGCCGCGTCGATGGTCACGCCGAGCCGGGCGGCCTGCGCGCAAACTTGAGCAACCTCGGCCGCCTCGGCGCGCACGGCGTCGGCGGTCATGGTGGTGGTGACGGGCGCTGCCGCGTTCACCGGCGGTTCGGGCGTGGCGGGTGCGACTGCGACGGCAGGCATTGCCGCAGGAGGAGCGGCAACTGGTGCCGGGGTCGGGGTTTCTGTGGGCGTGGTGGTCATATGTGGACCCTTTCTGCTGGGGGAAGTGGTGCCGCGAGGTGCGGCGGCGAAGGAGCGGAAGGCGGTGACGGGATCGGCCAGATCGTCGGCAAGACCGGCGGCAATGGCATCGGCCCCGCGGAACACGGTGGCTTCGGTGGCCAGTGCTGCGGCCTGTGTCAGCCGATCTCCGCGACCGGCCGCGACGGTTTCGGCAAAGAGGAAGCGCACCACTTCCAACTCGCGCTGCATCTGGTCGTGCACCGCTTCAGGGAGCGGCTGATACGGGTTCGCATCGATCTTGTGCGCGCCCGCGTGGATCAGGGTGACGGCGATGCCCTTCTGGTCGAGGGCCCCGCTCATGTCCGTGTGCAGCGCCACGACACCGATGCTGCCGACAGCGCCGGTGCGGGGCAGGATGATCCGGTCGGCCTGGGATGCCAGGACGTAGCCAGCCGACAGGGCGTGTTCGGCGACAAAGGCATGGACCGGTTTCTGCGCCCGGGCGGCACGGATGCGATCCGCCAGATCGAAGGCCCCTGCGACCTCACCACCGAAGCTGTCGATGTCGAGCGCAATGCCGCGAACGCCGGGATCGACTAGCGCCGCCTGCAGCTGGGCCGCGATCCCCTCATAGGAGGTCAGGCCGGAGGACTGCCCGATCCACGCGCCACGGTGCACAAGTGTGCCCGCGATTTCGATCACCGCGATGCCGTCAATCATCGCGAAGGGCTGGGTGCCATTGCGCTGGTGGCGCTGGGCGAGATCGTTGCCGAACAGCGAGACGCGGGAAGGGAGGGCTGCGGCGGTCTGGTCAGTGGCTTCCACCTCCAGCCCCTGGATGGTGATCTCCTGCCCGGTGATGCGTGGGCCAAGACCGGAAAGGAATGCCAGCGCCTTGGCCGGGTCCACCATCAACGGCGTGTTGAAAGCGCGCTGGGCGATCTGGGCGTGATGCATCATGCGCCTTCCTTTGTGGCGGGTTTCGCGGTTTCGTCGCCCGTACCCTCTGCATCAGTGCCGTCGCGCTGGTCTTCGCCGTCGCTGTCATCATCATTGCCGGTAACCGCACCCGGCCCTTGCGCCGGGGATCCCGGACGCCGGAAGTCGAGGCCCATATCCCGTTCGCGTTTCCGCTCGGCGGCGATTTCGCGGTCGACCTGTTCGGCGTCGTAGCCGCGCTCGGCCAAGGCTTGCGTTCGAGATTTCAGGCCCGCTTCGATCTGCAGGATCTCGGCCGAGGCATCCTTCATCGGGTCGATCCAGTCCCATTTGGTCGGCAACCAGGCACAGGCCTGATATTGCCGCCGCTGGCTGTCATAGCCGGGCAGGTCGAGCGCGCCCGACAACACAGCGGTGTCCATCCAGCGCACCCAGACGGCGCGGCAGAGCTGATAGACCAGCACGCCATGCTGCCAGGCGGAGATGCGACGGCGGAATTCGATCAGGGAAATCCGCGTGTTCGAGAAGTTACCCTTCGCTGTGTCGCCGGTCAGATAGCCATAGGGCACGCCCAGCGCGGCCGCGATCTGCAGCAGGGTCCGGTATTGGAACGGCTCATAGGTGCCACCCGAGTCTGGGGTGGCCGGGGTGGACACATCCTCTCCGGGATCGAGCCGCACCACCTGGCCGGGTTCGACCTCCAGATCCTCCTCGGTCGGTTCCAGCGGTGTTTCGGGGGCGGGCGAGGTGATGAACATCGCGAACATTGCCGCGATCTTCTTCCGCTCCAGTTCGGCATCGTCATAGAGGTCCAGCGTGAACAGTTTCACGACCGCGGCCGCGAACCGCGACACGCCGCGCAACTGCCCTGCCTCGACCGGGTCGAGGACATGGATGACGTCGGCGGCAGGGACGCGGACGGTTTCGCCCGCGAGGCCGGGATCGGTCAGATCACCGGGGTGGCGGCGCAGGAAGTGATAGGCCACGCGGCGACCGATGCCATCGAATTCGATCCCCTGCCTGATCAGCCCTGCGCCGGGCAGGGTGCGGTTCATGTCGAGCGGCAGCATTTCGGCAGGCAGCATCTGCAATTGCAGTGGAACGGTCAGACCGTCCTCGGCCCGGCGCGGCCGGATGCGGATGAACACCTCGCCAGACAGAAACACCTCGCGCGCGGCCCGACGCTGCAAGCCGTAGAAATCCGTCAACCCTTCAGCGTCGGCATCATCGGTCCAGGCAAGCCACAGCGCCTGCAACTCTTCCTTCTTGGCGGCATCGGTGATGGTCGACGAGGGTTTGATGCCATCGCCCACCACATTGCTGGCGAAAGATTCCACGGCGTTCGCAGCATAGCCGTTGTTGCGGACCAGCCAGCGGGCGCGGGCGGTGATCGTGTCGCCCGAGGCGGCGATCAGCGTGTTCACATGCGCGCGGCTGGCGCGAAATCCGCGCAGGCGACGATGGGCCTGGGCCGCGTCAAACCCGCCGATGATGCTGCCGATGCGCTGGCGAAAGGCCTCGAAAGCCATGGATCACAGACCCTTCGAGGCGACGGTGCCCCAGCGCCGACGGCGCGGGGTGCCGGTCGTGGCCGTGGCAATGCGGGTTTCGATGTCACTGATCGCGTTCGCCAGTTCGGCGTCCGACCCATAGTTGATCGATTTGCCGTCATAGCTGACCGAGCGGACGCCCGCGTAACGGGCCTCCTGCAGCGCGGCCAAAAGTGCACGCATCCGTTCCAGATCCATCTCAATCCCTCATGAAGTTCGGTGTGTAAGCCCGGCGTTTCCGCCGTGGCGTGGTCGGTGTTCCGGCCTTGGGCGGGGCGGGTGCTGTCGGTTCGATTGGCGTTGCCGGTTGTGGAGCGAGGCGAGCTTTCACGCCTGCCAGCAACTCAAGCCGCCGCCAGGTTGCCTCGTCCCAGCGGTCGGCGCCCATGATCCACGCGGCCGCCCGGGCATAGACGCGGATGTCGAGCGCCTCGTTGCGCTCCCGCATTTTCTGCCATTCGGGGTGGGCATAACCGCGCTTGTTGCGCACGGTGACCAGTTGTTCGGCCACCAGCTGCTTCAGCCATTCAGTGTCGATCCAGTTGGGCAGATGCACGGTACCGGGGGCGTCCATCACGCCCAGCGCCCGGTCCTCGTCGCTCGGCCGTTCCAGCCGCAGGAAGCGATAGGTTTCGGTCTTGAAGGTCGCGGTGGCCACAGACCAGAGCCGCGCCCCGCGTCGCAGACGCTTGCCGCCGATGGTCGCATCGACAAAGGTCGGGCCCGACACCGGCGTGGCGCGGTTGAAGCCTTCGAGGCCCTTGATTGGCGCGACCTGGTCAAAGCCCTGCTTCCGCGCCCACGCGTAAACCGCCGGGGCTTCATAGCCGGTGTCGATGGCCATTTTGCCGATCACCATCACCGCGCCATTGGCGCAGGCCCATGTCCGCCCCAACAGGGCAGTGAGCTTGTCCCAGCAGGCGGGGTCGTCCGGGCCACCGGCGATGACGATGTGATCGACCAGCCAGGACTCCAGGCCCCGACCCCAGGCCCAGACGTCGACCTCGATACGATCCTTCTGCACATCGACGCCAGCGGTCAGAAACAGACCACCGACGGGGATCTGCACGCCGCCATAGGCTTCGCGGCGTTCCGCCAGCCGCTGCCATTCCGGCGCATCGCCGCTCTCGACCCAAGTTTCGCCCAGCAGGGTGTTGCGCGCGGCGCGCAGCATTTCCTCCGAGCCTTGGGCCGCCAACCATTCGCGGGCGATCTGCTGCCAGCTTTTCCAGCCCAGCGGCGAGTAAAGCGCCGAGATGTGGAAGCCGATGGAATGCGGATCGGCAGACACAGCCGTTGCCCGCCATTCCCCGTTCTCCAGCATTGCGGTCTTGTGGTGCTCGGCGATGGGCTTTTCGCAGGCCTCGCAATGATAGGCTGCAGTGTCGGGCCGCCCCTTGTCCCAGCGCAGGCGTTCAAACTGCAGCCATTGCATCGCCCCGCAGTGCGGGCAGGGCACGAAATACCGGCGCTTATCGCTGGCCTCAAACTCCCGTTCGATCCGGCTCAGACCCCGGATTGTCGGGGTCGAGACGATGAACACCTTGCGCCGGTGCGAAAAGGTGGTGGTCCGCGCCTCGGCCAGCGTGACGGGATCACCCTCCTCGTCGGCGGAAGGTGGATAGGCATCGACCTCATCGAGAAAGATATAGCGCGCGGGCATGGAACGCAGGCCAGTTGCGCTGTTGGCACCCGTCAGCACCAGGATGCCGCCCGGAAACTCCTTCGACAGCATCGAGTTGCCTGCATCCCGTGATCGTGCGGGGTTGACCCGTTCGCGCAGGGCCGGGGACTCAGAAATCAACGGGTCCAACCGCCCGCGCGAGGTGCGCTTGGCTAGTTCCAGCGTCGGCAGCACCGCCAACATCGGCCCCGGCGCGTGATGGATGACAAAGCCGATCCAGTTGTTGCCAGCCTCGGTCGCGCCGACCTGTGCAGCCTTCATGAAGCTGATGCGCTGCGCCGGGTGGCGGGGTGACAGCGCATCCATGATCTCGCGCAGATAGGGAGCACGCGCCGTGCGATATCGCCCCGGCTCGGCCGCGCCACGCGACGACAGCCAGCGGTGTTGATCCGCCCATTCCGACACCGTTAGGTCTGGGTCGGGACGCATCCCCTTGCGCCAGCTGCGCAGGATGTCCTCAGCCCCGTCAAAGCCGAGGTCGAGATCGGCGGTCAGGTCGTCGCTGGTCAGATCATCATTGTCATCATCCAAGCGAGACCCTGAGATCGGCGAGGGCGTCGAGGTGCTGTCTGACATGGGCTTCCAATACCCTCTGCAGGATCGCGGCCTCGATGATCACTGGCACACCGGTCTGTTTTTCCACCCCTAAGGCGACCTCGGCCGCCATCAATGCCGCTACCCGGGCAGGCCAGGTCACCCATGTGTCGCGTTCCTGTCGCGCGAGGCGAAACACCAGCGCCTCCGCCCGGGCGCGGTCGACCAGCGTGCCTTTCTTTTTCTGGATGCCAAGCTGCTTGTCCTGCGCCTGGTAGACGGTCAGCGCGGTGCGGGCCTTCAGGTAGGACGAGCTGTCTGCGGGTCCGGAGAAGCCGCTGTCCCCACCCGTGCTGCGGCGCTGCTGGTCCGGGTCGGTCATGTCGGCCCGGCGCACATCGGACGCGGCTGCGTTGATCGAGCCGTCGCTGTAAACCACCAGCCGACTGGCTTTTCGGGCCTTCTGGATCGCCCCGCGCGACAGGCCGGAATGGGCGGAGTACTCGCGTTCGGACATACCTTCCATGGCGACTGAATTGACCTCAAAGTATTGGAACTAAACAGAAATAACGATCTTATTCAGTTGATTACACTCCCGCGCAGAGCGATTCTGGGTCCAAGGAACACGATGCAACTCACCCCCGGAGACGACGCCATGACCGCCAAGCCCACCCCCATCAAAGCCCCCAGCGAGGCCCTGCTGCTGGAGATCGCGACCAAGCATTTCCACAGCATCGAGACGCTGGAGACCCAGAACAGCGACCGACTCGACTTCCATGATGTGGCGGTCTGGGCGATCCGCGCCGCCTTGAGCGAGGCCTATGAGGCCGGGCGCATCGCCGGTGCCAAGGCCATGCTGGCCGCCGCCACTGCCGCCCGCTGAAAGGATCAAAACCATGATCACCACCACCATCCGCATCGACATCGCCACGCTGCCCGACCATCTGGACCGGAGCCGCCTGAACAGCGTCGCCGCCAGCATCGAGGAAGCGCTGAAGGAAGCGGGCGTTCGGGCTGACTGCTCGGACCTGTTCTCGCACCTCAAGATCGACTTGCCGACCGCACAACTGGCCGCCGCCAGCGCCGTGCTGGTCGACCTGCAGCTGATCTGAGGCAGCACTATGAGCACCCGCGCGCAGATCGCCATCCAGATCGGCCCCGAGGAATGGGCGCATGTCTATGTGCATTTCGACGGCTATCCCGCCCACATGTTGCCCGCGCTGGCGCGCTGGAAGCCGGAAGATATCCTCGCCGCCCGTGAAATCCGGCAGGTCACGCCCGAGGCGCTGGACTGCTTCAGCCCGCCCCGTGATCCCCGCAGCCTGCCGCGCCCGACGCGGGAATTCGCCCATCTCTACATGTGGATCGGATGCCAGTGGGTGGCGGTCGAACCGAAGGACGATGCGAGCAGAGTCTAATCAGAAAGCACTGATATTGCATGTATTTACCTACACTACATGCCTCACCAGAGCGATGGTGATTACACGAAAACGATGCAACTCACCCAAAGGACACCCACCATGACCACCCGCCGCGCGACCGACAATGCCAAAGCCCTCGACGCCTTCATGGCCACCAAGTTCCAGATCGACGCGATGCTGGATCGCCTGAAGAGCCTGAGCGGCGACCACTTCGAGACCCACCCCGACGAGATCAACTGGGGTCATGTCGGCACCCTGAACCATTACGCCAGCCTGCTGCGCCAGATCACCGACAGCGCGTTCAAGGAGGGCGAGCATGCCGCTTGATCCCGCCCAGCGCCACCAGAGCGAACAGGACGCCATCACCGCCGCATGGGAGGCCGAACGTCTGTCCGCCTGCGACGATGCCATCGCCCTGCTGCGCGAGATCGCCGATCTGGAGCGCGACGACGATGGCGACGTGATCATCGGCACGGATGCCGACGGCCACAACGACCTGATGTCGCGTATCAGCGCCTTCCTTGCCGCCAACGACCAGTAGAAGGAACCCAAGATGACAAAGCTGACCAAAACCCAGACCATCATCCTCAGCGCCGGGGCCCAGCGCACCGACAACATCGCCCTGCCGCTGCCCAAAGGGCTGGCCGGGGCGGCCGCGAAGATGGCAGTCACAAAGATGATCGAACGCGGCTGGCTTCAGGAAGTCGATGCCAACCTGCGCCGGAATGAACCGCTCTGGCGGGAGACCGGTGATGGCCATGGGACCACGCTGATCGTGACCGACACGGGGCTGCTGGCCATTGGGATCGAGCCGATGGTGGTGCAGACGATGACGGCCATCCACAACGATGTGGTCAAGACGCCGGAGCCGAAGCAGCCCACCCAGCGCGCAGGAACGAAGCAGGCCATGCTGATTGCGATGTTGCAGGCCCCCACTGGCGCATCCATCTCGGAGATCGTCGCGGCGACCGGCTGGCAGGCCCACACCGTCAGGGGCTCAATCTCTGGTGCATTGAAAAAGAAAATGGGCCTAGCCGTGACTGCGGAAAAGGTCGCAGCTAGGGGAACGGTGTACCATATTGGAGCATCCGAGCCACGATGATGGATGAGCCGGGGTGGGTTTCCCGACGTTAGGTTTTCCCAAGATCGCCATGCACTTCCGCAGCCCATAGTGCGCCGTTCATGTAGCGCTGCACCATGTCGATAGCCTCCAAATCTTTCTGGTGGATGCCTTCTTGCAAAGCAGGGCAATTCCAAAAGACGTAGATCGATTTGGCTAGCGACAAAAAGATGGATGCAGATACCTGCTCCGAGGCCAAACGCATCAAACCCGTGGATATTTCGGTTTGCAGTTCGTCGTCCGATAGTGCTTTCGACGTCTGCACCATCGCATAGACTTCAGCATAGTTTACTCTGATTCTTTCACCCGTTTGGAGTGATATTGTTTCCTCTACGGGGTGACGTAATTCTGCCAAGCGATTTGTGCGTTGAGCAATCGCGTTCCGGAATGAATCGGAAAAAACACCACACAACCGCTCAGCGGTTTCCCCATATTCACTTGGAACCCCGAATGCGTCACGTGGCACATTGAGATTGACGAGCGGGTATTTCGGGTGCTCTTGCCTGAACATGTCTGCATTCAACATGATCTTACAGATCACCAAATCGTTGTCGTGCAATTTCTGTCCCTGCCTGCGCTGAGGATACTTCGGTCGAGTCGAAGCCTGAGGCCTAAATCGACGAACTATCACGCGTCAATCGTGTACCCACTTCGGTGTTAGCAATGCTGCTCTTGCGTCAAATTTAGCTCACTAGATGGTTGGCTTTCTCGCCCGTCACCATCTCCCACCGCCGCACGGCGACATCGCAGTAGACTGGATCCAGCTCCATCGCGAAACACCGCCGCCCAGCGCGTTCGGCCGCTACGATCTGGGTGCCAGAGCCGCAGAACGGCTCGTAGATCAGGTCGCCCGGATCCGAAAACGCAGTCAGCACTGCTTCGACCAGCGCCACCGGGAACACTGCTGGGTGCGACCCGGCTGCGCCCAACCCGCCCTTGTGGCGCATGATCCGAAACACGGAGTCCGGGATGCGGTGGCTCTGGATCGCGTTGCCGGTGCCGGTCTTGGCGTGGACGGTGCCGTCGGCCCCGCGCAGCCCACCGCCGCCGAGAGTTTTGCCCGCGTGCTTGGACGGGACGGTCTTGTGCGGTTTGCGGGGCGCGCGGTTGAAGTGGAAAATGAACTCGTGCGACGGGGCCAGGCGGCCGTTCCAGTCGCCCGGCAAGCCCGGGCCCTGATCCCAGACATACCAGCCAAATCGCCGCCAGCCAGACGCGCGCATCCATTCCACCCATCCTTCCCAATAGGGCTGCCATTCGCTGTCGCGATGCACGAGGCCGAGGTTGACCAGCAGCTGCGCATCCACTGTGACTGGCGCTGCGGCGAACGCGCCCTGCATCAGCGCATCCCAATCGCCGACCTTTTCCTTGGCCGCGCCATAGTCGCGCTGCTGGGCATAGGGTGGCGAGGTGAACATCAACGTGGCCTGTTCGCCCTGCGTCAGCCTAGCGACAGCGGCCGGATCGGTGGCATCGCCGCAGCATAGCCGATGCTTGCCCAGCGCCCAGACGTCGCCCGGGCGGGTGATGGGTTCGGCGGGCGGGTCCGGGATGGCGTCGGCCGCATCGTCGGAAATCGCCGGTCGATCGTCGGCGTCTGCCAGCAGGGCATCCAGTTCATCCTCGGGGATCCCGATCAGCCCGAGGTCGAAATCCTCGGCCAGCAGCGCCTGCAATTCCTGCAGCAGCAGGGCGTCGTCCCAGCCGCCCAGCTCGGTCAGCTTGTTGTCCGCGATGCGGTAGGCCCGGCGCTGCGCCTCGGTCAGATGGCCCAGCACGATGACCGGCGCTTCATTCAGCCCAAGGTGGGCGGCTGCCAGGATGCGACCATGGCCAGCGATCAACTCCCCGTCGGCGGCGACAAGCACCGGCACGGTCCAGCCGAATTCGGCCATACTGGCGGCGATCTTCGCGACCTGATCGGCGTCATGGGTCTTGGCGTTTCGGGCGTAGGGTTTCAAGCGGGCGAGCGGCCAGTGTTCGATCCGGCCCGGCAGCATGGGCGCGTTCATGCAGCCAACCTCTTCGCTTTCAGATCAGAGAAGGTCTCGCCGGTGTCAGCCAAGACGGCATCGGCGCCGGTGAACTGCTGCCAGCGTTCGATGGCCACGTCGACATAGACCGGGTTCAATTCGATCCCGAAGCAGACGCGGCCCGTGGTTTCCGCCGCGATCAGCGTGGTGCCGGATCCCATGAAGGGTTCGAACACCGCCTGGCCCGGGCTGGAATTGTTCAAGATCGGGCGGCGCATGCATTCGACCGGCTTTTGCGTGCCGTGCACAGTGGCCGCGTCCTGATCCTTGGCGGAGATGTGCCACAACGTGGTCTGTTTGCGGTCGCCCGCCCAATGCCCCTTGCCGGTTTTCTTCACGGCGTACCAGCAGGGTTCGTGCTGCCAGTGATAATCGCCCCGGCTGAGAACCAAGCGATCCTTGGCCCAGATGATCTGCGAGCGGACGGCGAAACCCGCCGCCACCAGGCTCTCGGCCACGGTCGAGGAGTGCAACGCGCCATGCCAGACATAGGCCACGTCGCCCGGGAACAACGCCCAAACCTCGCGCCAGTCAGCCCGGTCGTCATTCAGCACCTTGCCTATGCGCTTGGTTTTGGCAGCCCCCGCCTGATTGCGCCAGGACGGGTCATATTCCACGCCATAGGGGGGGTCGGTCACCATCAACAGCGGGCGAACATTGCCCAGCAATCGCCCGACCACGTCGGCGGAGGTGCTGTCGCCACAGATCAGGCGGTGTGAACCAAGTTGCCAGAGGTCGCCCGCAACCGACACCGGCGTGACCGGCGGTTCGGGAATGTCATCCTCACCCTCGACCGCGCCGCCTTCGGCCTGATCCGGATCGCGCAGGAGGGCGTCCAAGTCTTCGTCGGTGATCCCCAGCAATGACAGGTCGAAATCCTCGGCTAGAAGCCCCGCGATCTCGTCGCGCAGCATGGCCTCGTCCCACTCGCCCAGCTCGGTCAGTTTGTTGTCGGCGATCCGGTAGGCCCGGCGTTCTGCTTCATCGAGGTGGCCGAGCCGAATTACCGGCACATCCTTCAGCCCCAGCATGATGGCGGCCAACACCCGGCCGTGTCCCGCGATCAGTTCACCATCGTCGGCCACAAGGCACGGAACGGTCCAGCCGAACTTGGCCATGCTGGCGGCGATCTTCGCCACCTGGTCCGTGCCGTGGATCTTGGCATTGCGGGCGTAGGGGCGCAGCCGGTCGAGAGGCCAAGTCTCGATCTGGCTCGGCGCAAAGACCAGGTCCATGGGGTGGCTCTCTCGGGCAGGCGGACATGCCGAAGCGCGCTGGGCCATGCCAGCGACACGATCAGGATCCGCGATGTGGGTAAAAACGAAAGCGCCCGCGAGGGTTATCCTCCGGGCGCAATTCTTCGATGATCAATGGGTAGGTCAAGAGGGGCAGCTTTGTCAAATGGAAAAATGAAGTGGATTCAACAACTTCACTGCAGGTGGCTTCCGCTGGCTGGCTTCCGTCGCGGTGGCTTCCACAAAGTGGATTCCCTGGATTCCGCAAAAGAATCCAGCACGCCGAGGTCGTGATTCACCAAGCTTTTGATAATGAGTCGCTTTTTCCAAGATCGCCCGGCAGGTGGATTCCGCCTGGATTCCCCGGTGAAACTGCCTGTCGCTAGCGAAACGCCGCGCTGCGCCCCCCCGCATACGTTTGGGGCCGGGGAGGAACCATGCCGTGGGGGGCGGGGCGGGCAGCGCAAGCTCCCGAGAGGGGTGCCACGCGGAAGCCCCGCCGATTGTCAAAGTGCATGGACCGCCCGTGTGGGACTGTGCAACATGCTCCAGGCGTCACCAAGACAACTACCTACGGCGCATAGAGCGAAAAGACACCGCCTTCAAAAAGGTACCAAGCCGATTTGCGGGCATCGTTCGTGACAAATGGATAAAGCACCTGACGATGCATTGGGTTGCCATTTCCCTCGCAGGTCACTCTGTGAACGAAGATTTTGGCGGTCGAAAGCCGCATCCCATCTTCCTCAGCCTTGAACAGTGCAAATTCCGGATTGGAAAAGAAGTCATCAGGTTCATAGGTTGTGTAGGTGGACGACATGCCTGCGAAGTCACAGTTGAAGAAAACACCCTCGGCTGATCCACGATTGAATGTCTGTGTGCTACCAATGATGTCCGTCGTGCTGATAAACCAAGGTTCGCCAGAATAGCCGACGACGGACCAGGTGGTGTCAATGAAATCAGCCTTCGCCATTGAGGCAAACACAATGACCATCGGTAGGGCGAGGGCAAAGCTTGCAGCCGCACTCACGTCAGTATTTGAAGGTCGACGTGCCATTCGCTGCCTCCGTTTCCATCGCAATGCACCCTTCTAGAATTGAATAGGAGCCGCCGCTCACGCGGCCAACCTCATCACAATATGATCGTACTCGGCCGGGGATAGAGCCCCATCGCGCCTTCAACCCATTGTAGGCAATCTGCTCCATGTCAATGCAGCCACTATAGATCATTGCCGACCCACCGCTGACATCAGAAACAGTCTGACAGTAACCAGCGACATCATAGCGTGGGACCGTATCTGCAAAGGCTGGTGATGCGACGGTCAGCAGAAGCGCTGAGTAGAAAACGGCATTCATCAAATCTTCCCCTCTGTGCCCTTGGAATCGGAAAATCGCAATTCGACCATCGCTGGTCCACAGAGGAGCATAATGCTGGCGCTCGGTCGGCGGACAGTGGTCTGGATTTTCTCTGTCTTTTTGGCATTCATTTGATGCGATGGTCTGCGATAAGACCCTTAAACTCGGTTTCACCCATGATCCGTATCGGATGGCCAGCGGCGCGCATTTCTTCGGCCTTGCGGTGCTTGCTGCTCTTGGTGTGCCCAACAAGCACGCTCAAGTCTTGGTCCCCGACGACCAGATGAGTTGTTTCTTTGGTTACGCCTGCCTTCACAGACATACCGGCGCGTGCAGCAAGCTCAGCTGCTTCGCTTCGGGACATGCCCAGTGCGCCGGTGAAGACCACCACTGAACCTGCCAGTGCACCTTTGGGATCGCCCTCCAAGGTGATGGCTGCTGAGTAGCTTTTCTTGGGCGCCGGTTTGATCAGTTCCTCAAACGGAAGGCGAAGATGAACCTCGGCATGCAGCACCACCAATGCGGCGGCGCGGGCGTCTTCGCCTGCGTCATGATGGTGGAACTGAAGGTTCAGTGTGCGCTTGAGGTTCGCCAAACCGTGTCCTCCGTTACCCTTCAATTCGGGCCATGCCCGCCTCGCTATCTGGACGCTGTCGCTCCAGCGCAGGTCAGGGGCGTCAATGCCGCAGAAACCGCAGGCGGCGTTCATCGCCTGCTTGTCGAAGTTGCTGTGCTGGATGAGGTGGTGGCGCTTCAGCAACGGGAGCAGAGCGGTCAAGGCGTCAGGGAAGCGGGGTGCATCCGCCACATGATCCGGCCCAATGCCGTGGAGCTGGATGTTGAACGCGTCAAACTGAGTGCCGGGATTGACCAGCAAGGAAAATGTCTGGATCTGGTTGTCGGGCTCGACGCAGGCCAGGCCGATCTGACAGATGCTGGCTGCATCACTGCATGCGGTTTCCACATCCAGCGCAACGAACCGGAAACTGCCCTCTGGTACACGAAGAGCGTGCGCGAATGCTGGTCTGGCAAGAGCGCGGGCAATCGGGGCGGGCCGAAATTCCTCTCGGGCGCGTTCGGGCTGGTTCTGTTGGGTCGGTTTCGGGGTGCGGCCGAACAGCCAGTCAAAAAGTGCCATATGAAAACTCGCTGCTTTCAAAAAACATTGATCGGACCTCTGGGCTTTCGGAGCGGCCGACTTATCACCCCAAGGTTCATCCGTTCCATGCGAGCAGTATCCCTGCGTTAGCCGCGATTGCCACCTCGGCTTGAAGGCGAGGTTTGTACGATACAAATTCGCTGCCGCTGCAAAAGGGTAGGCTCAGCGCCTTTATCAATGGTGCGTCGTAATGGCCCGACAAAAGCAGCACCCCTTCTCGCGCAAGATGGTCCCGCGTCCCTTTGCCATTGTCCGCGCGTATCCGACGCATGAAGTCTTGCTGCTGTGCTACGGCCTCGATGACCGATCGAGTGATCGGCACCCGCTGGACCTCCCGGAACAGCGCCATGACCCTGCGATTTCCAGATTTCCCGGCAAAAATGCGATCAATCACATCAGAAGGCACAGTGCGCCAGAAATTTGGTGGGTACGGATGCGCATTCAGCAGCCAAATTATGTTCGCAAAACCGAGTGCCGAAATCGACTTCTTTGAATCTTTGTTCTGACCGACGGTAAGATATTCTGGACCTGCAACGAAAAGTCCAAGGTAGCAGAGCGCACGGACCTCGTCGGCAGCCACCAAGATACAAGGATGCCCCACGGCTTCAGTCGGGATCATCCAGTTGCTTCCCATCGTATTCTTGATGTCCACATCGTGGCCCAAGATGACAGTATCCAGCTTTCCCTTCTTCAAGTTCAGCATTGCCCGAAGTTCGATCTCGACACGCGTTCCGATGTAGGTTTTCTCGGTTTTTTCGAGTTCGTCATAGGAGCGACGGCCCGTCTTTGGCGTCATGATTACGTCATCAACGCATTGACGCAGCATGGTTGAAAAGCCTTCTGAAAGGGCCGCGGCGCCGCCAGCGCGCTGGATGATCTCCGCTGCAATCGATGAGAGCAGTTGAAAATCCGGGTGTCCGTTGAGGACGATGCTTTTGGGAAGACTTTGCTTCAAGCGTAGGACGCCTCTGAGAAATTATGTTTCTCGGAAGTCTGTCACAGGCCTTTGGGATTCGGAAGACTAAGCGCGAATGGCATGAAGTTGCCGTTGCCGAAGGGCCTTCGAAATCTGTGTGGCAACTGCGCGGGCGACTGGCGGCGGAAAGGCATTGCCAACCTGCTTGTAGGCGTTGGTCTTGGCACCCGTGAAGTGCCAGTCATCAGGAAAGCCCTGCAGGCGTGCGACCATGGGCACCGTCAGTCGTGGCATCCCGCTGTGGAACTGATCTGGTGCATCGGGAGCAATTGTGCGGCCCTCTACCCCCAAAGTCGCCCAAGCTGCTCTCGCACGAGTTGGGCCAAGGTCTGGACCACCATGCTTCTTTGATCCGCCTACGATTGTGGGCGCTATTTCGTCGGCTTGCTCCCGCCAGGCGGCGGCACCCTTCCAGCCGCGCGCGGCCATAAGTTCATACAGCGTCGCGCCGACCGTTGGCGGATTATGAGGATTCGGATCAGGCCAGTTGAACAGTTCAGAGCGCGCCTGCTGTACCGCCACAATCACAACGCGCGGGCGCAGTTGTGGGACGCCGTAGTCTGAAGCGTTCAGCAATCGCCAGTCGGTATCATATCCAAGCTTCTTGAGCTGTACCTTCAGCCGTTCGCGATAGTCATGAAAAACCGCATCCAGGAACCCGCGTACGTTCTCAATCATCACGGCCTGCGGACGTGTGGCATCAACTATGTCGATGGCATCGCTGAAAAGATTCCGTTCATCCAACTCGCCGAGTTGTTTTCCAGCGACCGAAAATGGCGGGCAAGGTAAGCCGCCAGCAAGGAGGTCGATCCCCTTGAAATCACCAGAACGGTCTTTGAAGATACGCATATCTTCCTCGAGAACGTTCCACTCGGGGCGATTGTGGCGCAGCGTGTTGCAGCAGTGTCTGTCGATTTCTACGAGGGCGGTATGTGCAAACCCAGCCTGCTCAAGCCCCAGAGCTTGTCCGCCTGCGCCTGCGCAAAGTTCTACCGATGTCAGCATCTTGTCAGCCCTCATTCTGCGCACACATTATCTAGAACACCTGCAAGAAATCAATGGCCTAAGGCTAACTCTGTGTTCTTAATTCGTTCTTACTCTGCCGTGGATCGTCAGGCAAGCGAGGTCTCACCTGTGATGACGTCAAACCACTGATTGCTAACGCTGGGCCGAAGGATCGTGCAACGAGTCAGCGCGTATTCCAAGGCCTTGGCTTAGGCATTGCCGCCGTCACCTCCATCTCGCGCAACATCCCGCCCGCCACCAGTCCATCTCGCACCCAGTCCAGCGCCTGCCACCAATCCTCATAGCCGCGGCGGGCGGATGCGATCTGTTCCGGATGTGGTCGCCAGGTGACCGGGCAGGCTAAGACCTCCACCTTTCGCCACTTGCCGCGCGTTTTCAGCCGCTCGGTGCCGACGACGATGGTCGTCGCCCGTTCGCCGTGCTGGTTGTTCTTGATTTCCAACGGGACACAGCGCGGGACGACGCCCGGCATCCAGTCCGGGGTCATGCCGCCACGCGCCAGTTCGGCGACGTAGATCGCCATGCGTTTGCCGCCCAAGCTGTCGGGCATCCCTGCCAAGCTCGCAGCCACGATTTCGGCATCCTGATGGGTGTAAGATTGGGAGCTATGGCCCCCGCCGTCGACCTTGCACCCAAGTAGCGCCCGCTGGATCAGGATATACTCCATGCCAAAACCGAAGCCTTCCTCATCGATGTCCCGCCGCTGCGGCAGTTCCAGCTGCGCCTTTTCCACCCGGAACGCCCATTCCAGGATGGCCTGCACGCCCAGCGCGCGTCTCACGCGTCCGCCGCCCGCGCGGCCGATCCGCCCTTGGACGCTCATGGCTGCATCCCCTCAAACAGGGACATCTGCGCCGAGCGCTGGACTTGGTCCGTCGCTCGCCAGATCCACGGGCCCGAGGCCATGGGTAGCTGCGAGAGAGCGCCACGTATGCGCTGCTGCCAGAGGGTGAACTCCGTTGCCGAGCAGGCGCAGAGCGCGTGACCGATGGGCCAGCCCATCAACCAGCCGACGAACAGTGGGTTCAGCCGCCGCCGCGCCCGGGCCTTCAAGACCCTGCGCGACACGACACGCCCATGCGATGCAATCATCGAAGCCCACAGCGGGCGCGAGATCGGGGCGTGATGCGAGGTTAGCAGCCCATGCGGCGTGATCACCGGGTCCGGGTGGGTGAAGCCCTGCTCCGCCCGGTAGTGCAGGATATCCATCCGGCTCTTGCCGTCTGCCCGGGTGATGCTGGCCTCGCTGCTGCCTTTCCAGTTCTGCGCTGCTGGGGTCGGCCATTGCGCCGCCTGCGCTGGCAGGGGTGGCATCCCGCCCGAGCCATAGCTCTGGCCCGGGCCGCCCTTCACACCATCCGATCCCTTCGGCGTCGACCAGTTGGTGATACCCAGCGCCAGCGCTTCCGCCTTGCGGGTGAAGTCGCTGTTCCCAGCCGGGTTGTAGCTGGCGGTGCCCGGATGCAGGCTCATCGGTGTGGGCCAGGATGAAGATCCGGAGCCGCTGGTGCGGCGCGCCAACTTCTGCCGCCGAGAACAGGCCTGCCGCAGGCTTGTAGCCCATTGCCCAAAGCTCTCGGAGAACGGTTTCAAGGCCGAGGGTGGCATGTCCGGCGACGTTTTCGAGGAACACCCATTCCGTGCAGCATTCGCCGATGACCCTTGCGACCTCAGGCCAAAGGTGGCGGGGATCGTCGGCGCCCCCACGTTTGCCTGCCGCGCTGAAGGGCTGGCGGGGATATCCGGCCAGGATGGCATCGAAGGCCCCACGAAAGGGGCGGGCATCGAAGGTTCGCAGATCGTCCCAGATCGGGGCCGGGGCGAAGTATCCCGCGCGCTGGGCGGCGATGAGGACAGTTCGGGGCCACTCCTCCCACTCGACGAACGCGCGGGTGTGATAGCCGGGCTCATTGAGCATGACGCCCAGATCAAGGCCTCCGCCGCCTGCGCAGAGGGACAATCCGTGCCGGGGACGTGACACCACACCATTCACCGCACCCCCCGCTGACGCAGGCGATCTGCCGTGACGAGGCCTCGGCCCAGCATGGCGTCGCGCATGGTGTTGCTGATGGCGCTGACAGGCAGATAGCCGTTGGCGTTGATCAGGTTCGCGTAGAAGGCGGGGAGGTCAGTGATCGGCTTTGCAGCAGGGGCTGCCTCTGCTTTCGGCTTCCACCGTTTCCGACCAGCATCTTCGACCTTGCGCTGGGCGGTGCGCTGCATGGCGCGGTCCAGCGCCTTGGGCCCATCAGGCGCTTCGGGGTGTTCCTGGCGGGATGCCTCGGCCACCGCAATGATTTCCGCCCCGGTCAGCCCCAGCTCGTCGCGCCAGCGCTGGACGTGCAGCCGGGGTGGCCAGCCTTGCCACCAGCCCGGCAGGCAGGCGGGGTCCAAGCCCAGCGCCGAAAGCACTTCCCCGAAAAACTGATCAGAGATCGCGGCGCGCGCTTGCGCGCCCTCCTCCTCCTTTACAGGTTTACTTAAAGGTTCTCTTACAAGGTTAGTGTCCGGATTTCGGACACGGCTTTCGGCATTTTCCGGACACGGGTCAGGGCAAAAACCGGACACGGCTTTCGGTGGATTTCCGTGTCCGATTTCCGGAGACGGGTCGGCTGGATTGTCGGTGCCGGGGGCGAAAGCCTCACAACGAGAAACCGCCCAATCCCCATGTCCGGATTTCGGACATGGCTCGGGATCATGAGGTGCGTTGCCGTCTTCAAACCCCAGGATGTAGCGGGTCGGCATCTGCCTCTTGGTCACGGGATCGACGCGTGGCACGCGCCGCAGCAGCTTTGCCGCCTCCAGCCGGTCGAGGTGGTCGTTCAGCGTGGACCGGCTGATCTCGCAATCCTCCGCCAACCGCGCCTGTGAGGGGAAGCAGCCAAAGTCGGGGTTGAAGCGATCACACAGGTGCCAGAGCACGATCTTCGTCGTGGGCTTCAGCCCGCGCTGATCGATGGCCCAGAGGGTGGCTTTGTGGCTCATGGTGCAGCCCTCCGCATCGGAAGCTGCACGCGGCTGGTGAATCCGTTGTCAGCCAGCGCGCCCAGCGCATCGTCAACCGAACGCACCAGCGCCCAGCCGAAGCCCTGCGTGACGACGGTGTCGCGGAAGACCTCCTGCGATTTGCGCAACCGGCCGGTTTGGCTCTTGACCTCGAGGAACAGAACGCGGCCACCGCTGATCACGATCAGATCGGCGAAACCGGGATGGACGCCCATGCCGACCAGGATCGCCTGACGCTTTGCCCCGCGTGGCCCGGCTTCGGTCACCTCATTGGCGCAATGATGAAAAATGGCATCTCGGGGCAGGGCGAAGCGCAAGGCCTGGACGATGGCGCGCTGGGCATCCGCCTCGGGGGTGCTGCGGCGGTTCATCGTGCGGCCCTCCCAGCATCGTCCTGACGCTGAGCAGCGCGGATGGGTCGTCGAGCATCGATGACCACGAGCAGAACGCGGGCGTCCTTGCGCTCGGCCGCCGTGTCGCCATGGGTGGCCAGGACGTTGCAGGCGAGGCGGATCAGGTGGTCGCTATGATGGGCGACATCGGCGATGACGACGCGGGCCTCGGCGACACGGTCTGCTGGCCAGTCGGAGTTGCGGGGGTGCAGATGCATCACCGGCGCCCTCCGGCACGACGGCGACGCGGGGCGGCCTGCTCTTGCTCCTCCAGCCATTCCTCGACGGCGGCGCGACGGTAGTAGACCTTCCGCCCGGCGCGAATACAGGTCGGACCGGTACGCAGGGCTTCCCAGCGACGCAGCGTGTCAATCGACAGGCCGAGTTCCACGGCGAGATCAAGGCGGCTGATCCAGCCGACCATGAGGGTTCGAGGCTTGTCCTTCGGGTCTGGCATCGATCCGAGATGCGGCATTTGGGTCTCCCTGTTCGGGCCCCGTGACCGGTCGTGCCGGGGGGGCGGTTGCAGAAAGCAGTGAGCGCAGGGCCGAAGGGGTGGCGGCGAGGCGGAGAGTGGCGGAAAGGCCAGCGCTATTGTGCCACCCCTTGTTCTGTTGGGGTTTCCGCGTGGGGCGGTGTGGAGCAAGGCCGGGCAAGTTGTCGTGGCCGAAGGGTCAAATGGACGCCAAAGCTGCAAACACCTGCGAACACCCGGATTTACAGGTGTTTGACCGGCATTGACGGGCAAAGAGGGGGTGGCAACCGGCACGGCACCCCTGCCACCCATTGATTTACTTGGAGATTTACAGGATCGGCATGGTTTACAGCCCCGATTCCAGCCTGGCGGGCATCATGTCGGTTGATGAAGGCAGGATCGGGCATGGTCACGCGTGGCGAAGATAGGCCCGGCCAGCGCTGAATTCCCAATAAAGCAAGGGGTGGCGCAATGACGGCGACCTTTCCGCCACCCTCCGCCTTCCCGCCACCCGCATCCCCATGCTTGCCTTGATAGTGCGGCGGAACCACGCCTCATGTCGGATGCAAGAAGGATCCAACGCATGCCCGAACGCATCAAGCTGACAGAAAAAGTGCTCCGCGAGGCCGTGCCCGTCGTGGGGCGCGACTACCAGATCTTCGACACCGATGTGCGCGGGTTCGCCGCCTGCATCTACCGCGGGGGCGGGCGGGCCTTCACCCTCGACTATCGCCATGCCGGGCGGCAGCGCCGGATGACCTTCGGGCGCTGGCCGGAATGGTCGGTGTCGGCGGCGCGCGAGCGGGCCAAGGAACTCCGGCGCGACATCGATGCCGGTGCTGACCCCTTGGCCCAGCGCGGGGCGTTGCGCGAAGCGCCGCGTGTGGACGACCTGATCGAACGCTACTGCACCCAGCACCTGCCGAAGCTGGCCGAGCGCAATGCGTCTGACCAGAAGTCTGCGCTGGCGAAGATGGTGGCCCCGGTCTGGGGCCGGAAGCTGGTGACGGAAATCACGTCGACCGACGTCGACAAGCTCTTGAACAAGGTGGCCGAGGGTCGACCCCGGCCGCACAAGGAAAAGCCCAACAACCGGGCGAAGAAACTGCAGCCCGGAAAGCCAACGCCAGTGCGCGCCAACCGCATCGGGGAGGTGCTGCGCAAGATGTTCACCTTGGCCGTCGAGTGGGGATGGTGCGAGGACAATCCCGCCCAGCGCTTCCATCGCCGGATCGAGACAGCGCGAGAGCGGTTCCTGTCAAAGGACGAGATCACCAGCCTCGCCGCAGCGCTGGATGCTGCCACCGACACCCGTGCCGCCGACATCATCCGGATGTGCATGTTGACGGGTGCCCGCCTCGGCGAGGTGCGGCAGGCGCGGTTCGAACAGTTCAACCTTGAACACCTCAGCTGGTCGAAGCCACCGACCATGACGAAGCAACGCCGCGTGCACCGCGTGCCGATCTCGGACGAAACCGCCACCATCGTGCGCCAGCGGCAGCTTTTGGTCCCTCGTGGCACACCGTGGCTGTTCCCCGGCGACACGCCCGGCCAGCCGGTGCAGGAAGTGCGGCGGTTCTGGGCGCAGATCCAGAAGCAGTGCGGGATTCAGGAAGTCCACATCCACGACCTGCGCCACACCTTTGCGTCCCTACTGGTCAGCGGCGGGGCATCGCTGGAAATGATCGGCAAGCTGCTTGGCCACAGCCAGATGCAGACCACTCTCCGATATGCCCACCTGATGGACTCGCCCCTTCGCGCCGGGGTGGACGCGGTCGCCAGCGCCTTCCGGTCAAAGCCCCGGCTGGTTCACGATGCCGATGACCAGGACGGCCGTAAGTTGGCCTGACCAGATTGAACGAGCACGGCCCAGCGCGGTCCGGATCATCATACCTCGTCTTCCTGCAACCCCTTCCAGATCGGTGTGATCCGTCTCCGGATGCTGCGGCTGTCGGGCATCTTCTTGCCGTCCGACCGATCCGCGAACCAGTCCTGCATCTCGGCAACCAGTTCACCTTGCGTCGGGGGCAGCCCCTGGTTGTGAATGCGCTGAATCAGGGCAACGTTCATGCCCTCCCAATCATAGGGCGAAGTCACGCCCGGCCCGCTTGCCACGCGCCGCACCATATCGTTTTTGTCCTCGAAGCCGTGCACTTCCTCGGCCAGGATCAGCATGTCCGCCACCACGACCGGAATCCCGCACACTGGATCGGTGATCAGCAACCAATCCTGACGCCCGGCAGGCTGAATGCGCCGCATGATCCCTTCAGATGGCCCCGTCCCGCAACGCCGGAAAAGCGGCATCAACTCCATCGGAGACAAGGTAACCTTGCCTGCAATGACCTCGTCGCCACAGTGGACCGCTGTAATGCCGGTCAGGATCCGGAACCTGCCTGCATCGGCCCACCCCGCGATATCTGCGATGTTGCACCCCCAGCGCGCTGAGGTTTCATGAAGGGTCAGATAAACGCGGGCGGGCAAAGCCATGTCTGTAACATCCTCAAGTGAACCGAGGATGATCTGTGCTCAAACCGCCTGCAGCCCGCGCCACGACGGCGCGGGGTAAGTGACCGGACACAACGACATAAGAGGCGCTGTCGCGCCTTCAGCCGCCGAGACTGCTTTTCCGATAGACCCGTTTTGCTTTTGGTTGAGGACTGCTCTCCCCACCAGCACAACCTGCACGGGCGCTCGATTCGGAGCAAGAGGGTGAAAGAAATGTTGCTGTGGATAAGCGAAGCTTCCCTTGCGGGACGGCCGAACTGTAAGGGTTGGCAAGCGAACGGTAGTGGCGAGTTTCCGTCGATCTGGGCGGGAAGCGGTCTGACGGCTACGCGGCGTTACACCCGCAGAATTCGGCGTCAGCAGTCGTTCGGGCGGACTGTCTTCTACGACCAGTCGCTTCCGGTAGGCCGTGCCATCGTGGCAAGAGAACGAAAAGGGTCATGCCGTCAGCTCCTCGTACAGTGGTGTGGTTGGTCAATGCACCACCACCATTTGAGGCTTGACTTGCGATGCAGAGTCTTCCATGAATTAA
The DNA here is from genome assembly GCA_031378845.1 of Rhodobacterales bacterium. Lineage (GTDB taxonomy): Bacteria > Pseudomonadota > Alphaproteobacteria > Rhodobacterales > Rhodobacteraceae > JAJNPS01. Next base: position 45,200 of record JANNES010000002.1, read on the forward strand.
CCGTGCATCGAAGCACGTGAAAATCCATGCAGCGCAGCAGAACAATGGTTCAGTTGCGCTTTTTGCTGTCCTGATGTTCTGTTTCGCTCGAACAACAGGGGCTCCGCAATGAACAAACTAATCGTGGCTGCAAGTCTCGCGATCTTCGCGGGCGGCAGTGCTTTTGCCGAAACGAAGATCGGCGCGATCTTTGACCTGACTGGCGGGTTGAACATCTACGGTATCCAGCAAAACAACGCGCTTGAACTGGCAGTGGAACAGATCAACTCTGTGGGTGGCGTGCTCGGCGAGCCGATCAGCTTGGTCAGCTATGATGCTCAGTCGGAGCTGACCAAATACACGCAGTTCACCACGACGGCGATCTTGCGGGACGATGTCGATGCCCTGTTCGCAGGTCTGACCTCGTCCTCGCGCGAGGCGATCCGGCCGATCGTTCAGGCCAACAACGTGCTCTACTTCTACCCTTCGCTCTACGAGGGCGGAGCTTGCGACAAGCAGACCTTTGTGACCGGCTCCTCTGCGTCGCAGCAGCTTGACGTGCTGATCGAATGGGCGATCCAGAAGTACGGGCCGAAGATCTACATCATGGCGCCTGACTACAACTTTGGCACCATTTCCGCGCACTGGGTCCACGAGTACGCAAAGCAGTACGGCGGCGAAGTGGTAGGCGAGGATTTCCTCGCGCTGACCGTGACCGACTATGCCCCGACGATCCAGAAGATCCAGCAATCCGCGCCTGACTTCGTCGTTGCCCTGCCAGTCGGTGCCAACCAGACCGGCTTCCTCGAGCAGTTCGCGGCGGCGGGCCTGAAGGAGACGATCGGTGTCGTCTCGACCAACTACGGCTCGGGCAACCAACAGGTGGTGGTGTCGCCTGCTGCGGGCGAGGGGCTCATCGCAAGCCAAGGCTATTTCCAGGTGGTTGACAACCCGGCCAACGCAGCCTTTGTCGCCGCTTGGACGGCCAAATACGGATCATCGGAACCGATCGTCTCGGTGGCCGTCGATACCTGGAACGCCGTGCACCTGTGGGCGGCGGCGGTGAACAAGGCGGGCAGCACCGACATCGCGGCCGTCACGGCGGCACTGGAAAGCGGCCTGACCTTTGATGCGCCCAACGGCACCGTGACCTTCGAGCCGGGGTCGCACCACCTTCGCCAGAACATCTATATCGTTGAGGGTGATGCCAACCACAGCTTCAATGTCGTTGAGACCTTCGATGGCGTGGCCCCCGCCTACGAGAACACGATGTGCGATCTGATCAAGGATCCGTTGATCGCAACGCAGTTCACGCCGGAAGGCATGTGACGCTAACTGCGCGCCCGGGCCATTCCGGGCGCGCCCGTTACCTTTTTCCAAGGAACTTGCCATGGAACTCGATTTTCTGGCGACAGTCATGCTGTCGTCTCTGTCCAGCGCCTCAATCCTCTTGATCGCCACCATTGGCCTTGCCGTCGTCTTCGGCCTGATGGGCGTCATCAATCTGGCGCATGGCGAGTTTCTCATGATAGGAGCCTACACGGCCCTGACCGTCACGCAGGCAGGCGTGCCCTATCTTCTGTCGATCCCTGTTGCCGTGGCGGTGACCATGGCCATCGGCGCGCTGGTCGAGGTGCTGATCATCAGCCGCCTGTACGGGCGTATCTTCGACACGATGCTTGCGACCTGGGGCATCAGCATCGCCTTTTACCAGCTTGCCGTGCTGACTTTCGGCACTGTGTCGCCCGGTATCGGCATGCCGCAGATCAGCGTCAAAATCGGGGCCTACTCGCTGGCGCTCTATCCGCTCTTGATGATCGGGGTTGCTGTCCTGATGCTGGGCTTTGTCTATCTGCTGATGACGCGGAGCGTCTATGGCATGAAGGCCCGCGCCTCGATCCAAGTGCCGGAAATGGCCCGAGCCATCGGCATATCCTCGGCCAGGGTCAACACCATGACTTTCGCGCTTGGCTGCGGGCTTGCCGGGTTTGCGGGTGCTGTACTGCTGCCCATTGTGCCGGCAACTCCCTCGATGGGGTTCGCATTTGTGATCAAAGCCTTCCTGACCGTCGTGGTGGCCGGACCGGTGACCCTGACAGGCAGTGCGTTGGCGGCGATCGGCCTTGGCGGCGGGGCATCGGTCACAGCCAGCTTCCTGACCTCAGTCGCAGGCGATGCCTTCTTCTTCATCGTAACCGCGCTCCTTTTGTGGCGTTACCCGCTCGGAATCTCCGCCCGTTGGCGGCGCAAGCTGTGAGGCCGGAGATATGACCCTTTCCCAGCGCATCTACCGCGCCTCCGCATGGCTGTTCCCAGCGATTGCTGTCGCCGTGGCCCTCATCCTGTCGTTCGTCATCGACCCCTACCTCGCCTTTCTCGGCGCGTCATGGGTGATCTTCGGCCTCCTAGGCCTCAGCCTCGACATCGTCTGGGGTCGGGGTGGGTTTCTCAGCCTTGGCCAGACAGCTTTCTTCGGGCTCGGCGGCTATGTAGGTGCGATTGCGGCCGTGAACCTTGGCCCGTTGATCGGCAATACTCTGTTGCCGACTTTGCCGATTGCTGCCCTGTTCGGCGGGCTTTGCGCAGGCGTGCTTGGCTCGCTCATCTTCTTCGCGCGCATGGGTCCGCTTCAGGCGACCATCCTGTCCTATACGTTTACCCTGCTCCTGTGGTCGGTGACCCAGTCACTGAAGTTCACCGTCGGCGAGGCGGTTGTTGGCGGCGACAACGGAATGTCGGGTATCCCAGGCATGGTCATCGGTTTCGGCCCGGACGCCCGGGCTCTGGCCCCAAACGGGGTCTTTGCGGTCTGTGTGATCGTCGCGGCCCTGGCTTATTTCGGAACTCTTGCGCTGATGCGCAGCACCTTTGGCCGTGTGGTGGACTGCATCCGCCTCGATATCCAGAAGACCGAGCTTCTGGGTTATGACGTACGCCGCGTGCAGGTCGTCAATATGGCTTGGTCCGGTGCGGTTGCAGGGCTGGCAGGAGGGCTGTTCGCCCTGTGGTCGAATTACCTGAATCCATCGCTGTTTTCGGTGCAGGAGGCATTGCTGCCGCCTATCCATGTTCTGGTTGGCGGACTGGGCACGCTTGCCGGTCCGTTTGTCGGCGCGCTGGCGATCGGCGGGCTTTCGTTCTGGTTAGGCGGTGGGGTTGCAGGCGGGCAGACCACACTGATCCTTGGCGTCGTACTGGTGCTTCTGGTGCTGTTCCTTCGGAACGGAATCCTGGGTGCGCTCGACCAGGTTTGGCGGCGCTTTCTGCCGGACCCGAACGCTGCCGCCCGCGACGCGGGCGAGGTCAAGATCAACGTCGGAGACCTGGACCGGATCATGCAGGAGGCCGAGATGCAGGTCGGCCCAGCAAAAGAAATGGCGACCGACAAAGCGTTCAAGCAGTTCGGCGGGGTGATCCCGGTCAATAAGGTCAGCCGCAGCTTCGCGCCTGGGCGGCCGATGGCTCTGATCGGGCCGAATGGTGCTGGAAAAAGCTCGTATCTGAAAACCTGCGTCGGCGTCTATCAGCCTGAGGGTGGCCGAGTGACGATCGGCGATACCGATGTGACCCATGCGCCGATCTTTCGCCGAGTTCGCCTTGGCATGGGGGTGAAGAACCAGAAGCCGCAGGTGTTCGGCGCGCTCAGCGTCTATGACAATCTATGGACCGCAGCTTTTGCCCGCACCCGGGACAAGGCGAAGGCCGCCGATGTGGCAGGCCGGATACTTTCCATGCTGGGCATGACCGCCCAATCTGAGGTTGAGGCGCAGGCGCTGTCGCATGGCCAGCAGCAATGGCTGGATATTGGCATGGTGCTGTGCCTTGCCCCTCGCGTGGTCCTGCTGGACGAGCCCGCCGCCGGAATGACCAACGAGGAGACCCGCGAACTATCGCTGCTCGTCCGCACCCTTGCACGGCACACCACCGTAGTTGTGGTCGAGCACGACATGGAGTTCGTCCGCACTCTAGAAGGCCACGTCACGGTCCTGCATCAGGGCGAGGTATTCGCAGAGGGCGACATCGACAGTTTGCGCGCCGATGAGCGGGTCCTGGACATTTATCTGGGGAGACGCCAGCATGTTTAAACTGGTGGGTGCAACGGGCGGCTACGGCAAGACGGTCATCATCCGGGACATCAGCTTAGAGGTGCTCCACGGCGAGGTAGTGGCTCTTCTCGGCCGCAATGGGGTCGGCAAGTCCACCCTTATGCGGTTCGCCAGTGGCAGCATTCCGGCCATGGCCGGGCACGTGGAAATCGATGGAAAGGTGGCACCCGCCGCACCTGAAAGGCGCGCGCGTCTTGGCCTTGGCTATGTCCCACAGGGCCGCTTCGTGTTTCCACGCATGACGGTGGCGGAAAACATCGCAGTGGCCGCAGCAGCAACAGGGCATGACCACAAGGCCGCCGTCACCGAGGCGCTGGCCGATTTCCCGATGCTGAAGCCCAAGCTGGACGATCTTGCAGGGGGCCTGTCGGGCGGACAGCAGCAGGTTCTGGCGCTGGCCCGGGCCCTGGCGACGCAGCCACGCATCCTGCTTCTCGATGAGCCGACCGAAGGCGTGCAGCCGTCGATCATCGACGAAATGGCTGGCATCCTAAAGCGCATCAACGCCGAACGCGGCATCGCCATCCTGGTGGCCGAGCAGGACCTTGACTTCTGCCTTTCCATCGCAGGGCGGGCCTATGTAATGGAAAAGGGCCGTATCCGGATGGAGGTAGACCGCGACACACTGCGCGCAGACAAGGCACTTCAGCAAGACTTGCTGGGGGTGTGACGATGCAACCCACCACTCTGACAGCTGCGCAACTGGATATGATCAAGGCCACCCTGGCCCGCATCAGGGGCGCGCTCGCAGGCGCGCCGACCCAACCAGCACCCGAGCCAGCACATTTCTTCCAACCCGTCTTCCTGTTCCCAGCCGAGGCCCGCAATGCGCCAAAAGATTGATCGCATGATAGACCAGATCGCGTCACTCGGTCGAGGCGACACTTCTGCGCGTGGCCTGGCCGAGGCGGCGCTGAGCCGGGCGCAAGTGCTTCACGGACTGAATGCCTTCGTCGCACTTGACGCTGTGAAAGTGCTGGCAGCCGCCGATGCCTCGGATGCAAGGCGCGCGGCTGGCATCACGCTCGGCCCGCTGGACGGTATTCCGATTGCCGTGAAGGACAACTACCTGACCCGGGACTATCCAACGACTGCATGTTCCGATGCGTTGCCGTTAGAACCCCCCGGCGTGGATGCAACCCTGGTTGCGCGCCTTCGCGAAGGCGGAGCGGTGATCTTCGGCAAGACTAACATGCACGAATGGGCCTACGGGGCCACCAATACGACGTCGAGTTTCGGACCGACCCGCAACCCCCGCAATCCTAAACACATCACCGGCGGCAGCAGCGGCGGATCGGCGGTTGCCGTTGCAGGCCAGATCGTGACTGCTGCGCTTGGCAGCGACACTGGCGGGTCCATCCGCATTCCGGCAGCTGCCTGCGGCATCTATGGCTTCAAGCCGACCTACGGCCGCGCCTCGCGCCACGGTGTCCTGCCGCTCAGCTGGTCGCTGGATGCGCCCGGTCCGCTCGCCGCCTCTCTCGATGACATCGCGGTCCTTCTGTCCTGCCTGCTGGGCCAGGACGCTGGCGACGCAGCAACCCAGGGCAGCCGCCCGTTTCAGCCCGTGGCTGCGCTCTCGCGCACGGCTCGGCTGGTGAACCTGACCGGCCCCGGTCTTGAACGCAACGACGAGGTAGATGCCGCCGTTACAGCCGCCCTGCAAAGCGCGCGAGGCTGCACGGTTGAAACCCGCGAGATTCCCAGTATGCGGCGTTTCTTCGGCGCGTGGGAGACCATCCTGCACTGCGAGGCGACTGCCTATCACCAGCCGCGCCTTGCTGCAGAGGCGGCCGGTTTTTCCGCGGTCACGCGCGCCCACTTGGAAGCAGGGCAGTACCTAAGCGCACAGGAGTTCTTGCGCGCTCAGCAGGTCCGCACGGAATTTTGCACACTGCTGGCGTCAGGCCTTGGCAATTGGGACGCACTCGTTCTGCCGACGCTCCCGGTCCCGGCCCCCGCAATGGACTCCGACTGGCAGGAGTTCGGCGGTCGGCGTGTGTCAACACAGGACAGCATGACCTGGTTCTGCTGGCCGGGGAATCTGGCGGGCCTACCCGCAGTAACTTTGCCGTGCGGGCAGTCGTCCACAGGACTTCCGATCGGAATCATGCTGATGGGGCGGCCGGGGGAAGACGAACGGCTTTTGCAGATCGCAAAACTTATTGATACTGTGGGAAATCAGACGGAGTAATACCTTTGGCGAAAGAGCCCTTCAGCTTTGGCGTGCTGCTGTCGCAGTCGGGCGTGATGGACGTGTCAGAGACAGCCCACCTTCGCGGCATCCTGGCGGCCTGCGAAGAGATCAACGCCCGAGGCGGCATCGACGGGCACCCCCTTTCCCCGATCATTGTTGATCCCAAAGGCGATGACCGGATGTTCGCCGAACTGGCGACCGAGCTTCTGCTGCGGGAAAAGGTGAATGTGATCTTCGGATGCTGTCTGTCATCCAGCCGCAAGGTTGTTCTGCCGGTTGTCGAGCGGTTCAACGGTGTGCTTTTCTACCCTTCAGTGTATGAAGGGTTCGAGTATTCGCCAAACGTCATCTATGGGGGCGCGGTGCCCAACCAGTTGGTCGTGCCGCTGCTGGAATACCTGTATACCCGTCATGGGCGCCGGATTGCCCTCGTCGGCTCGGACACGCTCTATGCGCGTGAAATCAACCGGATCGTGAAGGAGTTCCTGTTCGAAAGCAGCGGCACCTGCGTTAGCGAGCAGTATCTGTCCTTGTCCTCGACAGCTGAAGATTTCGCTGTCACGGCCCGTAAGCTTGCAGACCTGAAGGCGGATGCAATCCTGTCCACGGTTGTCGGGCAGCACAGCATCGCCCTTTACGAGGCCTATGCAACTGCCTGCCCGCAGCTTAAGCGCGCGCCCATCGCATCCCTGACCACGACAGAAGCAGAGCTGGCGCTGATGTCCCCGGGTGCCCGGGTTGGACATCTGGCCGTTTCTCCCTATTTCAGCAGCATCGACACGCCAGGAAATGCCGAGTTCACGGAGCTTTATCACCGCTTCCACAAGATGGGGTCACCCGGTGTTTACGCGCAGGTGGCCTACGCCCTGGTGCACTTCTACGCCAATGCCCTGCGAACGGCGGGGCGCGGGGATACCGACAGCCTTTTGGCGGCGCTGTCGAGTGCCGTCTTCAACGCGCCCGGCGGCGATCTGTGCATCGACGCAGAAACGAACCACGTTTCGGTCCGTCCGCTGATCGGGAAGGCGGATGCAGATGGGCAATACACTGTCGTCTGGCGCTCTCCCATGGTCATCCGCGCTGATCCATATCTGATAGCCTACGACCGTTCGGTCGGCGCGATGTCTTGATGAGCGGAGCGGATCATTCATCAAGCACGGGTTTCATCCGGCGCCTGCGCCGGGCAAGGATGCTGATCCTTCATCCCGAGGATCAGGATCGCAAGGTTCTCTTCGACCAATTGCGTCGTATCGGCTGCCAGACAGAAAATCTGTGGCCGCCGCCAAACAAGCTATCCGAGGACTACGACGTTGTCTTCTTCCTGCTCAGCGGTCTGGACGATGGCCATTCTGTTGCCTGGATGGCCGAGGGCAGCGCGGCAGCCCATATCGCCATTATCTCCTATGAAACACCGGAAATTCTGGAAGAGATCAGCCGGCGGCATGTGCACGGCGTGTTGTCCAAGCCGCTGCGCATCTTTGGGGTGCTGGCAGCGATCACGACCGCCCTTGGCATGGCCAAGCATGAAAGCAGGCTGAAGCAGAGGATACGCGCTCTGGACGATACCCTGCGCGCCCGTCGTCAGGTCGAGCAAGCGGTCCGCATCCTGTCGCGCGAACGCGGGATCTCGGAAGAAGAGGCCTATGTCCGCATCCGGGAAAAGTCGATGAATTCGCAAACACCAATTGCAGAGATTGCCGAAGCGATCATCGCCGCAAGCGGTTTGTGAGTGCCACACAGATGTTCGTCACCACCTCAGACCGTTTCCATCGCCGACGACCGCCATAACCGTTACCCACTTGTTCGCGCGTGAGGGGTGCGGCCGGAGCTAAGTTGGAGGGAGCTGGCCTCCGGCTAAACGCTGCCGGACCCATGTGCTGTCCTTCTTTAGAGCGGCCCCGCTCCCTCGCTTAGGCCACGGCGAATGACCACTTAGGGGAAGCCGCACGGCCAAAGTGACTGCCCCACGGGATGACCGCTAAGGGCCGAAAGCGATTATGATCATCTCACCGTCGATCAGTTTACATCAACGCCACATCAACCTGCGACTGCACGTTTCACGCCAGTTTTGCAGCTTGATCCGGGCCAATACTGGTGAGTGCAAGGGTTGAAATCGCGCCTTATCAAAGGCTTGGCGCGTAAGTGATTGAAATGTCTAAGGCATTGGAATCGCTGGAGTTTTGGCTCATAACCTGAAGGTCACAGGTTCAAATCCTGTCCCCGCAACCAAAATACATATAAAGAACAAGATGTTACAGGCCGCCCTCGGGGCGGCTTTTTGCGTTGGGTTTTCCAGGTCAACAATAGGTCAACAAAAGCGCCAAAACCGCAGCGATTCCAGTTGGATAGTAGCCAGACTGGACGCCGACCGCGCCAAAACCGCAGCCAACTGAGTTCGACGGGATCAAACATGTATTCGGCCCCTTCAAGCCCAACCGGCTCAACGTCGAACATACCCTAAATGGTCTCATCCTCGGGCCCAGTCGGTTTAGATGCGCTTCCCTACCGCCTCGACGAAACGCTTTTGCATCAGGCCGCTTTTGGCCAGCGGCGATGCAGGTCGTCAATCACGAAGGCATGGGAATGATGGGGGCCATGTTGGGTCCGGTGGGGATGATCTGGCGGCAGGTCCGGATGGTCATGCGGCAGGACGCTGCCATCCTCAGCGGGCCATATCCGCAGGACGGCAACCAGCCCAAGCGCACCAATTCCGGCCAGCAGCAAGGCGGCAACGGATAGTCCCGCACCAGCGCCGACCCACCCGGCGAGCGGATACGTCACAAGCCAACACGCATGGCTTAGTGCGAACTGTGCGGCAAAGACCGCGCCTCGGTCCGCCTCACGGGCCGAGCGGTTGATGATCCGACCGATGGGCGTCTGCGTCAGGGAAAAGCCAAAGCCGATCAGCGACCAGAGGGTGATCAGGCTGGCCAGCCCGCCCACCAGCGGCACCAGCGCCACACCCGCCACCATCAGCCCAGCGCCGCCGATCATTACCGGCCGATCCTGAAGCCGCTTAAGGATACGCGGCAGCAGGAACGCTGCCAGCATCGACCCCGCACCGAAACCCGCGAAGGCCAGCGCGACGGCTTGCTCGCCGAGCCCCAACCGCGCCTGCACCAGCACCACTGTGTTGACATAAACCATCGCCCCGGATGCGGCGACGGCAGCCTCCATCACCATCAGCCCGCGCAGACGGGGCGTTCGGGTGTAGATTCGGATGCCTTTGGTCACATCGGCCCAGAAATGACTGTTCTCTCCTCGCACGCGATCCGGCAGACGTGCGGTCATGACCAATAGGGCAGACGCCACGAACCCCACCACCGTGCCCGCAAACAGCACCGGAAAGCTGACCACCGTGAGCAACAGCGCCGCGATAATGGGCGAGGCAAGTTGTTCCAGATCCTCGGCTAGCCGCAGGAGCGAGAGGGCATTGGTGTAGTCATCCTCGTCCTTCAGCACATCCGGGATCACGGCCTGAAAGGCCGGGGTAAAGCCCGCGGACGCCGCCTGAAGAAAGAAGATCAGCACATAGATCTGCCAGACCTGATCAACGAAAGGCAGGCAGGCGATCACGCCCGCTCGGATCAGATCCAGCGCCACCAGGAAAGCGCGCCGCGGCAGGCGTTCGGCAACCGCAGCTGCCACCGGCGCCAGCGTGACATAGGCCACCATCTTGATCGCCAGCGCCGTGCCAAGAACGGCACCGGCATTGTCGCCTGCCAACTGCCAGGCGAGCAGCCCAAGGGCCACAGTCGCCAGACCCGTGCCCACCAGCGCCACCAATTGAGCTGCGAAGAGATGGCGGAAGGTCGGGTTGCGCAGGGTCTTCAGCATCTAGAGGAGCTTCGTCAGGGATTTGATTTCGGCCAGATCGTTTTCGCCCCCAGCAGTCACGCAATGGTCAATGTGATCATGGATCAGCGCCCGCTTCGCCTCAGCCACCGCGCGCTCGACGGCGTGCAACTGCGTGGCAAGATCGACGCAAGGCCGCCCTTCCTCTATCATTCCGATAACCCGCCGCAGATGACCTTCGGCGCGTTTCAGCCGGGTGGCGATGGCAGGGTGACTTGCATGGACATGAGGTTCTGACATAAGAAAGGCGTATCCCCCACGGGGGGATAACACAAGAAACAAGAACGGCCCTGCGAACAGGGTTTCGCCGAGGAGAAGATGCACGGGTTGAACTGGGTCATTCGGCCGCTGGCAGTGCTGATGCTGCTGCTGTCACTGGGGTACGCCCCGGTGGTAGATGCGCTGACCCATGGCCCCGGTACGCTGGCGGCTGAAGCGGATCACGCTGCCTGGCATGCCGAAAAGGGCGAGGTCTGGCAGGCTGACAGCCACCAGCATCACGACAGCACCGACCACGATCACGCAACGTCCGTCATTCTGGCATCGCAGGAAACCGCGATCTTCGACATGCGGACAGCGGCCGAATTTGGCGATCTGCCCATACTGTCCGGGGCGATCCGGGATGGACCGCGACGGCCACCCCGGGAAACGGTCTGAAGACCTGAACCGGTCGGCGCCGTGAGTGCGCGGCCTTCCTCAGACCTTTCCATCACAGGACTATATCATGACACGCACCACCCGGATGCCATCGCGCATCTGGATAACACTTGCCACGCTGGCCCTTGCCGTTCTGACGGCCGGTGCTGCCCTGGCCCATAACGTGACCGAAGGCGACGCCGGTTATGTTCAGGAGGTCTCCGGCTTCCTGCCGATCCCGTTCATCTATCTGGGCGCCAAGCACATGGTGACCGGATACGACCACATCCTGTTTCTGTTTGGCGTGATCTTCTTCCTCTACAAGATGAAGGACATCGGCCTTTATGTCAGCCTATTCGCCATCGGCCATTCGGTGACGATGCTGGCGGGCGTCTGGTTCGGCATCAAGATCAACGCTTACGTCATCGACGCCATCATCGGTTTTTCGGTGGTCTACAAGGCGCTGGACAACCTTGGTGCGTTTCAACGCTGGTTCGGGGTGCAACCCGATACCCGCGCGGCCACGCTGATCTTCGGCCTGCTGCACGGCTTTGGCCTTGCGACCAAAATCCTCGACTATGACATCGCGCCTGATGGCCTTCTGGGCAATCTTATCGCCTTCAACATCGGGGTCGAACTGGGCCAGCTTCTGGCGCTGTCGATCATCCTGATCGCCATGGGTTTCTGGCGCAGATCGCCCCGGTTCTGGGGTCAGGCCTATGCCGTCAATGTCGTGATGATGTCGGCGGGCTTCCTTCTTGTCTTTTACCAACTGACGGGCCTCGCGCTCTCGTGAAAGGATAAACCATGCACAACGCACAAAGACCGAACCTTGACGATCTGCCGACTGCACGTCAGCTCTGGCGCTCTACCGCCATTGCGGCAGGGGCGGCGGCGCTGATCCTTGTGACGGTGGTCTGGCCCTCGGAATACGGGATCGACCCGACCGGCATCGGCGGCGTCCTTGGTCTGGCCGAGATGGGCGAGATCAAGGCGCAGCTTGCCGAAGAGGCCGAGGCCGACCGTCTCATGATGGAAGGCCAGGTCGAGCCGCAATCGTCGTGGCAACCCGGCCTTCTGGATGTGATCTTCGGTGCCATTGTCGGCACGGCTTACGCACAGGAAGCCCCGGTGGAAGCACCGGTATGGAAAGACGAGATCACCTTTGCGCTGGACCCCGGTCAGGGCATCGAGATCAAGCTGGTGATGGAGAAAGGCGCCGTCGCCCCGTTTGAATGGGCGGTCGAGGGCGGAGAGGTCAACTTCGACCTGCACGGCGATGGGTCTGGCAACGAGATCAGCTATGAAAGGGGCCGTGCTGTTGCGCAAGCCGCAGGCGAACTGACGGCCGCATTTACCGGCAACCATGGCTGGTTCTGGCGCAATCGGGGCGATGCCCCCGTGAATGTGACCCTAAGAGTGGCAGGTGCATACAGCGAGATCAAGCGCTTCGATTGAAGAATCTACGGGGTGGCCTGAGGCCACCCAGCCCAAATTTTGAAGCCTTTCTTGCAAGCTCTAACGACCCTGCTTGTCAGCCACCGACTTGACGACCCAGCCAATGATCAACAGCGCGCCGATGAGAGGTGCGATTTCGGTCGCTTCGACGTAGCCCTTTGCCTCCAGCGCGGTGCCTGCGACGGTCAGAGCTTGGCGGGTAGGTCGGCCTGGCATAACTGGCCAGAGTAAAGCGCGGCGTGGCACTTAGCCCTTGCTGCAGGCCACTGGCAAAGCCGCCTGTTCCATCTCGATGATCTGCGCGACGTCCGCCGCCGGGATGGCCCCCATGAACACGCTGCGGCCGATAATTGTGGAGGGGGTTCCATAAAACCCAAACACCGATGCTATTGCCTTTGACATGTCGAGGGCGGAAGCAATTTCTGGCGTCTGCATGTCGGCCAAAAGGCGTTCTCCGTCCAGGCCCGCCGCGTCCGCAATGGCGACCACGAATTTTAGATCAGTGACCACGCGCGTCCGCATAAGCCGATCATGCATTGCCTGATAACCACCTTGACGGTCGGCAGCCAGAACGGCCTGACTGGCGATGGTGGACGCAGCTCCAAGCAAAGGCAGTTCATGGCGGATGATCCGGATAGTGCCAGGGTGGCTTGCTTCATAATCTTGCAGGATCGCATCCAGAACGCGGCAGTTCGGGCAGTTGAAATCTGAAAAGATTGCAATTTGCAGTCGAGAGTCGGTTTGCGTGCCAAACAGAGAAGCGCAAGGATCGGCGCGCACCGCTGCAACGCGGGCGTCATGTGCAGCTTTGGCAGGTGCGGCCGCGTCCAAACCGGCGAGCAGACCAGCAACGGTCGATAGCGCGCCCTCGGTTTCGAGTTCGCGAAAGGGGGACAGCCCTGGCAGGTCACGAAAGGCAAGCCGCGCGGGCCATAGACTGGCAAGACGAGGCGCGCCAATCACCCAGGCCGCAATAGCAAGCAGGCTGCCTGCCATGATTGCGCGTCGCCGCCAAGGCCGCAGGGATTTTGTCACAGCACCACGCGCCGCAGTCGCAGGGCGTTGGTTATGACCGACACCGATGATAGGCTCATCGCCGCCGCCGCGATCATGGGCGACAGCAAGGTACCAGTCAGCGGATACAGCACACCTGCCGCAATCGGAATGCCTGCCGCGTTGTAAGCAAAGGCAAAGAACAGGTTCTGCTTGATGTTGCGCAACGTCGCCTTTGCCAGTTTGCGCGCCCGCACGATGCCCATCAGATCACCGCCGAGCAGCGTGAT
>JANNES010000016.1:0-125652 GCA_031378845.1 Rhodobacterales bacterium
CTTGCGTTCCAGCTGGGTCAGCGCGCAGCCCGCCATCGTCTCGGCCAGCGATTGCACGATCCCGCCCGCCGTCGTGACCGGGCCCATCGCGCCGCCGAGGATGAACGGCACGACCACCGCCGCCTGGTTTGCCCGCGCATAGGCGCGCAGACTGTGTGTCATCGTGCCGTCCCAGACCAGCGGCGAGTTCACATTGACATTGCCCAGGATCACGCAGTTGCGGTCCACGAAATCCGCGCCGAACACGATGCGGCACATCTCGATGCTGTCCTCAGCGCGGCTTTCAGCCGTCACCGACCCCATGAAGGGCCGGTCGCTCAGCTCGATATGCGCCAGCACCATATCAAGGTGCCGCTTGTTCACCGCAATATCCGTCGGCTCGCAGATCGTTCCGCCCGAATGGTGGAAATTCGGGCTGGATTGCGCCAGCATGATGAAGTTGCGAAAGTCCTCAAGCGTCCCGAACCGCCGCCCCTTGTCCAGATCCGTCACGAACGGGCTGCCATAGGCGGGCGAGAACACCACGTTCCTGCCCCCGATCCGCACCGAATTGGCCGGGTTTCGTGCAGCCTGCGTGAACTCTGCGGGGGCGGATTTCACGATCTCGCGCAGCATGCCGGGCGGGAACCTGACCAGCAAGCCCTGCACATCCGCCCCCGCGCGTCGCCAGTGTTCCAAGGCCACCGGATCATCCCGGAACTCGATCCCGGTTTCGGCCAGAACACGGTCGGCGGCGGCCTCGATCCGGATCAGGTTCTCTTCGGACAGCACGTCATAGGTCGGAATGCCCCGCACGATGTAGGGCCGCCCGATGCCCCCGCCCCGTGTCGCACGCTGCTCTTGTCGTGCCTGCCGCCCCGACCGTGCCGCCTTGACCTCGTTCATCGCACGCCCCCTGACCGATGTGGTCAGCAGACGCCCCCGCCCGCGCCAAGGCTGCGGTCAACACGACCCCTGAAGGTCAGAATCCGCCAGTCATTCATCTTTGCGAAAGTATCCCGGGGTCCGGGGCAGAGCCCCGGCTCCGCGCCCGGTCAGGTGATCACGTTCGGCTCCGTCCGGTCGGTATGCGCAGCAATCCCCGCCAGCGCATGCGCTGCGCGGATCACCGGTGCCAGCGCCTCTTGCGCAGCAAGGTCAAGGCCCTCCGGTCCCGCGGCATAGCGTTCCAGATAGACCCGCAAGGTCGCGCCTTCGGTGCCGGTGCCTGACAGACGATAGACGATCCGGCTGCCACCTTCGAACATCACCCGAACGCCCTGTGCGGTGCTGAGCGACCCGTCAACCGGATCGGTATAGGCGAAATCATCCGCCGCCGCGACCGTCATCCCCTCGACCCCGCGCCCCGGCAGCCCGGACAATGACCCGCGCAGGGCCGCCATCATCGCATCAGCCTTGTCGATCGCAATCGCCTCGAAGTCATGGCGCGAATAGTAATTGCGTCCGTATTTGGCCCAATGCTCGCCCAGGATCGCGACCACCGGCTGCTTGCGCACCGCCAGAATGTTCAGCCACAGGAGGATCGCCCAAAGCCCGTCCTTTTCGCGCACGTGGTCGGACCCGGCGCCAAAGCTCTCCTCGCCGCAGATTGTCGCGCGCCCTGCATCCAGAAGGTTGCCAAAGAATTTCCACCCGGTCGGTGTCTCGTATTTGCCGATCCCCAGCGCATCGGCGACGCGGTCCGCCGCAGCCGAGGTCGGCATCGAACGCGCCACCCCCTTCAGTCCCGACTTGTAGCCGGGCGCCAGATGCGCATTCGCCGCAAGCACCGCCAAGCTGTCAGATGGCGAGACATAGATGCCCCGTCCCACCACCATGTTGCGATCGCCATCGCCGTCGCTGGCTGCCCCGAAATCGGGCGCATTTGGTCCCATCATCTCGTCCATCAGCGCCTTGGCCCAGGTCGGGTTGGGGTCGGGGTGCATGCCGCCAAAATCGGGCAAGGGCACGGCGTTGATCACGGTGCCCTTGGCCGCGCCCAGCCGGCGCTCCAGAATCTCTGTCGCATAGGGGCCGGTCACAGCGCACATGCTGTCCATGCGCATCTGACAGCCGCTGTTGAACATCGCAGCAATCGCCGGGAAATCGAACAGCGTCTCCATCAAGGCTGCGTAATCGGCGACGGGGTCCACCACATCGACGATCATGCCGCCCAGATCGTGGCGCCCCTTGGTTGCAAGATCAACGTCATGCGCCTCCAGCATCTTGTATCCGGTGATGGTGGTGGTGCGCTGGAACATCGCTTCGGTCACGCTTTCGGGGGCCGGGCCACCGTTGGCCATGTTGAACTTGACGCCGAAATCCTCTGTCGGACCGCCGGGATTGTGGCTGGCGGACATGATGATCCCGCCATCCGTTTTATGCAACCGGATCAGATGGCTGGCGGCGGGTGTTGACAAGATCGCGCCCTGCCCGACTATCACCCTATGTGCCCCGTTCGCTGCCGCCATGCGCAAGATCACCTGCGCCGCGCGGTCGTTGAAATAGCGCCCGTCGCCGCCCAGAACAAAGGTCTTTCCCCCCGTGCCGACGACATCAAAGACCGCTTGCACAAAGTTTTCCAGATAATGGTGCCCCATGAACACCTGGGTCTTCTTTCGCAAACCCGATGTCCCGGGCTTTTGCCCGGCGATGGGGCTGGTGGAGATGGTGGTGATCAAGGCTTTCCTCCCCTTAGGCGGCCAGAAACCGACCTGAATAGCAACACCGACTGCGCCGGAGCCTCGATGGGTGGCACATCGGTGACCAGTTCGGGGCGCGTGGTATCGAGCAACAATTCCCACTTGCGCGCCGTCGTTGGCAAGACCAAAGGCACTGCTCCCCCCCCGTTAAAGATCGCAAAGACCGCATCCTGAATGGGCGCATCACCTTCGACGGCCATCCGCAGTTCGACGCATAGACAGCGGAATGCCGGATCGTGCCAGTCTTCGGGGCGCGGGCGTTCACCGTCGGCACGTCGCCAGATCACGTCGGGCACGCCGTCCTTGTTCTTGTCCTGCCCATGCAGAAACCGTCGCTGGCGCAACACCGGATGCGCCGCCCTGATCGCCGCCAGCCGCCCGACAAAAACGGCAAATGTCTCATCCGCGGTCTGCCAGTTCAGCCAGCTGGTCTCGTTGTCCTGGGCATAGGCATTGTTGTTGCCGCCCTGACTGTGGCCGATCTCATCGCCTGCAAGCAGCATCGGCGCACCCTGACTGACCATCAGCGTCGCCAAGAGATTGCGCCGCCGCAGGGCCCGCGCGGCAAGGATCGCCGCGTCCTCGGTCGGCCCCTCGACGCCCATGTTGTCGGCATGGTTATCCGCGTGCCCGTCGCGGTTCTCCTCACCATTGGCAAAGTTGCGCTTGACGGTGAAACTGGTCACGTCCGCCAGCGTGAACCCGTCATGCGCGGTGAGAAAGTTGATCGAGGTGGTCGCCGCCCGGCCCGAATGGTCGAACTTTTCGGCCGATCCCAGCAGCCGTTGTGCGAGTTCTGGCGCCATCCCCGGATCACCCCGCCAGAACCTGCGCACACCGTCGCGGTACTTGTCATTCCATTCGCGGAACGGATGCGGATAGGCCCCCAGCTGATAGCCTCCGGGGCCGATGTCCCAAGGCTCGGCAATCAGCTTGACGCGTCCCAGCACAGGGTCTTGGCGGATCGCATCAAAGAACCCGCCATTGGGATCGAAGCCGCCCGGCTCTCGCCCCAGCACGGTTGCAAGATCAAACCGGAACCCGTCCACGCCACCGACCTCGACCCAATAGCGAAGACTGTCCATCACCATCCGCAGCACCATCGGATGCATCACGTTCAGCGTATTGCCGGTGCCGGTGTCGTTGGCATAGTTCCGCCCGCCATCGGTCAACCGGTAGTAGCTGGCATTGTCGAGCCCCCGGAACGACAGCGTGGGCCCAAAGGCGTCGCCCTCGCCGGTATGATTGTAGACGACATCCAGCATCACCTCGATCCCGGCTTGGTGCAGCCGCCCCACCATCGCGCGAAACTCCGCCAAGGCATGGCGCGACATATAGCGCGCCTCGGGGGAAAAGAAGCCAAGCGTCTGATAACCCCAGTAATTCTTGAGGCCCCGCGCAATCAGAAACCGGTCATCGACGAATGTCTGGACGGGCAACAGCTCCACCGTGGTGATGCCAAGGCGCAAAAGATGGTCGATCACCGCGTCGGAGGCAACGCCGAGATAGGTCCCGCGCGCGCCTTGCTCGACCTGCGGATGGCGCATGGTCAGGCCCCGCACATGCGCCTCATAGATCACGGTATCGGCCCAAGGGATATGCGGGCGACGGTCCTCAAGCTTGGGCAGATCGGCCATCACCACGGCTTTCGGCACCGCAAAGGCACTGTCGCGCGCATCGAAACTCAGATCCCCGCGCGGGCTGCCGATCTTGTAGCCCATCAGCGCATCCGACCAGCGCAAACGCCCCTCCAGCTGACGCGCATAGGGATCCAGAAGCAGCTTGTTGGGGTTGAACCGATGCCCGCGCTCCGGCGCATAGGGGCCATGCGCCCGGTAGCCGTATACGGCCCCCGGCCCCAGACCCGACACATGGCAGTGCCAGACATCGCCGTCGCGGTCGCGCATCTCGATCCGCGCCAGTTCCTTGCGGCCGTCGGGCGAGAACAGGCAGAGCTCGATCTTTTCAGCATTGGCGGAAAACACCGCGAAGTTGACCCCTTCGCCCGTTACGCTCGACCCCATGGGCCAAGGTCTCCCCGGTGTCAGCCCATGCCCGGCCAGCCGCGCGGGCGGTGCAGAGGTGGCATGGGCGGTCACGCCATCAGACCGTCATAAAGGGCGGCATACTTCGCCGCCGAGGCATCCCAGCCGACATCTTGCTTCATCGCGTTGGACTGGCATTTCGCCCACGCATTGCGGTCGGCATAAAGCACCAACAGCCGGTCCAGCGCCTGCCCGAACGCCATCGCATCGGTTGGCTGAAAGGTGATCCCGGTGGCCACGCCCGCCCCCAATGCCGCCGGTGTCGCCGAGATCACCGTATCGGCCAACCCCCCCACCGCCGCGACCACGGGCAAGGTGCCATAGCGCAGGCCATACATCTGCGTCAGACCACAAGGTTCGAACCGCGACGGCACCAGCACCGCATCGGCGCCGGAAAACAGCCGGTGCGACAGTGCCTCGTCATAGCCGATCGTCACCGCGACCCGGTGGGGATAGGCCGCAGCCAGCGCCTGCATGGCACCTTCAAGGGCAGGATCGCCCGACCCGAGCACAACCAGACCGCCGCCTCCGGCGATGAAATCGGGCATCACGACCGGCAAAAGGTCGATGCCCTTCTGGTCGGTCAACCGACTGACGACAATGGCCAATGGCCCCGGCACATCCAACCCGAATGCCTCTTGCAACGTCGCCCGCGCGCGTGACTTGCCCGTCATGGATTTCAGACCATAAGGGATGGGCTCCGACTCGGGCGACCAGATCGCGCTATCGACCCCGTTCAGGACACCCGACACCACCAACCGCCGCGCGGCAATCACGCCGTGCAGCCCCATCCCGTATTCGGGCCGCATCAGTTCGGCCGCATAGGTCGGCGACACCGTGGTGATCCGATCAGCGGTCACCAGCCCCGCCTTCAGGCTTGACAGTCCGCCATAATATTCCAGCGCGCCGGGATAGAACTCCGACGCGGGCAGCCGCAATTCGCCCAGCAATGTCGCGGGCGCCCAGCCCTGAAAGGCAATGTTGTGCACCGTCATCACCGACATCACGCCACCCGAGCCGTGATAGGCAAGATAGGCTGGCGCCAGCCCCGCCTGCCAGTCATGCGCGTGCAAGATATCGGGCTTCCAGCCGTCGATGCCATCGCGCGCCAGCGTCGCCCCGACCCACGACAGCGCGGCAAAGCGCTGCGCATTGTCCGCCCAGTCACCGGCCGGTCCGCCATAGGGACCACCCTCACGGTCAAAAAGCCCCGGCGCGTCCAGCAACAGAACCTGGATGCCCCCGGCGACACCCGCATAGACCATCGCCTCCGGACCCGACGGCAAGGCCACGGTTGCGACCTCGGCCATATCTTCGAGCATCGGGCGCAAGGGGCGGTAGGCAGGCAAGAGGACCCGCATATCCCAGCCGATCTTGCCCAGCGCGCCGGGCAGGGCGCCGACGACATCGGCCAGGCCCCCGGTCTTGATCAGCGGCACGCATTCGGATGCGACCGACAGTACTTTTCCCGGCATTGTTCGCATCCTCACGTGCAATTTCCCTTGTGCAAATACGCGACAGGGGGTCCGGGGGATGTCACATCCCCCGGTCTGGCCCTTTATCCCAAGGCTTTGGCGCGCGCATCCAGCATGTCTTGGGTAATCAACACAATCCCGCTTTCCGTGCGCCGGAACCATTTGCCATCTTCGGCGCCATCCTGCCCGACAATCAGACCTTCAGGAATGACCACCCCCCGGTCGATCACGCATTTGGTCAGCTCTGCCTTGCGGCCCACGATGACCTGCGGCAGTGCCACGACATATTCAAGGCTCGCATAGGAATGCGTCCGACAGCCGGTAAACAGCAAGGAGTTGCTGACCGATGAGCCCGACACAATGCAATCGCCCGACACCAGCGACGACACGGCCGAGCCGCGCCGCGCATCGGTGTCATGGATGAACTTGGCCGGGGGCACGATTTCCGCATAGGTCCAGATCGGCCAGGCATTGTCGTAAAGATCAAGCTTCGGCACGAAATCGGTCAGGTCGATATTGGCCTGCCAGAACGCATCGATGGTTCCCACATCGCGCCAATAGGGTTCGGTCTCCAACCCGGAGGTCACACAGCTATCGGCGAACTTGTGGGCCACCGCCTTGCCATTCTTGACCACATGCGGGATCAGATCGAACCCGAAGTCATGGCTCGAATTGTCGTCCGCCATGTCCGTCAACAAAAGATCCCGCAAGAACGCCCAGTCGAAAACATAGATCCCCATCGAGGCCAGCGCATGGTCGGGATCGCCGGGGATTGCGGGCGGATCCTTGGGTTTTTCCAGAAAATCGGTAATCCGCATGGATTTATCCACATGCATGACGCCAAAGGCCGAGGCTTCCATGCGCGGCACGGTCAGACAACCGATAGTCACGTCGGCCTTGCTGTCGACATGCTCGCGTAGCATCACCTCGTAATCCATCTTGTAGATATGATCCCCGGCCAGAACCACGACGTATTTGATGCCATAGCTGTCGATGATGTCGATGTTCTGGGCCACTGCGTCGGCGGTGCCGCGATACCAGTTCACTTCGTCCATCCGCTGTGAGGCGGGCAGGATGTCCAGGTATTCGTTGCGTTCCGCGCGGAAAAAGTTCCAGCCGCGCTGACAATGGCGGATCAGGCTATGGGCCTTGTACTGGGTCGCGATCGCCATCTTGCGGATGCCGGAGTTCACCGCGTTTGACAGCGCAAAGTCGATGATCCGCGTCTTGCCGCCGAAATAGACCGCAGGTTTCGCCCGCCTGTCTGTCAACTCCTTCAGGCGGCTACCGCGCCCGCCCGCCAGCACAAAGGCCATGGCTTGCGATGACAGGCGTGCGTTGGGTCTTGGCTGCATTCTTCTTTCCCCTCCCTGAGATGCGGGTTGTCCCCGCCGATCTTATCGCTGTTTCAGATAGACTGCCGATAATGGCGGCAAGGTGACAAAGGCCGATTGCGCCTGACCGTGCCAGGGTTTTGCATCGGTCGCGACACCGCCCAGATTGCCGCGGTTGCCGCCTCCGTAAACCGCAGAATCGGTGTTCAGCACTTCGTCCCACTGCCCCGCCGCGGGCAGTCCAAGTCGGTACATGCGTTCCAGCGGCGTCATATTGACGGCGACGACGACCATCGGCTCATCCGCCGCGCCCCGCCGCACCCACGCATAGACGGACGCCTCGGCATCGTTGGATTCCAGCCATTGGAACCCCTCGGGCCGCGTGTCGTGACGATGCAAGGCCGGGGTGCTGCGGTAAAGCTTGTTCAGATCGCGCACGAGGCTCTGGACGCCCTTGTGCTCGGGGATCTCCAACTGGTGCCAATCGAGGCTCTGGTTGTGGTTCCATTCCGCGCCTTGGGCAAATTCGCAGCCCATGAACAACAGCTTCTTGCCCGGATGTCCCCACATGAACCCGTAATAGGCGCGCAGGTTTGCAAACTTTTCCCAATCGCCACCGGGCATCTTGTCCAGCATCGACCCCTTGCCATGCACCACCTCGTCATGACTGATCGGCAGCACGTAATTTTCCGACCACGCATAGTGCAGCCCGAAGGTCATCTTGTGGTGATGGTACTGCCGGTAGATCGGGTCGCGGTGCATGTAGCTCAGCGTGTCGTTCATCCAGCCCATGTTCCACTTGTAGCCAAAGCCAAGGCCGCCATGGTTCACCGGGCGCGACACACCGGCAAAGGCCGTCGATTCCTCGGCGATGGTCATGATCCCCGGCGCCTGACCATAGGCGACGGTGTTCATCTGCTGCAGGACGTTGATCGCCTCGTAATTCTCGCGCCCGCCATCGCGGTTGGGGATCCATTGCCCCGCGCTGCGGCTGTAATCGCGGTACAGCATCGAGGCGACCGCATCGACGCGCAAGCCGTCCAGATGGTACTCCTCCAGCCAGTACAAGGCGTTGGAGACCAGATAGTTGCGCACCTCGGCCCGGCCATAGTTGAAGATCAGGGTGTTCCAGTCCTGATGAAACCCCTCGCGCGGGTCTTGATGCTCATAAAGGGCGGTGCCGTCGAACTGTGCCAGCCCATGCGCGTCGGTCGGAAAATGCCCCGGCACCCAGTCCAGCAAGACCCCCACGCCCTTGCGATGCGCCGCATCGACAAAGGTGCGAAACTCGGACGGCGTGCCATGCCGGATGGTAGGCGCGAACAGGCCCACCGGCTGATAGCCCCAGGACCCGTCAAACGGATACTCGCTGACCGGCATCAGCTCGATATGGGTGAACCCCATCTCGACCACGTAATCGACCAACTGATCGGCGAGTTCGAGATAACTCAGCATCCGGTTGCCCGGCGCGCGTCGCCACGACCCCAGATGCACCTCGTAGACCGAGATCGGGGCATCGACCGCATGTTGCGCCGCACGGTTCGCCATCCAGTCGCCATCGTGCCAGTCGCCGGTGATCTTGCGCACCACGCTGGCGTTGGCGGGTGGATGTTCGGACCCGAACCCGACCGGATCGGCCTTCAGCGGCAGCAATGCCCCGTGCGGGCCGCGCAGCTCATACTTGTAGACCTCGCCCTCGGTCAGGCCCGGGATGAACGTCTCCCAGACACCGGTCGATCCGCGCCTGCGCATCGGATGCCGCCGCCCGTCCCAGATGTTGAAATTGCCCACGACAGACACGCGCTGCGCGTTCGGGGCCCAGACGGCGAAACTTACGCCGTCGACGCCCTCATGGGTGACCGGATGCGCGCCAAGGGCCTTCCACAGCCGCTGCAACGTCCCCTCACCCAGAAGGTATTCGTCCATCTCACCAAGAACCGGGCCAAAACGAAAGGGATCCTCAAACTCCCAGGTCGCGTCATGACCTTGAGCGCGCAGCCGGTAGGCCTGCTTGCGCGGCAACACGCAGGTGAACATACCCGGCCGCCCGGTGACCGGATCGCAGTCCAGCGCCGCCCCCGCCTTGCCCGTCAGCACCCAAAGCCGGTCTGCCCCCGGCACAAAGGCCGTCACCACTGTCTTTCCACCGCGCTTTTGCGGACCAAGGACCGAAAACGGATCACCATGCCGTCCCTCGATGATCGCCAATGATGTATCGGCGTCGATCAGTGTCTCGGTCATGCCCCCCCCTTTTCGCTGTGGTTACAGCGCCGACGTCACGTCCCAGACATCCGCCATGTAGCCACGGATCGTGCGGTCAGACGAGAAAAAGCCCGACCGCGCGGTATTCAGCGCGGCCATCTTCTGCCAACCCCTGCGGTCAGCAAAGGCCTTGTCCACCTGCCCTTGCGCTGCATGATAGGCGTCAAAGTCCGATGCGACGAGGAAATAGTCGCTGTGCCACATCCGGTGCACCAGCCCGTGATACCGGTCGGGCTGATCGGGGCTGAAGCGGCCTTCTGCAATCATTTGCAACACGTCTTGCAAGGACCTGCTCGCCTCGATGGCCAGACGGGAGTGATCGGCGACTGCGCGCCGTTTGACGACCTCTTCGGCGGTCATGCCAAAGAGGAAAAAGTTCTCTCTGCCAACTTCTTGCAAGATTTCGACATTGGCCCCGTCCAGCGTGCCGATGGTGGGCGCGCCGTTCATCATGAACTTCATGTTGCCCGTGCCCGACGCCTCCTTGCCCGCCGTCGAGATCTGTTCGGACAGATCCGCCGCCGGGATCAGATGCTCGGCCATCGAGACATTGTAATTGGCCGGATAGACGATTTTCAAAAGGTCGCCGGTGACCGGATCATTGTTAACAACAGCCGCCACATCATTGATCAGATGAATGATTTCCTTGGCTACCGCGTAGCCCGGCGCCGACTTGCCGCCAAAAATCTTGACACGCGGCACCCATGGCCCGGTCGGGTTGGCGCGGATTTCCGACCAGTGCGCCACGGTCTGCAAGATGTTCAACAGCTGGCGTTTGTATTCGTGGATCCGCTTGATCTGCACGTCGAACAAGGCTTCGGGCGCCACCGCCACCCCGGTCTTGTCCTTGATCCACTGCGCCAGACGTTCCTTGTTATGCAGCTTGGCCGCGTCGAACTTGTCCAGAAAACCGCTATCCGCGACATGCGGCTCAAGCTCTTTGAGGCGATCAAGGTGATCTTCCCATCCTGCGCCAATCGTATCGGTGATCAACCCCGATAGCGCAGGGTTCGCCAGACGCAGCCAGCGGCGCGGTGTCACGCCATTGGTCTGGTTGATGATCCTCCCGGGATGCAACTGATTGAGTTCGGGGAAAAGCGACGACTTGATCAGCTCCGAATGCAGCGCCGATACCCCGTTCACATTCTTGGCCATCACAAAGGCCAATTCGCCCATGCGGACTTCGTGGTGCTTGACGATGCCGACGTAATGCGGCCGCGCGGGGTAGGTGCGGCGGTGCCAGCTGTCGATGCGTTCGACAATCTGCATGTGTCGCGGCAAGACATTGCCAAAGGTGAACGTGGCCCAACGCTCCAGCGCCTCGGGCAAGAGGGTGTGGTTGGTGTAGCCAAGGCACGCCCGCGCCGTGGTCAGCGCCGCCTCGAACTCCATCCCATGCACATCGCTGAGCAGCCGGATCAGCTCCGGCCCCGCAATCGCAGGATGGGTGTCGTTCATCTGGATCGCCACATGTTTCGGCAGTGCCGCCAGATCGTCATGACCATCCAGATACCGACGCAAGATGTCCTGCAAAGCCGCCGAGGTCAGGAAAAATTCCTGTTTCAGGCGCAATTCCTTGCCCTGATAGGTCGTGTCATCGGGATAAAGCACGCGGCTGAGCGTCCGGGCCAGATTTTCAGGCTCCGCTGCCGCAGCGTAGTCACCGCGATTGAACCGCTCCAGATCGAACATCATCGTCGGCTTGGCCGCCCAAAGCCGCAAGGTATTGGCCCATTTGCCCTGCCAGCCAATGACCGGCGTGTCATGCGCCTCGGCGATGACCGTCTCGCCGGGCTCCCACAGGTCTTTGCCATCCTTGGTGACAACCGCCCCCTTGAAGCCGATCGTGTAGGCGCTTTCGGGCCGCTCGAACTCCCACGGATAGGGCTGCAACAGCCAGTCTTCGGGCGTCTCGACCTGCTGGCCGCCCTGAAAGCGTTGGCGAAAGAGGCCATGCTCATAGCGGATGCCGTAGCCATAGGCAGGCACGCCCAATGTCGCCATCGACTCCATGAAACACGCGGCCAGCCGGCCAAGGCCGCCATTGCCCAACGCGGCATCCGGCTCATCCTCGATCAGCACCCGCAGATCGACGCCAAGCTCTGACATCGTCGTCGCGACAGCGTCATACAGCCCCAGATTGATCGTCGCATCCTCCAGGAGACGCCCGATCAGAAACTCCATCGACAGATAATAGACCCGCTTGTGATCATTGTCCCAGGTCTTGCGGGTCGATGCGAACCATGGCCCCACAATCCGGTCGCGGATCGAAAAGCTCAGCGCCAGGCGCCAGTCGTAGACCGAGGCATGGGCAGCATCCTTGCCCAGCGTAAAGGTCAAATGCCGCAAGATATCGGCTTTGATAAGGTTCGGCGTCAGGCTGAGATCAGTCACGGTTCCGTCCAAATTTTCACACACACCCTTGTTGGCGCATCGTTTAGCCTAGCTTGTTGCCTGTGAGGGTCAAGTTAACCCCCGGCAAGACCCGCGCCATGCATGCATTTTCGTCAAGAACCGCACGGCCGGCAGGCCCCCGACA
Source organism: Rhodobacterales bacterium (assembly GCA_031378845.1). Taxonomy (GTDB): domain Bacteria; phylum Pseudomonadota; class Alphaproteobacteria; order Rhodobacterales; family Rhodobacteraceae; genus JAJNPS01. The sequence goes on from JANNES010000016.1 coordinate 12,337, forward strand.
ACACTCAAAGCGCTTTTAGGATAGCGGAACCAGCCGGCAAGGAAAACCCATTATATCGCAACCTATTCAACATGAAAAAAAATCAAAGCGCTTTGGGCGGCTCTCGCACTGATACAAAAACGGGCGTGACAGGTTTCCTTCGCCGCAAGCGCGCCGCCCGATCGCATTGCAGATCGGCTTGCCGCGTCACGCGCCCCAGGTCCGTCGCAGCACGCCCATCCAGTTGTTCCACGCAAGCTTGTGCAGCAGTTCCATGTCAAAACCATGACCAGCCAAGGCGGTCAGCAGACCCGGCAAGCCTGTCACGTCGCCGATGACGTCCGGCACCGCCGCCCCGTCAAAATCCGACCCGAAACCGAGCTGATCCTCGCCCAGGTGGGCAATCAGGTGATCCATGTGGCGCAGCACCGGATCCCAGCCACAATCGCCTCCGGGGCGTCCATCGGGGCGCAGAAAACACGTCGCGAAGTTCAACCCGACCATGCCACCGCTGTCACGGATCATCGCCAGTTGCCGGTCGGTCAGATTGCGGCTCGAAGGCGTGATCGCAGAGGCGTTGGAATGCGTGGCGACGAGGGGCGCATCACTGATCCGCGCCACATCGTTGAACCCTACCTCATTCAGATGCGAAAGATCCACGAGTATTTTCAGCGCATTACACTGGCGCACCAGGGCAAAACCGGCCTTGGTCAGGCCAGGGCCGGTATCGGGGCCAGAGGGATAGCGGAACGGCACGCCGTGACCAAAGATCGTCGGGCGGCTCCAGACCGGTCCAAGTGACCGCAGGCCCATGGCATGAAAGAGATGCAGCGCATCAAGGTCGGCGGCGATCGCATCGGCACCTTCCATATGCAAGACGCCCGCGATGGACCCTGCGGCCCGTGCGGTCTCGATCTCGGCCACCGTATGACAGACCGCAAACGCCCCACCCGACGCGCGCGCCATCCAATGGAAATGCCCCGCCATCTGCAGGGCCAAAGGCTGCGCCAGCATGGCAGGTAACGGGTCTGGCAGCGGCACGTCGTAGGGCGGGTTGTCCATCACGGCCGTGATTGCCGCCAGATCGACCGTCTCGCCGGTCGCAGGCGACGGCACGTAGATCGCAAACATGCCGCCGGCAAACCCAGCCGCCCGCATACGCGGCAGATCCAGATGTCCGCGGCCCTCGCCCGTCAACCAGATCGCATCGCGCCGTTCGGGCGCATGCAAAATGCGCAGCAAGATATCGTTGTGACCGTCAAAAACCGGGATCGGCAGCATCGAACCTTGACCTTTTTGCCACGCCCGGCATCGGGCCGCCGCGCACGAACCTGCCATGGCGCGACCGGAATGGCCAGCGCTTGGCGAGGGTCGTCGATCAGCGGCACGCCATCACGCTGTTCCCGCCGTAGTTTCGGCGCAGGCGTTCGAAGTCCTTGTCGCGGCGGCACGGATTGATACAGACAGAAACAATTTGTTCATCAATCTGCCGCAGTTGTGACCAACCAAGCGTTGCGCTTTACCAACATCTTGTCTAAATTTATCCACAAGCGGTTTTCCGCCTTTATCCCGACTTGGTTGTCAAAGAGTTCAGAAAAAGAAACGTGTACAGGTAGCAGAGCAGTCAAATGGCCAGAAAACCGCAACCCAGCCCGCAACAAGGGGGCAGTTCGGCGCCCACCCAACAACAGGGCCAAACAACTCCGACCCCGCAGCAGCAGGCGGGACAACAGATCATCCGCGACTGGGCCTCGATCTAAGGCGCTGGCTTTGCCTTTCCGACGCTGTCCGGCTAGGGTCGACGCATCTGTGCGAACGGTCTGACCATGCCCGATCCCGTCTCTTCGATCCCCAATCTCGGCCCTGCATCCGAGTCCGCTTTTGCGCGCGCCGGGATCACCAGCGCACAACAGATCCGCGACCTTGGCGCGGATGAAGCCTATCGCCGCTTGCTCCTGACCGGCAGCCAGCCGCATTTCATCGGCTACTACGTCCTTGTCATGGGCCTGCAAGGTCGTCGCTGGAACGATTGCAAGGGCGACGAGAAAAAGGCCCTGCGGCAGCGGTTCGACACCATCAAGGACAGCCTGATCGGCACAAAAGAAAAGGGCCGCTCGGATCTCGAGACGGCCCTTCAGATGATCGGCGTTGTCGAACGTCGCTAAGCCGATTTCCGTACCGGAGAACCTGCAGAACCTGCAGAACCTTCGGATATTCTTTGGTTTACCCGACCAGTTCCAGCCCCGAAAAGTAAAACGAGATCTCGCGCGCCGCCGACGTCGCGCTGTCCGAGCCATGGACCGAATTCTCGCCAACCGACAGTGCGAACTCCTTGCGGATGGTGCCATCAGCGGCATTGGCCGGGTTCGTGGCCCCCATCACTTCTCGGTTTTTCAGAATGGCGCCATCGCCTTGCAGCACCTGCACCACAACCGGCCCCGACGCCATGAAGTCGCACAACTCGCCGTAAAACCCGCGCTCCTTGTGTTCGGCATAGAACGCGCCGGCTTGGGCAACCGTCAGGTGGATGCGCTTTTGCGCCACGATCCGCAGGCCAGCCTCTTCGAACTTGGCGTTGATCTTGCCGGTCAGGTTGCGCTTGGTGGCGTCGGGCTTGATGATCGAAAGGGTGCGTTCGGTGGCCATGATGTCCTCATCTTGTGGGCAACGCGGGCCCCTGCCCGCGCTAGAATTTCGCCCGCCTGCTAGCACGGCACCGGGCCCTTGAAAAGCACATAGCGGTGCGCTTGGCAGCCGGGCCAAACGTTTGCCGACGGATCAGGCGCGGCCGCTGTAAGGCGTCGCCCCCCGCAATTGTCGCCTGCAGGTGCGGGGCTCTTGAAACCTGCCGCACGCTGCGATTGACTGCACCTGTCCGGTCGCGAAAGGTCGCATCATGCCAACCTCTGCCCCGCCCTTCACGCTGACCGGCTTTGACCATGTGGTCTTTGTCGTCAATGATCTGGCGCGGGCGTGCGACTTTTACCAATCCGTGCTCGGCTGCGTTCCGGGCTATTCCTACCCCGCTTTGGGGATGGAACAGCTGTGGTGCGGGTCGTGCCTGATCGTGCTGTGGGACATCACGCATCCGGGGGCCGCAGGCGCGGTGCCACCTGTGACGGGCGGGCGCAATGTCGATCACCTGTGCATCGCGACCAGCCCCTTTGCCCCCGATGACATGCGCGCGCATCTGGCCGCGCATGGCATCCCCATTGAACGCGAGGCGGTACACGGGGGCGCACGCGGCATGGGCCATTCGTTCTATTTTCGCGACCCGTTCGGCAACCTTCTGGAGGTGAAGGGACCCGCCGAATATCCCGACGGTCGCGGCTGACCGGAACGCCACCTATCGGGACAAGTGTCCGACAGGTGTCCGACAGATGTCCGACGCTTGGCATACACTGAGGCCACGCCGGGCATGCGCATTGCACATGCACTATTTCCCCCTTGCCGGTTGACGCTGCCGTGCAGTTGAGGCAAGCCCCGCTCCATGCTCAAGATTTCAGACATCACCTATTCCGTCGAAGGCCGCCCCTTGTTCGAAGGGGCCTCGGCCACGATCCCCACCGGCCACAAGGTCGGCCTTGTGGGACGCAACGGCGCGGGCAAAACCACGCTTTTTCGCCTGATCAAGGGCGAGCTTGCGCTTGAAGGCGGCGAGATCAGCCTGCCCTCCCGCGCCCGCATCGGTGGTGTGTCACAAGAGGCGCCATCGTCCGAGGACTCGCTTCTGGACACGGTTCTGGCCGCCGATACCGAACGCGCGAGCCTCCTGGCCGAGGCGGAAACCGCCCACGACGCCCACCGCATCGCCGAGATCCAGGCCCGCCTGTCCGATATCGACGCGTGGAGCGCCGAGGGCCGCGCCTCGAGCATTCTCAAGGGTTTGGGCTTCGATGCTGAGGCGCAACTTAAACCGTGTTCGGCGTTTTCGGGCGGCTGGCGGATGCGTGTGGCGCTCGCCGGGGTCCTCTTTGCGCAACCCGATCTCTTGTTGCTCGATGAGCCGACCAACTACCTCGACCTCGAAGGCGCTTTGTGGCTTGAGGCGTATTTGCAGAAATACCCCCACACCGTGCTGATCATCAGCCACGACCGCGGTCTCTTGAATCGCGCGGTGCAGGGCATCTTGCATCTGGATGCCAAAAAGCTGACCTACTGGACCGGCCCTTACGACCAGTTCGCCCGCCAGATGGCCGAACGCCGCGCCGTCCTGCAGGCCGAGGCGAAAAAACAAGAGCTTCGCCGCGCGCATCTGCAAAGCTTTGTTGACCGTTTCAAGGCAAAAGCGTCCAAGGCGGTCCAAGCCCAGTCCCGCGTCAAGATGCTGGAAAAGATGGTCACGATCACCGCGCCCGAAGATGCCAAGAAGGTGGTCTTCACGTTCCCCAAGCCTGAAGAGCTTTCGCCCCCCATCATCAACATGGATGGGGCTGCCGTGGGCTATGGCGGTCCGACCGTGCTGCGCAAGCTGTCCTTGCGGATCGACCAAGACGACCGCATTGCCCTTCTGGGCCGCAACGGAGAAGGAAAGTCTACTCTTTCCAAGCTGTTGGCGGGCAAACTTGTCTCGGTCGAAGGCAAGCTGGTGAAATCCTCCAAGCTGCGGATCGGCTATTTCGCGCAGCATCAAGTTGACGAGTTGCATGTGGACGAGACCCCCTTGCAGCACCTGATGGCCTTGCGCCCCGCCGAGGGTCAGGCCCGCCTGCGCGCGCGCCTTGCAGGCTTTGGCTTGATGGCTGATCAGGCTGAAACCGTGGTCGGCCGCCTTTCGGGTGGTCAAAAGGCGCGGCTCTCGCTGCTCCTGGCCACCATCGATGCGCCGCACCTTCTGATCCTGGACGAACCCACCAACCACCTCGACATGGAAAGCCGCGAGGCGCTGGTCGAGGCGCTGACCGAATATTCCGGTGCGGTCATTTTGGTCAGCCACGACATGCATCTTCTGGGACTTGTGGCCGACAGGTTGTGGCTGGTCAAGGGCGGTGCCGTGACGCCCTATACCGAAGACCTCGAAGCGTATCGCCGCCAGCTGCTGGCCGGCGAAGAGGATACCAAGATCACCACAAAGCCCGTTGAAAAACCAAAGAAAATCGGCCGCGACGATATGCTTGCCCTGCGCGCCGAGGTCCGTAAATGCGAAGATCGTCTGGCCAAGATCAACGAGATGCGTGACCGTCTGGCCAAGAAACTGGCTGACCCCGAACTCTATGAGCCCGCCCGCATCGGCGAGCTGGAGACCTGGAACAAGAAATACGGCGAAGTGATGGAGGCGCTCGACCGCGCCGAGGCGATGTGGCTGGCCGCACAGGAAAAGCTGGAAGCGGCGGCCTGACCCTTTCATCTTTGCAAAAATATCTCCGCCGGAGGCTCCCGTCACCGGGACCATTGCGCGACGGGATGGCGCAATCTAGCGTAGCGCGATGATCGAAACCGCGTTTCTCATCACCGCCTTTGCCACGCTCTTCGTGGTGATCGACCCGCCGGGTCTGGTCCCGCTGTTTATCGCGCTAACCCGCGGCATGAGCCCGGAAAAGCGCCGTGCGATGGCCCTTCGGGCGTGCCTGATCGCGTCGTTTCTTTTGCTCGTCTTTGGTCTTGCCGGCGAATCCATCCTTGGCTTTGTCGGCATCTCGATGCCGGCCTTTCGTATTGCGGGCGGCATCTTGTTGTTCCTGACGGCCCTCGACATGCTCTTTGAACGCCGCACCCAGCGCCGCGAGGGCCAGCAGGCCGATCCCGATCATGACCCGTCGGTGTTTCCGCTTGCCACCCCGCTGATCGCGGGGCCCGGTGCGATTGCCTCGATGATCCTGCTGGTCGGCGAATCCGGCACGGGGTGGCTTGGCACGGCTTGGGTGATCGGGCTGATGCTGGGCATGATGGCCGTGACCTACGCCTTCTTGCTTGCCTCTCCGCCACTGGAGCGGATGCTGGGACGCACCGGAACCATCGTCATCACGCGACTTTTGGGGATGCTGCTGGCAGCGCTGTCGGTGCAATTCGTGATCGACGGAGTCAAGGGGACGGGACTGATCGGATAGGCCCGTGATTGCGGGTGGCGTCCGCCATCCCTATCTATCTTTTCGTCGAACATGGAGGCCTGCATGAGCGGTGAGACCCTTGCGCAACTGGCGTATCTCGGCTTGATCCTGGTCGCCTTGGGCGGCTGGGCGATGGTCGAGTTTCGCGGCCGCATGGGCTTTGCCTTGCGGGCCGCCATGGCCTGGGGCTTGATCTTCGTGGCGGTGATCGCGGCTTACGGCATCTGGTCCGACCTCAAGTCCGATCTGACACAAAGTGCTGTCGTCCGCGACGACGGACGGATCGAGATCCCCCGCGCGCCGGACGGACATTTCTATGTGACACTGGACATCAACGGCACACCGATCCGCTTCATGGCCGACACTGGGGCAAGTGCGATGGTGCTCAGCCGTGACGACGCAACCAAGCTCGGCATTGATCCCGCAAGCCTGGCCTATACCGACGAGGCAATGACCGCCAATGGCGTTGTTCGGACAGCCCAGGTGCGATTGCCCGAGGTTGCCTTTGGTCCACATCTGGACGTCGATTTCCGGGCTTGGGTGAATGAGGCGCCGATGGACGGATCGCTTTTGGGGATGGATTACCTGCAAGCGTTCCGGGTCGAGTTGAACGGCGACAAGATGACGCTTCGGCGCCAGACGCAGTGATCCGGACCATGCACGTTGGCGACGACAAGTCCCCGCAAGTCACGTCGTTTCAGCGGGTTGCACGGACGCCTTTTCCATCTTCATCAGCCAGCTGCCGGTATCCTCTGTCCAATACTGCGCAGGATGCCCGGCCTCGGTGACCCGCCGCCAGAGGCCGCGCGCCGCATCGAGCGCCCCCGCATCCCCGCCATCGAACAAGACCCAGACCCGCTCCAGCGTCGCGATCTCGTCCGGGATGGGCAGCGCTCCGTCGATCAGGGCGAGGACCTTGGCCGCGTTGACGACCGGCCCCTGACCCAGCAGCACCGGCTGGTCGCCATCATGCGCGCCACCGACCAGTCCATGGCACAAAAACCCATCCGCCGGATTGACCCACAAGAGGTCATCGAGCCGCGCAAGATGCGCCTCGTCGCCGCCGCGCACCATCACGCGCCAGTTGCGCGCGCTTGCCCGCGTGATCAGCGTGATCAAAGTGTCAACCGCCCCCGACCGCGTCAGGTGGTAGAACATCACCAGGCCCATCGCCTTGGCCTAGATCTCAAAGCGGTCGCGTACCAGCCGGTCGAGCGTCATGACCCCCCAGCCGGTGGCACCTTTGGGCGCAAGCGTGGTGTCGGATTTGACCAACGCCGTGCCCGCGATATCCAGATGGCACCACGGCACCTCGGGCTTGACGAACCGCGCCAGGAACTGGGCCGCGGTGATCGCCCCCCCCTCGCGACCGCCCACATTCATCATGTCGGCAATGCGGGATTTCAGCTTGGCGTCATAAGCCTCGCCCATCGGCATGCGCCATGCGCCCTCGCCTTCGGCATCGCAGGCCTTGAGAAGCGCGCTGCAGAAATCATCATTGTTGGAAAACACGCCGGTTTTCTCGTGCCCGAGGGCGATGATGATCGCGCCGGTCAGGGTCGCCAGATCCACCATCGCCTGCGGCTGGAAACGGTCTTGCGCGTACCACATCACGTCGGCGAGCACCAAGCGCCCCTCGGCGTCGGTGTTGATGACCTCGATCGTGTCACCTTTCATCGAACGCACCACATCACCGGGGCGTTGGGCGTTGCCATCGGGCATGTTTTCAACCAGTCCCACCAGCCCCACGACATTGGCGCGCGCCTTGCGCATCGCCAGCGTGCGCATCACACCCGCCACGACGGCTGCCCCGCCCATGTCCATCGTCATGTCTTCCATGCCGCCCGCCGGCTTGATGGAAATGCCGCCGGTGTCAAACACCACGCCCTTGCCGATCAAGGCCAAGGGGGGGATGCCTTTCTTGCCGCCATGCCATTGCATGACAACCACCTTGGAGGGCGACGCCGAGCCTTGCCCGACACCCAAAAGCGCGCCCATGCCCAGCGCGCGCAAAGCGTCTTCTTCCAGGATCTCGACGTCGAGCCCCAGTTCCTGCATTGCGGCAAGACGGGCGGCGAAATCCTCGGTTGTCAGGATGTTGGCAGGCTCGTTCACAAGATCACGGGTGAAAAAGACACCCTCGGCGACAGCAGCCATCGGACCCGCTTCGGCAGCAACTGCCTCCGGGTCCGTCACCATCATGGTGACCGGGCCCGGTGCCTTGATCTCTGCCGTCTTGTGGACGGCAAAATCATAGGCCCGCATGGCAAGTCCGAATGCAATATCGGCGGCGCGCGGATGCGCATCGGCCACCACGACAAGGCCGGTTGATGTCACCGACCGCGCAAGACACGCCCCGGCCTTGCGCGCCGTCTGCAGATCGACTCGTCGCGCCAGCCGCACAAGGATCAACGCCTCTGCGGCAAGGCCGGCTGGAAAGGCAAGTTCCATCGCCTCGCCGGGCTTCAGCTTGCCAAAGGCATCCGAGACGTGAACACGCTTGATCGCGCCGCGCGTCACCCGGTCCAGCCGCCGTGCCGCCACGCCAAGGCTGGTGTCAGGATCGACAAAGACGCCAATCCGGCCCGTAAACCCCTCGATTGCTTGCAGATCCATCGCGTGGAACTGGATCGGAACGGGATGGGACATGGACGCTCTCCGCAAAAAATTTGGCCTCAAGTAACTAGGTCAGCCGTCGGCAAAGCCTAGCCTTTGGTCCAAGAATTGACCAGATGGGAGTTTTACCTTGGCGCGAGATCCGCTAGCGTGCGTCAAAGCGACCCAAGACAAGGTCGGGGAACAGGCAGGGCGGCGCGTGGGGCGATTTGACCGATATTTGCTGTCTCAGCTGTTGAGCCTGTTTGGGTTCTTTTCGCTGGTTCTGGTCGGGGTCTACTGGATCAACCGGGCGGTTGGCCTTTTTGACCAACTTATCGGCGATGGCCAGTCAGCACTGGTCTTTTTGGAATTCTCGCTGTTGACGCTGCCGAATGTCATCCGGCTGGTGCTGCCGATTTCCGCCTTTGCTGCGACCATTTATGTGATCAACCGTCTGGCCGCGGAAAGCGAGCTGGTGGTGGTACAAGCGACCGGCTACTCGGTGTTCCGGCTGGCCCGCCCGATCTTTGCATTTGGCATCCTCGTGGCGCTGATGATGATGGTGCTGACCCATGTTCTGGTCCCGGCAAGCCGCTCGGCGCTGGCGTTGCGGTCCGCAGAGATCACCGAAAACGTGACCGCGCGTTTTCTGAATGAAGGCCAGTTCATGCATCCGGCGTCAGGCATCACGCTTTACATCCGTGCCATTTCTTCGAACGGAGAGCTGCGGGATCTTTTCTTGTCCGATGACCGCGACCCGGAGCGAAGGGTCGTTTATACTGCCCGGCGCGCCTTGCTGGTTCGCGGGGAAAAAGGTGACGGCTCGGGGATCTCGACCGGGCCAAAGCTTTTGATGTTCGATGGAATCTCGCAGACCGTTTCGGGTCCGGATAAGCGACTGGCCGTGACGCGGTTTGCAGACTTTACTTACGATCTGGCGGCGCTCATCTCCATCGGCTCGCTCTCGGGCAAGACCCTGGAAGAGCTATCGACCTGGACATTGCTGCACCCGACGCCCGCGCTGGAGGCTGAAATCGGCGACACCCGAGCGGCTTTTTTGCAAGAGGGGCATGCGCGTTTTGCCGGGCCCCTCCTCGCCCCGATGGGGGCAGCCATTGCGTTTGCCTGCCTCATGCTGGGCAGCTTTAGCCGGTTTGGCCTGTGGCGACAGATCGCGGTGGCGGTGGTGGTTCTGATCGCGGCACAGATGGCCAATACCGCCGCGACAGCCGCCGCAATGCGCAGCGATCAATCCTGGCCTTTGGTCTACGTGGCCCCCGTGGTCGGCATGCTGTTGGCGCTGGTGCTGATGTTTTACGCGCAAATGCCGCGCCGGCGACCGCGCGATGCCCTGACCAGCGCCGTTCCGGGGCCGGGGCCTGCAGCATGACGCTCAGCCTTTACATCGCGCGGCGGTTTCTTGGCATGGTGCTGCGTGTCATCTTGATCTTTTTCGGGATCCTTCTCTTGATCGACATGATCGAACAGCTGCGCCGGTTCAGCAACGTGGATGTCGGACTGGGCACAGCTCTTTATCTGTCGGCGCTGAATGTTCCTGAATCGCTCTACCGTATATTGCCGCTGATCATGATCATCGCGTCGATCACGCTGTTCTTGAACATGGCGCGGTCGTCGGAACTGGTTGTCGTGCGGGCGTCGGGGCGGTCTGGAATCCGGTTTTTGGCGACCCCGATCATCTGCGCCATTGTGATCGGGTGCCTCATGGTGGGGGTATTCAATCCCATCGTTGCCGGTACGAGCAAGGCCTATGTCGATGCAAAGATGCGCCTTCAACAAGGCCAGGGAAGTGTGCTTTCGGTGTCTGACAGCGGGCTTTGGCTGCGACAGGGGGCCGCCGATGCGCAGACCGTCGTGCGCGCCGCGCAGTCGAATGCCGACGGCTCGGAACTGCAAGACGTAACCTTCTTGATCTTTGCGCCGGACGGACTGCCCATCCGGCGCATCGAATCCGAGCACGCCATGCTGGAGCCCGGCGCTTGGGTCATCAAGGATCCCAAGGTGTGGGACCTGACCGCACCAAACCCGGAAAGTGTCGTTATCCCGCAGCTGAGCGACATTCGCCTCGCCTCGGAACTGACGGTGGACTACATCCGCGACAGCTTCGGAGCGCCGTCCTCCATTCCCTTTTGGCAACTGCCCGATTACATTGCGGGGCTTGAGCGGGCGGGATTTTCGGCGCGGGCGCATCGCGTCTGGCTTCAGATGGAGTTGGCCCAGCCGTTGCTATTGGCGGCGATGGTGCTGGTGGCCGCAGGCTTTACGATGCGGCATGTCCGGTTTGGTTCGACCGGTGTGATGGTGCTGTTGGCATTATTGGCGGGGTTCACGATCTTTTTCTTGCGCAACTTTACCCAAGTGCTGGGCGAGAACGGGCAAATTCCCGTCATCCTTGCCGCGTGGACGGCACCATTGGCGGCGTTCTTGATGTCGATGGGCCTTTTGCTGCATCTGGAGGATGGCTGACATGATCATGCCCCTCCTGCGTTACCTCAAATCCTTTGCCCTGTTGTTCGTCGTGAGCCTCTTGCCCGCGATGGCGCAGGCGCAAGATCAGGCCAGCCTTGTCGCCGACAGCCTGCGCATCGACAGCGACAGCGTCCTGATCGCCGAGGGGTCGGTCGAGATCTTTTACAAGTCGCGCAAGCTCAAGGCGCGCCGTGTGGTTTATGACCAGCGCGCAGACCGGCTGGTGATCGACGGCCCGATCGTGTTGACAGACGGCGCCGACACCGTTGTCCTTGCAAGCCAGGCCGATCTGTCGGCGGACCTTTCCGAAGGCATTTTGCAAAGCGCGCGGATCGTGCTGAACCAGCAGTTGCAACTTGCGGCCGCCCAGATGATGCGCGTCGGCGGACGCTATACGCAGCTTGACAATGCCGTGGCCTCGTCCTGTCAGGTTTGCGCCAATCGCCCGGTGCCGTTGTGGGAAATCCGGGCAAGGCGGATTGTGCATGACCAGTTGGAACGCCAGATCTTTTTCGACCATGCGCAGTTGCGCGTCGCAGGCATCCCGGTGCTTTATCTGCCACGGCTGCGCATGCCCGACCCGACGCTGGAACGCGCGACCGGTTTCCTGATGCCTAGCATCCGCACCACGTCGCAGCTTGGGGCCGGCCTAAAGCTGCCCTACTTTGTACGGATCGGGGAGTCCGCCGACCTGACGCTGACACCTTATTTGTCGACAAAGTCGGGCCGGACGCTTGAACTGCGCTACCGCCAGGCATTTTCCACCGGCACGATCGAGGCGACGGGGGCTCTCAGCTGGGATGATCTGGCACCCGGACGGCGCGGCTATGCCAAGATCACCGGCGACTTCGTTTTGCCAGCCGCGTTCAAGCTGACATTCCAGCTCGAAGAAACCACCGATCCCGCCTATCTTTTGGATTACGGCATCTCTGACAAGGACAAGCTGGAAAGCAATCTGAACGTCAGCCGCACGCGACGCAACGAGTACATCGTGGCACAGGTATCGCGTTTCGACACGCTGCGCGATGACGAGAACAACGACACGATTCCCTCGCTTTTGGCTGATTTCACGTTTCAACGCCGGTTTGGCCTTGATGCTTTGGGCGGGACCGGTGGGTTCCGGTTCCAGACCCATTCGCACTATCGCAGATCACAATCACCGGTGGACGGGACTGACCTTGATACGGTTGCAGATGGCCGCGATCTGTCGCGGATTTCGCTTGCCGTGGATTGGCGCAAAAGCTGGATATTGCCTCTCGGGATCGAGGGCACCGTAGCGGGGGAATTGACGGCTGACGCCTACCGCGTGGATCAAGATGCCGTCTATGCCGGGCAGTCCACGCGGGTCAGCGGCGCGATAGCCACCGAACTGCGCTGGCCGTTGATCAAGACCGGATCGCGCGGCGCCACCCAGATGATCGAGCCGGTGGTCCAATTCATCTGGTCGCCGCCCGATGATGACGGCATTCCCAACGAGGATTCGACCTTGGTGGAGTTCGATGAAGGCAACCTCTTTTCGCTAGATCGGTTCCCCGGATCTGACGAAACCGAAAGTGGTGCGCGTCTCAACACAGGCGTGACCTGGACAAGGATCAGCCCCGGTGGCTGGACGCTTGGGATCACCGGGGGTCGGGTCTGGCGCAACGAGGACTCCGGTCAGTTCGGGCCTTCGTCTGGCCTGGGTGGCGCGACGTCAGATTGGCTTGGCGCGATTCAGATCGCATCGGCTGACGGGCTGCTGGTCACCGGCAGAGTCCTTTTTGACGACGACTTTGAGACCACGAAGTCTGAAATCCGGATGGACCTGAACCGGGATCGATATGCGGTTTCCAGCAGCTATCTCTGGGCCATTGCGGATCCGAGCGAGGACCGGCCGGACGACACGTCCGAACTTACCGTGGACGCACAGTACAAATTGACCCCGAACTGGACCACCAAACTGACCGGCAGCTATGATTTCGTAGCTGATCGCAGCACCGTGGCAGGCCTGGGGTTCGCCTTTCGCAACGAATGCCTTTTGGTCGATCTTTCCCTCTCGCGTCGGTTCACGTCCTCGACTAGTGTGAAGCCGACCACGAGTTTCGGGCTTTCGTTCGATCTTTTGGGCTTTGGCGGGGCGCAGGCGGCAGGTCCGGCGCGCGTTTGCCGACGCTAGAGGAGACGATGGATCAAATGCCAGCACATGAGGCACGGCGACCGGGCAGACCTTTGATGACAGACCAGGCAAGAGCGACGTTCGAATGATGATGCAGACAGGTTTTCGTTTTGTCACGGCTTTGGCCTTTGTCGGTCAGATGTTCTGGGGCGGCGCCGTCACGGCACAAGACAATCTCTTTGCCCCGCGTGTCGAGGTAAGCGGCAGGGCCATCACAGAATATGAAGTCCTGCAGCGCGCCATGTTCATCAAGGTTCTGGGCGGCTCTGGCGACCCCGAGGCCGAGGCCGAAAAAGCGTTGATCGAAGACAAGCTGAAATTGATCGAGGCCGAGCGTCTTGGGATCAAGGTCACGAGCGAGCAAGTTCTTGCGGGCATGGGCGAATTTGCCGGACGCGCCAATCTGTCAACCGACGCGTTCGTCAAGGCCATTGGCCAGGGCGGCGTCGCGCCCGAAACGTTTCGCGATTTCGTGGCGGCAGGGATCTTGTGGCGCGAAGTGGTGCGCGCGACCTTTGCCGGAACGGTCTCGGTCAGCGAGATCGAGATCGACCGCGCCATCGAAGGCCGGACCCGCACGATCGGATTGCGCGTTCTGTTGTCGGAACTGGTGCTGCCGGTTGCCGCAGAGGCCGAGCGCGCCGACGTCACCGCCCGTGCCATGGAATTGCGCACCCAGATCTCGGGCGAAGGCGCCTTTTCCGCAGCGGTAGGTCGGTACTCTGCGGCACCTACCGCAGGCAGAGGTGGCCGGCTGGACTGGTTGTCGCTGACCAACTTGCCGCCTGTCCTTGCCAAGTTTGTTCTGGCGCTGGAACCGGGCCAGGTTTCCGACCCGGTGCAAGTGCAGAACGCGGTCGTGCTGTTCTTGCTGCGCGAGATTGCCCAAGACCCTGCAGTCGCGCCGACACCCTACGAGACGGAATACGCGCAGTTCTTGATCCCGGACGATCAGGCTTATGTCGCCAAGGTCCGGGCAAACAGCGACCGCTGCACCGACCTTTATGCCTTTGCCAAGGGCAAGCCGGAGGCGGTGCTGACCGTCGAAAAGAAGCCGGCCACCGACATTCCGCAAGATATCGCCATTGAACTGGCACAACTGGATCCGGGTGAAAGCTCAACCGCGTTGACGCGCGGCAGCAACCGGATGTTCTTGATGCTGTGCAGCCGGACGCCGCTGGCCGAGGTTCCCGTTTCGCGCGACGAGATCCGCAGTGCGCTGTTGAACGGCAAACTGAATGGCCTTGCCGAGCAGCTTCTGGAAGGGCTGCGCGCAGCGGCTGTGATCAAAGAACAGTGACCTCCTCTTCCGCGTCCCGTATCCCCGATATCCGAACGCTCGGCCCTGTTCTTTTGACCTGCGGCGAGCCGTCCGGAATCGGACCGGAAATCACGGTTGCGGCCCGCAAGGCATTGGGCGAGACGCTGCCGTTCTGCTGGCTCGGCGATCCTGAGCATCTGCCTGCGGGGACACTTTGGACAGAGATCGCCAGCTTGCAGGATGTGGCAAAGGTCCCATCCGGGCAATTGCCCGTCTTGCGCCATGATTTTCCCGCCCCGGCCGTTCCGGGTCTGCCTGATCCGCAGAACGCCGCAGCGGTCGTGGCAGTGATTGCACGGGCGGTGGCACTCGTCATGTCGGGGGCGGCAGGGGCAATCTGCACATCGCCGATTCACAAAAAAGCGTTGAAGGATGGGGCGGGATTCGCCTTTCCGGGTCATACCGAATTTCTGGCGCATCTGGCCGGTGTGCGCGATGTCGTCATGATGCTGGCCTGCCCGGAACTGCGCGTCGTGCCGACGACCATCCATATTCCGTTGGCCGACGTGCCGCACCGCCTGACACCGGAACTGCTGGAGACGACGCTGCGCATCACCCATGCGGCGCTGATCAGGGATTTCGGCATCGCGGCGCCGCGGATTTCGGTCTCGGGCCTGAACCCACACGCGGGCGAAGGGGGCCTGATGGGTGCCGAGGATGGCCAGCTGATCGCGCCGGTCGTCGCACGCCTTGCCGCCGAGGGCATGTCGATCTGGGGACCGGTTTCGGCAGACACCATGTTTCATGCCGCAGCGCGCGCGGGCTATGATGCGGCGGTGGCGATGTATCACGATCAGGCGCTGATCCCGATCAAGACGATCGATTTTTCCGGTGGCGTCAATGTTACCCTGGGTCTGCCTTTCGTGCGCACGTCGCCCGATCACGGCACCGCATTTGACATTGCGGGCAAGGGTATCGCGGATCCGACCAGCCTGATCGCAGCGCTGCGGATGGCCTGCGATATGAGCATCGCGCGACGGGGATAGGCGCCGGGGTTTCCACCCCGGACCCCGAGGATATTTGTGCCAAGATGAAAGGCCTCTGCAATGGGAACGATTGACGGCCTGCCGCCCCTGCGCGAGGTCATCCGAATACATGAGCTTGTCGCCAAAAAGCAGTTGGGTCAGAACTTTCTGCTGGACCTGAACCTGACGGCGCGGATCGCGCGCGCGGCGGGCGACCTTGCGGGCTTTGATGTGCTGGAGGTCGGCCCGGGCCCCGGCGGTCTGACGCGGGGCCTTTTGGCCGAAGGGGCGCGCCATGTCGTGGCAGTGGAAAAGGATCCGCGTTGCTTGCCCGCACTGGCCGAGATTGCGGCGCACTATCCGGGCCGTCTGACGGTGCTGCAAGGCGACGCCTTGGGAGCAGATGTCAGCGCGCATCTGACAGCACCCGTCAAGATCGTGGCCAACCTGCCTTACAATGTCGGAACCGAGCTTTTGGTCCGTTGGCTGACCCCCGCGATCTGGCCGCCCTTTTGGTCGAGCCTCACCTTGATGTTTCAGCGCGAAGTGGCGGAGCGGATTGTGGCACGACCGCGCAGCGACCATTACGGGCGGCTTGCTTTGCTGGCGCAATGGCGCTGCGACGCGCAGATCGTGCTGACCCTTCCGCCCGAGGCCTTTACCCCCGCGCCCAAGGTGCATTCTGCGGTGGTCCATTTGACGCGGCTGGCCGAGCCGCGTTATCCGGCAGATGCCGCGACCTTGATGCGCATCACGGCAATGGCCTTTAACCAGCGCCGCAAGATGCTGCGTTCAAGTCTGAGGGGCCTCGCCCCTGACATCGAGGCGCGCCTGACTGCGGTCGGCATCCCGCCCACGGCGCGCGCCGAAGAAATCGCGTTGGAGGGGTTTTGCGCCTTGGCGCGCAACGTCGCCAAGGCCTGATAGCTGACGGAAACGATTACTCGGCGGCTTCGCGCGGTTTGGCCGGTCCACGCGGCTTGGCAACCTTTTCAGGTGCCGGGTCGCTGGCCAGGGCCGGTTCGGCCCCGGCACGCGGACGACGCGGGCCACGGCTGCGTTTAGCGGTTTCGTCGCCGGGAGGCATATCCGCATCTGGTCCGATGGCGACCTGTGCTGGTGCCACCGCATCGTCGACCGGCAAACGGCGCGCTTCGGGTGTTTCCACGAGGCTGCTTTCTTGGTCGACCTCGGGAAAGTCCAGAACGGCGGACGGCGTCACACGGCGGTCATCACGACGTTCCTCGCGATAGTCCGGACGCCGGTCTTGGCGCGGCTGGTCATTACGTTGCTGGTCTTGGCGCGACTGGTCGTTGCGCGGCTGGTCGTTGCGCTGCTGGTCGTTGCGCGGCTGGTCATTGCGCTGCTGGTCATTGCGCTGCTGGTCATTGCGTTGCTGGTCGTTGCGCGGCTGGTCAAATCGCGGCTGCGGCGCGCCGTCGCCGCGATCGTTGCGGTATTCCGGGCGGTCGCTGCGCTGGTTTTGGTTGTTGTAAGGTGCGCCCTGGGCCGGCTGCTGCGCCTGCCGCACCTCTTGCTCGGCGGCCATCTCGCGCATCGCCTCGCCAAGAAGGCGGGTATAATGCTCGGAATGCTGCATGAAATTCTCGGCGGCAACGCGGTCATTCGACAGCTGTGCGTCGCGTCCGAGTTGCTGGTATTTCTCGATCAGCTGCTGCGGCGTTCCACGCACCTTGCCCTCAGGGCCGGAGCTGTCGAACACGCGGTTGATGATGTTGCCGAGGGTGCGCGGGCGGTTCGTTTTCGAACGCGAGCGGGACTTGGAAGATCTCATCTTGTCCTTTGATCCAGATGATCCGGCTTGTCCGACTTATCCGCACCGGTCTGGTGCCATGCCCCCAAATGGGCGCGTCGAGCAAAGGCGGCAGTTGCGCGGGGTCACGGGCAGAGCGGTGAAACATCACCTCCGCCCCCTTCGCGTGGTTTGAGTAATCATGGCAACTCCGGCGTGACAAGCCGATTCTGCCAAAAATCGGGGAGATCGGCGGAGAAACCCTGAAACCATTGCGGTTTTGTGGCGCAAAACCCGCTATGGGCCGGGCGCTCGGGCCCCTACGACTCGGTCGCGGCCGTCAAGATCCGGCAAGACCTCCAGATCGCGCAAACCTCCGGCACGAAAGAGATCGCAGACCGCTGCTCCTTGGGTCGGGCCGATTTCCACCAGGATGCGACCGCCGGGAAGGAGATGTGCCACAGCGCCCGCCGCGATGGCGCGGTAGGCGTCCAAGCCGTCGCCGCCCGGCGTCAGCGCGATGCGCGGTTCGTGGTCGCGCACCTCGGGGGCAAGGTCGGCCATCTCTTGTTCGGAAATGTAGGGCGGATTGGAGACGATCAGGTCGACGCGGCCCGCAACCTTCTGGAACCAGTCCGACGCGAGAAACGCCGCCCGTGATGCGACGCCGAGGTTTTGCGCATTCACGCGCGCCACGTCCAGTGCTGGAAGTGATCGGTCCGTGCCCGTGCCGGTCGACGTCTGGCGCTCTGCGAGCAGCGACAACAAGATCGCGCCACTACCCGTACCCAAATCGAGCAAGGTCGCAAAGGGCGCCTGCAATGCGGCGGCGACCAGCGTTTCCGTTTCGGGGCGCGGGTCAAGAACATCCGGCGTCACCCGGAACGCGCGTCCCCAAAAAAGGCGCTGGCCGACAATCTGGCTGATCGGCTGGCGGGCAAGGCGCGCATGCAAAAGTTGCTGAAAGCTGTCCTGCTGCCCGGCAGAAACTTGGTCCGTCAGGTGCAACGTCAGACGATCCGCAGAAAGGCAAAGCGCGTGCGCCAACAAAAGTCGCGCATCGCGAGCGGCATCCTGCACCCCTGCCCGGCGCAACTGCGGCACCGCCGCGCGCAAGAGGTCGGCGGCAGTCGGCGTCATCCTTCCATCTCTGCCAGCTTGACCGCTTGATCATGCGCCACCAGCGCCTCGACCACTTCGCCCAGATCGCCCGCCATGATCTGGTTGAGCGAATAGAGCGTGAGGTTGATGCGGTGATCGGTCATCCGGCCTTGGGGGAAGTTGTAGGTGCGGATGCGTTCGGATCGGTCCCCCGATCCCACTTGCGCCTTGCGGTCGGCGGCGCGGGCGTCGTCGACTTTGGCGCGTTCCAGATCGTAAAGCCGCGCGCGCAGCACCTGCATCGCCATTTCCTTGTTGCGGTGCTGGGATTTCTGGGCGCTCGTGACGATCATGCCGGTGGGCAAGTGGGTGATCCTGACCGCCGAGTCGGTGGTGTTCACGTGCTGGCCGCCTGCCCCGCTGGCACGCATGGTGTCGATGCGGATGTCGGAGGCGGGGATCACCAGATCGACTTCTTCGGCCTCGGGCAGAACGGCGACGGTGGCAGCCGAGGTGTGAATGCGGCCCTGCGCCTCGGTTTCCGGCACACGCTGGACGCGATGAACGCCGGATTCGAACTTCAGTTTGGAAAACACGCCTTCGCCCGCGATATGGACCGAGACGTCCTTGATGCCACCAAGTTCGCTGTCTTGCTGTTCGAGGATCTCGAACGTCCAGCCTTGGGATTCGGCGTAACGCTGGTACATGCGCAAAAGGTCTGCCGCAAACAGAGCCGCCTCATCCCCGCCAGTGCCGGGACGGATCTCCATGATCGCGGGGCGCGCGTCGGCGGCATCCTTGGGCAGGAGCGCCACTTGCAGGCGGGCTTCCATCGCGGGAATGCGGGCCTGCAGGTTTGGGATTTCATCCTCTGCGAGGGCTTTCATTTCGGGATCGGCCAGCATCTCTTTGGCCTCGGCCAGATCGTCAAGCGCGCGTCTGTAGGCAGAAATCTCATCTGCCACGGGCTTCAGGCTGGAATATTCGCGGCTCAGTGTCGCGATCTCGGCCGGGCTTGCGCCTGCATTGAGCTTGGCCTCGAGAAACTCGAAGCGCTGGGTGATCTGGGCAAGTTTGTCTAAGGGAACCATGGCCCGGGGTTTGGCGCGGATGGGTCAGGCGGTCAAGGGGGGCAAAGGCCGGGGGTTTTCCACCCCCGGACCCCCGGAGGATATTTTCACCAAGATGAAAGCCTAAAGCTGCGACAACCAGTCCTTCAGGCGCGCGGCATTGACACCCATGTCGCCGTCTCCGAACCGCTGGCGCGCCACTGTGTCGAGCCGCGTCAAGCCGTCTGCGAAATTGGCCTGCGCGGTGGTGTAGTCGGGATATCCCATAAGTTTGCTGCGGGTTTCCCAGGTGATCCGGCCTTCCTTCGGGCTACCGGAAATCCGGCGCGTGCGCGGTGTCGCCAACGCAATGGCGTCAAGCCGTGCCAGCACGGTCTGCGGTGTATCGCGCAGCGAGCACGATGCCGTACCGCCGCCGCGAGACGTGATCGTGGTCACCCCGTCAGCGCAGGCACCTTCGAGGGCGCGCGCATCTGTGGGAAGGGCAACATCCCAGCGCGACGCATCGACCGGCGCAAGGCGGACCCAAGCCAGAAACCCCAGAAACGCGATGAGCCCGAAGGCCAAGGACAGTGCTATTGCCGGTATCCCGCGCTTCATCGCATCGTCCTTGCCCAATGAAAGAGGCAGATCAATTCGTAGGCCACATGCGCCCCGGCAATCGCCGTCGCTCCGCTCGTATCATAGGGCGGTGACACTTCGACGACGTCGCCGCCGACCATGTTGATGCCTGCCAGATCGCGCAAGGCGGCCGCCGCCTGCCAGCTATGCAGCCCCCCCCAGACCGGCGTGCCGGTTCCGGGCGCCGCCGAAGGATCGAGGCAATCGATGTCAAAGGTCACATAGGTGGGCTTGTCGCCGACGATATCCTTGGCCTTGGCCACCGCCGAAGCGACACCCTTTTCGTGGACTTCGCGCGCGTCGATGACATGGACGCCCAGATAATCCTCGGTCGTCGTGCGAATGCCGATCTGAACCGAGCGTTTGGGGTCCACGATCCCGCTCTTTACCGCCTTGTAGAGCATCGTGCCATGGTCGATCCGGGTCAGGTCGTCATCCGGCCACAGGTCGGAATGGGCGTCGAAATGGATCACCCCCAGCGGCCCGAACTTCTCGGCATAGGCCTTGAGGATCGGAAAGGTGATGTAGTGATCGCCGCCCAGCGTCACAGTGCCCGCCCCTGCCGCAAGTATCGCCCGGATATGCGCGGTCAGCGTGTCGGGAAAGTCCGATACCTTGGCATAATCAAAGGCGCAGTCGCCGTAGTCGATGATGCTGATCTCTTCCAGCGGGTTGATTGGCCAGCCATAGGGCGGATCATACGGCATCAGCGCGCTCGCCTCACGGATCGCGCGCGGGCCAAAGCGTGTGCCGGCGCGGTGCGTCACCGCCTGATCAAAGGGCACGCCCGTGATGGCCAGATCAACCCCGGTCAGGTCCTTTGTGTAGGTGCGGCGCAGAAAGGATGTGGCCCCGCCAAAGGCGTTCTCAAAGGCATATCCGCGCAGGCCCTTGCGGGTGAAAGCGGTATCGACTTCGGACTTTGCATCTTCGAGCGCCATGGCAACCTCGGGATTTCGGGCGTCGTCATTGAGGCCGGAGACGGTCGCGGGATCCGGGTGGTGCAGGGGAACGGCAAGGTCGACGCAGAGTCAAGGGACCGCCAGGCCCAGACGCCACAGAGCCGCCGCAAACGCCGACCTTGGCGGCGCAACTACAAGCGCGCCAGTCGCTCCGTCAGCAGTGCATAAAAACCGTCTGCCGCAATATCGCCCATGAACATCGCGTTGGCGGGTCGCCTTGTCACGCGCCACCAGTCGGCCACCGTCATGCCCATGGTCAATTCGGATTCGGTCTCGATCTCCACATTGATGTGGCGCCCGGAAAAGAGCTTTGGCCGGATCAAGTAGGCGATCACGCAAGGATCATGCAGGGGTGCCCCTTCGGAGCCGTACTTCGCCATGTCGAAGCGCTCGAAAAAGTCGGTCCATTCGGCAACCATCCGGCCAGCCTCGCTGCCAAGGGCGCGAAACGCGGCGATCCGGGCATGGTTGGTCAGCGCCTTGTGCGTGACATCCAGCGGCATCACGACCAGTGGAACGCCGGCTTTGAAGACGATCTCGGCGGCATGCGGATCGACATAGATGTTGAACTCGGCTGCCGGTGTGATGTTGCCCACCTCGAAATAGGCACCGCCCATCAGCACGATCTCTTGCACGCGCGACACGATGTCGGGCGCACGGCGAAAGGCGGTGGCAATATTGGTCAGCGGCCCAAGAGGGCACAGCGTGACTGTATGCGGTGGCTCGGCGCGCAGGGTGTCGATGATGAAGTCCACCCCGTGCCCCGATTGCAGGGCCATGACGGGATCGGGCAGAACGGGACCGTCAAGCCCGGTCTTGCCATGCACATGTTCTCCCGTGACCAGTGGGCGCACGATCGGTCGGTCACAGCCCGCAAAGACCTTGATATCAGGGCGACCGGCCAACTCGCAGATGATCCGCGCATTCTTTTCGGTCAGGGCGAGGGGCACGTTGCCTGCGACCGCCGTGATGCCCAGCACCGTCACGTCCTCGGGGCTGGCAAGTGCCAAAAGGATGGCCACGGCATCGTCTTGTCCGGGATCGGTGTCGATGATGATGCGGCGCGGGATCTGGGTCATGGTTGTCTCCTGATGTGGCGGCAGGAAACGTCACGCCTGCACATTTGTCCAGACGCTCACGGCACGCAAAGCACCCATGTCCGGATCACAGACCAGAAAAAAGGGGCGTCACCGCCCCCTTTTTGCCGTCTTGGGATCGGGGTCGATCAGCCGTCGAAGTCGACCGTTTCGACCAGTTTCAGGGCGGCGGCGCGCAGCGATGCTACCTCGGCCAGAGACTTGCTGTCCGGCGTGAAATCGCCCCATGAGGCGACGAGCGCGGACCGTGCCACCCCGGACTTGACGGGGTATTCGTTGTTCGTCTCGGCATAGATCTTTTGCGCCTCGTCGCCCGAGAGCCATTCAAGGAACTTCAACGCGTTCTCGCGGTTCGGTGCCGCTTTGGTCATCGCGACACCCGAGATGTTCATATGCGTGCCGTCGCCTTCGAAAACAGGAAAGACGATGCGGACGGTTTCGGCTGCGGCCTTCTGCTCGGGATCAGCCAGCATCTGGCCGATGTAGTAGGTGTTGCCGATGGCGATATCGCATTCGCCCGCAGCGATCGCCTTGACCTGATCGCGGTCGCCACCATCGGGTTTGCGTGCCAGGTTGGCTTTCAACCCTTCGAGCCATGCCTTGGCGGCCTCATCGCCGTGATGGGCAATGACCGCTGCCGTAAGGGCCACGTTGTAGTCGTTGGTCCCGGAACGGGTGCAGATGCGGCCTTTCCATTTCGCATTGACCAGATCTTCGTAGGTCGTGACCTCGCCATCCTTGACACGCTCTTTGGAGGCATAAACGATCCGGGCGCGCTGCGTCAGGCCAAACCATTGCCCGGCGGGATCGCGCAAGGTCGCGGGGATGTTCGCCTCAAGCACCTTGGACTGTACGGGCTGCGTGACGCCGGCATCCACGATTTGCATCAGCCGCGCGATGTCCACCGTCAGCACCAGATCGGCGGGCGAGCGGGCACCTTCGGCGACCAGTCGTTCCGCCATACCCTTGTCGACAAAGGCCACATTGACCGCAATGCCGGTCTCTGCGGTGAAGGCATCGACGAGCGGCTGGATCAGGTCCGGCTGGCGGTGCGAATAGACGTTGATTTCCTGGGCCAATGCCGGGGTCACAAGGGTCGCGAGTGCGAGCGCACAGAGGGACAGTCGCAGTGTCATAACCTTAGTCCTTTTGTCAGGTATTATCGCCACTTTATCTCAGGGCAATCGCACGGCGTCAATACCTGAGTGAAAGGATAGGTTATTCTTGTTGCGACATTTCAGCGCCGCGAACGCCGTGGGCCCTGGCCGCCTTTTCTTCGGCCTTGGCGCGGTTCCAGAGCGCGTCCATCTCGGCCAGATTGCTGTCCGCTGGCGTCTTGCCTGCCTCGTCCAGCCAATCCTCGATCCGGGCAAAGCGGCGGGTGAACTTGGCATTGGCGGCGCGCAAGGCGGCCTCGGGGTCAACCTTGAGGTGCCGCGCGAGGTTGGCCATGACAAAGAGAAGGTCACCGAGCTCCTCGGCGACCTCATTCTCGGCGAGGGTGTCGCGGGCCTCGACCAGTTCGGCGGCCTCTTCGGCGATCTTGGCGACCACCTCGCCGACATGCGGCCAGTCGAACCCGACGCGGGCCGCGCGGTTCTGCAACTTGACCGCGCGGGTCAGGCCAGGCAGGCCAAGCGCCACGCCATCCAAGGTCCGCCCAGCGCCGCGCTCCGACGCTTTGATCGCCTCCCAGTCCGCCGATTGCTGGGCGGCGGACTTGTCGCGGGACTGGTCGCCAAAGACATAGGGATGGCGTGCGACCATCTTGTCGCTGATCGCCGTTGCCACATCCGCGAACGTGAAGTGGCCCGCCTCGCTGGCCAACTGCGCGTGATACACGGCCTGAAACAGCAGATCGCCCAACTCCCGCTTCAGCTCCGCCATGTCGCCGCGTTCGATGGCATCGGCGACCTCGTAGGCCTCTTCGATCGTGTAGGGCGCGATGGTGCAAAAGGTCTGTTCCAGATCCCAGGGGCAGCCGGACACCGGGTCGCGCAGGCGCGCCATGATTTCGACCAGCCGCGGCACGCCGCCCGCAAGATCAAGGATCACCGCGTCGCTGGCAGCACGGTCAGGGTTCGGCTTTGGCATTGCGGGCAACCTCGCTTTGCGATTTGATCAAAGGGCAAAGGCGCAGACCTTGTGGAGAATCCGATGCCCGTGTTGAACCGTATCGCCTCTTATGCCGAGGAAATGAAGGCCTGGCGTCAGCATTTGCATGCGCATCCAGAGCTTTCGTTCGACTGCCATCAGACGGCCGCGTTCATCGCCGCGCGCCTGACTGAATTCGGCGTGGACGAGGTGCATGGCGGCATCGCCCGAACCGGTATCGTGGCCATCATCAACGGGCGGAAGGACGGCCCGACCATCGGTTTGCGCGCCGATATGGACGCGCTGCCGATCACCGAGATGACCGGCGCTGCCTATGCGTCGACGGTGCCCGGCAAGATGCATGCCTGTGGACATGACGGGCATGTGAGCATGCTGCTGGGGGCAGCCAGATATCTGGCCGAGACGCGCAATTTTGCCGGTCGTGTGGCGCTGATCTTTCAGCCCGCAGAAGAAGACGCCGGGGGGGGTGACGTGATGGTCAAGGACGGCATCATGGACCGGTTCGACATCAGCCAGGTTTACGGCATCCATCAGGAGCCGAACATGCCACTGGGGTGGTTGTTGACCACGCCCGGCCCGTTCATGGCCGCCGTCGATACCGCGACGGTCACGGTTATCGGCAAGGGTGGGCATGCCGCCTATCCCGAAACCTGCACCGATCCGATCACGCCCTTGGTCGGCATGGTGGCAGCGATGCAGACCATCATCCCGAAAAACCTCAACCCGCTGGACGAGGCTGTCGTTTCAGTGACGATGATCCACGCAGGAACCGCCAGCAACATCGTGCCCGACACAGCCATGTTCTGCGCCACCATCCGCAGTTTCAGCCCGATGGTGCGCGAGACGTTGAAAAAACGCATCATCGAGATCGTCGAAGGCCATGCAAGCGCCTACGGCGTGACCGCCGACATCGCCTATGAATGGGGCTATCCCGCCACGGTAAACCACGCGGCGGAAACCACCTTTGCCCTGACGGCCGCGCGGGATGTGGTGGGCGAGAATGTCGACGGCAACTGGCCGCGTGACATGGGGTCCGAAGATTTCAGCTATATGCTGGAGGCGCGGCCCGGCGCGTTTCTCTACCTCGGAACCGGGCCTGGTCCGGGGCTGCACACGGCGACCTTCGACTTCAACGACGCGGTCGCCCCGATCGGCGCCAGCTTTTTCGCGCGGCTTGTCGAAAAGGCGCAGCCTTTGGCGTGACGGGATCAGCCCGTTGCGGCGCCGGCAGTCGGTAGCGGTAGTCCTGCGGGCAAAAGCACCGAAAACGTGCTGCCCTCGCCGACGGTGCTGTCGATCAACAGCCGCCCGCGATGGCGTTGCACGATATGCTTGACGATGGCGAGCCCCAGACCGGTGCCGCCCCGTTCGCGCGAGCGGTGCGCATCGACGCGGTAGAACCGTTCCGTCAGGCGCGGCAGATGGATGGCCGGGATCCCGTCTCCCTCGTCGATCACGTCGATCCGCACCAAGGCACCGTTTGGACCCTCGGCCGCTGACAGCACAATGCGCACCGCTGTCTGCGGGGCGCCATATTTGATGCCATTCTCGATCAGGTTGTGAAAGACTTGGGTCAGCTGATCAGGATCCCCCGGAATGACGGGTTTCTCGGCCGGCATTTCGAACTGCACGTCGATCCCGGCGGCCCGCGACATCGGGCGCAAAGTGGCCACCGTCATCTGGATCAGGCTGGCAAGGTCGACCGGATCGGCAGGCCGGATGCGTTCTTCGGCCTCGACCCGGCTAAGCTGCAAAAGGTCGCGCACCAGTCGGTTCATCCGCCCTGCCTCGCGGTCCATGATGCCAAGGAACCGGTCCTGCGCAGCCGGGTCGTTGCGTGCGGGCCCCCGCAGGGTTTCGATGAACCCCATAAGTGCTGTCAGCGGCGTTTTCAGCTCGTGGCTGACATTGGCCACGAAGTCGCGCCGCATCTGGCTCGCCTCTTCGGTCGCGGTGATGTCTTGCATGATGCACAAGGCGCCGTCGACCTCAGAGCCTTCGACAGACGAGACGCTGACCCGAAAGACCTGATCACGGGTGCCCAAGGGGACCGCGTGGCGCGCCTCGGCCCGCTCTCGGGTCGCCAGGCACTGTGCAATCGCCGCGAGCACCGCCGGCGTGCGCAGCGCCATGGCATGGTGCCGACCCTCGATGGCGGGGCCAAGGACATCATTGGCGGCTTGATTGGCATACAAAATTCTCTCATCCTGCCCGACGATAAGCGCCGGGTGGCCCAGCGCCTCAAGGATGGATGCGGCAAGACGTTGTGGCACAGACAGCAGCCCCCTTGGCACAGCAACTCTTGGCGTTCGAGCGGGTCCCAGTCCGCATCAAAGCCGTTTCGTGATTATCTATGCGTGTATTTTGGAACAAATATTCCCGATTTGCGTGTATCTGGTGTTTACCTGCCGATATCTCGCATGCCAGAGTATGGCGCAATATGACAGCTTCGCAAGGGGAGCGACGCCTTGACCCGCGCGGGATCACCACCACCAACAGAGGCCGCTGCCGCTGACACAACCATGGCCGCAGGGCACATCATCATCGCCATCGAACCCGTTGACTGCGATGCGGCCCAACTTGCCCCCGGGGTACGGATTGTAAAAATACCGTTTCGCGCTTTGACCAAGCCGTTCCTGGCGGAAACAAAATCGACATTGGTCCTTGGCTCGCTGTTGTCGCCCCAGCTTGATGCAATGCAGATCGCAGAGCGTTTGGGAGAGTTGGGGTTCAGCGGCACGCTCAGGCTGTTGGGGCCACAGCTGCCAAATCCAACCCTCGTCTCGCGCGAGATCCGGTCGGCCTCGGGGTCCAAAGAGATCGTGGTAGAACTTGTGGTGCTGACCGGTCCGTAGCGCAAAAGCTGCTAATCGGCGCGCGGAACCAACCCTTTTGCAAAACGCAGCGCATTGGCACGGTAGCCTTGCGCTGACCTGAGAAGCCGCGCCCGAGCCGCTTCGTCCAGCGCCCGCACAACCTTGCCCGGGCTGCCCATCACCAGACTGCCCTCGGGGATAACCTTGCCTTCTGTCACCAGAGCCGCAGCGCCGATCAGGCATTGCGGACCGATCTTTGCCCCGTTCAGCACGGTCGCGGACATGCCGATCAAGGTCCCCTCACCGATGATACAGCCATGCAGCATCGCTTTGTGTCCGATGGTGCAATTCGCCCCGATCGTCAGCGGATACCCCATATCGGTATGCAGCACCGCGTTTTCCTGGACATTGGACCCGGCACCCACCCGGATTTCCTCATTGTCGCCGCGCAGCACTGCGCCAAACCAGACCGAGGCACCGGCCCCGACGACAACCCGACCGATCAAGACAGCGGTGGGGGCGATCCACGCGTCGGGATGAATTTCGGGGGATGTTCCGTCCAAGGCATAGATCATCGGTCGGCAAACTCCTGATTGAGGCGGCGCACGAAATCGGCCAGAGCCGGTTGCCGCGCGCGGCGCATGCGTTCGGCCTGCACGATGGTCAACAGCGCCCCAAACGTCGTCTCGACATCGCGGTTGACCAGCACATAATCATATTCCGCCCAATGGCTTATCTCGGCCTGGCTTTTGGCCATCCGGTCTGCAATCACCGCCTTGGTGTCCTGACCGCGCAGCCGCAAGCGACTTTCCAGTTCGGCAATCGAGGGCGGTAAAATGAAGATCGACACAACATCGTCGCGCATCGCATGGCTGATCTGCTGACCGCCCTGCCAGTCGATGTCAAAAAGCGTGTCGCGCCCCTCGGCCATGGCGGCCTCCACCGGGCCGCGCGGGCTGCCGTAAAAATTGCCAAAGACCTCGGCATGTTCCAAAAGCTGCCCCTGCGCCACCATCGCCTCAAAGGCCGGGCGCGCAAGGAAATGGTAGTCGCGCCCATCTTGTTCACCCGGCCTTGCGGTGCGCGTCGTGGCGGAAACCGAAAACCGGATCTCGGCGTCCCAGGTCATCAACCGGTGCGCCAAGGTGGATTTGCCAGCCCCCGAGGGCGACGAAAGGATGATCAGTAGTCCGCGCCGGGCCATCCGCTATTCCACGTTCTGAACCTGTTCGCGCATCTGATCTATCACCGTTTTCAGGTCAAGCCCAATGCGCGTCATCGCCAGCGAAGGTGACTTGGAACAAAACGTATTCGCCTCGCGCATGAATTCCTGGGTCAGGAAGTCAAACTTCCGCCCCACCGCACCATCGGTCGCCAAAAGTGCGTGCGCGGCTTCGGTATGGGCCGACAGACGGTCAAGCTCCTCTGTCACGTCCGCCTTGACCGCAAGCAGTGCCAGCTCTTGCGCGAGGCGGGTCTCATCCAGACCGTCGCTGGCATCCGAAAGCTTGGCCAAGGACGCCTTCAGCGACATCGCCGCGCGACCGGGGTGCTGGGCGATTTCCCCCTCGGCGGCTGCCATCAGCGCCGCGATGCGGTCGATCTGGCCGCTCAGAACCCCATCAAGCGCTGTGCCCTCTGCCAGCCGGGCCGCCGTGAAATCAGACAACAGGGGCGCAAGATCAGCCAGCAGGGCACCGCGCAAAGGGGCGGTGTCCTCGTCGCTCGTTCCGGTTTCAAGAATACCGCGCAGCGCCAGCACGTCGGCTGCATTGGGTTGCGCCAGCGTCAAGCCCGAGGCCATGGCGCAGGCCTCGATCTCTGCGAGGGCGTGCAGGGCTGCCGTCAAAGCAGGCCGGTTGAGCCGCATCGACGCCTCGGCATCAGCATTTGGGTCGCGGTTGACCTTCAGTGTCAGGCTCACATTGCCACGCGTCACGACAGCACCAAGGGCTGTGCGCACCTGAGGCTCCAGCCCCTCGATCCAGTCCGGCAGGCGCAGGCGCAGATCCAGTCCCTTGCCGTTCACCGACCGCAAATCCCAGACCCAGGCATAGCCGAGGCCCATCCCCTTGCGCGCCGCAAACCCCGTCATCGAAACCACCATACCTGCCCCCGCTTCGTCTCACCCAGAGGGCGAGTATTTACCATTTGTCGAGATTTCACCCCAAATGCGGTCGATCTCATGTATCTTAAGGTCTCGGTAACAGGTGTCGTCACAAGGTTAATGCGCCCTGCCCTGCCCCCCGGTCTGGCCAAGCTGGTCATCCGGGACTGGCATAGCAGAGCCCTCCCAAGGCGACAATCGGCACAGATTGTTGGTGGTGCGGGGGTTTGATGATGGACGGCAAGATCATATCGATCGGCAAAGGCTTTGGACCGGGAATGTTCGACAAGGACGGCAACACCAAAGTGCCACCGCAGCCCCGGCGCGAGGTGCGCGCCTATTGGGAGGCGCTGCGTCACGAAGGTGCGGTGCCTCTGCGCGAGGCGATAGATCCGCGCGGCATCGCAGGCGCGCTGGAGCACGTGTTCATGATCGAGCGGATCGCGACCGGCCTGGCGCGGTTCCGGCTGGTGGGATCGCGGATCAGCGAACTTGTCGGTTGCGAAGTCCGCGGGATGCCTTTCACGGCGTTGTTCGATCCGGTCGGTCGCGGCAAGATCGGCCCGATGCTCGAAAGTCTCTTTTGCGGCCCTGCCATCTATCATATCGACCTTGAGGCCGAACGCGGCATCGGTCGACCAGCGCTCGGCGCGCATCTTTTGCTGTTGCCGTTGGTGTCGCAGGCGGGCAAGGTCGATCTGGCTTTGGGGTGCCTGACGCTGGACGGACCCATCGGACGCGCCCCACGCCGGTTTGCTGTCGCCCGGATGAACCAGGAAAAGCTGGTGACCGGCGCGCCAACACCAGAACCCGCAGCCGAAACGCGCGCTTTTGCCGAACCACCTGCGGACTTTGCCCTGCCCGCACCGCCTCGGTCCGAACGGCACCTACGGCTGGTGCATTCCGCAGACTAAGCCAGGGACGGGGCGCAGCATCACTGCAGGGGTCATGAAAGACAAAGGGCGCCGCTTTCGCTGCGCCCTCTGCACGATCAGTTCTGGCAACATCTCATAGCGTCAGAACGCGACGCGACGCGCGGCCTCGCGCTGCGACGACAACTCCTCGGCCACAAGGAAAGCGAGCTCCAGCGCTTGCGACGCATTGAGGCGCGGATCGCAAGCGGTATGATAGCGGTCGGAAAGATCCTCGTCCGTCACTGCGCGCAAGCCCCCGGTGCATTCGGTCACATCCTTGCCGGTCATCTCGAAATGCACGCCCCCCGGGACGGTGCCCTCAGCTTTGTGAACGCCAAAGAACTCGCGCACTTCGCGCAGCACGGATTCGAACGGCCGGGTCTTGTAGCCGGTGGAGGATTTGATCGTGTTGCCATGCATCGGATCGCAGGACCAGACGACATTCGCCCCTTCTTCGCGCACGGCCCGGATGAGGCGCGGCAGGTTTTCCGCGACCTTGCCCGCACCAAAGCGCGCGATCAGGGTCAGACGGCCCGCCTCGTTTTCGGGGTTGAGCTTGGCCATCAGGACCTTGAGGTCATCGCCGGTGGTGGTCGGGCCGCATTTCAACCCGATCGGGTTCAGCACACCGCGCGCGAACTCTACATGCGCCCCATCGGGCTGGCGGGTGCGGTCACCGATCCAGATCATGTGGCCGGACCCCGCGACGTTCTGGCCGGTGATGCTGTCCACCCGGCAGAGCGCCTCTTCGTATTCCAGCAAGAGCGCCTCGTGGCTGGTGTAGAACTCCACCGTGGACAGGTGATGCGAGGTTTCCGAATTGACCCCGGCGGCGTTCATGAAGTCGAGCGCATCAGAGATGCGGTTGGACAGCTCGCGGTAGCGTTCCGCCTTGTCATGCTCGGCAAAGCCCAGCGTCCACGAATGCACCCGATGGATATCGGCAAAGCCCCCCGTGGAGAAGGCGCGCAAGAGGTTCAGGCTGGCCGCGGCCTGGGTATAGGCCTGCAGCATCCGCGCCGGATCGGGCGTGCGCGATTGCGGTGTCGCCTCAAAGCCGTTGATGATGTCGCCACGATAGCTGGCATATTCGACGCCGCCGATAAGCTCGGTCGGGGCGGAGCGCGGCTTGGCGAACTGCCCGGCCATGCGGCCCACCTTGATCACGGGAACCTTGGCACCATACGTCAGCACGACAGCCATCTGCAGCATAACGCGGAACGTATCGCGGATGTTGTCGGCACTGAATTCGGCAAAGCTTTCGGCGCAGTCGCCACCTTGCAGCAAGAACGCCTTGCCGGTCGCAGCCAATGCCAGCTGCTTTTTCAGCCGGCGGGCCTCGCCTGCGAACACCAGCGGCGGATACTTGGCCAGTTGCGTCTCGGTGGCCGTGAGAGCCCCCTGGTCAGGATAATCTGGCATCTGAACCCGGGGCTTTTTGCGCCAGTCAGATTTCGTCCAGCCCTTTGTCATGGCAAGTCTCCGAAGTCCAAGCGATATCGGGCACCGATATACGCGCCCGTGCCCGCATTGCAAAGGGCGAAAGGCGACCGCCCCACGACGAATCTGGCTTGCGGTGGCATCAAAAAACTGGTTCCGTCGCCTGTAACCGACATGATCAGGTCGCTTGATGTCCATTCCCGTCACCAGAGCCGCCCCTTCGCCCCGTGCGGTGACGCCAAGGCGTTTCGTCTTTCTGCTGCTCGACAAGTTCACCATGATCAATTTCGCCGGGGCCATAGAGCCTTTGCGCCTGACCAATCATGCTTTGGGCTACGAGGTCTATTCGTGGATGCTGGCTGGCGAAGGCGGGGTGGAAAAGACGTGCTCCAACGGCGCCACGTTTCGCCTTGAGATGGGGCTGCAAGAGGTTGAGCGGGAGGATACGATCCTGGTGTGCGGCGGGATCGAGATTCACAAGACCACAACCCGCGCGGTGATCGGCTGGCTGCGGCGGGAAGCGCGTCGGGGCGTGAATATCGGTGGGCTTTGTACCGGGTCCTATGCGCTGGCCAAGGCAGGGCTACTGGACGGCAAGAAAGCCACCATCCACTGGGAAAATCAGGACGGATTTCTTGAAGAATTCGAGGACGTAAAGCTGTCCAAGTCCGTGTTTGTGATGGACGGCAACCGCTGGTCCACCGCCGGAGGGATCAGTTCCATCGACCTGATGCTGCGGATCATTGCCGCAGACCATGGCGAGGATGTCGCCAACAATGTCGCAGATCTGATGATCTATTCCACCATCCGCACCGATCAAGATACCCAACGTCTGTCGATCCCCACCCGCATCGGCGTGCGCCACCCCAAGCTGAGCCAGGTCATCCAGATGATGGAAGGCGCCATCGAGGACCCGATGTCGCCTGCCGATCTGGCCGAGGATGTCGGCATGTCGACACGCCAGCTGGAGCGGCTTTTCCGACGCTATCTCAATCGCAGCCCCAAGCGCTATTACATGGAGTTGCGCCTGCAAAAGGCCCGCAACCTGTTGATGCAGACGGATATGAGCGTGATCAATGTGGCGCTTGCCTGCGGCTTTGCGAGCCCCTCGCATTTTTCGAAATGCTACCGCTCGCACTACAACACGACGCCCTATCGCGAGCGCGGCTCGCAAGGGATGGCGACCCTGCCGATCCGGCTGTCGATCTGACGGAACGGCGGGGGCTTTGCCCCCGGACCCCCAAGATATTTGGTCAAAGGCGAAAGCAACGATTTCAGTTCACGTCGCTGTAGCGCCCTTGCGTGGCGCTGCCGTCGGCTGCAACAAAGCGCACGTCGAGCCCGTTCACCTCGACACCATAGCAGGCCCAGCCGTCTGAAGCTGGCCAGACCGAACAATAGCTATCACCCTCGACCCGCCAATCGCCCGATGCGTCGCCGTACCGGGTGGCACCATCGGCAGCAAATGTCTGCCTTGTCCCGTCCGAATAGACGACCGCGCGCGGCAAGGGCTGAGGTGATGTCGGCGCCGCTGAGCTTGCGCCACGGCTCATCGGCAAAGACCGACGACGCGCAGACGGCCAGAACCAAAACCAGCTTGTGCATCGGTTGCCCCTTTGCCTTGCAGTGCCAATGCGCACAGTCTAAGCGGGCACTGCCCAACCCGCCAGTCAGAGGTCCGTGATGATCGAGCGTTATTCCCGCACCGAAATGGTCGCCATCTGGTCGCCCGAGGCCAAGTTCCGCATCTGGTTCGAGATCGAGGCGCATGCCGGCGACGCGATGGCGGCGCTTGGTACGATCCCGAAGGCGAATGCTGCGGCGGTGTGGAAGGCAAAAGACACGCCCTTTGACATCGCGCGCATCGATGAGATCGAGGCGGTGACCCGGCATGACGTGATCGCCTTTCTGACCCATCTGTCGGAAATCGTCGGGCCGGATGTCGCACGCTTTGTCCATCAGGGAATGACGTCGTCCGATGTGCTTGACACGACATTCAACATTCAGCTGGTGCGCGCGACGGATCTTTTGCTGGCGGGGCTGGACCGGGTTCTGGGCGCGCTGATGGTCCGCGCGTATGAGCACAAGGACACACCGCGCATCGGTCGCAGCCACGGCATCCATGCCGAGCCCACCACGATGGGGCTGACCTTTGCGCGGTTCTATGCAGAGATGTCGCGCAACCGCACCCGGCTGGTCGCGGCGCGGGCAGAGGTGGCGACGGGGGCAATCTCCGGCGCGGTCGGGACGTTTGCCAATATCGACCCGCGCGTCGAGGCACATGTTTGTGCCAAGCTGGGCCTCGTGCCCGAGCCGATCAGCACGCAAGTGATCCCGCGTGACCGCCACGCGATGTATTTCGCGACATTGGGCGTCATCGCGAGCGGCATCGAGAACATCGCCACCGAGATCCGCCACATGCAGCGCACCGAAGTGCTGGAGGCCGAAGAGTTTTTCAGCCCCGGTCAAAAGGGCTCATCGGCGATGCCGCACAAACGCAATCCGGTGTTGAGCGAAAACCTGACCGGCCTTGCGCGTCTGGTGCGGATGGCCGTGGTCCCGGCTATGGAAAACGTGGCCCTCTGGCATGAGCGTGACATCAGCCATTCCAGCGTCGAGCGTGCGATCGGTCCGGACACCACCGTCACGCTTGATTTCGCGCTGCACCGGCTGGCGGGGGTGGTGGAAAAGCTGGTGATCTATCCCGAAAACATGCTGAAAAACATGAACAAGTTTCGCGGCCTTGTCATGAGCCAGCGCGTCCTTTTGGCATTGACACAAGCCGGCGTCAGCCGCGAAGACGCCTATCGTCTGGTCCAGCGCAATGCCATGAAGGTCTGGGAAAAGGGTGCGGATTTCCAGACCGAACTGATGGCCGATCCCGAGGTCACTGCCGCGCTGACCCCGGGCGAGATTGCCGAAAAATTCGATCTTGGCTATCATACCAAGCATGTCGATACGATCTTTCGGCGCGTTTTCGGCGGGTGATGCGAAAACAGGCAGCAAACCGCGCTTCACGTGAGCGTGAACCAGTTTGGTGGTTGATCCGGAATAATTTTGACCTCGGTTGCGTAAGACCCATGTTAGTTTGACACCAATCGCAAAGGATCCCCGTCATGCGTCTTACATCAGCCTTGTTGATCTCAACCTTTTTGCCGTTTGCCGCGTTTGCGGCTGGCAGCGACGATACCGAACCACCAAAACCGACTGAGACCACGACCGTCTGCGAAGAAGGCATGGTCTGGGACGTCAAAACCGAAACCTGCGTCAAGCCCGATGAGCAGAGCCTGAATGACGACACGCGCTTTCGCGCGGTTCGCGAACTGGCCTATGCCGGACGCCCCGACGAGGCGCTGATCGTGTTGGCCGCGATGACCGAAGGCGACACCGACCGGGTTCTGACTTATCGCGGTTTTGCCTTGCGCAAATCCGGCGACATCGAGGGCGGCATCGCGGCTTATGAGGCGGCACTGACGCAGAACCCCGACAACATCCTGGCGCATAGCTATTTCGGCCAGTTGCTGGTCGAGATGGATGAGACGGACATGGCCAAGATGCACCTTGCCGCAATCCGCGATGCGGGCGGCACGGGGACATGGGCTGAAACCGCGCTCGCGCGCGCCATCGCAACCGGGGTGACCTACAGCTTTTAAGACCGGCCCAGACCCAATGGAGGACGACAAATGAAGATCAAGACGACATTCGCCGTGATTGCACTTGCCCTTACCCCCACCTGGGTCTTGGCCCAAGGTTGCGCGCAAACCCACACGCCGGCCATCAGCGCAGCCAGCTGCGCAGACGGATTTGTCTGGGACGCGACAACCAGCACTTGCGTCGAGCAAGGCACCAGCTGATCTTTAGCTGGCCTTAACCTGACTTCGCCCAAGCTGTGGATCACGAGAATCCACTGGGCGAGGTCGGCATGTCAGGCGAACAGGTAGCACTTGCGCGGATAACACCCGTCCAGAAGCTGGTCGATGTCGCGCGTGCGCCGGACCAGCGGACACGGCAACTGTTGCCACGCGAAAAAGCTGCGGTGATTGTGCGGCTTTTGCTGGCTGAGGGCGGTGCCATGCCGATCTCTGCGTTGCCCGAGCATATGCAATCCGCGCTGGCCGAACAGATGGGCCAGATGCGGGTTGTCGACCGAACGACGCTTGATCGGGTCGTCGCAGAGTTCATCGAAGAATTGGAGCAGGTCGGCCTTTCGTTTCCAGGTGGGATCGAGGGGGCGCTGACGATGATGGATGGTCACATCTCGACCTCGGCCGCAAACCGGCTGCGGCGCCTTGCGGGGGCGTCTTCAAAGGCGGATCCGTGGGACCGCTTGACCGCCCTGACCGCAGATCGGCTTTTGCCCATCATCGAAGAGGAAAGCGTCGAGATCGTCGCCGTGGCTCTGTCGAAGCTTCCCGTCCCCAAGGCCGCCGAGATTTTGGGCAAGTTGCCGGGCGAAAAGGCTCGCCGGGTCGCCTATGCCGTCTCGATGACCGGCAATGTCGATCCTGAAACAGTCCGGCGTATCGGTTTGTCGCTGGCGGCCCAACTGGAGACCCTGCCAGTGCGCGCCTTTGAATCCGACCCTGAGGAACGCGTCGGCGCCATTCTCAACGTATCGCCCGCGCAAACCCGTGAAGATGTCCTGCGGGGCCTTGATATCGAGGATGCAGCCTTTGCCGAACGGGTTCGCAAGGCGATCTTTACCTTCATCCATATCCCCACGCGCATCTTGCCGCGCGATGTTCCCAAGATCATTCGCATCGTCGATCAGCCGGTTCTGGTGACCGCGCTTGCCGCCGCCGCAGTCTTGGGGCCAGAGGGTGTGACGGTCGAATTCCTGCTTGAAAACATGTCCCAGCGGATGTCGCAAGGTCTGCGTGAAGAGATGGCCAACCGGGGCAAGGTCAAGGAAAAGGATGGCGAAGAGGCCATGGCGGCCGTCATTTCGGCAATCCGGCAACTTGAGATCGCGGGCGAACTCTTCTTGGTCCGCGAAGACGAGTAGGCTGGCAAAAACCGGCGCGGGCCGGGGCCAGTCAGCAAAGCGCAAATCGTGTCCCAAACTGCAAGATGCAACGTGCAAGACGTTTGATCGCCCGGCCTCGCAAGCAACCGTCGCGAGGCGTCACTGCACGACAGGCAGTTATGTGCGCGAGACAAGCACATGCAAGCGGCATCAATCCAGAAATGCTGCCGCGCGATGGTTTCCGGGCGACCCGGGAGTGCAGATGTTCCCTATCGTCGAAAGTTCAGCTAACGCCTGTCTCACGCTGACAAAGGCGCCAGACAGGCTCTGGCTTTTTGAGTGTCGCCTTTCCTTTGCCAAAACCGGATTGCACTTTTGTCGGACCGCCTCTTGCGCTGGTCGCGCCGCCACTCTTGCCGTGAAACTCGCTGAGGACGCATGACCCGATATCTCGCTGCGTCCCCGACACGTCAGGGCATTTTTCTGATGCTGGTGGCCAGCTTTTGTTTCACCTTGATGGACTCCGTTGCCAAAGGTCTTGTGCAAACCTACCCCGCCCCATTGGTCTTTGGCGCACGATTCATCGGCATGTTACTGATTGTGCTGGTGATCTTGCGCGGATCAGCTTTGTCGATGGCGTGGACAAGTTATCCCGCCTTTCACCTCTTGCGCGCGGCGATGCAGTTCGGTGCAACGGCGTTCTTTTTCACAAGCCTGTCGCAGATCGGGTTGGCCGAGGCGACCGCGATTGCTGATGTCGCTCCGGTGCTGATCACATTCGGGGCAGCGCTGTTTCTGGGCGAGCGTCTTGGCCCCGGGCGCATCTTCGGCGTGGTTGCTGCCATGTTCGGCGCATTGATCATCATTCGCCCCGGGCTTGAGGTCTTTTCGCCGGCCGCACTGTTCCCGATGGCCGCCGCAATTTGCTATGCTGGCAACGTTTTGTTGACGCGCAGGCTCGGACCACACGAAAGCGCGTGGACCCCGATGATCCTTGCCTCGGCGTTTTGCACGATCGCCGGCGGCATCTGGGCCTCGTCTGTCTGGGTGCCGATCCATGCAGATGATTTCCTGGCCTTTGCGATGCTTGGATGCCTCGGCACCCTGACGCAGCTTTTCCTGATCCGCGCCTTTACATTGGCCGAGGCATCGGTCATCGCGCCTTTTGCCTATGTCACGATCCTGTTTGCAGGGGTTTGGGGCGTTCTGTTCCATGACGAATGGCCCGATGGCTGGACCATCCTCGGTGCCCTTGTGATCGTGGCGGCCGGTCTTTATGTCTGGCACCGCGAAGGCAATGCGGCCAGATCGGCCGAACTGGGCAGGAATGGCAAAGTCTGACACCGGAACATGGCGGCACTGGTTGCAGGACCGGTTCTTGCGCGGCCTGATATGGAGCCTGCTGCGCCTTCCCTACCGGATCCGCGTTCCTCTGTGCGGTTGGACAGTGGCGCATGTCATTGCGCCCTTTGCAGGCTATGATCGCCGGGTGCGCGAAAATCTGGCGATGGTCATGCCGGAGCTTTCTGCAGCCGACGTGAAAAGGCTCGTGCGCGCGGTTCCTGACAATGTCGGACGCACCATAATCGAAATCTACTCGGGCGCTGAATTCGTCGCGCGCGCCGCCGCGACGCCGCCCGTCGGTGCTGGTTTGGTTGCGTTGGAGGCGGCAAATGCGCAACATCGCCCGGTGATCTTGGTGACCGGCCACTTCGGTAATTACGATGCCTGCCGCGCCGCATTGCGCGCGCGCGGGTTTCGCGTCGGCGCGCTGTATCGACAGATGGCCAACGGCTATTTCAATGGGCACTATGTCGAAGCAATCTCGCAGATCGGCACGCCGCTTTTTCCGCGCGGACGTCAGGGTCTGTCCGGCATGGTCAGATTCTTGAAATCCGGCGGCATGCTTGGTCTGGTCATAGACCAGTACATGAACCATGGCGCGGAGCTGACTTTTTTCGGAAAGCGGGCGCGTACGGCATTGTCTGCCGCCGAACTTGCGCTGAAATACAACGCTCTGTTGGTCCCGACCTATGCCATTCGTGCGCCGGACGGGTTGAACTTTTCCATTCTGGTCGAGGCCCCTATCGCGCCCGGAACACCCGAAGCGATGACACAGGCGCTCAACGACAGTCTTGAGGCGCAGGCGCGCGCGCATCTGGATCAGTGGTTCTGGATCCACCGCCGCTGGGGCGCGCCAAGCCGGATCAGTTGACCCGCGCTGCCGCGACGATTTCTGCCGGCCCGTCAGCTTGCAAGATAACGACACCAGAGCCACCTTCGGGATAGCTGGCCTCAAGCTCCAGCGGCGCTTGCCCGTCCCAGTCGCCGACAACCTGCCAGGACGTGACGATGTTGCGATAGATCACGGTCTGCCCGGCATTCTCGCCACGTTTGATTTCTACTGACTTTTCAGGGATGTAGCGAACGAGTTGCACCTTGATGAGCTGGCTTGGCGGCTGCAGCGCTCGGGCTTTGATCACCAGCCGGTCACCATCACGCGTCACGGTGACAACAACGGGTTGGTCTGCCGACAGGTGCTTCATGACCAGTGACGCAACCTCAGCCGGGGCATTGCCCTCGACCCGGTCCAGCCCGCCGACGATCATCTGCGGTGTGTAGATTGAGCGGCTTCCGATATTGCGGGCATACGCCTTTTGGCGCGCCGTGAACTTCGGATCAGCAAAGGTATCGGCCCAACCGATGTAGTCCCAATAATCGACATGCAGCGATAGGGGGATGATCATCGGATCACGGGCAAGTTCGGCGAAAAACTCATCCGCCGGTGGGCATGACGAACACCCTTGTGAGGTGTAGAGTTCCACCACCACGACGGGCGTGCCGGTCTGCGCCGTAACCGGATTTACGCAGCCAATCGCTATCCACAGCCCGCATGCGGCGCTGAACACTTGACGTATCATTTACTTTGTTTCCCCAAAGTCGCTGCAAAATTCATACGAAATGGTGCCGCACGATACCAATCAAGGTTTAGAGAGCCGGATAACGAAAGAGGCACAATTTGGTGTAATACTTGCAAAAAATCCATCTGGCAAAGGATCGCGCATTTTGGTATACTATTGCATGCATTCTTTGCGGATGCGTATATGGTCGTCTGGCAGCGTCATGCCGATGACGATCCTTCACCATAGCCAAGGGGCAAGCAATGACCGTCACCGTCGGACATGACAGCAAAAAGACCAAACGTTCCCTGACGGCAGGCGGCCAGACCGTCAGCTACTACTCCATTCCGGCAGCAGAAGCGGCGGGCTTGGGGGCGTTTTCGCGCCTACCGGCCAGTCTGAAAGTGGTTTTGGAAAACATGCTGCGCTACGAGGATGGCAAGACCGTCACCGTCGACGACATCCGCGCCTTTGCCGAATGGGGCGTCAGGGGTGGCCGGAACCCGCGCGAGATCGCCTATCGCCCGGCCCGCGTGCTGATGCAGGATTTCACCGGCGTTCCGGCGGTGGTGGACCTTGCTGCGATGCGTGACGGCATCAAGGGTCTGGGCGGAAATGCCCAGCAGATCAATCCCTTGGCCCCGGTTGATCTGGTCATCGACCATTCGGTGATGATCGACGAGTTTGGCACGCCGCGCGCCTTTCAGGCCAACGTGGACCGCGAGTATGAGCGCAACATGGAACGCTACGTGTTCCTGAAATGGGGGCAAAAGGCGTTCAACAACTTTCGCGTTGTCCCCCCCGGCACCGGCATCTGCCATCAGGTCAATCTGGAATACCTCGCGCAAACCGTCTGGACCGACACCGACCAGCACGGCCAGTCTGTTGCCTACCCCGACACCCTCGTCGGCACCGACAGCCACACCACCATGGTCAACGGCCTCGCCGTCCTTGGCTGGGGCGTCGGCGGGATCGAGGCCGAGGCCGCGATGTTGGGCCAGCCCGTGTCGATGCTGATCCCCGAGGTCGTCGGCTTCAAGCTGACCGGCGCGATGGTCGAAGGCACCACCGCCACCGATTTGGTGCTCAAGGTCGTGCAGATGCTGCGCAAACACGGCGTCGTCAGCAAATTCGTCGAGTTTTACGGCGACGGACTTGACCGCCTGCCACTGGCCGACCGCGCGACCATCGCCAACATGGCCCCCGAATACGGCGCCACCTGTGGCTTTTTCCCGATCGACGCGGAAACCCTGCGCTACCTGCACATGACCGGCCGGGATGAAGGCCGCATCGCGCTGGTCGAAGCCTATGCACGCGCCAACGGCATGTGGCGCGACGCGAGTTACGACCCGATCTACACCTCCACCCTGCACCTCGACATGGGCACCATCGTCCCAGCCATCTCCGGCCCGAAGCGCCCGCAGGATTTCCTGCCCCTGACCGACGCAAAGGCGTCGTTCGCCAAGGAAATGGACACCAGCTTCAAGCGCCCGCAACACGTTGAAATCCCCGTGAAAGGTGAGGCCTACACAATGTCTTCGGGCAAGGTCGTGATCGCCTCGATCACCTCTTGCACCAACACCTCGAACCCCTATGTGATGATCGGCGCAGGCCTTGTGGCCCGCAAGGCACGCGCCCTGGGCCTGACGCGGAAACCGTGGGTGAAAACCTCCCTCGCCCCCGGATCGCAGGTCGTCAGCGAATACCTCAACGCCGCGGGGTTGCAGAAAGACCTCGACGCCATCGGCTTCAACCTCGTCGGCTACGGCTGCACCACCTGCATCGGCAACTCCGGCCCCTTGCAGCCCGAAATTTCCGCCGCCATCGCCGAGGGTGACCTCGTCGCCGCCGCCGTCCTGTCCGGCAACCGCAACTTCGAAGGCCGCATCTCGCCCGATGTGCGCGCCAACTATCTGGCCTCGCCGCCCTTGGTCGTGGCCTACGCCTTGGCCGGTGACATGAACATCGACATCACTACCGAACCCCTCGGGCAAGGCACCAACGGCCCGGTCTACCTCAAGGATGTCTGGCCCACCAACAAGGAAATCGCCGATCTGGTGCACGCCACCGTGACCCGCGCGGCGTTCCAGAAGAAATATGCCGATGTCTTCAAGGGCGATGCGAAGTGGCAGGCGGTGGAGGTCACGGACAGCGAGACCTACGACTGGCCGCCCACCTCCACCTACATCCAGAACCCGCCCTACTTTCGCGGCATGTCCAAGACCCCGGGCGTGATCAAGAACATCGAAGGCGCACGGGTTCTGGCGCTTCTGGGTGACATGATCACCACCGACCACATCAGCCCGGCAGGTTCGTTCAAAGAATCAACTCCGGCAGGCAAGTATCTGGCCGCGCGGCAAGTTCCGGTCTCCGAATTCAACTCCTACGGGGCCCGCCGCGGTAACCACGAGGTGATGATGCGCGGCACCTTTGCCAACATCCGCATCAGGAACGAGATGCTGGCCAATGACTCGGGCGGGGTCGAAGGCGGCTATACCCTCGGGCCGGATGGCGCGCAGACAAGCATCTTCGATGCGTGCCTGGCCTATCAGGCCGCAGGCACGCCGCTGGTGATCTGCGGCGGCATCGAATACGGGGCGGGGTCGGCGCGCGACTGGGCCGCCAAGGGCACGGCCCTTTTGGGCGTAAAGGCCGTGATCGCCGAAAGCTTTGAGCGCATTCACCGCTCCAACCTCGTCGGCATGGGCGTGATCCCGTTCGAGTTTACCGATGGCATGACTCGCAATTCCTTGGGCCTGAAGGGAAACGAGGTGATCAGCGTCGGCGGTCTTGCGGGACATCTGAAACCCCTCAGCCTCGTGCCCTGCACCATCGCCTATGCAGACGGGACCACCAAAACGATCCAGATCAAGTGCCGCATCGATACCGAGATCGAGATCGAGTACGTCGAACACGGCGGCGTTTTGCACTACGTGCTGCGGAACCTCGCCAAGGCCTGATCGTTTCAAGATAAGAAACCGATTGTTTCTGATGCAAAGGTCCGGGGCAGCTCGGGCCTTTTGCCGT
Source organism: Rhodobacterales bacterium (assembly GCA_031378845.1). GTDB lineage: Bacteria > Pseudomonadota > Alphaproteobacteria > Rhodobacterales > Rhodobacteraceae > JAJNPS01. The sequence continues at coordinate 54,778 of JANNES010000016.1, forward strand.
CGTTAACGATGTTGGCGCAAGGTCGGGGCATCCCGTTCTCGAAAGGTCCCCCCATGTATGCCAGCTACGCCCTGCCCGCGAAGTACCGCACCCTGTCCCTGTCGCGCATCCCTCTGCCGATGGGCGAGGTGTTGGTGCTGATGGTGGTTGTGATGATCGTGATGGTGGGCGGGTGAAAAACGAATGCCGCCCCAGTCGGAGCGGCCTAGCTCTTTAAAAGCGTCCTTGCCCCTACAAGTTCTTCAACGCGTTCCTCAAAGTCGGAATGCTAACTGCGAAGTGGCGCGCCAGTTTTTCGTGGTCATTTCCGAAGAGCGACCGAGCAGCCTCCAGCGCGCCATCACCGAATACGAGGCCTTCAACAAACTCATTAACTTCGCGTTCCTCTTCAAGCTCATCCTCCAAGTAAAAGTGCGACCCGCCCGCGCGGTGCTGAACTGAAAACGGGTCTTTGCGATGATGAAGAAGGGCGTGCATAAGTTCATGCAGCACCGTCCATCGCCTTGCGCAAACATCGTCGGCTTCATTCACTTCAATTCGGTAGCCAGAGTCTGAAAACGTGTCATGAACCAGACGACCGCGTTCCGACTTTCGCATCGGGACAAGGTTCACGTCAAATCCAAGGCGACGCACCAGTTACAAGACAGATGGAGTTACGCCAGACCCCATCATTCCAAGATTGAAGTTGCGCAATTCGTGGCGAACATCGCCATTTGCTGCAAGGCGCGAAAACAAGTTTCTGATTGATTTGATTGCCATTTTCCATATCTTCCTCAGCTACAGCCGCTCGTCCCGCCGCAGGTATTGCACTTCATGCAGGTGCCGTTCCGGACCAGTGTGTAATTTCCGCACTCGCCGCAGGGATCGCCTTCATAGCCTTGCATCTTGGCCTTGACGCGGACGTCCATCGTCACGGTTCCTGTCGCCAGCGCCGTCACCGACCGCACCGAGGATGACCCGCCGTCGGGTAACAGCATACTCAGCGCCATCGCAGCATCCGTGCCGGTGGCAAGCGCGGTTGCATCCATGCGCTCGGCCATCCCCCCCTGCAAAACGACCAGATCGTTCGGCAGACGCTTACGCAAGTACCCGGTCGAGCTGATGCTTTTCAGCATTTCGATGCTCTTGGACGCCGCCGATTCCGAAACCTCGCCGATGTTCAGCTTGCCCTCTTCGACACCGCGACCAAGATCGTCGAACGCCGTGCCACCCGGTTTGACATGCGCCAGATCGGTGCGGTCGAGGTACGACACGGCGAGTTCGCGAAAGATGTAGTCCAGGATCGAGGTCGCGTTCTTGATGCTGTCATTGCCCTGCACCATCCCGGCAGGCTCGAACCGGGTAAAGGTAAAGGCCTCGACGAACTCTTCCAGCGGCACCCCGTATTGCAGACCGACCGACACCGCGATGGCGAAGTTGTTCATCATGGCGCGGAAACCCGCACCTTCCTTGTGCATGTCGATAAAAATCTCACCAAGGGAGCCGTCGCCATATTCGCCGGTGCGCAGGTAGACCTTGTGCCCGCCGACGATGGCCTTTTGGGTATAGCCCTTGCGCCGCTCGGGCAGCTTTTCGCGGTTGGAGCGCACGATTTCCTTGATGATGATCCGCTCGACGATCTTTTCGGCCAACACGGCGGCTTTTTCCTGCTGCGAGCCGTTGGCGAGAACCTCTTCGGCCTCCTCGTCGTCCTCGACCAGCGCAGACGCCAAAGGCTGGCTCAGTTTGGACCCGTCGCGGTACAGCGCATTGGCCTTGATGCCCAGCGACCACGACAGCTCATACGCGGCCAGCGTCTCGGCAATCGTCGCATTGTTCGGCATGTTGATGGTCTTGGAAATCGCGCCCGAGATGAACGACTGCGCTGCGGCCATCATGTGGATATGGCTGTCCACGCTCAGGAACCGCTTGCCGGTCTTGCCACAGGGATTGGCGCAGTCGAACACCGAATAATGCTCGGTCTTCAGGAACGGCGCGCCTTCGAGCGTCATCGTGCCGCACACATGGTCATTGGCGGCGTCGATCTGCGCCTTGGTGAAGCCGAGATGGCGCAGAAGGTCAAACGTCGGATCCGCCAGCTTTTCGTCCGGGATGCCCAGCGTGCCCTTGCAGAAGTCGACGCCAAGCGTCCACTGGTTGAACACGAACCGGATGTCGAAGGCCGACGGCAGCGCCGCCTCGACCTTTTCGATCTCGCGCGGGCCAAACCCGTGCCCGATCAGCGAGGTGTGGTTGATCGCAGGCGCCTGGCCCATCGAGCCGTGACCCACCGCATAGGCGACGATTTCAGCGGCCTGGCTGGTGGAATAGCCCAACTTTTCCAGCGCCGCCGGGACCGACTGGTTGATGATCTTGAAATAACCACCCCCCGCCAGCTTCTTGAACTTGACCAGCGCAAAGTCCGGCTCGATCCCGGTCGTGTCGCAATCCATGACAAGGCCGATGGTGCCGGTGGGCGCGATCACGGTGGTTTGCGCGTTGCGGTAGCCATGCGCCTCGCCCAGGGCCAGCGCCTCGTCCCAAGCGGATTTTGCAAGGGAAACAAGTGTTTGATCGGGGCAGTTCACCTGATCCAAAGCAACCGGATTGACGTTCAACGCTTCATATATCGTCGTCCCATAGACAGCCGCGCGGTGATTGCGAATGACACGCAGCATATGGTCGCTGTTGCGGGCGTAACCTGAAAATGCGCCCAGTTCTCGCGCCATCTCGGCCGACGTGGCGTAGGACACACCCGTCATCAGCGCCGTCAGCGCGCCGCACATTGCGCGGCCTTTGACCGAGTCGTAGCCCAAGCCCATATTCATCAAAAGCCCGCCGATATTGGCGTAGCCGAGGCCCAGGGTCCGGAAATCATACGACAATTGCGCGATTTCCTTGGACGGGAACTGCGCCATCATCACGCTGATTTCCAAGGTGACGGTCCAAAGGCGGGTCGCGTGCACATAGGCCTCGGCGTCAAACTTGCCGTTCGCAAAGAACGTGAGCAGGTTCATCGAGGCAAGGTTACAGGCGGTGTCGTCGAGGAACATGTATTCCGAACAGGGGTTCGAGCCCCGGATCGCGCCATCCGCCGGGCAGGTATGCCACGCGTTGACGGTGTCATTAAACTGGATGCCCGGATCGGCACACGCCCAGGCGGCGTGGCCGACCTGATCCCAAAGATCACGCGCCTTGATCGTCTTGGCGGTCTTGCCATCGGTGCGGCGGATCAGTGCCCAGTCGGCGTCGTCCTTGACCGCCTGCAAGAAGGCATCCGTCACGCGGACCGAGTTGTTGGAGTTCTGACCCGAGACCGATATATACGCCTCGGAATCCCAATCCACGTCATAGGTCGGAAACTCGATCGAGGTGAAGACTTGCCGCGCGTATTGCAAGATCCGGTTGGTATAGGTGTCGGGGATCATGGACTTTTTCGCCGCCTTGATCGCGGCTTTGAGGCCTGTGTTCCTGGCAGGGTCCGTGGCGTCGGCCATCGCGCCGTCCCAGGCCTTGATCGCGGCAAAGATGTCGTTCAGCCGGACTTCATGGATTTTCGATCCCGCCACAAGGCTCGCGACTTTCTGTTCCTCGATGACCTTCCAGTTGACGAACGCCTCCACATCGGGGTGATCCATGTCGCAGATCACCATTTTGGCGGCGCGGCGCGTGGTACCACCGGACTTGATCGCGCCCGCTGCCCGGTCGCCGATCTTGAGGAACCCCATCAGGCCCGAGGATTTGCCGCCGCCCGACAGCTTTTCGCCCTCACCGCGCAGGCTGGAAAAGTTGGTGCCCGTGCCTGAGCCATACTTGAACAGCCGCGCCTCACGGACCCACAGATCCATGATGCCGCCATCGCCCACAAGGTCATCCTTGACCGACTGGATAAAGCAGGCATGCGGCTGTGGGTGTTCGTAGGCCGAGGACGATTTCGTCAGCTCGCCCGACTGGTAGTCGACATAGTAGTGCCCCTGCGACGGGCCATCGATCCCGTACGCCCAATGCAGGCCGGTATTGAACCACTGGGGCGAGTTCGGCGCGGCCATCTGGCGCGCCAGCATAAAGCGCATCTCGTCATAATAGGCGCGGGCATCGGATTCGGTGGTGAAATAGCCGCCCTTCCAGCCCCAATAGGCCCACGCACCCGCAAGACGGTCGAAAACCTGCTTGGCAGAGGTCTCACCGACGATCCGGTCTTCAGGCGCAAGCTTGGCCAGCGCATTCTCGTCGGGGATGGCGCGCCAAAGAAACTCCGGCATACCCTTTTCGCGAACCTTTTTCAGACGCGCAGGGATCCCGGCCTTGCGGAAATACTTTTGTGCCAGCACGTCGCTGGCGACCTGGCTCCAGCCTGCGGGAACCTCGACGGCGTCGTTGCGAAACACGACCGTGCCGTCAGGATTGCGGATTTCGGAAATCGTGGTGGTGAACTCCATCGTGCCGTACGCGCCGGTGGATTCTGCCGTAAACTTGCGCTCGATCTTCATCTGCCCCTGTCCTTTTTCCCTTGCCAGCCACGGCTTTGTGCCGCGGTCTGGAGTATTGTCGCCACACAATTCACAACGAGGACAGCGACTTGCGCCCTGCCCGTTGAGCCGGGCAGAGCCACGATGCCGTGACCGGCATTTTGATGTATTCGCCTGTCTCCTGCCGGCCCCGCCTCTTTTTACATCTAGACGCTGTGACTACATCTGGTGTTTCGGCGGACAACTTCATCAAACTGTCGTATATTTTGGGTTCAATCAAACTGTATTTTCGCGATTGAACCGATTTTCTCGCTTGACGTTGCCGACAAAGCGCGTCGCGCAAGCATGAACAAAACGCCGCGCGCTCTGGCGCACCGATGTTGGTCGCACGCCTGTCAAAGCTAAATTGCCAACTGCCGTCTGCTGTTGCGGGCGCAGGCTCAAAGCTTGTCAGAAGCCTCGGCCTGCGCGGGCGACGATTCCCGTGCCGGTCGATTGACCAGCACGATGCCGATCCCGACCAGAGTTGCGCCCGCCGCGAGCAATGGCGAGACTGATTCTTGAAAGAACACAGCACCGATCGCGAGCGAGAAAACAGGCGTCAGAAAAGAGAAACTGGCGACCGTGGAGGCAGGATAGACCGAAAACAGCCAGAGCCATGTGATGAACCCGCCGGTCACCACCAGCGACGCCTGCACCACCAGCCAAAAGATGTGGACAGCTTGAAGGTCGCGGATCAAGGGCCCGAAAAGCGGGGCCGCAAGCAGCAAAACCGGCGCCGATACCAGCACCATCCAAAACTGCTGCATCTCGGGGCCCTCGGCCCGCATTACCGGACTGCGCGCCAAAAACGCGGTCGCCGCCCAACCAAAGGCCGCACCCAGCGCACACAGATCCCCCGCGACACTGCCTGGACCACCGCCAAGGCCGGTGAGGATGGCCAGCGCCGTCCCCGCGAAGGCCAGCAGCAGACCTGCCCCTTTCAGAAGTGTTATGCGTTCATCCGGCAGCCCGAAATGTGCCATCAGCGCGAACCAGATCGGCATGGAGTAAAAGATCACCGCCGCCTTGCCCACGGTCGTCAGATCGATGGCAAGAAACAACAACATGAACTCGCCCGCAAAGGCCGCGCCCATCAGCAGCCCAATGGGGACGGATTCGCGGCGCAGCCGTGCAGGACGGCCGCGAAACCACAACCAGCCACCGATGAAAAACACGGCCAGTGCCGACCGCAGGCCCGCAAAGAAAACCGGTTGGAGGCCCGCGTTCACGACTTTGATGATGACCTGATTCACCGCAAACAAAAGCGTCACGCCCAAAAGCAGGGCAAGGCCCGTCCCATCAAGACTGTTCTTTCGCACCATTGCCGCCTCGCCTTGATGTCGCCATGGGCGCGCCTGTCCAGAGCCACGCCGCACGTATGGCCTTTTGTATTGACCGGTCTCAAAGGGCACGCAAGGGTGATCGCCTCGGCGTGCGCCGTGTATTTTGGCAGGGGTATGGCATGAGTCTGGCAGGAACGCTGTTGAAAGTCGCAATCGGGGTCGCCTTGGCAAAGGGCGTCAGCACTTTGGCAAAGAAGAGTACTGGCAGCGCCACCGCAGCCGAACCGGGGCGCGGCACGCCTTATGGTGGCAACCAGACGTCAGGGCTTGAAAACGTCTTTCAGGATGCACTTGGCAAAGGCAGCACGCGGCAGAAGCAAGATAACAACTCGGCGGCGTCGGGCGGCAGTTTGGACGATCTGCTGGGCAATCTCGGTGGAAATGCGCCTCGACCAAAGACTACGACAACACGAAGCGCCGCCCCTCAGGGTGGGCTTGAGGAGATTCTTGGCGGCCTTTTGGGTGGCAAGACCTCCAGCGGACCAGCCACCGAGGGCGGGTCGGCAAGTGGTGGCCTTGGGGATCTGCTTGGCGCGCTTTTGGGCGCAAAACCGCAAGGCGACGCGCCGACGGGCGGCGTTCGAAATACGCCGGGGTCGACATCCGGCGGCAGCATCGAAGATCTGCTGGGAACGGTCTTTGGTGGCGCCAAGGGCAGCGTTGCTGGCGACGCGATGGCGCAGGGGCGCGAAAAAGGCCCGATGCGCAGATCGGGTCGCGAGGATGATCTGGCGGCAGCCCTGATCTTGCGCGCAATGGTCCAGGCCGCCAAAAGTGACGGCGATCTGGATGAGGCGGAAAAGCGAAAACTGTTGGAAAACCTCGGCGAGGCCAACAAGGAAGAGGTCGCGTTTGTCCAGGCGGAACTCAAGCGCGCCGTCGACATTGACGGGCTGGCGCGTCAGGTTCCGGCCGGCATGGAGCAACAAGTCTATGCCATGTCGCTGTTGGCCATCAACCTCGACAACCAGACCGAGGCGCAATACCTGCTCAACCTTGCCACTTCGCTTGAACTTGGCAAGGACGAGGTCAACGCGTTACACGACCGGGCCGGGGCTGTGCGCATCTATCGCTGAGCTGCCACTGCACAGAAACGCCGAGAGACTGGCTTTCCCGGCGCAGACGCTGTATCGCACCGCGACCAGACGACGGATCGCGAGTCAAATTCGGCGGCTTGGCTCAGGACGCCAAAACATGGCGCCACAGCATCGATCAGCGGGCGAACATCGCCGCCCCAAGAAAGACCATGTCGTATGTCCCTCGCCCAAACCGGTGCAAGTGCCACCAACCTGCGTGGAATTCTTTTGATGGTGTTGGCGATGGCAGGCTTTGCCGTCGAAGACGCCATGATCAAGGCGGCAAGCGTGACGGTGCCGGTTGGCCAGATCATGCTGGTGATCTCCGTGGCGGGGCTTGTCGTCTTTGCGCTCTGGGCGATCTTGGGCGGACACAACTTGTTCCAGCGCGCAGCCTTTTCCGGCGCCGTGATCGGGCGCACTCTGGCAGAGGTGGTCGGGTCGGGTGGTATCTTGATGGCGCTGTCGCTGGCGCCCCTGTCTTTGGTGTCGGCAATCTTGCAGGCCTCGCCGATCATCGTGGTGGCCGCCGCTGCGATCTTTTTGGGCGAGCAGGTCGGCTGGCGCCGCTGGACCGCCATTCTGATCGGTTTCTGCGGCGTTCTCCTGATCATCCGTCCCGGATCAGATACCTTTGATCCCAATCTGTTATGGGCCGTTGTTGGCGTGATCGGCATGTCGGCGCGCGATATCTTTTCACGCCGGATGGATCCTGCTTTGCCCACTCAGGTCGTGGCCAGCTGGGGCTATATTGGCGTGATCTTGCTGTCGATCGTGATGCTGGCCGCTGCGGGCGGGCCCGTCAGCCCCAACCCGACCGCTTGGGCACAAATCCTCACGGCCATGGTGATCGGATTCTTTGCCTATTGGGCGATCATCGAGGCCACCCGCGCGGGCGATGTTTCCGTCATCACGCCGTTTCGGTACACGCGCCTGATATTCGCGCTGGGCCTGGGTTTCATGATCTTTGCCGAACGACCCGACGGCGTCACGCTGATCGGCGCGACACTCGTCATCGCCTCCGGACTATACACACTTTACCGCGAGCGTCGCCGCAAGGTAGAAGGCCTCAAATCACAACCGGCTGAAGAGCTGAGGAGCACCCAATGAGCACGATCATCGACATCCACGCCCGCGAGATCCTCGACAGCCGGGGCAACCCCACCATCGAGGTGGATGTGCATCTGGAAAGCGGGGCGATGGGCCGCGCGGCCGTCCCTTCGGGCGCATCGACCGGCGCGCATGAAGCAGTGGAGCGTCGCGATGGCGACAAGAAACGCTACATGGGCAAGGGCGTTCTGGAGGCAGTCGCCGCCGTAAATGGCGAAATTGCCGAGGAAATCGTGGGATTTGACGCAACCGAGCAGGTTGGCATCGACCGCACGATGATCGAGATGGATGGCACCCACAACAAGGGCCGTCTGGGTGCGAACGCGATCCTCGGCGTGTCGTTGGCAGTGGCCAAGGCGGCGGCGGAGTATAGCGGACAGCCGCTTTACCGCTATGTCGGCGGCACCTCGGCGCGCATCCTGCCAGTTCCGATGATGAACATCATCAATGGCGGCCAGCATGCCGACAACCCGATCGACATTCAGGAATTCATGATCATGCCGGTGGCTGCGGAGAACATCCGCGAGGCCGTCCGCATGGGGTCGGAAATTTTCCACACGCTGAAAAAGGAGCTGTCGGCGGCGGGCCACAATACCGGTATCGGCGACGAGGGCGGCTTTGCGCCCAACCTGAAGTCTGCCCGTGAGGCGCTTGATTTCATTCTCAAATCCATTGAAAAGGCGGGCTACAAACCGGGCGAGGATGTGTATCTGGCACTCGATTGTGCGGCGACTGAATATTTTAAGGGTGGGCGTTACGAAATGTCGGGCGAGGGCAAGTCGCTGTCCGTTGAGGAGAATGTCGATTTCCTGATCGGTCTGGCAAAGGACTACCCGATCATCAGCATCGAGGATGGCTGTTCCGAGGACGACTGGGCGGGCTGGAAGATGTTGACCGACAAGATCGGCCACAAGCTGCAACTGGTCGGCGACGACCTTTTCGTGACCAACCCCAAGCGTCTGGCGCAAGGGATCGCGGAGGGTTGCGCCAATTCCATGCTGGTCAAGGTCAACCAGATCGGCACCCTGACCGAGACGCTGGCCGCCGTCGATATGGCGCACCGGGCAGGCTATACCAACGTGATGAGCCACCGTTCGGGCGAGACCGAGGACAGCACGATTGCGGATCTGGCCGTCGCTACCAATTGCGGACAGATCAAGACGGGGTCGCTTTCGCGATCCGACCGGCTGGCCAAATACAACCAGTTGATGCGCATCGAAGAGATATTGGGCGAAACGGCGGAATATGCCGGGCGGAGCATCCTGCGGGGCTGAGACGCGAGACTCTGGGTTAACACGCTGGTTTTGCGTGTTTTCCGGCGTATGATATCTGTCGAACAAGTGTCGGACATAAGTCGGACACGTGTGCTGACACGCGTAGCCCGCACGCCGCGATAACGCCCCGCGCAGTCAGGCGAAACGGTCGGGGCGATAGGGGGACAGCCACGGGCTTGGCCCCTGCCCCATGACCTCGGCGGCGACCAGTTCGCCCATCAGCGCGGCGAGCGTCACACCGGAATGCATCACGGCCACCGTCAGACCGGGCGTGACCTGCCCCACCGCGGGCAGACCATCCGCGGGCATCGGGCGCGCGGCCACGGTGACAGCGGTCCAACGCAGGTCGAGATCGGGAAACAGGGCGGCAACCCGGGATATGCCTTCGTCTGCCAAAGCCCCCAGTGTGGCGACCAGCCGGTCGCTGGTGTCGGACTGGTGCGACAGCGCGGCCGGGGTCAACAGATGCCCCTCGGCGTCCTGGCGCAGCTCGCCATCCGGGCCCACAAGGATGTGGTGGATCACGGGGGGCAGGCGTTGGGTGCGGAGCAGCACCGCAGGACGGCGCAGCATTGGAAGGTTCACGCCCAAGGGGTCAAGCAGACTTTGCGTCGCAGCACCCGTGGCAAGGATCACATGATCGGCAAAGACCGGTCCCTGCTCGGTCAGCACACCGATGACGCCCGCATCGGACACGGCAAAGCCTGTGATGCCGGTGCCCGACCAGAGTTGCGCGCCGTGATCGGCGGCGGCGGCGAGCAGTCGGGCGGTCAGTGCTGCAGGGTCCACAGCGCCCTCAGCTGCGAAATGCAGGGCACGGGCGGGGGGCGTGGCAATGCGCGGCTCCAGCGCGCGAAACGCGGGCCGGGCAATTTCGCGCACGGGATAAGCCAGGTCACGCAACGACACGGCCATGGCGTCAAACGCGGCACCCGTTTCCTCCCACCAAAGTGTGCCGGACCATTGCACATTGTCGGTGATCGCGCCGAAGCGATGATAGGCCGCAATCGCCTCGGCGCGCAGCCGGTGATGGGTCGGGTTTGCAAAGAAGCTGGCATTGATCCAGCCAAAACTCTTGCCCGAGGCCCCGGCGGCAGCGAATGCGGCCTCGATCACGGTGACGCGGGCCTGGGGCGCTAGTCTGTGGGCGATCGCGGCCCCGATGATGCCGGCGCCGACGATGAGGACATGGGGTTTCATGAGGACAAGGTGCCAGATCCGGCAAGGACTGGAAAGCCTTCTGACCCTATCTTATCTTGTCGGAATGGACGCCGACGCAATCATCGCCAAGCTGGAACTGACCCCGCACCCGGAGGGCGGATGGTACCGGCAGACATGGACCGGGCCCGAGGGCGGGGGGCGTGCGTCGGGGACGGCGATCTACTTCTTGCTCAAGGCGGGCGAGCGCAGCCATTGGCATCGGGTGGATGCTGACGAGATCTGGCTTTGGCATGCGGGCGCAGCACTGATGCTGTCGCTGGGTTCGGATGACAGCTTGGCGCGTGCCGTGCGGCTGGGTCCGGACGTGCTGGCGGGCGAGGCGCCGCAGGTGGTGGTGCCAAAGGGCTGGTGGCAGGCGGCGCGTTCCGTCGGGGGCTGGACGCTGGTGAGCTGCACCGTCAGTCCGGGGTTCCGGTTCGAGGGGTTCGAGCTTGCACCGCCCGGTTTTGCAATCCCGGAGGGCTGAAGCAATGGACCACCGCGCCTTTGTTGCAAGCCTTGCGCCGGAGCTGCGGGCGGAGTTGACGGCCCCATCGGACCGCGCGGGCCTGGCGCATCTGGCGGGCCATGCCGGGGCGATTGTGGCGGTGGGGGCACTGATCGCCATGGGGGTGCCGGGATGGTGGGCGCTGATCCCGGTGCAGGGCGTGCTGATCGTGTTTTTGTTCACGCTGGAGCATGAGGCCACGCACAAGACGCCCTTTGCCAATGCGGCCTTGAACGAATGGGTGGGGCGGGTCTGCGGGTTTTTGTTGCTGCTGCCCTTTGACTGGTTCAGGTCGTTTCACCTCGCCCATCACCGCTGGACCAATATCGCGGGCAAGGACCCGGAACTGGCGGTCGGCAAGCCGGAAACGCTGCGGGCCTGGGTCTGGCACGTTTCGGGTCTGCCCTTTTGGCTGGCCGGGACGCGGCTGGTGTTCGGGCTGGCACGCGGTCGCGTCCGGGCAGACTATCTGCCCGAGGCCGCCTTACCCCGGATGGCGCGCGAGGCGCGCTGGATGCTTGCGGGATACGCGCTTGTGGCGGCCTCGTTCTGGGTGACACCGGTGTTGTTGTGGGTGTGGATCGTGCCGGTGCTGCTGGGGCAACCCGCGTTGCGGCTGTACCTTCTGGCCGAGCATGGCGATTGCCCGAAGGTGGCCGAGATGTTTCTGAACACCCGCACGACGTTCACCAACCCGGTGATCCGGTTTCTTGCGTGGAACATGCCGTACCATACCGAGCACCATGTTTTCCCGCAGGTGCCGTTTCATCAATTACCGAATTTAAACAGTTATATGCTGGACTATCTTAAGGTGACTTCCGACGGGTATGCGGCGTTTACCATGGCCTATCTGAAGCGGCGACGCGGATTGTAAGGGGCACAACTTCGCCCGTGGCGCGGCGATGCATTCGGGACTAGGCAGGTTGTATGAGCGAAAACCCCGACAATACCGATTCCCCCCGTGGACTGGCCTTTGCGGTCACCGCCTATCTGCTCTGGGGGTTCTTGCCGATCTACATGAAGGCGCTGGCGCACATCTCGCCCGCCGAGGTGATCGCGCATCGGGTGATCTGGTCGGTGCCGATTGCGGGGGCGGTCCTGATCTGGCTGGGGCGGACGGCGGATCTGCGGGTGGCGCTGCGCAGCCCGCGGCTTTTGGGGATGGCCTGCATGACGGCGGCGCTGATCACGGTCAACTGGGGCATTTATGTCTGGGCCATTGGGTCCGGCAACACCTTGGATGCGGCCCTGGGCTATTACATCAACCCCTTGTTCAGCGTGTTTCTTGGTGCGGTGCTCTTGGGCGAACGGCTCGATCGTGCGCAGATGGCGGCGATTGCGCTGGCCGCTTTGGCGGTTGCGATCCTGACCTATGATACCGGCCGGCTGCCCCTGGTTGCGCTTGGTTTGACGGTGACCTGGGGCATCTACGCCTACCTCAAGAAAAGCCTTCCGTTGGGCCCCAACCAGGGCTTCATGCTGGAAGTGCTGATCTTGCTGCCGATTGCGCTGGGGTATTTCGGCTGGCTGGTCGCCACGCGGCAAAGCCATTTCGCGGTGGGCGTGCCGGGCGATACCTGGCTGCTTTTGGGTTGCGGGCTCGTCACGGCGGTGCCGCTGATGATCTATGCCAATGGCGCAAAGCTCTTGCGGCTGTCGACCATCGGCATCTTGCAATACATCGCGCCGACAATGATTTTCCTGACGGCGGTCTTTGTCTTTGACGAGCCCTTTGGCACCGCGCGGATGATCGCATTCCCGATGATCTGGGCCGCATTGGTGATCTATACCGGCGCCTTGATCAGCCAGGCGCGGGCACGGTCGGCCGGCTGATCCGCCCGCCACCGATGGCCGTGGCAACCCCGGTCGTGCTGGGCCCCGAGGTCGGCAGACCCCGCTGGACCCGCACCGCGAGATAAGCAAATGCCTGCGCCTCCAGCATGTCGCCATTGAGGCCGACCGCCTCGACCGGGTCGACCTGCAGGGCGAGGCGGGTGCGGAGTTCGCGCATCAAAACCGGGTTCAGTCGCCCGCCCCCGGTGACCAGAACGCCGGCAGGCGGGGCCGGGCAATGCTCCATTCCGCGCACGACCGAGGCGGCTGCAATTGCGGTCAGCGTCGCGGCTGCGTCTTCGGTCGAAACCGCATCAAATGTTCGAAAAATGCTATCAAATGTGCCACGATCCAAGGATTTTGGTGGAATTTTGTAGAAAAATGCATTATGCAAAAACTGCTGGACCGTTGCTTCATCGACAGACCCCTGCGCAGCCAAAGCGCCGTCGCGGTCGAATTCCACACCCAGCCGCGCGCGCAAGAGATCGTTGACAGGCGCATTGGCGGGACCGGTATCAAAGGCCAGAAGCGCGCCCGGAGCCTCAGGCTTGTCCACTGTCGGGTCGACCCAAGTCAAGTTGCCGACCCCCCCAAGATTCAAGAAAACGACCGGCGCCTTGGCCCCCATCCAGCGGGCGCAGGCGTGGTGGAAAAAGGGCGCAAGCGGCGCCCCCTGCCCGCCCATCGCGACATCGTTGGCGCGAAAGTCCCAGACGACAGGCAGCCCCAGAACCTCGGCCAGCAAAGCGCCGTCGCCCGCCTGATGCGTGCCACGCCCGCCCGGATCATGCGCCAGCGTCTGGCCGTGAAAGCCCACGAGATCCACGCCGTGAAAGCGCGACAGGACCTCGGCATGGGTGGCCTCGACCAGCTCGGCTGCGGCTTGCACATTCGGGTCGCCGGGCCATTGGCCCAAGGCACTGCGCAAGATCGCCTGTTCATCAGGCGCATAGGGGCGATAGGCATGCGGGCCAAAGTCCAGGATGCTGTGGCCATCGGTCTGCACCATCGCCGCATCGACGCCGTCCAGCGACGTGCCCGACATCGCGCCCAATGCCCAAAGGGCCCCGGATTTCAGCATCTTCCCCTTGGCCCCTCGCCCCGGTATATCGCCCACAGCATAAAGCACGAGGGTGCCATGACCTACCATCCGAAATCCGAATTCTTGCACGAACTGATCGCACGCGGCTTTTTGGCCGACTGCACGGATTATCAGGGCCTCGACGAGCGTTTGTCCAAGGGCATGATCACGGGCTATATCGGGTTCGATCTGACGGCGTCGTCGCTGCATATCGGCAATCTGGTGCAGATCATGCTGTTGCGTTGGCTACAAAAAACCGGGCATCGCCCGATCACGCTGATGGGGGGTGGGACGACCAAGGTTGGTGATCCGTCAGGCAAGGACGAGATGCGCAAGATGCTGTCGGTTGATCAGATCAACGCGAATGCCGACAGCATCCGGACGGTCTTTTCGCGCTACATTTCCTATGGCGACGGGCCGACGGACTCGCCCCTCGTCAACAATGCCGAATGGCTCGACAAGCTGGGATACATCGAGTTTCTGCGCGATATCGGCCCGCATTTCACCATCAATCGGCTTTTGTCGTTTGAGTCCGTGAAGTCGCGGCTGGACCGGGAACAATCGCTGAGTTTCATCGAATTCAACTACATGCTGCTGCAGGCCTATGATTTTCTGGAACTGCATCGCCGCTATGGCACGATCCTGCAGATGGGTGGATCGGACCAGTGGGGCAACATCGTGTCGGGCACGGATCTGATCCGGCGCGTCATGGCGACCGAGGCGTTCGGCCTGACGACGCCGCTGGTGACCCGCTCGGATGGCAAGAAGATGGGCAAGTCGGTCGATGGCGCGGTCTGGCTGAACGCAGACCGGATGGCGCCGTATGAATTCTCGCAGTGGTGGCGCAACGTGGCGGACGCCGATGTGGCCAAGTTCCTGAAAATGTTCACCGAACTGGATGTGGCGGAGTGCGACCGGCTGGGTGCGCTTGGCGGGTCGGAAATCAACGCGGCGAAAATCCGGCTGGCCAATGAGGTGACCGGATTGTTGCACGGGGCCGATGCGGCGCGGGCTGCGGAAGCGACGGCGCGCGAGGTGTTCGAGCAGGGTGGTATCGGGGACGATTTGCCCACGGTGCATGTCACCGCGTCTGAGGCCGCCGATGGACTGGGCATCGTGCAACTGCTCGTCCGCACGGGGCTGGCGGCCTCGGGCAAGGATGCCAAGCGCCTGATCGCCGAAGGCGGCGCGCGGATGAACGATAACATCGTGACCGATCCCGGACTGCGCATCGGGGCCAGGGAACTGGCGGAACCGGTGAAGCTGACGGCGGGCAAGAAGCGGCACGCGCTGGTGGTGTTGGGATAGATGCGCGGATGATGGGCAGATTGCCCATCTTGCGAAATTCATCTTTGCAAAAATATCCCACGGGGGTGCGGGGGCGTGAAACCCCCGCTCCGACCGAAGATCAGGGTGCTACGGTCACCTTGGCCATCACATCTGGCGCGCTGCTCACTTCACCATTGGCACCATCGCCGCGCTTGATCGCATCGACCACGTCCATCCCGGAAATGACTTGTCCGACCACAGTGTACTGGCCGTCCAGAAATTCACCCGGCGCGAACATGATGAAGAACTGGCTGTTGGCGCTGTCGGGGTCCTGCGAGCGTGCCATGCCGACGACACCGCGCTGAAAGGATACATCCGAGAACTCTGCCGGAATGTCGGGCCTGGACGATCCGCCCATCCCGGCCTGGGCCAGATCCCCGTCCGATCTGCCGAACTGCACGTCGCCTGTCTGCGCCATGAAGCCGTCAATCACGCGGTGAAAGACCACGCCGTCATAGGCCCCCTCCGCCGCAAGGGCGCTGATCTGTGCCACGTGCAGGGGTGCGGTGTCGGAAGCCATGTCGATGACGATGGTGCCATTGGCCTGACCTGTGACCTCGATCGTCATGTTCGGGCCGGGGCCGTCCTCTTGTGCCAAAGCGGTGCTGGCAAGCAGGGCGAAAACGAGCGCGAGGTGTTTACTGAACATCGGCGGCCACCCGGACTGTGATCATACGATCGGGATTTGCCGGAGGCTCGCCCTTGACGATCTTGTCGACAAACTCCATCCCGGAAATCACCCGGCCATAGACGGTATACTGGCCGTTCAGGAAGTGGTTGTCCTTGAAATTGATGAAGAACTGGCTGTTGGCCGAGTTCGGGTTCGACGAGCGCGCAGCCCCGATGGTGCCCCGGTCATGCGGCAGTTTGGAAAACTCTGCCGGAACGTCGGGATGCTCGGAGCCGCCGGTGCCGGCGCGACGGATGTTGAAGTCCTTTTCCATGTTGCCGTTCTCCACATCTCCCGTCTGCGCCATGAAGCCGTCGATCACGCGATGAAAGCAGACATTGTCGTAGGCTTTCGCACGGGCGAGGGATTTCATCCGCTCAGTGTGCTTGGGTGCAACGTCAGACAGCAGGGCGATGACGACCTCGCCGTCCTTCAGCGTCACGATGATGGTGTTTTCCGGGTCTTTGATCTCGGCCACTTTGGTACTCCTCTGGAATTCGGGCGGAACCTAGCGGCGGGATCCGCCCAAGGAAAGGATAAACCGACAGCCCCGGTTGACGAAACCCCGTGAACACCGGCAAGAGAGTGCAAACAACCTGGGGGAGGCACAGATGGCGTGGAAGACGTTGGACGATATGGCAATGGCCGATAAAGTCGTGCTGGTGCGGGTCGACATCAACGTGCCGATGGAGGCCGGGAAGGTGACCGACACGACCCGGATCGACAAGATCAAGCCCACGGTCGAGGACATCATCGCACGCGGCGGCAAGGTGGTGCTGCTGGCACATTTCGACCGTCCCAAAGGCAAAGTCGTGCCCGAGATGAGCCTGAGCCACGTCGTCACTGCGTTGGAAGCATCGCTGGGCCGCAAGGTGGCTTTTGGCCCCGATTGCGTCGGTGCGCCCGCCGCAGCCGCGATTGCCAAAGCAGGTCCGAAAGACGTGGTGTTGCTCGAAAATACCCGTTTTCATGCTGGTGAAGAGGCCAATGATGCAGGTTTTGCGGCAGAATTGGCCGCCCTTGGCCAAATCTATGTAAATGACGCCTTTTCGGCCGCGCACCGCGCACATGCCTCGACCGAGGCGCTTGCGCACTTGCTGCCTGCCGCTGCGGGTCGGCTGATGGAGGCAGAGTTGCGCGCGCTGGAGGCGGCACTGGGCAATCCCGAGCGGCCCGTCGTGGCGGTTGTCGGGGGGGCAAAAGTCTCGACCAAGATCGAGCTTTTGGCAAATCTCGTCACCAAGGTCGACCATCTGATCATCGGCGGCGGCATGGCCAACACCTTCCTTGTGGCCGAGGGGATCGAGGTGGGCCGGTCGCTGGCCGAACGCGAGATGGCAGAGATGGCGCGCGAAATCCGGCGCAAGGCGCAAAAGGCGGGCTGCGCCATCCACCTGCCCATTGATCTGGTGGTTGCGCGCGAATTCAAGGCAGGGGCGGCGTCGGAGGTTGTCGGTCTGCAAGATTGTCCGCCCGATGCGATGATCCTCGATGCAGGGCCTGCGACGGTCACCGAAATCTCTGCGGTGTTTCAGGGTGCCAAGACCTTGATCTGGAACGGGCCCTTGGGCGCGTTCGAGATTGCGCCCTTTGATATGGCGACCAATGCAGCCGCACGGTCTGCAGCCGCATTGACCAAGGCAGGCAAGCTGATCTCGGTCGCTGGCGGCGGCGATACGGTCGCGGCCCTCAATCAGGCCGGGGCGGCAGAGGATTTCACCTTTATCTCGACGGCGGGTGGCGCATTTCTGGAATGGATGGAGGGCAAGGAGCTGCCCGGGGTCGCGGCATTGATGCACTAGCGCTATCGCGATTGCGACAGCGTTCTTGACAGGCTATTTCCGCAAGGGAACATCGGGGAGACGACAGACATGACCAACGCGCAGATGACCGAACAGGTGCGGAACGGCAAAGGATTTATCGCAGCACTTGACCAAAGCGGCGGGTCGACGCCAAAGGCGCTGAAGCTTTATGGGGTGCATGAGTCCGCTTATTCGGGCGAGACGGAAATGTACGACATGATCCATGCGATGCGCAGCCGGATCATCACGAGCCCTGCCTTTACCGGCGACAAGGTGGTGGGTGCGATTCTTTTCGAGCAGACAATGGACCGCGCCATCGACGGTGTTCCGACCGCGACCTACCTGTGGGAAAACCGCCATGTCGTGCCGTTCCTCAAGATCGACAAGGGGCTGGAAGCCGACGCCGACGGCGTGCAGCTGATGAAGCCGATGCCGGGTCTTGATGCGCTGCTGGCACGCGCCGCCAAGGCGGGGATCTACGGCACCAAGGAGCGTTCGGTGGTCAATGCCGCAAACCGCAAGGGGATTGCCGCGATTGTGGCGCAGCAGTTTGCGGTTGGCGCGCAGGTGGCCGCGCATGGCCTGATGCCGATCCTTGAGCCGGAAGTGACGATCTCCATCGCCGACAAAGCCAAGGCCGAGGCGATGTTGCAAGAAGAGATCCTGCTGGCCCTGGACCGGCTGCCCGAAGGGCGCCAGGTGATGCTAAAGCTGTCGCTGCCCACCGAGGCGAATTTCTACAAGCCATTGGTGGCACATCCCAAAGTGTTGAAGGTCGTCGCCCTGTCTGGCGGGCATGCGCGTGCCGACGCCAATGCGATTCTGGCCAAGAATACCGGCATGATCGCAAGCTTTAGCCGCGCCCTGACCGAGGGTTTGAGCGCACAACAATCCGAACCTGCGTTCGATGCAGCCTTGGCCGGGGCGATTGACAGCATCTACCGTGCCTCGATTGCAGGATAACGACGGCAGGCCGGGTCTGATCGCGTAATCAGCTCGGCCAAACCGCTCATCGGCGTGATCCCGCGCGAAATGTGTGGGTCTTTGGCAACGATTGGGGGTGATTCGCCAAGGGGGATTCCCCTTGCGACTCGGCTGTCCTAAGGTCTGCCTGACCGTCCGATAAAGAGGCGGATAGGGCAGAGCATGATGCATTCAACCGTTCGACCGGCCGTTGGCGTCGCCGCCTATTATCTGTCGCTTTTCGCGTTGGGCAGCTATTTCACCTTTGCCGCCGTGCAGGGTGAATATGGCGTCTTTCGCCAGGTCGAAATCGCAGCCGAAGTGCAAACCCTGACGGTCGAACGAGATCGGTTGGCGGCGGAGCAGGCAACCTTGGCCAATCTGACCAGGCGGTTGTCGGACACCTACCTTGATCTTGACCTCTTGGATCAGCAGGCGCGCGAGATCCTGGGCTTTTTGCGCGCCGACGAGATCGTCATCCGCTAATCCCCGTTCCCGTCCGCGGCCTCGGCAAAAACGCGCGCCGCGCGCTGCAAAATCTTTGCCAAACCCAACATTCTTCGATACAGTCAAGATAGTTTAACGTTGAACTATCTGATAGACTCAGGGGAGGATGCCGCGTATGGCCGCCAAAAAGCCGGATGCGAGACCAAATGTCTCGAAAGAGGACTTGCTGACGTATTACCGCGCGATGTTGCTGATCCGGCGGTTCGAGGAAAAGGCAGGTCAGCTTTACGGGATGGGGCTTATCGGTGGGTTTTGCCACCTTTACATCGGGCAAGAGGCCGTCGTCGTGGGCCTGGAGGCCGCGACGAAAGAGGGCGACAAGCGCGTCACGAGCTACCGCGACCACGGCCATATGCTGGCCTGCGGGATGGACCCCAAGGGCGTCATGGCTGAACTGACGGGGCGCATCGGGGGCTATTCCAAGGGCAAGGGCGGCTCGATGCACATGTTCTCCAAGGAAAAGCATTTCTATGGCGGACACGGAATCGTCGGCGCGCAGGTGCCGCTTGGTGCGGGGCTGGCGTTTGCCGACAAGTACAACGGCAATGACAATGTGACGTTCACCTATTTCGGCGATGGCGCGGCGAACCAGGGTCAGGTCTACGAGACCTACAATATGGCCGAGCTGTGGGACTTGCCGGTGATTTTCGTGATTGAAAACAACGGCTATGCGATGGGCACCAGCGTCAGGCGGTCGACCAAATCGACCTCGTTGTTCGGGCGCGGGCTGGCTTACGGCATCCCCGGAGAGCAGGTCGACGGCATGGATGTGCTGGCGGTCAAGGCGGCAGGGGAAAAGGCAGTGGCGCACTGCCGGGCGGGCAAAGGGCCCTATATTCTGGAGATGATGACCTATCGCTATCGCGGGCATTCGATGTCCGATCCGGCCAAGTACCGGACCCGCGAAGAGGTGGAAAAGATGCGCTCGGAAAAGGACGCCATCGAGCATGTGCGCGAAATGCTGATCAGTTCAGGGCTGGCCTCGGACGAGGACCTCAAGGCCATCGACAAGGACATCAAGGCGGTGGTCAACGAGAGTGCCGAATTTGCCAAAGACAGCCCGGAGCCTTCGCAAGAAGAGCTCTGGACCGATATCTACGCGTAAGGGGAAGATAAAATGGCAACCGACGTATTGATGCCCGCCCTGTCGCCGACGATGGAGGAAGGCACGCTGGCCAAATGGCTGGTCAAAGAGGGCGATGTGGTCAAATCCGGCCAGATCCTCGCCGAAATCGAAACCGACAAGGCGACGATGGAATTCGAGGCGGTGGACGAGGGCACGGTGGGCCGGATTCTGGTGGCCGAGGGCACGTCAGGGGTGAAGGTGAACACGCCGATCATGGTGATGGTCGAGGCGGGCGAGAAGGTGTCGGATGCGCCCAAGGCAACGGCGGTGGCCGTGGCCGCCAGTTCCGGCGAGGCCCCCGTTGCAGTTGCGGCAGCTGCGATAATCGCACCGAAAGGATTGCCGGACATCACAGTCATGGGTCCTGAGGTGCCATGGCCGCACCTGGATGTGCCGCGCGGTGCGGCCACCAAGACGATGACCGTGCGCGAGGCCCTGCGCGAGGCGATGGCCGAAGAAATGCGCGCCGATCCGTCAGTGTTCCTGATGGGCGAAGAGGTGGGCGAATATCAGGGCGCCTACAAGATCAGCCAGGGCTTGCTGGACGAGTTCGGCCCCAAGCGCGTGGTCGATACCCCCATTACCGAGATGGGCTTTGCCGGGATCGCAGTGGGCGCAAGCTGGGGTGGCACCAAGCCGATCGTCGAATTCATGACCTTCAACTTTTCAATGCAGTCGATTGATCATATTATCAATAAGGCGGCAAAGACGCTGTATATGTCGGGTGGCCAGAATGGCAGCCCCATGGTGTTCCGGGGGCCAAACGGGGCAGCTGCCCGCGTCGGCGCTCAGCACAGCCAGGACTTTTCCGCCTGGTATGCCGCCATTCCGGGTCTGCGCGTCTGTGCTCCATATTCGGCGGCAGATGCCAAGGGCCTGCTGAAATCGGCAATCCGCGATCCGAACCCGGTGATCTTTCTGGAAAACGAAATCCTCTATGGACGGTCCTTTGAGGTGCCGACGGATGCGGACTTTACCATTCCCTTTGGCAAGGCCTCGATCCTGCGCGAGGGAGCGGATGTGACGATCGTGTCCTTTGCCATCGGGCTGACCTATGCCTTGGCCGCAGCGGAAGAATTGGCCAAAGAAGGCATCAACGCCGAAGTGATCAACCTGCGCACCCTGCGCCCCATCGACTATGACACGGTGCTTGCCTCAGTGATGAAGACGAACCGCTGCGTGACCGTCGAAGAGGGATTCCCCGTGGGCTCCATCGGCAACCATATCGGCGCCGTGGTGATGCAGCGGGCGTTCGATTACCTCGACGCGCCGGTGATCAACTGCACTGGCAAGGATGTGCCGATGCCTTACGCGGCCAACCTAGAAAAGCTTGCGCTGACGACGACCGCCGAAGTGGTCGCCGCCGTCAAATCCGTTTGCTACCGGTGAGGAAAAGCCATGGCTGTTGAAATTCTGATGCCTGCGCTTTCGCCGACGATGGAGGAAGGCACGCTGGCAAAATGGCTGGTCAAAGAGGGGGATGTGGTCAAATCGGGCCAGATCTTGGCCGAGATCGAAACCGACAAGGCGACGATGGAGTTCGAGGCGGTCGATGAAGGGATCGTCGGCAAACTGCTGGTGGCCGAAGGTACGGCGGGGGTGAAGGTGAACACACCGATTGCGGTGATGGTCGACGAGGGCGAAGAGGTATCTGCAGCCCCTGTCCCAACCGCGGTGCAGGCAGCGGCGCCGGTGGCGGTTCCAGCCGTCGCGGCAAAATTGGCAACCCCGGTTGCAGCGGCGCCTGTCGCAACTGGCGGGGCGCGGGTCTTTGCCTCACCGCTGGCGCGGCGGATCGCGGCAGAAAAGGGACTGGATCTGACCAAAGTCGCAGGCTCAGGCCCGCATGGACGCATCATCAAGGCCGATGTCGAGGCGGCAAAGACCGGCATTTCCGCTGCGGCACCAGTTGCTGCCCCGGTTTCCGGTCCACCCGCGGCGAAACCGCCGAGCGGAATGCCAACCGGCATGGCGACCGAGACCGTTCTCAAGATATATGCCGACCGCGAATTTGTCGAAGTTCCGCTGGATGGGATGCGCCGGACCATTGCGGCGCGGCTGACCGAGGCCAAACAGACCATCCCGCATTTCTATCTGCGCCGCGAGGTCCGGCTAGACGCGCTGATGGCGTTCCGCGAACAGCTGAACAAAGGGCTGGAAAGCCGCGGTGTGAAGCTGAGTGTCAATGATTTCATCATCAAGGCCTGCGCCATGGCGTTGCAGGTCGTGCCTGATGCCAATTCGGTCTGGGCAGGGGATCGGACGTTGCGATTGAAGCCGTCCGATGTCGCCGTGGCTGTGGCCGTGGAGGGGGGCTTGTTTACGCCCGTGCTGCGCGATGCGGACAAGAAGTCGCTGAGTGCCTTGTCGGCCGAGATGAAGGATCTGGCAGGTCGCGCCAAGACCAAAAAGCTTGCTCCCCATGAGTATCAAGGCGGAAGCTTTGCGATTTCGAACCTCGGGATGATGGGGATCGAAAACTTTGACGCTGTCATAAACCCGCCGCACGGCTCGATTCTCGCGGTTGGCGCAGGCCTGAAAAAGCCGGTTGTCATGGCAGATGGGACGATCGGCGTGGCGACCGTCATGTCGATGACGCTGTCGGTAGATCACCGGGTGATCGACGGGGCCTTGGGGGCACAATTCCTGAAGGCGATCGTTGAGAATCTGGAAAACCCGATGGCGATGTTGGCCTGACCGGCTGGCCTAGTGCGCGTTCAATGCGGAAATAAGGCGGATCGAGCGCCGGATGACGGTCGCTGCGGTCCCCAAAACGATGACCCAGAGCGTCACCTCAAGAATCTTGGCGGCGCTCTGGTCGATCGGCAACAGTGCCGCAGCAACGCAACCCAAGGTGAGCGCCGCCATGCGGTGCTGTTTGGCCATCGGACCGGAGAAGTCCGCCGCCATGCCCTCGGCCCGACCCAATTCACGAATGTAAGCGGTAAAGACTGCGCCCGCTGCCGCGAGGACGCCCAAAGTCGGCACCCCGCAAGCGACACCTGCCCCGCACAGCAACAAAATGTCGGAGACACGGTCGGGGGCTTCGTTCCAGAACCGTCCGTCCTTGGCCGCGCGTCCGCCCTCGATGGCGACCATCCCGTCCAAAAGGTTGCACACGAGCCGCCCCTGACAGCATGCCGCAGCCGAAAGCAGAAGCGCAGCGTGAACCAATGGACCAGCAAGCCACGACAGCCCAAGGCAGACAAAGCCGAATGCGGCAAAAACCATGGCAAGCTGGGAAATCTGGTTGGGCGTGACACTGCGCGCGACCAGCCAAGACGCTGCGTGACGCGCGTACTTGCTGTCGCGACTTGCGAGCGGGCGGCGGTTGGAAGGCCCGCCCATCATACCGTGGACCAGCTATAGCGGACGATGTGAAAAAAGATCGGGGCTGCAAACATCACCGAGTCCAGTCGGTCAATGAACCCGCCATGCCCCTCGATCAGATGGCCCCAATCCTTGACGCCACGGTCACGCTTGATCGCCGACATCACCAAACCGCCACAAAATCCCATGAGCGTCACCACAAGGCCGATGCCGAATGCCTCAGCAAACGTAAAGGGGGTCATCCACCAGATGCTCGCGCCAGCGAGTGTCGCCGACAGAACACCCCCGATCAACCCCTCCCAGGTTTTGGAGGGCGACAGCGTCGGGGCCACCGGATGACGCCCGAAAAGCTTGCCCCAAGCATATTGAAGCACATCACTCAGTTGCACCACAAAAACGAGCCAGGCAATCAGCAGAACGTTGCGCCCTTCAAATCCGGGGATCTGCAGGGTCAAAAGTGCTGGCACGTGGCTCACGCAGAAGACCGCGATCATGAGCGCCCACTGGGTCTCGGACACGCGCGCCAGAAAGCTGTCTGCAGAGCCGCGGATCGCCGCAATGATGGGCAGGAAAAGAAACGCGTAGACCGGGATGAAGATCGAATAGAGACCATACCAGTCGGTCCAAACGAACCAGTATTGTAGCGGCAATGCGACAAAAAAAGCCACCACGAGCGCCCAATGATCCGCGCGTGTGGTGTTGGTGAGCGTCAGAAACTCGCGGAGCGCCGCAAATGAACAAAGCGCAAAGAGAACAATAACCCCGGTGCGTCCCGCAAGGAACGCCAGCGCCAGCAGCGCAACCATGCCCCACCAGGACAAGATACGTGCATTGAGGTTGTCGATGACGGCATTGGTGCCGTCCGGCGAATAGCGCAGACGCAATACCTGGCCAAGCGCCGTCGCCATAGCAAGTATCGCGCCAACACCCGCCAAAAGATAAAGGAGTTGCGGGGAATTCGTCATGAGGTGCGCGCCGTATCCAGCAAGGCCTGCTGGGCGCGTTCGAGAAATGCTTCTTTGTGTTCGTCAGGCAAAAGATGGAGTGTATCGCCAAAAATCACGCTGCAGATCAAAGGAACGGGAACGATCTCACCTTTCGGCATCACGCGGTTCAGATTGCGGATGTAGACTGGCACCAGATCAATGGTGGGCCGCGCTGCGGCCAGCTGGAAAAGACCGCTCTTGAATGGGAGCAGCGGCTCTTTGCCAGTGTTCCGCGTGCCTTCGGGGAAAATGATCAGCGAGGTGCCGTCGTCCAGCGCCGCAAGCATCTGCGCGACCGGATCCTCCGTCCGCATTTCGCGACGGCGATCGATCAGAACCGCGTGGAAGACTTCGCGCCCGATAAAGGCCCGCAATCGCGAAGCCAGCCAATAGTCGCTGCCCGCAACAGGGCGGGTCAAGGCGCGCAACGAGGGCGGCAAAACGGTCCAGATCAGCACAAAATCGCCATTGCTGCTATGGTTTGCAAAGTAAATGCGCTGTCTGGGGATCGGGGCCGTGCCCGCCCAGATAGGGTGGACGGCCGTCACAAAACGAGCAAAGGTCAATATCGCATGGCGCAACAACCAAGCCGCAACCGACCAACCAAGGTTCTCACCGGGCGGCGCGGGTCCAGTCGTGCTCTTTACGTCCGGTTGCATTACCCCGACTTTGATCCCAAGGCGTCAGATCTCGCCGCGCAACAGTTGATCCATCGTTTGGGAAGGATTGTCGCATCCTGCAACACCGACCACACGAGCTGGCACGCCTGCTACAGTGGTGTTGTGCGGGACGTCCTGCAATACCACCGAGCCTGCGGCGATCCGGCTGCAATGGCCAACCCTGATGTTGCCAAGGATCTTAGCCCCGGCGCCGATCATCACGCCATCCTCGATCTTGGGATGCCGGTCGCCATCTTCCTTGCCGGTTCCGCCAAGCGTGACGGAATGAAGCATCGAGACATTGTCGCCGACGACTGCCGTTTCCCCGATCACGATGGAATGTGCATGGTCGATCATGATACCTTTGCCAACGCGGGCAGCAGGATGGATATCAACGCCGAACACTTCGGATACGCGCATCTGAACAAAATAAGCAAGATCGCGCCGCCCGGTCTGCCACAACCAATGCCCGATACGATAGGCCTGCACGGCCTTGTAACCCTTGAAAAAGAGCAGTGGCTGAATGAACCGATGGCATGCCGGGTCACGGTCATAGACCGCCATCAGATCCGCCCGCGCGGCAACACCCAATTCCGGATCAGACTCATAAGCTTCATCGGCCAATTCGCGCAAAATCTGCTCGCTCATCTCGCCCGAGGCGAGCTTGAGCGAGAAGCGATAGGCAAGCGCGCGCTCCATCGACGGATGGTGCAACAGGCTGGAATGCACCAAGCCGCCCAGCAATGGCTCGTTTGCAATAGCCTCTACGGCCTCGTCGCAAACCCGGCGCCAAACCGGATCGACCGAAGCCACTTTCATCCGAGTCTCAGCCATGGCCAGCTCCCACAAAACCCCGTTCGGGACCTCTTATATAGACCATCTTCGGCCAAGACCAATGGCCATTCACGCAATGTGACCGGCCAGAGTTCGAAGCAAAGCCAAGGCCGAAGCTGAAATTGCCTCCAAGTGCTCGGCGCTGTCCGCACCCGGTTCGGGCGGTGGTGCCATCAAGAGACTTCGCGCCGAAACACTGCCGTCGCCCCAGAATGGATGAGACCGTCCGAATCGCTGACGATGCCGATCGGCGATCTCCGCTTCTTCGATCAATTTCGCAGCAAAGCCCGAACGGTCAGTTGCCTGAACTGTCGTCAGCACGCGAGCCAGCGCCAGGATATCGGAAACCAATATCGGTCGCATCGGTCAGGCCAAGATTTCGACGCCACGGAACGGACCAGGGCCAAAGCGATCCGATATCTGCGCAACTTCTATCCGGAACGGCACTGACACACCGTCAATCGCCTGCTGAGCTGCCGAATAAGACCAACTGGAAGAAGTCGCAAACGCCTCTGACAGGATCGTCGCGCCAGACCGGACTCTGACCTGATAGATTTCGCTGTCTTCTCCCAATGGTACCTCGGACGACTGCCAACTGTCTCCGTCAATTCGCGTGCGCCGTATCCATGACAGGTCAAGAGCGTTTGCCAGCGTCCGGACCGCCTTGATGTGGGCGACCGGATACGGCCTGAGCCCGATCCCGTCAAAGGCTTCGATACGTGTAACAACTGTCGGATCGGCGTATCCGCGCCCTGCGACACCGACACGATAATAGCGCGCCAACCCGCGAGACGAGAGTGCAAGGTCGATCTGAACTGGGGCACGGTCCAGCAAGACAACTTCGCTTCCAGTCGGCCAGACCGGCGGCATGATGCCGTCTGTTCCCAATTGCCCGCGCAGCCGAAGGCTTAACTCATAGGTATCGGGAGCAACGACCTGAGCCTCGACAAACTGAAACACCTCCCAATTGTCAGACGATCCGTCGCCGATCGCCATCGCATTCGACCCATTCAAAACCGCATCAAGCGACGCACTGCTCAGCGTCCCACCGGTGACTTTGATCCGAAGTGGTGCGCCTCGGTCCAACACGCCAGGTCTTGCCGCCAAAAGCGGCGATTGGGTTACGCCAATCACGGAAGGACCAGCAATCGTGCGGTTCAATTCATACCCAGCGTCTTCTGATGAAGACCAGATTGCCACGGTTCCCGGCCAAGGCGCCGCAGTCACGGCAACATGGGGCGCATGCTCAACTTCGCTGCCCGTCAGCAAAGGAAGATCCAAAAAGACTGGATACACTGGAACCGGCGCATAGAACTGACGCGGAAAGACCCTCTCCTCGGCTCCGTCTGACAGACGGTATACGCCCGGCTCGACCCTTACCGCCTCGATCAACTGCGCATCGCCCTGCTCCACACGATCGATCCGATAGAGCGAATTGTCGACACGAACAACGTCCCCCGCGCCCAAACCGAGTTTTGACTTCGGCAAGGCAAACCGGGCGGTATCGCGCGCCACCCTCGCTTCAGATAGCCATCGCTCAACCGTTGCCTGTGCTTCAGTCGAGGTCATTACCAGTGGCATCTCGCTCTGCGAGACGCCAAAACTGACCTCATCGGGAAAAATCGCTTCGGCCTGCCGGATTTCATAGTTTCCTTCGGCTTCCACAAAACCTAGCCGGACCTTACCGGCAATCTCGACTTCTGATGTGCGTGTTGTTTCAAATGTCCCGTCCAAGTCACTGGCCAAAGCAAGCAACTCGCGATCAAGCGTCGCGATGGCCCGGCCCGCGCGCATCTCAAAACGCAACGTGCCGTCGCGCTCAAGTGCATCAAACCCGTAGGCCAACATCAACGGCTGAAGCACTGAGCGTGCGGTCCCGGTTTCGGACTGCAAATAGCCCCGAACCACACCATAGAGCTTGCGCGCATCCAGCGTCGACATGCCGGAACGATCACAGATCTCGGCCACCACAGCTTCAAGACTTTGATTGGACACACGACCGTTCAGCCAATGCCCGCGTGTGTAATTCGGCCCGTCGCTCCAAACCTCGGTCTGCGTTGGAAATTCGGGGAACGGGCGCGCGTCCCATGCCCACGCATGAGCGCGTGCCATGTCAACCATCGCTCCGCCATAAAGCGTCGACACGGGATTGTTTGCAGCATATGCAAAGTGTTGGGAATATGCGCGGTAGTATTGCATCTGGATCAGGTCGTCGCGACGACCGTTTGAAAATCGCGGCAACGCTGACTCGGACGACTTGAGGTCGACGAACTTGTTGGGCTCGTTGCCACCTTTGTCGATCGCCGCGCAGCCATACTCGGTGAAACGGATTGGCTTTGATCCCGGCACCCAAGCGGTCGGAAAAACACTGCGCACGTCCGCCTGCCGTTCGTGATGCAGGTTGGACCACCACGACTTCAGGTCCTTGTAGCGATAGACCCAAGGCTCGTTGTGAGCGCCATCCTCAATCTGCAGCCGTCTCTGCGCGGCGCGACCCTCGGGACTGTCATAGTACCAGTCGAACCCCTCGCCCCCGGCGATGTTCGCGCGCAGATAGTCCAGACTGTGGACGGATCCGTAACCTATATCAGCATGGGCATCACTGTCGCGCCAGTCCGAGACCGGCATGTAGTTGTCGATGCCAATGAAGTCCACATTCACATCGGCCCAAAGCGGATCGAGGTGGAAATAGACATTCCCGTCAGTCTGATGCCCAAAGTATTCTGTCCAATCAGCAGCATAGCTGATCTTGGTTGCTGGGCCCAGGATCCCGCGGACATCCGCCGCCAGCTGGCGCAGTGCTGCGACTGCGGGAAAAACATCCAGCGCACCACGGATCTGCGTCAGTCCGCGCATTTCCGACCCGATGCAAAAGGCATCCACGCCCCCTGCTGCCACACAAAGATGCGCGTAGTGCAAGATGAAACGCCGATACCCCCAATCCGCAACACCCGTATAGTTGACCTGACCGTTGGTCACCGTGAAATTACTCGGCGCCACAGTCCCGAAAAAAGCCGCCACTTCGCTCGCGGCGGTCGCGCTTCGGTCAGGACTGCCCGGTCTGCCCGGTGCGACTGACAATGTGATCCGCCCGCGCCACGGCAGGGCTGCCTGCTCTGCCACATCGCTGTAGGGGTCGGGAAGGTCGCTCCCCTCCAGCTGATCCATCAAGATGAACGGATAAAACATCACTTCCTGGCCCTGCAAGCGCAGCGCCGTGATGGCTTCGATCACCGACGCATCTGACGGTGTCCCGCCATAGACCGACCGACCCTCGGACAACGGAACAACTTCGGCCTGACCTCGCGTGACACCGCCGGCTCGCCATGTCTGGCCAACACCTTCAAAACCGTTCTGCACCACCTTGGGAAAAATATGGCATTCCCCACAGCGCAGGTCTGACCCAAACCACGACACGACCAATGAGACCGACTGGCACAGCGGCAGTTCTTCGGTCAGCTGATCCAGCGATGTCGCAAAGTCCGTCTTGCCCGACGCACTGTGGACGTTGGCACTGCGACTGACGCCGCGCTCCAGATTGTAATGTACACGTGTTGTGGCCAGACCATATTCACCCGTCCCGGGGATAAGTGAAACGGCCTGAACTGCTGCAGCGATGTCCGATGGCTCAGAATCCAGGCCACTTTTGGCGCGGCGCAGCACTTCAAATGTGAATTGGGGGACCCGGTTTCCATAAGGCGAAAGGTCAAGGTCCTCGATCACGACATACGCGATACCACGATAGGCGGGTGCCTTGCCTGTCCCCTCAACTGCCGAGATCTTTGGATCAGCAAGTTGATCTTCGGTGCCGGTGTAAACTCTCAGATTCAAGGTCGAGGCGACGACTTCTGCGCCATCCGCCCAGATCCGACCGATCCGGGTAATCTCGCCTTCGCAAAGCGCAATCCCGACGCTGATCGAATAGCTGAATTCCACTGTCTTGGGCTGAGGGGCGCCTTTGCCCCCACCTGACCGGGTTGAGTTTTCCTGAAACTCGGTAGCCCAGATCACTTGACCCGCTACCCGCATCCGTCCCCAGACTTGCGAGATCGCGGCGCCCTCACCAGCACTTGAGAGTCTCAGGCGGTCAACGCGTCCGATTTCGACGGCGTCCGATCCAGCGCCCATCAATCGCTGGTCGATGACCCGCCCCAGAGTCGCCCCGATCGCGCGACCGATTACAGCGCCGGACAGACCGATAACAGTTCCGCCGAACCCGGCACCGATTGCAGCTCCCGCTGCGGATAGCAGTAGCGTCGCCATTCATTCGGCTCCTTCAGGAAAGGCAAATCGTCCCACAACGCGCCGGGCCCATGGCCGCGACAGCGGACTTTCAACGACCGCGTGACGCGAATAGGCATGGATAAAGGCGGCATCCGCGCCGACGCGCGACTGGATGCCTAGGTGTTTGGCTACAAAACCGTCCTGCATCCGGAACAATAAAACATCGCCCGGGGCAGCGTCCGTCGGCAGTTTGCGGCGCAAACACATTTCGGCAGCAGCGGTCAACACCTCACCGGCAGCAGCCTCGTCCCAATCAGCGGTATACGCCGGGATAGGCAACGGCTCCTGGCCAATCGCTGCGCGCCACACGCCGCGCAAAAGACCCAGGCAATCCGTTCCGGCCCCCTTGACGCTGGCTTGATGGACATAGGGTGTCCCAATCCAGCTTCGCGCTTCGGTGACGACCTGACTTGCCAACGTCATGACCCAAACCCGGGAACCGACGTTGGCGTGAAAAGGCTTTGGCCCTGTTGCGTGCGTTCAGGTTTTGGATAGGACGTCAGCCAATCCTCGCCCGGAATATGTGGGAACCCGCGGAAATTGGCAAAGTTTGTGAACTTCGTCCGACAGGTATCGGCGGCCTTGTCGCAACCCGCTTCCAATCGGATCAGATCACCTGACTGCAGGTTCGGCCCGATCGATTGCCAAAGCTCAATCTCGCGGCCCGCCCCTATGGTCCGGTCGTTCTTGATCAACCCGACAGAGCCTGTCGCCGCGCCAGACGTGACAACCAGCCGTCCACGCTCAAACCAGCGATCATCAAACCCGCCGAAGGCCGCAAACCGAAAGATTGTCCGATCCACCACGGTCTCGATTGCGCGACTGCTGAAGTATCCCGGCAGCGTTAGATCAAAACGGCATTGCGTGTCTCCAAGGACTGCCGAACAACTCCGTTGATACACCCGCCCTTGCGGCAGGTTCAGCGCCTCGGTCAAGCCGCGCAACTCCGCCCGAAACGCACCCGCCGCGCGCGTGACTTCGCCCAAAGTGCCGCGGAATTGCTCCACCCTTTCTTCAGGATTTGCCCAGTTGACCAACCAAGCACGCACCTCAGCAGCATCATAACGACCTGCCAAGAGATCCTCTTCGCTGACCGAAGCGTCCGACAGCGCACCGATGGCTTCGGTATTGTCGACGGCAAGTCCCGTCGTCTGCTGAACGGCCCGCGCGGTAAGACCGGACTCAGCCCGAAAGCTGACGCCATCAAACTCCAGAGTGCAGTCATGGTCGGTGAAGCCGAGCCGAAGCCCATCCCGCCGCGTGACCAGCCAAGCCCGACAAACAGTGGTTTGTCCGCCCGCGAGATGGGCAAGCAGATCCGCCGCGCTCATAGTCGCACCTCAAGGATCGGAACGTTCGGCACATCGCCCGCCTGGAATGAGGCAACCGAGGTTTGGATGCCGTCCGTGTCAAAACGGACTGGAACGTCAAATTCAAACCCCGCAGTGACCCGCGCTCCGACACCCGGCGCCACCACAAAGACGACAAGGCCGCTCGTGATGTCGATGTTGTATTCAAGGGCCTCGATCTTGGGATCGCCTGCCACAGCGACCCGAACAGTGCCGGCAACCGGCTTGATGATCGGGCGTTCATAACTCTGTAGTCCCGACACATAGGTCTTGCGCAGCGCAAAACTGGTCACGACGCCATCGCCAATTCCGATCGGCTGATCTTCGGGCTGAGGCGCCTTGGACGCGGGACAGGACTTGTAGTCCGACCAGTCCTTCCAGCGAAAGCCATAAATCTGCCCTCGACGCGCTTCGAAAAACGCAATCAGTGTCTCGATGTCTTGCAGGCTGCGCAGGCCCAATCCCGCGTCATATCGCCTCCGGGAATGCGCCCATGGGCTGTTTCGTTCTTCGTGACCATTGGCAAGCGTGACGATCTCGCTGCGCCGTTCGGGTCCACCGACCGACCCAAAGCTGAGATTGGCGGGAAACCGGATCTCGTGAAAATTCATGGCTTTGCTCACTTGTTGCGTTGACCGCGCGCCAGCGCCCGGCTGACTTGCGCGGCCACTTGACCCTGACTGCGTTGAAAGCTTTGCGCGTCCGGCGTCGAGATGTTCATAACCACCTGGACCGGACGTCCGCCTGACCCTGCCGACTGAACCCCTAGCCGACCGTCAGCGCCTCGGGTCAGTGGCATGATTGCCTCCGGCCCGGCTTCGCCCATCATGCCGCGCCCTCCCCGCATCGGGAATTGCACCGGGGACGAGACAATGCCGCCGTTTGCGAAAGGCACCACGCGCCCTTGCGAAAATGCGCCGCCCTTTTCAAACGGCATCAGACCGTTCAACGCCCCGGACACGCCTTGCGCCAAAAGTCCGCCCAGCGCACCTGTCACCGGCTTGATCGCGATGCCATAAACGGTGTCGATGATGCTTTGGGCGACGGTCTTCAACGCATCGCTTAACCGCATCCCGTCAAAAGCCAACCCGTCAAAAGCGCGCCGCAGCCCGCCGGACAACCCGGCCGACAAGGTGCCGACTTCCCGCCCGGTAAAGACGACCGTCTCGCGCATTCGCGCCAGCTCACCGTCAAAGCTCGCCACCATCTGGCCCGAGCTTGCCAATGTCGCTTCCAGTGACTGCAACTGTGCTTGCATGTCCTCGATTTCCATCGCGACCACCTCTTTTTGTATCGGGGAAAGCCGCGGCCAGTTCGTCCAGCCGCGATCGCGTCAGATGTGGCATCATCAGGTCGGCGCCCAGCATGATCCGCAGCTCAACCGGGGTCAGACGCCAGAATTCGTGCGGCGTCAGACCAAGAACATGCAAACCAGCGCGCACCAGGCCAGGCCAGTCGATCAGCCGTGTGCTCACGTCTCGCCCGGCACCGCAAAGGCACGCGCGAGCAACTCTGCCGCCGCCCGCGCTGCGGCCAATGGTCCGCCAGCTATCTCGACGGTCAAAAGGTCGCTCGCCTTACCTTGCCAGCCCCCGCCTCGCAAACCCGCGACGATCAGCGCCAGCACGTCGCGCGTCGAAAAGCTGCGCTGTTCAAACCGCTCAACCAGATCAATCAGTGACCCGGCACTCAAGGTCGTCTCCAGCTCGGCGAGAACCCCCAAGGTCAGCTTGGCGACATGCGGCTTGCCATCCAGGACGATGGTGACTTCACCGGCCCAAGGATTGCCCATGGCGTCGCTCACAATGCGGTAAAGGTCAATGCGCCGGCCGAAGCCAGCGTCATCTCGTAGGTTGCCTCGCCGTTATAGGTTCCCGCATACTCGATGGCGGTCAGCTGGAAGGCTCCCTGCACCACGCCAAAGCTGGGGATGATCACCTGAAAGTCCGGCACCTCGCCGTCAAAAAACACTTGCCGCGCCCGCGCGTCGGTCGCCGCATCCCGAAAGACGCCCGACCCGGTGATCGATGCTGATTTGACCCCCGCACCTGCCAACAACTCGCGCCAGCCACCCTGGCTTTCGAGGCTGGTAACATCGACGGTTTCCGCATTGAAACTGATCCGCGTGGCGCGAAGCCCCGCAATCGTCTGGAACGTGCCGTCACCGATCATGTCAAGTTTGACAAGCAGGTCCTTGCCGCTCTGAACAGCCATACCATTTCTCCGATCTTTTCAACTATTGCGCCGCAAATGCGGGCAGTGACGGGACGAATTGTCCGATTAGTACAATTGATCTACAGTTCCAGCCGAGCCGAAAAGGTCAGGTCCACACGCCGGACTTCGCCTTGATCGATCCGCGATGCGCGGGCGCGCTGAAACAGCAGATGGACCAGCCGCCCTCGCGCCAAGACCAGTGTTGCCCCAACCAAGGCGTCCGATACCGCGACGGCAACGGTCTTTGCCGCCTGAAACCCGGAACCGTCTGAGATGACCGAAACCGTAAACCTGTGCTCAGCGCCGGGGCCACTTTTGTCCGAGACGTCACGAACCTCTTCTGGTCCGATCAAGACAAACGTTCCCACCCCCACCCCGGGTGGCAAAGCATCATGGATTGGCACACCCGCGAGCGGCGTCGCCGCGGTCAGGCGCTGATAGATCGCCGATTGAAGTGCGGCTGCTCCTGCATAGCTCATGCCGGCTCCTCCTCACGTGCAAAGCAGACAAGGTGACGCGCATCGCCATCGCGCTCGGTGACCGCAAGGATCCGAAAGACCCGCGCGCCTTCACGCAACCGTTGCTCCGGTACCGGCCGCGACGGCGCCCCGAACGGGGCAGCGCGAACGGTGATGCGGTAGGGCACGGTCGACAGGACGACATCTTCGCCGGCGGTATCGCGACCCGACCCCGGCAAAATCTCCGCCCAAAGCGTGCCAAGAATCATCCATGACTTGGCATAGCCCCCCGCATCGTCTGCAACCGTCATCGGCCCTTCCAAGGTCAGGGCGCGGTTTAGTTCCGGCAACTTCATGATGCCCCCCCGCCCAGCACACGCACGGTACGCCAGCGGTCAATCAGCGTCAGCACCGCCATCGGCAACCCTGCTTCGCGGATACCGCCATCGTGTCGGTGCTCATAGTATTCGGCTGCCAGCAGCAGAACCGCTTGTCCCAGATCCGCTGGAATCTCGGCCCAGACGCTGCCAAACCCGGCGTCAAAGATGATCTCGACGCGCCCTTCGCTTGGAATGGTCGGCAGCGATGTACCAAAGCCCGTCACTTTGGGCCTGTGTGTATCGGGCACCAACCGGTAGGACTGCGATGGGACGACGATGCTCCCGCCCAGCCCGTCATAAACAGTGACGCTGATCAGCTGTGTCACCGGCGCGATCGGCAAGGCTTGCTCCTGTCGCTGGCGCCAATCTTCCAATCGCCACAGGAATCGCCGCGCAATCAGCGCTTTTCCGATCCGGCCCTCGATGGTGGCCAGTGCCGCCCGCAGATAGCTTTCGATCAATGCATCTTGCAACGTGTCATCGGCAAAACCCGTCCCAAGACGCAGATGGTCTTTCAGCTGCTGCACCGGCAAGGCCAATGCTGGAACTGTCGTCTGCTCGATCAGTATCATCTTAACGCTCCGATCTCTCGAAAGCTCCCAAGTTCCACAAAATGGACGCGCACCCCATGCCGCTCGGACGGGGGGGAGCAGCTAGACGGCACGGTCATTCCGGCGCGCGTCCATCCACCGGTCCCCAGTGACGGGGACCGGATAGCTCTGACAAAGGTCAGGTAAGGGCGAACTTCAGCAGCTTGATTGCCGCATAGTCCGTGACATCCCCGCCGACGCGCTTGTTGGCAAAGAACAACACGTTCGGTTTGGCCGAGAAGGGGTCGCGCAAGATGCGAATGTCCGGGCGCTCGGCGATGGTGTAGCCGGCCACAAAGTCACCAAACGCGATGGCGTGCGCATTGGCCGCGATGTCCGGCATGTCCTCGCTGATCAGCACAGGATAGCCCATCAGACGTGCAGGCTCACCGGCCTGAAGGCTGTCACCCCACATGAAGCGACCGTCTGCATCCTTCATCTTGCGGACCGCACCCGCCGTCTTGGAGTTCATCACGAACGTCGCATTCGCACGGTAGTCCGCTGCCAGCGCATAGACGAGGTTGACGATGGTATCCGCCGCATTGGTCGTGGGGAAGTCGGCCGCCGCACCTGACGGCACGTAACCGATGTTGCCCCAGGTCCAGCTTGCATTCGTCACTTTGGTCGGCAGCAAAAAGCCCTTGGGCTTGTCGATGCCGTCTCCATTGACGAAGGCCGCAGCCTCCGCCCGGATGAACCGCGTCGCAATCTTGCTCGACAGCCAGCCCTCGACGTCAAATGCGCTGTCGTCCAGCAGACGCTGGCTGGCCTTCGGCATCGCCGACAGTTCGTGCAGCTTGATCGAGATGCGCTCGATGATCGGTGTGCCGGTTTCTGCCTGCGCGCCGGTTTCCGTAGCCCAGCCGGAGCCGACCTCGGAGCGGTCGATCAGCACGTCATAGCTCGTCGCATCGACGTTCACGACGCTAGAGATCGCCCGCAGCGACGAGGTCGATACCAGCATCGAGCGGATCGTGTCAGCAGTCTGCGGGTCCACCAGATAGCCGCCGTCCGCTGCAATTCCGCTCGACAGCGCCTTGCCCTCCAGGACAAGACCGCGCAAGCCATCATCATCACCCGAACGCAGATAAGCGTTAAAGGCCTTCTTGTGCGGGGCTTCGGTTTCGGCATGGGCCGAAAGCGTCGGGCGTCCGTAGGTGGTCATCTTGCGGTCCAGCATGTTCAGTCGCTCTTCTTGTTGTTGCAACGATGTCTTCACTTCGGCTTGAAAGCCGTTCAGTTCCTTCAAAAATCCGGACATGGCGGATTTCACTTCCGCCCGCGGATCTGGGGACGAAGACGTAGCGTCCCGCCCCCGAGCCTCTTTCTCGGTCATCGCGATGTTTCCTTAAGGTTGGTCGTGAAAGGGCCGCGGCGTTACCGTTCGGCCAGGCTCCGGCGGGCGTCGTCGATAATCTCCGCCATGTCGCGCCAAGTCTCGGCAAGGGCGTCGGTTTTTGCCGCTACCCGTGCCTCTGCAAGCATGGGAAAGGTCACAAGCGACACTTCCCAAAGCTCCAGTTCCGAAAGGACTCGCTGGCCCTTTGCATCACGCTCGGCCCGCAAGGTGCGATAACCGATCGACAGCCCGTCAATTGCGCCCGCCGCCAGCAACGCCGCAGCCTCGCGCCCGCGTTCGACTTCGGGCAGGATGCGCCCTTTGACCCAAAGGCCAGTTGCATCCTCGCGGACCTCTTCCCAGACGCCAATGGGCTGTGCGGGATCGTGCTGCCAAAGCATCTTGACGCGCCGGCCCGCCGCAGCGAGCGCCTTCAGGCTTGTCGCATAGGCCCCCGACTGCACGATATCGCCGCTTTGATCACGTCGTCCGAACAGCGACGCATAGCCCTCCAGGACGGTTCCGTCGCGGACGACGAGCCCCGTTTCGGGCTTTTGGAACTTTCGTTCCGGCGCCCCCCAGTCCTTCATGTCGGTCATCTTTCACCTCATCGCCGCTTGGATTATTGCCTCGGCACCTTGCGTCAGCAGAAACGCAGCTACCCCGTAAACCCCCAGCCAGATGCGTTTTTCCAGCCGCTCAAGCGCTGCGTCGATCAACGTCAGCCGGTATTCGAGCGCGCTCCAGCGTTCTTGCATGACCCGTTCATTCGCTTCGATCCGCGCTGTTGCCGCATCAAAACTGTCGTAGAGAAACCGCGACCCGGCACCGTCGCGCGGCGCCGTCATTCTTCCTCTGCAAGGCGCGGCAGACCCAGCAGCATCCGTTTTTCCGACTGCGTCAGAAACTCAGCAGCCCCGATCCGAGCCCATTGCTGGTCACGCTCTTGCGCCAATGCCGGGATCTGGTCCAGATCGATCCGAAGTTCCGCCGCATGATCGGCAAAAGACGCCATCCAGTAAGACAGATCGGCAAGAACTTTGGTGGCAAGCGGCAAGACCGTCAGCCGGTAGAACGCCCGGTTCGCCTCTTGGTAATTGGCGTAAGTCGCGTCCCCCGGAATGCCCATCAACATCGGCGGCACGCCGAAAGCGATGGCAATCTCGCGCGAGGCTGACTCTTTGGTCTTCTGGAACTCCATGTCGGAAGGGCTGAACCCCATGGGCTTCCAATCCAGCCCCCCCTCCAGCAGCATCGGACGACCCGCATTGCGCGCACCTTGATGATGCGCCTCCATCTCGGAAACCAGGCGGTCGTACTGATCCGAACTCAGCGCCCCCTGGCCGTCCGCGCCCTTGAACACGATGGCCCCCGAGGGGCGGGCGGCGTTGTCGAGCAGCGCCTTTGACCATGCACTTGCCGAACCATGCACATCCAACGCTACCGCCGCCGCCTGCAAAGGCGAGAACCCATAGTGGTCGTCTTGCGGATGAAAGCTCTTCAAATGGCAGATCGGTTGCACCGGTGCCGTCATGTCGAACCGGTGTTTGCGCCCCGCCACTGTGTATTCGTAGGCAACAGGCCAGCCATCTGTGCCCGGAACCACGTTGATGCGGTCCGACCGCAGCACATGCAGCTCTCCCGGCAACGCCCCGGCACCCGGCACCGCCTCGACATAGGCATTGCCCGCCAGCAGCAGATATCCATACAATGCCTCGAACAGTTCGGCCCGCCCCTGTGCTGCGTTCGGCCGTTGAATCAAGTCCAACAGCGGATGCGTCTCATAGCGCCGCGCCGTATCTTGGCAGATCAGCGGCAGCGCAGCCGCAGCCTCGGCGATCATCTTGACCGCCCGAAATCCGACAGGATTGCCCAAGAAACCCGTTTTGGTCAGCGACACCGTGTCCCTTGGGCTCCAGGCGACGCGGCCCGAACTGCCCCATGCAACAACCCGGCCGGTGGCCGAGGCTTTTTGTTCGGGCACGGGCTGTTCCGCACGCCGCAAGAAATCAAACACCATTTCGGATCGCTCCCATTTGTGCCAGGTCAAACCCCAAGCCTTTGCCGCCCCGCGCCCCCGGGGGCGCGGATAGCTGGTCGATTGTTGTCATGCCGTGTCGGCTTGGCGGGTCACCCCGCTCAGTATAGGCCCCGCATCTGCGGATTGCGGAACGCCTCGGCCGGGGCGACCATCAACTCGGTCAACGCCCAGACCAGCGCATCCATCCGGTCCGGACTGCCCTTGCCGCGAAACCCGCCCGCCGTCATCTGGCACATCTGTTCTTCAAGCTTTTGCAAGCCCCGCACATGTGCGACACGGCCCTGCTCATAAAGCGCGGCCACAGGTTCTGCCCGGATGGCCTTGTTCTTGGTCGCCGTGACGCGCTTGTAGGGGACCAGCGCATCCACGGTCCGCAGCACGCTTTCCACCAGATCCCCCCCTTGGTTCACCTCGGCGACCAATCGGTCGGCCTTGTGGCGCTCCATTGCCGCGATGGCCGTGCGTGCCCACTGATCCGCCGAAACGCCTTGCACAGAGGCATCTTCGAGGACCACCGCGCGCCAATTCTGCGGCGCTCCTTCGGTGATCGCACCGACCACCACGATCCCACAGGTGTCAGACGATTTCGTCGACGTCACCGGCGGGTCGATCGCCACGACAATCCGGCTCATCTGCGGCATCGTCTCGATCCTGCAGGCCTCAATCTGCTCAGAGGTCCACAGGGCGCCTTGCACATCCTCGATCAGCAAACCTTCCAGTTCTTGCTGACCTTGCCGCGTGCCGCCATAGCGGGTCTGAACTTCGGTCAGGAACGATGCCGCAAGATAGGCCCGGTTCGCCTCGGTCGGGGCGTGGGTGATGACGGTTGAGGGGTTCTTGAGGATCGCCTTCAACACAGCCACATTTTTCGGCGTCGTCGTTACCACCTGACGCGGATGATCCCCCAGACGCAGCGCAAACTGCAACATGTCCCAGGCTTCCTCGGCGCGCTTCCACTTGGCCAACTCATCAACCCAGGCCGCATCGAATTGCGGCCCGCGCAGGCTTTCCGGCTCATGGGCCGAGTAGACTTGCGCGACTGCACCGTTTGGCCAGACCAGCCGCTTGCGCGTGGCTTCCCACGTCGGCATCCGGTCCGGTGGCGAACAGGCCAGTATCCCGCTGTCCCCGAACACCATGACCTCGCGTACCTGCTCAATCGTCTCACCGACCAGCGCGACGCGCTTGGACCGGCCGGGATCGATGGGCCGCGCGCCTTCAACCTCGGCCCGTACCCATTCCGCTCCGGCGCGCGTCTTGCCTGCGCCGCGCCCCCCCATGATCACCCACGATTTCCACACACCTTGTGGCGGCAATTGATGGGGGAGCGCCCAGAACTCGAACATCCACGGCAGCGACAACAGCGCGTTGTCGCCCAGATCCGATAGAAACGCATCGACCTCATCCTGCGTCGCGGAGGCTAGCCAGGCGGCGCCCGATTTCA
The DNA here is from genome assembly GCA_031378845.1 of Rhodobacterales bacterium. GTDB lineage: Bacteria > Pseudomonadota > Alphaproteobacteria > Rhodobacterales > Rhodobacteraceae > JAJNPS01. The sequence continues at coordinate 94,998 of JANNES010000016.1, forward strand.
TCCCGCGCGGCGTCAAAGTCGAGCGCTTGGGCTCCGACGGCCCCAGTAACTTGTCTGCGGAGTTTTTCAACTCTGGTCCTTTCATCCATGACCATCTCGAAGGCGGTCTTCAGATCCTTGACGGCCTGGGTCGCGGCCTTGGCATCCCCAAACGCGCCCGCCTTGATACTGCGGACCGCGCGGACCAACTCCTCTGCCGTTTCGCGAAACAGCCCTTCCGTTTCCGCCAGCAGATCAACTGGCGAAACCTCTCCTTCGGAGAATTTGATTGTCATATGTAGCTCGCACCCGCCTCATGCTGCCCGCACGAGAGAAATGAAAATGCGGCACCGGGGTCACCCCCAGGCCGCTCGCCCACTTCTTCTAGCATGCCACAATCTATAGGTTGGAGCGGACGCAGAGTCAAGATAAAAACTCAACGTGATCAATGCCTTGCTGTGCGGCGCGTTAACCGCTTGTTAACCCTCGTGCCCCGGCGTCACTCGCCCTGAACGCCAGTGGCGCCCTCTTCGCCACGCGCCGCCTCTATGGCACGCCACTTGGCGACATTCTCGTTATGCGCCTCAAGCGTTTCTGCAAAAGCATGCCCCCCGGTGCCGTCAGCCACAAAGAACAGATACTTCGTCGCATCCGGGTTCAGCGCCGCCTCGATCGACAACTGGCCCGGATTGGCAATCGGTGTCGGTGGCAATCCGTCCACGACATAGGTGTTCCAAGGTGTCTCGCGGCGCAACTCGCTTTGCCGCAAGCCGCGCCCAAGAACGCCCTCACCCTTGGTAATCCCGTAGATCACCGTCGGGTCGGTCTGCAGCCGCATGTTTTGCCGCAACCGATTGACAAAGACACTGGCCACTTGCGGGCGTTCCTCAGGAATGCCGGTTTCCTTTTCCACGATGGAGGCCATCACCAGCGCCTCTTCAGGCGTCGCATAGGGCAAGCCCTCGGCGCGTTCGGCCCACGCAGTGGCAAGTACCGTGCCCTGCCGCTCGGTCATCTGGGCAATCAGCGCCGCACGGTCGGAGCCACGATCCACTTCGTAGCTGTCCGGCGAAAGACTGCCTTCGGGCGGAAGGGCTTCGACAACGCCTTCCAGAAAATCGGCCCGTTTCAGCGCATCGACAACCTGCCAGCTGGTCACACCCTCGGCCAAGGTCACGCGCCAGCGCAGGTCTGGCTCTTCGATGACATCAAGATACTCGGCCGGCACTGCATCTGCGGCGGGGTCGAACTTCACGACCTCGGTGTAGCGATTTGATGCGGGATCAAGCTCGCGCAGGACGACATCCGCCGCAGCGATGCCAATCCTGAAATTGACCTCGCGCCCGCATGTCGACTGCCCCGAGGTTGTCAGCACATCCACGATCTGCGCCATCGATGACCGCGATGCCAGACGATAGGATCCAAACTTCAACCCATCCGACTTGTCCGAATAATCTGCCCCGATGCGAAAAATGCGCGCATCCGAAACCGCCCCTTGAGTTTCCAGCGCTCTGCTGACCGCGCTCAGCGTATCCCCTCGCTCAACGCGAAAGCAGATCGGTTTTGCCAAAGGCCCTTCGCCAGCGTACTGCTCGCGCCCCCAGGCAAGAATCCCGGCCGCAACCACCAGCATGACGATGAACAGCGTCAGCGCGTTAGAGGCGATAGAGCGCCACATCAGCCCGCAACCTTTGCCAAAACCAGGCTGGCATTCGTGCCGCCGAACCCAAAGGAATTGGACAGCGCCACGTCGATCCGGCGCTTTACCGCCGTGTTGGCCACAAGGTCCAGCTTTGGTGCCACAGCGGGGTTATCCAGATTGATCGTGGGCGGTGCGACCTGATCACGGATTGCCAGCACGCAGAAGATCGCCTCCACCGCGCCTGCCGCCCCCAAAAGATGCCCGATGCTCGACTTGGTTGACGACATCGTGGCCTTCGCCGCCGCATCGCCCAATAGCCGCTCTACTGCGCCCAGCTCGATGGTGTCGGCCATCGTGCTGGTCCCGTGAGCGTTGATGTAGTCCACCGCCGCGGGCTCCAGACCGGCCCGCTTCAGCGCCATCTGCATGGACCGAAAGCCGCCCTCGCCATCCTCAGAAGGTGCCGTGATATGATGCGCATCTCCCGACAAGCCATAGCCCACCACTTCGGCATAAATCTTGGCGCCACGTGCACGCGCGTGCTCATATTCCTCCAGTACGACGACGCCTGCACCTTCGCCCATCACGAAACCATCGCGATCCGCATCATAAGGTCTGCTGGCTTTGGCGGGATCATCCGCGCGCTTGGTCGAAAGCGCTTTGCACGCATTGAACCCGGCGATGCCGATCTCGCAGATCGGACTTTCCGCGCCACCGGCAACCATCACATCGGCGTCACCCCACTGGATCAATCGCGCCGCATCGCCGATGGCATGCGCCCCGGTCGAGCACGCCGTCACGACGGCATGGTTCGGCCCCTTAAAGCCGAACCGGATCGACACCTGACCCGAGATCAGGTTGATCAGCGCGCCCGGGATAAAGAACGGGCTTACGCGCTTGGGGCCCTTTTCCTTGATCAGCAAGGCGGTCTCTGCGATCGAGGCAAGCCCGCCGATCCCCGATCCGATCATCACGCCTGTGCGGCACCGTGCGTCTTCGTCTGCGGGTTCCCATCCGGAATCCCGCACCGCTTGCACCGCCGCTGCCATGCCGTAGACGATAAAGTCGTCAACTTTACGCTGGTCTTTCGGCTCCATCCAGTCATCTGGATTAAACGTGCCATCCGTCCCGTCTCCGCGGGGGATCTCGCACGCGTACTTGGTTATGACCAGCGCAGGATCAAACCGCGTAATTGGCCCCGCGCCTGATTTCCCGGCAATGAGCCGGATCCAGGTGTCTTCGACCCCACACGCCAGCGGCGTGACCATCCCCAACCCCGTGATCACGACGCGACGCATTCAGTCCACTCCCTGCAGTTCTTGCCCTTTAGGGGGTGATACACGCCCGCCCAAGGCCACGCAACACAAGGCAATCGACGTCGGTTCTGTGCCGCTCGTATCCGCTCACCAACAAGGACGCGGCTGCGATCCCCGGCACCGGACCTCGCGATTGACGCGCCGGGCCATTCGCGGAAAACGCGAAAGACGCCAAACCTGTCAATCCATTTGCGATCCCTGACATCGGCAAACGAAGGCCGCTGAATTGCCAAAGGAGGGCTGGCAAGAACCGTCAAGTTGTCGGGGTTGTCCGTGCGAAAGGGACAGTTTGCGCCGTTGACATCCATCCGCCCTGCGAGGGGATCGCCGGGTCCGCGTAACAAGATCGCGTGCAGCTAGTCGCGGGCGGGTTCGACGACGGGGCCATGAAACGCACCAAAATGCGTCAGGGGAATCGGTCCACATGGCTTTGCGTCCATCAGTCGCGCTGAACCATTAAGCCTCTTGCCCTCGACGGCTGTTTCCAGAATGTCCAGATGACTTAGTGCACAGCCGCGCCAGCCAAAAGACAAAAAACCAGCCTTATCCTTAGGACGGATTGCACCAAAGAGGTAGGTGGTCTTGTCGTCGAATGCCGATCCGATCCTGGCCAGTTCGACCGTGGCCTTCTGTGACCGATCCGATCGACAGGGCAAATTGACAACCATCATAGGTCCCGCCAAACCAAACAAGCGCCGCGACGACCGCCTCGTGCTCCAGAATACCACCCGGTGCCGCGCCAGCCTTGACCTACGCCGCTTCGGGCCACGGGTCGAACGCAGTTCCATAGCCGCGATAGGCTTGAAACATAACGGTTTACCCGAAAAGTACGCCCGTGCAGCGATCCGTGATTGCCCACTGGCCAAACCCTATTCCTGCCAATGCCCTGCATTGATCAAGACCGATGTCCGGTTTGTCGCCTTGGTTCGGGCTGGCACACAAATCCGTCCGGCGATCTCAGCGTCTGCCCACCGCTCGGCAAATCTGGCAAAAAAATCGCCCCACTGCATGTCATGCAAGATCAGCCGGTCACGCAACAGGTCCGGCACCGTCACCGTTGCATTCCCCGCGCGATCACCCCCATCACCGCCGCCAATAGTTGCGCCGCAGTGGTTGCCCCTAACCCGTCCACATCGCGGCCCGGCATGAATTCCACCATGTCGAACCCCGCGATGCCGGCCTTTTCGGCGACCGCGCCAATCAACTCCAGCACCTGCCAATAGCCAAGGCCCCCCGCCGTCCGCCCGATGACCGCTGGCATGACCCCGGGATCCAGCGCGTCGAGATCAAGACAGATGATCACCTCCGCGCCATCCGGGACGAGATCGACCGCTCGCCAGACGCCGGAACGAGCCACCTCGCCGGCGGGCACAAAGCTGACACCCCAGTCCAGTGCGTCGGCCAGATCGCTGTCGCGGGCCGAACCGATCCCACGGCTGCCGACCTGAATGATCCGTTCCACATGCCCCATTTCCGAGGCGCGCCGCATGGTGGAGGACAGCCCCAGCCGTTCACCCTGCACCTCGTCGCGCCAGTCGATATGCGCGTCAATTTGTAGGATTGTGAACCGTCGTCCACGCGCAGCATAGGCTTCCAGCATCGGCACGGGCAAGCTGTCATCCCCACCGATCAAGATCGGCACGGCCCCGCGATCAAGCACCAGATTGATCGCCCCGAAAATCCGCGACCTATTACCCTGCGGGTCCGCCTCATCCTGAGGCAGATCGCCGGCGTCCACCGCTTCGATGCCCAGCGGCAGAACAGGTCCGCCCAAATCGAAATTCACGTGGCCGAGGTTCGCCGCATAGGCCGCCCCCGCAGCCCTGATCGCCGCCGGTCCGCCCGCGCAGTAGAAGCCGACCGAAGGATAAGGCGTGCAGCCATCCGCCCCGATCAACGCGATCGGGGCTGTCAGCCGGCTCAGATCGCGGCACTTCGGAATGCCCATGAACGTATCGACCAAGCCGGACCCGAACATCGTCCCAAGCGTTGTCATCTCTGCCCCGCTGCCGCGCCGATTGTGCTGGCAGCACTGTGCAGCCAATGTCGTCAGCCCAGCAAGTTACGATTGCCAAGCGATGCCGGACAGCGGCAATTGCCCGCCTGCCTGCAGGCCGTGACCCGCAAGGCCTGCGCATATGCAAAACGGCGTCCCAGGGGACGCCGCAATGACAATCAACTCGACAACGCCTGGGGTCAGGCAGCTTCCGATATGAACTTTACCGCGTCACCAAAGGTCTGGATCGTTTCGGCGGCGTCATCGGGGATCTCGATGCCGAACTCTTCTTCGAACGCCATCACCAGTTCCACGGTGTCAAGGCTGTCTGCGCCCAGATCGTCGATGAACGAGGCATTCTCGGTCACCTTGTCCTCTTCGACGCCCAGATGCTCGACGACGATCTTCTTCACACGGGTCGCGATGTCGCTCATTTTCTTTCCTCTGTGGTTGACGGGCGTGTCGCCCGCACTCTCTTGACGCGACCGACGGGGTTGGCCTTCACCCCTCCCACGGTTTCGCAGCGCCTATAGCAAGGGGAATGCGCCAAGGCAAACGCTTTCCAAGTGTGATCGGCAACATGGTGCAAGTGCGCGCAAGCGGTTTTGGTTCGCCGACCCGCGCATCTGCAGTCACACCATCTCCATGCCGCCGTTCACATGCAGGGTCGCCCCGGTGACATAGGCCGCTTCGCACGATGCGAGGAAGAGGACCGCAGCAGCGATCTCGGCAGGCTCGCCCATGCGTCCGGCGGGCACGACCCCGAGGATGGCGGCTCGTTGCGCATCGGTGAGTTTGTCGGTCATCGCGGTCGCGATGAAACCCGGCGCCACGCAGTTGACGGTGATGCCGCGGCTTGCCACCTCGGCAGCCATGGATTTCGACATGCCGACCATGCCCGCCTTGCTTGCGGCATAATTCACCTGGCCCGCGTTCCCCGTGGTGCCCACGACCGAAGATATGTTGATGATCCGTCCCCAGCGCGCCTTCATCATACCACGAACTGCCGCGCGGCACAGCCGGAACGTCGCCGTCAGATTAACGTCGATAACCGATGCCCAGTCCTCATCCGACATCCGCATCGCAAGCCCGTCTTTGGTGATCCCGGCATTGTTGACCAGGATATCGACAGAACCCATCGCCTCGATGCCACGTTTGATCAGCCCTTCAACCTCTTCGGCCACCGACAGATTGCACGAAAGAACATGTGCCCGCGTGCCCAGTTCCGCCGCCAGCGCCTCCAGCGGTTCCAACCGCGTCCCAGACAGGCCAACAGACGCCCCGGCCGCATGCAGGACCCTTGCGATATCTGCCCCGATCCCACCTGACGCGCCCGTGACCAACGCCGATTTCCCGGTCAGATCAAACATCGCCTGCCCCCTTTGCCGCCGCAATATCCTGCGGTGTCCCGATGGCCCGCGTCACCGCACTCTCGGCGGTGCGCTTGATCATCCCCGACAACGCCTTGCCAGCGCCGATCTCCCAATACTCGATCACCCCGGCCCCCTGCATCCACAGCACACTTTCCCGCCAGCGCACCGATCCTGTCACCTGCGCCACCAACAGCGCGCGAATGCGGTCCGGCTCAGTCACAGCCTCGGCACGAACATTGACGACAATCGGCACGGACGGCGCCGAAATCACGACAGCCGCAAGTGCCTCAGACATCACCGCCGCCGCCGGCTGCATCAGGGCGCAATGGAACGGGGCAGAGACCGGCAGGATCAAGGCCCGCCGGGCGCCGCGCGCCTTGGCGATCTCGACCGCGCGCTCAACGGCCTCTTTGTGGCCCGAAACCACGACCTGCATCGGATCGTTGTCGTTTGCTGCCTGACAGACCTGTCCCTGCGCCGCCTCTGCCGCCACCTCCGTGGCAACGACAAAATCCAGCCCCAACAGCGCGGCCATCGCACCCACACCCACCGGCACCGCCTCTTGCATCGCCTTGCCGCGAATGCGCAGCAGCCGCGCGGTATCGGCCAGACCCAAGGATCCGATCGCGCAGAGCGCGGAATACTCGCCCAAGGAATGCCCCGCGACAAAGCTTGCCACCTGCAGCCCCAGACCCTCCGCCTCCAGCGCGCGCAAGGCCGCAATAGATGTCGCCATCAGCGCAGGCTGCGCATTCTGCGTCATTGTCAGTGCATCTTGCTCACCCTCAAAGATCAGCGCCGACAGCTTTTCGTCCAACGCGGAATCAACCTCGTCAAAGACCGCCCGAGCGGCAGGATAAGCCTCGGCCAGTGCCTTTCCCATCCCAATGGTCTGGGCCCCCTGGCCTGGAAAAACGAATGCGCGGCTCATCAGTGACTCCCTCTCCCGGTGATCACCCGAATATCCCGCCAGCCCGCGTGACGCAATCGTTCCGACACACCTCCCACAACCCCGGCAAAGCCTTGCATCCTCACCCGCAATCTGTATAAGGCCCCATCCTTGCAGCATTCCCATGAACCGGCGCAGCCTCTCGTGGACGGGCCGCTGCAAGGAGTTTCGCCCGTCCTATGAAATGCGCCTTGAAAAGCTGGAGACCGCATGCCGCTTTATGAGCATGTCTTTATCGCGCGTCAGGACTTGTCCAACACGCAAGCCGAAGGCCTTATCGAACACTTTTCGACCGTCCTTTCGGACAACGGCGGCAAAGTCGTTGAAAACGAATACTGGGGCGTCAAGACGATGGCCTACAAGATCAACAAGAACCGCAAGGGCCACTATGCTTTCCTCAAGTCCGATGCACCAGCATCGGCCGTGCAGGAAATGGAACGGCTGATGCGTCTGCATGATGACGTCATGCGCGTGTTGACTATCAAGGTCGACAAGCACGGCGAGGGCCCGTCGGTCCAGATGCAGAAACGTGACGACCGTGACCGTGGTGACCGTCCCGAGATGGGCTTTGGCGGCGAACGCCGCGAGCGTCCGTCCTTTGGCGACCGCCCGGACCGTGGCGGCGACCGCGGTGACCGCGGTGACCGTCCGTCGTTCGGCGCACCGCGTCGTTGATCAGGTAGGCAAAGGATATAAACCATGGCGAACAAACCGTTTTTCCGCCGCCGCAAGGTTTGCCCCTTCTCGGGCGACAATGCTCCGGCCATCGACTACAAAGATACCCGTCTGCTGCAGCGCTATGTCTCCGAACGCGGCAAGATCGTGCCGTCGCGGATTACCGCTGTCTCTGCCAAAAAGCAGCGCGAACTGGCCGCCGCGATCAAGCGCGCGCGCTTTCTCGCCCTGCTGCCCTATGCCGTGAAATAAGGAGCGCCAGACATGCAAGTGATCCTTCTTCAGCGCGTACCCAAGCTGGGCCAGATGGGCGAAGTCGTCAACGTCAAGGACGGCTACGGCCGCAACTACCTGCTTCCGCAGGGCAAAGCGTTGCGCGCCAATGATGGCAACATCAAATCGTTCGAGGCTAAAAAAGCACAGCTTGAGGCCGTGAACCTCGAGACCAAGAGCGAGGCCGAAGCGATCGGCGCGCAACTTGATGGCCAGACCTTTGTCGTGATCCGTTCTGCGTCCGACGCAGGCGCTCTTTACGGCTCGGTCACCACACGCGATGCGGCCGACGCGGCGACCTCCGCCGGGTTCACCGTGAACCGGGCACAGGTCGTGCTGGATCGTCCGATCAAGGATTTGGGCATGCACACGATTTCCGTCGTGCTGCACCCCGAGGTGATCGCCAAGGTCCGTCTGAACATCGCCCGCTCCGTCGAAGAGGCTGAATTGCAGGCCTCGGGCAAGTCGATCCAGGAACTCGCCGCCCAGGCCGAAGCCGAAGCGGAGTTCGAGATTGCCGAGCTTTTCGACGAAATGGGTGCCGCCAACGACATCGATCCGCGCGACGAGCGCTAAGGCGCGCGATCGCGTCAACTACGGACCGCGCCCGGGCAACCCGGCGCGGTTTTTCTTTTGGCATCTTCCGAGAAATTGCAGGCCCATCGAACAGCGCGTCAATTCCCGAAAACGCCAGGAACAGGTTTCAGCCGAAAGCGCGTTGTGCAATCGCCGCGCGGGACATCGCGACTTGCTGCGCAAACGCATTGGTTGCGCTTGGCGTGACAGGGGGCAGCGCGGCTACGACTGTCTCGGCCCAATTGACGTAGTCCGATTGACGCTTGATTGGCCAGTCCGCAGGCGGTGAAACCCCAACAGCTTTTACATTGGACAGTTTGTCGCAAATCTTGACCAGCGCCGCCGTGGGCGATTTTTCAGGCGCTGAAAGTATTTGCAGTGCTTTGCGTCGTGCCTTTGGCAGTGCCTTGTCGTCAGTCAGTTCTGCGACAAGTGCGGCAACCTTCGTTCCAAACCGGGTAACAAGCTCAGCCGGCGACACATCGCAGTCCTCGACGGTATCGTGCAGCCAGGCCGCCATCACGGCATCCTCGCTGCCGCCAAACCCCGCCACCAATGTCGCGACATCTTCAAGGTGAACTCTGTAGGGCTCTGCTTTGACCCCTTTTCGTGTTTGCCCAAGATGGGCAAATTCCGCAAATGATCGAGCGTCTTTTATCGTCAAATCTGCGATACTCCTGTTGGACAGATCTGTGCCACGCGCAATTGCTGCGCAAAATGTGCACTATTCCGTTGTTCATATGATGGGAAATGCGCGGTTAGAGACCACACAATATGATTTTAGCACCATAAGCAGCGGACGACAAGCAGCGCGTCAAGCCAAAAAGGGCCGCGCCCAAGCGCGGCCCCGGTCACATCCAGCCCGATCGCTGACTACATCTCGTCCAAAGCCTCGATCGCCTTTTGCAGTTTGTCTTTGGTCACGGTCTTTTCGCTGACCTTGGCCAACGCCACGATGTGATCAACGACCTTGTCCTCGAATATCGGCGCCCGCAACTGCTGTTGCATCTGTGGGTTTTTCTGCACGAATTCAAAGTACTGGCGTTCCTGACCGGGATACTGCCGTGCGGCTGCCAGAACAGCTTGCGTCATTTCCGCGTCGGACACCGTCACCTCGGCTTTGCGGCCGATTTCGGCCAGCAGCAACCCCAGACGGACCCGGCGCTCGGCGAGCGTCTTGTGCTCTTCGGTGGTCTCGACGGAGCCATGATTGTGATCGTGAACGTCCGGATTTTCTTCGTGCCACAGCTGGTGCGCGATTTGCGCCGCCTCCGCATCGACCAGATTGGCGGGCAGGTCGAACTTGACCATCACGTCCAACTGATCCAAGAGCGACCGCTTCATCACCGCACGCGCAGCGCCGGTATATTCGGCCTCCAGACGCTCGGCGATCTGGGCTTTGAGCGCTGCGAGGTCAGCGGCGCCGAACTTGGTCGCCAACTCGTCGTTGATGTCTGCAGGCTTGGCCTCTTTGACCGCCTTCACGGTGCAGGCGAACACAGCGGCCTTGCCGGCCAGATGCTTGGCACCGTAGCTGTCGGGAAAGCTCACGTTGACCGTCACCTCGTCCCCAGCCTTGGTGCCGACCAGCTGCGCCTCAAAGCCGGGGATGAACGAGTTGGATCCCAGCACCAGCGGATAATCCTCGCCCGTGCCTCCCTCAAAGAAATCGCCGTCGACCGAGCCTTTGAAGTCGATAACGACCTGATCGCCATCTTTGGCCTTGGCACTTTTCTTGCGCTCTTCGAAATTCTTGGCACTTCCCGCCAGATTTTCCAGAGCCTCGTCGATGGCCGTGTCGTCAGCTTTGACGATCAGACGATCCAGCTTGACCTTGGATGCATCCAGTTCAGGGATCGGCGGCAAGGCTTCATAGCTCATCTCGACGACAACATCCTGACCCTCAGCCCAGGTTTCGCCGCCGACCATCTTGACGTCGGGCTGCAAGGCCGGGCGGTCGCCGGTAGCATCAAAATGCCCCTTCATCGCGCCATCGATGGCCTCTTGCATCGCATCGCCCATGATCCGCTGACCAAACTGCTTTTTCAGGATCGCCAGGGGAACCTTGCCTTTGCGAAACCCCTTGATCTCGACCTCGGGTTGCGCCTCAAGCAGCTTCTCGTGCACCTTTGCGGCCAGCTCTGCAGCCGTCACGGTGATCATGTAGCCGCGCTTCAGGCCTTCGTTCAGGGTCTCGGTGACCTGCATGGTCTGGTGTCCTTTTTCTTTCATTCCGTCCGTGCACGCGCACGCAATACCTATCGCGCGCAGGACTTCGCCCCACGCGGGTCGCGCGCCTTCTAGCAACTCTTTCCGGGCGACGTAAGGGGCATTTTGGCGCGGGCGCGACCACCCGCTCCAAAGACCCATTCGTCACGCAATTGACCCAATCTGACCCAATTGTTTCCGGTTTGCGGTGATATCCGGGCGTCGAAATGGTTGAGAGGACGGCCCTTGCCCATCGTTTCAGTTTGGATACTGCAAAAATCGGCGATCACCGTATCGGCCGGCCGGTCTCTGGATGGCATCACGCAAGGTGATGGATCACATCTGGTCGGGCGCTCGATCACCTTGAACAGCGCGACGTGGAAAGAGACGTTCATCAACGACAATGACACAACCTTCGATGACAACGACACAACACAAAGCCTGTCCGGTGCTCAGACGATCAACGGCGTCACCTATGCGAACGGGACAAGGGTCGAAGCGGAATACACGCTGGTTCTGCGCAACCCGCTGACGGGTCTTACCTATACCGCTTATGGCTACAACGTCTCGACCGGAAATCCGGCCTTTGCAACCATCGAGGGCCTCAGCTTTCGCGGCGGTCTCAACGCGTTTCCGCCAATCGGCACGCCATTGCAGGTCATCAGCGCCGCGGAAGGTCCGGGCTCGCAAGGTCAGGCTGCAAACCTCTACACCAATCTTGCTTATCCCCCTTGCTTTGCGCACGGGACCCGGATCGAGACGCCGCATGGACCGGAACCCATCGAGACCTTGGGTGTTGGTGACCACGTCCTGACGCTGGATCATGGGGTGCAGGCCATCCGCTGGGTCGGGCGCATCGCCCTGTCGGCGGGCGAGGTCGCCGCGCAACCCGGTCTGCGGCCGGTCGTCATCGATCCGGGTGCATTGGCACAAGGGGTGCCCAACCGCACATTGCGTGTCTCGCAACAACACAGGTTCGTCGTGTCGGGTTGGAAGGCTGATCTCTTTTTTGGCACGGATGCGGTGCTGGTTGCGGCACGCGATCTCGTCGATGAACGTGGCATACGCCTGGACCGACCGGACCGCGGCGTGATTTATCATCACCTGCTCTTTGACCGGCACGAGATCATCTGGGCCGAGGGTGCGCAAACCGAAAGCCTCTATCGCCCGGGACTGTCATCAGAAAATTTGCCGGCGGCTCTTTTGGCCGAAGTCGAGGCGCTCTTTCCTTGTCATTCGGCAAGCCGACATGGTTATGGGCAGGTCGCGCGCACCTGTCTTAGGCCGTGGGAAAGCCAGCTCTTGGTGACGTGATGGTGCGGGTGGAGGGACTTGAACCCCCACGCCTTGCGGCGCCAGAACCTAAATCTGGTGCGTCTGCCAATTTCGCCACACCCGCAACCTGCGCGTCGGTTTTTGTGCCTTCGCGACAGGTTTGACCTGCCGCTGGACCACTCCCCCGCTCAGCCGCGCCGTTCTAGCAAAGCCGCAAGGTTGACGCGAGCAGAAAAGCGGCCAAGGCGCAGGCCGCCGCACCTGTCGGGAAAATGCACGACCAGCACCCCATTCTTGCCACATTGGACGCCGAAAAACACTGGCAAGGTGTGCAAGGGTTGTGCCAATGTCCCAGGTGTCTCTGAGTGATCTTTTTGCCGATGAAGCGCCGCAGCGGTTGCGTGTTCCGGCCCAGGCTATGGCTGCGGGCACAATGGTTTTGACGCTCGACGGCGCGCTCCCTGTCCAGTTTCTGGCGATTGGCGACCGCGTGATCACCCGCGCTGGCGCCCGCACGCTCCGCGATGTCACAGTCACCCTCAGTCAAGAGGTGCGCCTTGTCCGCGTGTCAGCCCGGTCGCTGACCCCCGACAGCCCGCAAGATGACGTGATCTTGCCGCCAGATCAGCCGGTCTATGTGCGCGACTGGCGCGCACCTGCCCTGCTGGGCGAGCGTCAGGGCGTTGTTGCCGTGCGCAAGTTGATGGACGGCGAACACATCCGCGCCGAGATTTTTGCCGAAATCCGCCTGTTCACCCTGCGCTTTGACCGCGAAGAGGTGATTTATGCGGGCGGGATGGAACTGATCTGCACGCCGGAACTGGCCTTCGCGTAAGCCCGTCGAGCGCGCGTTGCAATAAGCCGCCCTCGGGCGGCTTTTTTCATGTGCAGGCTAAAGACCCAAGGCGCGGAGCACCTTTGGCAACTCTTCAGGCAGATCCTCGGCGATCAGCCCGGGACCAAAGCTGCGCGCGCATTCGACATGGAGCCAGGCCGCCGTGCAGGCTGCGTCAAAGGGCGCGAACCCTCGCGCCAGAAGCCCGGTGATGAACCCCGCCAGAACGTCGCCCGATCCGGCGGTGGCAAGCCAGGGGGCAGCGCGGTCGTAGTGGGCCGCGTTGATGGCACAGCGCCCCGAGGGGTCGGCGATGACCGTATCGGCGCCTTTGAACAGCACCACACACCCCGCCCGCGCCGCTGCCTCGCGCGTCGCGTCCACCTTGGAATAGGCGGGGCCCTCGGTCGCGGGCGCGGCGAGTTTGGCCGCGATGTCGGGGAAAAGGCGGGCGAACTCTCCGGCATGGGGGGTGAGGATGCAGTTGGGGTGAAGGGCCGCGAACAGGGCAGGGTGTTGCGACAGGATGGTCAGGGCGTCGGCGTCCAGAACCAGTGCCCCGCGGGTCCCCCTCCCCTCTTTCCTCCCCACAAGGGGGAGGAGAAGCTCTTGACCACCCGCAGGAACGCCCCGATCAGAGCGCCTCCCCTCCTCCCCGTGGGGAGGGGCCGGGGGCGGGGGGCCACCATGGGATACACCCAACGCCGTCGCCACCAAACCCACCGCCCGCGCGTCGAGGCCGAGGCCTGGTCCGAGGCAGAGCACGTTGATCCGTTCGTCAGCAAGAACCTCCGCCAGCCCCGCCCCATCCGCCACGGGTCGCAGCATGATCGCATCCAACCGTGCCGCGTTTTCCGGCACGGCATCAGGTGGGCATGCGACTGTTACCAGCCCTGCGCCGATGCGGAGGGCACCGCGCGCGGAGAGGCGCGCTGCCCCGCCATGGCCGGGGAGGCCGGAAAGGATAAGGGCGTGGCCATGGGTGTATTTGTGGCCAAGGACTTGTTTGCCTATTTTAAAGAAGGGTGCATCGGACAAGCTAAGGGTGCCGTGGCCGATGTTTTGATCTAAGCCAAGCTCCTTGACTACCAATTTTCCGCAATGCCGTGGCCCATCCGTCAAATAGTGCCCCCACTTAAAGCGGTGGAACGTGACAGTAAGCATGGCTTCGGCAATAAACCCTTCAACCGCCGCCCAACGGGGTTTTTCAAACGCCACCGGCACGATGGGCCGACCGCTGTCAGAGCATAGGCCTGACGGCACATCGACGCTAACCACCCTGCCGTCCAAATAACCTCTGAACAGATTGCAGAAAACTTCCGCCACGACACCGGGCAAATGCCTGCTGAGGCCGATGCCAAAAAGTGCATCGACGACAACGTCGAATGTGAGGCCTGGGTGCCTGTCAATTTCGGTGTTCAATGCCTCCAAAGCCCCCACCTCCCCCATCCCGACCCACCGCTCATAGTTCACCCGCGCATCCGGCGGCATCCTTTCCGGCGTCCCATACAGGAACACCTCCACCTGCCACCCCCACGCGCGCAACAGCCGCGCCACCACGAACCCGTCGCCGCCATTTCCGCCCGGCCCGCACAGGACCACCGCCCGGTGCGACGTCGCAGCCAGCTCCGGCCATTCCTCGAAAATCGCCTCGACCACACCGCGTCCGGCGCGCTCCATCAGCTCCAGGCCCGTGACCTCGCCCGAGGCAAGCGCGGCGGCTTCGATGGCGCGCATCTGCGCGGCGGTCAGCAATACGGTCATGTCGTCCTCAAAGTTTTTAACCTGCCTATTTTGTCACCGTCATGGTTAATTCTTCATCTCTTGCCCCCGGTTTCCCCGGCTGCGGCGCGTTTCCGGCGCCGCCCCTGATTGTTCCCGCGATGGGGAAATGATCAGACGACATCTGGAACGGGGGAGTCGGCCCATGAAGAAGATCGAGGCGATCATCAAGCCCTTCAAGCTTGATGAGGTCAAGGAAGCGCTGCAAGAGGCCGGTATCCAGGGGCTGAGCGTCACCGAGGTCAAGGGCTTTGGCCGACAAAAGGGCCATACCGAACTTTATCGCGGTGCCGAATATGTCGTCGATTTCCTGCCCAAGGTGAAGATCGAAGTCGTGCTGACCGACGACATGGTCGATACCGCCGTCGCGGCCATCATCGCCGCAGCCCGCACCGACAAGATCGGCGATGGCAAGATTTTCGTAAGCTCCGTCGAACAGGCAATCCGCATCCGCACGGGCGAGACCGGCGACGACGCAATCTGACGCACCAGAACCACCGGGGCCTGCGGGCCTGAAACGAAACACATTAATCAAAGGACAGCATGATGAGCGCAGTCAAGAATGCTCTGAAACTGATGAAGGACGAGGAGGTCGAATATGTCGACATCCGCTTTACCGACCCCAAGGGCAAGCTGCAGCATGTGACGCTGGTGGCCGACCTCGTCGACGAAGACTTCTGGGAAGAGGGCTTCATGTTCGACGGATCGTCGATTGCAGGCTGGAAATCCATCGACCAGTCCGACATGAAGCTGATCCCCGATCCGGCATCGGTCTATATCGACCCGTTCTATGCCGAAAAAACCGTGTGCGTGCATTGCAACGTGGTGGAGCCAGATACGGGCGAAGCCTACAGCCGCTGCCCGCGCCAGACCGCGCTGAAGGCCGAGGCCTTCCTGAAATCCTCCGGCATCGGCGATGCGGCCTACTTTGGCCCAGAGGCCGAATTTTTCATCTTCGACGACGTGCGCTATTCGGTCACCCCGCGCAAAGTGTCGTATGAAATCGACGCCGAAGCCGCCGCCTGGAACACCGACACCGTAACCGAAGGCGGCAATTACGGCCACCGCGCGGGCCACAAGGGCGGCTACTTCCCGGTCAACCCGGTGGACGAGGCGCAGGATCTGCGCGGCGAGATGCTCAGTACCATGAAACGCATGGGCATCCGCGTCGACAAGCACCACCACGAGGTCGCGACCTGCCAGCACGAACTGGGCATGATCTTCGGCGGTCTGGTCGAACAGGCCGACAACATCCAGAAGTACAAATACGTGATCCACAACGTGGCCCACGCCTATGGCAAGACCGTGACCTTCATGCCCAAGCCGATGAAGGGCGACAACGGGTCCGGGATGCACGTCAACATGTCGATCTGGAAGGGCGGCAAGCCCTTGTTCGCAGGCGACAAATACGCCGACCTCAGCCAGGAGGCGCTGTATTTCATCGGCGGCATCCTGAAACATGCCAAGGCGTTGAACGCGATCACCAACCCCGCGACCAACAGCTACAAGCGCCTGATCCCCGGCTTTGAGGCCCCGGTGCTGCGCGCGTATTCCGCCCGCAACCGTTCTGGCTGCGTCCGTATTCCATGGACGGAATCGCCGAAAGCCAAGCGTGTCGAGGCGCGGTTCCCCGATCCGTCAGCGAACCCCTATCTGGCGTTCGCGGCGCTGATGATGGCCGGTCTGGACGGGATCAAGAACAAGATCGATCCCGGTCCGGCCTCGGACAAGGACCTTTACGATCTGCCGCCCGAAGAACTGGCCGAGATTCCGACGGTGTGCGGCTCGCTTCGCGAGGCACTGGAGGAACTGGAAAAAGACCACGACTTCCTGCTTGCAGGCGACGTCTTCACCAAGGACCAGCTTGAGGGCTACATGGCGCTGAAGTGGGAAGAGGTCTACGCTTTTGAACACACCCCGCATCCGGTCGAATATCAGATGTACTATTCTTGCTGATCCGCCAGGATCTTTGAGATACTTCCGTGTGTTGAAGGTACGGGGGCTGCTTTCGGGCAGCCCCTTTCTCGTTGGCTGCCATCGCCGCGCCGCGATTGCGCCGCAATGCTGCCCCGTTGGCCTTCCAGTTTGGGCGTTTGGACTGCACCGTGCACCGGATGGCCTTATGTCGACCCCAAGACCACACTCCGATCCCAGCTCGACTGCCCCGAATGACCGACCGCCGATCTGGGTGAATGGACGGCAACGCCCATCGTTTGATCTGCGTGCCTATGGGGCTTACAGCGTCATTGCGACCCGCGCCGCGCTCGGCCCCGCACTTGTTCGCGTGTCCGGCTCTGCAACCGGCTTGCAGGCGAAGATTCTGGCCGGCGCATTTGCCATCAAGACCCAGCGACTGGGCCGTGCAGCAGCCTATCTGCCGACGCGCCCCGGGATCGCCGCAACCATAGGCAGTCTTGCCACTTTGCTGCAAGAAACCGCAAGCGTCGTGTCGCCTTCGCCCCCACCACCAGAATCGCTTGAGGCCTATGATGCCTTGTGGCGGTCGCGCAAGCCGCCTGCCTCTGGACGCCTTCGCGGTGTCAGCCTCGACGAGGTCCGGTTCGACCCCGACCTCAGCGCGCTGCGTGCCGATTTGCCCTTGCGCCCGCAACGTCCGGTGCGTCCCATCGTCGTGGTCAAAGAGATGACGGAGCCGACACCCGTTGTGCCGGAACCGCCAGACGCGCCGGTCGTATTGACACTTGCCCCGGTAGCAACAGCCCCACTTGTCCCGGCACCTGCGCCTGCGCCCGAAGAGGCGACCTTGCTGGCCATCCGCGACTTGATCCTGGATGCCGACGCCATTGTACCAACCACCACGCCCGCCCCGGCGGCGGCGGCCACTGTGGCAACGGCCGCGGCAGGTGCTGCGCCAACAGCCCCGATAGCACCACCCCGGATCAAGCCTCGCAAGCCCCTGCCGGCCTGGACCAAACCGGTTTTTCGCCATCTGCGCCAAGGGACGGCCTTTGGCCTGGCTTGGGTCCTCATTGTTGCGGCGATGCCGATCGGACTGGTCAAGGCGGGGATTGCGCATCTGGACGGCCGCGACCTGCGCGACCTGGTACTGGACGAATAGATCGACAAAAAGTTCGGCGCTCGCCTGCAGCTGCCAACCTCCTCGCTAGGCAATCGCCTCGCGCAGCGCAGCCAGTTCGACTGCGGTCAGGGTTTCAGCCAAAACCACGTAAGTGTGGATCGAAAAGACCACCGCCCGCGTTTGCGGCAGACGGATCAGACACTGACGCTCGCAGCGCACAAAGAAATGCCCCATCGGACGCGGACGGCGCTGCCCCTCCAGACGCGGCTGGTGCAGCACATGATCGTCGTAGGTCAGGTAGTTCATGCGCCACAGGGGCTGATCTGGTCGGATCGCATCAAACATGCGCTGCGCCCTTCGGCCCACATCCTCGCTATAGCGCGCAACACCCTCGTGGATCGAAAGCATCGGTCGACCCAGCTTTTGCGACAACGTCCAACTCGCCGGAAAACACAAGATTGCGCCGGTCAGCCGATGACCCTCGGCGCCGCCCTCCATCAGGCACAGATCCTCCTGAACAAGGCGTCCCAACGTTTTCAGCGGCTGATCGGCGTCGAGATCGACCACCACCCCGTCAGGCCGCGTAACCGAGGTTCGCGCGATCCGGTAGCTCGGCATCGCCGCAATCTCGTCCAGCACGCGAAGATATAGCTCATCTGCCGCCAAACGTGCCTCGGGCAAGAGTGCATGCACACTTTCGGGTTGCCCTGCGATCAGGCGATCCCGCTCGCCCATCTGCCCGGCAAAAGCGTCATCAACGGACAGCCAGGCATCGCCTGCCATAGGCAATACGCCGGGCAAGCGGGCGGTGCGCGGGTCCATCCACGGCAAGAATGGCAAGCGTGATTGCAAGATGGGCGGATGCATGCGGGTGTCTAGCGGATCCCGCCGCGCGCGGAAACCCTGTCGGCGACTGTGTCATGTCGTAAAAAGCCTAGCGTCAGGCTGCGCGTCAAGGTCACACTGACGCCAAACCACGAGGCTGCCATGACCACGCACTACGCCGATATGCGCAAGATTGACCCGACCCGTGGCTCCGCGCTGGCCGACGGCTCACCGAACGACAACAACCGTGTCGAAATTGGTCCAACCCAGCTGGCCTTTGCCGAATGGGCAGCGGCAGGGCTGACGCCGCCCAACCTTGCGACCATGCGCCACTACCGGTGGGAACGGCTGACCCAAGCCCTCGTCAAACGCGATTACGGCGGGTTGTTGATGTATGACCCGCTCAACATCCGCTACGCGACCGATACCACCAACATGCAGCTGTGGAACACGCATAACCCGTTCCGCGCCTGCCTGATCTGCGCCGATGGCCACATGGTGATGTGGGAATACAAGAATTCGCCGTTCCTTGTGACCTTCAATCCACTGGTCAGGGAACTCCGTTCCGGTGCAACGTTCTTTTACAACTCCACCGGCGACCGCGGTCAGGCTGCGGCCAGCGCGTTCGCCGCCCAGGTGGATGAGATCATGCGCGAACACGCCGGCACCAACCGCCGCCTGGCCGTGGACAAGATCATGGTCCACGGCCTGCGCGCCCTTGAATCCATAGGGTTTGAGGTGATGGAAGGCGAAGAGGTCACCGAACGTACCCGCGCCATCAAAGGCCCCGATGACATGCGTGCCATGCGCTGCGCGGCCCATGCCTGTGAACAATCCGTCGCGACGATGGAGGCGTTCACCCGGCAAAACGTGCCGCACGGCAAAACCTCCGAGGATGACATCTGGGCCATCCTGCACGCCGAAAACATCCGGCGCGGCGGCGAATGGATCGAGACGCGCCTGCTCGCATCCGGCCCGCGTACCAATCCGTGGTTTCAGGAATGCGGTCCCCGCCTCGTGCAAAACAACGAGATTGTCACCTTTGATACCGACCTGATCGGTGCCTACGGCTTTTGCATCGACATCTCACGCACGTGGTGGGTGGGCGATCAGCGCCCAACCAACGCGATGATCTCGGCCTATGCGCACGCGCTCGATCATATCCGCGACCACGAGGCCCGCCTGAAACCCGGCGTATCGATCCGTGAGTTGACCTTTGGCGGGCACCAGCTGGACGACCAGTATTGGGCGCAGAAGTATTCGTGCAAGATGCATGGCGTCGGCCTTTGCGATGAATGGCCTTACGTCACCTATCTTGATGGCTGGACCGAGGGCGCCTTTGATGCGGTCCTTGAACCCGGCATGACGATCTGTGTCGAGGCGCTGGTCTCGCCCGAGGGCGGCGATTTTTCGATCAAGCTTGAAGATCAGGTGCTGATCACCGAAACGGGCTGTGAAAACCTCACGCGCTATCCGTTTGACGGGCGACTGATGGGATAGCGACGGGGGCTCGGCCCCCGAACCCCCGGGACATTTGTACCAACAAGAAAATTTGCCCCTGAAAGAAAACGCGTGAGGTCAGCCGGCGGGGACCATCCGGTAGGCCGCACCGTTATGCACCGACAAAAACCAGACCGCGCCATCAGGACCTTCGACGACATCGCGCACCCGACCGGTTTCGGGGCTTGATATCCGTTCTTCCGCAAAGCGGTTGTCGGGGTCGAGCCGCGACAGATAGTCGAACTTCAGACTGCCGACAAAGAAATCTCCCTTCCACTGCGGGAACATCCGCCCTGAATGGATCATCAGGCCCGACGGCGCGATGGACGGATCCCAATACGTCACGGGCTGTTCCAACCCCTTTTTGGAGCTGCCTTCGCCGATCTGCCCGCCGCCATAATCCTCGCCATAGGAAATGACCGGCCAGCCATAGTTGCGCCCCGCAACGACGCGGTTCACCTCATCGCCGCCTTGCGCGCCATGCTCGACAACCCAAAGCTGACCGGCACCATCCAAAGCAGCGCCTTGCGGGTTGCGATGCCCGACGGAATAGACACCAGACAGCATGCCGCGCCGACTGGTCGCGGGCGCGCCGCTGCGGGTCAGATGCAAGACCTTGCCCTCAGGCCGGAGCGGATCTTGCGCCAAAGGCGCGTTGCCACGTTCCCCGGTGGTCAGGAAAATCGTGCCGTCCGGGGCCTCGACGATCCGGCTGCCGAAATGATTTCCGCCCGGCGTGCCGGGGGCAGCAAAGACGATCCTGAAATCCAGCAATGCGCTTGCGTCATCGGAAAGTCGTCCAAAGCCCAGCGCGGTGCCCGCGCGCCGCGCACCATCCGGTTGTGCAAAGCTTAGCCAGACCTCGCGGCTGGTTGCGAAGTCTTGCGGAATCATCACATCTAAAAGACCGCCCTGACCACGCTCGGCAACCTCAGGCACGCCGGCTACTGACTGGCCCTGCCCGCCTGCGGCCGCAAACAGCATGAGGCGCCCCGGACGCTCGGTCACCAAGAACCGCCCATCCGGCAAAAAGGCGATGCCCCAGGGTTCATCGAGGTCCGTGGCCATCTCTTGCACGACGACAGGACCCTCGCGCGTATCCAACCGTGTCTGCGCGCCTGCAGGAACGGGACCAAGCGCACCACTGAGAATGGCCGCGCAAAGCCCCAGGCGCAGCCCTAGCATGCTGATGTGCTGCATCACGATCTCCACGTCATTGTCGAATCGTTGTCACGATCACCCCGACTTGCAATCGCGCGCAAGACACAGCGCGCTTGCAACCTACACGAGAGCGTGAGCACAGCCGCGCGACAATCGACAGCTACAAGATCAATTCTTCACGCTTTGGCGCAGTGCAGCCCGTGACGATGACACTGCCAAGACGCTTTTCTTTTCGCGCGCGCTTCAATAGGTTCGACCGCAGGATTGCGATCCAATATGGGAGACTTCAATGAAAAAACTACTTTTGGCCACAGCGGCCACGGCGTTGTTCGCCGGTGCGGCAACTGCCGAAGACGTCAAGATCGGCATTCTGATCGGCTTTACCGGGCCTATCGAATCGCTGACGGGCCACATGGCCAATGCGGCTGAGTTTGCGATGGCCGAGGCGAATGCGTCGGGCAAAGTCGCCAACGGCATGGTCTTTGTGCCGGTCCGCGCGGACAGCACCTGCGGCGACGCCGCGGCTGCGACGACCGCTGCGGAACGTCTGGTGACCGCTGACGGCGTGAAAGGCATCATGGGCGTGGACTGCTCGGGTGCGACCGGTGCCGTCTTGCAGAACGTCGCCCGTCCGAACGGCATCGCAATGGTGTCACCGTCGGCCACGTCGCCCGCGCTTTCGACCGCCGAAGATGACGGCCTGTTCTTCCGCACCGCCCCGTCGGATGCACGCGAAGGCGAAGTCATGGCCGACGTGTTGCTGGAACACGGCGTCAAGTCCATCGCCTTGACCTACACCAACAATGACTACGGCAAAGGTCTGGCGGATTCGATCGGAAATGCCTTTATCGCCAAGGGCGGTGTCGTGACGATCAACGCAGCCCACGAGGACGGCAAGGCCGACTATTCCGCCGAAGTTGCGGCTTTGGCAGCGGCTGGCGGCGATCTTTTGGTCGTGGCGGGCTACCTCGACCAGGGCGGCAAGGGCATCATCCAGGCCTCGCTTGATTCGGGCGCGTTTACCAAGTTCGGTCTGCCGGGCGGCATGGTGGGCGACAACCTGCCAATCGCCATCGGTCCGGCCTTGGACGGGTCGTATGGTCAGGTCGCACAGTCAGACTCAGCTGGTGCCGCCATGCTGGCCGAAATGGGCAAGGCTGCGGCGACGCCGTTCGATTCCACCTCGCCTTATTCAGGGGAATCCTATGATGCGGCTGCGCTGATCATGCTGGCGATGCAGGCTGCGGGCACGACCGATTCCAAGATCTACGCGACCAAGATCATGGACATCGCCAACGCCCCGGGCGAAAAGATTCTGCCCGGCGAGCTTGGCAAGGCGCTGGAGCTGATCGCGGCTGGAACGGACATCGACTATGACGGCGCCTCGGGCGTGGAACTTGTGGGCGCAGGCGAATCCGCCGGTCGTTACCGTGAGTTCGAAGTCAAGGGCGGTAAGTACGAAACGATCAAGTTCCGTTGATCCACGTGATACGGTAAAAGACAGCGCGGCCCGGGGGACACCTCGGGCCGTAGCTATGCGCAAAGGCCTCCCGGCTGGTGGACGACCGCCAGAACAAGAGGGGGCTTGCAGGGGGTAGATATGATTGTTGTCGAAGACCTTCACAGGCATTTCGGCGGATTCCGTGCGGTTGATGGGGCCTCGCTGACCATCAACACCGGCTCCATCACGGGCTTGATCGGGCCGAATGGCGCGGGCAAGACGACGCTCTTCAATGTCATCGCAGGGCGTCTGCCGCCGACATCCGGTCGCGTGACGATGGACGGCGAGGACATCACCGGCCTGCCCCCGCATGAATTGTTTTCCAAGGGCCTGCTGCGCACCTTTCAGATTGCGCATGAGTTCAGCTCCATGACGGTGCGGGAAAACCTGATGATGGTGCCGCCGAACCAGTCGGGCGAGACGATCTGGAACACGTGGTTCAATCGTGGCGCCGTTGCGGAAGAAGAGGCCCGCATCCGCGCCAAAGCCGATGATGTGCTGGATTTTCTGACCATCAGTCACTTGGCCGACCAAAAAGCCGGCCAGATCTCGGGCGGCCAGAAAAAGCTTCTCGAACTTGGTCGCACCATGATGGTGGACGCCAAGATGGTGTTTCTTGACGAGGTCGGTGCAGGGGTGAACCGCACCCTCTTGAACACCATCGGCGACGCGATCATCCGACTGAACAAGGAACGCGGCTATACATTTTGCGTCATCGAACATGACATGGATTTCATCGGCCGCCTGTGCAATCCCGTGATCTGCATGGCCGAAGGCAAGGTTCTGGCGCAAGGCACGGTGCAAGAGGTCAAGAATGATGAACGCGTGATCGAGGCGTATCTCGGCACCGGGCTCAAGAACAAGATGAAGGAAGCAGCCCATGGCTGAGCCCTTTCTCATCGGTGAGAACATGACAGGCGGCTACGGCCCCGTCGATATCTTGCACAATTGCACAATCGCAGTTGAACCTGGCGAGATCGCCGTCATCGTCGGCCCCAACGGTGCTGGTAAATCGACCGCGATGAAGGCCGTTTTCGGCATGCTGTCCTTGCGCGGCGGGCAGGTGCGACTGGCGGGCGAGGACATCACCAAGCTCAGCCCGCAGGCGCGGGTCCGCAAGGGGATGGGCTTTGTGCCGCAGACCCACAACATCTTTACCTCGATGACGGTCGAGGAAAATCTGGAAATGGGCGCCTTCATCCGCGACGAAGACATTAAGGACACGATGGCGCAGGTCTATGATCTGTTCCCGATCCTGAAGGCAAAACGCTACCAGGCAGCGGGGGAGCTTTCGGGCGGCCAGCGCCAACAGGTCGCCGTAGGGCGCGCGCTGATGACCAAGCCGCAGGTCTTGATGCTGGATGAGCCGACAGCGGGCGTCTCACCCATCGTGATGGATGAGCTTTTCGACCGCATCATCGAGATCGCCAGGACAGGAATTTCCATCCTGATGGTGGAACAGAACGCACGCCAGGCCCTTGATATCGCAGACAAAGGCTATGTTCTGGTGCAAGGCGCAAACCGGTTCACCGATACCGGCCAAGTCCTTCTTGCCGACCCCGAAGTCCGCCGCTCGTTCTTGGGGGGCTGAAGCATGGACATCCTGAACGCGCTCGTCGCCTTCCTGAACTTCGTCTTTATCCCCGGCCTTGCCTATGGCAGCCAGCTGGCGCTCGGCGCGCTTGGCGTCACGCTGATCTTTGGCGTCCTGCGGTTCTCCAGCTTTGCCCATGGTGACACCATGGCGTTTGGCACGGTCTGCACGATCCTCTTCACCTGGTGGTTCCAGTCGATGGGGATCAGCGCGGGCCCGCTACCGACGGCACTTCTGGCCCTGCCCTTTGGCATCGCGTTGACAGCACTCATGCTTTTGGGCACCGACCGCGTGGTCTACAGCTTTTTTCGCAAGAAGCGCGCGGCCACCATCATCATCACCATCGCCTCGGTCGGTGTGACGTTCATCATGAACGGCATCAACCGCCTGATTCTGGGGGTAGAGGAGCGTACCTTTGCCGATGGCAGCCGCTTTTTGCTGGATGCCGCCAGCTTTAAGGAAATGACCGGCTTGAAAGAAGGTCTGGCAATCAAGACCACGGTAGCCGTCACCGTAGTGACAGCAGCGATCTGCGTGGCCCTGCTGTTCTGGTTCCTCAAAAAGACCCGTACCGGTAAATCCATGCGCGCCTTTAGCGACAATGAGGACCTTGCCCTGCTTTCCGGCATCAACCCCGAACGCGTGGTGCAGGTGACCTGGATCATCGTGGCGGCCTTGGCCACGATTGCGGGCGTCCTTTATGGCCTGGACAAAAGCTATCGCCCCTTCGTCTATTTCCAGCTGCTCTTGCCGGTCTTTGCGGCGGCGGTTGTGGGGGGCCTGGGCAGTCCCTTGGGCGCCATCGCGGGCGGGTTCGTCATCGCCTTTTCCGAGGTCTTCGTGACCTATGCCTGGAAAAAAGTCGCCGGCTACATCTTGCCTGCGGATTGGCTGCGAGACGGCCTGCTGCAGCTTTTGTCGACCGACTACAAAGTCGCCGTTAGCTTTGCAATCTTGTTGATCGTGCTGCTGTTCAAGCCCAATGGCCTCTTTTCGGGGAAATAAGATGGCACAAAATCGCAACCTTCTGCTGTTCGTCGCCGTCGGGCTCTTGTTCGTCGCCACCGGCTTTTTGCAAAGCTGGAACCTCTCGTTGCAAATCCTGATCGTGGGGATCCTGTCGGCCATCATGGCTTTGGGTGTCAACATGCAGTGGGGCTATGCGGGCCTGTTCTCAACCGGGATCATGGGCTCGGTCGCCTTGGGGGGCCTTGCGGTCGTACTCGTCTCGGGCCAGCCGGTGCCCGAAGGATGGACCGCGGGTGGTCCCCGCCTGATCGGCGCGCTGATCTTTGGGGCTGCGGTGATTGCGGCGGCCATCCTGACCTATAACCGCATGAAAGCCGGCGGTTTGCGAAACCTTGTCATCGCTGCCATCCTGATCGCGGGCTTTTTTGCCTATCGCGCGATCTTTGACCCGGCCGCGACTGCAATCGAAGCGTTCAACCCGGCCACCGCAGGCAACATGGGCGGGCTCGGCCTTCCGTCTCTGGTATCCTGGCCGGTCGGTGCACTGATGGCCGCCGCAGCCGCCTGGGCCATCGGCAAGATCGCCCTCGGCCTTCGCGAAGACTATCTGGCCATCGCCACCCTGGGTATCGCCGAGATCGTTCTGGCCGTGATGAAGAACGAGGATTGGCTCGCGCGCGGGGTCAAGAACATCATCGACCTGCCCCGCCCCTGGCCCGTGCCCTACGAAGTCGAACTGCAACAAGCGCCGTGGTTCCTGGAGACGGTTGCAAATTGGGGGATGTCGCCGATCGGGGCCTCCACCATTCTGGTCAAGATTCTTTACATCCTCTTGTTCGGATCGGTCCTTCTTACCCTGATCTGGCTGTCGGAACGCGCGCTCAACAGCCCCTGGGGCCGGATGATGCGCGCCATCCGCGACAACGACGTGGCGGCCTCAGCCATGGGCAAGAATGTCAAGGCGCGGCATCTGACGATCTTTATCATCGGCGCGGCGGTCGTGGGTCTGGCGGGTGCCATGTTGACCTCGATGGAGGGGCAGTTGACGCCTGGCAACTACACGCCGCTGCGGTTCACCTTTCTCATCTGGGTCATGGTGATCGTTGGCGGGTCGGGCAACAACTGGGGTGCGGTGCTTGGTGGGCTCTTGTTGGGCTGGCTTTGGCTGATCGTGGAAAATGCAGGCCCCACCATCATGGGCTATGTCACGGGTTTCATGGCTGACGGCCCGCTGCGCTCGCATCTGATTGAAAGCGCGCCCCATCTTCGGCTCTTGACGCTGGGGGTGATCCTGCTTTTGGTCCTGCGCTTTGCACCGCGCGGTCTGATACCGGAAAAGTAGGGCCACGCGCGCGCCCAGAGGCGTGATCGTCACCGCCATGGCCCGTTCTTCGCAGCCGGAGTGATGTGCCAAGCCAACGTCTGCGACATGATTTGTCGCGAAAAGACATGATCCAAGGCCCGGGCGCGGCCAATCTGTCGATCAAGCATTCTCCAAGGGAGTCTTCCCCGTGAAAACCCATACCCGTGTCGTCGTCATCGGCGGCGGCGTTGTCGGCTGTTCTGTGCTGTATCACCTAACCAAGCTTGGCTGGTCCGACGTCACCCTGATCGAACGGTCAGAACTGACCTCCGGCTCTACCTGGCACGCGGCCGGCGGCTTTCATACACTGAACGGCGACACCAATATGGCCGCCCTGCAGGGCTATACGATCCGCCTTTACAAGGAACTTGAGGCGATCACCGGCATGTCTTGCGGCTTGCACCATGTGGGCGGCATAACGCTTGCCGACAATCACGAACGCTTTGACCAGCTCAAGGCCGAACGCGCCAAGCATCGCTACATGGGTCTGGATACAGAGATCCTCGGGCCGGAAGAAATCAACAAGTTCACCGACGGCATGGTCAACCTCGAAGGGATCATCGGCGCGCTTTATGACCCGCTTGACGGGCACCTTGACCCATCGGGCACGACCCATGCCTATGCCAAGGCGGCCCGCATGGGCGGGGCAGAGATCGTGCTGCACAACCGCGTGCTGGAGACGAACCCGACCCGGGACGGCTGGGAGGTCGTGACCGAAAAAGGCACCATCACCTGTGAACATCTGGTCAATGCCGGCGGCCTCTGGGCGCGGGAAATCGGGGCGATGGCGGGGGTATACCTGCCGCTGTTGCCGATGGCGCACCAGTATCTGGTCACCGATGACATCCCCGAAATCATGGATATCCTGAAATCGGGCCGCGAGTTTCCTCATGTGATGGACCCCGGCGGCGAAAGCTACCTTCGCCAGGAAGGCCGTGGCCTTTGCATCGGGTTCTACGAGAAACCCTGTGAGCCCTGGGCGCTGGATGGCACGCCTTGGGAGTTCGGCCATGAACTTCTCAACGAGCAATTCGACAAGATCGAAGACAGCGTGAACTTTGCCTATCGCCGCTTTCCCGTGCTGGAACGCACCGGGGTCAAGCGGGTGATCCATGGGCCTTTCACCTTTGCCCCCGATGGCAATCCGCTTGTTGGACCGGTCCAAGGTCTGCGCAATTATTGGTCGGCCTGTGCCGTGATGGCGGGCTTTAGCCAAGGCGGTGGCATGGGTCTGGCGCTTGCTCAATGGATGATCGAAGGTGAGGTCGAACGCGATCCCCGCGGCTTTGACGTCAGCCGCTTTGGCACCTGGACGACGCCGGGCTACACGGTCCCCAAGGTGATCGAAAACTACCAGATGCGCTTTTCGGTCGGATATCCGAACGAGGAACGCCCCGCCGCCCGCCCCTTCCGCACCACGCCGATGTATGACACCAACACGACCTTGCGCGCCGTCTGGGGCCAGCAATACGGGTTGGAAGTGGTGAACTACTACGCACTGCCGGGTGAGCCTTTGTACGAAACCCCGACCTTCAAACGCTCCAACGCTTGGGAGGCGACGCGCCAGGAAGTCATGGCCGTGCGCGAGGGCGTCGGCATCAATGAATTGCAGAACTTTGGCAAGTACATCGTGCGCGGCAAAAATGCCCGTGCGTGGCTTGATCGGATCATGGCAGGCAACATCCCCAAGCCGGGGCGGCTGTCTTTGACGCCGATGCTGGCCCATTCCGGCAAGATCATCGGCGATTTCACGGTGTCTTGCCTGTCGGAAACCGAGTTTCAGCTGACCGCAAGCTATGGCGCGCAAGGCTGGCACTACCGCTGGTTTGAACAAAATGCGATGGACGGCGTGACGGTCGAAAACGTCTCTGATGCGCGGTCCGGGTTCCAGATTGCAGGCCCGAACGCGCGTGCGCTTTTGTCGCGCGTCACCCGCAGCGATGTCTCTGGTGCGGCGTTCAAGTTCATGGATGTGCGCCGCATGACCGTGGGCATGGCAGACTGCATCGTCCAGCGCGTCAGCTATACCGCCGATCTGGGCTACGAGATCTTTTGCGACCACATGTCGGTGCGCCAGCTTTGGGACATGCTGACCGCCCATGGCAAGGATCTGGGCCTGCGCCCGTTTGGCATGCGCGCGATGATGTCCTTGCGTCTGGACAAGTGGTTCGGGTCCTGGAGCCGCGAGTTTAGCCCCGATTACACACCTTGCGAGACCGGCCTTGCTCGCTTCATCCGCTGGAACAAGGACGCCGACTGGATCGGCAAGGCCGCCGCCACGGCCGAGAAGGCGGCAGGCCCCAAACGAAAACTGGTGCCCCTGATCGTCGATGCAAATGACGCCGATGTCGTGGCGTGGGAGCCGATCTGGCTGGACGGGGCGGTCGTCGGGTTCTGCACCTCGGGCGGATATTCGCATTTCACCGGCACGTCGCTGGCGCAAGGCTTTGTGCCTGCAGATCGCGCTGTGGACGGGCTGGAGGTCGAGATCGAGATCCTTGGCGAACGCCGCCGCGCCCGCGTCCATATGGCGCCGCTTTTTGATGCGGATGGCGCACGGATGCGCGGCTGACCGAGGCATGAATGCCTGAAGGCGAAAGGCGCCCGACACGCCCCCTTTTCTTGACAAATCCGCTTCTGCGCCCGAGACAGGACCGATGTCAGCGCCGGTCCATATCCTGATCCTTGCGGCAGGCAGCGCGTCGCGGATGCGCGGTATCGACAAACTGACCGAAAAGGTTGAGGGCGCCCCGCTTCTTCTTCATCAGGTTCGTGTGGCCATTGCAACCGGCGCACCCCTGACCGTCGCCCTGTCCCCGGCCTTCCCGGCACGGCAAGAGGTTTTGCACGGCCTGCCATGCCGCATCGCGCGTGTTCCCGACGCGGCCAAGGGCATGTCCGCCGCGCTCCGCCGGGGTTTGATGGCCATACGCGCCCAATATCCCGGCGCGAACGCGGGTGTGATGATCCTGCCCGCAGATATGCCACTTTTTACCAGCGCGGCCCTTGAAGGAATGATCGCGGCCTTTGTTGCAGATCCTAGCCGGATCGTGCGCGGAATGACCGATCACGGCCAGCCCGGTCATCCGGCGATTTTCCCCAAGGTGCTCTGGCCTGAACTGGAGGCGATCCGTGGTGATGAGGGGGGCCGCTCGGTGCTTCTGGCCCATGCCGACCGGGTCTTGCCATACCCCTTGCCGGGCGACATGGCCGTCCTCGACCTTGATACGCCCGAAGATTGGGCCGCCTGGCGGGCCCAAAAGCGGTTCAGGTCTTTACGGAAACAGAAGCATCGGAAAACGCGTTCGAGCGAAGCAAGAGGCAGCGATTTCCGATTCCGTTCAAACCTGAACCGCCCTAGGTGGTGCGTAACACGCGCGCTTCGTGGGCTTTGAGCGTGGGCCGCGCGGCGGCGTACCCAAAAGCCCCAAGGTCGGGGAAAAGCGTCATGATCTCAGCTCTTTGGGCGTCTTGCATCTGATCAACCATGCGCTCTGCCGGCTGAAAGCTCTCGCTCCACAGCCCCGCGCTCTGTACCATTTCATGGCGATCAAAGAGCAGATGCACATAGCTCACCTCGGCGACAAGGCCTTGCGTCACGGTGGTGTCATTGACCAGATGCAGGGCAACAACCAGCACCTCAGCCTCACCAAAAAGCATCTCGGCATGCGGATCGGCGATCAAGATACGGTGCTGCGGGGACACCAGGACATCGTTTGACGGAACGTGCGGCCCGAACGCGCCCGCCGCGATGCGCACCGGCCGCAAGCCCGGGTTCACGATCTGATCGGCAAGACTGACGCGGCGCTGGCCGACCCAGCGC
>JANNES010000017.1:0-190916 GCA_031378845.1 Rhodobacterales bacterium
AAGATACGGTGCTGCGGGGACACCAGGACATCGTTTGACGGAACGTGCGGCCCGAACGCGCCCGCCGCGATGCGCACCGGCCGCAAGCCCGGGTTCACGATCTGATCGGCAAGACTGACGCGGCGCTGGCCGACCCAGCGCAAGGGCTGCAGCCCGTGATCGCGGGTCATGACCAGATCGTCGGGGCGCAGCGTCTCGACCGCGGCGGGGGCCCGCGCCGTCTCGATCAGGGTGCCGGCGGCAAAGCAGGTGACATTGGTCTGATCAAACGTCAGCCTCCCCACCCCCACCCCCGTGACCCCGGTCAGCGTCAGGGTCGGACCCGACATGTTGGTGCCGTTGAAATTGATGATACCACCATTGGTGGCAAGATCATGGTTCAACGCCTGGATCGGCAGCTGGAAGTCGGTCATGTGGATGGTGTTGTATGCGGCAAGCGTGCTGTTGTTGAAGATCGCCGACAGATCGACAAAGTCGTTATTGGCCTGGTTGAGGTCGTTGATCGAGCCGGTATTGCCGGTGTTGAAATCGGTGATCAGATCGTTGTTCGAGGTCGCGCCCCAGACGAACCGGTCATCCCCCAACCCGCCGGCCAGCGTGTCGTTGCCCGCATCGCCAAGCAGCACATCGTTGCCCGCATCGCCCACAAGACTGTCATTGTCCGCGCCACCCGAAAGGCTGTCATTGTCCGCGCCACCCGACAAAGTGTCGTTGCCCGCATCACCACTGAGCGTGTCGTTGCCCGCATCGCCCGAGATTGCATCTTCGCGCTGGCCGCCGCTGATTGTGTCATTGCCAGCGCCGCCAAAGATTGTGTCGTCGCTGGTTACACCTCCGCTGTCGGTGATTAAATCGTTTCCGTCGCCGCCAAAGACGGTATCGGTATTGTCGCCGCCGTCGATGATGTCATCCCCGTCGCCGCCCACGACGGAATCCGTGCCCGCCCCCCCCAGGATGCTGTCATTATCCAGCCCGCCAAAAATCGTGTCATTGCCCGCATCGCCCAGAAGCGTGTCGTTGCCCGCATCGCCCACAAGGCTGTCATTGTCCGCGCCACCCGAAAGGCTGTCATTGTCGGCGCCACCGGCCAGCGTATCGCTACCGACATCGCCCAGAAGCGTGTCATTTCCAGCGCCGCCTGAAAACGAGTCATTGCCGCCGGTCGTCGCGGCGTTCAACGTGACTGACACGTTGTCGACGGCCAAATCGGAGTTGTTTGTCCCCGTCGAGGTCGGGTTGGTGATGCGGATCGTCGTGCTGGCGGAAAGCGCCGTATAAGTCAGCGACAGCGCTGCGGACGTGCCGTTGTTGATGACCTGGGTGAGGGTGGCGATGACGTTGCCGTTGCTGTCAAGGACATCAACGCGCACGGTGTGGTTGGAATTGCCGCCGCCGATTTCACTCGCCGTCAGGTTAAGGGTATAAGATGACCCCGCCGTTGTGGTGACGGTCTGCTGGATGCTGTCGCCGAAGGTGTTCTCATTGGAACTGTTAAAGCGCACGGAATCGTTTGCAGGGACGACAGGGGGCGCGCCGCCGGTCGGGTTGTTCACCGTCCAGCCGGTAAGTCCGTTGGCAAACGTGCCGTTGGTGATCGTGCCCGCCGCCTCGGTAGGACTCGTCTCGGTGATCAGATCGGCGCCGTCGCCACCATTTGCGGTGTCATTGCCGCCGCCGCCATAGATGGTGTCGTTGCCCAGACCGCCATCGATGCTATCATTGTCATTGCCGCCCCAAAGTACGTCGGCCCCGTCGCCGCCGGATAAAGTGTCCAGCCCTGCGCCGCCAAAAAGCGTGTCAGCAGACGCATCACTGCCGCCAATGAGTGAATCATTGCCAACGCCACCATCGATGACATCCGCACCCGTGCCGCCATCTGCATCGTCATTCCCCAACCCGGCAATGATCGAGTCGTTGCCAGCCCCGGCTCGGATGGAATCGTCATCGCCGGTATCGCCGGGCAGAATCGCATCGTTGTTATCAATCCGGTCAATCCCGTTGGCGACCGGCTCAACATAGGTGCTGTTGATGACATCATTGCCGGCCGTCCCGCTGACGATGCCGTCGCGAAATGATGTTAAAAACCTGTCGGCCTGAAGGTTGTTCCCGTTCTGCGCCACGCTGTTGAAGGTCAACGAGCGTATCGGAAGTGCCGCGTATGCGGTTGTATCGGCATTTGCCGCCAACTCGGGCGCCAAGTACAAATTTCCCGCCGTATCCTGGACAATCACGGCCGTCACGACGGCAGTTGTGCCGTTGGTATAGGTAATGGTCGCGTTGTAGATAACGGATGTATCAAACGTAAAGGTTTGCGAACCCGCGCCGATATCCGTGGTGAACTGGTCATTAAAGGTCGTATTGTTGGCGTCGAGTTGCCCGACCGTGCCACCAAGGTCATTCATGGTTGCCGACGTGACGTGCGCCAACAGCGGGTCTGCCACAGATCCCCATGTGGTGCCATTCAGCAGCGCCACGTTCTCAGCCGTTAGGTTGCCTTCGGTCGGATCAAGGACCGTGGGCGAATTGCCCAGAAAAATCCAGCTGAACGTCGTTGGCATTCACGGAACCCCTTACGAGTCAGAGCCATGCGATCAAGACGCCGACACCGTTGTTCTGGTCGCCATGATCCGCCGGCAGCCTATTCCACCAAGCCCGCGCAAAACGCAGCCTCTTTGATATGACAATGCACAAAGATTTGACCGAATCAAGGCGCGTTCCCCCAGATGTTGCACATTGCCACTGCGATGTGGTCATCTGAGGGTTCTCGCGCCACCCACGTCGACCTGCGAAAAGTGAAACGGGCCAACGCGATCCGACCGGCCGCAATTTGCGCGATCGGAGGCGGTTTTTGACCAGTTTACCGCACAAAGCGGACGCTGCGTCCCATCGTGCGGGCCCGCGAAACTTCGGCCAGATCTAGGCAATGAGACCCCGGATGTTGTCACGAGGGAGGGTGCTTTTGGCGTGCCCCGGGATTTGGGCGAGAAACAGCCTAGCCTTGCTAAAAGACAAGGCGCGCAATCTTGCGGCGATCAGTTGCGGACCGCCGCTGTTCTGGTCGTCCATGTTGCGGCGACATCGCCGATCTGGCGCCAGCTCGATCCGGGGTGTTGCTGCGTGGCATTTTGCACCGGAGTTGCGGCGGTTTCCGGTTCTCCAAGCAGCAGGATACCTTGGCTGTTGATGTCACAATGGACCGATAACAACAGCGAAACATAGGTCACGCCATCGGGAAAGACCCGGGCGACATTGCTGTCGCCAATCCACTCGGTTGCCCGCCGGGCAAACACCACATCGGCCATCGGATCAACCAGCAGCCTTGTCATCGGATGCAGGCGCAGCTCTTGGCGCGGCAAGCCCGGACCAAGAGCGCCCGGCCCGATCGAAACGGGTGTCAGTTTGGGCATGCTGATCAGCGCCTGACGTGGCAGCTGGCTGATCACGACATCAAGCACCATCTGCTGGCCGCTCCAGCGCGTCATCACATGATCGCCGCGCTTGCAGTCTTCCACCAGCTTGTCACCTTTGGCGGTGGCGATCCGGGTGCCCGCGACCAGAACATGCCACGACCGACATGCAGCCCCCGGAGAGCCCACATGCGTGTCGCGTTGCGCTACGGCGCGCGCACCCACGGCCGCATTCGGCTGCGAATTGCGAAAAACCGGTTCAAAAATTGTCATGCTGATCTCTTTGCCAATCCGTGAAACCGCGCCCAATTTCCTGCCGTCGGTGCAACGCAGCCCGAGCTGCGTCACGTCCTGCAACACGGCACGATCGGCGCGCGTGGCCAGCGTCACCCGTGCAAACGCGCCGCCGCACCGCGTCCGTCCACCCGTCGCCTCATCGAAGGTCACCTTGCCCAAACAAGGTTAAGGAGTCGTTTCACATCACGCCAACATCCGCCCACCACGGTGCATCTTTGAAATAAATTCTCGTGAACCCGTGGCGTCGCCGCGCCCAAGCGCCAAATGAAAAAGGGCCCCGCAATCGGAGCCCTTTTCCATCGAAAACCATGTCCGTACCGGCATGGTCCCCGTGCTGCATAACCATTCACTGACCGACACCCAAAAACCGTTTACCCCACTGGACACTCACACCTGCACACCACGTCACCCAAGGCTACTCGTACAAACCCAACAAAAAGTTACTTCTGTAACAAGAGTGCTTCTGCACGGGAAAGAATGCGCCGTGCAGTGCCAAATTTTTCTGTCGGCTTTTGGGTTTTCAGATCGGGAAACAGCTCGAAAATTTCGCTCCGTTGCGCATTTCCCAAACCCTTCAGCGAATAATCTTCCGGTTGAAAACTTTCACTCCAGCACCCGTTTGAAAGCAGAATCTCGTGCCGATCAAACAGGAAATGGATGTATGTCGTGCCGAAACTGTTGATCTCGCGCATCCCCAGACCGCCGATCAGATGCTTGGCTGCGACCAGCACTTCGGATTCGTCGAAATGCAGGGCGGTCAACTGGTTAGAAACCAGAATCCGGTGGTTCGGCGACACCATCATGTCGCGATCGGGCAAACCATCGCCAAGCGAACCTTCGCGGATCAAGACCGGCTTAAGATGGGGCAATGTCTGCAAATCACGCCAGCTCAGGGCGTTCTGCCCGACCCAGCGGATCTGCTGGATACCGTTGTCACGCGTGACGACCTTATCACCTGCCTTCAACAGCTCTGCCGACATTTCGCCCCGCGGCGTCGCGATCAGGGTTCCCGCTGCAAAGCAGGGCGTCACGCTTGGATGACCCTTTCGCGCAGGACCCTGCTCGGCGCCCAGCATCGTGCCGTTGCCGGCAGCGGCCATCAGGCCAAATTCGCTTACGTCCTTGTTGTCAAACGACATCATGCAGCCATGTGCTTCCTGCCATGCCAGAAATCTCTGGCTTGGACCGTCCAAAAAACTCCAAATGACGCCCAACGCGCGCACTTGGTCGGTTAACGCAGACACTTTTTCGACGTGTCTGCGCCCTTGGCTTGGCAATGTATGGGATGTCTGGTCGGGCCCTCTTGTTGCCGCCTTGAGCGGCATCCATGCCACTGACGTGACATGGCAGACGGGGCAAGACACAGCCCCAGAGGCAGCACGACCGCACCAACTGCACCCGTTGCAAAGGTGCACCCAATACATGACCGCCCCCGCAGCCGATCTGTCTTCCCAGCAGACCCCTTATGCGTAGCGTGCTGGCAGCGCGCCGAGAAGGGTGCACACGCCGCCGTGGCACGGCGAACCGCCCCAGATGTCGCCAAAGCCCGCAAGAGCGATCAACAACGCTCTCGCATAGGATGTGCGGTGGCCGCATTTTGGGCATTTGATCTGGTCTCTTGTCAGCGCCAATCCATTTCATTTGATCAGTTTTCATCTTAAGGTTGTGAATACTATGTTAACTGGAAGGCCTTCATTCCATTACAATTTTCATTTTAAAGTTGTGCCGATCATGCGGCGGAATTCTTTTCAACATGCTCAAATCAAATCGCCAAGTCGTTTGGAATTCGGAACCAATTCACGACGTGCTGGCGGGATCTGTGATGAATGCGGGAAGATCAACCATTGGTCCGAACCGAATCAGCGTCGGCGTGAACCGGTGAACATCGTCCCAACTTTCATGCAACCCTGCGATGGTCTCGCGCCAGCGTGGTCTTGGGACGGACCAGCCTGGAAACCTTGGCGAGGATCAGTCGACGTTGGGCCGCCCAAAGCGCCATCGACAAAACCTGGTACGGGTGGTCGGACTCGAACCGACACTCCTTGCAGAAGCAGATTTTGAGTCTGCCGCGTCTACCATTCCGCCACACCCGCGTACCGAGCCCCCATGGCAGCGACCGGACAGACCGGCCGGGGGCGCCGTTTTCTATAGTCGTGCGCGCGGCCGCACTCAAGCCGGGATCTTCGGACCTGCGCCGTTTTGCAGGCCCAACCGCCAACAAGAAGAGATCACAGATCGTTGGTGGCAAACGTGTCGCAATCGCTCATCTGCCCGGACTGAAGACCCGTCATGAACCAACGCGAGCGCTGTTCCGATGTTCCATGCGTAAATGTATGCGGCATCGGCCTCTGACCGGCATTGCGCTGCAATGTGTCATCACCGATCTGGCGCGCTGCATTGACCGCCTCTTGCACATCGGTCCGGTCGATCGATCCGAACATCTCGGCCGCAGACCGCGCCCAGATGCCCGACAGGCAATCGGCCTGCAAC
The DNA here is from genome assembly GCA_031378845.1 of Rhodobacterales bacterium. GTDB lineage: Bacteria > Pseudomonadota > Alphaproteobacteria > Rhodobacterales > Rhodobacteraceae > JAJNPS01. The sequence continues at coordinate 6,195 of JANNES010000017.1, forward strand.
TCGACCCGTACCGAGATCTCGTTGCCCTCTTCCTCGCTCACTTGCTGGCGGATGCTGTTGGTCTTGACGAGGATGCCCAATTCATCCTGCACATGGTGCCCGATTTCATGCGCCACGACATAAGCGGCAGCAAAATCCCCCTTGGCCCCGAGTTTGGACTCGAGTGTGCTGAAGAAATCGGTGTCGAGATAAGCCTTTTTGTCGAGCGGACAGTAGAACGGACCTGTGGCCCCGTTGGCACCGCCACACGGCGACTGGGTCGAGCCCTTGAACAGCACGAGCACGGCCGGTGTGTAGGGCCGCCCGATCTGTTCTTGAAATACTTTTGCCCAGACCTCTTCGGTGTCGGCAAGCGTCACCGAGACGAACGTGGCTGCTTCTTCGTCGGCTGGCGTGATCTCTGCGCTGCCTGACTGAATCTGGCCGGTGCCGCCGCCTTGCTGCAACACCTTCATCGGGTCGCCCCCAAGCGCCCAGACGATCACCGCGAGGATGACGATACCGATCCCGCCACCACCAACCACGCTGCCCGCGCTCGGTCTGGCCCCGCGCCGGTCTTCAATATTGTTGCTGCCCCGCCGACCGCGCCATTCCATACCCGTTTCCCCACATCACGCACACTGTTGCGGCAAAGCTTAACCTGCCGCACCGCAAGGTGCAAAGACCCCATCGGTGACCACGGCGCGATCCCGTTCTTTTTGAACCTTTCAGGCGACGCCGCGCGCTTTGGGTGCACCCTTTCGTGAAGTCGGCGCCTCCACTCTTGGCGACGGGGTCTCGAACGTGTCAAACACGCGCCAAACCACGGCAGGATTCACGAACCCATGACCCTTGATCGCCGGACCCTTGCAGGACTTGCCGCAATCGGCTCGTTCGGGCTGTTGCTTGGTGCCTTTGCGTTTCAGTATCTGGGCGGGCTGCAACCCTGCACACTGTGCCTTTGGCAACGCTATCCGCACGCGCTTGCTGTCGCGATCGGGTTGGTGGCGCTGGTCTGGAACCCGCGCGCCGTGCTTTGGCTCGGCGCAGTAGCGGCTTTGACCAGTGCTGCAATTGCGGCCTTTCACGTCGGCGTCGAACAGGGCTGGTGGGAGGGTCTGGCAACCTGCAGCGCAGGCTCCATCGAAGGCATTTCGGTCGCGGACCTGTTGAACCCCGATGCTGACGTGGCAGCCCCTGTCCGCTGCGACGCAATCGCGTGGTCGATGCTTGGGATCTCGATGGCGGGGTGGAACGCCATCATCTCGACAGGGCTGGCCGCGCTTTGGCTCGGCGCCAGCGCGCGCGATTAGGTCTGCGCCGGATTGTTGCGCACGATCCACAGATTAAGCAGCCCCGCAATCGTCACCCAGACCAGATAGAGCGCGAATAACAGCCCCGCGATCAGGTCCAGCCGGAACATCGCGACCATCGTCAGCGCCACCAGAATCCACAGCGCCACCAGCACCCACATGCCTGCCACAATCCGGCGCTGTCCGAAAAACACCGGCGACCACAGCGTGTTGACGGCGATCTGCGCGGCCCACAGCCCCATTGCGACCCCGGCGCCCGGCAGCGCATGCACCCGCGCCGCCGCCGCCGCCATCAAGAGGTAAAGCGTCGTCCAGACTACCGGAAATACCCAGTCGGGCGGCGTCCAGCTGGGTCGAACCAAGGCCTTGTACCAGGCCCCCGGCCCGAACAACGCGCCCGACGCCGCAGCGCCGCCACATGCCACAAGGAACGTCCCGAATACCAGCATATCCATAGGTTGCAGCGCCCCAATCGTTGGATCGTCATTGCTCTGGATAAGGGCGATGCACTGCTTTGCCACAAATCGCAAGCGTCGCAGTCCACCTAGCGGCTGGGCAAAGCACGGTCGCGCGCCTCAAGCTGGGCAAGAACTTGCAAAAGCGTGTCACTGCGCTGGCGTCGTGCTGGCTGACGGGCAGCGGCCGACACCAAAAACGCGACCTCTCGCGCCGGTGCCGCGTGCAGAACCGCCGGACGTGGCATTGCAAGCGAGACGCCCGAGCGGATCATTGACAGCGCCAGCCAGCCCATCTTTTGCGATCTGGTGGTGCGCGCGCGCTGCGTGATGCTGTCAAAGCCCGCACGCCGGACCTCCGCCCCGATACCGTCATAGATGAACCGCGCGGCATAAATGCCCGGACGGCAGGCACGTGGCAACGCAGGAACGCCGGCCTGAGCGCGCTGATAAAGTCGATCTGCCTCGACCAAAAGCCGCGCCACCGATTTGCGGATCAATGGCGTGGGCTGCGGGTCGGCCAGAAATGCCTCAGGCGCCAGCCCGCCCTCGCGCAACCAGTCCAGTGGCAGATAAAGCCTGCCTGCGCGTGCATCCTCACCCACATCACGCGAAATGTTGGTCAACTGCATCGCCAGCCCCAGATCGCAGGCCCGCGCCAGGGCATCGGCATTTCGGATGCGCATCAGCACGCACATCATCGCCCCCACCGCCGCCGCCACCCGCGCGGAATAGTCCAGCACGCCCGACAGTGTGTCATACCGCCGCCCGATGGCATCCCAGGCCAGCCCTTCCAGCAGCGCCTCGGGCAAGGCGGCGGGTATCTCGAACGCCTCCACCACGCCCGCAAAGGCGCGGTCGGCAGGCGCATTGCGCGGTCGCCCCTCATAGACCAGCGCCAGCCGGTCGCGCAGCGTCAAAACCGCATCGGCCTTGTCGTCGCCCTCATCCACCGCATCATCGGCAATCCGGCAAAACGCGTACAGCGCCAGCGCCGGTGCCCGCACCCGTTCGGGCAGCAGGCGCGAGGCCGTGTGGAACGACAGCGACCCGGTGCGGATCGCATCGCGGCACCAGTCCATGTCGGCAGGCGCGATCACTCGGCGGCAACCTTCATCGGCATCGGGATCAGTGCGCCCAAAGGCGCATCCGGGACCAGCTTTGACAAGACCTCTGCGGTCCCGATCACGCCCGGAACCCCTGCGCCCGGATGCGTGCCCGCACCGGCAAGATACAAGCCCGGCAGTTCCTCGCTGACATTGTGGGGCCTGAACCAGGCCGATTGCAGGATGCGCGGCTCGATCGAAAAGCCCGCACCATACGGCGAGAGATACCGGTCGCGAAACGTCTCGGGTGTGAAGACGAGGCTTTCGGTGACATGGCTGGACAGCCCCGGCATCAGCCGATCCTCCAGCACCTTCAGCATCTTCTGCCGGTAAGGCTCGGCTTCGGTCGCCCAATCGACGCCGCCATGGCCCAGATGCGGCACCGGCGACAGTGCATAAAAGGTATCCCCTCCCGCAGGTGCCACCGACGGATCGGTGACCGAGGGCCGATGGACGTAAAGGCTCATGTCATCCGCCAGATGGCCCCGGACGAAGATATCCTTGATGTGCTCGCGGTAGCGCGGACCCACAGCGATGGTGTGATGGCCAACATCGGGCCAAAGATCGCGCGTGCCTTGGGTGCCGAAGTACCACACAAAGAGGCCCATGGACCAGCGCGTCCGCTGTAGCCGCGCAGACGTCCAGCGCCGCCGGGGCCGGTTGCGCAAGAGCCGGTCATAGGTATGCCCGGCATCGGCGTTGGACACAACGACGCTGGCCGCAACCACCTCGCCCCCCAGCAGCCGGACGCCCGCCGCACGGCCCTTGTCCACGACAATCTCGTCAACCTCGGTGTTGAACCGCACCGACCCGCCCTGATCCTCGATCACCCGCACCATGGCCTTGGCGATCGCCGCCACCCCACCTTGGGCGTAATGCACGCCAAAGGCCTTCTCAAGATGGCTGACAAGGATATACATCGAGGTCACATTGAACGGATCGCCCCCGATGAACAGCGGGTGGAACGACAGTGCAAACCGCAAGCGTTCATCGCGGACCCTTCGGGCAGCATGGGCGTAAACCGACCTGTCCGCCCGCATCATCGCGAACGTGGGCAGAACCTTGATCAGATCCCACAACTTGTGCATCGGGCGGCGACCCAGATCCTGATAGCCGAACCAATAGCGCGCCTCGCTGTCGCGCAGAAACTTGGCATAGCCCTTCACGTCATTGGGGCTGATCCGCGCGACTTCGGCCTGCATGGCGGCATCGTCTTGCCGCGCGGCAAAGGTCGATCCATCGGGCCAGCGGATCTCGTAAAAGGGGTCCATCGCCGTCAGCGTCACGTCGCGGTCAAAGTCCCGCCCACAGACCGCCCAAAGATCGCGCAAGCCCTGTGGCACCGTGACGATGGTCGGCCCCAGATCGAACCTGTGCCCGCCTTGGGTAATCTGCGATCCCCGCCCACCGGGCACATCCAGCCGGTCAATCACCGTGACCCGGTAGCCCTTTGCGCCAAGGCGCATGGCTGACGCCAGCCCCCCGAGCCCAGCCCCGATCACCACTGCATGTCGGGCGTCAGGGGCGCCAAACGCTGCCCCTGTCCCCTGTTCCGCAAGATAAGATCCATCACTCATGCCGTGATGATAGACTGTCCATTTCAATTTACAAGCGGCGCTGCCGAACACCGATGTCGCAGCACAAAAGCCCAGTTTTCCCTTTCGTTCTGGGATTTCCACTGTAAGAATTATCTGACACGCAATTGGTCGGAGAGCCCCATTCCCGTCGCCAGCATCAGCTTTTTCCGATTCGAGTCCCTGTCCGCCAAATTCTGGGTGATCGGGCAGATGGGGCTTGCGCGGCTGTCGCTGCGCCGCGAACGCAGCGCCTTGTTCTGGAAACTGTGCGGTTCAGGAACCGGCGAAGGCTTCACGCCGCGCCCCAATTGGTCCGTCTGGTCGATTGTCGCGGTCTGGCCCGATGAGGACACGGCGCGTGCCCGCACCCGCGACAACCCGGTCTGGCAGCGCTGGCGCAAGCACGCTGTGGAAAGCTTCACCGTCTATCTTGACCCCGTCTCGTCACGCGGCAGCTGGGCGGGCGTGAACCCGTTTCTGCCCGCCCCCGGTCCTGTTGCAGACCAGGGCGGGCGCGCACTGGCCGCGCTGACCCGCGCCACGATCAAGCCGTCGCGCGCCTTGCGATTCTGGGCGCGGGTGCGGGGTATTTCTGACGTTATCGGGTCTGATCCCAATGTCGCATTCAAGATCGGCATCGGCGAGGTGCCGCTGTTGCATCAGGTGACGTTCTCGATCTGGCCCGACGCCGCCGCGATGGCGCATTTCGCGCGCGGGGACGGCCCGCATGGGCGCGCCATCCAAGCGGTCCGCGATGGCAACTGGTTCGCCGAAGAGCTATATGCACGGTTCCGCGTTCTGGGGACCGAGGGTCGCTGGAATGGCGGCCCACCCCTTGCTGCACGGCCCCAAGAGAAAGCCCCTGCATGACCAAACAGCCTTTCCCATTCTCGGCCATCGTGGGCCAAGAGGCGATGAAGCTTGCCATGGTGCTGACGGCCGTCGATCCCGGCATCGGCGGCGTGCTGGTCTTTGGTGATCGCGGCACCGGCAAATCGACCGCCGTCCGTGCGCTTGCCGCCTTGCTGCCCGAGATCGAGGCTGTCGAGGGCTGCCCCGTGAATTCCCCCACGCCTGACCTGTGCCCCCCTTGGGCCGAAGTCACCTTGACAAGGATCATCAAGCGCCCCACCCCCGTGGTCGACTTGCCGCTGGGCGTGACCGAGGACCGCGTCGTCGGTGCGCTTGACATCGAACGCGCGCTGGTGCGCGGCCAAAAGGCGTTCGAGCCCGGCCTGCTGGCCCGCGCCAATCGCGGCTATCTTTACATCGACGAGGTGAACCTGCTGGAAGATCATATCGTCGATCTTTTGCTCGATGTGGCGCAATCGGGCGAAAACGTCGTCGAACGCGACGGCCTGTCGATCCGCCACGCCGCGCGGTTCGTGCTGGTCGGCTCCGGCAACCCCGAGGAAGGCGAACTTCGCCCGCAGCTTCTGGACCGCTTCGGCCTTTCGGTGGAGGTCACAAGCCCGCGCGACATCGACACCCGCGTCGAGGTGATCAAGCGCCGCGATGCCTACGAAAACCAGCCCGATGCCTTCCTGCGCAAATGGCGGCGCAAGGACACCGAACTGCGCAACCAGATCCTCGCCGCACGCACCGCCCTGCCAGGCCTGAAAACCCCCAACACCGCGCTGCATGACTGCGCCGCCCTGTGCATTGCGCTTGGCTCTGACGGCTTGCGCGGAGAGCTGACCTTGCTGCGCGCCGCCCGGGCCCTCGCGGCCTTTGAAGGCGCCGACACCGTCGCGCGCGATCATCTGCGCCGCGTGGCGCCGATGTCGCTCAGCCACCGGCTGCGGCGCGATCCTTTGGATGAGGCGGGTTCCGGCGCACGCGTGGCACGCATCATGGCAGAGGTTCTGCCCTGACGGGCGAGGTCACACTCGACGATCCGCCCGATGCATGGGCGCGCGCACGACTGGCGCTGATGCTGCTTGCGGTCGATCCAAAAGGGCTTGGCGGGTTGTGGCTGCGCGCCCGCGCCGGGGCCGTCCGAGACCGCGTGACAACTGCCTTTGACGCCCTGCCGGCCCCGCTTCGCCGGCTGCACCCCACCATCGGCGATGACGCGCTTTACGGCGGCCTCGACGTCACCGCGACGCTCGTGGCAGGCCATCCAGTGCGGACAGCCGGGCTGTTGACGGGGACGGGCACATTGATCCTGACCATGGCCGAACGCTGTCCCGCAGGACTGGCCGCGCGTCTTGCAGGCGGTGTGGATGCAGGCAGAGGCCCCCTGATCGCGCTGGACGAGGCGGCAGAGCCGGATGAGGGCCTGCCCGCTGCCTTGACGGACCGCTTGGGACTTTTCGCCGATCTTGACGGCGTCGCGTGGTCCGAAACCGCGGATTTGAACCTAGATCTTGCGACCCTTGCTGCAGCGCGGGCTGCATTGCCCAAGGTCATCCTTGCCGACGATGCGTTCGTCCGCCTGACCACGACCGCAGCCGCGCTTGGCATCGACAGCTTGCGCGCGCCGACCTTCGCGCTTGCCGCCGCGCGCGCCCATGCGGCCCTGAATGCGCGTGACGCAGTCAATGACGACGACCTGCGCGCCGCCGTTGTCGCGGTCTATGCCCATCGCGCCGCCCCCATGACCGATGCCCCGCAAGAGGCACCTGATCCGCCGCCGCCCGATGCGCCACCCGACACCCCCGACGATGCCAACGGCGAGCCTGAACCCGACCGCCTGCCCGACGACGTGCTGGTCGAGGCCGCGCGCGCCGCCCTTCCCGCCGACCTTCTGGAGCGTCTCGCCGCTGGCGCGGCCAATCGCGCGGCCAAGGGGGCCTCGGGCACAGGCTTCGAACGCGCGGGCAACAGGCGGGGTCGCCCCCTGCCGTCGCGTCCGGGAAAACTTGGCACCGGCGCGCGTCTCGATCTGGTCGCGACCCTGCGTCAGGCCGCCCCGTGGCAGCCGATCCGCCGCACCGCCGGCGGCCACGCAGACGCCGTCCTGCTGGTCCGTCCCTCCGACATCCGACTCAAACGGTTCCGCGAGATGTCGGACCGGGTGCTGGTCTTTGCTGTCGATGCCTCGGGCTCATCCGCCTTCGCGCGCCTGTCCGAAGCCAAGGGCGCGGTCGAGTTGCTGTTGGCGCAGGCCTATTCGCGGCGTGACCATGTGGCGCTGTTGTCGTTTCGCGGCACCACTGCCGAACTGATCTTGCCACCGACGCGGTCGCTGGTGCAGACCAAACGCAGGCTTGCGGGCATGCCGGGCGGGGGTGGCACGCCGCTTGCCTCGGGCCTGCAAATGGCCATGGCGACAGCGATGCAGGCGCGCGCGCGGGGCTTGACGCCCACCATCGCCCTTCTGACCGACGGGCGTGGCAACATCGCACTGGACGGAAAAGCCGACCGCGCACAAGCCGAAGCCGACACCCTGCGCATCGCCCGCGTGATCCGCGCCAGCGGCTTGCCGACCTTAGTAATCGACACCGCCGCCCGCCCGCAACCGGCCCTGCAAGCGCTGGCGCGCGAAATGCTGGCGCCGTACCTCGCGCTGCCAAGGGCGGATGCGCACCGGCTGTCCGCTGTGCTGTCCGGCGCTTTGGGGGACTGACGAATGGCCGCTCCCACACCAAAAAACTGGCCTTATGCCGCGCAGTCGCGTGTCGTGCGTGCTGCGGGTCATCATTGGTGGGTCATAGACACCGGAACAACCGACGACGCGCGTCCCGTGATCTTGCTGCTTCATGGCGCGGGCGGCTCGGGCCACAGTTTTCGCCAGATGATCCCCGCCTTGGCACCCGACTACCGGTTGATCGTGCCGGATCTGCCGGGCCAGGGCCTGACCCGCACCCGGCCCGGCGCCCGGTTTTCGCTGGACGCGATGAGCAGGGACCTCGTTGCGCTCTGCGCCGCGATGGACCTCACCCCTGTCTGGATCATCGGACATTCCGCCGGTGCGGCCATCGCCCTGGACCTCGCGCCCAAGCTGCCTTTGCGTGGCGTGATCGGCATCAACGCCGCCTTGGGCAAGTTCGAAGGGGTCTCGGGCTTTCTCTTTCCCCTGATGGCGCGGATGCTGGCGGCCCTGCCGCTGGTCCCGCAAGCCGTCAGCAAGCTGTGGGGAAACGCGGCCGCCGTCGACAGGCTTCTGGCATCAACCGGATCAGAGATCGACACCCCCGGCCGCGCGCAATATCTGGAACTTGTGCGCCGCGCCGACCACGTGGGCGGCACCCTCGCCATGATGGCGGCCTGGGAACTGGACGGCCTGACAGCGCGCCTGCCGGCCCTTGCCACGCCGGTCTTGCTGATCGCCGCCGAAGATGATCTGGCGGTGCCCGCCCGTGTCTCGCGCGAGGCGGCGGGCCAGATGCCAAACGCGCGCCTGCACCTGATGCCAAAGGGCGGTCATCTGGTTCACGAGGTCGACGCAGACGCCGTCCTGCGCCCGATCCTTGATTTCCTGCGCGAGACCGCTGGTCAGCCCAGCGCGTAGCCAGCCCCGCGCACGGTGCGCACCGGGTCCTCGCCGCCGAACTGGCACAGAACCTTGCGCAACCGGCCCACATGCACATCCACAGTGCGCGTATCGACATAGATGTCGCGGCCCCAGACCCGGTCGAGCAATTGATCACGCGACCAGACCTTGCCCGGACGCTCCATCAAGGCCGCCAGCAGACGGAATTCCGTCGGCCCCAATTTCAGCGTGTTTTCATCGCGGTAGGCGCGGTACGCCTCGGGGTCGAGCCGGATATCCTCGTACTGCATCATGGTGCCGACCAGAGACGGACGTACCCGGCGCAACTGCGATTTCACCCGAGCGACCAGCTCCAGCACGGAATAGGGCTTGATCACATAGTCATCTGCACCCGTCTCGAGGCCCCGCACGCGGTCAACCTCTTCGGACCGGGCCGACAGCATGATGATCGGGATAGCGCGGGTCTCGGGGCGCATCTTCAGCCGCCGGCACACCTCGATCCCCGACAACACGGGCATCATCCAGTCCAGGACGATGATGTCGGGCATCGCCTCGTTCACGATCAGCAATGCTTCTTCGCCATTGGCGGCCATGAGCACGCTGAACCCCTCGGCCTCAAGGTTGTAACCCAAGACTTCGCGTTGTGCGGGTTCATCCTCGACGACCAGTACCGATGGTTGATGCCGATCTGCCATTTGTGTCAGGCCTCCTCAGCCGTCAGTGAGTTTGCCTTGGGCCGGTCGCCTTCGGCCATATCGCCGGTCACCAGATAAATCACCTGTTCGGCAATGCCGGTTGCATGATCGCCGACGCGCTCAATGTTCTTGGCGATGAAGTGCAGATGCATCGCCGCTGTGATGTTGCGCGGATCTTCCATCATGTGGGTCAAAAGCTCGCGAAACACCGCATTGTAGAACTGGTCGATTTCCTGATCGCTTTGGCGCACGTTGCTTGCGGCATCGGCGTCGCGCTGGATAAACGCGTCGAGGGCATCCTTCAGCAAGACCTGCACCGATTTGGCCATGCGGGAAATCGACCCGGCACTGCCGCCCACAGGGGCCATGGTCACAAGAACCGACACCCGCTTGGCCAGGTTCTTGGCATAGTCACCGCAGCGCTCAAGGCTCGAGGCAATGCGCATGACGCTGAGGACGGTGCGCAAATCGGTCGCGGTGGGCGAGCGCAACGCGATCAGACGGGCGCATTCGGATTGGACCTGCTCTTCCAGCGCGTCGATGGCCGCGTCGCCAGCACGGACCCGCGCGGCCAGTTCCTCGTCGCGTTGGGTCAAGGCCGTCGCGGCATCGTTGAGCGCCGCTTCGACCATTCCGCCCATTTTCATGATCAGGGCCTGGACTGCCTCAAGATCACGGTCAAAGGCGCTGCGGATGTGCTGATCGGAATTCATGGTCTGCTCCTCAGCCGATCCGGCCGGAAATGTAGGATTCCGTGCGCGGATCCTTGGGGTTGGTAAAGATCTGGCCGGTCTCGCCGTATTCGACCAGGTGGCCAAGGTGAAAGAACGCGGTTTTCTGACTGACGCGGGCGGCTTGCTGCATCGAGTGGGTCACGATCACGACCGAAAACTGGCTGCGCAGCTCGTCAATCAGTTCCTCGACCTGTGCTGTGGCAATCGGGTCAAGCGCCGAGCATGGCTCATCCATCAGCAGGACCTCGGGGCCGGTGGCGATGGCGCGCGCGATGCACAGACGCTGTTGCTGGCCGCCCGAAAGACCTGTTCCCGGCGCCTGCAGACGGTCCTTGACCTCGTTCCAGATCGCCGCCTTTCGCAGGCAGCTTTCCACGATCTCGTCGAGTTCCGCCTTGTTGCGGGTCAGGCCGTGGATTTTCGGGCCATACGCCACGTTGTCATAGATCGATTTCGGGAACGGGTTCGGTTTTTGGAACACCATGCCGACCTTGGCGCGCAACTGGACCGGATCGACACGCGCATCATAGATATCCTCGCCTTCCAGGGTGATCTTGCCCTCTACCCGGCAGCTTGGGATGGTGTCGTTCATCCGGTTGAGACAGCGCAGGAACGTGGACTTGCCACAGCCCGACGGCCCGATAAAGGCGGTGACCGTCTTGTCGAGAATATCGACATCGACATCCTTGATCGCATGGTTGGTGCCATAGAACACCTGGGCCTTGCGGGCCTCGATCTTGACCGTCTGCGCGTCCACCCGGTTCTCCATTCGCATATCGTTCATGTTCAGGTCCCTCTGGGCTACCAGCGCCGCTCGAACTTGCGGCGCAAGAGAATGGCCGCCACGTTCATGATGACAAGAAAGATCAGCAACACGATGATGGCGCCGCTGGATCGTTCGATAAAGGCAGGGTCAGCCCGCTGCGCCCAGCCGAACACCTGCACCGGCAGGGCCGTGGCGGGGTCCAGAAAGCCCTCGATCGGTGCCGAAGGATAGTTGTCGACGAACGCTACCATCCCGATCAGCAGCAAGGGTGCGGTTTCCCCCAAGGCCGAGGCCAGCCCCAGGATCGTGCCGGTCAGAATGCCGGGCATCGCCAGCGGCAGGATGTGGTGAAACACCGTCTGCATCTTGGAGGCACCGATCCCCAGCGCCGCATCCCGGATCGACGGCGGCACGGCACGGATCGAGGCGCGCGTGGCGATGATGATCGTCGGCAATGTCATCAGCGACATTACCAGCGCACCGACCAGAGACGATGACTGCGGCAGCCCGATAAAGTTGATGAACAACGCCAACCCGAGGATCCCGTAGACAATCGACGGCACCGCAGCGAGGTTCGAGATATTGACCTCGATCAGATCCGTCCAGCGGTTCTTGGGCGCGAACTCCTCCAGATAGATCGACGTCGCAACCCCGACCGGAACCGTCATGATCAAGACCATCAGCATCATGTAGGCCGATCCGATGATCGCAACCCCCAGTCCAGCAGCCTCGGGTCGCTGGTCAGACGCATCCGGATTGGTGAGGAACGCCCAGTTGAACGACGAGGCCAGCAGACCTGCCGCTTGCAACTTGTCGGCAAGGACAAGCTGTTGGGGCGTCACGTTGCTGTCACGCTCGGCGGTCTGTAGGGTGACGCGGCCCTTGAGGTAGCCGTCGATCCGCCCCGTCGCCAAGACGGTCGCATCGATGGTCGTCCCCACCATCTCTGGATTGGCCAGTACGGCCGCGCGCAGATCACCCGCCGCGTCCTTCGAGATCATTTCGGCCACGTCCTTGTCGGACACGCCCTCGGCGACAATTCCCTTTTTCTCCAACTCGGCGAGGAACGCCGCGACCAGGACCTTGGAATACCCGACCGTGGTCACTTTGCTCATCTCGTCGCGGTTGCGGTTCCCTTGCGGGTCCAGCGTTTCAGCCGTCAGCGTCGTCGGAAAGCTGAGCTTGGCCTGAAAGAACGACGACACCCCGTCGCCGATGATCGTCCAGAGCATGATCGCCAGCATCGACAGGCTCAGCGCGATGGCCCCGATGCCGTAAGCCTTGAACCGGGCTTCGGATGCATTGCGCCTGCGCATGAGTTTGGTCTGCTCAAGCAACGAGGATTTCGGGCGCGCAGGCATCGCTGCCCCGGAGGCCGTGGCGTCGGTCATTCGTATTGCTCCCGATACTTGCGCACCACCCACAAGGCAAAGACGTTCAGCCCCAGCGTGATAAAGAACAGGCTCATGCCCAGCGCAAACGCCACCAGCGTCTCGGGCGAGGCAAAGTCGGTGTCGCCGGTCAACTGGCCCACGATCTTGACCGTGATCGTTGTCATCGCTTCGAAGGGGTTGAGGCTCAGCTTGGCCGCAGCCCCTGCCCCCATCACCACGATCATCGTCTCGCCGATGGCGCGGCTGGCGGCCATCAGGATCGCGCCAACAATCCCCGGCAGGGCGGCAGGCAGCACGACCTGCCGGATCGTTTCGGATTTGGTCGCGCCGATGCCAAGGCTGCCGTCGCGCATCGATTGCGGCACCGCATTGATGATGTCGTCCGACAGCGACGAGATAAAGGGGATATTCATGATCCCGATCACAATCCCTGCGGTCATTACAGATGCCCCGCTATCGCCCAGACCCAACGGTTGCGCAAAGTAGTCGCGCAACATCGGGCCGACGGTGACCAGCGCAAACAGACCAAACACCACCGACGGGATGCCTGCGATGATCTCGATCATCGGCTTGATCCACGACCGCACGCGCTTGTCGGCATATTCCGCCAGATAGATCGCGGCGAACAGTCCCACCGGAACCGACACCAGCATCGACACAAAGCTGATATACAACGTGCCCCAAAGCAGCGGCGCGATGCCAAGGTCGGAGCCGCCGCGAAAGTTTGGCGACCACGTCAGGCTGAGGAAGAAATCCTTGGCCGGATACATCCGGAAAAAGTTGACCGTCTCGTTCAGCAGCGAATAGACGATGCCGACCGTCGTCAGGATGGCGATGGATGAGGCAGCAATCAGCAGACCCTGGATGACCTGCTCCACCCGGTTGCGGGCCCGAAAATCCTTGTGGGTCACCATGATCGCATAGGCAAACCCGCCGATTGCCAGCACCAGCGCCAGCAGGGTGCGGCCCAACGCACCCCAGCTTGTCAGCACGCGATACTCTTGCGCCGCCGCAAGGACTTCGCCGGAAACTTCCGAGCCCAGGGCCACGCCCACCTCGGCCAGTTTTTCACGGACATTGGTGGATTCGGCGCGGATCATGCCCGCGTCTTCTTGGGACATCGCCCCTTGGGCAACGGCCACATCCAGCCCACCCGCGACCCGGCGCACGTCCGTCATCACCAGTTCCATCGAGCCACCTTCGGCCATCATGTCCGCAGGCAGGATCGACGCGATCCGGCTTTCCACAAGGATGGGTTGCAGGATCACCCAAACCACAAGCCCCAGAAAGGCAGGCAACATCACCATGATGGCACCATGCCAGCCATAATAGAGCGGCAAGGAATGCAATTCGCGCGGGTTGCCTTGGACCGAGGCCATCACGCGCTGACGGCACAAGACAAATGCTGCACCGGCCAGCACGAGAACGACGACGAGGAGAAAAAGGACCGACATCGGCTATCCCGTCCGCAAGACTGAAGGAAGGTGGGGCGGCGCCTTGCGGTGCCGCCCCGGCAACTGCTTATTCCAGCGGACCCATCGCGGTCTCGGCGGCAACGGCGGCTTGCGTCGCTGCCAGTTCCGGGTCGGACACCAGCCCGTAGGCAGCCAGCGGGCCATCGGGCCCGGCCATATCGTTCGACACAAAGAACTCGACATACTCTTTCAGGCCGGGGATCACGCCGATATGCGCCTTTTTGACGTAGAAGTAGAGCGGACGTGATACCGGGTATTCCCCTTTGGAAATCGACTCGGTCGTGGGAACAATGCCGTCCATCGTGGCAACACGCAGCTTGTCGGTGTTGTTTTCGTAAAAGGACAGACCGAACACGCCAACGGCGGTCTTGTCGGCATCCAGACGCGCCAGCGTCTCGGTGTAGTCGCCGTCGATGTCGACCGACTTGCCGTCGGTGCGCAGCTCGTTGCAGGCCTTGGTCGCGTTGGCAGCCTTTTCCTTGTCGTCAGCGCCGGTCGCTGCGGCCAGGAACAGATCATATGCGCCCGAAGCCTTGCAGCCTTCGACGATCACTTTGGTGTCGAACACTTCACGCGTGCCGTGCTTGGTACCGGGGATGAAGGCAAGGATCGGCTGGGCGGGAAAGCTTGCATCGACATCCGACCACATTGCGGCGGCGTTATCGACGATGGCGCCGTCCTTGGCAACTTTGGCGGCCAGCGCGCCGTAAACGGCAGCCGGGGTCATCGCGAATTCGGCACCATCAGCCGCCGAGGCGAACACGATGCCGTCATAGCCGATGCGCACTTCCATGATCTCTTCGACGCCATTGGTCTTGCACAGATCAATGTCCGACTGCGAAATGCGCGAGGACGAATTGGCGATGTCGACGGTGTTTTCGCCAACCCCTTCGCACAGCTTTTTACGGCCCGCGCCCGAACCGCCGCCTTCGACGACGGGCGAGGGGAAGTCAAAGTTTTCGCCGAACGCTTCGGCAACGATCGTGGCATATGGCAGCACGGTCGACGAGCCGGTGACTTGCACCTGATCGCGGGCCTGCGCCATCGTCCCTGCCGCGGCGATCGCCAAGGCACTGACAGAGAATTTTACAGCTTTCATGGAACACTCCTCAAAGAAAGGGGCCAACCCTGAGTCGGCCGCAATCGTGAGTTAGGGGCCGCGCATGACAGCTAGGTATACTATTTGTAACAGGACCATGACACGACGCGCTGCAAGCAATTGTTTACCGGGCTGCTCTGGTGACCGGCTTTGACCATTCGGCGGTGCCAAGACTTCCGGTCACAGACCACATCGCGCTGCACGCCGGGCCAAGGACAACCCCGGCCAGCATCCATCCCTCTGAACCAGGTCAGAAATTCACGCAGCCGCGACAGCCGCCACGAACCGCGCGACCTCATCTTGGCTGTTATAGGCATGCACCGAGGCGCGAACCATCTCGGGCAAATTGCGCGCTGCAAAATCGCGCGGCGCCCAGTGTGCTTTCGATACCGAGGTGTTCATTCCTTGCGCCTGCAACCGCTTGGACAAATGCTCTGACGCAATGCCTGCGCGGGTGAATGTCACGATGCCGCCCTTGCGCAGGCCCTGATCGCGCACGGTCACGCCGGGCAAACTACTCAATTCATGACGTAATTCCGCCGCCAATCCGACCAGCCGCGCCTCGATTGCCGCCATCCCGAATAACAGTGCGTAGTCGACCGCCGCCGCCAGCCCCGCCTTTCCGGCAACGTTCTGCTCGAACGCCTCGAATCGCCGCGCGCCTGCTTCCCAGTGGATCCCATCGCCCGCCACCGATGCCGAATGCCCATCCACAAAGGGGGGATCCAACATATCCAGCGCCGCGCGCCGCACATATAGAACACCTGTTCCGCGCGGCCCGCGCAGAAACTTTCGCCCGGTGCCGGTAAGAAAATCGCACCGGATTTCGTCCACATTCACCTGCACTTGCCCCAGGCTCTGGCAGGCGTCCAGCAGGAACGGCACCCCCGCCATGCGTGCCACGCGCCCCACATCGGCTGCAGGTTGCACGATCCCGCCTTGGGTCGGGATATGTGACAAAGAGATAAGACGCGTGCGCCCGCCGACCATCGCCGCAAGTGCCGTCACATCGATCTGCCCATGCACATCCGAAGGACATTGGCGCACCACGATCCCCTTGCGCGCCACCATCTGCATCAGCGACAGCGTGTTGGACACATAGTCAGACACATGGATGATGACCTCATCACCCGGCAGCCAGCGCAGGCCGTAAAAGACCATGTCCCAGGCGCGCGTCGCGCTTTCCTGATAGGCGATTTCATCGGGTGCCGCCCCGATCAACACCGCAAAAGCCGTATAGAAACGCGCCAGCACGTCGGCATGCGCGGCTTCGGCCTCGTAACCGCCCATGCGCCGCTCTGCCTCCAGATAGCGCGTCATCGCAAGGTAGACCGGGTCCGGCATCAGGGACGATCCGGCGTTGTTGAAATGCACGATGTCGTTGCAAGCAGGGGTGTCGGCACGCAATTGCGCCACGGTAGCAGGTGTCATTTGGTGCCTCCACAACCAGCCCTAAGTCGCCTGCCACACTTTCCACCAAAAGCCGGTTGGCGCAACATGGCGCACAACAACGGCTCTGACGATGCCGCAATCTGGGGAAAACCAAAAGCTGCCGCAGGATCTCAGTTGGCGTAGACGATGACCTCAGGCAGTTCGGTCAGGCTGAGTTCCAGCGCCCGGAACGCCGCCAGCGACAACAGCGCCCCGCCCTCGCTGGGCAAAAGATCGACCGCCACCGACGCACCGGTTGCCGTGACCACGCGCCCCTTTGCGGGTGCCGTCACAAGCGCGGATTTCAACCAGAACCCCTGTTCGGTGACAGGCCCAAGGCCGACCACTATGCGGCCCAACTCTCGTTGCGCCGCAACTGCAGGGGCTGCAACGGCTGCGGCGCGTTCGGCTTCGGTGGTCTGGTCCAGCGCCGCGGCACTTTGCGCGCCCGGCAAGGCGCTGGTCTCGACCGCAGGGGCAATCTCAGTTGCGATCTCGTTTGGCGGCGAAACGCCCGGCGCAGGATTGCTGTCAGGAACACCACGAACCCGGTTCAGCGCACCACAACCACCGAGCGCGAACGCGGCAAGCACCAAAAGAAGCGTAAATCTGATCATGGGCCAAGCTTAGGGGGGCACATCGCGCCATGCAATCACGGAGTTCTTTCTTGTGCTGCAACCAGCCGTTTCCTACCATGGCGATGCGCATTGTAAGGCCGACCGATGACAAACATGCCTGTCCCCCCGCTGATCGACCCCTATGCCCGCGCGATCAGCTATCTGCGGGTCTCGGTCACGGACCGATGCGATTTCCGCTGCGTCTATTGCATGTCGGAAAACATGACGTTTCTGCCCAAAGCCGAACTCCTGACGCTGGAAGAACTCGACCGTATGTGCACCGCCTTTGTCCGCATGGGCGTGCGCAAGCTGCGCATCACCGGCGGCGAGCCTTTGGTGCGCAAGGGGATCACGACATTTTTTCGCGCGATGTCGCGCCATCTGGATACCGGCGCGCTGGACGAGTTGACGCTGACGACCAACGGCTCGCAACTGGCGCGCCACGCTGCTGAACTGGCGGCTTGCGGGGTCCGGCGGGTGAATGTCTCGCTCGACACGCTTGATGCGGCCAAGTTCGCAAAGATCACGCGCTGGGGGCGCCTGGATCAAGTATTGAACGGGATTGCCGCCGCCCGCGCGGCGGGTCTGGCCGTCAAGATCAACGCGGTCGCGCTGAAAGGTGTCAACGAGGATGAGCTTTTTTCCTTGGTCGACTGGAGCGCGCGCGAAGGCCATGACCTCACCTTTATCGAGGTCATGCCGATGGGCGATATGGGCGGGGCAGACCGGCTGGACCAGTTCTGGTCGCTGAAAGACCTGCGCGCGCGCCTGAGCGAACGCCACGCCCTGACAGACCTTGATCAGCGCACCGGGGGGCCTGCGCGCTATGTAAGTCTGGCAGACACCGGCCAGAAGATCGGCTTCATCACCCCGCTCAGCCACAATTTCTGCGAAAGCTGCAACCGCGTCCGGCTGACCTGTACGGGTGAGTTGTACATGTGCCTTGGCCAGGAAGATATGGCCGACCTGCGTGCGCCCTTGCGTGCCAGCACCGATGACGGCCTGCTTGAGACCGCCATTCGCCGCGCCATCGCGGGCAAGCCCAAGGGACATGACTTCGATTATGGACGACAAGCCGTGACAGGGCAGGTCTCGCGCCATATGAGCCATACCGGCGGCTGAGAGCGTACCACATACGCGCCGTGATGGCCTGTTGTTCAGATGGTCGGGGCGAGAAGATTCGAACTTCCGACCTACGGTACCCAAAACCGTCGCGCTACCAGGCTGCGCTACGCCCCGACGCGTGCTGCTTACAAGGATGGCGCGGCAAAGAAAAGGGTTACTCGTTGCAGGACCAGGCGGCGTCTGCCTGCGTGATGGAGGGATGGCGCATCTGTGCCCCCGGCACGATGCCCATGCGTCTGGCCAGACCGCCGTTCACCTCCAGAATGTATTGAACCCCTTCACCGCCATCGATCGATGAGCGATCCCCCGGAACCGCGTTGGCATGCACGCGCGTCACCGTGCCTGTGGCATCCGCAAAGATCATGTCCAGCGGGATCAGCGTGTTCTTCATCCAGAATTTGGCGTGGCGGGGGGTCTCGTAGACAAAAAGCATGCCGGCGGACAGCGCCATTTTCTCTCGGAACATCAAGCCCTTGGCGCGTTCATTGGGGTCATCCACCACCTCGACGGACAAGCTTGCCTTGCCGTCTTGCCACCGCAGGTCAAGCCTTTCGTCGCTGCAGGCGCGCGCCGCCACGGGCGCGAAAACCAGCAAAAGTGCGATCAGGCTCCGCTTTGCCGCGCTGCCGCTTCCCATGATACCACCTGCACGGCCATGCGACCACGTTTCCCATCAACCACTTTCAGCGATACGGCTTCGCCAGCCTGCAAATCAGCCAGTCCCGACGAGCGCAGGACCTCGATATGCAAAAACACATCTTCATTGCTGCCAAAGACATTCGCAAAGCCAAAACCCTTGCCCTTATCGAACCATTTTACCCGTGCGGGCAACAACGGCAAGGCCGCAAGTTCCGCCACTCCCGGCTGGGCATCTTCTTCGCCCAAGGGAAACAGGCCCGGCGCGGGCGGTGCAATTTCTTCGACCGAGACGGCCTGAACGCCCCGCTGGGTCATCTGGACGCGCACCACGATCGCGGCACCATCTGCAACCGAGCTTTGTCCGAAATTGCGCAGAACATTGGCATGCAGGAGGATATCTGCACCCCCTTCATCCGCAACGATGAAACCAAATCCCTTGGCGGGATCGAACCATTTTACGTGGCCATGCACGACATGCGTGGCCTTTTCTTCGTCTTCCATGTCGCGAGCCACTTCCCCAGAACAAGCCCCAACTGCAGTCTTGCCGCGTTTTGACCATCGCCTTCAAGCGAAAAACGCACTTGTTTTTGGCATGCTTAACCAAACTGACATGCACGGTCACACGAGGTCAGGGGTTCAGGCGCTCAATTTGCCAACTGGCACCAGAATCCGGACGTTGCCAGCAAAACCGGTCATGCAACCTGAATGCGCCATCGGCCCAAAACTCGATTTGCAGCGGTGTGATGCGAATTCCGCCCCAGAATGGCGGGCGCGGTGGATTCAAACCGTGTTGAGCGGTCACTTTTGCCACTTCGGCCATCAAAACGGCGCGTCCCGACAATGGCGACGATTGCTCCGAGGCCCACGCGCCAAGGCGCGATTTCAGACTGCGGCTGGCGTAATAGGCGTCAGCCTGGGGCCCCTCCTCGCGGCTGGTAAGCCCGCGCACGCGAATTTGGCGGCGCAGTGATTTCCAGTGCAGAACAAAGGCGGCTTTGCCGCTGGCGGCGATCTCCCGGCCCTTAGCAGACCCATAATTGGTGTAAAATACAAAGGCTGATTCCTCAATTTCCCGCAACAGGACCATGCGCGCATTCGGCATCCCGTTCGCGTCGACCGTCGCCAGCGCGATAGCGTCGGGGTCATTGGGCTCAACCCGCTCTGCCTCGGCCAGCCACGCGCGGGCGATCTGAAAGGGGTCATCCCCAGCAAAAATGCCGTCTCGGTCCATCGCTTTCAATCCTTCCGAGGCCAACGGGACCCGCACCTTGATGCGGCCCCGCTCTTCGCCTACACGTTTCCCTAGGCGCACAAGGATGGGTGAGGGTCAGCGAATGTCAACCGGACTGATGGCAGGCAAGCGGGGTCTCATCATGGGACTGGCCAATGACAAATCCATTGCCTGGGGCATCGCTCAAGCCATCGCAGCCCAAGGCGCCGAGATCGCCTTTTCCTATCAGGGTGAGGCGCTGAAAAAGCGGGTGGAGCCACTGGCCGCAAGCATCGGGATGACGGAATTCGTGGAATGCGATGTCGGCGACGAGGCGTCGATGGACGCGCTTTTTGCCCGGCTCGCGGCGCTCTGGGGCAAGATCGACTTTCTGGTCCATGCAATCGGCTTTTCGGACAAGAACGAATTGCGCGGCCGCTATGTTGATACCTCCCGCGCGAATTTCCTGATGACGATGGATATCTCGGTCTATTCCTTTACGGCGGTTTGCCAGCGTGCCGCCGCCATGATGCCCGATGGGGGAAGCCTGCTGACGCTGACCTATTACGGGGCGGAAAAGGTCATGCCGCACTACAACGTGATGGGCATTGCCAAGGCGGGACTTGAGGCTTCCGTCAAGTACCTCGCAGAGGATCTGGGCAAGGACGGCATTCGCGTCAACGCGATCTCGGCCGGGCCGATCAAGACGCTTGCCGCGTCCGGCATCGGCGATTTCCGCTATATCATGAAGTGGAACGAGTTGAACTCGCCGCTGCGCCGCAACGTGACCCAAGAAGAGGTCGGCAAAGCGTCGCTTTACCTTTTGTCGGACCTCGGCTCGGGCACCACCGGCGAAAACCTGCATGTCGATGCGGGCTACCACGTCGTTGGCATGAAGGCGGTGGATGCGCCTGATATCGACGTGGTGACCGGCAAGAAAGAGGCCGGGCAATGAGTCTCGCGGCGTTCCTGGCGGTGGCGGGCCTTTTGACGATGGGCGCGGTCAGCCCCGGACCGGCGGTGCTGATGTCGGCCCGTACCGGCGTCAGCGAAGGCCTGCGCACGGGGTTCTTTCTGTCGCTCGGCATCGGGGCGGGCGCGGTCTTCTGGGCGGTTTTGGCGCTCAGTGGGCTTGCTGTGATCTTCGAAGTGGCGCCAACGCTTCTCTGGGTGTTCAAGATCGCGGGGGGCCTCTACCTTGTCTGGATGGCCTACGGCATGTGGCGTGACGCTGCCGAACCCTTGCAAGATATGACCGGCGCCCCGCCGCGTTCGGCAGTCTCGGCTTTCCGGCTTGGCCTGTTGACCCAGTTGTCGAACCCCAAACCCGCCGTTCTTCTCAGCGCCATCTTCATCGGCACGGTCCCACCCGGCACGCCCAATTTGGTGCTTGTGGCGCTGCTGAGCTATCTTTTCACCGTCGAGACCGGCTGGAATACCATCGTCGCCCGGATCTTCTCGCTCGACACCACCCGCCGCGCCTATACCGGAGCGAAGCCCGTGATCGACCGTACCTTTGGCGGTCTGCTGGGCCTGCTCGGGATCAAGATCGCTGCCACCTGAGGGAGCCTGCCATGAACGACCGCCTGCCGCATGAAAAAGGGTTTCACGTCAGTTGGGACCAGATCCACCGCGATGCCCGTGCGCTGGCATGGCGGCTGGACGGCAAGGGTCCCGACGGCGGGGCGTGGCGTGCAGTCGTCGGCATCACCCGTGGCGGCCTTGTCCCCGCGATGATCGTAAGCCGCGAGCTTGACGTCCGCGTCGTCGACACGATCAGCGTCAAAAGCTACAGCCACCAGTCCCAGATGGAGGCGCAGATCACCAAATCCCCGCAGGCCGAGCTAATGGGCGACGGCACCGGTATTCTGATCGTCGATGATCTGGTCGATACCGGCAAGACGCTGGAATTGGTGCGCAGGTTATACCCCCGCGCCCATTTCGCGACCGTCTATGCCAAGCCGTCTGGCAAGCCGATGGTCGACAGCTACATCACCGAGGTCAGTCAGGACACGTGGATCTTTTTCCCGTGGGACATGGCGCTGCAATATGTGCAACCGATGCGCGGCACGGACTGACCCCGAATACTCATGCAAATCCAGACCCGCCCCAAGACCGCAAAGGTCCTGCACTGGCTTTTCGAGGCCAGCCTTGTCATCAAGGGGGCGCTGACGGGGTCCGAGGCTTTGGCGGGGCTGGGGCTTTTGCTTGTGCCCAATGCTATGGTGGCACGGCTGGTCTACTGGTTGACGCACTTTGAGATCGCCGAAGACCCGACCGACACGATGGCCACCTGGACGCTGCGTGCGATTGAGCAGTTTCCGATCGGGACGCAACATTTCTACGCCATATATCTGATGTTCCATGGCGGGTTAAAGCTGGGGATTGTCCTGTTGCTTTGGCGGCGGGTCATGTGGGCGTATCCTGCGGGCATGGTCGTGTTGGCGGGGTTCGTGGTCTATCAGCTTTATGAATTCGTGCATTCCGGCTCCCCCTTCTTGTTGATGCTGGCGGTTTTTGACCTGATCATGATCGCGCTCATCTGGCAGGAATACCGTGCGCTGAAACTTGCATCGCCCCGGACCGCCCGCCCCAACGCATGATCCGCAAAGGACCCGCCATGGCCCTCGTTCTGAACCCCGCGATGCGTGCGACCGACCCGCCCCCGGTGATGGAGGCGCGCCGCTGGATGCTGGGCGTGACCTTTCCCGAAAGCCGCCCGCTGATCAATGTCAGCCAAGCCGCCCCGGTGGCCTCGCCGCCCCTCGGCCTGCGCCAGGCTTTGGCCGAAGCCGCCCTGAACGACCCCCAAGCCCATCTTTACGGCCCCGTCCTGGGCCTGCCTGCATTGCGCGAGGAGATCGCCGCCCAATGGTCGCGTGCCTATGGCGGCCGGATTGACGCCGCACAGGTCGCGATCACCCAAGGCTGCAATCAGGCCTTTACCGCCGTGATGTCGACGCTGGCCGGACCGGGGGATGAGGTCATTTTGCCCACGCCATGGTACTTCAACCACAAGATGTGGCTCGACATGTCGTCGGTCACCGCCGTGGCGCTGCCCACAGGTCAGGGCCTCGTGCCCGATGCCGCTGACGCCGCGCGCCTGATCACACCGCGCACCCGTGCCATCGTGCTGGTCAGCCCCAACAATCCCGGCGGCGTGGAGTATCCCGCCGAGACGCTGACAGCCTTTGCATCCCTCGCCCGCGCCAAAGGGATTGCGCTGGTGGTCGATGAGACTTACCGCGATTTCGACAGCCGCCATTCCCTGCAAACCGGCGGCCGCCCGCATGACCTTTTTGCCGATCCCGACTGGGCCGACACGCTGATCCAGCTTTACAGTTTCTCCAAGGCCTACCGTCTGACCGGTCACCGCGTCGGCGCCATCACGGCCAGCGTCGCCCGGCTGGCCGAGGTGGAGAAATTCCTCGATACCGTCGCCATCTGCCCAAGCCAGTTGGGCCAGATCGGTGCCCTCTGGGGGATGCAGAATCTGGGCGATTGGGTGGCCGACGAGCGCCTCGAGATCCTCGCCCGCCGCGATGCCATGACAAGCGGTTTTGCCGCCCTTCAGGGCTGGCGGCTTTTGGGCTGCGGCGCCTACTTCGCCTATGTCGCGCACCCGTTCGATCTGCCCTCGGACCAGGTCTGCAAGCGGCTGGTAAGCGATTGCAGCATCCTGATGCTGCCCGGCACGATGTTCCAGCCGATGGGGTCAGTCGAGGGCCGCGCGCAGATCCGCATCGCATTTGCCAATGTGGACGCCGCCGGGATCGCCACCCTTTTCGCACGCCTCGGCCCCTGGCATCCATGAGTTGCCCCGCGCGTCACGCCGATCTTGCCCCGGCGTGTCTCTGCGCATAGACAGGCCCGAACTTTTGCACGAAAAGGCGACGCGATGGCCAAGGACAGCACCACCGAACACCCCAAGCGCGCCAGCGCCGCAAAGGGCTTTGCCGTCTGGACGATGTTGATCATGCTCATCATCGGCCTTGGTGGATTTGGCATCACCAGCTTTGGCGGTAGCACGACCAAGATCGGTTCGGTCGGTGGCCGCGCGATCAGCACCGATGACTATGCCCGCGCCTTGCGCACCGAGGTGGACGCCTTTTCGCAGCAATTCGGCCAGGCCCTGACGATGGAACAGGCAACCGCCCTTGGCATCGACCGCAAGGCGCTGGGAAGTCTGGTGAACGAAACCGCACTGGATGTCGAAACCGCGCGGATCGGCCTGTCGGTCGGTGATGCGCGTCTGGCCACAGAACTCGCGGCCATCCCCAGCTTTCATGACGCCTCAGGAAAGTTTGATCGCGCTTTTTACACCGAGGCGCTTGCACGCAACGGGCTGAACACCTCAGAATTTGAATCGCGCCTGCGCGAAAGCCTTGGTCGAGGCCTGCTGCAGGGTGCCGTCTCTGGCGGCTTTACCGCGCCCAAGCCCGTCGTCGACACGCTTCACGCCTATATTGCCGAACGGCGCGGCTTTTCGCTTTTGCGGCTGGCACCTGCTGATCTCGCGGCGCTGCCGGTAGCGCCCAGCGAAGATGTGCTGAACGCCTACTACACCGAGAATATCGCGAATTTCACCAAGCCCGAGGCCAAGCGGATCAGCTATGCGGCGCTTTTGCCCGAGACCCTTGCCCCGACCATGCCGGTGGACGAAGAAAAACTCAAAGCGCTTTATGACAGCAGGATCGACGAGTTTGTCGCGCCCGAAAAGCGCATCGTCGAACAACTGGTCTATCCTGATGCGGCGGCCGCCACAGCCGCCAAGGCGCGGCTTGATGCAGGCGAGACGTTCGAGACGTTGGTTGCTGACCGCGGCTTGACGCTGGAGGCGATCGACCTTGGCGATGTCAGCGAGGCCGAGCTTGGCCCGGCGGGCGCTGGCGTTTTTGCATTGACGGAACCCGGCGTCGTGGGCCCGCTGCAATCGTCCATCGGCCCTGCGATCTATCGCATGAATGCGATCCTTCCCGCGCAGAACATCGCGCTCGACGAGGTGCGCGCAGACCTGCAGACCGACTTGCAGATCGACACCGCCCGCCGCGCCATTGGTGATCGGATCGAGGGACTGGATGACATGATCGCAGCCGGTGGCGCGCTTGAAGACCTCGCAAAAGAAGATGGCGTGACGCTTGCAACCCTCGATTATGCGCATGGCGCCCCCAATGACGAAGGAATCGCAGGTTATGCCGCGTTTCGTGACGCCGCCGACGCACTCGAAGAAGGCGTCACCACCGACATGATCGTGCTGGATGATGGCGGGCTGGTGGCCCTGCGACTGGACGAGATCGTCCCGCCCGCGCCGATCCCCTTTGCCGAAGCGCGCGCCGATGTTCTGGCGGTCTGGATCGCCGATCAAACCGCCAAGGCGCTTACTGGCCGCGCCATCGAGATCAAGGCAGCCGTTGACGGCGGCGCGTCGTTGGGCAGCTTTGGGATCGTCGATGTGACCTCCGAAATCGCGCGCGACGGGCAGACCGAAAGCGCACTCCAGGGCCTGATGACGGCGGTTTTCGAGATGGCCAAAGGCGATGTGCGGGTGATCGACGAGGCAGGCTTTGTCGGCATCGTCCAACTGAATACGATCACCCTCGCAGCCACCGATGATGCGGCGGCCACGGCTCTCAAGGCGGCCATTGCCGCGCAGGTCCAGCAAGCCATCGCAAATGACGCCTTTGCGGCCTTTACCAGTGCCATTACGACCGAGGCCGGGATCCACCTGGATCAGGGCGCGATCAGCGCCGTCAAGAACCAGATGCCCTAGGGAAAGCCGATGCAGCTCAGCCCCTCTTTCGACGCGTTTGAGGCTGGCTG
This sequence comes from Rhodobacterales bacterium, assembly GCA_031378845.1. Lineage (GTDB taxonomy): Bacteria > Pseudomonadota > Alphaproteobacteria > Rhodobacterales > Rhodobacteraceae > JAJNPS01. The sequence goes on from JANNES010000017.1 coordinate 32,068, forward strand.
GGCCGCCGGGGCCAATCAGGTGGTCTGGGCGCGACTTGCGGCCGACCTCGATACACCCGTGAGCCTGATGCTGAAACTGGCCGAGGCGCGCAGCGACACCTTCATGCTTGAAAGCGTTACCGGCGGCGAGATAAGGGGCCGCTATTCCGTCGTGGGGATGAAGCCCGACCTGATCTGGCAATGCCGGAATGGCACCAGCCGCATCAACCGCGAGGCGCGCTTTGATCCCGCAGCGTTTGCCCCGCTCGACGGCCATCCGCTGGACACCCTGCGTGCGCTGATCGCCGAAAGCCGAGTTGCAATGCCCGACGACCTGCCGCCCGTCGCGGTCGGTCTTTTCGGTTATCTCGGCTATGACATGATCCGGCTTGTCGAACATCTGCCGGACGTGAATCCCGATCCTTTGGGGGTGCCGGATGCAGTAATGCTGCGCCCTTCGGTCGTGGCGGTGCTGGACGGCGTCAAGGGCGAGGTCACGATCGTCGCCCCGGCTTGGGCTGCGTCGGGTCTGTCGGCACGCGCGGCCTACGCACAGGCGGCGGAGCGTGTGATGGACGCCTTGCGCGACCTTGACCGCGCCCCGGCCGTGGCCCGGGATCTGGGTGAAGCGGCAACAGTTGGCGCGCCGCGCTCAAACTTTACGCACCAAGGCTACAAGGCAGCCGTCGAAAAGGCCAAGGACTACATCCGTGCGGGTGACATCTTTCAGGTGGTCCCATCCCAACGCTGGGCGTTGGATTTCCGGCTTGCACCTTTCGCGCTTTATCGATCGTTGCGGCGCACCAATCCCTCACCGTTCATGTTCTTTTTCAACTTTGGCGGCTTTCAGGTCATCGGTGCGAGCCCGGAAATCCTCGTCCGCCTGCGCGATGGCGAGGTGACGATCCGCCCCATCGCGGGCACCCGAAAACGCGGCGCCACCCCCGAAGAGGATCGCGCGCTGGAGGCGGATCTGCTGGCCGACCAAAAGGAACTGGCCGAGCATCTGATGCTGTTGGACCTTGGCCGCAACGACGTCGGTCGCGTCGCCCGCGTCGGCACCGTACGTGCGACCGAACAGTTCATCATCGAACGCTATTCCCACGTCATGCACATCGTCTCAAACGTCGTCGGCGAGATTGCCGAGGGCGAGGATGCGCTGTCGGCCCTGCTCGCGGGCCTTCCCGCAGGCACCGTGTCGGGCGCGCCAAAGGTCCGTGCCATGCAGATCATTGACGAGCTGGAGCCCGAAAAGCGCGGCGTTTATGGCGGCGGCGTGGGCTATTTTGCCGCCAACGGCGAGATGGATTTCTGCATTGCCCTGCGCACCGCCGTGCTGAAGGACGAGATTCTCTATATCCAGGCCGGGGGCGGCGTTGTCTATGACAGCGATCCCGAGGCCGAATATCAAGAAACCGTCAACAAATCCAACGCCTTGCGCCGGGCTGCCCAAGATGCGGGACGGTTTGCAGGGCGCGGCAACAGCTAGACCGGGTCAGTTCACTGACAATGCTGCCGTGATCGGGGCCAGGATTATCGTGGCAGACCGCCCTTCCAGCCCCCATGCAATCAGCGCCTGAATCGTTTCCGGGCGGGTTTGTCCGATGACCACGACGCGGCCCTCTTGTGCTGCGCGAAACGCTGCGCGGTCCAGATAGCGGCGCACGGTTTCGACCGACTCCTGCGCGGAGTCGAGGCTGCGAAAGGCCATGACCGACGGCAACCCTTCGCGCCGCGCCACCTGATCGGCGGCGTTCAGACCCGCGTCCCATGTGACAAGGCCGCGCCCCTGCGCCGCCAGGATCGGCACGATCTGTGTCGCAAGTGGGCGATTGTCCTGAAACACCGGATCGACCTGCTCCAGCACCGCGACCGCCTCCGGCAGCCGTTCGGACAGAGCCGCAAAGCTGACCTCAAGATCAGAAGCCGTCGCACCTTTGGGGATACCTGTGGCCAGCATCAACACTTCTTGCCCGGCGGCGCGATAGATTGCGGCATGATCCGCCGCCGCGGGATCCAGCGGATCGATCGCAAAGCTGACAGGAAATGGCAGCTCTGCCAGAGACTTGCGATCCAGATCAGCGGCGCCGCTATCGATGAGGATGATGCTGAAGACCGGTTTCTGGTCAGGGTTCTCAAACGCGCGGGCAAAACGGACCAACGGCGTGGCATCCCCCGGCGATGCCGGATCGCCAGTAACCGCGGTGGGGTCCACGGTGTCACCGATCCGTGGCAGACGCCCGGTCACAACGCCGTCAACCTCGCCGCTCAGGCGTGGTGATGCGTCCAGCGTGGCCGCATTCTCGTCTGCCAAGGGCGCATCTTCGGTCAAGATCCGCGGCTCGGGCTCTTGCGGTGACGCGGGCGGCGCGTCAATCACGGGCGGGTCGGCCTCGACCAGGAGACCAGGCAGCGGGTCCTGGCCCGAAGGTTCGACCGGCGCGGGCACCGTTTCGGCCAGCACGGGGGGCGCGGTCTCCGCGACCGGCGGGGCTGCAGGCGCTGGTGCGGTGCCGGTTTCGATCCGAGGTGGGGCGGCGGGCGCGGCCGGCGCGGCAGGGGCCAGATCCGGGCTGAGCGTGGCAAGCGTGTCCGGCAACGCAGGGACCGGGCGCGTTTCTGCAGGTGCCGCAGCAACAGGTAGGCGGTCAGCGGACGGGACCGGGGCCAATGGCGCAACGGCTGTCAGCGCGTCAGGGGCCTTGAGTGCGACAGCCGTGTCGTTTGCGACTGTCTCGGTCACCACCGGCGCGGTTTGCGATGGCGCATTTGCCGCCGTCGTGTTGGCGGTGTCGTCTTTGGCGGTGTCGTCTTTGGCGGCGGGCTCCGCCGGCGCTGCGTCAACCGCGCGCACAATTGCCTTTGGCACGTCGTCCACCTTGGTGGCCTGTTGCGCGGGGACCGGCGTCGTCGTCGCGCCAGACGGTGCGGGCGCAGTCGCTCCTTCGCCAGATACGTCATCAGCCTTCACTTTGTCCGGTGTCGCGGGCGAGACGGTGGGGTTTTCTGTGGCGTCCGGCGGTGTGACGGCCCCATCAGGGGCCGGTGCGACTTGCTCGGTCGGTGCCGGCGCTTTCGGCGTCACGGCACCGGCAGGCGCATCCAGAGCCGGTGTTGTGGGGGCTGCCTCGGTCTTGGCAGGTGGTGTCGTTTCGGCATTGCCAGCCGGTTCGGCAACAACGGCCGGGGTCAGCACGGGCCCTGCAGCGGGTGGTGCAAGATGAGACGTCACCGCCAGCGCGACGGCAGACAGCACGCCACCGGCCAGAATTCCAGAAGCAAAACCGCGGATCACCTGCTCCTCCGTCGTTCCTGATTGCGGCAGTTTTCCCTGCCATTTCACGCAAGGCACCCGGGGTGTTCTCCCCTTGACGCCCAACGCCTGCTCTGCCCATCTATAGCAAGAGCCGCAACCGGCTTCACCCCCTATCCGGCGAGGCTACGGCAAGATGCTGCTGTTGATCGACAATTATGACAGCTTTACCTACAATTTGGTCCATTATTTGGGTGAATTGGGCGCAGATGTCGTCGTAAAGCGCAACGACGCGCTGGATGTGCAGGCCATAATGGCCATGGCACCGCAGGCAATCGTGTTGTCACCAGGCCCGTGTGACCCTGCACAAGCCGGGATTTGCCTGCCTTTGACGATTGCCGCAGCCGAGGCGCGCATCCCCCTTTTGGGCGTCTGCCTCGGCCATCAGACCATCGGCCAGGCGTTCGGGGGGCGGGTGATCCTCTGCCACGAAATCGTCCACGGCAAGATGGGCACCATTCACCATCAGGGCAAGGGCATCTTTGCAGGCCTGCCCGCGCCCTTTCAGGCCACGCGCTATCACTCGCTCATCGTCGAGGCCGCGACCTTGCCCGACTGCCTTGAGGTCACGGCAACCCTCACGGATGGTACCATCATGGGCCTGCGCCACCGCGACCGGCTGATCGAGGGCGTGCAGTTCCACCCCGAAAGCATTGCCTCTGAACACGGCCACCAGCTCTTGCGCAATTTCCTCGACGCCGCCCGCCAGCGGCAGCCCGCATGAGCGACGCGCTCAAATCCCTGATCGGGGTCGCGGCGACACGTCCCCTGACCCGCGCCGAGGCAGAAGCCGCGTTTGGCGTCCTGTTCGACGGCAGCGGCACCCCCGCGCAGATGGGCGGGTTTCTGATGGCGCTGCGTACGCGGGGCGAGACGGTCGATGAATACGCCGCTGCCGCCTTTGTGATGCGCGCCAAATGCAACGCGGTGCGTGCGCCTGCGGGGGCGATGGATATCGTGGGCACTGGCGGTGACGGCAAAGGCACGCTGAACATCTCCACCGCGACGGCCTTTGTCGTGGCCGGTGCCGGCGTCCCCGTCGCCAAGCACGGCAACCGCAACCTGTCGTCAAAATCCGGCGCGGCGGATGCGCTTGCCGAAATGGGCCTGAACGTCATGATCGGTCCCGATATTGTAGAGCGCTGCCTGGCAGAGGCCGGGATCGGCTTCATGATGGCCCCCATGCACCACCCGGCGATCCGCCACGTCATGCCAGTGCGGGCAGAGCTTGGCACCCGCACAATCTTTAACATCCTCGGGCCCTTGACCAATCCCGCCGGGGTCAAGCGCCAACTGACCGGTGCGTTTTCTGCGGCCCTTATCCGCCCGATGGCCGAAACTCTGCACGCGCTGGGGTCCGAAAGAGCCTGGCTCGTGCATGGCAGCGATGGCACCGACGAGATCACCATCGCGGGCCTCACCAAAGTCGTCGCCCTTGAAGGCGGCCAGATCCGCGAGTTCGAGGTGCATCCCGAAGAGGCCGGCCTGCCCGTCCATCCGTTCGAGGCGATCAGGGGCGGCACGCCGGCGGAGAACGCCGTGGCATTCCGCGCACTTCTGGACGGCGCTGGCGGGGCCTACAGGGACGCCGTATTGCTGAATGCTGCCGCCGCCTTGATGGTCGCCGACAAAGTCACCACCTTGCAAGATGGCGTCGGTCTCGCACGGCAAAGCATCGATTCCGGGGCGGCGAAGGCGAAGCTCGCAGCCGTGGCGCGCATCACCCAAAGCGCCGCCTGACCTTTCGAGTGCTTTTCTTTCCGCGCTGAATTGACTAGGCAAAGGCCCATGAGCACCATTCTCGAGCGCATCAAGACCTACAAGCTTGCCGAAGTCGCCGCCCGCAAGCGCGGTCGCCCGATCCTGACGGTCGAAGAGGCCGCACTCGCCGCGCAACCCCCCCGCGGTTTTGCCGCTGCGCTGCGCGACGCCGCCGCCACCGGCTATGGCCTGATCGCCGAGATCAAGAAAGCCAGCCCCTCCAAAGGTCTGATCCGCAAGGATTTCGACCCCCCAACCCTTGCGCGCGCCTATGCAGCCGGGGGGGCCACCTGCCTGTCTGTGCTGACCGATGAGCCATCGTTTATGGGGGCCGACAGCTACCTTTTGGCCGCCAGCGCCGCCACCGCCCTGCCCTGCCTGCGCAAGGATTTCCTCTATGACACCTACCAGGTCGTCGAGTCCCGCGCGCTGAATGCCGACTGCGTCCTGATCATCATGGCGTCGGTTTCGGATGCGCAGGCGGCCGAGCTTGAAGCCTGCGCCGTAGGCCTTGGCATGGATGTGCTGATCGAGGTGCATGACCGCGCCGAGTTGGACCGCGCGATCTTGCTGAAATCGCCGCTGATCGGCATCAACAACCGCAACCTTCACACGTTCGAGGTCACCCTCGACACCACCCGCGAACTTGCCCGCCATGTCCCCGCCGACCGCGTAATCGTGTCCGAAAGCGGCCTTTACCGGCCCGAAGACCTCGCCGATCTCGCCCTGTACGGTGCGCGTTGCTTTTTGATCGGCGAAAGCCTGATGCGGCAAGCGGATGTCATGGCCGCAACCAAGGCCATCCTCGCCCATCCCCTGCGATCCGAGGGCGGCACATGACGGGCCTCACCCATTTCGACGGCGATGGCCGCGCACAGATGGTCGATGTCTCGGGCAAACCCAATACCGCACGGACCGCCGTGGCCGAGGGGCATGTCGTCATGCAGCCGGAAACACTCGCTCATGTGACCACCGGCAGCGCCAAAAAGGGCGATGTTCTGGCCGTCGCGCGCCTTGCCGGCATCATGGCCGCCAAGCGCACCGCCGACCTCATCCCGCTTTGCCATCCGCTGGCCCTGAGCAAAGTCGTCGTCGATCTTGTTGCTGACCCGACCCTTCCCGGAGTACGGATCACCGCGAGCGTCGCCACAACCGGCCCGACCGGCGTCGAGATGGAGGCGCTGACCGCTGTCACGGTCGCTGCCCTCACGGTCTATGACATGCTGAAAGCCGTCGAAAAGGGCATGACCATCGGCGCCATCCGCCTCGTGCGCAAAGATGGCGGAAAATCTGGTACTTACGAGGTACCGCCGTGATGATCACGGTCGCCGAGGCGCTGGACAAGGCACTGGCACTTGTCGCCCCGCTGCCCGCTGAAACCATCGTCTTGCAAGACGCCGTGGGCCGGATTCTCGCCGAACCCGTTTTTGCCAGACTGCGCCAACCGCCATTCCCCTCTTCGGCCATGGATGGCTATGCCCTTGCGGGAGATCCGTCCCCCGGAACAAGGTTGGCCGTCATCGGCGAAGCCGCCGCAGGGCGGCGTTTCGACGGCACGCTCGGCCCCGGCCAAGCAGTCCGCATCTTTACCGGCGCTCCAGTGCCACAAGGCGCGACGCGCATCTTGCTGCAAGAGGACGTGATCGCCAGCCCTGGCACCATCACCACGCAAAAACCCGTTGAGCCCCCCACCCATATCCGCGCGGCGGGCCAGGACTTCGACCTCGGCACCGCGGTCAGCCCACGCCTCTTGCGCCCATCCGACCTCGCCCTTCTGGCCGCGATGAACCACGCGACCGTCCCGGTAATCCGAAGACCCTTCGTGGCAATCATGGCCACCGGGGACGAACTGGTGATGCCCGGCACCGATCCCGGTCGCGACCAGATCCTCTGCTCGAACTCGTTCGCGCTCAAAGCGATGGTCGAAGTTTGCGGGGGGCACGCGCGCCTTTTGCCGATTGCCGCCGATACCGAAGAAAGCCTGCGCACCGTCTTTGCCCTGACCGCCGGAGCCGATCTGATCGTCACGATCGGCGGCGCGTCCGTTGGGGACCACGATCTGGTCGGTCGCGTGGCCCAAAGCCTCGGTCTTGACCGTGCGTTCTGGAAAATCGCCATGCGCCCGGGAAAACCGCTGATGGCGGGCCGCATGGGATCGGGCACGCCACTCTTGGGCCTGCCCGGCAACCCCGTCTCTGCCGTGGTCTGCGCGCAGCTTTTTTTGTTGCCGATGCTGCGCCGGATGCTTGGCCTGACAGACGTTACTACACCGATCTGCAAAGCAAGACTGGCCGTCGATCTGCCAGCTGGCGGCCCGCGCGCGCATTACATGCGGGCCCGCCTGACACGCGCGCCGGACGGAACCGCGACGATCACACCCATGAAAAATCAGGACAGCGCACTTTTGTCGGTGCTGACCGCCGCCGATGCACTGCTGATCCAGCCGGTCGATGCGCCGGCCGGCGCGGCGGGCGATCTGGTGGACTATCTGGCCATGTGACGGGGGGTTAACCCGGTCTTGATTGTTTCGACGGCGAACGATGGCACACCGAATCGCAATACACTTGACACAAACCAAGAACGCAGGCAGAACATTAATCCAACAGACCGCAGATGGGGTGGACATGCTCACGCGCAAGCAGTTGGAACTTCTGGACTTCATTCGCACCCGCGTGGATGTGGACGGTGTGCCCCCTTCGTTTGACGAGATGAAAGAGGCGCTTGATCTGCGCTCCAAATCCGGCATCCACCGGCTGATCACCGCGTTGGAGGAGCGCGGCTTCATCCGCCGTCTCGCCCATCGCGCGCGCGCCCTGGAAATCATCAAATTGCCCGAGGCGATGGAACGCCCCGGCTTTTCGCCCAAGGTGATCACTGGCGACCGTGTTGCGCCGCCGCGCGCGGCGATTCCGGTCGAAGTGGCGCATGCGATCGAGCTGCCGCTGATGGGTCGCATCGCCGCTGGCGTCCCGATCGAGGCGATCTCGGAAATCTCGCACCATGTTTCAGTGCCGGGCACGATGCTGTCTGGCAAGGGTCAGCACTACGCGCTTGAGGTCAAGGGCGACAGCATGATCGAGGCCGGGATCAATGACGGCGACGTCGTCGTGATCCGCGAGCAGTCGACGGCGGAAAATGGCGATATCGTCGTGGCAATCGTCGAGGATAACGAGGCGACGCTGAAACGCTTTCGCCGTCGTGGTGGGATGATCGCGCTGGAGGCCGCCAACCCTGCGTATGAAACCCGCGTCTATCCCGACCACCTGATCAAGGTGCAAGGCCGCCTCGTCGGGCTGATCCGCAACTACTAGGTGCCGGAGGTGACCGCCGGGGCGTGACGCGGCACTGCCGTGTTCAACCGGGCGCGTCATCGTCATGTGCGGTCTTGCTGTCCAGCGCCTTGGGCGTCTCATTTGTCGAAATACTGTCTGCATACCGGGTGTCGCGCGCCCGGCCCAGCCATCAGATCACGGCGTTGCTTTTGCCTCGCCTGTCACGACCAATGCCTCCGCAAGCGGCTTTTCTAGCGAAATCCATTCGGGCAAAATCCCTGTCGCTATTGCCGGACCCGACCAGATTCGTCCCGTCCGACGCGCGGCGATGATGCGCAATTCAGTCCCCACTGGCACCAGCGCGATGGACCCGGACTGGCGCAACACGCCCTGATCCAGCAAGAGGCACCCTTCAGGACGCATCTCGGCAACCGCGTTCAGAATGACGATATCTGCCGTGTTGCAGGCGGCCACCAATGCGGCCAGACCACCTTTGCCCCTAAGCGCAATCCCCTGCATTCCCGCCACCTCAAAGCTGCGCTGCGCCACTGGCCCCCCAAAGCCCGGTCGTGCCGCTGCGGTGACCTGATCGGCCAGATCGCCATCATCCTCAAGCCAAGTTCGTGCCAGAAACCCGCCGCCCCGTGACACCGACAGGGCGCGCCCCTCGGGCCCGTCCAGGCCCACAATCGACCCATCCGACGCGACCAGCAGCAAGGGACGTTCCGCCGCGACCCAAAGCCCCAAGGCGACGACAATCGGGGCCAACCCGATCAGCCGCACCCGCCCGCGCCACAAGATCAGCACCAGCCCGCCAAAAGTGATCAGAGGCAACGCCCAGGAATCCGGGGCGGGAATGGCCGTAACCGAGCCTTGCAGGCCTGCAATCCAATGCGCCACGAACAGGATCCAGCGCGACCCCAATTCCATCACCCATAGTGGCAGCGCTGCCAGCCCAAAGGGGGCCAGCAACGCCGCAATGACCCCCGCCGGCATGACCATCGCCCCCATGACCGGCACGGTCAAGAGGTTGGCAAGCAACCCATAATCGGCAAATCGGTTGAAATGCGCGGCTGCAAAGGGCGCCGTCGCAATTCCTCCGATCACCGAAGACAGGACCAGCGTAAAGACGTGGATCGCCCAACGCGGAATCCGTTCGCGCATCACTTGGCGATCCAACGCGCCAAAACCTGCAATCAGCGCAAGCGTCGCCGCGAACGACATCTGAAACCCCGCCTCGACCAGGCTTTCGGGCTTGGTCAGCAAGATCAGGATCGCCGAGATCGCCGCCGTGCGCAGCGTAATTGCCCGCCGGTCGATCATCACGGCCACCAGCGCCACCGCGATCATGATAAAGGCGCGCTCGGTCGCCACATTCGCGCCCGATAGCAGCAGGTAGAAATAGGCCATCCCCAGCGACAACGCCGCCGCGGCCTTTTTGGCCGGCAGCCGCAGTACCACGGGGGGACAAAGCGCAATCGCCGACCGCAGAAGGAAAAACACGAACCCCACGATGAACACCATGTTCATGCCCGAAATCGCCAACAGATGTGCCAGGCTCGAATCGCGCAGCGCCCGGACGGCATCTTGCGACAGGCCTGACTGGTCGCCGGTTAGCACACCGGACGAAAACGCCCCCGCATCACCCGGCACTGCCGTCATCATCGCGTTGGACACATAGGTGCGCAGCCGGTCGATCCACTGTGCTCCATCCTCGGGGGGGGCCAGCAGCAAGACCGGATTGCGCGTGTAGCCGACCGCGCCCAGCTGGTCGAAATAGGCCATCCGGCGAAAGTTGAACCCGCCCGGCTCCACAGCACCTTCGGGTGCGGAAAGATGCCCGGTAAGGATCAGATGTTGCCCCGGGACGGGCGGCGTCACCGGCACCTTTCCGCCCTGCAGCGAGATCCGCACCCTGACAGGTGTACGCGCAGGCGAGACGTCTTGCAGCACCACCTGATCCAGTGTCAGGCGCAGCGCATCCGATTGCGAACGATCAACCTCGATCAACCGCCCCTCAATTGCTCCGTAATAGCGAAAGCCCAACATCGGCGCCTCGACCGCATGGGCGCGCCAGCCCGCCGCAAGCAGTCCCACCGCAAAGGCAAAGCCCGCCGCCGCAAAGGGCCGCAGCGCTTCGGGACTGCGCAATGCGCCAAACCCGGCGATGAACGCGACGAAACCGCTCAGCAGATAGAACGGGACCCCCGGCTCCCAAGGCAGGGCAAACCAGACCGCGATCCCCGTGCCCAGAAACACCGCGAGCCAGGGGAACAAGTGCCCCTGCATGTCGGCCAGCGCCTGACCCGGCCAGCGCCACGCCCGCCCAATGCTCGTCACCTTGTTTCCCGACCTGCTCTTGCCTATGACGAGGCAACCCTATCTTCATCTTGGTTTCTGAAAGGTTAACGCCCCTCATGTCCGCCCTTGCCGACCGCCCCGTAGTCACCCGCTTTGCCCCCTCGCCGACGGGTTATCTGCATATCGGCGGCGGGCGTACCGCGCTTTTCAACTGGCTTTACGCCCGTGGCCGGGGCGGCAAGTTCCTGCTCCGGATCGAGGATACCGACCGCGAACGCTCCACCCCCGAGGCGACGGCTGCGATCCTGCGCGGGCTGACCTGGCTTGGTCTCGACTGGGACGGCGAGGTGGTCAGCCAGTTCGACCGCAAGGACCGCCATGCCGACGTGGCACACGCGATGCTGACGCGAGGAACGGCCTATAAGTGCTTTTCAACGCACGAAGAAATTGCCGCTTTTCGCGCGGCGTCTGACGCCAGTTACGCGGTCTTTCGCAGTCCTTGGCGCGAGGCCGATCCCGCAACCTACCCCGACGCGCCTTACGTCATCCGCATGAAAGCACCTCGGACCGGCGCGACAGTGATCGAAGATCGGGTACAAGGTCGCGTCATCATCCAGAATGAAACCCTCGACGACATGATCGTGTTACGTTCCGACGGCACACCTACCTACATGTTGGCGGTGGTGGTGGATGATCACGACATGGGCGTCACGCACGTGATCCGGGGCGACGATCACCTCAACAATGCCGGACGCCAGCAGATGGTCTATGCCGCGATGGGCTGGGAGGTGCCGGTCTGGGCGCATATCCCGCTGATCCACGGGCCGGACGGCAAAAAACTGTCAAAACGCCATGGCGCCACCGGCATCGAAGAGTATCAGGCGATGGGCTATCCGGCGGCGGGGATGCGCAATTATCTGACGCGGCTTGGCTGGGCGCATGGTGATGCCGAGATCTTCACGACCGACAAAGCCATTGCGATGTTTGACCTTGACGGCATCGGCCGCGCGCCGGCACGGCTGGATTTTAAGAAATTGGAAAACACTTGCGGGCATCATATCGCGATGACGGATGATGCTGCACTGCTGCATGAACTTGACGGATACCTTGCCGCAGCGCACCGGCCGCCGCTCGATGCGGGTCAGCATGCGCGACTACGGGCAGCCATGCCGGCGGTCAAGGAACGCAGCAAGACTTTCCCTGAACTCCTTGATAATGCATATTTTGCGCTGAACGCCCGCCCTGTCCTTCCGGATGAAGCAGCGGCCAGATCACTGGACAGTCCCGGCCGTGATCTCATCCGCGCATTGACGCCGCGCCTGCAAAGTGCAGACTGGAACAAAGACGCGCTTGAGCCGATCCTGACGGTGTTCGCCGCCGAGCAGGGCGTCGGTTTCGGCAAACTGGCGGCACCGATACGGGCGGCCCTTGCCGGGCGGACCGTGACACCTTCGGTCTATGACATGATGCTGGTCATCGGTCAGGACGAGACGATTGCAAGGCTGACCGACGCTGCGGCATGACGCCCAGCCCCGGATCGGCAGGAATGGGGTCGCCATCGGGCGACCGAACGGGATCAACCGCCCGCCGCCTGCCAGCGGCACATCCGGGCGCGAATGGGGGAAGACCATGGCTGACAGAAAAGCGACGCTGAACCTGGATGGCAAGGACTATGACCTGCCGGTGCTGTCCCCGACAATCGGCCCGGATGTCCTGGATATCCGCAAGCTTTATGGCGAGGCGGATGTGTTCACCTATGACCCCGGCTTCACCTCCACGGCCGCGTGCGAAAGCGCCATCACCTTTATTGACGGCGACAAGGGAGAGCTGTTGTATCGCGGTTATCCCATTGATCAGCTGGCGGATAAATCCAGCTACCTTGAGGTCTGCTATCTGCTTTTGTACGGCGAGCTGCCCTCGGATGCGCAGCTTGCCGATTTCACCAACCGCGTGACGCACCACACGATGGTGCATGAACAGATGCACTACTTTTTCCGTGGCTTTCGTCGTGATGCGCACCCGATGGCGACAATGGTCGGTGTGGTCGGCGCGATGGCCGCGTTTTATCATGACAGCACCGACATCTCCGATCCGTGGCAGCGCGAGGTGGCAGCGATCCGCATGATCGCCAAACTGCCGACAATTGCTGCGATGGCTTACAAGTATTCGATCGGCCAACCCTTCGTTTATCCAAAGAATTCATTGGATTACTCGGGGAACTTCCTGCACATGTGCTTCTCGGTTCCGGCTGAGGAGTATGTCGCCAACCCGATCCTCAGCAAGGCGATGGACCGCATCATGATGCTGCATGCGGATCACGAACAGAACGCCTCGACCTCGACAGTGCGTCTGGCGGGGTCGTCAGGGGCAAATCCGTTCGCCTGTATCGCGGCCGGGATTGCCTGCCTGTGGGGGCCTGCGCATGGTGGCGCCAATCAGGCGGCGCTTGAACAGCTGCGCGAGATCGGCACCGTCGAGCGGATCCCCGAATTCATCAAGATGGCCAAGGACAAATCCTCCGGCGTCCGCCTGATGGGTTTCGGTCACCGGGTCTACAAGAATTTCGACCCGCGCGCCAAAGTGATGAAGGAAAGTGCTGACGAGGTGCTGGACCTGATGGGTATTCACAACAACCCCACCCTTCAGGTCGCCAAGGAGTTGGAGCGGATCGCCCTGCAAGACGACTACTTCATCTCGAAAAAGCTCTATCCGAACGTGGATTTCTATTCCGGCATCATTCTGGATGCGATGGGCTTTCCAACCGCGATGTTCACGCCGATCTTTGCGATTGCGCGCACCGTGGGCTGGATCAGCCAGTGGAAAGAGATGATCGCGGAAAAGAACCAAAAGATCGGCCGTCCCCGTCAGCTTTATATCGGCCCGCAAAAGCGCGACTATGTGGACCTGCGCAATCGTTGAGGACCCCTGCGTCATGTGGCATCGCAACCGCGTGACGAACAGGCTGCCCGCATGATCAACCAAAGCACCTTGCCCCCGGCCACCGGCAGGGTTGCCCTTTTGGATGTCGCGCGCACGGCAGCGCTGGTGGGGATGGCGACCTTTCATTTCGTCTATGATCTTGAAGCATTCGGCTACGTTGCGCCCGGCACGGCGCTTACCGGCGGTTGGGCGTTCTTTTCGCGCGTGGTGGCCAGCAGTTTTCTGTTCCTCGTCGGGATCAGCCTCTATCTGGCGCATGGTCAGGCCATTCGCTGGCCGAAATTCTGGTGGCGTCTGGCGCAGGTCGGTGGGGCGGCGGCGCTGATCACGGCGGCCACATGGTATGCGCTTGGCCACCAGTTCATCTTTTTTGGCATCCTGCATTGCATTGCGGTCAGCAGCCTTCTGGGTCTGGTGGTCCTGCGCTGGCCTGTAACCGTGCTGCTGATGGTGTCCGCCGCGGTCTTTGCGTTGCCCCGAATGCTGCGCCTGGATACCTTTGGCAGCCCTTGGCTGGTCTGGCTGGGCCTCGGCACCACCCCCGTCTATGCGGCGGATTTCCTGCCGGTCTTTCCGTGGTTCGCCCCGGTTCTCTTTGGCATCGCCGTGGCAAAAATCCTGACATCACAGGGCATATGGCCGCGCCTCGCGCGACCCTCGGGCCGCCTCTTGCAGCGCCTCGGCTGGCCCGGGCGACACAGCCTGATCATCTACCTTATCCACCAGCCGATCCTGATCGGGATCATCTGGTCGGTGACGAAACTGGCCCGCTAGCTGCGCCCGTCCAGTGTCGCCACCGCGCCATAAGTCTCTGGCCGCCGGTCACGAAACAGCCCCCATGTCCGGCGCAGCACCGCGATGGCATCCAGATCAAAACGATGCATGATCACCGCTTGGGCGTCCCGCTGCGCCCGTGCCATCACCGCGCCGGTCTGATCGGCGATAAAGCTTGAGCCGTAGAACGTCACCGCCCGCCCATCGGGCGCCACTTCGCGCCCCGTACGGTTGGCAGCAATCACCGGCAGAATGTTGGCCGCTGCATGGCCCCGCATCACCATCTCCCAATGCGGCTGGCTGTCATAACTTGGGTCCGCAGGCTCCGACCCGATCGCGGTCGGGTAAAGCAGCATCTCCGCCCCGCCCAGTGCCATCGCGCGCGCGCATTCAGGAAACCACTGGTCCCAGCAGATGCCGACCCCGATCCGCCCCTTTGCCGCCTCCCAGACCCGATAGCCGGTGTCGCCGGGCGAAAAGTAGAACTTTTCCTCATAGCCGGGGTTCTGCGGGATGTGCGTCTTCCGGTAGTTTCCCAGCACCCGGCCATCGGCATCGATCATCGCCACAGAATTGAAAAAGACGGTCCCTGCGCGTTCAAAGTAAGAACACGGCAACACCACGCCCAGCTCTCGCGCCAGCAAAGCAAAGCGGGCAATCAGCGGATGCCCCACCATGGGCTGCGCCAGCTCAAGGTATCTGGCATGTTCCTCGATGCAGAAATAGGGCGCGGCGAACAGCTCTTGCACCAGCACGACCTCGGCCCCCTGACCCGCTGCCTGGCGGACCAGCGCCTCGGCCCGGTCGGCATTTGCGGGCAGCTCCCACATGCAGGCAAATTGCGTGGCGGCAACGGTGACAGGACGCATCAAGAATTCCTCGGGGATGTCAGGCCGCAGCCTAACCTTTTCCCGACGCCACTGAAAAGTCCGAAGCGACCGGCGCGTCGCGCGCCGACCCGCCAGCCGAGGGATGCACGCGTTCGGACGGATCGCGCCCGACGATCCGGCGGCCGCGCAACAAAAAGACGCCCCCCCAGCCGCGCCATGTCCCCACCATCGGGGCCGCGGCATCGCAAGGATATCGCGCCTGCCAGCCATCGGGCAGCCGCAACCCTGCCGCACCTGCGCGGTCCAGCATCCAGACCAGCGGCAGATTGGCCAGCGGACGTGCCACCTGGACCATGCCGATATGGCCGCCGACATCGCCATGCGCGCCGCGAAACCAGACTTGCTCTACCGCATCCAACCGGTCGGGCGGCACGTCCCACAGGACCGGCTGAAACACTGCCCGTGTCTCATGCAGCGCCAACGCCTGCGCGCCGCGCAGGATGCTGCGGCCAAGCTCCGGGCTGTGAAACGAATTGCGCTTGTCCGTCAGCATCCACAAAAGCGGCAGCCTCAGGCCCAGCGCCTTGACGGTGTCAAACACCCCGACGAGTGCAATCGGGGCCTCATCGTGGCAAAAACGCATTGCAAAGTCGCGCGCAAAGGTTCCTCCGGGGTCTTGGCGGTAATGGCGGTACACCTGCCTGACCGCCCGCTCGGTCGCCTCTTCGCGTCGCAAAAGGCCGACCCGGTCGATCACGCCGGCCAGCGACCGCACAGCGAACGCGCCGCGTGAGTAGCCGATCAGGTAGATGCGATCCCCCGGTCGATAATGGCTGGCAAGCCAACCATATGCGCGCCGGATCTGCCGGTTCAGCCCGCGCCCTTGGGCCAATGCCGGCAGAGCGCGCCACCCCGTCCACTGCAGACCGGGCTCGTAATAGACGGTGCGGTCATAGCGCCGACCAGCTTCGGTCAGGAGCCTGTAGATCAGCCCGCAATTGCCTTCGCGCCCATCGCTCAGCGTCGACATGGTGCCGTCGAGGATGATGACGTGATCGACAACACCGCGCAGGCGCCCGGGCGGAGGGGCGGCGGCAGGGGCCGAGGCGACCGGGACGGGACCCTGCCACCAGCGGCGCAGGCGACCCAACAGGGACGTGGCGCAGCTCCTTTGCGATCGGGTCTCTGCTTGCCGCGACCAAAATGACCCCAGGCGCAAAGATCGTCTCAGCGGTCTTAGCGCAAAAGCATGCCCCTTGCCGGGGTCATCCGGCAAGGGGCCATGAACATCGAATTTGAACTACGTGATCACAAAGGCTTCACCGCTCCAGCGCCAGAACCGTGACATAGCTCAACTCGCCAAAACCGTTAAAGCGGGTGTTGGTCACCGTCGAATACGCCCCCATGCCATTGAAGACCACGAAATCCTCTTCGGCAATATCGGCGGGCAGCCCCACATCGCCGGGCAGACGGTCCACGGAGTCGCAGGTCGGGCCGAACACGATGCGCGGCATGATGCGGCCTTTGCGTCGGGCCCCATTGGCGTCCATCGCATAGACCCGGTCAATGACGCCGATCTGGCCCAACTCATTCAGTGAGCCATAGATGCCGTCGTTCAGGAACACGTGCGTATCGTCACGCAACGCCTTGATCCGCGAAACCAGCGCAAAAGCATCGCCACACAGCGCGCGCCCCGGCTCGCAGACAAGCGCCGGGCGATCCACGCCAAACGCCTCGGTCGTCACCCGGTCGATCAGCGAAAAAGTCGCGTCGAACTGCGGCATCACCCCGTTCAGCCGGTGCGACGGAAACCCGCCGCCGACATTCAGCCGCGCGATCCTGACGCCTGCATCGCGCGCAATCTCGGCCGCAGCGCGAATGTAGGACCCCCAGGCGTTGGGATCGGTGCATTGGGTGCCCGGATGGAAGGTGATCGACGGGATAAAGCCCGCCTCGGCCACGGTTTTCAACAGGTCAACCGCGACATCTGCGGTCGCCCCGAACTTGGCGCCAAAGTTGTAAGCCGCCCCCGCCACAGGCAGCTTGAAGCGCACGGTGATTTCCGTGCCCTCAGCCGGGACCATCTCGATCAGCTTGGCCAGTTCAGACCGGCTGTCGACGGAATAGGACTTGATGCCCAGATCCACCGCCGTCGCGATCTCGTGGCGCGCGCGCACCGGGTTGTTGTAATGCATCGCGGCATCCGGGGCCAAACGGCGGATCAGCCGCATCTCGAACGGCGAGGCCACGTCAAAGCCGCGAATGCCCGCCGCGACCAGGTTTTCCACAACCTCTTCGCCGGGGTTCGACTTTACCGCATAGGTCACAAGGCCGGGAAACCCGTCAAGGAACTGGCGCGCCACCGATTGCAGGGCCGCCGGACTGAAAAACAGCACGGGGTTTTCCGGGCGATGCGTTTTGACGAACTCGGTCGGGTTGGTCCAGATACATTTAGACAGTCCCATCGGCGTGATCCTTTCTGCCAACAAGACGCAAGCCCTTTCCCGTTGCAGCGGGATAGCGGCACCTGCGCGGTTTATTTAAAAACCAGGCCAGGTGCGTATGAGCCGCCCTTTTCCTGCAACTGAGGATGCTGCATATGAGATACATTTTCACCGAACAAAACTGTATATCTGTATGTTTTTCTCGTTATAATGACCGAAAAATCGGACAATATGCATGGATGAACTTGATCGCAACATATTGGGGCTTCTGGGGGCGGATGCGCGTATGTCGGTGGCGACCCTTGCGCGGCGACTAAAGGTTGCGCGCTCCACCATCCAGGCGCGGCTGGAACGGCTTGAGACGACCGGCGTCATCGCAGGCTACACGCTAAAGTTGGGCGAACAGGCGCGCGAGGGACGGCTGCGCGCCTCGGTTCTTGTCACAATCGAACCTCGGGCCCAAGCCGCGATCCTTGCGCGCCTCAAAACCATGACGGAGGTGGAGCGGGTGGTGACCACTTCGGGCCGGTTTGACCTGCTGATGCAGATTGCCGCCGCCAATACCCAGTCGCTGGATCATGTGCTGGACCAGATCGGTGCCCTGCAGGGGGTGAAGTCGTCCGAGAGCCTGATCCATCTAAGTACGCGGATCGACAGGGCGGTTTAACGGCTGCCGATGTCGCCTTGGCCTTCTCAGGGACTGGCGCGATCTCGTAAACCAAAGGCGCTTTGCGATGATGGCGCACCTGCAGCGTTTGCCCTTTGCAAGGGGTTCTGGATGTCAGTGCATCATCCCCGTGAACGTCCTGCCCCGTGGCACGACTGGTGCGCGTAGATGTATAGGTGGCCATGTGGGTCTTGCAGGTTGTCAGGCCAAACTCGCCACAGGTCCTTGTTCCGCTGTCGTGTTTTCAACACGGCCAATCGCAACATCACCGCTGAAGGAAGGCCGCGGGGCGTTCACAGACCACGCGACCGCGATGATCACGACAAAGGCCGTTGTGCCCAGCATTGCTGACAAAAATCGCGACACGCTGATCTTGCACAATCCAAAAATGAGACCCTTTGGGATCGGTCATTTCTTCAAATGCCCTCGGGCGTGACGCGGCGGATCAGGCGGGCGATCATTGCATCCTGGGCTGCGCGGTCCATCGTGCTGATCATCTTGAACCGTCCCGACATCGTCAGATCGGCAAGCCCATGTGCCATGGCCCAGGCAGCCACGAGGTCTTCTGGTCCGCCACCTATTGCCGTCACCTGATCGACCAGATGCTGATAAGACGCGCCACCTGCTGCCATCAAATCCGGGTCATCCATTTTTGGCCGGGCAGAGGCAAAGATCAGCCGGAACAAGGTCGGCCTCTCATGCGCAAAATCGACATATCCAAGGCCGGCTGCCACCAACTGCGCGGCAGGGTCGGCGGCTGCTGCCACTTCGCGCCGCCGTTGACAGGCCAAAAACTGGCGGTGCCCTTCAACCGCCAAAGCTGTCAACAGCCCATTCGCATCGCCAAAGTGATGCGCGGGGGCCGCGTGGCTGACCCCTGCCCTTTTGGCCACCGATCTGAGCGAGAACGCTTCGATCCCGCGTTCGGCCAATTCCATTTCGGCCGCCGCAAGCAGCGCGCTGCGCAGATCGCCGTGATGATAGGGTCTGTCCACTGTTGTCATGCACCCTGCTTAACCTGTCGCCGCACGGCTGTCAAAATTATCTTGACAGTGGATAGATAAACCTCCAATAATCCTGACATCGTCAAGATAGAGGTTCTCATGCCCCCCGACACCCTGTTTCAAATCGCCAACCCGCTGGCCCTTTTGGGCTGGATTGCCCTGCTTGCCTCCCCCGTGTCGCCGCGCTGGTCTGACCGCATAGCCGGGCTTGCAATCCCGCTTTTGCTGTCGGTCGGCTATACCGCCCTGATCCTCGTGCATTGGGCCGACGCCGAGGGTGGGTTTTCCTCCCTTCCCGACGTAATGACTCTTTTCACCTCTCCCGGGGTCGCCCTCGCCGGATGGGTTCATTACCTCGCTTTTGACCTCTTTGTCGGCGCCTGGATCACCCGCTCCGCCCGCGCCGAAGCCATCCCCTTCGTCTTCATCCAGCCCTGCCTCGTACTCACCTTCCTCTTCGGCCCCGCAGGGTTCCTGACCTTCACCGCCTTGCGCGCGATCTATGCCGCAAAGGCCTCAGCCGCCAAAGCCGCATCATGACCTTCACACTCACTTCTTCTCCCCGCGCCTCCGTCGATCTGTCCCGCATGTGGCGCGACGCCCCGGCTTTCACGGGCCTTGGCCTGCTCCTCGTCGCGGCGCTCATCCCGCTTTATGCCGCCATGGCGCTGGACACCCGCATCTTTCAGGGCGAGAGCCCATGGCTGAAACCGGTCAAGTTTCACTACGCCCTGTCGATCTATCTGATCACGCTGGCGTTTTTCGCGCGATATGTGTCGGCAACCTTGCGTACAACACGTCGCTGGCGAGCCTTTACCGCCGTCGTCTGCATCGCCGTGCTGTACGAAGTCCTGTGGCTCGGTGCCGCCGCCAGCATGAACGTGGCCTCGCATTTCAACAGCACCTCTCAAGCCTGGATCATGGCCTATGCTCTGGCAGGCGTCTCTGCGGTGCTACTGACCTCGGGCAGCCTTGGAGTTGGGATCGCCGTTGCCCGCAACCGCGGCACCGGGCTCACCTCGGCGGTGCATCTTTCGGTATGGCTGGGGCTGGTGCTGACCTTCGTGCTGACGCTTGTCGTGGCAGGCTACTTGTCCTCCAACGGCACCCATTTCGTCGGCAGCTCCACCCGGCAGCTGGCGATCCTCGGCTGGTCGCGCGATGCGGGCGATCTGCGGGTGGCGCATTTCCTTGCCACCCATGCCCTGCACGGTCTGCCCCTGGTAGGCGTGCTGGCGCAATCCCTTGTCCCGTCGCGAGCACGGCTTGTCATATCGGTCGCAGGTATCGGCTATGCGGCGCTGGTTGCGGGAACCTTTGCCCAGGCGCTTGCGGGCCAGCCTTTCCTCGCCTGGCTTGGCTGAGGCGCAAACTGCTTTTCCTTGCGCTTGGGGCAGGCTAGAACCCGCCCCAAGCACAAGGAATGACGCCGATGCCGATGGAAAAGACGTTTCAACCCAGACTGGCCGAGGCCCGGATTTCCGCCAAATGGCTGGACGCACGCGCCTTTGCCGCCGGGGCCAATGCCAAACCCAAGGCTGACGGGACACCCGCGGACCCCTTTTCCATCATGATCCCGCCGCCGAATGTCACCGGCAGCCTGCACATGGGCCACGCCTTCAACAACACCCTGCAAGATATCCTGATCCGCTGGCACAGGATGCGCGGCTTCGATACGCTCTGGCAGCCCGGCACCGACCATGCCGGGATCGCCACGCAAATGGTGGTGGAGCGGGAACTGGCCCTGACCCAGCAGCCCACCCGCCGCGAATTGGGTCGCGAAAAATTCCTCGAAAAGGTCTGGGCGCAAAAGGGCAAGTCAGAGGCGCACATCCTCGACCAGCTCAAACACCTCGGTGCCTCCTGCGACTGGGACCGCACCGCATTCACGATGTCAGGTGCTCCCGGCGCACCGGCGGGCGAAGACGGCAATTTCCACGACGCCGTGATCAAGGTCTTTGTGGACATGTACAACAAGGGCCTGATCTATCGCGGCAAACGTCTGGTGAACTGGGACCCGCATTTCGAGACCGCGATTTCCGATCTGGAGGTCGAGAATATCGAAGTCCCCGGCCACATGTGGCACTTCAAGTACCCGCTGGCGGGCGGGGAAACCTATGAATATGTTGAGAAAGACGCCGATGGCGCGATCACCCTGCGCGAGACCCGCGACTATATCAGCATTGCCACCACAAGGCCCGAAACCATGCTCGGCGACGGCGCAGTCGCGGTGCACCCGTCGGACGAACGCTATGCACCAATAATCGGGAAACTATGTGAAATCCCGGTGGGGCCGGTGGAACACCGCCGCCTGATCCCGATCATCACCGACGAATATCCCGACCCCGTGTTCGGGTCGGGCGCCGTGAAAATCACCGGCGCGCATGACTTCAACGACTACGCGGTGGCGAAACGGGCGGGCATCCCGTGCTACCGGCTGATGGATACGCGCGGCGCGATGCGGGCCGATTGCGCACCTTACGCCGAGGCGGCAGCGATGGCGCAGACAATCTCGCGGTCGTGGCTGGTGACGAAGGGCTACGTACCGGTCGGGTTTGCGGAGCAGCCGTACAATCCGACCGAGGCCGAGGTCGACACGCTGAACCTTGTGCCGGATGAATTGCGGGGGCTGGATAGGTTCGAGGCGCGCAGGCGGGTGGTCGAGGCGATCACCGCCGAGGGGCTGGCGGTGATGGTCCCCGCCCCGCTGCCGACGCCTGAGGCCGGGAAGATGCCGACCATGGGAGCGACGATGAACGCAGAGATCACGGGTGAGGCGCGGGACGGAGTTGAAATGATCCCCTTCGTCGAGTCCAAGCCGATCATGCAGCCCTTCGGCGACCGGTCGAAAGTAGTGATCGAGCCGATGTTGACCGACCAGTGGTTCGTCGACACTGGCTTGATCGTGGAGCCCGCGCTGGAGGCGGTGCGCTCGGGCCGGACGAAGATCATCCCGCCCTCGGGCGAGAAGACCTATTACCACTGGCTGGAAAACATCGAGCCCTGGTGCATCTCTCGGCAGCTTTGGTGGGGGCATCAGATCCCGGTTTGGTATGGGCCGGATATTGGCGAGGATGGAGACTATAAGGCGCCGGGTCAAAAGGCCTTCTGCGGCTCGTCGTTCGCGGACGTTCAAGCGCAAGCGCAAGCCCACTACGGGCCGGGCTATGTTATCGAAGAATTTCTGAATTTCGATCCTCAGGAATTTGCGCGTCGTTACAACGAAAAGGCAACCGCAGACGGAAGGCCGTTGATGGCTGATCCAGTTGTGACGCAAAATCGCGAACTGTTTGAGGTCGAGGAAACTCCCAACAAGATCATCATACGACTCGGACGGGACGAAGACGTCCTCGACACCTGGTTCTCGTCCGGCCTCTGGCCGATCGGCACGCTCGGCTGGCCGAACTGGACCCCGGACGAACAGAAATACTTCCCCACCTCGGTCCTCGTGACCGGGCAGGACATCCTGTTCTTCTGGGTCGCCCGGATGATGATGATGCAGCTCGCCGTGGTGAACGACATTCCGTTCCACACCGTCTACCTGCACGGCCTGGTCCGCGACGCCAAGGGCAAGAAGATGTCGAAATCCCTCGGCAACGTCATCGACCCGTTGCAGATTATCGACGAATACGGCGCCGACGCGCTGCGCTTTGCCAATGCCGCCATGGCCTCGCTCGGCGGAACCCTGAAACTCGACACCCAGCGCATTGCAGGCTATCGCAATTTCGGAACCAAGCTCTGGAACGCCTGCCGCTTTGCCGAGATGAACCACGTCTGGGACAACCACACGACCTCTGCCCCGCCAAAACCGAACGCCACGGTCAACCGCTGGATCATGACGGAGACCGCCAGGACCCGCGCCGAGGTCGACGCAGCCCTCAACGACTACCGCTTTGATCAGGCCGCCGATGCGCTGTACAAATTCGTCTGGGGTCAGGTCTGCGACTGGTACGTGGAGTTTGCCAAACCGCTGTTCGACGGCCCTGACGCCGCAGAGACGCGCCAGACCATGGCTTGGGTCCTCGACCAGTGCATGATCCTGCTGCACCCCATGATGCCCTTTGTCACCGAAGAGCTTTGGGCCACCACCGGCAAACGCGCCAAGATGCTGGTCCACACCGACTGGCCGACCTGCGGCGCGGAACTTTCTGATCCCGCAGCAGAATCTGAAATGGGATGGGTCACCACCGTGATCGACGAGATCCGCTCGGCGCGGGCTCAGATGCATGTGCCGGTCGGCCTCAAACTCGACATGCTCAGCCTCGCCATGGACCGGAACGCAACCGCCTACTGGTCGCGCAACGAGGCCCTGATCAAGCGCCTCGCCCGCATCGAGACCCTCACCCCGGCCGACAAGGCCCCCAAAGGTGCCATGACCATTGCTGTAGACGGCGCCACCTTCGCCATCCCCCTTGAAGGCATCATCGACATCACCGAGGAAAAATCCCGCCTGACCAAGACCTTGGACAAACTCACCAAGGAAATCACGGGCCTCAAGGGCCGCCTGAACAACCCCAACTTTGCCAAATCCGCCCCCGAAGAGGTCGTCGACGAAGCCCGCACCAACCTTGAGGCGCGCGAGGACGAGGCCGCCAAACTGAACGCGGCCCTTGCCCGCCTTGCCGAGCTTGGCTGATTTCGCCTTTGCCGAAATATCCCGCCGGGGCTGAGGACCGAAGGGACGAGGGGGGCGCGCAGCCCCCCTGGTCTCACAACACCCGGTCCAGTGCCCCAATCAACCGCGCGACATCCGCATCGCTGGTGTAATGCACCAGGCTCAGCCGCAGAACGCCCTTGGACATATCGACTCCCATCGCCTCCAACGGCCGGACGGCATAGAAGTCCCCCGCCCAGGCTCCGATCCCTTCGAGGGCGAGCGCCTCTGACACCGGACCTGCGTCGCGGTCCAGCGCCACCGCCACCGTTGGCGCCCGCGCCGCCGGATCTCGCGGCCCGATCAGCCGCACGTCATTGCGCGCCGCCAGATAGTTCATCAGCGGAGCCACCACGGCAATCTCTTGGGCGCGCATCAGGTCATGCACCGCACGGTTGCGCGCCGCCGGATCAGGCTGCGGCGCAAAGTGCCGGGCATGCAGCACGTCGATGTAATCCGCCATCCCCGCGCAAGCCGCGATCTGCGCGTGGTCGGGGCCTGCGGGCGTGAACCGCTTGTACAGGCTGTCTGCGTTGAAATAATGCGATTGCGCGGGCAGTTCCTCGCCAAATTCACGGCGGATCACCATCAGCCCCTGATGCGGGCCATAGGTCTTGTAGGCCGAAAAGAGATACACATCGCAGCCAAGCGCCGGAATGTCGGGAAACCCGTGCGGCGCATAGCTCACGCCATCCACGACTGTCCGCGCCCCGGCGGCGCGCGCCATCGCGCAAATCGCCGGCACGTCGTTGATTTCGGCCACCACGTTGGAGCAATGGGGAAAAGCCACCAGCCGCACCCGCCCATCCGTCAGCAACGCGGCGAGCCCCGCCGGGTCCAGATGCCCGGTGACAGGGTCGATCTGCCATTCGCGGACCTCGATCCCCTCTGCCTCCAGCCGCCGCCAGACCCCGGAATTCGCCTCATGGTCCTGATTGGTCACGACAATCGCCGCCCCGGCCGCCTTGAGCCATAACCGCACCGCTTGCGCCAGCACATAGGTGTTGGCGCTGGTCGACGGCCCGAACGACAACTCGTCGTACGCGACCCCCATCATCGCCGACAGCCGCGTCTGCGCCTCGTCCATCTCCGCTCCGCCCAGCTGCCCTGCGGGCTGAGGGCTGCCCGGCTGTACCTTGCGGTCGACATAAAACCGCGTCAGCCGGTCCACGACCTGCTGGCATGGATAAGACCCGCCGGCATTTTCAAAGAACGCATGCGTCGACAACACCGGCGAGGCGAACGCCGGAAACTGCGCACGCACGAAATCGAGATCAAATTGCATGAAGGGCTCCTTTGCGCTCAGGAATGGCGCGACGAGGGCGCATGGTCAAGCCACTCAACCGGGCCACGCCAAACGCCAAGCCCTTTGAACCCACGCGACAATAAGCGGCTGACCGCCACAAAAACCGTCATGTGACAGATTCTTGTCACATTTCTTTGCATTCTGGGTCATCTAGCCCTTGCCTCGCTGGCACGTTGATCCCAGTTAGCTAGCTATCTTTTGCAAACCGAAACGCCCCGGCTTCACCGGTTTCTGAAAAACTTGCGCCTGATGGCCGTAAAACGCACCAAGGGCCCTAAAAATTGAGGTACCCCGTGACACGCACACTTCAACTCATCGCAGGCTCAGTGTCTGCCCTGGCTTTTGCAAGCGCGGCCTTTGCCGCCGACGACGAGCTGGTTGTCTTTGACTGGGCAGGTTTCGAGGTTCAGGCCCTGATCGAAGGTTACGTGGAAAAACACGGCCAGATGCCGACCTATGCCTTCTTTGGCGACGATGACGAGGCGTTCCAAAAGGCGTCTTCGGGCTTCAAGGCCGACGTGGCGCATCCCTGTTCGCAGATGGTGGGCAAATATCGCGACGCCGGGCTGATCGAGCCTTGGGACGTGAGCAAGATCCCTGAATTCGCCAATCTTGCCCCGCGCTTCCTCGATGCGCCGACGATCAAGGATGATGGCGGTGTGTGGTACATTCCGACCGATTACGCGTACACTGCGATCGCCTACAACAACGAGCAGGTCACCCCCGAAGAGGCGTCGACACTCCAGATCTTCCTCGACCCGAAATATGCGGGCCGCATCTCGCTGCCTGACAACAGCGACGACATCTGGTCGTTGGCGCTCTTGGCCACCGGTGTATCCGACTGGAACGCGGTGACCGACGAGCAGTTCGCCGCCGCCGCCGCCTGGCTGCGCTCCGCACATGCCAATGTCCGCGCATACTGGGCCGATCCGTCAGAACTCGCCCAGCTGATGAAAACCGGTGAGGTTGTCGTATCGTTTTCGTGGAATGACGGAGTCGCGGCCATGCGTCGCGAGGGCGTGCCGGTCACGTTCAACCGCACGCCCGAGGGTGGTGCTGCCACCTGGTTCTGCGGCTATGTGAACTTCAAGGACGCCCCCGGATCCGAGGACAAGGCCTATGACTTCATCAATGCCTGGCTGGAGCACCGCTCTGCCAAGGGGCTGCTGGAGAATTTCGGCTACGCCCATACCAATGACGCGGCCATGGCCGAGATCACGATGGACGAGTTGAAGGCCGGCGATGTCGATCCGGTCGCGGGCACGCTTCTGAGCCAGACGCCGCTGGATCCTGCCCTGCGCCAGCGGATGCTTGAAGAGTTCGAGCTGATCAAGTCCGGCTTCTGATTTGACGTGACAAGGCAGCGAGGCCCGGTGAAACCATCACCGGGCCTTTGTCATTCAACACCGCAGCGTCGGCTGACCTTCAAGGGTTGCGTCAACACGGAATGCACCGAATGACTGGCTGTGTCCCTCATTTTTCCAACCCAGATGCAGTTTCCGACTATGCCCAAAATGTGCGGCGTATGGTTCCCGGCCTTGATGATTTACACCGCATGATGCTGCTGTTGCTGGCGAAAAATGCCCCCTTGATGCGCGGGTTCTGGTTTTGGGCGCGGGTGGGGGGATGGAGCTGCGGCTTTTCGCGCAAAGCCAACCCCGCTGGCAATTTGACGGCGTTGACCCCTCACGGGCAGTGTTGACGCTGGCAGAGCAAACGCTGGAACGGTTGATCAATCAGGTCCAATTGCACGAAGGTTACATCGAGACTGCACCTGACGGCCCATTTGACGCGGCAACTTGCTTGCTGGCTTTGCATTTTCTTGCGCCAGATGATCGCTTGCGCACTTTGCTTCAGATCAGGCGGCGCATCAAACCGGGGGGGCCCCTTGTGATGGCCCATCACAGCATTGCAACGGACGACAAATCGCGCGCGGTCTGGGCGAAACGCTTTGCCGCCTTTGGCGCATCTTGGGGGGCAACGGCGCGGGCGGCCCCCCCCGGCAGCGCCAATGTATTCGACCAACTTCCGGTTCTTTCGCCTGACCAAGAGGCGGCTTTGCTGCAAGAGGCAGGATTTAGCGATGTCACGATATTTTACGCAGCCTTTACCTTTCGCAGCCGGGTTGCCTATGCATAGACTGGATGTCGCAGACATCCCTTGCACCCCACTTCGCCCGCGCCTATATTTCCAATGTCCGGGGCAACTCGGACTATGGCGATAAACGCACCCATAATAGGCGGCTCGGACCCGGGGGCGGTACCCGGCGACTCCACCAACTTTCCCGGCATTGCGGGCGATTGGGGTCGAAATAGGATCGACGAACGTTCAAAGGGGCCAGCTTTTGCTCGGTGAGGTACCACCGTTATCGGTCCAAATGTACAGTTGCCAATGACAACCGTGCTCCGGCAATGGCTCTGGCTGCGTAAGCAGTTCGAGTCGCCGAAACTAAGCCCTTGCGCTTAGCAGCGTAAGGCGGGGTCCGCAGGCACCTGGCAACAGAAGCCTGCACCTTTGCATTTTTTGTTGTCGGTTAAACGCTGTCGGGGCATGATTGCCCATGCAGCGCGTCCTCGTGATCCTTTTCGCCTGTTTGCTCGCCCGCCCGGTTGCGGCCTGCGAAACCGCACTTTTGCTGGCCGTCGATGTGTCAGGCTCGATCAGCCTTGAAGAATACACTTTGCAAATGGAAGGCCTTGCCAGCGCGATCGAAGATCCCAAGATCGTGACGGCGCTGTTGGAGGGTCAAAACCGCGTGGCCTTGGTGCAATGGTCGGGCAGCCGCGACCAACGCCTGGCCCTGCCGTGGCAAAGGTTGCAAGATGAGAATGATGTGGCGGCCCTGGCCGCGAAAATCCGCAAAATCAAACGGCCACAACGCCATACTGTCACCGCGATCGGCGAAGCGATCCGCTTTTCGTTGGCCCAGTTTGCCGACGCATCAGATTGTGACCGCATGGTCATCGACGTGTCCGGCGATGGGGAAGAGAACGAAGGCATGACCCTTCGCGCCGCCCGCGCCGAGGCAGAGGCGGCCCGCGTCACCATCAACGCGATTGCCATCGAGATCGACGACCAGCACCTGGGGCTTTCGGCGTACTTTCTGCGTTTTGTCGTCACGTCCGAGGGCTTTGTTGTCACCGCACGGGGCCTGCCGGACTATCCCCGCGCCATCCGCGCCAAATTGCTGCGCGAACTGTCGAAGTTGGTCGGCTGATCGCGGTTCTCGACGCCGCCCGGCATCATCTGCCGCCTCTCGTGCATCGGCACCCAAACGCCCCATGAGGCGCACGCCGCAGCTTCGCATCCGAATTCACGCCTGATCAGCGAAACCAGCACCACCACCTGCGCCGCAGACGGCGTGATGCGCGCATGGATTGGGCACCGGCAAACCGGGACAGCTTCAAGCCCACATCTTGGGTGACCGTGCCCGGATCTCGCACCTTTTTATACCGCAACGGCGATGGCGCAAAACTGACATCTCCGGGCAAGAACACCAAGGCAGGGACCAAGATCATCCCTAAAGGCGGGTTTGGTGGTGAACCACCCCGTTTGCACCCGTTGTCTCGAAGCCGGGTCGCGTTGACCCTCCAGTGGGCGATGTCCGCGCGGCGATGATCCTGCAAGGCCTTGAAATATGAAAACTGCGCGGAATCGCACAGTTCGTGACGGCATGGTCTTGACCATTTCCACAAGGCTGCCCTACTGCTTGCTGATGGGGTCCGCGAACACCCCGTGAGGCGCAAGCTGCAGCATCGTATCCCAATTCACCCCTGATCAAGGATGCCAGCAATGCCCGGCCCGACGCAGATTTCTGCCGCTCAACTCGTACGACTTATCGGCACACCCGAGATGCCGATCATTTTAGACGTCCGTATCGCCGAAGACCTCGCCGCCGATCCGCGCCTTATCCCCGGCAGCAGCGCGCTGCCCCACACGGCTTTTGATCCCGCGCCTGTCCGCCTGCACGGCCAGCGCGTTGTCGTCGCGTGTCAGCGTGGCCGCAAACTCTCTGAAGGCGCTGCCGCCCTCCTCCGCGCCCAGGGCATTGCTGCCGAAAGCCTTGAGGGCGGCACCGAGGCCTGGGTTGCAGCGCGCCTGCCGATGATCCCCATCGCGGCCCTTCCCCCGACCAACCTGTGGGTCACCCGCCACCGCCCCAAGATCGACCGCATCGCCTGCCCTTGGCTCATCTTGCGGTTCATCGACCCCACCGCCCGCTTTCTCTTTGTCGCCCCGGCCGAGGTGCCTGATGTGGCCCTTCGCTTCAACGCCACCGCCTTTGATATCGAAGGTGTCACCTTCAGCCACCGGGGTGAGGGCTGCACCTTTGACGCCCTTCTTGACGATTTCGCGCTGCATACCGAGGCGCTCGACCGCCTTGCCCTGATCATCCGCGCCGCCGATACCGACCGGCACGACCTGGCCCCGCAGGCGGCGGGCCTTCTGGCCCTTTCGGTCGGCCTGTCACGCCAGTTTCGCGATGACCTGCAACAACTGGATGCCGGAATAACAATGTATGATGCCCTTTACCGCTGGGCCCGCGACGGGCATGACGAAGGCCATGACTGGCCTGCGGGACGCAAGGCATGACGCCATCGACCGCAGAACTGACCCGAACGTTCGCCAAGATCGGGTGCCTGTCATTCGGGGGCCCGGCCGCCCAGATCGCCCTCATGCACCGCACGCTGATCGACGAAAAGAAGTGGGTCAGCGAACCCGACTACCTGCGTGCCCTTTCGTTTTGCATGCTGCTGCCGGGACCCGAAGCGATGCAGCTGGCCACCTGGATCGGCTGGCGCTTGCACGGCGTGCGCGGTGGGCTGATAGCGGGCGGTCTTTTTGTGCTGCCCGGTGCACTGGTGGTGCTGATCCTGTCGATGATCTATGCGGCCTATGGCACACTGCCGCTGGTGGCGGCCCTCTTTGCCGGCGTCCAGGCCGCCGTGGTGGCCATCGTGATCGAGGCGCTGCTGCGCGTCGCCAAACGGGCGCTGAAATCCCGCGCCGCCTATGTCATCGCGGTTCTGGCCTTCGTCGGGCTTTTTCTTTTTAACATCCCCTTTCCCGTGATCATCTTGGCCGCAGGACTGTGGGGGTTCTTGACCACCCGAGCCGAGATCACAACCGGCCCGCCCGCGCCTGCCTTTGACATCGCAAACGCCCTACGCACGGCGATCCTGTGGGCGGCGATCTGGTTGATCCCCTTGGCCACGCTTGCGCTTTTCGAGAACGGGCTTTTGACCGAGATCGGTGTCTTTTTCTCCAAGCTCGCGCTGCTGACCTTTGGCGGGGCATATGCGGTGCTGGCCTGGATGGCGCAAGATGTCGTGCAGGTCAAAGGCTGGCTGACCCTGCCACAGATGATGGATGGCCTCGGTCTGGCCGAAACCACGCCGGGGCCGCTGATCCTGGTGACCGAGTTTGTGGGCTACATGGCGGCCCATCGCGAGGGCGGGCCGCTGTTTGGTATCGCCGCTGCCCTGATCACCCTGTGGATGACCTTCATCCCGTCGTTCCTGTTCATCTTTACCGGCGCGCCGTTTATCGCGCGGCTGACGGCCATGCCGCGCCTGTCGGGCGCGCTGTCGGCGATCACGGCGGCGGTGGTCGGCGTCATCGCCAACCTGTCGCTGTGGTTCGCGCTGCATGTGCTGTTCAACCGGATCGACACGGTCAACGCGGGGCCCGTGCGGCTGATCGTGCCCAATGTTACCAGCCTTGATCCGGTGGCGCTGGTCGTCGGCCTCGGCGCGGCGGTGCTGCTGCTGATGCGGCACTGGTCGATCCTGCCGGTGCTGGGCCTGTCGGCGCTGGCCTCGGCGGCCGCATCTTGGATGATGTGAGGCCAGCCGATCTGTGTCTCAACGCCCCTTCCCTTCGAAAAGGAATACCTTATGCTTGGCTCAAACGGGAAAGGTCGGCCCATGGCGCGCTCCATCGATTATGGCAATCTGATGCACAACGCGATGCGCGGTCTGATCCAGACCGTCCTCGAAGGTGTCGCCAAGAACGGCCTGCCCGGGGCGCATCATTTCTTTGTCACCTTCGACACCACGCACCCTGCGGTTGAAATGGCCGACTGGCTGCGCGCCCGCTATCCAGCCGAAATGACCGTGGTCATCCAGCACTGGTTTGAAAACCTGATCGTCGATGATGCCGGGTTCACCATCACGCTGAACTTTGGTTCCAACCCCGAAACGCTGCATGTGCCCTTTTATGCGGTGCGGACCTTTGTCGATCCCTCGGTCGAATTTGGCCTGCGCTTTGAATCGCATGATGACGATCCGGACGACGGCGGCGAAGAAGATGAGACCGACATCGAGGCGCCAGACGAAAATCCGCCCCAACGGGACGCCGAAATCGTGAGCCTGGATCGGTTCCGCAAATAGCTGTTGCAACGCAGTGCTACCCGGCGCGCACGGACCTGCAACTCCAGGAGATGTCATGCCGTCAGACTTTGCCCTGTTCATGGGCCAGATTCTGCGTTCCCCAAAGACAATTTCGGCGATGGCGCCATCCTCCCGGGGTCTCGCCCGCGCCATCACGGCTGAAATCGGACCTCATACGGGGCCAGTGGCCGAATTTGGCCCCGGCACCGGGGTCTTTACCCGAATGTTGCTGACACGCGGGGTGGCACCCGCCGATCTGACGCTTTTCGAAGTCAACCCGACCTTTGCCGCCAGTCTGCGGGAAAAGTTTCCAGGCTTGCGCGTCGTCACCGGGGGGGCGCAGGACATTGCCGATCATTGCAAAGAGGTGGGCGCCGTCGTGTCCGGCCTGCCGCTGCTGTCGTTCCCCGAAACCCTGACCCGCGCAATCTTGACGGGCATGCTGCGCGTCTTGCGTCCGGGAGGGGTGATGTATCAGTTCACGTATGGCCCGCGCTCACCGGTTCCCGACAACATTGCCGATGATCTGGGTTTGGTCGCAACTCCGGGTCAGCGCATCTGGCTGAACCTGCCCCCGGCCCGCGTCTACAAGCTTGAGCGGCGCTAGCAATCGGTATGGCGTCGTCTGCCGATTGATCTTGGCGCCCGCCGGCGGTACATCCCATCAGACAGCTGCAAGGAGCCTCCGATGACCGCGACCCGGACCGAGACGGACAGCTTTGGCCCGCTGGAGGTGCCCTCGGACAAGTATTGGGGCGCGCAGACGCAGCGATCGATCATCAACTTTCCCATCGGCTGGGAGCGCCAACCGTTGGCGATCATCCGCGCGCTCGGCGTCATCAAGAAGGCCTGCGCCGAGGTCAACATCGCGCAAGGCGATATCGACAAGTCCCTGGGCCAGACCATTGCGGCCGCCGCCCAAGAGGTCATCGACGGCAAGTTCGACGACAACTTTCCGCTGGTGGTCTGGCAGACCGGCTCTGGCACGCAGTCCAACATGAACGCCAACGAGGTGATCTCCAACCGCGCGATCGAGATGCTGGGCGGCGTGATGGGGTCGAAAAAACCGGTGCATCCGAATGACCATGTGAATATGAGCCAGTCCTCGAACGACACATTCCCCACCGCGATGCATGTTGCCATCGGCATGATGGCGCGCGATGTGCTGTTGCCGGGGCTGAAAAAGCTGCACGCCGCCCTGGTCGACAAATCCCTGCAATTCAAGCACATCATCAAGATCGGCCGCACCCATACGCAGGATGCGACGCCCCTGACCTTGGGCCAGGAGTTTTCCGGCTATGCCCATCAGGTCAGCCAGGGCATCTTGCGTATCCACAAGGTCCTGCCCGAGATCTACGAACTTGCCCAAGGCGGCACCGCTGTTGGCACCGGCCTCAACACCCGCGTTGGCTGGGACACGCGTGTCGCCCACAAGATCGCCAACATCACCGGCCTGCCTTTTGTCACGGCACCCAACAAGTTCGAAGCCCTTGCTGCCCATGACGCGATGGTCATGTTTTCCGGCGCGCTGAAAACCGTCGCCGTAAGCCTGTTCAAGATCGCCAATGACATGCGGCTCCTGGGCTCCGGACCACGCTCCGGCCTTGGTGAATTGATCCTGCCCGAGAACGAGCCTGGATCGTCGATCATGCCGGGAAAGGTGAACCCGACCCAGGCCGAGGCGCTGACCATGGTCTGCGTGCAGGTCATGGGCAACGACGCCGCCGTTGGGTTCGCCGGAAGCCAGGGCCATTTCGAGCTGAACGTCTACAACCCCGTCATGTCCTATAACGTCTTGCAAAGCATGCAGCTTTTGGGCGACGCTGCGGGGTCGTTCACCGACAACATGGTGGTCGGCACAAAAGCCAACGTGGCGCGCATCGACAAGCTGATGAAGGAATCGCTGATGCTGGTGACAGCCCTTGCCCCCACCATCGGCTATGATGCGGCCACCAAGGTCGCCAAGACCGCTCACAAGAACGGCACCACCTTGCGCGAAGAGGCGATTGCTCTGGGCTATGTGGATGGCGAAACCTTTGACCGTGTGGTGCGGCCCGAGGACATGATCGGCCCCAAAGGCTGATCCCGGTGGCAGAGATCATCAACCTGCGCAGCACGCGCAAGGCGGTCGCGCGTGACATCATGCGCGCAAAAGCCACCGAGAATGCCGCCAAACATGGCCGCAGCAAGGCGCTGAAGGCGCTTGAAGTCGCGCGGGCTGAAAAGGCCATGCGCAATCTGGACGGGGCAAAACGCGAGACGGAGTAACCGGGGCTTAACCATGGTTCAGGCAAGGTCGGGCAATGGAGACTTGCCATGAAAGACCTGCCTGCCCCCATCACACCGGACCGCCGGCTTGCGCAGATGTTCGGGGCACGCAGTGCGGCCGAGGGCGGGATCGTGCGGCGCAAGGTCGGCGATGTCGAACGCGTTGTCGGAAGAAACCGGTTTTTGAACGAGATCGACCGCCGGGGATTTCATGTTGTCGAGAATGCCGGCCAGTTCATCGTGTTTTGCAATCAGGACGCGGTGGTCGTGCTGCGGTAGGAAAATTCGTTCGAACGAATTTGCAAATTTCTTCGAAGAAATTTGAGCTATAGAAACGACATGACCGCCCGCCCCGTCAAACGCTCGCTCACCCTCTCCGGCCACCGCACCTCGGTGTCGCTGGAGGAAACCTTTTGGCAAGCCTTTCGCGACATCGCCGCGCGGCGCGGCATCCCGCTGAATACGCTTGCCGCAGAAATCGACGCCAGCCGCTCCGCCGATGCAGGCCTCGCCTCGGCCATCCGCGTCTATGTCCTGACGACCCTCAGGCGCGACTAACCCAAAAGCTGCTTGACCCTTGGCCCGACCGACCCGAAATCCATCTGACCCGTAAACTTGCCCTTCAGAATCGCGATGACCTTGCCCATGTCGCGGATGGACGTCGCGCCCGCCTCGGCAATCGCTGCCGCAATCGCGGCGTCAACTTCGGCAGCCTCCAGTTGACGTGGCAAGAATTCTTCGATCACCTTGACTTCGTTCAGTTCCTTTTCCGCCAGCTCCAGCCGCCCGCCCTCTTCGTAGGCGCGTGCGGATTCGTGGCGTTGTTTCACCATCTTGCCCATCAGCGCCAAGATGTCGCCTTCGCCGATTTCTTCAGGCCCGCCATCACCGCGGCTGGCGATATCGCGATCCTTGACGGCGGCATTGATCAGCCGCAGCGTGGACAGCCGTTCCGCCTGCTGCGCCTTCATCGCCTCTTTCAAGGCCGTCCGCAAACGCTCACGCAATGACATCCGCTAAGTTCCCCATGCTTCCCCAGCCTCGCAACATACAAGGAAGCCGCAGCGTAGGCAACCAGCGGTCATTTCGGCAAGTCACTGAAATACTGACACTTTCCTTTTGCGACACAGGGTTGACCATCCTTGGCGGTGCGCATAGTTTCGCTCGTATCGTCCTACCACAGGAGACGCCCATGGCCAGCGCTGCCGCTCCGGCTGCAAAGCCCACCGCATGTCTGGCTTTGTCGGATGGCACGGTGTTTTACGGGATGGGCTTTGGCGCCACGGGCGAGACGGTTGCCGAGCTGGTCTTCAACACCGCGATGACCGGCTATCAAGAGATCATGACCGATCCTTCATATGCAGGTCAGGTCGTGACATTCACCTTTCCCCATATCGGCAATGTCGGTGTGACGCCGGAAGATGACGAGACCGCAAACCCCGCCGCCGCCGGAATGGTGGTCAAGTGGGACCCTACGGAACCGTCGAACTGGCGCGCGACGGGTGAGCTGACGGATTGGCTGTTGAAAATCGGCCGCATCGGCATCGGCGGGATCGACACACGCCGCCTGACCCGCGCGATCCGCCAGCAGGGTGCGCCGCATGTGACGCTGGCGCATGATCCGGCGGGCAAATTCGACATCGGCGCGCTGGTCGCCCGCGCGCGTGCCTGGAAAGGTCTTGTCGGTCTTGACCTCGCCAAGGACGTCACTTGCGCCCAGTCTTACCGCTGGGACGAACAGCGCTGGGCCTGGCCCGAGGGCTATACCAAACGCCAGGGCCCCGGCCTGCGCGTTGTTGCCATCGACTACGGCGCCAAGCGCAATATCCTGCGTTGTCTTGCCTCAGCGGGCTGCGACGTGACCGTCCTGCCCGCGACAGCCACCGCCGAAGACGTGCTCGCGCTCAACCCCGAAGGTGTTTTTCTGTCCAATGGGCCGGGCGATCCGGCCGCGACGGGTGACTATGCGGTCCCCATGATCAAGGGCGTGCTGGGACGGGAACTGCCGCTGTTCGGCATCTGCCTTGGCCATCAGATGCTGGCGCTGGCTTTGGGCGCACGCACCGTCAAGATGAACCATGGACATCACGGCGCGAACCACCCGGTCAAGGATCTGACCACCGGCAAGGTGGAGATTACCTCGATGAACCATGGCTTTACGGTCGACAGCCAGACCCTGCCCGCCGGGGTCGCCGAAACCCATGTCTCGCTTTTCGATGGGTCGAACTGCGGCATCGCGGTGACCGGCAAGCCGATCTTTTCAGTACAGTACCACCCCGAGGCCAGCCCCGGCCCGCAAGACAGCTATTACCTCTTTGAACGCTTTGCCGCCGCCATGCGGGCGCGCCGGGCCGCGTGATCTGGCACCGCATCGCCCAGAGGCAATGTTCCCTGCACTGCCGCGCAAAGTTAACCTTGTATTAACCCTGCGTTAACCGCTGTTGCGGCAGGGTCTGAGGCATGACGACAGGCTCTTTTAACATCCACCGCATGCGGCTGCAGCCAGCCCCGCCGTCGCAAGACGCGGTCATGCTTGGCACGGGCCTGCGACTGGTTTCGCTGCCCGCATCAGGACCTGCGCCTGACGCGATCTCGGTGCGGCTGTTGCGCGATGGGTTGGTTGCGCCTGACGACATCGTGCAGGCACTGGCGCGGCAGGCGCAAGACCGCACCAGCCTGACCGACATACTGCGCGCCCGTCAGCTGTTGCCTGAGGCGGACATTTTGCGTGCGGCGGCCGTTGAACATGATGCGCGCATCGTCGATCCGATGCTGCCCTTGCCGGACTCGCGTCTGGTTGATCGGCTGGGCCCGGGCTTTTGCCTGCGCGAGGGCGTGTTGCCCTGGCAAAAGATCGGCGACGCCACCGTTGTGGTCACTGCACATCCGGAAGAGTTTCCGCGTTACCGCCCCCGCCTCGTCGAGATGTTCGGCCCCGTCGTGATGGCCTTGGCCCCGGTGGAACGGATGCAGGCGGCCCTTATGGCGCAGCATGGGGCGGCGCTGGCGCATGAGGCCGAGACCCGCGTGCCGGGTGCCGAAAGTTGCCGTGCGATGACCTCGCCGATGCTCAACCATCGCGCCAGCCTGCTTGCGATCACGCTGGTGCTGGCGCTTTGGCTGGCCCCCGTCGCGGTAGGTCTGGCGGCCACCTTTCTCGCCTTGATGTCGCTTGCCATGCTCAACGTTCTGAAACTGGCGGCAACGCTTGCCACATTGCGCCATCCGCCAGCGCCAGAGCCTGTGCCCGACCTTGAAAAGCTGCCCGTCATCTCGGTCATCGTGGCGATGTATGAAGAAAGCGACATTGCCCCCCGGTTGGTCCGCCGCCTGTCGCGGCTGGATTACCCGCAAGAGAAACTTGACATCGTGCTGGCGGTCGAGGCCGCTGATCAGGTCACCCGCGCGGCGCTGGCTGCGGCGGATCTGCCAACTTGGATGCGCGTCATCGTGGTGCCGGGTGGCCTGATCCAGACCAAGCCGCGCGCGCTGAACGTCGCGTTGGAACATTGCCGTGGCACCATCGTCGGGGTCTACGATGCCGAGGACGCCCCGGCGCCCGATCAGCTGCGCAAGGTCGCCGCCCGCTTTGCGGCACGCGGCCCCGAGGTCGCCTGCCTGCAAGGCATGCTCGACTTTTACAACCCGACCACCAACTGGCTCTCGCGCTGTTTCACGGTCGAATATGCGATCTGGTTCCGCCTTGTCCTGCCGGGCCTTGCGCGCTTGGGCCTTGTCATTCCGCTGGGCGGCACCACGCTGTTCTTTCGGCGCACCGCACTGGAACGGCTGGGCGGATGGGACGCCCATAATGTGACCGAGGACGCAGATCTGGGCCTGCGCCTTGCGCGCTACGGGCTGACCACCGAAATCCTTGATACCGTGACCGACGAAGAAGCCAATTGCCGGACCGTTCCTTGGATCAAGCAGCGTTCGCGCTGGATCAAGGGCTACATCATGACCTGGGCCGTCCATCACCGCGACCCCGCGATGTTGTGGCGCCAGCTTGGTCCGTGGCGGTTCTTTGGGGTGCAGTTGCTGTTTGTGGGCACACTCATGCAGGTCTTGCTGGCCCCGCTGATGTGGTCTTACTGGATTGTCCCTTTTGGCCTGCCGCACCCGATTGCTGCCGCGATGCCGGGGCCGGTCTGGGGGATCATGTTCACGCTTTTCATGACATCCGAGGCTTTGGGGATCGTGCTTGGCATCGTGGCTTTGCGGCGCACCCGGCACACCTTCAGCCGTTGGTGGGTGCCGACCCTGCACCTTTACTTTCCGCTCGCGGCCATCGCGTCGTACAAGGCCGCCTGGGAGGCTGTCGTGCGCCCCTTCTTTTGGGACAAGACCAAGCATGGGCTGCACGATGATGGGCAATGACCCCACACACCAAGGCCTAGCGCGACTTCAGCTCCCCCGCCTCAAGCTTTAGCCTGGTCTCGAATGCGCGCGAGATATGGGTGCGCAGTGCCTGATAAGCGGCGTCGCCATCGCGCGCTTCGATCGCGCGCACGATCTCGTCGTGTTCGGCCAGTGCCCCCTCGGCCCTGCCTTCGGCGGCCAGCGAGGTATTGGCCATCAGCGCCATCGAGCGGTGCACAAGGTCCAGTTGCTGGACCAGGAACCGGTTATGCGACGCCAGATGGATCTGCTTGTGAAACCGTTTGTTGGCGCGGCTGAGCGCCCTGGGATCGCCCCCCAATAGCTTGGCATCCTCCACCAGCATTGCGCGCAGCACGCGGCATTCCTCTTCGGTTGCATGGCGCGCGGCCAGCCGTGCGGCCAGACCCTCCAGCTCCGTCCTCACAGCATAAAGCTCGGCCAGCTGGTTGTGATCAAGGCTGGCTACGATCAGACTGCGCCCGTCGCGCGACAACATGCCTTGGGTTTCCAGCCGTTGCAGCGCCTCTCGCACCGGTGTGCGCGACACGCCCAGACGCTCGGCCATTTCCGATTCCACCAACCGGTCGCCGGGCAGATAGACCCCGCCCTCGATGGCCTCAAGGATCAGCGTATAGGCGTCTTTCTGCACGGTCTGGATATCCTTGTCGCCGCGATCACCCGCGCGACCCTAGCGATGCATCCGCACAGGTTCAACTGCCGCCAAAACGTCTGGCGGATGGCCGGGTCGCGCTTGCCGCCCTCGGCGCCGCAAGCTAGATTGTCATTCATG
Organism: Rhodobacterales bacterium; assembly: GCA_031378845.1. Taxonomy (GTDB): domain Bacteria; phylum Pseudomonadota; class Alphaproteobacteria; order Rhodobacterales; family Rhodobacteraceae; genus JAJNPS01. Next base: position 71,143 of record JANNES010000017.1, read on the forward strand.
AACATGCCACTGGACACGCCCCGAACTCCGCATCGCCCTTTGACCGCCGATTTCGCCCATGTGCGCACCTGGGTCTTTGACCTCGACAACACGCTCTACCCGCCCGCGATGCGCCTTTTCGACCAGATCGAGGTCCGCATGACCGATTGGGTGATGCGCGCGCTCGATATGGGCCGCACCCAGGCGGACCGTCTGCGGTCCGACTACTGGCGCGACTATGGTACGACGCTGGCGGGTCTGATGGCCGAACACGCCGTCGATCCGACGTCGTTTCTGGCCTATGTGCACGACCTTGATTTTTCGGTCCTGTCACCAGAGCCCGCGCTTGCAGCGGCGTTGCAAGCACTTCCCGGGCGGCGCATCGTCTATACCAATGCAGATGCGGTCTACGCGGCAAGGGTGTTGGATGTGCGCGGCCTGACCGGCCTGTTCGACGCGATCTACGGGGTCGAGCACGCCAATTTCCGCCCCAAGCCGGAACAAAGAGCGTTCGAAACCGTCTTTACCCTCGATGGCCTAGACCCCAAGACGTCGGCGATGTTCGAAGATGAGCCGCGCAATCTGGCCGTCCCGCACGCGATGGGCCTGCGCACCGTGCATGTGGCCCCCGAACCGGTCTTTGCGCGGCATATTCAGCACCATACCCACGATCTTGCAGCGTTCCTCGACCAGCTTGTTGCTGGCGCTGCGGCAGCCTGACCCATCGCACTACCGCACCCCGGAGCTATATCTCGAGCATGAACACATCGGCCACAGATATCGTGATTTCCGGCGGCGGCGTGGCCGGGCTGACGGCGGCGGCGGCCTTCGGATCGGCTGGGTTTTCGGTCCTTTGCGTTGATCCCGCGCCCCCTGTGACGGACGCCGAGACGGACGGCGCCGACCTGCGCACGACGGCATTCTTGCAGCCGGCAATCGCCGTTCTGACGGCTGCTGGCCTCTGGGACAGGCTTGCCCCTCATGCGGCGGCCTTGCAGGTGATGCGCATCGTCGAGGCCGGGGGGACGGCCCCCCCGAGGGTCAAGGATTTCGACGCCGCCGAGATCTCCGACCTGCCCTTTGGCTGGAACGTGCCCAACTGGCTCTTGCGCCGCGAAATGGTGGCGCGACTGGCCGAACTGCCATCCGTCACCTTTCGCCCCGGCATCGCCACCACGCATCTGTTTACCCGGCAGACAGAGGCGCGCGTCACCCTGTCGGATGGCAGCCGCATCAGCGCGCGGCTGGTCATCGCCGCCGATGGTCGCGGATCGACCTTGCGCGAGGCGGCTGGCATTCGCGTCACCACCACGCGCTATGGGCAAAAGGCGCTTAGCTTTGCGGTCACCCATCCTCAGCCGCATGCCAACATCTCGACCGAGGTCCACTGCTCCGGCGGCCCCTTTACCTTGGTGCCCCTGCCCGACCGTGACGGACGCCCCGCCTCTGCCGTCGTCTGGATGGACGCCGCGACCGAAATAGACCGTCTCGCCGCCCTGCCCGTGCCGGATTTCGAAGCAGCGATGACGATCCGCTCTGCCGAGGTGCTTGGCCCCCTTCGGCTGGCCACGCGGCGCGGCACATGGCCCATCATCAGCCAGATCGCCGCGCGCATGTCCGGCGAAAGGCTCGCCCTGATCGCCGAGGCCGCTCATGTCATGCCGCCGATCGGCGCGCAGGGGCTGAACATGAGCCTTGCCGACATCAACGCGCTTTTGACCTTGGCGCAGGCACGGCCCGATGGCCTTGGCGATGTCGCGATGCTCGACGCCTATCAGCGCCAGCGCCACATTGAGGTTGCCGCGCGCGTCAGGGGCGTCGACCTTCTGAACCGGGCCTCCATCGCAGGCGGGCCCGGCCTGCGCGCCGTGCGTGCCGCCGCCCTCGACGCGCTTTACGCCCTCACCCCCGTCCGCAAGACCCTGATGCGCACCGGGCTGGGCCTGTAGGGCGGGGCTGACGCGGACTCTTTCGCGTCCAATGGCGGCGCAAGCGCCTACAGCACCGCCTCGACCGCCCGCTCCAGCCGCGCCACCGTCGCTGGCACATCGCGCAACTTGTCCAACCCGAAAAGACCGATGCGAAAGGTCTTGAATTCCGCCCCTTCGCCGACCTGCAACGGCACACCTGCGGCGATCTGCAACCCTTGCGCACGGAACTTCGCGCCGTTCTGCACATCGCCGTCTGCCGTGTAGCTCACCACCACACCCGGCGCCTGAAACCCTTCGGCGGCGACCGACGGCACACCTTTGTCCGCCATCAGCCCGCGCACCGCGCGCCCCAGCGCCCATTGCGCGGTCTTGGCCGCCTCAAACCCCATCGCCTTGGTTTCCAGCATCGCGTCGCGGAACCCCACGATGGCATCGGTCGGCATCGTGGCGTGATAGGCATGCCCGCCGCCCTCATAGGCCGCCATGATTGCGCGCCATTTCTTCAGGTCCACCGCAAAGGAATTGCTGGTGGTTTCCGCCAGCCGCGCCTCAGCCCGTGGCGACATCACCACGACCCCTGCCGAGGGCGACGCCGACCACCCCTTTTGCGGCGCCGAGATCAGCACATCTACCCCCGTCGCCTCCATATCCACCCAGACACAGCCCGACGCGATGCAATCAAGCACCATCAGCGCGCCCACCTCATGCGCCGCCTCGGCCATACGGGCGATGTAGTCGTCCGGCAGGATGATCCCGGCGCTGGTCTCCACATGCGGCGCAAAGACTGCTTGTGGGCGCGCCTCGCGGATTTTGGCGACCACTTCGTCGATTGGCGGCGGCGCATAGGGGGCTTGCGCGTGGTTGCCGGACTGGCGCGCCATCATCACCGTCGTCTCACCCGCAAACCCGCCCGCTTCGAAAATCTGGGTCCAGCGATAGGAAAACCAGCCGTTGCGCACGACCAGCACGGACCCCTGCCCGAACTGCCGCGCCACCGCCTCCATCGCATAAGTGCCACCCCCGGGGATCAGTGCCGCAGCGGACCCGTGATAGACTTCCTTCAAAAGCCCGGACACCTCGCGCATGACCCCCTGAAACTTCGCCGACATGTGGTTGAGGCTGCGGTCGGTGAACACCACGGAGAACTCTTCCAGTCCCTCGGGGTCGATGTGGGGGTGCAATCCGGGCATGGGCGTCTCCTTTGCGCTGTCTGCCCTCCACTTAGCGCATTTCTGCTATGCGCAAACCCTCAAATCCGACCTCTCTGACGTCCTTCCACCAGATGACATTGCATCGCGTCGCAAAATCGTTAGAACGCCCGCGATGCCCGTCTCAACGGGGTTTGAACAAGGGAGGACGGCAATGCGCGTCTATTATGACCGGGACTGCGATATCAACCTGATCAAGGACAAAAAGGTGGCCATCCTCGGCTACGGCTCCCAAGGTCACGCACATGCGCTGAACCTGCGCGATTCTGGTGCCAAGAACATCGTCGTCGCCCTGCGCCCCGGATCAGCCTCGGCCAAGAAATGTGAAGCCGAGGGCCTCAAGGTCATGGACATCGCCGAGGCCGCCAAATGGGCGGATCTGATCATGTTCACCATGCCCGACGAATTGCAGGCCGAAACCTACCGCAAATACGTGCATGACAACATCCGCGAAGGATCCGCCATCGCCTTTGCCCATGGTCTGAACATCCATTTCGGCCTGATCGAGCCCAAAAAGGGCGTCGACATCATCATGATGGCCCCCAAAGGCCCCGGCCACACTGTGCGCGGCGAATACACCAAAGGCGGCGGCGTCCCCTGCCTCGTGGCCGTGCACAACGACGCGACCGGCAAGGCGATGGAAATCGGCCTGTCCTACTGCTCGGCCATCGGCGGCGGGCGTTCCGGCATCATCGAGACCAACTTCCGGCAGGAATGCGAAACCGACCTGTTCGGTGAACAGGCTGTTCTGTGTGGCGGCTTGGTCGAACTGATCCGCATGGGGTTCGAGACGCTGGTCGAGGCGGGCTATGAGCCCGAAATGGCCTATTTCGAATGTCTGCACGAGGTAAAGCTGATCGTCGATCTGATCTACGAAGGCGGCATCGCCAACATGAATTACTCCATCTCCAACACCGCCGAATACGGCGAATACGTCAGCGGGCCGCGGATTCTGCCTTATGCCGAAACCAAGGCGCGGATGAAAGAAGTGCTGACCGACATCCAGACCGGCAAATTCGTGCGCGACTTCATGCAGGAAAACGCCGTGGGTCAGCCGTTCTTCAAAGCGACACGGCGGATCAACGACGAACACCAGATCGAAAAGGTCGGCGAGAAACTGCGCGCCATGATGCCGTGGATTTCCAAGGGCAAGATGGTGGACCGCGCGCGGAACTGATCGCAGATAGGGCCGGCAAAGGGGGCGCATTCAGCCCCCTTTGTCAAATTCAGGCCACCTTTCTCGCGCACCGTGCAATTTGATCAAAGGCGATTGATGGCCTAGAAAGCCACAGATGACACAGCGAGACTGCGATAACCTCGCCGAAGAACTTCGTGTTGCCAAAGTGTTCAATCACACTCTCACCGACGACTTGTTGTTTGCTTTCGGCGCTGCTCTTTGGCTGCCAGCGCCGATTTCGTTGCATGACGGACGATTTGGCAATATTCTTTGCCCACGTCCTTGGAACATGCCATGCCCAACCGTCGCCAAATGCGGCTCACCCCCGAACTGGTGGCCCGCGTCCCACCCCATAACGGCGAGACCGGCAAACTTGCCGGCCGCACCGATCGCCCGACCGATGCCGACTACGCTGATGCCGTGGCCCATATTCTGGCGGGCCGCCCCGCGTCGGGCGAGGTGTGGATTTTTGCCTATGGCTCGCTGATCTGGAACCCGGAGTTTGACTTCGACAGCGAGCGTCTCGGCACCGTCGCAGGCTGGCACCGCGCCTTCTGCATCGGCTGGGTGCGGATCTATCGCGGCACGCCCGAGCGGCCCGGCATCATGCTGGGGCTGGATCGGGGCGGCGCCTGCCGGGGGGTGGTGTTTCGCCTGCCAGCCGCCGCAATCGCGGAAAATCTGGACAGTATCCTGCGCCGCGAGATGCCGATCAAGCGCGATACGCCGCCGCGCAAATGGGTCGATGCGCTGCCTTGCCGCTGGGTCACGGTCCGCACCGAAGACGGCCCCTTGCGCGCCATCGCCTTTCCGGTCAGCCGCCGCAGCCCGGCCTATCTGCCGGGGCTCACTACCGAGACGATTGTCGAAGCGCTGGCGACTGCCGCAGGCGAACGTGGCTCGATGGCGGAATACCTGTATAGCACCGTCACCCATCTGCAAGATCGCGGCATCCACGATGCGTATCTGTGGCAGATGCAACACCTTGTCGCCCAAAGGTTAGAGGCGCTCTGAAGCCTTCCACCGTCAACCAGGGCACGGATCGACCCGGCCCCGGCGTCACGGCGTGCCCGCCGCAACCCCGGCCTTGCGTGCGGCGATATCTGCGTCCAGCCTAGCCTGCATGCGGGTTCGTTTCGATCAGCTTCAACAGGTCGCCGCCATCCAGCACCAGAAGATCGCAACTGCGCCGCGCAAACAGCCCCCGAGGCGGCCGATCTTGTCGATATGCTGACCGATTGGCAACATCCGCGCGTGGTGGCGCTTTCTGTCGATGGCAACGAAGCCGCATCCGGACGCACCGGCCCGAAGTTCGCCGAAGCTTTCGCCCGCGCCGGGCGTGCTGGACCAAGACGCACCGTCCATGCCGACGAATCCAGTGGGCCAGAGGGTGTGGGCGATGCGGTCGAACTCCTTGGTGCCGATCGGATCGACCACGGCGTTCGCGCGATAGAGGATGCGCGTGTCGTCGATCTGCTGGCGACCAAAGGCATCCCACTCGGCATCTGCCCAACATCGAACCTCACGCTGGGGGTTTACTCCTCCATCGATCAGCACCCGGTGGAAAAGCTGCGCCAAGCGGGTGTGCGGCTCTCGCTCAACACCGACGACCCGGGCTTGCTTGGCACGGATCTGCCGCCGGAATATGGTCTGGTCGCGGGCTGTTTTGGTTGGGATGAAAGCATTGTGAGACAGGTGGCGCGCACCTCGATCGAGGCAAGCTTTGCCGAAGCCGCTGTCAAATCCGACCTGATGGACCAACTCGCCCGCTGGTAGCCTGATCGCGCGGTGGTTTCTCGGACCGCCCGCCGAATAATCCGCGAACACCAGATCGGACAGGTCGGCGAGAAACTGCGCGCCATGATGCCTTGGATTTCCAAGGGCAAGATGGTGGATAGGGCTCGGAACTGAGCGGAAAGTTCATTCTGCCCAAACGCGCTGTCGGTCGGGCCGGGATCACAACCGGCCCGTTTCCAGTCCAAAGCCTTAGTCCCGGCTAAGCGGACCACCCAGAAGCGTCATCCCATGCCGGCGGAAAATCTCGGCGATGGCCGCGCGGTCGGGCTGGGCGGCCCGCATGGCCGGGCCCAGTTCTTCATAGAATTTGTGACCTCCGCCAGGGACATAGACCACGATCACCTCGGCAGGCTCGGGGGTAAGGTTCACGAAGGCGTGGGGTATGTCCTTTGGCAGAAACGCGAACCCGCCTTGCCCGAGGATATGGTCCGCATCACCGATGCGCACCTTGAACCGCCCCTTCAGCACATGGATGGTTTCATCCTGCACGTGGTGAACATGCAGAGGCGGCCCCCCGAACGGCGCGACCTCGACGATGAAGTAATCGAAAGCATCGCTGGTCTGTGGCCCGGCCAGCTTGAAGATCAGGTCGCGGCCCGGACCGGATTGCAGGCGCATCCCTTGCCCTTCGGCAAGGACGACCGGTTGCATCATCGTCATTCTTTCCTCCATGCGATAAAGCGTGATTGCGGTCGCCCGCTGGTTCGGACTATCCCCTTTTCAGCCCTTGCACGGAATTCCCTATTCCTGTCCCGCGGCTGTGCTATTGTGCACAGCATGGAGTGGGGCGACCTGCGCTACTTTCTGGCGACCTTGCGCACCGGCTCCACTGCCGGGGCAGCGCGGATGCTTGGCGTGCAGCACACCACCGTAGGGCGACGCCTGACCGCCCTTGAAACAGCGCTCTCGGCCCGATTGTTCGCGCGCGACGCGCAGGGAATGACCCCAACCGAAACAGCACTTGCCCTGCAGCCGCTGGCCGAAGACGTGGAGGCGCGGATGATTGACATCCTGCACCTGGTCGAGGGGGCGGATCGGCGCGACGAAGGGTTGGTCCGCCTGACCTGTTCCGAGGCATTCGCAGGCTACCTTTTCCCCCGCCTTCCTCGTCTGGCCACGCGTTTTCCATTGATCACGGTCGAGGTTCAGTCCGCCAACCGGACCTATGACCTCTACGGCGGCGAAGCTGACGTTGCCGTGCGCATGGTGCCGACGACCGACACGCGGCTGATTAGCCAGCATCTGGGCGAGGCTGGATGGTCACTCTATGCCGCCGCCTCATATCTGGGGCATAACGGCCGCCCCGCATCAACCGAGGATTTGCGCCACCATCAGGTGATCGGCTTTGATCGGACAATGTTCGGATCTCCGGGTGCAAAGTGGCTTTCAGAGCACGCGGCAGACCAGCGCTTTTGTCTGACAGTAAATTCGGTCGGTGCGCTTGTCAGCGCCGTGGAGGCTGGTGCCGGGCTTGGGATGATGCCCTGTTTTCTGGCTGAGGCGCGTCCGCACCTTGTCCGGCTGTTCGATGACCTGATCGAGACGCGGGCCATCTCGCTGGTGTTTCGCCCCGATGTGGGAAGAATCGCCCGGATGCGCCGCGTGATCGACTTTCTGCGCACAACGCTGCGCGCCGACCGGGTCCTGCTTTCGGGCACGATCAGCCCGGTCAGACTGCGCTCGTCACCCGATCAAAGTGCAGGACAAGGGGCATTTCCGCGCGGAGGCAAGGGTGAAAGTCCCGGCGCAGACAAGGTGGTCGCGTGATGAACCCCGGCGCGACCTATCGTGCGAACGATCGAGCGAACGGTTGCGCGCGATGATGCCATGGATTTCCAAAGGCAAGATGGTCGACAAGGCCAGGAACTGATCAGTAAACAGGCGGCAGGGCGAACTTTGGCCCTGCCGCGCGCCGTCTTTGCGGGCGAAATTCCGTCTCGGTCAAAAAAGTGTTGCTTTGCGGACCTTTATGGGACCTATTCCAATGCGAATTTGGTTGAGGCAGCAAAGTTTCCAACATGAATCCCAGTGTTCGTCTTTTGCCATTCAGCCAGTCGCTCGCCAGGAAAATACTTGGTCCGTCGAAAAAACCCGCGCCCGATGTGATCGCCGCGAAAGTGTTTGCAAAGGTTAGGCCACAGGCCATCCTTGCGGGGCAGCTTGATCGTGTCACCGGCACGGATGAACATTCCGCGCTGGATTTTCATCTTGGCGCGGTGCGCGAACGTGTCTCCGAACACGCGCCGGTCTATCGCTGGACACTTCCAAACGCGCTGGTCGGCAGAAACGGCTTTGTCAGCGGCCGGATCGCCGAACGATATGGCACCGGTCTTCGCGCTGCGGCCCTGCGCAGTCCGGTCCGCCATGTCGCGGAACTGCGCTATTGCCATGACTATGTGTCCTGGCGCTATTTCGGCCATTGGATGATGGACTCGGTTCCAAAGCACTTGATCGACGCCGATATGGGCGAGCTGTGGATGCCACATCAGCCAGCATGGACACATGCGCCCGAGTTCGTCAAAGCTTTGGGCCTGCGGCCTGCGCAGGACAAACTGATCTATGCCGACCGGCTTCATGTCTATCAGGATTTTAGCCAAGGACCGCACAAGGCGGCCCGATATGCCCGGATACGCGCCCGCCTGCATGCCGCCTTTGACAGTGCGCCGGGAACCGACCGCGTGTATCTGATGCGCGGCACGACGGGAGCCGCACGCGCCATCAGGAACGAAGATGCGCTGGTGATGCGCCTTTCGGCCCTGGGCTGGACAATCTGTGACGTGGCCGAAATGAGCGCGGCGCAACTGCACCGAAGACTGCATGCAGCAGCGGTCGTCGTCAGCATCGAGGGCAGTCAAGTGAATCACGCCCAACTGGCCCTTGAGGCAGGCTCGGTGCTGGTCTGCCTGTGCCCGGCGGACCGCTTCAACACCAACCAGCTTGGGCGGTGCCGGGCGATCGGCATCATTCCGGGCATTGTGGTGCTGCAAGGCGATGCTGCATCGGGCTACCACGCCGATCCGGACGAGATTTTGCGCACTGTCGATCTGGCGCTGGCGTTATCGGCGCATTGACCCCGCAGGGTGGGGTCTTGTCGTCCCCACGCCTGCCATACCTGTGGCTGTGGGGTGGGGTGATCGCGAAGGCCTGTGTCTTTGTCCGTGCAGCGTCGATCCCCGATGTCCGGCGCTTGATCACGTCGTTCCACCAGACGCCGTGCGAGGTGTTCGACAGCGACAGCCCGATGGTCATTTGGGGGTGAACTTGAAGCTGCGGACCTTGGCGATGCCGAACGGGTCGTCGTGGTCGGCGAGACGCTGGGGCGGTGCACGCGACTGCCCGCCAGACGCTAAATCTGCAGGAATTTCGCGGACGTGATCTTTGTGGGCGATCCCTTCAACACCGGGTTGGACGGCCCGCACCGGATCCGTCACAGACGCCGCGCGATGGCGGACAAACGGGATCTGTCTGATGCGCTGCCGGACGACGATCCTGCGCAGAGCCGCATGCTTCAAACACGGCTGGATCTGCCCGTTTGTTGCATGACCTCCCTTAGACCGCCGCCTCTACTGCCGCGATGATCCCATCCACCACTTCCACCAACAAGCCCTCATCCTCACATTCCGCCATCACCCGAATGAGCGGCTCCGTCCCCGATTTGCGGATCAGGATGCGCCCTTTGCCCCGGATGCGGTCCGAGCTTGCCTTGATCACCGCCTTGACCGTCTCGGCCTCCAGAGGCTGCGCCCCCGCCTTGAAACGGACGTTCTTCAACATCTGCGGGACTGTTTCAAAGTTGCGCATCAGCGTCGAGGCTGACTTGCCGGTCCGCGCCATTTCCGCCAGCACTTGCAGGCCCGCAATAAGACCATCGCCAGTGGTGGTGTAGTCGGTCATCACAATGTGGCCCGACTGCTCGCCGCCAAGATTGAACCCGCCTTTGCGCATCGCCTCGACGACATAGCGGTCGCCGACGGCGGTGCGCTCCAGCCGCAAACCCCTTGCTGACAGGAACCGCTCCAACCCTAGATTGGACATTACCGTGGCGACCAGCGCGCCACCTTTCAGGCGGCCTTCTTCGGCCCAGCGCCCCGCGAGCAGCGCCATGATCTGGTCGCCATCCGCCTCAACCCCATGTTCATCCAAGAAAATCGCGCGGTCTGCATCACCATCAAGGCAGATGCCCATCTGCGCACCATGCGCCACCACGGCCTCTGCCGCAGTCTGCGTATATGTGGATCCGACGCGGTCGTTGATGTTGGTGCCATTCGGGGTCACGCCGACAGAGATGACCTCGGCGCCCAGCTCCCACAACACCTCGGGGGCCGCCTTGTAAGCCGCACCGTTGGCGCAATCGATAACGACCTTGAGCCCGTCCAGCCGCAGACCCGCCGGAAACGTGGTCTTGACAAACTCCTGATACCGCCCGCGCCCGTCATCAACCCGCTTGGCCCGCCCGATGGCATCCGGGGCCGCAGCCTGGATTTCTCCGGCCACCAATGCCTCGATCTCGGCCTCGACACTGTCCGACAGCTTGAACCCGTCCGGGCCAAAGAACTTGATGCCGTTATCCTGGTAGCCATTGTGCGAGGCGGAAATCATCACCCCCAGATCGGCGCGCATCGACCGGGTGAGGAACCCCACCGCAGGCGTCGGGACCGGTCCCAACAGAAAAACGTTCATCCCGGCAGAGGTCAGCCCCGCTGTCAGCGCATTCTCGATCATGTAACTCGACAGTCGGGTGTCCTTGCCGATGATCACGCGGTGCCCCGGGGATCCGTCGCGGCGAAAGTGGTTGCCCGCTGCCGCGCCAAGCTTTAGCGCCAGTTCCGCCGTCATCGGATGGCTGTTGGCGCGCCCGCGCACCCCGTCGGTTCCAAACAGTTTGCGCGTCATGCAAAATCTCCTCTGGTCACGGCCTGCCACAGGGCGCGGGCCTGTGCGGTCGCATGCGTATCATGAACACGCAGGATTTGGACCCCCTGCGCAAATGCTGCCAACGCCACGGCAATCGACCCGCCGAGACGCGCTTGCGGATCAGGCTCGCCCGCGATTGCACCGATAAACCGCTTGCGGGATGCACCCAGCAAGATCGGATAGCCAAGGCCGTGGAACACCGATAAGCCCCGCAGCAGCGCCAGATTATGTGCCAATGTCTTGCCAAAGCCGATGCCGGGATCGATCACAATCCGCGCCGGGTCGATCCCCGCAGCAATCGCAGCGGCGGCACGGTTGGCCAGCGCGTCATACACATCCAAGAGCACGTCATCGTAATGCGGATCGTCCTGCATTGTCGCAGGCCCGGCCAGCGCGTGCATGATCACGACCGGTGCCTGCGCCAAGGCAACCGTGACGGCCAGCTTAGGATCATACGTCAAGCCACTGACATCGTTTACAATAGTTGCACCCGCCTTGATCGCCGCTGTAGCCACCGATGCCTTGCGGGTGTCGATGGAAATCGGGTTTGCAATCCCCGCCTGCCGCAGCGCCGCAACCAGCGGTGCCGTGCGCCGGATCTCTTCGGAGGCGTCCACCGCGACAGCACCTGGCCGCGTGCTTTCGCCGCCGATATCCACGATGTCGACCTCTGCCGCCATCAACTGCGCGGCTATTTGCGCCGCACCAAGGTCAAGTCTCAAGCCGCCATCGGAAAAACTGTCGGGCGTGACGTTCAAGATACCCATCAGCCGTGGGACGTTCAGCGACAACCCCGCCCAGTTCGCACGAGGCGCCGTCAGGCGCGCAACCGCAAGCTCTGGCGCGTCACCAACAACGCAAACCCGTGAAGGCTGATCCCGCGACAGCAATTCGACATGGGTAAACCAGCCCCAGCCACCCGCCAGACCGCGCGCGCCTTTCGGCCGCGCGTCACCAGTTTGCACAAGGGGGCGGACATAGATCATGTGTCCCGGAATAAGGGCATGCGCCATCCCTATGCAAGAGGCACCGTCAGAGCCGCGTCACACGCAATGTTTCACTGACCGGCAAAGGCCCGTCGCCAGCCACGCGCAGTTCGGCCGCGCCCATCAATTCGGCAAGCCACAGTGACAGCGCGACGGGGTCCTGCCCACGCGGGCCATTTGGCGTATCAAGCACCAGTTTAGAGGGCGCCCAGACCACCGTCTGACCCCGGCGGATCGCCCAGTCGATTTCGGTCCGCGACGCCACGACCACACAGCGCGCATCCCGCGCCGCCAGCACCCACGCGTTTTGTTCGATCGCCAAGAGGTCAATGCGCCGCTGCGTCGGGCGATGTCCGGTTTGGGAGCGTGAAATGTCAGCGGGCCCGACGGTCAGGATCAACGGCGCGCCCGCCGCCGACAGTCGATCCAGCCGCTGGCCAAGATCAGCCGCCATGATCGTCGCATTGTCCAGGTGGATCACCACCGGGTGCCGCGCGTCATCGGGGCGCGCATGGCGGGCCGATGCGCGGTCCCGCACAATTTCCACCCCCAGCGCATAAGGCCCGACATCCAGCTTTTCGATCCGCAGAAACACACGCAACGCCTGTGGTTCCGACAAAATCCGTTCGGCCACGCGTTCTGCCAGCGTCTCCAACAGGTTCAGCCGCTCCGACGCAAGTTCCGCCGCGATTGCAAAGGTAATGCGGTCATAGCTCAGGATCTTGTCGACATCATCGTCCAGCGGCGCGGGGCTGGGGCGGACCTCGACCACCACGTTGAACCGGACGCGCTGGCTGTGACCGCGCTCTTGCTGAAACGCGCCGATATCAGCCTCAACCACATGATCGCGCAAGGAAATCCTGTCACAAGGCACGCCATCGGCCATTGCCACGGCCCGATCTTCAGGGTGAGCAAACGCCAAGGTCAGCTCTGTCGTCATTGCCGTTACCCCCAGCAGCAGCCCTCGGTGCGGCGCAAGAACACCCGCAACCAGCCTAACACGCCGACGTGGCTTAGACGATCAGATCAGCGGCATAAGGCGCGTCTGGGGCGACATGAGGCATGTTCGACCCGGCGTGCATCATCGACGTGGGCAAAGCGGTTCAGTTACGGCGATAAAAGAAGTGATCACCGATTGCCGCCGTCCGTTCAAACCGGCGCGACCAGCCGGGGCGAACGCCATTGGTATGAAAATACGTCGCCCCTTCGGTCAGCGTGCGCGGCGCGCCGTTCAGCATCGCATAGGCGATCCGTTCCGCGATTTCGCGCGACCGGGCATCCCGCATCGTGTCGGTGCGCCCATCGCAAACATAGGAAAACTGGCACGCGCCACCAGCGCGCTGGTTTACAACGCCACAGACTGACCCTGCGAAAAGCCCGCTATCCACCCGGTTCAGCACGACTTCGGCAACGGCAAACTGTCCCTTGATGCTTTCGCCGCGCGCCTCGAAATAGACCGCCTGCGACAGGCATTGCCAGGATGCATCGCCGTCTGGTGCGGGCTGCTGTGACAACCAGTCCTCGCTATAGCGGATCACAGTCGCGTCCTTGGTCGTCTTGTCGCGCAGTTTGGGCCCAGCGGCGATGGCCGCAAGCTTGGCCTCCGGCAGCGCGCGCAACGTCGCATTCTCGGCCCCAAGCAGGCTGGTCATGGCCCCTGCGATATCCGCAGCCGGAGCATTCGACTGGCTCACCGAAACATCGGCAGCGGCCGCTCCGCAGAACAAGGTCAAGGCAAGCGCCCCACCCATGCAGCTTTGACGCAAGCTCATGTGATCGTGTTCCCGGTCTTGTTTCGACAAAGTTCCACGGGGCAAAGACTGCAGCAGCACTGGCACAACCCGAACGCCTGCCCGAAAGAACGTTATGATAGCCGCTATGGGAGAAAGCTGGTCGCGTCCACCGCTGTGGCGGAAATACCACGAACTATGGCAAAAATTGGGCGGATTCCTGCCGAATACTTCATGCACTTTCTCAATATTAGGCTGCAACCCAATGAAATGGATAGACGTTCCTAACTATCCTTTAACGCGAGATGCGCCGCAGCGAGTCGCGCCAAGGGAACCCGATAGGGCGAACAAGAGACGTAGTTGAACCCCGCCTTACGACAGAAATCGATTGATTCGGGGTTTCCGCCATGTTCGCCGCAGATCGACAGGGTCAGGTCCTTGCGCGTGGCACGGCCCCGCTCAGCCCCGATATGCAAAAGCTCCCCCACCCCGTCAACGTCCAGAATATGGAACGGATCTTCGGGGAAAACGCCGAGGCGGACATAGGTGTTCATGAACTTTCCCGCGTCATCACGGCTCAGCCCATAGGTCATCTGCGTCAGGTCATTGGTGCCAAACGACAGGAACGACGCATGCTGTGCAATCTCACCCGCGCGCAGGGCTGCGCGCGGTGTTTCCACCATGACGCCGAGCTTGTAGTCGAAATCCGCCCCGGCTTTTGAGCGCACCATCGCTGCCACGGCGTCGATGCGCGTCTTGACCAGTTCCACCTCGCGCCGGGCACTGACCAGTGGAATCATGATTTCCGGCACCACAGGCGCTCCACGCCGCGCGCTTTCCAGCGTGGCCTCGAAAATTGCCTGCGCCTGCATGTCATAGATCTCGGGCAGCACCACGCCCAACCGCACGCCCCGCATCCCCAGCATCGGGTTGAATTCTGCCAAGGCCTCGGCCCGCCGCGTCACCTCGGACAGGGGCCGGTCCAGCGCCTCGGCCAGCTCGCGCAGACCCTCGCGGCTATGCGGCAGGAATTCATGCAACGGCGGGTCCAGAAGGCGGATGCACACTGGCAGACCCTGCATGATCTCGAAAAGCTGCACAAAGTCGTCGCGCTGCATCGGTAGCAGCCGCACCAGAGCCGAGGCGCGGTCCTGCGCGGTGTCGGCAAAGATCATCTCGCGCATCACGATCAGGCGGTCTTCTTCGAAAAACATGTGTTCGGTGCGGCAAAGACCAATGCCCTGCGCCTCGAACCGGCGCGCGGTTTCGGCGTCCGCAGGCGTGTCGGCATTCGCGCGGATGCCGATATCGCCGAAGGTGTCGGCCCAGGCAAGCAGACGGCGGAACGCGTCGTCCAGCGCGGGCGCCAGCATTTCGGTAGCACCCGACAGCACTTCGCCCGTGGTCCCGTCGACGGTCACGACATCGCCTTCGCGGAACACGCGGCCGTCGGTGGCGCTGAACTTGCGCTCTTTCATGTCGAGCCGCATCTCCGATGCGCCCACCACGCAAGGCACACCGAGGCCGCGCGCGATCACGGCCGCATGGCTGGTCATGCCGCCGCGTTCGGTCAGGACGGCAGCCGAAGAATGCATGCCGCGAATATCCTCAGGCGTGGTTTCGCGCCGTACCATGATGCAGGCATCGCCACGTGCGGCGCTGGCTTGCGCGGCATCCGAGGAAAACACGATCCGCCCCGTGGCCCCGCCGGGACTGGCCGCGATGCCGCGCACGATCACGTCGCGCATGCCTCTTGGGTCCACTTGCGGGTGCAACAGTTCCGTCATCGAGCGCGGCTCGACCCGCAAGACGGCGTCTTTGCGGCTGATAATGTCGTCATCCGCCAATGCAACGGCGATTTTCAGCGCGGCACGCGCCGACCGCGCGACCTTGACCGCGTCCAGCACGGCCAGACAGCCGTTCTCGATGGTGAACTCGATCTGCATCTCTTCGCGCAGCTTGGTCCGGCAGGCGGCACCATGGCGGATCAGATCGGCAAAGACATCCGGCGCAAGGTCTTCAAGCGACACACCGCGCGGATCGCGGGTGAGATAGATCGCCTTTTCGGCCGCCAGCGCATCACGGCCCTGACTTTGCCCAAGATAGCGCCCGGTCACCTGTGGATTGCCCGTCACCGGATCGACGAACTGCATCACACCAGATCCCGACACGCCCTGCCCTATCCCTTGCGCCATGGCTTGCACGACCAACCCCAAAGCTGCCTCTGACGGGGCCCCTTTGGCTTGCCGCAACAGCCGCGCCGAGGTTCCCTCCCAGGCGCGCGCCATCGACCGCAAGACACCTTGCAACTGCACCGCCGGATCCTCGGGGAATGCCTCGTCGGTCTCTGCGGCGTAGCGGCGCAGCGTTTCGGGCAGGCGCTGGGGTCCGGGGTCGATCCCGTCGAAAAGATCGGGGTCCACGCGCGCCACATGTACCGCATACGACTGCACGAACCGCACATAAAGCGCATCCGCCGCTGTGGCCCCATGGGTCTTGGTCAACAGCGCATGGCGTTCGGCGTTCAGGCCGATATTGAGGATTGTCGACGGCCCGCCCCAGTCGGGATTTTCCGGGCTGGGCCGCACCGAGATCAGCGGCATCGCGCCGAAATGCGCCAGGATCCCGCGCGCGTCGATGCCTTGGCCCGCTGCGATCTGGCGCACCGTATAGACCGGCAGCGCAACCGTCATCGGCACCGGCAGGTGCAGGCGGACCAGACGCTGCAGACACTTTGCCCGCCAGCCATGATCGACCGCGCGGATCTGCGCCGTCGGCGTGATCTCGGCGAAATCGGGGATCGGGTCGTATTTCTGCACTGCAGCACCAATTGTTGCACCAGCAGCATACGCCAGAATCGCTATCACACAAGCATTACAGTGCCGCAGGCAGCGGGATCGGGCCGGACTGCGGGATGCGCGTCACAGGCGCACGCGGTCAGCCGTCGATCTTGGTGAGATCCGCCACACCCGAACAGATGGTCCGGATCCGGCTCAGCAGGTTCAGCCGGTTGCGCCGGATGATAGCACTGTCGGCATTGACCTGAACCGAATCAAAGAACGCATCAACCGGCGCGCGCAAGGCAGCCATGGCAGTCATCGCGGTGGCGAAATCCTCGGCAGCCATGGCGGGGGTGATGGTCGCCTCGGCCCGGTCAAGTGCCGCGAACAGGGCGCGTTCCGCGTCGGTTTCCGCGAACTTGATGTCCGCGCCGTAAGAGTATTCGACGCCATCCTTGGCCTCGGCCTGGGAGAGGATGTTTGCCGCGCGCTTGTAGCCCTGCAGCAGGTTTGCGCCGTCCTCGGTCTTGAGGGTGGCCGAAAGGGCGGTGGCGCGTTTGACGAGGAGGGTCAGGTCGTCATTCCCCGGCATGGCAAGGCAGGCGTCGATGATGTCGGGGCGGATACCCTGGTCGCGGAGGGAGACCTTGAGGCGGTCGTGGAGGAAGGCGAGGAGGTCGGAAGGAACCTGTTGGGAGGCAGCTTGGGCTGAAACTAAGGCCTCGTTCAAGTCGAGCAGGCGTTGTTCGGCGATAGAAAGTTCCTGTGAACTCGACTCGACAAAACGCAACAAGAAGTCCTTGACTGGCCCGTCCTTTGTCGCCTGATAGACAGCGTTCACTTCCATACTCTCGTCTTGCTTAATGATCTTAAACTCTTGTGCGAAATGAATTTCATCCTCGATCCAACTGAGATTCACGATCCGCCTAATGTGCGTCTGAATAGCTCGCCGTAATTCAACTCTCGCATTGTTCCCCACCACCAGCCTGATCACCCCCAACGCCGCCCGTCGCAGCGCAAAGGGGTCCTTGCTCCCCGTGGGTTTCTCGTCAATCGCCCAGAACCCGCACAGCGTGTCGATCTTGTCGGCCAGCGCCACGGCGACCGAGACTGGCTCGCTCGGCACAGCATCACTTGGCCCCAGCGGCGAATAGTGATCCCTTGCCGCCAGCGCCACCGCCTCGGGCATCCCCGCCTCGCGGGCGTAGTTCATGCCCATCAGCCCCTGCAGTTCGGGGAACTCGCCCACCATGGCCGACCGCAAATCCGCCTTGGCCACGCGCGCTGCCTGCTCGGCCATGTCCGCATCCGCCCCGACCATTGGCGCGATTTCCCGCGCGAGCGCCGCGATCCGCTCCACACGTTCGGCCTGCGATCCCAGTTTGGCGTGGAAGGTCACCGCCTTCAGCCCCTCGGTCCATTCCCCCATCCCGGCCTTCGCCACACGCAGGTCATTCTCCCAAAAGAACCGTGCGTCCGACAGCCGCGCCGACAGCACCTTCTGGTTGCCCTTCAGGATCGTCGCCCCGTGGTCCGCCGTCTCGATATTCGCAACCGTCACGAAGCCCTCGATCCGGCCCGTTTTCGCATTCCGGCACGAGAAAAACTTTTGATGTTCGCGCATGGATGTCTGCAAAACCTCGGGCGGCAGGCCTAGAAACGCCTCGCCAATTCGTCCCATCAACGGCACCGGCCATTCGACCAACCCCGCGACTTCGGCCAGCAGGCCCTTGTCCTCCTCGACCTCCATCCCGGCGGCAAAGGCAAGGTTCTGCGCGCCCTGCCAGATCGCGGCCCCGCGCTCGGCGGTATCCAGCACGACCTTGGCGCGTTTCAGCTTGGCCGCGTAGTCGTCGAACGAGGTCACCGCAAACCGCCCCGGTGCCATGAACCGATGCCCTTCGGTCATATCCCCGGCGACGATGCCATCGACGGTCAGCGGCACCACTTCGGCGCCCGTCTCATCGGTCAAGAGACACAGGATCGACTGCAAAGGCCGCACCCAGCGCAACGTGCCCGACCCCCAGCGCATCGACTTGGGCCAGGGGAAATTGCGGATCACCCCCTCCAGCACTTCGGCGACAATTGCCGCCGCCGCACGTCCCGGCTTTTCCGCGACGGCAAAGTAGACTTGTGCCTTTTTGTCATCGCGGATCTCCAGCTGCTCCAGCAGCAACCCGGTTGACCGCAAGAACCCGTCCAGCGCCGCCTGTGGCGCATCCACCCGTGGCCCTTTGCGTTCCTCGCGCACGCTGCGCGACTGCGCCGTCAGCCCTTCCACCGCCAGCACCAGACGGCGCGGCGTGGAAAACGCGCCAGCGCCCGCATAGGTCAGCCCCGCCTCGACCAGACCGTTCGTCACCAGCGATTTCAGATCCTCGCGCGCACGGGCCTGCATCCGCGCCGGAATCTCTTCGGAGAGAAGCTCGATCAACAGGTCAGGCATCGGGGCGTCCCTTGGGGCGAAGCGGGGTCATGGTCAATTGCCGATCCCTTCGGGGGTCTCGGGCTGGACCTGATGCCAGGCATAGGCGCGCCCGTCGGGAAACACGGCGACCACGCGGTCAATCTTTGGTGCGATGTTCTCTTGGGACAAAAAGGCCAGCGCCTCGCCCTTTTCAAGGGCTGCCCCGATGGCATTGGCATCAAAACAATCAAACCAGCCGGGCGCAATCGTCGGCGCCGCGGCAGGATAGGCGCGGTAGGTTTCGGTCAGCATGGCGTGCGTTAAGGGCGTGGTGAAACACGCCCGGAACCGCAAGGGCGAGGATGTCGCGTCGATGCCCTGCACATCCTCCACCACAATCGCCTCGGGCACCGGGCTTTCGATGGGCGTGAGCCGGATCTCGTCGCCCGGCGTGAAGCTGACGGGTTCATAGAACGCATAGACCTGCAACCAGTACATCGCGATGCCCGCAACCAACGCCGTCACCACCAGAAATCCCCCGACAATCTTGCCATTCACGCGTCTGCCCCCGCTGCGGTCAGCCGGAACGCATCCGCGCACGCCTTGGCCAACCCCCGCACCCTCCCGATGTAGGCCTGCCGTTCCGTGACCGAGATCACGCCCCGCGCGTCAAGCAGGTTGAAAAGGTGGCTCGCCTTGATGCACTGGTCATAGGCCGGATGCGCCATGATGATGCGCTTGCCCGATTTCGGATCGTCGGGCGGAAATGCCAAGAGACGCGCGCATTCCGCCTCGGCATCCTCGAAATGGCGCAACAATTGCGCGGTATCGGCCGCATCGAAGTTGTGGCGGCTGTACTCTTCCTCGGTCTGGCGAAAGATGTCGCCGTAAGCCATGGGGATCGGCGATCCGGGGTCGTTGAAGGGCATCTCCATCACATGATCGACGCCCAGCACATACATCGCAAGACGTTCCAAGCCATAGGTCAACTCGCCACTGACCGGCCTGCAATCATGGCCGCCAACCTGCTGGAAATAGGTAAACTGGCTGACCTCCATCCCGTCGCACCAGACCTCCCAGCCCAGACCCCAGGCACCAAGCGTCGGGCTTTCCCAGTCATCCTCGACAAACCGCACATCGTGCAGGGACAGGTCGATGCCGATCGCGGCCAGCGACCCTAGATAAAGCGCCTGCAGATCGGGCGGACTGGGCTTGATGATCACCTGATACTGATAATAGTGCTGCAACCGGTTGGGGTTTTCGCCATACCGCCCATCGGTCGGGCGCCGCGACGGCTGCACATACGCCGCGGCCCAGGGCTTGGTGCCAAGGCTGCGCAATGTGGTCGCGGGGTGGAACGTGCCCGCACCCACTTCCATGTCATAGGGCTGCAAGATCGCGCAGCCCCGCGCCGCCCAATAGCCCTGCAGACGCAAGATGATCTCTTGAAAACTGCGCGGTGGTGCTGCGGCGTCCGGCATGGTGCAACCTTTCGGGCAACATGGCCCCTGCGATGGCCCTTGCATAGGTGCAAGGCTGTCTAGGGTCAACGGGCCGGGGCGGGTTTTGCGAGGTGCCAAAGCGCCTCTTGCCCTTGTGCAGCGGCTGGTTAAGGTGACGCTTCACCACTACAAGACAATTTTAGCTGCAAGGATCCCGCCTGCCCATGACGACAATTTTCAGAATTTTCGCGGTTCTTTGCGTCATGTGTATGTCAAGCGTGGCGTTTGCCCAGTCCAGCACCGGCGAACAGGTCTGGCTGCAGATCGAGGCGCAACCCGACGAGGCGGGAGCAGAAGATCGCGCCCGTGCCTATGGCGCACTTTTCCCTGACGTTGCGGGCTATCAGCTTACGTCCAACTGGTATGCCATCGTGCTGGGTCCTTACGGTGTCGCCGAAGGTGCCGGGCGTCTGGCGACACTCTTGCGTGAAAACATGATCCCTGCCGACAGCTACATCGTCGACGGCTCCAGCTTTCGCGCGCAGTTCTGGCCGGTGGCAGGACTCGCTCCGGCAGCGCCGGTGACGGTGGCGCCCGTGCCCGAGCCGTTGCCCGAAGTCGCCGTCGCCCCAGCGCCGGTGCCCGAACCCGTGATCCCTGAGGAAACCCCGCAAGAGGCCCGCCGCGCCGAGGCCGAACTGCCGCGCGAAGACCGCGAGGCATTGCAGACCGCGCTGCAATGGTACGGGTTTTACGACGCCGCGATTGACGGCGCATTCGGCCCCGGCACCCGCAATTCGATGGCTGCATGGCAAACAGCACTTGGCTACGAACCGACCGGCATTCTGACGACAAAAGAGCGCGCCACGCTGATCGCAAACTTTCAGGCCGACCTTGCAGAATACGGCTTTGCCGCGATTGACGAACCCCAGGCCGGCATCGGCATCACGTTGCCTTTGGGTCTGGTCGCGTTTGACCATTATGAACCTCCCTTCGTCCATTTCAGCGAAAAGAACGGTTCCGGCGTGCAGGTCATCTTGATCTCGCAGCCCGGCGATCAGGCCGCACTCTTTGGCCTTTATGAGGTGTTGCAAAGCCTTACTGTGGTGCCGATGACCGGCGAACGCAGCCGGGGAGAGCGCAGCTTTTCCATCAAGGGCAGCTCGGCCACGGTCGAAAGCACCACCTATGCTGAACTGAAATCCGGCCTGATCAAGGGCTATATGCTGATCACCAAGCCGGGGATGCCTGAACGCGACGCGCGCATTCTGGCGACGATGCAGTCCAGCTTTGTCTCGACCGGCACGACCGCCCTCGACCCCGGCATGGTGGCGATGCCCGACGAGACCCGCAAAGGTCTGCTGGCCGGGCTGGAAGTCCGCAAACCGCGCTTTTCGCGCAGCGGGTTCTTTGTTGACGCAAGTGGCACCGTTGTGACCACCGCCGAAGCCGTCGCCTCCTGCGGGCGGATCACCTTGGAGCGCGACAAGGACGCGGATTTGCGCCTGACCGATACCGCCCTTGGCATCGCGGTGCTGACGCCTCAAAGCCCCCTGTCGCCGCCCGCGATTGCCGCCTTGCAGACCGGCGGTGATCGCGTCGGCTCCGAGATCGCCGTTTCGGGCTATTCCTACGAGGGTCGCCTGACCGCCCCGGTGCTGACCTTCGGGACGTTGGAGGATACCAATGGTCTCAAGGGTGAGACGTCGATCAAGCGTCTGGCACTGATCGCACAACCAGGTGATGCAGGCGGGCCCGTGCTTGACGCGACGGGTGCGATCTTGGGCATGCTCTTGCCGCGCGCCACCGATCAGGGACAGGTGCTGCCCGACGATGTGGCCTTTGCCACGTCCAGCGCGGCGATCCTTGCCCGCCTGGCGCAAGACGGCGTGACCGTGCAAACCTCCACCGTCCAAGGTGCCCTCGCGCCCGAGGATCTTGCCCGCACCGCACGTGACATGACTGTCCTCGTGTCATGCTGGGACTGACCTAGCGGCGCCAGAACGTCGGCATCACCATGACGAGGATGCCCAGCAACCCCAGCCGTCCCAGAATCATGCACAAGGTCATGATCCAGATCGCGCCTTGGGGAAAGTCGACAAAGGTGCCCGTCCGCGCCACCAAGGGACCAAAGCCATAGCCGATGTTGCCCAAACTCGTCCAAACGGCGAACAGCGCGGATTCCAGATCGACCCCCAAGAGCGACATCGCCACACTCATCACCCCCAGCACCAGCACATAGCCGGTCACGAACAGGATCAGCGCCGAGATCACATCCTCTTCGACCGTGCGCCCCTCGTACTTGACCGGATCGACGCGCGACGGATTGGTGATCCGCCCGATTTCGCGCCGCAGCGCCGCCATCGCCAATTGTACGCGAAAGACCGACAGGCCGGCCGCACTTGACCCCGAACAGGCGCCGATCACGCCGATCACAAAAGCCACAACCAGCATCGGTCCGCCCCAAGTCGAAAAACTGCCCGAAAAGAATCCGGTCGAGGACATGATCGAGGTCAGGTTGAACAGCGCCTCGCGGAACGCGGGCTCCCAGCCCATGTCGCTGGTGGCGATACGCCAGACTGTGACAAACAGAACCGCAGTCCCCAGCCAGCGCAGATAGGCGCGCACCTGACTGTCGATCCAAAGGGGCCGCGTCGCGCCGTTCACCAACTGCACATAGCGGATGTAAGGCAGGCTGCCGAGGACCATGAACAGCGCGCCACAATACTCCCCCGCACCGGAATATAGGTTAAATGATTGATCTGACGGAGAAAATCCACCCGTGGCAACCGTCGCCATGCCGTTGACCACGGCATGCAGCTCGGTCATCCCCACGCTCAGATAGACCGCGATGCACAACATCGTCAGGCCGGTGTAAACCGCCAGCAACTGCTTGGCGATATCGGTGGCGCGCGGCAGGGCCTTGCCAAAAGTGTCAAACCCCTCGGCGCGAAAGAACTGCATGCCGCCGACCCGCATCAGCGGCAGAAAGATCATCGCGATGAAGGCAATTCCCAGACCGCCAAGGTAGTTGGTCATCCCCCGCCACAGGTTCATGCCGTCCGGTAGCCCGTCCAGGCCGTAGATCACCGTCGCCCCGGTGGTGGTGAACCCCGACACGCTTTCGAAATAGGCGTGTGAAAAGTTCAGACCCGGTGCGCCAAGGAAATAGGGTAGCGCGCCAAAGCCCGGCACCACCAGCCAGATGCCCGCAGTCAAAAGGTAGGCCTGCCGCGTGTCCAGCCCGGCGACCCGCACATTCGACGTGGCGATCGACAGCAACGCCCCGGCAAAGCCGGTGATCGCGACGCAAGACAGCAACCGCATCCCATTGTCGATCCCTGCGCGCAAATCAACAATTGCAGGTGCCAGCATCAAGATGCTTAGCACGATCAGGATGCGGCCGATGATGTATGCGACGGGGCGAATGTCCACCATGATGGCGCATGGCTACCCTTGCGGGGCGCGAGGGTCAATCAGGCGGGGCCGGTCCGCCAGAATGGTGCGCGCATGCCCTGGGCAAAAGCGCGGGCAAACATGTCCACGCTCTTGTCACATTTTCATGCCGTCGTCTCAACATGATGCGCAAGTCGTTTCCAAACCCAACCCGTCGCGGTCGCTTGGAAACTCACGCATATGCGTTGCCAGACCATCCTTGTTCCTGTGCATGATGGGTGGCTTGGGTCACAACATTGCCGTTTATTCAAACCTCGAAGCAAAGCGCGTTGCTGTACCTTTCCGGCGCATCGATCACGATCATGACGTGCCCATATTCATCCACGCATCGTGTGCACGCAAATGGGCACGTTCCGGTCTTGGCATTATCCATCATCGCTTGGTTGGCAGCCGGTTCGACCGGCAGCTATGCGGGGAGCGATGATGGAACCTCATCGCGATCGTCCGGTACTTGCGGCTTCGCAACTGGCGGCGGGTTGACGGGCGCAACGGGTGGCGCCGGGTCAATCAGGCCGGGTGGTGGTGGCCGCAGTCGCCATCGCATCCTTCTGGTGGATGGACAGGGCCACCAACTTCGTCACCGGTACGACCTGCGCCTGCGCAACGGCGCTGACAATCCGACCCTTGCCAGCCAGATCAAATTTCGCAAAAATCGAGACCGCGACAGACATCACGGCAAGGGCGGTGGCCAGCAGCCGCGTCAGCGAGGAAGCAATTTGCGTTCATCGGTGTCTGCGGGGGTCAAGCGTCTCTTGCCCCCGACTGCACCGCCAATCACGGCGCGAATTTGCGCCAATCGTATCGCTGTTGCGCTTTACGTTCGCTCGTTTGACGCCGCCAATGCCTGCATCAAATCCCCCACCAGATCGCCCGGATCTTCCAGCCCCACCGACAGCCGGATCAACCCGGGCGTGATCCCCAGCAGGTCCTTCTGATCCTGCGGCAGCCGCGAATGCGTGGTCGTCGCCGGATGCGTGACGATGGATTTCGCATCGCCAAGGTTGTTGGATATCTTGATGATCTCCAGCGCGTTCATGAACCGAAACGCCGCGTCCTTGCCGCCCGCCAGATCAAACGTCACCAAAGTGCCGCCAGACCCCATCTGTCGCTGCACCAGATCAAATTGCGGATGGCTTGCCAGCCCCGGATAAATCACGCGGCTCAGCGCGCCGTGCCCGTCCAAAGCCTTGGCCACCACCAGCGCCGCATCCGCCATCGCGCGGCAGCGCAAATCCAGCGTCGCCATGCCGTTCAGCATGATCCAGGCGGTGAACGGGCTCATCGACCCACCGGTATGCTTCATATAGGGCTCTGCCACCTTGCGGATAAAGTCGCGCGTGCCGCAAATCACCCCGCCCAGCGCCCGGCCCTGCCCGTCGATATGCTTGGTGGTGGAATAGACCACCACATCGGCGCCTTGATCCACCGCGCGGCTGAAAATCGGCGTGGCAAACACGTTGTCGCACACCACCAGCGCGCCGACCGCATGGGCAATCTTCGACACGCCCTCAATATCGACCACTTCCAAAGCCGGGTTCGACAAGGATTCGAAAAACACCGCCTTGGTGCCGGGCCTGACCGCCATCGCCCAGGCCGCCAAATCGGTGCCATCGACGAAATCGACGATGACGCCGTAACGGCGCAGCACTTCTTCCAGCACATAAAGGCACGACCCGAACAGCGCGCGCGCGGAAACCACATGATCGCCTGCCCGCAACATCGACATCAGCGCACCCGATACCGCCGCCATGCCAGACGCCGTGGCGAACGCATCCTCGGTACCCTCGATCGCGGCAATGCGTTCCTCAAACATCCGCGTCGTGGGGTTGCCGTAGCGGGCATAGATGAACTCATCCTCCCCGGCTTTCAGAAAACGCGCCTCGGCAGCCTCTGCCGTCTCGTAAACAAACCCCTGCGTCAGAAAGATCGCCTCAGCCATCTCGCCATACTGGCTGCGACGGCTGCCCTCGTGGACCAGTTTCGTGCGGGTGTTCCAGTCGCTCATCATGGCCTCCAGGCCCAAGAAAAAACCCCGAATGCCAGAGGCTTCGGGGCAACGACCCTGACCTCTTTAGCGGCTTATTTAACGTGGCCCGCAATCCGGTAACAAAGCGCCACGACGGTGTGGATACGCTGCTTGCGCGCAGAGGTCAACGCCGCGCTGGGGCAAAATGGCCACGGGGGTGGCAAAAGACAATTGCCGATGCGCATCGTCACAGGACTGTCGCGCGCACTTCATCCACGCGTCGCATGTTGTGGATAACCCGACAACCACAAGATATTGTGGATGACCGCGATGACCCTGGTGCCCATCAATGCAATTGACGGCGGTCTCGTTGGACTGCCCCGGTTGATGACGGCCATCGAGGCACTGCCTGCCAACGCCCGCATAACCGTGATGATCCATGGCTTCAAATACGCACCGGGGCAGTCTGGTCGCTGCCCGCATGACCACATCTTTTCATTGTCGCCCGACACGCCGAACCTGCGCGTCGTCTCGTGGCCTGCGCAGCTTGGCATCGGTCCGGATCACCTGGGGATCGCCTTTGGCTGGGACGGCTCGGGCAGCCTGTGGCGGGCCTGGCGGATGTCGGCATGTGCCGGCGGTTTGCTTGCGCGCCTTGTTGATCTCTTGGCAGCGCGGGGGCGCCCGGTCGACATGATCGGCCACAGCCTTGGTGCAAGGGTCGCACTGGCGGCAATGGTGCGATCTCAGTCACAGGCCGTTGGCAAGGCCATCTTGATAGCGCCTGCCGAATTTCAGGCCCGTGCGCAGGCCACCCTGTCCAGCCCCGCCTGCAAGTCCACGCGCATCCTGAACGTCATCAGTCGCGAGAACGCCGTTTACGACAGGGGTCTGGAATGGCTGATCGCCCCCCATCGCTGGGGCGAGCGGTCCCTGGGTCTGGGCCTTGTCGAGGCACATCCCCGCTGGAGCGATCTGCAGATCGACCGCAGCGCCGTGCGCCATGGCTTGCGGGAACTCGGATACCCGATTGACGCACCCACCAGCCGGATTTGCCATTGGTCGGGATACCTGCGGCAGGGTCTTTTCCCGCTGTATCGCGCCATTCTGGCCGACCGCCTGCCATTCGTGACGCTGGATCGCACGCTGTGCGCGGCGACAAGGCCGGGCAAGCACCCGGGTCTCGCGTCCGACTTTGATCTTTTGCCCTTTGGCCGGGGACTTTCGTCGTGACGGTCAGTGCGGCGCGTCCTCGTCGCCCTTGATCGGCTCGGTCATGTAGCGCTGCAACGCCATGATCTGAATCCACAGAAACGCGAACAGCGCCACTGGAAAGGCGAACGTCTCAAGCTTGACCCAGAGGTCCGTGGATTGCGTGCGCCAGACCACCTCATTGGCCACCGCCAGCGCCACGAACATTGCTGCCAGCCGCCGGGTCAGGATCATCCAGCCCTTTTGTTGCATCGGCAGGGCAGCATCCATCACCCATTGCAGATAGCTCTGGCCACGCAAAAGCCCAAAGCCAAGGATCGCGGCAAAGCAGCCATAGACGATCGTCGTCTTCATCTTGAAGAACCGCTCGTCATTGAACCACGCCGTCAGGCCGCCGAAAAAGATCACCATGAATGCGGTAAAGACCTGCATCCGGCTCAACTTGCCGGTCAGCCCCCACAAGATCCCCATCGCAAGGAGCAAGATCGGGATAAAGACCAGCGCCGCCACGATGAACCCGGAATAGGTGGTGCCGCCCAAGACGAACGTGTCATCGCGGATCCACATGTAAATGCCGAAAAAGACCAGCGTCGGGCCCAGTTCGAGGACCTGTTTGACCCAAGGTTTGATCTGCCGCTCTGCCACGATGTCCTCTTTTCCAGCAACCTGTCTTCTTTGCACGTCTAGTTTAGCACGGGCCTTGGCCAGTCGACCTCAATGGCAACCCCTTCAAGGACCGATTCTAGATCTTTGACCGACCGGGGGCCACCCTTCACGGCGTAAGCTGCCAGACGGACGGGCCCAAAGCCCCTATCTGCGCGAAGCGACAGCGTAAGCGTCCCGACCGGCTTTGGCATCTCGCCCAAAAGCTGCTTCAGCGCGGCAATCGTGTCAGATGAAAACGTCGTTGCAGGCAATTGCGCAACCTGTTCCATCGCTTGGGTCTTCAGATCGCGCACCACGGCATCGACATTTTCGTCCTCAGGCAAGAGGCGCGACCCCAAAGCCACGGCCAAAACTGATTCCAAAAGGCCGCGCGTCTTGATGATCAGTTCCATGTCAGTCAGGCTGAAACCAAGGCTGCTGATCTGGGCGGCCCCCCCGCTTGACAGATCGACATCGGCCAAAATGGCCCGCATCTCGACCTCATTATCCCCCGGAAGATCTGCGAAAAAGCGTGAAACCGTCAGCACTTTGGTGCTTGGGTCCCATCCGAGCGCAAGCGTGACATCGATCTTGTTGAGGCGCGTTTGCAGGTCGAAAAGATCATTCACCCGCTCCGGGTCCAGGCTTGGCGCGATGCGTAACCCCCGGATGTCCATCTCCAGCGTCTTTTGCGCGACCGAAGGGTCAAATGCGCCGATAAGCCCGGTGCCCTGATAAAGCACGTGATTGGCCTGCCAGCTGGTTCCATTGTCAGACGGCGATTCATAAGCCAGCCGGTCAATCGAACACGATCCCTGGCTGATGCCGATATTGCCAAAGCTGATCGTCGTGGCACCGAGGGCGCCTTGCATTTCATCCCAAAGCTGAACGCAGTCCTCGCGCGTCACGTCTTGGGCGTGGCATGGCAAAGCCAGACACGCCGTAACGATCAAAGGCTTGACCACCATCATGCGCGCCGCTCCAAGGAAATTCCGACCAAAGCATTAGCAAAGTCATCAGGATCAAAGGGTTGCAGATCGTCAATCTGCTCACCGACGCCAATCGCATGGATCGGCAGGCCGAACTTGTCGGCCAAGGCCACCAGCACGCCGCCCTTGGCAGTGCCGTCAAGCTTGGTCATCACAAGGCCCGATACATCGGCAATCTTGCGGAAAATTTCCACTTGCAGCAAAGCGTTTTGCCCCGTCGTCGCATCCAGCACCAACAACGAGTTGTGCGGGGCTGTCGGGTCTTTCTTGCGGATCACCCGCACGATTTTCGACAATTCTTCCATCAGATCGGCCCGGTTCTGCAACCGCCCTGCCGTGTCGATCAACAACAGATCCGCGCCGTCCGCCTCAGCCTTGGTCATCGCATCAAACGCAAGGCTGGCGGGGTCCGACCCTTCGGGTGCCGTCAGCACCGGCACGCCGGCACGCTGCCCCCAGATCTGCAATTGCTCCACCGCCGCCGCGCGAAACGTGTCGCCCGCCGCGATCACCACGGTTTTTCCCGCCGCCTTGAACTGGCTCGCCAGCTTGCCGATTGTCGTGGTCTTTCCCGATCCGTTGACACCCACCACCAGCACGACCTGCGGCTTTTTGGGATAAATCGGCATCGGGCGCGCCACC
This sequence comes from Rhodobacterales bacterium, assembly GCA_031378845.1. Taxonomy (GTDB): domain Bacteria; phylum Pseudomonadota; class Alphaproteobacteria; order Rhodobacterales; family Rhodobacteraceae; genus JAJNPS01. The sequence continues at coordinate 100,404 of JANNES010000017.1, forward strand.
GGCGTCATGATCCGCGCGATCTCGGCCGCCAGCGCCATTTGCAGTTCCCGCGCGCCGATCTTTTTGCCAAAGCGTCCTTGGGCGATGTTGGCACTGACCCGCACCGCCGTATCGACACCCATGTCCGAACGGATCAGCAATTCCTCAAGGCTTTCAAGCATCGCGTCGTCCAGCAGGCGGCGCGGCTCGGCGATGGTTTCGGTGCGCCCCAAAAGCCGCCCCAAAAGACCCGGGCGCGCGGGTTTTGCAACCGCAGGCTCCGTCGCGGGGGCAGCAGGCTCGGGCACGCGCGCAACCTCAGCGGCAGGGCCAGGGGTCGGCGCAACCTCGGCGGCAATCTCGGCTGCGGGTGCGGCAGCGACCTCGTCGTCGGTCCCGTCCGCCACCAATGCGTCCAATTCCCCCGCCAGTTTGTCCGAAGACCGAAAGAGCCGCTCCTTGAGTTTGTTGAAGAACGACATGGTCCGACATCCTTGGCGTGGTTTGTTGTGACGTAATGCCTGACGTGCCAAAGGGAAAGACCCCTTGCCCCCCTGCGACCCCGGACACTCTGGCCTGCACCGACACACCGGTGCTACGCTCGGTCACGGAACCACGGAAAAAAAGGTCAAGACAGGGTCGCATGAGGCAGATATCGCTCTTTGCAGGGACGGCTCTTTTTCCGCTGGCGGCGCTGGCCGCAGGCTTTGCAGGTTTATGGCCGGCGCTGGTGATGGCGCTGATCTACATGACCCTGTTTGTCGTGCTGGCCGATCAAGTGTTGCCGCAATCTGGCGACAGCGCGCCGCCCGCGGCCGAGTTCCCGGCCGCCGACGCGCTTTTGGCGGTGATCGGATTTGGGGCGTTGCTGATCTTGCCCTACGGTGTGCAGGCGCTGGTGACTGGCGCGTTGCCGCCCCTCGCACGGCTTGCAGGCGGCTTGGCCTTGGGCCTTTGGCTTGGACAAGTTGCCATCCCTGCGGCGCATGAGCTGATCCATCGCACCAGCTACCGGTTCGTGCGGCTGGGGGTTGCGATCTATGTCGCGCTCCTGTTTGGCCACCACGCCTCGGCGCATCGGCTGGTCCATCACCGGCATGTCGCGACCCCCGATGATCCCAACACCGCGCGCGATGGTGAAGGCTACTACCGGTTCTTTCGCCGCGCCTGGGTGGGCAGCTATCAAGCGGGGCTGGCTGCCGAAAACCGCCTGCGCTGCGAACGCCGGCACCTGCGCGGGTGGAGCGGGCCCTTGCATCCTTACATGGTCTACATTGGCGGTGCGGCGTTGGCCCTCGGCTTGGGCTATGGCCTTGCCGGGTGGCAAGGTCTGGTGCTTTGGGCGGCCCTTGCACTGCACGCCCAAGCCCAGTTGCTGCTGTCGGACTATGTCCAGCATTATGGGCTGATCCGGACGCAGACAGCGGCTGGCGCCGTCGCACCCCAAACTGCCGCCCACAGCTGGAATGCGGCACACTGGCTGTCAGGCCAGATGATGCTGCACGCCGCGCGCCACTCGGACCACCATGTGAACCCGCAGCGCCCGTTCCCCGCCTTGCGCCTTCAACCCAAGACCGAAGCACCGCGCCTGCCATGGTCATTGCCACTGGCTTGCACCATCGCGCTGGTGCCGCCGTTGTGGCACAAGGCGATGGCACCGCATCTGGCGCGCGCGCGCCAATTGGGCGAGGCATCCACCGTCGCCAAACTGTGACTGGCCAAGCGTAAATGCGGCTGCCAAGCTTGGTGCGAATGAGGAGAACATCGCCGATGCTGAGCCGCCTTCTTGCCCTTGCCCTCGTCCTGTCTACTGAACTCGCCGCCGCCGAAACCCCGATGAGCGTTGCCGAGTTCGAGGCCTATGTGACCGGCAGGACGCTGACCTATTCGCAGTTTGGCGCACCCTACGGCGTTGAAGAATACCTGCCCGGCCGCAAGGTGCGTTGGGCCTTTACCGAGGATGTCTGCCAGTATGGCCGATACTACGAGGACGCCGGGCTGATCTGCTTTGTCTACGAGTATGACCCGCAGCCGCATTGCTGGACCTTTTGGCGCGATGGTGCGGGCCTCAAGGCGCTGTCGGTGTCGGACCTGCCGGGGTCGGAGCTGTCCGAAGTGTCGCAATCAGACGCACCACTCAGCTGCGCCGGACCCGAGGTGGGCGTCTAGACGGTTCAGGATTCGAACATTTTGAGGGCATCCAGACCGTCAGACTTGCGCAAACGCTGGATTTTTCGAACGGCAAAGCGCAACATGCCTGCCGATCGCCTGTCCTGGTGTGCATTCAAATTGACCCAGATTGACTGCAGATCGCCGTAAGGCGCATCCGGCACAAGGTGCCGGGGCGTTGCCCCGGACCCCAGGATATTTGGACAAGGTGAAAGCTGACAGCAGGCAAAGCGTCAGAAAAGGCTGCCCTGGCCTTTCGGTAGACCGCCGGCTTTGTCGCGTTTGGGGCTGCGCGGCGCCAGCGCCAGACGACCATCGTGAAACTCGACCTCCAGCTCGGTGCCGCGTTCGGCCGCCTCGCGGGTGGTGACCACCGCGCCATCCGCACGGACAACGGCATAGCCACGCTGCAGCGTCTCGGCGTAACCCAACGTCAGGCGTGTGCGGTCAATGGCTTCGAGCCTGCGGGCAAGGTCCGACATGCGCTGTGTTGGCGCGCGGTCCAGTCTTTGCGCCAACAGCGCCAGCCGCGCGGTACCTTCACTGGCTTGGCGTTCGGTATCCACAATCAGCCGCGCCAGGGCGGGGGCAAGTCGCGAGCCCCATTTGTCCAAGGCGGCATGGCGGCGATCGTGCAGCCGGGCATTGACCTGATCGATCTGGCCCGCTGTGCGGTTCAGACCATCGCGCCGCCGCTCGAGCAGTCGCAGCAAGGTCTCTGGCCGGATCAGTCCGGCGCTGCGCTCGTAGGCGCCACGTTTGCGCGCCACCGCCAGCCCAAGCCCACCGCCGAGGCGCTGCGCTGCCGCATCCAGCCGCTGGCGTGGGCCCGCCATAAGCGCATCCAGCCGGGGCAATGCACGCCCCAGATCGCGCAGCCGCTGATCCCGCCGCGCCAAGGCCTGCGCCACCCCGCGCATCATCCGTGCGCCGTAAGCGTCTGTCGTCGCCAGCAAATCCAGCCGAACCGGCACCGCAAGTTCCGCCGCAGCCGTCGGCGTGGGCGCACGCAGATCGGCGGCATAATCGATCAGTGTGGTATCCGTCTCGTGCCCGACCGCAGAGATCAGAGGGATCAGACTTTCCGCCGCCGCGCGCACCACGATCTCTTCGTTGAACCCCCACAGATCCTCGAGGCTGCCGCCCCCGCGCGCCACGATGATCACGTCCGGGCGCGGGATCGGCCCACCGGGCGCAATCGCATTGAACCCCTTGATCGCGGCGGCCACTTCGGGCGCACAGGCCTGGCCCTGCACCGCCACCGGCCAGATCAGCACATGGCGCGGAAACCGGTCACGCAGGCGGTGCAGGATGTCGCGGATCACCGCGCCCGAGGGCGACGTGACAACCCCGATAACGGTCGGCAGATAGGGGATGACCTGCTTGCGGCTTTGATCAAACAGCCCCTCTTCGGCCAAGGCCGCGCGGCGCTTTTCCAGCATCGCCATCAAGGCGCCCGCCCCTGCAGGCGCCACATCATCGACGATCAACTGATACTTCGACTGGCCGGGAAAGGTCGTCATGCGGCCTGTGGCGACGACCTCCATCCCTTCTTCGGGGCGGACCTGCATCTTGGCCACTTGGCCTTTCCAGCTGATTGCGGCGATCACGCTGCGGTCGTCCTTGAGGTCAAAGTACAGATGGCCCGAGGCCGGTCGGCTGACCCGCCCGACCTCACCACGCACGCGCACGAGGCCAAATTCGCCCTCAATGACGCGTTTCACCGCGCCCGACAGCTCCGAGACGGTGTATTCTGGCTGGTTGCCCGAGGCCGCAGGCGTGTCTTCGAAAAGGTCCATCAATCCCCGCCATCGCCATCGCCGCCGCCGCCATCATCAACGCGATTGCCCTGACCAGCGTCAGAGCCGCCACCATCGTCCCGGCGACCATGCCTTTTGCGATAGATTGCATAAGACAGCACGATGGCCGCCACCCCAAGCGCCATCCACAGAGCCTGCCCCGCCGCAAAGCCGAAAAGCACTCCGACCAGACCCGCCCCTTCCAGAATGCGCAATGGCCAACCCGGCTTGGGCCTCAGCCTTGCACGGCCGGTCTCAAAAGCCACCTCGGTATCGGCGTTCTGCATCCGCTTGCCCTCTTGTCGCGCCAACCTTATGACGACCAGAGCCAAAGGCCAAGCGGGGCAGCGCCATGAACATCCTCATCCTCGGCTCTGGCGGGCGCGAACACGCGCTTGCCTGGGCGGTGCAGCAGAACCCCAAGACCGACCGGCTTATCGTGGCCCCCGGCAATGCCGGGATCGCCCAGATGGCCGAATGTGCGGATATCGACATCCTTGACGGCGCCACCGTCGTCACCTTCTGCGCCGGGAACGCCATCGACTTCTTGATCATCGGCCCCGAGGCCCCGCTGGCCGCAGGTGTGGCCGATGTCGCACGGGCTGCGGGCATTCTGACCTTTGGCCCCTCTGCCCTTGCGGCCCAGCTCGAGGCTTCCAAAGCCTTTACCAAAGAGATCTGCGATGCCTGCGGTGCCCCTACCGCCGCGTGGGCCCGCTTTACCTCTGCTGACCCTGCAAAGGCCCATATCCGCACCAAAGGCGCTCCGATCGTTGTCAAAGCGGACGGGTTAGCGGCCGGAAAAGGCGTCATAGTTGCCATGACGCAAGCCGAAGCCCTCGCCGCCGTGGACGACATGTTTGCTGGGGAATTCGGGGACGCCGGGGCCGCGGTCGTCATCGAAGAGTTCATGGCCGGACAAGAGGCCAGCTTTTTTGTCCTCACCGACGGTCTCCATGCCTTGGCGTTTGGCACCGCCCAGGACCACAAGCGCGCGGGCGACGGCGATACTGGCCCCAATACCGGTGGCATGGGTGCCTATTCCCCGGCCCCGGTCCTCACGGATGCGATTCAAGCCCAGGTGATGGACCAGATCATCCGGCCCACGCTGGCCGAAATGGCCCGTCGCGGCATGCCCTATCAGGGGGTCCTCTATGCTGGCCTGATGATTGAAAACGGGCGCGCGCGCCTGATCGAATACAACGCCCGCTTTGGCGACCCGGAATGCCAGGTTCTGATGATGCGGCTTGGCGCGCAGGCGCTGGATATGATGCTGGCCTGCTGCGAGGGGCGGCTCGATCAGGCGCGGGTGCATTGGGCCGACGATCACGCCTTGACCATCGTCATGGCTGCAAAAGGCTATCCCGGCACCTATGATAAAGGCACTGAGATCAAGGGCCTGGACGCACTACCCGAGAACAGTCACCACATGGTTTTTCACGCTGGCACGACAAAGCTCAATGGTCAGATCCTCGCCACCGGCGGGCGCGTGCTTGGCGTCAGCGCCCGCGCGGCCACCTTGGCCGAGGCGCAGGCCCGCGCCTATGCGATGGTGGATGCAGTGGATTGGCCCGGCGGTTTTTGCCGGCGAGATATCGGCTGGCGGGCGCTTTGACGCCAACGCGTGTCTTCCAACCATCACATTTCTGAAACACAACTGTTGCGAGAATCGCGGACACCCTAACTCCGAGGCTGGGGCGTGGAGTGTCTGTCCATTTCTCCGTTCGCGGCGACAGGCATGCCTGAGCCCTGACCAAGATTTTCAACCCGAGTAGGAGCCGACGATGAAAGACTTCGAACAGGATTACCCGAATTTTCGCGACACGCCGTTTTATGAACATGGCGACGAGGTGCCGTCGAACCTGTCGGCCAACCCCACCATGTATGATGTGATCGAGGCGCGCGCGTCGCGCCGGGGCTTTCTGGTCGGCGGCCTTGCGGCGATTGCCACCGGCGTGTTCGGGGCAGGCCTGTCGGGCCGCGCCGCGATGGCCTCGACCACCGCCGCATCAGGCCTTCTGGGCTTCACCCCGGTAGCGCTGTCGACCGAAGACAAGGTCGTGGTGCCCGACGGCTACAATGTCCAGGTCCTCGTCCCCTGGGGCACGCCCATCACCGGCGACATGCCTGCCTTTGTGCCGGGCGGCAATACCGGTGCCGAACAGGGCATGCAGGTCGGCATGCACCATGACGGGATGCACTTCTACCCCATCGACGGCTCGTCCACCGACGGCCTTTTGGTGTTCAACCACGAATACATCGAGCCACGCTTCTTGCATGCCGCCAAATGGGCCGGTCAGGCGCTGGACGGCGACATGGTGGTCTTTGCCGCCGATGGCAGCCGGGATGCCGACGAGGTGCTGAAGGAGATGAACGCGCATGGCTGCTCGGTCGTCCGCATCCAGCGCGGCGCGGATGGCCAGTGGTCGGTCGCGGCAGACCCGATGAACCGCCGCATCACCGCGCTGAGCGAAATTGCGATGGCAGGCCCTGCGGCGGGTTCGGCGCATCTGATCACCAAATTCTCGCCCGACGGCACCAAGACGCGCGGCACGCTTAACAACTGCGCCTACGGTGCGACGCCTTGGGACACCTACATGGCGGCCGAGGAAAACTGGGCGGGTTACTTCATCAACACCGACGCCGAGATGGCGCGGGAACACAAGCGTTATGGTGTGTCGAACGAAGAATCCCGCTATGGCTGGGAAAAGACCGCAGGTGGCGCGGATGACGCCGCGCGCTTCAACGCCACCGCCACCGGCGCCTCGGCGGTCGAAGATTACCGCAATGAGCCGAATACCTTTGGCTGGATGGTCGAGTTTAACCCCTTCGATGCCGCCTCGGTGCCGGTCAAGCGCACCGCTTTGGGTCGTTTCGCGCATGAAGGCGTGGTCTTTGCCCCCGCCGTCGCGGGCAAGCCCGTCGTCTGTTACTCCGGCGACGACAGCCGGTTTGAATACATCTACAAGTTCGTCTCCACCGGCGCTTACGAGGCGGGCGTGACCAACGGCGACATCCTGAACGACGGCACGCTTTATGTCGCCCGCTTTGATGAGGACGGCACCGGCGAATGGCTGGCGCTTGCCCCCGGCCAGAACGGCCTGACACCGCAAAACGGCTTTGCCGACCTTGCCGACATCCTCGTCAACACCCGCGCCGCCGCCGATCAGGCGGGTGCAACCAAGATGGACCGCCCGGAATGGGGCACCGTCGATCCGGCCACGGGCGAAGTCTACTTTACCCTCACCAACAACAACCGTCGCGACATGACCCAGATCGACGCGGTCAATCCCCGCGCCGAAAACAACTTTGGCCAGATCGTGCGCTGGAAATATGAAGGCGCCGACCACGCGGCGACGAAATTCGCGTGGGAGTTGTTCGTGATTGCGGGCAACAAGCGCCAGTCGCTGACCTTCAAAGATGCGGCGCTGACGGATGACAACACCTTTGCCTGCCCCGATGGCATCTGGTGCGACCAGAACTCGCGTTTGTGGATCCAGACCGATATGGGCGATATCGGCCCTGATCAGGAAGGCCCGCTGAAAGAGTTCGGCATGAACGCGATGCTCGCCGCCGACCCCGCGACGGGCGAGATCCGCCGCTTTCTGACCGGGCCATGGGGTCAGGAAATCACCGGTGTGATCTTGACCCCCGATGGCACGACGATGTTTGTGAACGTCCAGCATCCCGGCGCCTATGCCAGCGATGCGGACTTTGCCGCAGGCAAGTTCGGTTCGGGCTTTCCGGACTATAACGGCACAGTGCCGCGCTCGGCCACTCTCGTCATCACCCGCGAAGATGGCGGCGTGATCGGCGCATGATTGAGACCTGACACCCGCGCGCCCATGCAAAATGGGCGCGCCACAAATTCCTTGCCAAGGAATTTGCAGGAATCTTCGAAGATTCTTGGCGCACGCTCGCCCCCTTGCACCCATCCCCACCGCCGCATAAAGAAACCCGCGACGTTCAGGCCGGTGCGGAGGACCCATGCCGCTTCTCGTGATGAAATTCGGCGGCACCTCGGTGGCCGATCTTGCGCATATCAGACAGGCCGCCGCCAAGGTCAAGCTGGAGGTCGATCGCGGCTTTGACGTCATCGTCATCGTCTCGGCTATGTCGGGCAAAACCAATGAGTTGGTCGGTTGGGTCGAAAGCACATCACCCCTCTTTGATGCCCGCGAATACGACACCGTCGTCTCGTCGGGCGAAAACGTGACGGCCGGCCTGATGGCGCTGACCTTGCAGGAAATGGATGTCCCCGCGCGCAGCTGGCAAGGCTGGCAAGTACCGATCCAGACCACCTCGGCGCATTCCTCGGCCCGCTTTGTCGACATTCCGCGCGCCAATATCGACGCAAAGTTCACTGAGGGCTTCAAGGTCGCCGTGGTCGCGGGCTTTCAGGGAGTCTCGCCCGAAGGCCGCATCACCACGCTTGGCCGTGGCGGCTCCGACACCACCGCCGTCGCCTTTGCCGCTGCGTTTGGCGCCGAACGCTGCGACATCTACACCGATGTGGACGGCGTCTACACCACCGACCCCCGCATCACCTCCAAGGCGCGCAAGCTGGACCGCATCGCGTTCGAGGAAATGCTGGAACTTGCCTCGCTGGGCGCGAAAGTCCTGCAAACCCGCTCGGTCGAGCTGGCGATGCGTTACAAGGTGCGGCTGCGGGTGCTGTCCTCGTTTGAGGACAGCCACGAAAACTCTGGAACCCTGGTCTGCGACGAGGACGATATCATGGAATCAAAAGTTGTGTCCGGCGTCGCCTATTCGCGCGACGAGGCGAAAATGACCCTCGTGCGCGTCGAGGACCGCCCCGGCATTGCCGCCGCGATCTTCGGCCCCCTCGCCGATGCGGGCGTGAACGTGGACATGATCGTCCAGAACATCTCCGAAACCGACGCGCCCGGCGACAAGCGCGCCTATACCGATATGACCTTCTCCTGCCCCACCAACCAGGTGACCCGCGCGAAGAAAGCCATCGAAGACGCTCGTGATGAAGGAAAATTCGTTTACGCCGACCTCGTCACCGACTCCGATGTCGCAAAGCTTTCCGTCGTCGGCATCGGCATGCGCAGCCACGCCGGCGTCGCCGCCCGGATGTTCGCGGCACTGGCCGCCGAGAACGTCAACATCAAGGTCATCACCACGTCCGAGATCAAGATCTCCGTCCTGATCGACCGCAAGTACATCGAACTGGCCGTCCAGGCGCTGCATGACACGTTCGCGCTGGATAAAGCCTAAGCGTTTCGGCGCTACCTGAGTTGATCATTGCCAGACCTGCCGGGGCGTGAGACCCTACTTGAACATGCCGAGGTTCGGGTGGAGATCGGCTTTGTCCCCCGTGCGCTGACCAGCGTCACGCCGTATCGCGGGGTCTCTCTGCCATCCTGATCATGGAAGGCAACCATATCCAATGGAACACCAGGACAGCGTTTTTACCGGCTCGATCCCGGTAAACTATGACCGCGTTCTCGGGCCGATGCTATTTGCGCCCTATGCTGCAGTGATGGCCGAACGCGTCGCAGCCCTTTCACCGCAGGCCGTGCTTGAAACCGCGGCAGGCACCGGGATCGTGACACTGCGTCTGGCAAACAGCCTGCCGGTTTCCACGCAGATCGTTGCGACAGACCTGAATCAGGCGATGATCGACTTCGCCGCCACCAAGCCAGCCCTGCGGCAGATCACATGGCAGGCGTGTGATGCAACGAAACTGCACTTTGCCGATGGCTCGTTCGATTGTGTGGTCTGCCAATTCGGGGTCATGTTCTTTCCCTCGCAACTGACGGGCTACCAAGAAGCTTATCGGGTGCTGAAACCGGGTGGCCACTATCTTTTCAGCGTCTGGGACCGCATCGAGGCGAATCCGATTGCGTTGGCGATGTCCGATGCACTGGCCGAGCGTTTTCCCGGTGACCCGCCGATGTTCCTGCGTCGCACGCCATACGGCCATTCGGACGTGGACCTTACCCTTCGGCAGCTTGCAGAGGCCGGCTTTGTCGACGTTGCAGCGGATGTAGTTTCCTTCGCAAACACGTGTCCCTCACCCGAGGAAGCGGCAAACGGGCAGTGTCACGGCTCTCCGGTGCGCGGCGAAATCGAGGCACGAGATCCGACCGGCATTTCCGCCGCCGCGACGGCGATGACCGAATTCCTTGCCCGCCGGTTCGGGGCTGGCCGAATCGACAGCACAATGCAGGCGATCATCTTTTCGGCCCGGCGTTGACGCGACGGCCCTAGCAACGACGGCCACGCCGTTATGGAAATGGCCTTAACGGGGTGCGATTGCGTGCTATGCGTCCTTGCCCCGTGGGGTGTGCAGGGCTGTGCCACCAACACAGCAAAGGCGGTTCTGGACTTTGCCCGCCAAACACGCCCGCATGATCTTTTCTTGCGTCTGGCACATCAGCCTGGACGGTAAAGGCCGCTATTCATGGCATCTGCGCGCCCTGGCAGCCCGATTCGGCCCAATTGCCCGCCTGTTCCGCATTTGCCTATCTGCATGATCAGGTGGGCGCATGTGACACCCTCATTGCGTCAGCAAGGAAATGGACAGTGGTGCGCGGCAGCGATCTGGAAGAAGGCGACAGCGAGGGTCTGCCGCTTTGGTCCGACCATGTCGGCGATCCCATTCTGGCGTTGAACAAGACCCGGCGCACCGACTTTGCGCTGTTCATGGTTGCAGCCCTAACTAACGATACCCTGATTGGCAAAGCTCCCGCCATTGTCAGCCGCGCTGCTTCTTCGGCCCGGGCCATATCGATCGCCTGACCAGAGGGCCAAGCCCTCTGGACACGCCATGCGAGGGCCGCAAAGGGCGTCAGCCCATCGGCGGCTTGTAGGACCCGGTGACCTTGCCTGCCAGCGCCATCGCAGCCATCGCGTCCGCCGCGGTCATCAGCTTGACCGTGGATGACTTCGCAACCGTCCCGGCCGAGGCCACGGCCGCCGCGCCAGCCATCATCATCTTGTCGTCGGGGCCTTCGATCAGGCAGATGACGTCATATTCGCCGAAGGCAAAGAACAGGTGGTGCAGTTTTCCGCCCAGCGCCTCGATCAGTTTGCGGGCGGCGGCCTCGCGGTCGCTCGGGCTTGCGACCATCGACTTGATCGCTTCCTTGGAGTAGCCGATCTGATAAAGATAAAATGCCATTTTCATTCCTTTCAATGATCGAGGTTCAGGGCCAACCTGCGTTGACCCCCAGAGGATGCGCCGCATCCTTGTGTCCGTCCAGCGCGCATATTCCGGGCGGCCCCGTCTTCATGACATATCGCGTACCGACCACTTCCAGACCGTGCTTACCTGTGGTCTAACTGGTCCTCATCACCGATAGGACCGGACCATGCCCGAACGGACAGAAAGCGACAGTCGCAAACTGCTGCGCCGCCTGCGCGATACCCTTGCCGTGCCGGGCAGGGGGCAGGACCGGCTTGACCAGATCACCCATCTGATCGCCGACAGCATGCGCACCGAGGTCTGCTCCATCTATCTTTTTCGCGACCCCGAAACGCTGGAGCTTTGCGCCACCGAAGGCCTGAAAAAGGACGCCGTCCACAAGACGCGGATGAAACTGGGCGAGGGCCTTGTTGGTCGCGTCGCCAAATCCGGCTTGCCGATCAACGCCGCTGACGCCCCTTCGGAAAAGGGTTTCCGCTATATGCCGGAAACTGGCGAAGAGCTTTTCTCCTCCTTCCTCGGCCTGCCCATTCAGCGCGTGGGGGAAAAGCTCGGCGTGCTGGTCGTCCAGTCCAAGACCGCCCGCCAGTTTTCCGAAGATGAGATCGACGCCCTTGATGTCGTCGCCATGGTGCTGGCCGAGATGACCGAACTTGGCGCCTTTACCGGCGACGATGGCGGCATGAAGGCGCTGCACAAGCAAGCGGTGATGCTGCGCGGCGCAACCGGTCAGGAAGGTGCCGCCGAGGGTCATGTCTGGCTTCACGAACCCCGCGTCGTGGTGACCAACCCTGTGGCCGACGACCCGCTGACCGAGATTGACCGCATCCGCGAAGCTGTCGGGCAGTTGCGCGTCTCGGTCGATGACCTTCTGGCAGCTCAAAGCCTTGATAAAGAACAGAAACAAGTCCTTGAGGCCTACCGGATGTTTGCCCATTCGCGCGGCTGGCTGCGCCGGATGGAGGAAGACATCGCGCTTGGCCTGTCGGCTGAGGCCGCGGTCGAAAAGGAGCAATCAGCAACGCGTGCACGTCTCGAACAGGTGCCCGACGCGTACCTGCGCGAACGCCTGCATGACCTCGATGACCTGTCGAACCGCCTGTTGCGGATCCTTACCGGACAGGGTGCCGATACCGGCGCTGCGATGCCCGAAAACCCGGTGCTGGTTGCGCGCAATATCGGTCCTGCGGAACTTCTGGACTATGGCCGCAAGCTGCGCGGCGTCGTGCTTGAGGAAGGCTCGGTCGGCAGCCACGCCGCCATCGTCGCGCGCGCGCTGGCCATCCCGTTGGTCATCCATGCCGGCCGCATCACCCAAGAGGCGCTGAACGGCGATCACGTCATGGTCGACGGCGATCAGGGCATCGTCCATCTGCGCCCCGAGGAAACCGTGGCCCGTGCCTTTCGCGACAAGATCGCCATGCAGGCCGAGGCGCAAAAGCGCTACGCCTCGCTGAAAGGCCTGCCCGCCACGGCCAAGTGCGGTGCCACCGTCGCCTTGTACATGAATGCAGGTCTCATGGCCGATCTGCCAAGCCTTGAGGGGTCGGGGGCCGAAGGCGTGGGCCTGTTCCGAACCGAACTGCAGTTCCTTGTGCGGTCCCGCATGCCCCAGCGTGCCGAACTTGCCGCTCTTTATGCCCGCGTGATGGATGCCGCCAAAGGCCGCCGTGTCGCGTTTCGCACCCTTGATATAGGTTCCGACAAGGTGCTGCCCTACATGAAGCCGCAAGATGAGCCGAACCCCGCGATGGGGTGGCGCGCGATCCGTGTGGGCCTCGACAAGCCCGGCGTCCTGCGGATGCAGCTGCAGGCGTTGATCCGCGCAGCCAATGGCCGCCCGTTGACCGTGATGTTCCCGTTGATCACCGAACTGACCGAGTTTCAACTGGCCCGCTCCCATGTCTTGCGCGAACTCCACCGCGAGAAATCGCTCGGCCATGCGGTGCCGTCAAAGGTCGAGGTCGGCGCGATGATGGAAACGCCCTCGCTCGCCTACGCGCCCAAGGCGTTTTTCGAGCTGACCGATTTCATTTCGATCGGAGGCAATGACCTCAAGCAGTTCTTCTTTGCCGCCGACCGCGAGAATGAGCTTGTCCGCCGCCGATACGACACGCTGAACCTCAGCTTTCTGGGCTTTCTCGCCGACATCGTGCGCCGTTGCAGCCTGTCGGGCACGCCTTTGTCCTTTTGTGGCGAGGATGCCGGTCGTCCGATCGAGGCACTTGCCCTCGCAGCGATAGGCTTTCGCAGCCTTTCGATGCGCCCGGCGTCAGTCGGGCCGGTCAAGTCGCTGCTGCGGCGCGTCAATCTCGATGAGGCCAAGGCGGTGATCGACCGCGCGCGCGACGAAGGGGCTGAAAGCGCACGGCCGATACTGATGGAGTGGCTGGCCAACGTCCCCGAATAGGGCTCATTGTGCCTTAGCTTGCCGGGATGACCCGCCGCCGACAATAAGGCAGGTCCGTTTCGGTGATGGAGAGTTCCAGAAACAACTCACCGGACAGATCGTGTTCACGCCCCCTGGGGCCCTTCATGGCAAGTCCTTCGGCCCCGATCTCGTCCTTGAGGTACCCGTCAACGACCACGAAAACCGGCAGGTCAAACTGCTCTTCTCCGACCCGATACAGCTTGCCATAAGAGCCAAGCTTTCCATCGGGCATCATGAAGGCATAGGTCGCGCCTGCCACCACGACCGACCCGACGGCCGCGCCATCCATGGCCTGGCAATCCCAAGTTCCGTCCGCTGTGGCCCCTGCGACCCCCGCAACGGCCGGCAGGGCCGTCAAAAGACTGGTAAAGAACATTGCGGTGAAAACTGTGTTTTTCATTGAAAGCTCCCCCGTTTCGCGGGCGAAGTCAGCGCAACTGATTGGGCACTGTTGAACTCACCCGGCCCAAACGCTAGCCGAAAACAGCAAAACTGTCATTGAGTCTATTCTTCTGTCGCCCCGACCCTGGATCGCTGCGTCCGGTATCCGGTCGTTGCGCGGCGGCAAGCCTGCTCGGTTCGGCAGTATTGAAATGGTCGTGGCAGTGTCTGCGCCGGCAACACCCTTAACTCACTGTCAGAACGGGCGGGACCACCGCCGCCGCATAGGCGGTCAGCACCGGCTCCACGCCATGCTCCCCAGCCCGCCGCATCAGGTTGACCAGGATGCAGGCGATCTCGCGGGAACAGATCAGAACCGCCACATTCAGCGCCGCGCCGCTGATCGCACCCGGCACCGGCAAGGCGTCGACCACGCTTGGTGTCAGCACCTCGGTGCCAATGCGGCTCCGGACATGGCCACCTGCTTGGGCACCTTGCGCGACGACCGCGTCAACGCCAAGGTCGACCACGCGCCGTGCCGATGCCGCAGACCCGACGGTGCGAAGCGCTCTGGCGCGGGCATCGTGAAGGCGCTTGATCACCGGGGCCGGGTTGCCCCAGACGGTGGACACCACCGAAACCCCTTCCCCCAGCGCCACATCCCGGCTGGCAGGCCCGGCCGTCAGCGACAGGTCGATATTGGCGCCAAAGGGGCGGTTCGGATCGGGACCGGACCTCTGCAATCATGCGGCGCAGGTCTTGGGCCTTGAACCCAGTCGCAGGCATACGCCCCAAGCCATCGGCGTTCGATCATGCGGCCACAAAGGCGGGCGATCCCGAGATCGGTGCCGAGATGATCGCAGGGTCGATACCAAGCAGATGACACAAAGGGGGGGGCATCGGCATCGCCACAAAAATTCTTCCGCCGCAAGCTTGCCACGTAGAGATCTCGCACTTGCCGCCGCGCCCAGAGATTATCCGGCTGCACACTTCGGCGAGGGTGACGATCCATTCAGGTCATTGCCACGCATGTCTTAGTCAACGGCACCTGCCAGTCCGTGCCGATCCTGACTGGCCACACCCACGCAGGGCTTTCACGACCCGTGCAGGCCACCACCCCATCCCAAAGACGTCGTGGACGGGGTTGATCGCACATGCTGGCAGTCGCCAAGCACCGCTTGACCTTGGATGCGCAACTTCGCGGTTCCGGGAATGGAAAAATTCGTCCGCGCTTGGACAGCCTTTCAGGCCTTGGTGATCTTTGCTGGCGTCACTGCCTTTGAAAACGCCGCCAGCACGGGTTCCACCCCATGCACCTCCGCCAGCCGGAACAGCGCAAACCGTATTCGCGCTATTTCCGCATAATAGTTCACAAATGCAGCATTCAGCGCGGCTCCGGTGACCGCGCCCAGCAACGGTACCGCCTGCGCCATCAGTTTTTGCCCCAGCGCTGCCGCCAGCTTTGGCGCGACCGTCGCGATAACCTTCTGAAGTGCGGGACCGGTGATCGTCAGCCGCGCCGACAGAAACGAGGTATTGATCCCGTCATCCTGCGCCAGCGGCGAGCCCGCACCAAACACCTTGAGACACTCCGCCCGCACCCAGTCCTCGGCCGGATCGTATCCCGCCGCCGCTGCCTCACGCTGGATCGCATGCAAGATCACCGTGATTGTGACCGGAAGTTCGGCAATCGACGTGGCCAGCCCCCCGGCCCCCCCCGCAGCCCCCGACGCAATGGCTGCCATCAACGGGCCCCGCGCGCCCATGTCGGGCAGCCGCGCGCCTTGGGACGCCATCTCGTACGACGCGCTCAGTGCCCGAGCGGTCGCCGCCTCCAGCCGCGCACGCAACGCGACCGGGATCGCCGCCATCTGCCCTTCCAGTGACCCGCCCAGCCGGGTGACCAGCGTCATCACCGGCCCGTTCGCCCGCCGGTACCGTGCGGCAAGCGGGGCAATGTCGGTCGCAAGATCGCGCGTCTGGGGGGCGGGCAAATTATCCATGCCCTGAATATGGGGGCGATCGGTCTGCCTGCAATGCCCCCGTCACGTCGCCTTGCCGACCAGCCCCCTGACCCCGTCCCAGGCCCCGGCCTTCAATTCCAGCCCCAGCACGCGGTCTGGGTTGGTGGGCGGCGGCATCTCCACCCCCTCCAGCTTGGAAAACCCGAACCGCCCGTAATAGGTCGCATCGCCGACCAGCAGGGCCCGCTCCCAGCCCAACCGCCGCGCCTCGGCCAGGCTTTCGTTGATCAAGAGGCGTCCCAGCCCCTCGCCCTGCCGCGTCGGGTGCACCGCGATGGGACCCAAAAGCAGCACATCCTGCTCGCCGATCAGCGCGGGCCAATACCGGATCACCGCCGCCAGCGTGCCGTCATCATCGCGCAAGGTCAGGCACAGGGGCGCCACCGTCGGCACCCCGTCGCGCAGCCGATACGACGACAGGGCGGTGCGCCCCGGCGCAAAGCACAGGTCATACAGTGCCTCGACCTCCCACCAGTCGGCCTCGGTTTCTTCTTCCAGTCGGTACAACGGCAGGCCCCGCGCACGAATCTACTCGCAAACGGCCCTAACACGCGCATAAGTCACAGACAAATCGTTAGGAGCCTGCCCGTGTTTTACCGCCCTGAGGATGGCCATGGCCTGCCCCACAACCCCTTCAACGCGCTGGTGACCCCACGTCCCATCGGCTGGATCTCCACCCGCGGCCCCTTGGGCGACAACTTGGCGCCCTATTCGTTCTTCAACGCCGTGGCCTACACTCCGCCCCAGGTCATGTTCGCATCTACCGGCGTCAAGGACAGCCTGACCAACCTGCGCGAGACCCGCGTCTTTGCTGTCAACATCGTGGGCGAGGCGGCCCTGCAGCAGATGTCCGACACCTCGCGCAGCTTTGCGCCCGGCACCGACGAATTTGCCGCCGTGGGCGTGCCCAAGACCCCATGTACCACCATCGACTGCCCCCGCGTGGCGGACGCCCCCGCCACGCTGGAATGCACGGTGACCGAGATCGTCACCCTGCGCGGGCTGGGCAATTTTGCGGTGTTCGGCGAGGTCACAGGCATCCATATCGACGAGGCCTGCCTGACAAATGGACGCTTTGACCCCGGCAAATACAACCCCGTCGCAAGGATGGGGTATCGCGATTATACCATCGTGCGCGAGGTGTTCGCGGTGACGCGTCCGGATGACCGGTGACAGTGCCGCCGCAGGGCGGGGCGCGCGCCACCACGACGCAGCAGCGGGGGGGAGCCCCGCCCGACAGGTCGAGCGCCCGTTGCGCGCGCCGGTCCTGTTGCTTGACACCGGGCAGCACCCCCCTGACACGCAACCTGCCATAGCCCGGCAGACGTTTCGCAAATCCGCATCCGGCCCCTTCCCTATCCCGCGCAGCACCCCTAATCTCATTTCGTTACCGCTGCGGAGGCGCGCCTTGAAAACCATGATCGGCATCATCGGCGGGTCCGGCATCTATCAGATCGACGGCCTCGAAGGGGCCTCTTGGATCAAGGTGAAATCGCCTTGGGGGCGGCCTTCCGATGACATCCTCGTGGGTCGCCTGAGCGGCGTGCCCATGGCCTTTTTGCCGCGTCACGGACGCGGGCATGTCCACTCCCCCACCTCGGTTCCCTACCGCGCCAACATCGACGCGTTAAAGCGTCTCGGCTGCACCGACATCGTCGCGGTCTCGGCGGTGGGCAGCCTGCGCGAGGACTATGCGCCGGGCGACTTTGTCATTGTGGATCAATACATTGACCGCACCTTTGCGCGGGAAAAGTCGTTCTTCGGGCCGGGCTGCGTCGCGCATGTCTCGGTCGCCTTGCCCACCTGCCCGCGTCTGGGCGCGGCAGCGGCCACGGCGGCGGCAAAGGCCGGGGTGCGCATCCACCAAGGTGCGACCTACATCGCGATGGAGGGGCCGCAGTTCTCGTCGCTGGCCGAGAGCCGCCTGTATCGCAGCTGGGGGGCGGACGTGATCGGGATGACGGGCATGCCCGAGGCGAAACTCGCCCGCGAGGCGGAGCTGTGCTATGGGAGCGTGGCGATGGTCACCGACTACGACTGCTGGCACCCGGACCACGGCTCGGTGGATGTGGCCGCCGTGATTGCGACCCTGACTGCCAATGCGGGGAACGGTCGGGCGCTGGTGGCAGAACTTCCTGACATTGTTGGACAAAACCGTGTGCCCTGCCCACATGGTTGCGACCGCGCGCTGGATTTTGCGCTGATGACAGCGCCGGACAAGCGCGATCCCGCCGTGCTGGCGATGCTCGATGCCGTTGCGGGACGTGTGCTGTGAGGTTTGCGCTTGTTGCATTCCTGCTGGTCACCGCGCAGGCGGCAGCGGCAGACAGTCAACTGGTCATCAATCGTCTTTTGTCTGACGACGGCTTTTACAAAGCCGTTGCTTGCGGCGCGCCTCCCGGAAAGGCTTGTGGCATCGACTTGGTGCGATGGCCGAAAAGCGCCGCAAAGGATCTGGCGATTGCCGTGGCCGCGACCGAAGAAAACTTTGCCCGGACGCATGGCCGGGCCGGGGAAAATGCACTGGCCTCGGCCATCGCTGCAATCAACAGCACCGGTGCCGGCGTCAACTTGCGTCTGGCCCGAACCACTGAGGCCGCACCGATCGAGGTCTGGTTCAGCGACATCAGCGAGGGCGATCCGATCACCTTGCCGGGACTGACGTTTCCCCCGAGCGACCGGATGGAAGGTGCACGGGTCTATATCTGGTGGAACGGCGACAAGGATATCGACCGGGCGGTCATCATCCTGTCGCACGATCTGTTACCCGAAGAAATGACGTCGGTGATGCTAGAGGAACTGACCCAGTCCCTGGGGTTCCTTACCGATCTCGAAGGCACGGCCTATGCGGAAACCTCGATCTTTTCGGAATCCTCGAATGCGATTACCCGCCTTGAGGGTCAGGACCTTATGGCGCTTAGACGCCACTACCCCGCGCGAAATTGAGCCCCGAACCTGAAAGCCCCATGGCATGAAAAAGACCGTCAAGGACTACATCCGCACCATCGTGGATTTTCCGCATGAGGGGATCCTTTTTCGCGATGTGACGACGCTTTTTGCCGATCCGCGCGGCTTTCGGATGAGCGTGGACCAGCTGCTGGCCCCCTATGCCGGCATGCGCATCGACAAGGTGGCGGGGCTGGAGGCGCGGGGGTTCATCCTTGGCGGGGCAGTGGCGCATCAGCTTTCGACCGGCTTCGTCCCGATCCGCAAGAAAGGCAAGCTTCCGGGTCAGACGATCAGTCAAGCCTATCAGCTGGAATATGGCGAGGCGGTCGTGGAGGTCCATGACGACGCGATGTCTGCTGGTGAGCGAATTTTGCTCGTCGATGACCTCCTGGCCACGGGCGGCACGGCTGAGGCCGGGATCAAACTGATCGAACGGCTGGGGGCAGTGGTCGTCGGCTGCGCCTTTGTGGTCGATCTGCCTGATCTTGGGGGCCGCAGAAAGCTGGAGGCGATGGGGATGGATGTTCATGCGCTTTGCGCTTTTGAAGGTCTTTAGACCGTGTTCACCAATTGCTAAGGGAATCGCCCTAAGGATGAGGGCATCCGGTTCACCCCACCGGATATGGCGCTGCTTGCAACACGTCACTGACACCCCCCTCACCCCGTCTGCTTCACGCAGGCGGGGTGTTCTATTGGCCCGATGGCCGGAGGGGGCGCGCAATCATGTTGTTCTTGCTGGCCAAATAACAGGGGACGCGTGCGGCATGCCGCGGGGGGGGGGGGGACGCACCTAGGGGGCGTCAGCGCCGCAAGACCGCGCCCGGGTTCATGATGCCATGGGGATCGAGGGCCGCCTTGATGGCACGCATCGCCGCCAGCTTGGCCGGATCCCCATAGCATTCCAGATCGCCAACCTTCAGCCGTCCGATCCCGTGTTCGGCGCTCACCGAACCGCCAAGGCCATGCACCATGTCATGCACCGCTGTCTTGACCGCATCGCGCTGATCTTCGTGGTCTGCCCGGTTGCGGCCCAATTGCGCAAAGACGTTATAATGTAGATTGCCATCACCCAGATGGCCAAAGCAGTTGATCCGGAACGCCCCGATCCGCGCCAGAACCGCCGGAGCCTCGGCAATGAATCCCGGGATCTCTGACAAGGGCAGCGAGATGTCATGGCTTGATACCGCGCCAATGCGGCGATTGGCCTCGGGGATGTCTTCGCGCAGCTGCCATAGCTGGCTGCGCTGTGCGGCAGAACTTGCCATCAACCCATCGCTGATAAGCGCGCTGGCCGCAGCGGCGGCATAAAGCTCGGCCATCGCCGCAGCGGCGTCCAGAGCGGGCGGCAGATCGATCTCGATCAGCACCGACCATTCTGGCGGCGTATCAAAGGGCAGCCGCCGATCCGGCATCACCTCAGCCATGAAATCAAAGCCCTGCCGGTGGATCAGCTCAAATGCCGAGATCATCCCCGGTAACCGGCTCTGGGCCATCGTCAGTACGGCCAGCGCGGCTGCGGGGTCGGCCACCGTCAAAAGGGCCGTCTGCACCGACCCTTCGGCAGCGAACAGACGCAAGGACGCCGCCGTGATGACGCCCAGCGTCCCCTCGGACCCGATCAGAAGGTGGCGCAGGTCGTAGCCGGTATTGTCCTTGCGCAGCCGGGTAAGGCCATGCAGCACGGAGCCGTCCGCCAAAACGGCCTCGACCCCCAGACACAGATCACGCGCATTGCCATAGCGCAGCAAGTTGATCCCGCCCGCATTGGTCGCCAAAAGACCCCCGATGCGCGCCGACCCTTGCGAGGTGAGCCACAAAGGAAAGCGCCGTTCAGCAGTTGCCGCAGCCCGGTGCGCATCGGCAAGGATCATGCCTGCCCCGACCGTCATCACATTCTCGCCGGTGTGCATCTCGCGCAAGGCATCCATGCGTTCCAGCGACAAGATGACCGGCACCGGGCCGTCCGGCATCACCTGGCCACCCACCAGCCCCGTGCCTCCCGCCCAAGGCACGATGCCGACGCGCGCGCCCGCGCAGGCGCGCACCACTGCGGCCACCTCGTCGGTGGTGCGGGGCCGGACAAGAACGCCCTGTCCGTGCCAGCGCCCACGCGGATCGCTGAGGTAACGCGGCTCGGGTTGAGACACCCGATCCGGCCCCATGAGCTTGGCCAGGCGGGCAACAAAACCGGTGTCAGCAGAATTCAGCATGGCGGCCCTTTGGGTCTGGCCACCCGTCATAGCGCGCGCTGCGTGGCAGCGCTACTGTAGCCACTGGGGCGTCATGACCATAATCGTCGGGCGCGACGGCAGTTTGTTGCGTGACAGCTCCAGCTCCGCCTGTTCCAGCCGCACGATGTCGAAACTCGGCTCCATCTGGGTCAGGAACGCCTCCAGCGACTCGCCCGAAAACCAGTGCATCGGGATCACGATGGAGGACCGCAGGCGTTCCACCACCTCGGCCATCGAGGTCGTCGACATGGTATAGCCGCCATCCACCGGCACCATCACCACGTCCAGACGCCCGATGGCGGCATATTGGGCGGCGTCGGGGATCTGGTGCAGATGGCCCAGATGCCCGATGCACAGGCCCGCCACTTCAAAGACAAAGATCGAATTGCCGTTGGCCCGCGCGCCTTCGCCAAACGGGCCACGCGTATCGGTCGTCACATTGCGCACCAGCATCTCGCCGAGATCAAGGTAATGGTCCGCAGGCAGACCACCCGCCTCCCCCCAGCCGCGCAACACATGCGCAATGCGCGGATCGGGGTTGCTGGTCCAGTGGGTGCTATGGGCATTGTTCATGGTGACCACGTCCGGGACGACATCCACGGTGCCGAGAAAGCCTGTGTAGTCCGTCGCAACGACCAGCCCCCCCGCTGTCTCAAGCAAGAAAGTCGCGTGGTCCGCGTAGTGCAGCCGCACGGTCTTTTCCGCGACCGGCGTGCCAAACGTCACCTCGATGACGCGCGCCGCGTTCTGGGCCAAGGCGATGCAATGACTGGGCGTGCGCTCTTGCGCTGAAAGTGAGGTGGCCATCGGCAAGGATGCCGCCAGTAGACTGGCAAGAACTGCGTGGCGCATCGGCTTTCCCCAACATCGACCCCAGGGCGGAAAAGGTAGCATGGCTGGCACAAAGACCAGACCCTTGTCCGATCACGGATGCGTCAACCGTGCCGTCGCCATGCGCGCCAGCACGGCAACTGTGCGCAAATTGCGCGCCGTCATCTGACCGGGCAGAAATCTGTGCAACCGCTCTGCCAGTTTTGAGCGGCCGATGCCTGCGGGTGTGTAGAGCGTGAACCGGCCCGGTGACAGCTGCCAACAATCGCCCGGTGCCGCGACGGACCGAAGGCTGGCCTCATCCAGAACCGACGGTGTTGCCGTCAGGAAGAACACGTGCACTCTTTCAGGGGGCATACCCGCAAAAGGGTGATCGGTCTTGGCCAAAAGGATGTCCCCGGTCGAACGCACCAACACCTCGGGAGAAAAACCGAAACCATCCCGCACCGCGGTTCGGACGGATGTCGCAAGGTCAATGTCGGTGGCGTCGCTGTCCAAAACAGCATTGCCGCTTTGGATACAGGTGCGGGGATCGCCGTAGCCGAGATCGGCCAGCATCTGGCGAAATCCAGCCATCGGCAGACGACCCGCCCCGCCGACATTCACGCCCCGCAGCAAGATCACCCGCACCGGCATCGCCGTTGCCCCCTAGCCCACTTCTGTGCGGCCACGCCGGTCGGCACGCAGGCTGGCATAAAGCACGTGGTTGCGCCACCGTCCGTTGATCTGCAGATAGCTTTGCGCCACGCCTTCGTATTTGAAGCCGGTCTTTTCCAAAAGCCCGCGCGACGGCTGATTTTCCGGCAGGCAGGCAGCCTCGATCCGGCTGAGGTCAAGCGTGTGAAACGCATGATGCACCAGATGCTGGATCGCCTCGCGCATGTAACCGTGCCGCGCAAAGGGCGCACCGATCCAGTAGCCAATCGTGCCGGCCTGTCCGGGACCGCGCCGGATGTTGTCCAAAGTCAGCGCCCCGACCAGCTTGTGATCCTCGCGCCGCTCCATCACCAATGGCAGCGCGATACCCTGTGCCTCGGCACGCTGGGCCCAGTAGACGCGGTTGGTAAAGGCGCGGCGGCTGAGGTGATCGCGCGACCAGACCGGTTCCCAAGGGGTCAGAAACTCGGCACTGGCCGCACGCAAGCCAGACCATTGCCCCCAGTCGGCATGGGTTGGCAGCCGCAAGATCAGCCGGTCGGTTTCAAGCCGGACTCGGCGCCGAAATCCCAGCATCAGGCCGCCAGACCCTGCCTGATCTCTTCGAGCCCGGGGGCCTTGCCGACGGGGCCATAAAGCGCCACAGCCGTCTGAGCAGTCGTCAGGGCGGCGGCATAGCTTCGCACGCCGCTCGTCGACACATCGTCGATCTTTTGCACGGCTTCGGCCACATCCGGCACGCGCCCCCAGATCGACAAGAGCCGGGCATTGCGTTCCGCGCGGTTTGACGGGCTTTCAAGACCCATTACCAGCCCCGCCTTGAGTTGGGCGCGCGCGCGCGCGACCTCTGCCTCGGTCATGTCATCTGCCGCCCGCTTGATCTCGGCAATCGCAAGATCGGTCAGGGCAGCAATCTCATCGCCCGACGTCCCGGCGTAAAGCGTGATCTGGCCGGTATCCTCGTAGGCGCCCGACTGGGCAAAGATCGAATAGCACAAGCCGCGCTCTTCGCGGATTTTCTGGAACAGGCGCGAGGACATCCCGCCACCCATCGCAGTGGCATAGACTTGGGCGGTATAGACATCTGCGTCGCGATATCCCGGTGCCTCGAAGTTCAGCGCAAAATGCACCTGCTCCAATTCCTTGATTTCGCGCCGTTCTCCGCCGGTGAATGCCGCTGGGGCGATCAGGCCGTTACCGATCGATTTCAGGCCACCGAAAATGCCCGTCGCCAAAGCCACCAGCTGGTCATGATCCACGCCACCGGCGGCCGACACGATCATCTTGTCGGGTCCGTAATGCGCGTTGACGTAGCCCTTGAGATCGGCGCGGCTGAATTCTGCCACGCGTTCTTCCGGGCCAAGGATGGTGCGGCCAAACGGCTGGTCGGGATAGCTTACCTCATGCAGCCAATCAAAGATGATGTCGTCGGGCGTATCCAGCGCCTGGCCGATCTCTTGCAAGATGACGTGGCGTTCGACCTCGATATCCTTGCTGTTGAAGACCGGGTTCAGCACGATATCGGCAATGACGTCCAGCGCCAGCCCCACGTCCGCCGTTAGCACGCGTGCATAATAGGCGGTCATCTCGCGGCTCGTATAGGCGTTGATATAGCCGCCCACATCCTCGATTTCTTCGGCGATCTGGCGGGCCGTCCGCCGGCGCGTCCCCTTGAAGGCCATATGCTCCAGAAAATGCGCTACACCGTTCTGTTCGGCAGACTCGTGCCGTCCGCCCGCACAGACCCAGACCCCGACCGACGCGGACAACAGCCCCGGCATATGTTCGGTCACAACACGCAGACCGTTCGGCAACGTCGTAAGGCGCAAGGTCAATGAGCAATCCTTTCGCGGATCAGGGCTTGAAGCGCTGCCAGATCATTGGGCACCCGCGTAGTCCGCTCTGGCCGATCATGCAAGTCACCCATGCGTTCGGGCAAAGCGGGGCGCAATCCTGTGGCCGCCTCGACAGCATCGGGGAACTTGGCGGGATGGGCGGTGGCAAGCGTCATCATGGGGGCAGCACCCATCAGATCCTCGGCGACTTTGACGCCCACGGCGCTGTGCGGACAGAGCAATTCGCCCGTCTCGGCAAGGGTGCGCGCGATGGTCGCACGGGTCTCGTCCTCGGAGGCACGGCCCGACGAGAACGTCGCCCGCAACGGCGCAAGCGCATCAGGTGCAATCCGAAAGCCGCCCCCGGATTTAAGGTCCGCCATCAGTGCCGTCACCGCAGCCGCATCCTGACCATAGGCGTGAAAGAGCGCGCGTTCAAAGTTGGACGAGACCTGTATGTCCATCGAGGGGCTGATCGAGGGCGTCACACCATAGGTGCGGTAGTCTCCGGTGCTGAGCGCGCGGTGCAAGATGTCGTTTTGATTGGTCGCGATGATCAACCGCCCCAATGGCAGGCCCATCCGGCGCGCGATGTCGGCCGCAAAGATGTCGCCGAAATTGCCCGTTGGCACCGTCACATCGACAGTGCGGTAGGGCGCACCCAAGGCGACAGCCCCGGCAAAGTAGTAGACGACCTGCGCCAGCACCCGCGCCCAGTTGATCGAATTGACCCCCGCCAGTCGCACCCCATCGCGAAACGCAAAGTCGTTGAACATGTCTTTCACGGCAGCCTGACAGTCGTCAAAGTCGCCGTCCAGCGCCAGCGCGTGTACGTTCGCTTCGGTCGGTGTGGTCATCTGGCGGCGCTGCACGTCGCTGACGCGGCCATGCGGATAAAGGATGAACACATCCACATTGGTCAGGCCCCGGAATGCCTCGATCGCCGCAGACCCGGTATCGCCTGAGGTTGCACCGACGATGGTGATCCGCTCGCCCGACTTGGCCAGGGCGGCCTGCATCATCTGCCCGATCAACTGCATGGCAAAGTCTTTGAAGGCCAATGTCGGCCCGTGAAACAATTCCAGCAAGAAATGGTTCGGGCCAAGCTGCACCAAGGGCGCGCGGGCCTTGTGGGCAAAACCGGCGTATGCGCGTGCGATCAGGTCACCAAACTCGTCATCGCCAAAGGCGCCGCCCAGATAGGGGCGCATGACGCGAAAGGCCACATCCTCGTAGGGCAGTCCGGCAAGAGCCGCGATCTCGTCCGCCGACATCGTGGGAACTGACTGCGGCAGATAAAGACCGCCATCCCGCGCAAGACCCGTCATCATCGCGCTGCGAAAGTCCAAGGTCGGGGCGGTCCCCCGGGTCGAAATATAGTGCATCATGCGCCCTACGCTGTCCGCTGTCTGATACGCCACAGAAGATACAGTGTCATCCCCAGCCAGACCGCAGCCAACGAAAACCATGTAATGGCATAGTTCAAGTGATCGTTCGGGATATGTGCGGTATCGACCGGGATTGCAATCACCGCAGGGTCGGATGGTTCCGCTGACCATTGCACCACCAGCACCGGCTCTGTTTTCAGCGCCCCTGCCATCGCAGTCACGTCGCGGGCAAACCACAGGCCGGTCTTGGCATCCGGCGCTGGGGTATAGCTGTCGATCTCATCCGGCCAATGCAGGTTGCCGCGAATGCGCGCGGAGCCTGTCGCAGGCGGAGCGCTGGCAGCGCCTTCCGGCAAGAGACCGCGGTCGACCATGATGCGACGGCCATCCGTCGTCTGGAATGTCGCAATCAGCCTGAAGCCTGCCCCCACTTGCTTCATGCTGGCCAGAACGCGCAGCTCCTCGCCCGTAAAGGCGCCGTCGACCAGCACGGGCAGATAAAGGTCGGCTTGCGGGTCGGGTTGTTCCGGCAACGCGACGGGATCGGCTGAAATCTTGGACTCGATCCGCGCCAGCAGCGCCTCTTTCAAGGCGAGCCGCTGCACCTGCCAGACCCCAAGGCCG
Organism: Rhodobacterales bacterium; assembly: GCA_031378845.1. GTDB lineage: Bacteria > Pseudomonadota > Alphaproteobacteria > Rhodobacterales > Rhodobacteraceae > JAJNPS01. Next base: position 126,879 of record JANNES010000017.1, read on the forward strand.
ATCAGAACGCCCAAGCCCGCAAGGCCCAGCACAACAGCAAAGACATAGCGGCGCATGCAGTCCCTTTCGCACGCAATGGGCGCGACCCTCACAGTCGCGCCCGAAAAGCCTTATCCGGTCATCGTCAGTTGCGCCTAGCGGCCCCAGACATAGATCGCGGCGAAGAGGAACAGCCAGACCACGTCCACAAAGTGCCAGTACCAGGCGGCAGCCTCGAACCCGATATGCTTTTCCGGCGTAAAGTGGCCCTTGATCGCCCGGAACAGGCATACCGTCAGAAAGATCGACCCGATCACGACGTGAAAGCCATGGAAGCCTGTGGCCATGAAAAAGTTCGCGCCATAGATATTGCCGGCAAAACCAAAGGCCGCGTGGCTGTATTCGTAAGCCTGCAAGAGCGTGAAGAACACGCCCAGCACGACGGCCAGGATCAACCCGTTGATCAGGTCCTTGCGGTTGTTTTCATGCACCAGCGCATGGTGCGCCCACGTCGCCGCAGCACCCGAGCACAGCAAGATCAGCGTGTTGATCAGCGGCAGGTGCCACGGGTCAAAGGTCTCGATTCCCGCAGGCGGCCAGACACCGTCCACTGCAGGCGACAACGGCCCCATCGGATACATGGCATGCTTGAAGAACGACCAGAACCAGGCGGCAAAGAACATCACCTCGGACATGATGAACATGATGAAGCCGTAGCGAAGGCCGATGCTGACGACCGGCGTGTGGTCGCCCACCTGCGCCTCGGCGATCACGTCGGACCACCACGCGAACATCACGTAAAGGATCAGCGCAAGACCGATCAGGCCAAGCCACGGTCCTGAGCCATGCATCCAGAGCACGGCCCCAAACAGCATCGTAAAGCCGCCCAATGCGCCAAGGAAGGGCCAGATGGATGGCGGGAGGATGTGGTAGTCGTGGTTCTTAGCGTGGGCCATGATAGGTGCGCATCCCTTGCGTTTCCTGGTGGTGTCAGTTGACCTGCCCAGGTGTGGCTGTTTCCAGCGCGGCCTGTTCCTCGGTCAGCGGCGTTTCGTGAAAGGTGTAAGACAGCGTGATCGTATGCAAGTCTTTTGCTTCGGGATCGTCCACCAGGGCGGGATCAACATAAAAGCTGACCGGCATCGTGACACGTTCACCGGGCTGCAGGATCTGCTCTTCAAAGCAAAAACAGGCGATCTTGATAAAGTGGCCACCGGCCGAATAGGGGAACACGTTGTAGCTCGCGGTCCCGGCAACCACGCGGTCGGTCGGATTGTAGGCCTCGTAAAAGGCCAGGTTTGTCTCGCCGATCCGTACCGTCATCTGATGAACAACCGGACGGAACTGCCAAGGCATCCCGGCATCCTTGGAGGCATCGAAACGGATCACCATGGTGCGGTCAAGGATGATGTCCTGGCTTGCGGCGGCAACACCCGTGGTCCCGCCAAAGCCGGTGACGCGGCAGAACCAGTCGTAAAAGGGCACCGCCGCAAACGACAGCGACGCCATCACGGCCACCATGCCGACGAGGCCGGCGGCAGTTTTCTGCTTTGGTGTCATGGTGTGCCGGCCTTGGCCGTGCCGTCGAGGGGCAACATCTCGGGGCGCAGCTGATGGTCATAGGCTTGCAGCGGATCACCGCGCGTCACCTTGACCACCGTCAGGGCAAAGACGATGCCGATCAGCCCCACAAGCAACAGACCCACGCCGACATTGCGGCCGAACCTGCGCTGGTGCATCTCGTGCGGGGGACGGAATTCCGACATCTTACCAGCCTCCAAGGCCATAGGGGCGCAGCGCCGCCTCGGCCAGAAACGCACCGAAATGCAGGAAAAGATACAAGAGTGAGAACCGGAACACGGCTTTTTCAACCGCGTACTTGTCGGCCTCTGCCTGCGCCTCGTCACGTTGCACGATCCGCCATGCCCCGATCAGGAACCACGCATTCAAGGCAATGGAAACAGCCAATGTCAGCGGCCCGCCGATCGAGGTCAGCGCCGCAGCGATGCCAACTGGTGCCAGCAGCGCCGTGTAGACAAAGATGTGCCGTCGTGTCGATTTGCGGCCATGCGTCACCGTCAGCATCGGCACGCCTGCGGTGTGGTAGTCTTCTTTCATGAACAGCGCCAAGGCCCAGAAATGTGGCGGCGTCCACATGAAGATCAACGCAAACATCAACAGGCTTTCAATCGACACACCACCTGTCGCAACGGCCCAGCCGATCATTGGCGGAAACGCCCCTGCTGCCCCGCCGATGACGATGTTTTGCGGCGTCGCGCGTTTCAGCCACATCGAATAGACGACGGCGTAAAACACGATGGTAAACGCCAGCAGCCCCGCCGCAAAAAGATTTGCGGCAAGACCCAGCATCATTACCGAGATACCCGACAACGCCACCCCCAGTCCCAGCGCTTCGCCGGGCTGCACCCGACCTGATGGCACGGGACGCGACTTGGTTCGCTTCATCACCGCGTCAATGTCTGCATCCCACCACATGTTCAGCGCGCCCGACGCGCCTGCACCAAGAGCGATGAAAAGGATCGACGCGACGCCAATCACGGGATGCACGGATACTGGTGCGACAAGAAGGCCGACCACAGCCGTGAAGACAACAAGCGACATCACGCGCGGCTTCAACAGCTGCACGTAGTCCCCGAAACTTGCGTCTTGGACCGCGTCGAAGGTCCGGCTATCCGTCATCGTCATCACTTTTCCAAAGCCCCGTCCGGGGCAGGCGCGGCGCCATTCGCGCCGTAACCGCGGTCAAACGTCAGTCGTTCTGTGCCACAGCAATTGGCGTGACGCCGGGTGTTGCATCAGACAGCACAACGTCGCCCGTCTTCGCTCCGGCAAGCCATTGGTCATAAACTTCTTGGCTGACAACCTTCACGGTGATGGGCATATAGGCATGGGCAATGCCGCAAAGCGACGTGCACTGGCCGAAATATATACCTTCCTTGTCAGCCCTGAACCAAAGTTCGGACAGCCGTCCCGGCACAGCGCTTTGCATGACGCCAAAGGCAGGCACGGCCCAGGCATGGATCACGTCAGCACCGGTCACCTGCACCACAACTGTCTTGTTCACAGGAACGACAACAGCGGTGTCCGTGGCCAGCAGGAATTCTGCCTTGGAGTAGCCCGCCTCGACCAGTTGCGCCTCCACCTCGGGGGTCATCCGGTTGTCGCCGCCGCTTGACGGACCGCCGATCATGTAGCTGTCAAACGCCACCTCTTCGTCGACATATTCATAGCCCCAATACCACTGGTACCCCGTGGCTTTGATGGTGATATCCGCCTCGGGAATTTCCTGTTCTTCAAACAGCACCGGAAGCGAGAACGCCCCGATAAAGACGAGGATCATGATCGGGACGACCGTCCAGGTAATCTCGATGGGCGTGTTGTGTGTAAAGGTCGCAGGCGTCGGATTGGCGCGGCGGTTGTAGCGCACCATGCACCAGATCAAAAGCACGGTCACAAAGACCACAATCGTTCCCATGATAATGTTCAGCATGTGGTCCAGCGCCTGCAAGTCATGCGCCGAAGGCGTCACAGCAGGCTGGAACCCGGTCAGCTTGTCGACGGGCCGCCCCACCAGTTCAAGGCTGCTTTGCGCCGCCGCAAAGCCTGCAGCCCCCACAACAAGCCCAAAGGTCGCGATGCCGGACAAAAGTCTGTGACGCATATTCGTGTTCCCGTTCCCTGGCGCGGTTTTGAGCGGCTACGAAGGCCCCCGCCGATAGATTGGCAGCCCCCGTTGTTTACATGCCCCCTGAAACCATATTAGGGGCTGGACGACAAGCAAAACCGTTGCGGCAAAGTAGCGCCGTATGCCTCAAACGAGACGCAAGGGCCCAAGCATGACCGCAGACCATTTCCAACCCTTTACCACCCACCTTGACGAGGCGGCAGCTTTGAACATCTTGCGGCGCGCCACTGCGGGGGCGGATGATGGCGAACTGTTTCTGGAGCGCCGTCGCGGCGAGACGATTCTGCTCGATGACGGGCGTATCAAGACCGCAAATTACGAGGCCGCCGAAGGGTTTGGCCTTCGTGCGGTGCGCGGAGAAGTCGCAGGCTACGCGCATGCCACCGAAATTTCAGAGGCAGCATTGATCCGCGCGTCGGCCACGGCACGGCTGGCGGTGGGCGATGGCGGCGGGACGATGGCCCCCCCGCCTCCCGGCACCAACCGGCATCTTTACGGCGACATGGACCCTACCGCCGACACGGCCTTTGCGGTCAAGATAGACATCCTGCGCGAGATCGACGCCCATGCTCGTGCGCTCGACCCTCGCGTGGTGCAGGTTACGGCCTCGGTTTCGGCCAGTTTGCAAGAGGTCGAGATTCTGCGCCCCGAGGGACTGCGACTGTCCGATATCCGCCCGATGGCCCGCATGAATGTCTCGGTGATCATCGAAGAAGGTGGTCGGCGCGAATCCGGCGGCGCGGGTGCCGGCGGGCGCTTTGGATTGGCGGGCCTGCTTGCCACGGATCACTGGCAACCGCTGGTCGCAGAGGCTTTGCGGATTGCGCGCGTCAATCTGGGGGCGGTTGCGGCCCCCGCAGGCGTGATGGATGTGGTGCTGGGGCCGGGCTGGCCCGGCATCTTGCTGCACGAGGCCATCGGACATGGGCTTGAGGGTGACTTCAACCGCAAGAAAAGCTCGGCCTTTTCAGGCTTGATGGGCCAGCGGATCGCCTCATCGGGCGTCACCGTGCTGGATGACGGCACGATGCCCGACCGGCGCGGGTCGCTGAGTTTTGACGACGAGGGCACACCGTCTGCCAAGAATGTGCTGATCGAGGATGGTGTGCTGGTCGGCTACATGCAGGATCGCCAGAATGCGCGCCTGATGGGCGTACCCCCCACCGGCAACGGGCGGCGGGAAAGCTATGCCCATATTCCGATGCCGCGCATGACCAACACCTACATGCTGGCCGGAAAGGACGATCCGGCGGGGATTGTCGCCAGCCTTGCGGACGGCATCTATGCGGTGGGCTTTGGCGGCGGTCAGGTCGACATCACCAACGGCAAGTTCGTGTTCAGCTGCACCGAAGCCTACCGCGTCAAGAACGGCAAGGTCGGCGCGGCGATCAAGGGGGCCACGCTGATCGGCGACGGGGCGACAGCACTGAAAGGCATCCGGGCGATTGGCGATGACCTGATGCTTGATCCCGGCATCGGCAATTGCGGCAAGGGCGGGCAGTGGGTGCCCGTCGGTGTCGGTCAGCCGACCCTGATGATCGGTGGACTGACGGTGGGCGGGTCGGCCGCGTGAAGCCGGGCGGTCATGGCCGCGATCAACCGCAGACGACTGCGGACTCGACCCGGCTTGGCATGCGCAAAAAGCTGTCATTCCCAGGCGCGCTGCAAAACGCCTTGTCATGCCCGCTGTGACCGAAGCCTTTTCCGACCGTCGCACCGCCGCTGCAGCGCAATCCTTTCATATCTCGCAAAAGACCGGCGTTGCGTGCCGCGTCATCCTGAAATGCGGCTGCACCTACATCAAGAACCTGCTGTGGCATCTGGACCACAACACCGCGCATCCCCGCGGCAACTGGGTGCACCGCGCCAAAGACGACTTGCCGCGCAGCACCGGCCAGTCCGCCGATGACATCCGCGCCAATCCTTATGCCTTTGTCGTGGTACGCGATCCCGTTGACAGGTTCGTGTCCCTTTACTTCGACAAGGTGATGCGAGAGCGAAAGGTCGGCGACGGCAGGTTGCGCCGGGTGCTGCTTGAGGCCCGCGCGATTGACCCCGCGGCCCGCAATGTCGCCGCGCACCGGCAGAACTGCCTGGCAACAATTGACTGGATCGGTCGCAATCTGTCGGGCAAAACGGCGCAGGCCACCAATCTGCACTGGACCCGGCAGGTTACCATTTTGCGGCAGATCGCCGCCTTGCAGCCCAAGGTGCTGACGCTCAACAGCCTCAATCCGCAGCTGCGCTATCTGCTTTCGGCCCATATTCCCGATATCGCACGCCATCAAGACGGCGCAAAATGGCGCAACAGATCCCCCCGGCCCGTGGCGCAAGAGGACCTTTGCGACCCGGAACTGACTGCGGCGATCCACAAGGTGTACACGCGCGACGCGGCTCTGTGGACTGTCGCCGACGTGATCTGGGCGGGCATCGACATGACCAAACCTGATGCTGCCAGCATACCGGTGCTTGGGCGCGACATCGATCCGGATGCCTGATGCGGTCTGCTCGTTATCAGACAAGCTGGCGCAAACCGCTATAGCAGTCCAAATTTTGCAGCCCGATGCACAAAAGCATGGCTTGTGCTAGCATGGGCGCCTGCAGTGATTGCCAATTCTGCATAAGCCTTTGCCCATGAGGACGTCAGATGCTGCCATTTGTCCCGTCGATGTCGGTCCAGCCGGAGGTGACGGGATTCTTTGATCCGGCCACCAACACCATCAGCTACGTCGTCCGCGATCCCTACGGTACCGCCTGCGCGGTGATCGATTCTGTGATGGACATCGACTATGCGGCGGGCCGCATCACGCATGATCATGCAGACGGGATCATCGACTTTATCCGCGCGCAGAACCTGCATCTGGAATGGCTGATCGAAACCCACGTCCATGCCGATCACCTGAGCGCGGCACCTTACATTCAGGCGCAGTTGGGCGGCAAGATCGGCATCGGTGCAAAGATCACCGAAGTGCAGGAAACCTTTGGCAAGATCTTCAACGAAGGAACCGAGTTTCAGCGCGACGGTTCGCAGTTCGACGCCCTCTTTGAGGATGGCTATACATACCAGATCGGGACGATGACCGCGCGGGTCTTGCATACACCGGGCCACACGCCCGCCTGCATGACGCATGTTGTGGGCGATGCGGCCTTTGTCGGCGACACGCTCTTCATGCCCGATGGCGGATCGGCCCGCGCGGATTTTCCCGGTGGCGATGCCGGCGTTCTTTACGACAGCATCCAGCGCGTCCTTGCCCTGCCCGACGCGATGCGGCTTTTCATGTGCCACGATTACGGCCCGAACGGCCGCGACATCCGATGGGAAACCACCGTGGGCGATGAGCGCGCGCACAATATCCATGTCGCGGGCATGTCGCGCGCGGCGTTTGTCAAGCTGCGGACAGACCGCGACAAGACGCTGGCGATGCCAAAACTGATTCTGCCATCGCTGCAGATCAACATGCGTGCAGGTGAAATTCCGACCGATGCCAGTGGTCGACCGATGCTCAAGGTCCCGGTGAACGCGTTGTGACGGGCGCGCAGGCTAAGGGCCCTTTCCGGTCAAGATCGGAAACAGCGCCTCGGTCTGGGCCAAGATGAAACCGAAAAAGGCCTCGATCCGTGGCGTGTGGCGCTGGTCGGGATGCGAAAGGATGCGCCAGGACCGCGTCAGAGCTGCAACCGGCCCGATCACGCGCACCAGATCCGGCTCTGCATCGCCCAATGCCATCGGCAAAGGCGCCACCCCGACCCCCGCCTTGGCAGCATAGATCAGACCCAGCACAGAGGTGTTGCGCGCAGCATAATGCGCATCCGGCGCCACCTCTTTGAACCAAGTTACGGTGCGGTGCTTGGTCATGCTGTCTTCGAACCCGATCAGCGGATGCAGCGCCATCTCGGCCACTGTCGCGGGTGCGCCATGCCGCTCGATGTAGGCGCGGCTGGCATAGATCGCCCAAAGCGAGTCCGCGATTTTTCGCCCGACCAGCACGGAATCGTCCGTGTCGCCAGAACGAAGCGCCACATCCGCTTCGCCTTTGGCCAGATCAACATACTGATCACTCAAGACAAACTCGACCCTCAGATCGGCGTGCGCGGCATGAAACCGATCAAGAATGCCCGATTGCGTCAGCCGAAATGCAATCGGCTCGGGGCAGGTCAAACGGATTATCCCACTTTGCGCGCGCCCCTGATCGTGCACCGCCTGCGCAAAGACGAGGACTGCGGCCTCAACGTTGCGGGCCTCGTCCAGAACCGACCGCCCAAGTTCGGTCAGCCGATACCCCGATGACAGCCGTTCGACCAGACGGTTGCCAAGCTGCGCCTCAAGCGCGGCCAATCGGCGTTGAACCGTGGATTGGTTGACGCCCAATTGGCGTGCCGCCGCCAATGTGCTGCCTTGCCGGGCGACGGACAAAAGATAGCGCAGGTCGTTCCAGTCAAACATGGTGCATACGCCCCCGCAAAAATGCGACCCCGTTGCGCAACCTTGCGGCTGTGCGCGGCGACGTGACAAGCCTAATGTTGACACAAGGGCCGATCACGTCGCCCCGCGCCCATCGCCACAATCCTCGTCGAGCGACCCATACCGGCCTGACACCGCCTTTTGGCGGCGGTCCGCCTCATGCACGGAGCCATGTGATGACCACAGATACCGCAATCCAGCAAGCCGCTGTCCGCGCGCAATGGGACGCGACGGCTGCAGGCTGGCACCGTCATGTTGCCATGATCCGCACCTGGCTGCGCGTGCCCACACACGCCATGCTGGACATGGCAGGCGTGGCCCCCGGTCAGAGCGTCCTCGATGTCGCCGCCGGGACGGGTGACCAAAGCCTTGATGTTGCCGCGCGCGTCGGGCCAGAGGGACATGTCGTGGCCACGGACATCTCTGCGGCAAGCCTGTCGGTGGCCAGCCGCAGCGCAACCGCCGCCGGCTACCACAACATAAGCACCCACGTCGCGGACGCCGCTGTGCTTGGCTTGCCCGAGGGGCGCTTTGACGCCGCGGTTTGCCGTTTGGGATTGATGTTCCTGCCCGATCCCGGTGCCGGTCTGTCCAAGGTTCTGGGCACACTCAAGTCCGGCGCGCGGTTTTGCAGCATCGTGTTTGCGGGTCCGGACCTGAACCCCTGCCTGCGGATCTTGATGACGACCGCGCTTGAGCATGCAGGCCTGCCGCCGCGCGACCCCTTTCAGCCTGGCGGCCTGTGCAGTCTGGGCCGTCCGGGGCATCTGGACGCGCTGTTTGCCAGTGCCGGGTTCAGCAGTGTTGCCACGACACGGATGGATGCCCCGATCCTTCTGCCAACAGTGGCGGACTATCTGGATTTCATCCGCGATGGTGCCGCGCCGATCTTGCAGATTCTGGCCAAACTCGACATCGCGCAGCGGGAGGCCGCCTGGGCGGACATCGCGGACAAGTTAAAGGTCTTTCAGGGCAAAGACGGCTGGTGCGGGCCAAATACGCTGCTTTTGACTGTCGGTCAACGGTAGGACGGTGCAAGAGTGATGGCCATGGTGTTTCGTTCTTCCCATCTTACGGCGCGCGGGGTCGTGCTGACCGGCCTTGCAATTACAATCTTGTCGGCATGCCTGTGGGCGTTCCTGCACAGGTCTGATCTGCCGATAATGGATGAGGTCTGGCTGCGCGCGCTGATGGCAAAGGCCGGACCGTCCGGGCCGGTTGCCGTGATCGGCCTGATGACTTTGGCAATTGTCGTCACCCCGATCCCGAGCGGACCGATCGCCATCGCGGCAGGAGCGATCTACGGCACCTTTTTCGGGGCGCTCTATGTCATCATCGGTGCGGTTCTCGGGGCGGTCCTCGCCTTTGGGATGGCGCGATATTTCGGCCATGACGCGATCCGAAGGTCCGACAATGCCGTTTTGAAATACATTGCTGCCCCGCGCTCTCAATGGGCGTTGATGGCGGTGATCTTTGCCTCGCGGCTGGTCCCGTTTGTTTCATTCGACGCGGTCAGCTACGCGGCGGGGGTCACCAATTTAACGTTCCCACGTTTCGCAATTGCCACCCTTGCCGGCGTCATTCCCGTCAGCTTTGCGCTGTCTGCGATGGGCGCGGGACTTAATCATCACGGGCCAAGCCCGATGCTTTTGGCCGCCCTTGCCGGGATTACCCTCATACCGGTCATCGGAAAGTGGCTTTGGGACCGGCTGAGGTAGGACGGCGCATCCCTCCCGCCGGTTCAGGCGAAAAATGATCTGCAAGCGCGCTGAGACACGTTGGCACGGCGGGGCGCGCACAGCGTGGGTCCGCGCGACCAAAACGACACCTTGATCCCGGCCCCAAGCGTTGCGCGCGCGCCTTGCCCATCGCGGCCCAGCTGCAAAATACATCGCCGCAAGATCTGGCTGGCGATCCGGCCACGCGATATTGTGCAGATGGATCCAAACGAGCATGGTGTCTTTCTGAAGGGGATCGGCGCATGAAGATGGGTCTGTCGGACAAGGTGATCGTGATCTCTGGTGCCGCCAGCGGCATCGGGCTTGCGGTCGCCCGGCAGGCCGTCGAGGACGGCGCGGGCGCGCTCATCCTGACCGACCGGGATGTGGCCGGTTGCCAAACGGCGGCGGCAGAATTGCAAGGCGTCACCCGGATCACCAGTGTCATCGCCGATCTGGCTGACCTTGCGGCACCGGCCGCGATCATGTCGGCCACCAAGGCGCGCTTTGGCCGGATCGACGGCCTCGTGAATGCCGCGGGGCTGACGACGCGGGCGTCCTTGGTCACCGGAACTCCGGCCATCTGGGACCAGCTTTTTGCAGTCAACGCGCGCGCTGCGTTCTTTTTGATGCAGTCGGCCATCGCCGACATGCGCGCGCGCGGTGCTGCAGGCTCGATCGTCAACATCCTGTCGATGAATGCCCATGTCGGCGTGCCGGAACTGGCAATCTATTCGGCGACCAAGGGCGCGCTTGCGACGCTGACCCGCAATGCGGCCCATGCCCATATGGGCGACCGCATCCGCGTCAACGGCATCAACCTCGGCTGGGTTGCCACACCCAGCGAAGAGCACATGCAGGCAGAGGTCCTCGGGCGCGGTCCGGGCTGGCAGGCCGAAGAAGCCGCGCGCATGCCGCTGGGGCGGCTCGTGACCGCCGAAGAAGCCGCCCGGCTGGCGATCTTTCTCTTGGGGGATGCCTCGGTCCCGATGAGCGGCGTGATCACCGATTTCGAGCAAAAGGTGACGGGGGCGATCTGAGCAATGCCGGACAAGGATACGCGCGTGACAGACAAAGCCCGAGAGCGAGCCGCACCTCCGCGCGATTTCGACGCGCTGCGGTTGGGTCTGGTCGCGCGGGCAGGAACGCTGAGCAAGCGGCTCGCGCAGGTGGCGCAGTTTTTCCTCAACCATCCCGAAGAGGTCGCAATTACCACGCTGGTACGACTGGCCGAACAGGCACAGGTGCCGCCCGCGACAATCACCCGCTTTGCCAAGGAACTTGGATTTGCGGGATTTGCCGAATTGCAGGCGGTGTTTCGCGAACGCCTGCTGGGTCCCCGCCTGCCTTACGCCGCGCGGATGGCCGAGCCTGAGATCGGCGATGCCGATCTGGACCGACCGGGCCACGTGTTCGCCAGTTTTGTGCACGCGGCAGTGCAGTCGCTGTTTCGGATCGAAGAGGCGCTTGACCGCGCGAGCCTTGATGCCTTTGTCGAAGTTCTCGCCGCAAGCGAGGTGATCCACGTCGCCGCAGCCCGCGGGGCATTTGGGCTTGGGGCATATACCGTCTACGGGCTGGCCAACATCGGCAAGCGCGCGCATCTGGTGGACAATCTGGGTGCCATGCGCGTTGAGCAAATTGCCGCCATCGGGCCCAAAGACACCCTCTTGGTGATGACCTTCGACGACTACACGCCCGAGACAGTCGAATGCGCCCGCATGGCCGCGCGGCAGGGCCACCGGGTGCTGGCCATCACGGACAATGCGCTGAGCCCCGTTGCGGAACTTGCCGCGCATGTCCTTTATGTGAACGAGGCGCGCTTGGGCCATTTTCGATCCCAGGTGCCTGCGATGGTGGTTTGTCAGGCGATGATCGTGAGCCTTGGGCGGCGGATTGGCAGAGCGCCGGATAAAGTCAAAAATATCCAAAATTCACGAAATGAAAAATCTGTTGCACAGAATCGCATTGCGGCAAAAGATCGCTCGAGGGGGCGGCATGGCGCACAAGAGATTTGATTTTGCCGGGGCCGAGGTTCTGGTGGTGGGGGCCAGTCGGGCGGGCATTGGGGCCGCGATCGCCCGCGCCTTTCAGGATGCCGGGGCGCAGGTCGCCATCACGGGCGCAGAACCGGAACCGGCACCGCAAGATCAGGGCCGTTTTGCCTATTGCCAACTGGACGTGACGGACCTTGCCGCCGTGCAGGCGCTGGCCTCAGCCACGCCCAGGCTGGACATCTTGGTCAACTGCGCCGCGATCACGGCGCGCGGCGAGGAAATGGCCCCGGCCTTTTTCCAGCGCGTGGTGGACGTGAACCTACACGGCACGTTTCGCACCGCCGAAGCGTTTCATTCCCACCTCAAGGCACAAGCCGGCTGCCTGATCAACATCGCGTCGATGTATGCGATGTTCGCGAGTCCGCGAAACCCGGCCTACGGGGCGAGCAAGGCCGCCGTGGTACAGTTGACGAAATCGCTGGCAGTTGCCTGGGCGCCAGACGGTATCCGGGTGAATGCCGTAGCACCGGGCTTCATCGTGACCGAACAATCCGCGCGAAGCCGAACCGACCCCGCCCATGTCGCGGCGGTGAACCTTCGTACGCCCATGGGTCGGTGGGGCCAGCCCGAGGATATCGCGGGACCCGTGCTGTTCCTCGCCTCCGCGGCGGCAAGTTTCATGACAGGGGTCTGTCTGCCGATTGATGGAGGTTACTCCATTGCGTGAGATCACCGGCATCGGCGCGGCCGTCATCGGCACCGGCTTTATCGGCGCCGTCCATATCGGCGCGCTGCGGCGGCTGGGCGTGAATGTTGTCGGCGTTCTCGGCTCCAGCAAGGCGCGCGGCGCAGATGGAGCGGCAGCGCTTGGGGTGGCGCGGGCTTACGGGTCATTAAAGGAATTGCTCGACGATCCAGCGGTACAAAGCGTGCATGTCACGTCTCCCAACGTCGCGCATTACGATCAGGTCAAACAAATCCTCGCCGCAGGGCGGCACGTGATCTGCGAAAAGCCGCTGGCGATGACATCCGTTCAATCGGCCGAAATGGTGCGCTTGGCGCGCGCCAGCGGCAAGATTGCTGCGGTCTGCTACAACACCCGCTTTTACCCGTTGAACCAGCAGGCACGCGGCATGGTTGCGGCGGGTGATCTTGGCGAGGTGCGGCTGATCTCTGGCCAGTATCATCAAGACTGGCTGGCCAAAGCAACCGACTGGAATTGGCGACTGCAGGCCGATCAGGGCGGCGTCTTGCGCTCGGTTGGCGATATCGGCACCCATTGGGTGGATTTGACCTGCTTCATCATCGCGCAGCGCGCGAGCGCAGTCTTTGCCGAACTTGCAACCTTTGTGCCGCAGCGGCAAAAGCCGCTTGATCCGGTCGCGACCTTTTCCAGTGCAAAAGGTGCGACCGAGACGCGGGCGATCACGACGGATGACGCCGCCACGATCCTGCTGCGTTATCCGGGCGGAGCACGCGGCGTGATGTCCACGAGCCAGATCAGCCACGGCCGCAAGAACGCAATGAACTGGGAGATTGCCGGTTCCGCCGCCTCTGCCGCATGGCGTTCCGAGACACCGGATCATCTTTGGATCGGTCACCGCGACGCCCCAAACCAGATCTTGCAACGGGATGCGTCCCTGATGAACCCGACGGGCGCTGCCGCAGCCAGCCTGCCGGGCGGCCATGTCGAAGGATTTGCCGATACCTTTCATGCGCTGTTTCGCCAGATCTACGGGGATGTCGCGCGCGGCGGACGCAGCGTCAGTTCAACCTATGCAAGTTTTGACGATGGTCACTACGAGATGTTGTTCTGTGACGCTGTCTTGCGCAGCACAGCGACCGGCGCTTGGACCGATGTCGCACAAAGCTAGGGAGAGAATGCCATGAAACTGGGGATTTTGACAGCGCCATTTACCGACAACACGCTGGCCGAAGTTGCCAACTGGTCCGCCACTGCGGGATTTGAGGCGCTTGAAATCGCCTGCTGGCCTTCGGCGGGCGGCGAGAAACGGCGCTATGCGGGAACCGCACATCTGCCCATCGAGGACATGAGCCCGTCGCGTGGCCGCGAGATCATGGGCATGCTGTCGGCCAAGGGTCTGGCCGTCTCCGGCCTTGGCTACTATCCCAACCCGCTGCATTCCGATGCCGCCCACCGCGACCATGTCATCGGCCATCTGAAAAAAGTCATCACAGCGGCAGGCATAATGAACGTCGGCGTGGTGAACACCTTTGTCGGCGGCGACCGGGCATTGACGCTGGATCAGAACTGGGCACGCGCGACCGAGATTTTCCGCGATATCGTCGCCCATGCGCGCGACAACGGCGTGACGCTGGCGTTTGAAAACTGCCCGATGATCTTTTCCCATGACGAATGGCCGGGCGGGCATAATATTGCCTATGCGCCAAAGGTTTGGCGACGTATCTTCGACGCATGGGGCGACGCCGTGGGGATGAACTATGACCCGAGCCATCTGGTCTGGCAGATGATTGATCAGGCGCGTTTCATCCGCGAGTTTGGGCCCAGAACGGTACATGTGCATGCCAAGGATCTGATGATCGACCGCGACGGGCTCTATGAGAACGGCATTCTTTCGCTTGGCATGGGCTGGCAGGTGCCGCGCATGCCGGGACTGGGAGAGGTCAACTGGGCCGAGACCTTTTCGGGCCTTTACCGCGCGGGCTACGATGGCGCGGTGATCATCGAACACGAGGACCGCGATTTCGAAGGTTCGGATGATGCGATCAAACGCGGTTTTGCGCTGGCGCGCGACGTCCTTCGCCCCTTGGTGAAGTAGAATGCCACTTGGCAATCAGACGGGGTTCGACATGATCGTGACAAATGGCAGCGTTTCCAGCCGTGACTCCGGCCTCGCGTCAAGGACCTCGTCAGCGAGCCGCGAAGGTCGCCGCAGTGCTGTCACGCAAGACGAGCTCGAACGGCAGCCGGATCGACGCGGGGGCCTCGTTCGCAATGATCGACAGCAACAGGCGCATCGCGGTGGCACCCATTTCGGCGCGCGGCTGGCGCACGGTGGTCAATGCCGGAATGTAGGACTGCGCGAAATGGATGTCGTCGAATCCCACGACCGAGATGTCGCGCGGCACGATCACTCCGGCGCAATGTGCCGAAGAAATGAAGCCCATCGCCGTCTCGTCATTGGCGCAAAAGATCGCGGTCGGCTTGACGTCCAAGGCGCGGTAAAGCGCGAACGCGGCGCGCCCGCTTGCGACGCCAAAATCGCCGGGAAGCTCATGGTCCTGGCGCCACGTCAGCCCGGCGTCGGCCAGCGCGCGGCGATAGCCGTCAAGCCGCTGGCGTGTCAGGATATTGGTGAGCGGCCCGGTCAGATGCGCAATCAAGCGGTGCCCTTGCGCGATCAGGTGGCTTACCGCCGCTTGCGCCGCCGCCTCGTTGTCGATCGACACCGCGATTGTCTGCTGATGCGGGCCGACTTCGGAGATGGTCACAATCGGCCGGATGCCCAAGACGTTCACGTTGGGGATATCAAACCACGCGGCCTGCGGATCGGCCAGCAAAAGCGCGCCATCGGCCCGCCCGTTCAAGAGGTATCGAACATAGGCATCTTCGCGCGCTTTCACGCGGCCGGTGTCGCCGATCAGCATGGTCAGACCGGCAGCAGATGCTTCTTGCTGGATGCCCCCGAGGATCTCTGCGAAAAAGGTGTTGCCGATGTCCGGCACCACCACCAGCACGGTGTTCGACCGGCGCTGTCGCAGCGATTGCGCTGCCGCATTCAGGGTGTATCCGGTCTGGCGGACGGCCGCGAGCACACGTTCCCGGGTGTTCGGCGCCACCACGTCGGGCAAATGCAGACAACGGCTGACCGTCGCGATGGAGACGCCTGCAATCCTGGCGACATCCTCGATGGTCGGGCGGCTCATTGGCGGCGTCTCCTTCCTGATGTCTGCATTTTTCAGCAGACGCTTTCGCAGTTTAGGCCAAATGTAAAGCTTTACAGGGTGAATGAAAAGCTTTACATCACGATTTATAGTCATTTTCAAATTCGCGGCGGAAAGAGCGTGTTATGAAGGGCGACAGTGTCGTCGTCGATTCAATCGGTCGGCATCTTGTCGTCGTCGCCATTCCAACGGCGCGGTTCGAGCCCGCGTTGCCAATAATTTAGAACGTCTCAATCCACTTGGGATGCAGAGCCGCAAAGACACTGACCAAAGACAACATTGATCGGGAGGATCAACAATGAAAAGACTGCTATTGGGTACCGCGTCGCTGGCCATGGCCCTTGGCCTTGCTACGATTGCGCAGGCCGAAGGCTACAAGATCGGCATCTCCAACACCGTGCAAGGCAATGGCTGGCGCGAAGAAATGGTCTGCGCGATGAAGGCCGAGGCGCTGGCGTCGGGCAAGGTTGAAAGCCTGAACATCGCGCACCGCAACACCGATGCGGCGGGCCAACTCGAGGATATCCGCAACCTGATCCAGGCGGGCGTCAATGCCATCGTGGTGAACCCGGCCAACGCCGACGGCATCAATGCCGCAATCAAGGAAGCGACCGATGCCGGTATCGTCGTGGTCGCCGTTGACCAGGCCGTGACCGAACCTTCGGCCTACATCCTGTCGAACAACCAGACGCAATACGCCTATCTGGGTGCCAAATGGCTGTTCGAGACGATGGGCGGCAAGGGGGCTGTGGTCTATATGCGCGGCGCTGCCGGTGCAGGGGCCGACAATGACCGCGACGTCGGTTTCAAAAAGGCCATGGCCGAATATCCCGACATCACCATCGCGCAAGAGGTGTTTACCGGCTGGCAGCAAGACCAGGGCAAGCAGCAGATCAACGACATCATCGCGGCAGGTGTGCCGTTCCAGGGGGTCTGGACTTCGGGGATCGACAACGTGATCGTGGATGCCTTCACCGAGTCCGGCACGCCCTTGGTGCCGATCGTCGGCGCCGATAACGCGGGCTTTGTCGGTCAGCTGACATCTGTCGACGGTCTGGTTGGCGCTGCTGTCACCAACCCAGGCTCGGTCGGCGGCGCGGGCGTGGCACTTGCCATCCAGATCCTCGATGGCAAGATGCCAGCCGAAAAGACCGTTCTGGTTGATCCCGTCGTCTGGGCCAACAACACAGATGAGGGCAAGGCCCTGATCGCGGCTGGCCAAAACCCGAGCCTGTCACCCGAATGGCCGGTTTCCGTCTCGATCCCCGGCTGGACCACCTATTCGATGGACCAGATCATCGCCTGCAAAGGCCCGGGGGAATAGCACTCTTCAGGTCAAACTGATCGGCTCCCGGCATTGTCCGGGGGCCGGTCTCCTGTGCCATTATTGACCAAAGCAGAAGCCCCCATGACCGATGCTGCGTCGCAAACGCCCATTCTGGACGCACAAGGCGTGTCAAAACGTTTCGGGGCGGTTGTTGCCTTGCGCGACGCGTCACTGCACGTGAACCGCGGTCAGATCGTGGCCCTGATGGGCGCAAACGGCGCAGGCAAATCGACATTCGTCAAAATCCTGACCGGGGCGCTGAAACCCGATGGTGGCCATGTGCGGATCAAGGGTCGTGACAGCAATGTGGGCTCGCCCGCTGCGGCGCGACGCTCCGGACTTGTGCCGGTCTATCAAGAACCCTCGCTGATCCCGGATCTGGATGTTGGCGACAACTTGCGCCTTGCCAACACGCCGGTGGCGCCTTTCCGCCATTGGGTCGCGGAGCTGGGCATCACCGATTTGCGGATGGATGACGTCATCGGCAACCTGCCGTTGGCCACCTTGCGCATCCTAGACCTGGCGCGTGCCTTGGCGGCCGCACCGGATGTGTTGCTATTGGACGAGATGACCGCCGCCTTGCCGACGGATCTTGTCGACCGCGTCATGACCGTCATTCGCGCACAAGCCAATGACGGGCGGGCGGTCATCTATATCTCTCACCGGTTCACCGAAATTGCCCGGATCTGTGACCGTGCCACCGTTCTGCGCGATGGGACAACAGTCGGCGATCTGGCCATCGAGCCCGGCATCGAAGAGCGGATTGTCGAGATGATGCTGGGCAAGGATGTCGCCACGGACGCGCGCGCGGCACGCATCGACAAGCGCGCGACCAGCGCGGACGCGCCTGCACGCCTCTGCGTCCGGGGATTGAAGGCCGGGAGCCGTCTGTCGGATGTCTCGTTTGAACTGCGGCGCGGCGAGGTCTTGGGCGTCGTGGCGCTGGAAGGTCAAGGACAGGACGAGTTGTTCGACGTGCTCGCGGGCAATCGGCGCGCCACCTCGGGCAGCATCGAGGTGGATGGCCGTCTGGCGAGCTTTGCCCACCCTGCTGACGCGATTGCGGCAGGCCTGACGCTGGTCCCCGGCGACCGCGCCCAAGCTTTGCTGATGCCGCGGTCGGTCCGCGAGAACATTGCCCTGCCGCTTTTGGCGCGTGTGGCCAACTGGGGTGCAATCGCGATGCGCGATGAAGCCGCGCGCGTGACAGCCGCCATCGAGCGATTGCAAATCGATACGCGGGCGCAAGGAGAGTGCCGGCGTCTGTCGGGCGGCAATCAGCAAAAGGTGACGATTGCCCGCTGGATTGCACGCGGGGTGCAAACGCTCTTGTTGTTCGATCCCACGCGCGGGATCGACATCCGCACCAAACGCCAGATCTATGCGCTTGTCCGCGATCTGGCCGATCAGGGGGCGGCGGTCTTGTACTATACCTCCGAGTTGGCCGAGGTGCGGTTGGCCTGCGACCGGGCCGTGGTGATCTTTAATGGCCGGGTTGTCGATGTGATCGATGCGGCAGATGCAGATGAACCAAATCTGATGCGGGCTGCCTATGGTCTTACAACGACTGCGGAGCGCATCGCATGATGCGCATATTGTCCAACAATGGCTGGACCGTTGGCCTTGCTGCATTGCTGGTGCTGCTGTTGGTCACAACCAAGATGATCCAGCCGGATTTCGGTGTATCCGGGCTCGATTCCGTCGCGCGCGCGGCGCTGCCCTTTGCCTTGGCGACCGTCGGAATGGCGATCGTCGTGATCGCAGGTGGCATTGACCTTTCGATTGCCGCGATGATGTCCGTGGCAAGCGTCACGGGTGCGGTCTTGATGCATGGTGCAACAGACGGGCAATCCGCGCTGGCGGTGGGCGCCGTTCTCGCGGTGGGCCTCGGGATGGGCGCGATAAATGGCGCCTTGATCGTCCTGACGCGGGTGCCCGACATCGTGGTCACGCTGGCCATGCTGTTTGTCTGGCAGGGCGTGGCCCTGTTGATCCTGAACGCGCCCGGAGGTGGTGCGGCCCTATGGCTTCGCGCCCTGATCGTGGGTGGCGTGACCCTGCCGGGCGTTCCCGATGCGCTGACCGAATGGTTGCCCAAGGGCGTCGTCTTTCTGGCAGTTTGCGTGGCAATTGTCTGGGTCCCTGTCCGCCGCTCAAAGCTGGCGCTGATGTTCTATGCTATCGGTTCGGACCCGCTTGCGGCATTTCGCTCTGGCGTTCCCGTTGGGCGCACGCGGATCGCAGCCTATGCCATCTGTGGCCTCTTTGCGGCGCTCGGTGGTCTGGCGGTTACGATGAGCACCGGCATCGGAGAACCGATCCCCGGCCCTTATCTCTTGGCCTCGGTGGCGGCAGTCGTGCTTGGCGGTGTGGTCTTGGGCGGCGGACGCGGCGGCATCATCGGGCCCATCCTCGCGGTGTTCGTGCTGCGGCTGGTGCGCCTCGATCTGACGTTGCTGTCGGTGGACCCCAATGTGGCGGCCATCGTCGAGGGTAGCATCATGGTCGTGGTCGTGATGTTTGGCGGCTTGCTTGCAATGCGGGGACGCAAGACATGACAATGGCCGCCGACACCCCCAATGTCCTGAGCCGTCTTGGCCGGCTGATGGTCGACCGACCGTTGATCCCGTTGATCGGGCTGCTGGTGGGTCTGATCGCGGTGCTGGAGATCATGCAACCCGGCATCGTCAATGCGCGCTGGCTGGGCAACACGATCAAGTTCGCGATCCCCTTGGCGATGCTGGCGGCCTGCCAGACATTGACCATGCTGACCGGCGGAATTGATCTTTCTGCCGGCACGGTGGCCACCATCACCGCCTTTGTCACAGCTACCTTGGCCCCCCTTCTGGGCGTTTCGGAGGCGGTGACGATCGCCTTCGCGTGCGCGCTGCTCGCGGGCCTTGTGAACGGATTTGGCGTCGCAATCTGCCGCGTGCATCCCTTGATCATGACGCTTGGCACCGGGTTGATCGCCACCGGGTGCCTTTTGGTCTACCAGCGCTTCGTCATTTCGACCGGCACGCTGATCCCGGAAAGCCTGGTCTGGCTGGGCACCGGGCGGACATGGGGGCTGCCCAACGGGCTGGTGCTCTTTGTGCCCTTTGCGGTGCTGATCATCTGGGCACAAAAGCGCACGGGCTTTGGGCGGCTGCTTTATGCCATCGGTTCGAACGAAACCGCAGCGCGGCTTTCGGGGGTGCGGGTCTGGCAGGTGCATCTGGCCCTTTACGCGTTGTCGGGGATGATTGCGGGGCTGACCGGGCTTTTGTACCTCGGCCTTGTCAAAACGGCGTCCCTGTCGCTCGCGCTGCCACTGGACCTGCCATCGGTCGCTGCCGCCGTTGTCGGCGGCACGTCGATCTTTGGCGGGCGCGGCGGCTATGGTGGCACCATCATCGGTGCGCTGATCCTGACGGTTCTGGCGACGATGCTCACGCTGTTGCAGATGCCCGAAGGTGGGCGGCGTATCCTGTTCGGGTTGATCATTCTGGCGGTGACCGCGCTTTACATCCGCCTGACGGACCGCAGCTAAGGGAGGCACAAATGGCCAAGCATCGCATCGTCGGCATCAGCTTTGATCACATGCACATGGGCGACCTCTTGCGCCTTGTGCAGGACCATCCGGATGCAGAAATCGCAGGTATTTTTGACCCTGACCCGGCAAGAATGGCCCGATCCATTGCAAATTTCAACATTTCTTCGGATCGCGTCTTTACCGATTTCGAGGCTTGCATGTCCGCCACCAAGTCCGACCTTGCGATCCTTTGCGCGGCAACCGCCGATCACGCCCGCTATACCGAACGGCTGGCTGCATACGGCGTGCATGTCTTTGTCGAAAAACCCTTTGCGGCATCCGTCGCCGATGCCCGCGCCATGATCGCGGCAATGGAACCGACGGGCAAGCTTTTGGCGATCAACTGGCCGCTGGCTTGGGTGCCGTCCCATGTCACCGCCAAGCGGCTGATTGATCAAGGCTTGATCGGCGATCTGACCGAGGTGCATTTCTACGACGGCAACCGCGGCCCGCTGTATCACCTCGCCGACAAGGTGGAGGTTTCCCCCGAAGCGGTCGAGGCACAGAAATCCGGCTCGTGGTGGTACAAACGCAGCGCGGGCGGGGGCAGTCTGCTGGATTATCTGGGCTACGGCGCGACGCTCGGCACCTGGTACATGAACGGCAAGGCCCCGCTGGAGGTCACCTCGACCATCGACCAGACACCGGGGATCGAGGTTGACCAGCATTCGATCACCGTGTGTCGCTATGATCGGGGCCTGAGCAAGATGGAGACGCGCTGGGGCACCTTTACCGACCCCTGGACGATCCAGCCGCAACCCCATTGCGGCTTTGTCTTTGTCGGCACCGATGGCACGATCCAGAGCCGCGATTATGGCGACCACGTCATGGTACAGACCCGCGCGCGACCTGAACCGCATCCCATTGTGGCAGATCCGCTGCCCGTTGGGCGGCGCAATGCGATCGAATATGTCTTGGGATGCATCGACCGAGATGAACCCATCACGGGCCCGCTTGACCCCGAGGTCAGCCTCCTCGGCCAGCGCATCGTCGATACTGCCGCGCAATCCGCCCGCGAAAAACGTACCCTGGCGCTGATCCGATGAGCGACCCCGACGCCGATACCTATGCGCTGAAGTCCACCACGCCTGACACGGTTGCAGCCCCGGACCTGCCTTACTGCCCCCCCGCCCCGCGCCTGTATCGCCCGCGCATCGGTGTCATCGGCGCGGGCGGCATTGCTGGCGCACATCTGGACGCCTATCGGACCGCAGGCTGGGAGGTGGGCGCAATCTGTAACCGCTCACGCGCCAAGGCCGAGGCCCGCGCGCAAGAGTTTGCCCCTCAGGCCCGCGTCACTGACCGCTATGAGGACATTCTTTCCGACCCCGCCATCGACGTGGTTGACATCACCCCGCACCCCGCCGAACGGATGCCGATCATCGAGGCGGCGTTGAAGGCAGGCAAACATGTCCTGTCGCAAAAGCCCTTTGTTCTCGATCTCGCCGAGGGCGCCCGGCTGGTTCGGCTTGCGCGTGACAACGGCGTCAAGCTGGCCGTCAACCAAAACGGCCGCTGGGCCCCGCATCTTGCTTACATGCGCGAGGCGGTGCGCGCGGGCCTGATCGGCGATGTCCTTTCGGTGCATGTGTCGATCCACTGGAACCATGGCTGGATCGCGGGCACACCCTTTGAGCGGATCCAGGATCTGATCTTGTATGATTTCGGCATCCACTGGTTCGACTTCGTGGCCAGCATCACCGGCGACCGGGTACAGTCCGTCTTTGCAATGGCTGGCACGGCGCGTGGACAGCGGGCCGCCGTCCCGCTGATGGCGCAGGCGCTGGTCAGGATGGAGGGGGGACAAGCCTCGCTGGTCTTTGACGGGGGTGCGCCGCATGGCCCGCGCGATACGACCTATATCGCAGGCACCATGGGCAGCCTTGTGAGTGACGGCCCCGATCTTGGCGCGCAATCCGTGACCCTGACCACAGCAGAAGGCCGCGCCTATCCCAAGCTGGACGGCACTTGGTTCAATGATGGATTTCGCGGGGCCATGGGCGCGCTGCTGGTGGCCATCGAGGACAATACCCAGCCCGCCAATGGTGCGGCTGAAAATCTGCACAGCCTTGCGTTGGCCTTTGCCGCGATCCAGTCGCGCCGGACCGGACAAGAAGTGGCAATCGGCGCGGCCACGCGGCTGGAGCTTTAGGAAGGCAAAGATGACACGGATTCTGGTCGTCGGATTGGGCAATATGGGACGGTCGCACGCGCTTTCCCATCACCATCACCCTGAGGTCCAGATCGTGGGTCTGGTCAACCGCTCGCCGATCTCATTGCCCGCGGAATTGCAGGGCTATCCGATGTTTCACAGCATGACCGCGGGGTTAGCAACCAAACCCGATCTTGTCGTCATTGCAACCTATGCCGACAGCCATGCCGACCTTGCCATCCAGGCGATGAATGCCGGCGCGCATGTCTTTGTCGAAAAGCCTTTGGCCACGACTGTCGCCGATGCGATCCGGGTCGCCGAAACGGCAGCGCGCACGGGGCGCAAGCTTGTCGTCGGCTACATCTTGCGCCACCACCCGTCGTGGGCCCGCCTCATCGCCGAAGCCCGCGCTCTGGGCGGGCCTTATGTGTTCCGGATGAACCTCAACCAGCAATCCCGCGGTACGGAATGGGAGGTGCACAAGGCTTTGATGCGCTCGACCTCTCCCATCGTTGATTGCGGGGTGCATTATGTCGATGTGATGTGCCAGATCACGGATGCCAAACCGGTTCGCGTCCACGGCATGGGCCTGCGCCTTTCCGACGAGATCGCGCCGGACATGTACAACTACGGCCAGTTTCAGGTCGTCTTCGATGACGGTTCGGTCGGTTGGTACGAGGCAGGCTGGGGCCCGATGATGTCGGAGACCGCTTTCTTCGTCAAAGACATCATCAGCCCGCATGGCTCGGTCTCGATCGTGGATGGTGCCAAGGGCGCATCTTCCGACATCGACGGCCATACCAAGGTCGGCGGCATCTTGCTGCACAAACCGGACGGCGACCAGCTGATCCAGACACCAGACGAGCCCGGCCATCAAGCGCTCTGCGATGCCGAACAGGCCCATGTCCTGCGGGCGATGGCCGAGGATATCGATCTGACCCGGCCTATTCATGACGCCGTGCAGTCGTTGAGAATCTGTCTGGCCGCCGACGAAAGCATCAAGACGAAACTGGTCGTTGCGCTCTGAGTTGCCGCGTAAATTGCGCCGGAACCAGACAGCAATTGACCGTGCAAGGACGAGGTAGGTTTACCCGCATGCAGGCACCGCTTAGGATCGCGGGCAGAACTTTCCGCCGCTGTCGTCCACATCTCCAAAGAGCCCCGCCCCATGATCCTTGTCGGCCAGTTCGATAGTCCCGTCACGCGCCGCATCGGCGTTACCTTGCACCATTACGGCATGTCTTTCACCCGCGACGCACGGTCGATTTTTGGCGATGCCGCGGAAATTGCAAAGATCAGCCCCCTGACCCGTATCCCCGCGCTGATCCTGGACGATGGCGAGATACTGATCGATTCAGGCGCAATCCTTGACCACCTCGACCAGATCGTCGGCCCCGGTGCGGCCCTTGTCCCCGCCAGCGGCGATCAGCGGCGCAAAGTTCTGCAATCTGCCGCGCTGGCACAAGGGTGCCTCGAAAAGGCAGCCGCCATAGTTTACGAGCGTCACTACCATCCGCCAGCCCATATCAGCCAGGAATGGGTGTCACGCTGCCAATCGCAACTTGCCTCCGGCATGGCAGAGCTTGAGGCGCGGTGTGGCGCGTCTTGGTACTGTGGGGCATCCCTCAGCCATGCCGACGTCATGGTTAGCTGTACAATTGGCTATCTGAACCTGCGGCTGACCGAGGCATTTCCGCCGGGTGCCTACCCGAAACTCCAAGCATTGGCGGACAGATGCGAATCCCTGCCCGTCTTTGTCGCAGCCCGGATCGGCGCGAATGAGACCATGCCATCCCGCTAGCGACGCTATGACGTGGGGGGGGAAATGGTACAGCTTGCCCGGCTCGAACGGGCGACCCCCAGATCCACAATCTGGTGCTCTAACCAACTGAGCTAAAGCTGCACTTGGAGCCGGATTTACGCCGCCCTCGGTACGATTGCAAGGGGAGGATTGCACGATGCGCCGTCGCAGGTTAGGCGTGAGGTCAAGCCACGCAGGGGATCGCCATGGGCATCGACAAGCAAAGCAACATCGCCGCCAACATCCAGATCGGCCCGACGGACCTTGGCATGGTGCGCATCTACATCGAGGCGGAGGGTGGCATCGAACTGCCCCTTGATTTTGACCCCGACGAGGCGGATGAGATCGCCGAAGAGCTGCGCGCCGCTGCCGCAGCGGCCCGTGCGCTGGCAGATGGACGCTCTAAAGGAAAACGGCGTTAGGGTCGCGCAATGCCTGCAACCGTGCTGCTGCGTGTCGGGCAAATTTCTGCACCATGACTTTACGCCGTGCCGGAGCCATTGGCGTATCGGGCGCCATTGCAAGGATCTCCGCGTCATAGGCATCGGCAAGGATCAGCCCCGTCCCTTCGGGCAAGAGACCGGTCGGAAAATCCGCATCAACCGCCCAGAAGAACCGGTCGCACCAATCAAGATAGCTTTGCCACTTTCGGTCGGTCACGTAATCTGCGCGGCCCGATTTGCATTCAATGACCCACAGCTCGCCCTTGGGCCCCAAGGCCAGAACGTCTACACGCAAGCCCGGTGCGGGCACGAATTCCTCGACCGTCACGAAATCCAGCGCGCGCAATGCCCGGCAGACCCCGCGCGCAAGGCGCGGGCCGGGCATTGCAGGCAGCACGTCTGCCATTTGGGGATCGACAATCTGGTCCATGCGCAGATCATGAACCAAAGGTGAACATCTGTCCAGCCTTGCGGTGTGCCCCCCGCCGCCCTATCTTCACAGATGGCGGGTGCTGCTCCTCTCGTGTAAGGCCCAATTTCCAGTGGCCGATAAGCAAACGTATGGGGGCTGGCTCTGGCAGGATCTTGGTCTTGCTAACTGGTGCCCACCTGAGACCTCTGGCTCTCGGGAAACCCCGGCCTTCACGGTCGCTGCGGGCCCGCCACCTTTGACCAATGAAAAGCCCGCCGGATGGCAGCGCGCGTGCGGCCGGTGGCGACGCTCAGCGACGGGTGGCGCGGGCGTCTCGCGTCGTGGCCTCGACCCGGATGGGGATCATTTGGGCATGATCGTGCAACCCACCGGCCGGACCGTCTTCGTTGCCCAAAGCCATCACGGCGATCGCGAACTGCACGGCCGCAAACACAATTCCATGAAAGACAACCAGCATCGCCAGTGCGACCCAACCGATATCGGACCCAAGGATCAGACGCCCGATCCCCGCAACATCCTGCCAGACCAGAACCCCGCTGAACGCCGCCGCCAACGCAAATCCAACGGCCACGCTGTGAATATAGAGACGAATAAGCTTGGGCATCGCGATCTCCCTTTGTTTGCGAAAGGTAGGGCGGGGTTCTGGCATTGCCAAGGCCCGTGGGCGTCAAATCTCGATCTGGGTGAATCCGTCGCGCAAGGCTCTGGACCAAGCCTCGCTCATCGCCTGAAAGGATTTGTCCCCCGCCTCGATGCGCCGCTTGTGCGTGACGCGGCAGTCATCCTTGGCAATCACCGCCAGATCCAGCGGCATGCCAACCGAAAGGTTCGAGCGCAGGGTCGAATCCATCGACAGCAGCACCGCTTTTTGCGCATCAAGCAAGCTGGTGTTGGGCTTGATCACGCGGTCAAGG
The DNA here is from genome assembly GCA_031378845.1 of Rhodobacterales bacterium. Taxonomy (GTDB): domain Bacteria; phylum Pseudomonadota; class Alphaproteobacteria; order Rhodobacterales; family Rhodobacteraceae; genus JAJNPS01. The sequence continues at coordinate 153,312 of JANNES010000017.1, forward strand.
ATCGGCTTGCCGTATTTGTGCTCGCCGATCTGCAAGAACGGTGCGTCCTCGGTCGCCTCGATATGGTTGCCTTCGGGATAGATCAGGAACAGGCGCATTGCACCGCCCTTGCGCTGGCCTGCGACAATCATACTGGCCGTGGCACCCTGCATCGCACCCAGCTTTTCATCTACCTCACTGCGCACCTGCGCCAGCATGTCGCCGACGATATCGGCCACCTTCAGCAAGGTTGGCGCCAGCATGATCGAGGTGTCGGGCGTGGCATCGGGGTCCTCGATCGCTTCGCGCAATCGCGACACGGTGGTCTGCGTGATCGACAGGCTGCCAGCGGTCATGATCACAATGACACGATCACCGGGGTCTTCGAATGTATACATCTTGCGGTAGGTCGAGATGTTGTCGAGCCCGGCATTGGTGCGCGTGTCCGACAACAGCACCATGCCCTCTTGCAACAAAAGGCCCACGCAGTACGTCATTGCAATTCCCTCAAGCTCGGACCCGATTTCCCGTTCGCACCAGACCCTATTGAGCGCCAGCCAGAACCGCAACCGCCACATCCAGTGCTTCGCGCCCCTCGCCCCGGGAAATGCCCCGAATGGGGGCGGCATCTTGGGCGTCGAACCCCGATCCCAGCCGGATATAGCGGTCATCTGGGCAGCAGCGATTGGCCGGATCGAACCCGACCCAGCCAAAGCCCGGCAAAAACAACTCGGCCCAGGCATGTGCCGCCTCATGGGCATCCCCTGACGCATCCGAATGCAGATAGCCCGAGACATAGCGTGCGGGCAGCCCGCGGGTGCGCGCCACCGCGATCAGCGCATGGGCGTGGTCCTGGCACACCCCCTCGCCCAGCGCCAAGGCCTCGGCGGCTGTGGTGTGGGCCGTCGTCACGCCCGGCCGGTATGCGATGGCATCGGCAACCGCCTCAGACAGCGCATGGGCAAGATCAAGGCCCTCAGCCACCGCAGCCCCCTCGCCCAGACGGCGCAGCGCCATGTCGGCACGCGTCGGCAAGGTCGCGCGCATGTAGCATTCGGGGTTCACCGTTTCGCGGTGACCGCGCAAGACGCCGGTCAGGTCCGTGGTCTCGACCGTGCCGTGCACCGTCACGGTGATCTCTTCCACAGGCCCCGCGACCGTCCAGCCTTGCACGCGGTCCCCGGCCCCGTCGCGGAACGCGCCACCCATCGTGCCGTTGCTGACGGTGATGTTCCAGTCCATCACCCGCTGGCCGTCATAGGTCGAAGGGGTCAGCCGATGGCTCTGCACCACCGCGCGCACCGGGCGGTCATAGCGATAGCGCGTCACATGATCGACGGTCAGGCGCATCAGACCCGCGCCCCGCCCAGATAGACATCGTGGATGGCCACGCCCAAACTGGCCGCATCGCCGATAAAGCGCGTCAGATATTCGTGCAGGCCCTCGTCGATGATCCGCTCCACCGTTTCTCCGTCCAATCCTGTCAGCATCTCGCGCGCCCGCGATTGCGCCTCGGTATCGCGCCCGTAGGCTTTCGACAGCCGCCCCAGATGGTTGGCGATGCCTGCCACGCAGGTCGTCAGCGACCGAGGGCTTTGCGGGTTCAGGATCAGGAAATGCGCGATCTTGCCCGCTGTCACCTCGCCACCGTAGGCCCAATGGAACGCCCGATGGGCACCCATCGCGCGCAAAAGCGTGGTCCATTGGTAGTTGTCGAGCCCCGAGCCCACAAAGTCGACGCGCGGCAAAAGGACGTAATACTTCACGTCCATCAGGCGCGCGGTGTTATCTGCACGCTCCAGATAGTAGCCGATGTTGAGAAAGTTATAGCCGTCATTGCGCAGCAAGGTCGCATCGATGGCCCCGCGCACCATCGCGGCATGGCGCATTGTCCACTCGGTCAGCCGCGATAGCTCCAGCTCACCCCGAGGCCGCCGCTCCAGCGCGCGCAGTTCTTCGTAAGCCGAATTCAGCGCGTCCCAGACCTGTGCCGTAAGGGCCGTACGCACGATCCGGCCGTTTTCGCGCGCTGTGGCGATGCAGCTTGCCACCGACGATCCGTTGTCGCGGTCAAAGAACAGATAGCTTTCTATGTTGCGCTGCACCGGATCGCCGTATTTCTTGGCAAAGCCATCGGCCATGCCGCTGGCTTGCAAGAGGCTGTCCCATTCGCTGCGATAGCCGTGTGCTGACGGGATCAGCGAGATGCGGCTGCCAACCTCCAGCAATCGCGCCGAGGTATCGGCCCGCTCCATATAGCGGGCAATCCAGTAGAGGTTGTCTGCGGTCCGGCTCAGCATCCCATCACTCCGCCAGCACCCAGGTGTCCTTGACCCCGCCGCCCTGCGACGAGTTCACCACCAGCGAGCCGTTCTTGAGCGCCACGCGCGTCAGACCACCGGGCACAAGTTCGATCCGCTCGCCCACCAGACAATAGGGGCGCAAGTCCACATGCCGCGGGGCGACCCCTTCATCGACAAAGGTCGGCACCGTGGACAGCGCCAGCGTCGGTTGCGCGATGTAGTTGCCGGGGTTTTCCACGATCTTGGCGCGGAACGCCTCGATCTCGGCCTTGGTGCATTTTGGGCCGACCAGCATGCCGTAGCCACCCGAGCCATGCACCTCTTTCACCACCAGTTCGGGCAACTTGTCCAAGACATGCCCCAGATCGTCCGGCTTGGCGCATTGCCAGGTTTGCACGTTTTTCAAAATCGGCTCTTCGCCCAGATAGAACCGGATCATTTCGGGGACACAGGTGTAGACGGCCTTGTCATCGGCGACGCCCGCCCCGGGCGCTGAGCAGATGCTGACCCCGCCCGACCGGTAGACATCCATCAGCCCGGGAATGCCCAGCATGCTGTCGGGGCGAAAGCACAGCGGGTCGATATAGGCGTCGTCAATGCGCCTGTAAATGACGTCCACCCGGCGCGGACCTTCGGTCGTGCGCATGTAGACAAATGCGCCGTCGACAAACAGATCCTGTCCCTCGACCAGTTCCACGCCCATCAGGTCCGCAAGAAACGAGTGTTCGTAATAGGCCGAGTTGAAAGACCCCGGCGTCAGGATCACCACCGTAGGCTCACGGTCGCATTTGCTTGGGGCGACCGATGCCAATGTCCGGCGCAAAAGTTCGGGATAGCGGTCCACCGGTTCAATCCGGTTTTCACGGAAAAGCTCTGGGAACATCCGCATCATGATCTCGCGGTTTTCCAGCATGTAGCTGACCCCGCTGGGTGTGCGGCAATTGTCCTCGAGCACGAAAAACTCATCCTGCCCGGTGCGCACAAGGTCGATGCCGACGATATGGGAATACACCCCCTTGGGCGGCACGAACCCGGCAACGGCCTTTTCATAGGCTTCGTTCTGATAGACCAGCCGCGCCGGGATGCGGCCTGCGCGCACGATTTCGCCGCGACCGTAGACATCCACCAGAAAGGCGTTCAGCGCCCGCGCGCGCTGCTTGATCCCCTTTTCCAGCCGCGACCATTCCGCCCCGGAGAACACGCGCGGGAACATGTCGAACGGGATCAGCCGGTCGGGATCGCCGCCCTCGCCATAGACGGCGAAAGTGATCCCGATCCGGCGAAACAGGGCCTCGGCCTCGGCCTGTTTGAGGCTGCGCAATTCCGATGGCATCCCCCGCACCCAGTCCTCAAGGCGCGCATAGGGGGACCTGACATCTGTTCCTTGGTACATTTCGTTGAAGTATTGATGCACCCGAAGACCCCGCTGCCAGATCGCATCAGTTAATCAACCGCTTGGCCCAAGAGAAAGGGAAAGGATGCAGTTGCGTATGCGATATGGGCATATGCCCAAATTTTAAGCAACCAAAAGCGCTTGGCGTTATTGGCTTTGCGGCCTGCAGCGCAGGGTTTGGGCGTGCGTGCCATTCGCACGGGTCAGACGCGCTGACGTAACCCGTTGATTCTTTGTTGATCATTGCGCTGGCCGGGCAAAGGTTCATGCTTTCCAAAGGCGCCGGCCGCGCTATTCTTGGGAACATGGCTCAGCCCGTCCTGATTTTTTCCGACCGGGGCATCTATTGTCCTGCCGGAGATTTTTACATCGACCCGTGGCGACCGGTGGACCGCGCGTTGATTACGCATGGCCATTCGGATCACGCACGCGCAGGCCATGGCAGCTATCTGGCCACCCATGCCGCCTTGCCGGTCATCCGCCACCGCCTCGGACCCATCACAGCCGACGGCATTGCTTACGGCGAGGCGCGCCGGATCGGCGGCGCGCTGGTGTCGTTCCACCCGGCGGGCCATGTGCCGGGATCGGCCCAGATCCGCGTCGAGGTCGCGGGCGAGGTCTGGGTGGTGTCGGGCGATTACAAGACCGAAAGCGACGGGCTGGCCGAGGCGTTCGAGCCGACGAGATGTCATACCTTCATCAGCGAGTGCACCTTCGGCCTGCCGGTTTTTCGCTGGGCTCCGCAACCCGTCGTGATGGCCGAGATTGCCAACTGGTGGGCCAGCAATGCCGCCGCGGGCAAAATGTCGATCCTCGGGGCCTATTCCTTTGGCAAGGCGCAACGGGTGATGGCGGGCCTGCCCCCCATCGGCCCGATCCTCACCCATGGTGCGGTCGAAGAGGTCACGGCGATCCTGCGCGCCCAAGGTTACGCCCTGCCCGCCACGACCCGCGTCACGCGCGACGTGACCCCCAAGACACATCCCGGCGCGCTGATCATCGCGCCACCCTCGGCGCTTGGCAGTGTCTGGGCGGGTCGGTTCGCGCCCTCGGATGAGGCTTTTGCCTCTGGCTGGATGGCGGTACGCGGGATCCGGCGGCGGCGGAGCCTCGGCACCGGGTTCAGCCTTTCGGATCACGCCGATTGGGCGGGCCTGAATGCAGCCATAGAGGCAACCGGGGCACAAAGGGTGTTTGTCACGCATGGCTACACGCAGCCGTTTCAACGCTGGCTTGCCGAACAGGACTACGATGCCGGGATCGTCTCGACAGAATTCACCGGGGATGATGCCGATGCCGAACAGGTTTCGGAATGAACCGTTTCGCAACACTCTTTGCCGCCCTCGACCGTACCACCAAGACCGGAACAAAAGTCGCGGCTCTTGCACAGTATTTTCGCGATGCGCCGCCCGCTGACCGGGTCTGGACGATCGCCCTGTTGTCTGGGCGCAGGCCCAAACGCGCCGTTACCTCGACCGAATTGCGTCTTTGGGCCGCCGCAGCGGCCGGCATCCCGGATTGGCTGTTCGAAGAAAGCTATGCCGTGGTCGGGGATCTGGCCGAAACAATTGCGCTGTTGTTGCCGGTTCCGGGCGAGACGCAGAGCGCCACGCTGGATACCACCATCCGGGCCTTGATCGCGATGACGGGCCAACCGGCCGAAACAAAGAGAGCCATCGTCGCCCGGTTTTGGGCAGATCTGCCGCCTGTAGAGCGGTTTCTTTTCAACAAGCTCCTGACCGGCGGCTTTCGGATGGGGGTCAGTCAAGGCTTGATGACCCGCGCGCTGGCGGAGGCAACCGGTGTCGACGCGGCGGACCTCGCACATCGCCTGATGGGCAACTGGGATCCCGCCCGCACGGATTTTGCCCTGCTGACCGAGCGTGCCGACACGACCGGAGCGCAGCCCTATCCCTTTGCGCTGGCCTCGGCGCTGGAGGCAGCACCTGAGACGCTTGGACCGCTCACTGACTGGATTGCCGAATGGAAATGGGACGGCATCCGGGGCCAGATGATCCACCGCCCCGGCACGTTTGCGCTGTGGAGCCGGGGGGAGGATCTCATTACCGACCGCTTTCCCGAATTTGGCGTCTTGGCGGACTTTCTGCCTGCGGGTTGCGTCCTCGACGGGGAAATTCTGGCATGGGGCAGCGCGGGTCCCCGGTCATTTGCCGCGCTGCAAACCCGCATCGGGCGCAAGACGGTGTCCAAGAAAATGCTGGCTGACACCCCCGCGCATTTCGTGGCATATGACCTTTTGGAAGAGGCGGGCGTCGACCTGCGCCGCGTGCCGCTTGCCGATCGCCGCGTGCGGCTTGCAGCACTCCTTGCGATCGTTCCCCCGGCGCTGCCGATGTCGATTTCGCCCACGTTGGTGGCACCGGACTGGCCCGCCCTTGCCGCGATCCGCAGCGAGGCGCGCGCAAATCAGGCCGAGGGGCTGATGCTGAAACATGTGGCCTCGCCCTATCATGCCGGGCGCAAACGCGGCGACTGGTGGAAGTGGAAGCTCGACCCCTATTCGGTCGATGCCGTAATGATCTACGCGCAAGCCGGCCACGGGCGACGGGCCAATCTCTACACCGATTTCACCTTTGCGGTGCGCGATGGCAACGCACTTGTCCCCTTTGCCAAAGCCTATTCGGGCCTCAGCGATGCCGAGTTTGCCGAGATCACCGCTTGGGTTGGCAAACACACCCTCGAACGCTTTGGCCCCGTGCGGCGGGTCGTGCCGGAGTTGGTGTTCGAGCTGGCTTTCGAAGGCATTCAGGCGAGCCCCCGCCACAAGTCCGGCATCGCGCTGCGCTTTCCGCGCATGCTGCGCTGGCGGCGCGACAAGGGCGTGGACGAGGTCGATACATTGGCGGAGTTGCGCCGGTTGCTGGCGGCCAGCGGGGGCCCGCCCCCGCACCCCGGGGATATTTGAGCAAAGATGAAAGCGCGGCGGGTTGAAGCCCAGGGGCAAAGCGACCTACATACAGGTCCAACAAGATCCGCATGAGGTTGTCCGATGACTTTGTCTTTGCCCCGCCCCGTCTTTGACGCCGATGCCGCATCCGGCGGGTTTGGCACGCTGCCCGACTGGGACCTGAGCGACCTTTATCCGGGCACGGATGCGCCAGAATTTGCGCGCGACATGGAGTGGCTCGAAAGCGCCTGCGCCGATTTTGCCGCGACCTACGAGGGCAAGCTTGGTAATCTGGACGCTGGCGCAATGCTCGCGTGCGTGCAGGCATATGAGGCGATCGACATCATCGCCGGGCGGATCATGTCCTTTGCGGGGCTGCGCTATTATCAAAACACCATGGACAGCGACCGCGCCAAGTTCATGGCGGATGCCGAAGAAAAGATCACGAATTTCACAACTCCGCTGGTGTTTTACAGCCTGGAGTTCAACCGACTGGATGAGGCGCATCTTGCGGGCCTTTTGGGCGCCAATGCCGCGCTTGCGCGCTATAAGCCGGTGTTTGATCGGATGCGCGCGATGCGTCCGCACCAGTTGTCGGACGAGCTGGAAAAGTTCCTGCATGACACCTCGGTGGTGGGTGCCAGCGCGTGGAACAAACTTTTTGACGAAACGATGGCGGGCCTTTTGTTCGATGTGACCGGCGAGCCCGAGCCGTTGAACCTTGAAGCGACACTGAACCTGATGACCGACCCCGCGCGCGCCAAACGCGAAGCGGCGGCCAAGACGCTGGCTACGGTTTTCGACAGGAACATCAAGCTGTTCTCACGCATTCATAACACATTGGCCAAGGAAAAGGACATCCACGACCGCTGGCGCAAGATGCCGTCCCCGCAATTCGGGCGGCACCTTTCGAACCATGTGGAGCCCGAAGTTGTCGAGGCGCTGCGCAATGCAGTGGTCGCGGCGTATCCCAAGCTGAGCCACCGCTATTACCGGTTGAAGGCCAAGTGGCTGGGCCTGGACAAGCTGCAGGTCTGGGACCGTAACGCGCCCTTGCCGCAAGACAGCCCTAAGCTTGTCGATTGGGGCACCGCAACCAAGATGGTGCTGGACGCCTATGGCAGTTTCGACCCGGCAATGGCAGACCTCGCGCAGCCCTTCTTTACCAAGGGCTGGATCGACGCCGGGGTGAAGCCCGGCAAGGCACCGGGCGCCTTTGCCCATCCGACGGTCACCACGGTGCATCCTTACGTGATGCTCAACTATCTGGGCAAACCGCGCGACGTGATGACGCTGGCGCATGAGTTGGGCCACGGCGTCCATCAGGTGCTGGCCGCCGGTCAGGGCGAGCTTTTGTCATCCACCCCGCTGACCTTGGCGGAAACGGCCAGCGTCTTTGGCGAGATGCTGACGTTTCGCAAGCTATTGGACGGGGCCAAGACCCCGGTCGAGAAAAAGACCCTGCTGGCGGGCAAGGTCGAGGACATGATCAACACCGTCGTCCGCCAGATCGCGTTTTATGATTTCGAATGCAAACTTCATGCCGCCCGCGCCGAGGGGGAGCTGACGCCCGACGACATCAACGCGCTCTGGATGTCGGTTCAGGCGGAGTCTTTGGGCGACGCGTTCGAGTTCATGGACGGGTATGAGACCTTCTGGGCCTATGTCCCGCATTTCGTGCATTCGCCGTTCTACGTTTATGCCTACGCCTTTGGCGACGGACTGGTGAACGCGCTTTATGCCGCCTATGCCGACGGGTTGCCGGATTTTCAGACCAAGTACTTTGAGATGCTGAAGGCCGGCGGGTCGAAACACCACAAGGAATTGCTTGCCCCGTTTGGTCTGGATGCCAGTGATCCGACATTCTGGGACAAGGGCCTGTCGATGATCGCTGGATTTATCGACGAGTTGGAGGCGATGGAGACCTGACACGCGAAAGCGACGACATGTTGTCTGTCAGGGGCGCCTGACCGACAACATGTCTGCATAGAGCCTAGCCGTGCTGCCGCGCGACACCGCCCTGGATGACCATTTCCATCTGGGCAACGGCGTCATCCATGGTCACGACCTTTGCGTCCGCATCGATCAGGCGCACAATGTCAGCCTCTTCGTCGACGATATGCCCCCCGATGGTGATCCACGCCCCCGGATTGGAGACGCGCAACGCCACGATCAATCTGGACAAGGGAAAGATCATCGCCGAGGTCGACGCCGACAGACCGATGATCGGATAGGGATCATGGCCGATCTGATCAACCAGATCCTCATGCGAGAGTGCCAACTTGACGTCGATGTCCCATCCGCGCCGCCGCAGATGGTCTGCTGCCATGGTCAGGCCGATGGTGTGAGTCTCGCCGGGGGCCGCCGCGAACACGGCACGAAACTTTTCCGGCCGCTGCGCCTGTGCGGAGACAAACATGACGCGCAGTTTGCGCATGATCGCATAGATGCGTCCCGCGCCAATGATCACTTCGGCAGATGTGGCGGTGTCGGTATCCCAACGATCCCCCATCATGCGCGCGGCTTGGGCAATGTAGGACAGGTGCAGCATATCGGCGGACATGCCCATTGCGGCTGCGTCCATCACCAACAACTCGGCGGCGGTCTCGTCGGTTGACAAGAGCGCATCGCAAAGCTGGACAATATCGACCAGGTCCACGGGACGCTCGTCTGCACCGGTCCGTGCCTTTGACCGTTCAAGTCGGGTGATCACTTCGCGTGCAAGGGCCTTGACGGCGTCGGAATGTCCATCCGCCCCGCGAAAGAGCAGACTACGCAAAGGATCAGCAACGGGCAGGTATTCGATCCTCTGCCCCGGCGACACATCTTGCACCATAAATCCCCCCTATTTTCTTTTTTGAGACGAAAACGGCTGCCAACTGGCAGTCGAAAAAGCCCAAGTATCTGTTTTTTGTTGCAAATCTTACCGCCACCGCACCAGCATCCCCGAGATTTGGCGGGAATGCCGAACAGATGGGACCCATACAAAACCGGAAACGGTCTGCAGAATCTGACATCTGAGGTTTACACTATCATCAATTGCCCGTGAGGCAAGCAACAACCTTACGGCGATAAAACTGGTGCAGGCGTGCTGCTCTTCAGATGGAGATCTCGGTCGCGCTGGCCATTATCCGATCCAACGTCACTTGCGTGCCACGCGAAAACTCCAGCGGGCAGCCATAGGGGACACCGTCCGTGACCGAACGGCCAAAGGCTTCGACCTGAAGCACGTAATGGTTTGCCTCGGGGAACCGTTCTGTCAGCACCTGCAGGCCCGGCCGGTGCAACTCGATGCGCGCCTCGGCAAAGACATTGGCGTTGAAGGGGCCATGTGCCACGCGGATCAAGCCGTTTTCCCCCTGAAACACGACCTCTTGGCGCGGAAAGAGGCGCATCGACGTCATCGATCCGAACGTAAACCCTCCCGTCGGGCCAGTCATCGTCCCGATCACTTGCGCAAACGTCTCCACGCCGTTTTCGCGCCGGATAGCGGCCGTGATGTCGACAGGTTCCGCGTCGGTCACGAACCGCATGGAGCCGAGGGTGTAGACGCCGATATCGGGCAATGACCCGCCACCGGTCTCTGGCCGGTTGCGGATATTGTCCAGATCGCCGCGATTATCGTAGCTGAAGGCTGCATCGGCATGCAGGACCGGCCCGATCTCGCCCCCGGCAACCCATTCGCGCGCGCGCAGCCATTGTGGGTGATGCACGATCATGAACGCTTCGGCGGCCAAAAGGCCCGAGGCGTCGCGTGCCGCGATGATCCGGTCGATGTCCGCGGCGGCCATCGCAATCGGCTTTTCGCAAAGCACATGCTTGCCTTTCGCAAGGGCTTTCAACGTCCATTCGACATGCAGGTGATTGGGCAGCGGGATATAGACCGCGTCGATCGACGGATCGTCGAGCAGAGCATCATAGCTGTCATGCACCGCGAGGTTTGCACAAAACGCCTGGAACGGGATGGCCTTGGCGGCGCGGCTGGTGGCAAGTGCCGCAAATTCGGCATGGCGCGCCATATGAATGGCCGGAGCCATGTAGTGCAGCGCAAAATTCGAGGCTCCCAAGACGCCCCAACGCATGGATTTGACCATGATATGACCCTTTGTTGTGCACAGTGACCGCAAGCAAGGCTACGCGCGCGGAAGGTCTGACGCAACGATGCAGGCGGCGCGGCCTTCAGCTCTTGGGGCGGCGCAATCGGGTCAATTGACCCCAGACCACCATCGCCAGATAGCCCAAATCCAGTGCAGCCAGAGTTGCCCAAGGATACGCTGTCAACATCGCCAGCACCGCGACAAAGCCGATGACCACATAAGTCGCCCTTTCCCGCGCGACCGACATGCCCTTGAGTGACGGCGTGGGAAACGTGCTGATCATCAACACGCCCACCAACACCATCCATGCAGCGACAAGGCCGGTCGGCGGCGCGGCGGTAAATTCAAGCAAGAATGCAAGAAAGATCGGCAGCAGCGCAAGCATCGCACCAGCAGGCGACGGTACACCGACAAAACTGCCATCGGGATGTTCACCGTCGGCAATGGCGGCCTTGGCGTCGGTGTTAAAGCGCGCAAGCCGCAACAGGCAACAGGCAATGTAGATCAGCGTCGCGATCCAACCGACCCGCGGCATCAGCTCCAGTGCCCAAAGGTAAAGGACGAGCCCCGGCACCACACCAAAGTTCACAAAATCACACAAGGAATCAAGTTCGGCGCCAATTTTGCTTTCGCTGCGCAAAAGCCGGGCAAGCCGTCCGTCCAACCCATCAAGCACAGCAGCAAGGATGATCAGTGTAACCGCCAGTCCGAATTCTGCATTAAAGGCGGCGCGCAAGGCCGTCAGTCCGGCACAAAGTGCCGCCACCGTTATCATGTTCGGCAAGAGCTGAAACAGCGGCAGCTCGGGAACCTTGCGGCGGACGGGTTCGGTCATCTCTCACTCGGCCATCGCGACACGGCGCGGCAGCGACTGGCCCAAGGCGGCGATCACGGTTTCTCCGGCGATAACGTTCTGGCCAAGCGCCACCTGCGGTTCCACCCCGTCAGGCAGATAGATGTCCACGCGCGATCCGAACCGGATCAGTCCGATCCGTTCGCCGGTGCGCACGCCCTGTCCTTCTTCGCTCAAGCTCACGATCCGGCGCGCGACCAATCCGGCAATCTGTACGACCACAATGTTGCGCCCATCCGCCAGTTCCAGCACATAGCTCATGCGTTCGTTGTCCGATGACGCCTTGTCCAGCGAGGCATTCAGAAACTTGCCCGGACGGTAGGCCTTGGCCACGATGCGTCCCGCGATCGGGGCGCGGTTCACATGGCAATTGAACACCGACATGAACACCGACACGCGCATCAGCGCCTCTGACCCAAGGCCCAACTCCTCAGGCGGGACCGCGCGCTCGATCAGAGAGACGACACCATCGGCGGAACTCACCATCAGGCCTGCACCCTGCGGCACCATTCGTTTGGGATCACGAAAAAAGTAATAGCACCAGATCGTGAGGCCAACGCCGATCCAGCCCAGCGGGTCCCAGATCCAGAACAGCACCAGCGTGACGGCGGCAAAGACCGCAACGAACCGGTAGCCCTCGCGGTGCATCGGTTTTACGAATGTATCAAGCATGTTCATCGAAGGGGCATCCCGGTTGCGCTATTGAGGCTTCCTATCCCTCCGGGCGGGAAGGATCAACCTTGCCCTGACCCGCGCCGCCACAGCCCGACCTTTTTGCAGCGTCCCCGAACTGGCGCGCGCGTGTGGGAAAGAGGGCGCCGCCCCTTTCCCAAATGCGCATCAGCGGGTCACGCAGGCACCGCCATGCCCTTGGCGCGTGCCAGCGCACGGATGCGCTCCTGCAGCTTTTCAAATGCGCGCACCTCGATCTGACGGATACGCTCACGGCTGACCTTGTATTCTTCGGACAGCTCTTCAAGCGTGACAGGCGTGTCCGACAGGCGCCGTTTGACCAGCACGTCGCGCTCTCGGTCGTTCAACACCGAAATCGCACTTGCAAGCAAAGCTTGGCGTGCGGTCAGCTCATCCTTGTCCGCATAGGCCATCGCCTGATCGCTGTCTTCGTCCTCGAGCCAGTCCTGCCACTGTGTCGTCGAATCACCGTCCGAGCCAACCGTTGCGTTCAGCGACGCATCGGCCCCCGACAGGCGGCGGTTCATATCGATGACTTCGGTCTCCGTCACCGACAAGTCCTTGGCGATCTTGGCAACGTTTTCCGGGCGCATATCGCCTTCTTCCAGCGCGCCGACCTTGGCCTTGGCCTTGCGCAGGTTGAAGAACAGCTTTTTCTGCGCCGAGGTGGTCCCCATCTTTACCAGCGACCACGACCGCAGGATGTATTCCTGGATCGAGGCGCGGATCCACCACATCGCATAGGTAGCCAAGCGAAAGCCCTTTTCGGGGTCAAAGCGCTTGACCGCCTGCATCAGGCCGACATTCGCCTCTGAAATCACCTCTGATTGCGGCAGGCCGTAGCCACGGTAGCCCATGGCGATCTTGGCAGCCAAACGGAGGTGCGAAGTGACAAGCTGATGTGCCGCGCGGGTATCCTGGTGATCCACCCAGGATTTCGCCAGCATGTATTCCTGTTCCGGCTCCAGCAGGGGAAACTTGCGGATGTCCTGCATATAGCGGTTCAAGCCTTGCTCCGGGCTTGGTGCGGGTAGGTTGGTATAGGTGCTCATCGGTGCCCCCCATGTTGACCGCGGTGCAGTTGCGCCCCCGCGGATCGCAGAAAGTAAGGCAGGCCATGCGCGGATACAAGATCGCGTGGCCGACCACTCCTGCTTATCTACGGAAAATAAGACCAATAGTGATGGGTTAAAGATATGTGACATCACCATCACGAGGATGTGGGTTTGGGATAAAGGGCAGGTATCAGGGCCTGGAGGTCTGTGTCGCTTGCCACAGGGCGATCAGATCTTCGATGGCGATCCCGTTGACTGTGACGCCTGTGAGCAAGCAGTCAGAAATCTCGACGCCGGAAAGGTTGCAGTTCACGATGCTTGTGCCAGACAGGTTGCAATCGTTGATCCGCCAGCCCGCCATATTGCTGTCGTTGAACGCGGCCCCGGACAGATCGACCTGATTGAACCGTGTGCCAGACAGATTGGCGTCGTTGAATTGCGACCCGGACAGGTTCGCGTCATTCACGTCCAGTGCTTCCGTCACGTGATGCAGTTTCATCTTCTATCCCATCGGTAACCCGCAGTGACCTTGGAGCAGAGTCTGTTCTGTCCAAGAGCCTACGGCGCACCCTGCAGGGCCGCGATCAGTTCGGCCATGTCAGGCGGCAAGGGGGATGTGAAATCCAGCTGTTCGCCCGAAACCGGATGGACAAAGCCAAGGCTCGCCGCGTGCAGCGCCTGCCTTGGAAAGGCATTGCCCATCCCGGCAGCCTCGGATCCCAGAACGACGGGCGACAGCTTGCGCTTGCCACCATAGGTCTGGTCCCCCAAAAGCCCATGCCCCGCATAGGCCATATGCACACGGATCTGGTGCGTACGGCCCGTCTCCAGCCAGCATTCGACCAACGCCGCCTGCCCCTTGAACGGCTCCAGCACCTGGACCCGCGTGACCGCATGACGCCCCTGCCCGTCCCAGACCACTGCCTGACGCTGGCGGTCCGTCTTGTGCCGCGCAAGGCCGGTGACGATCTTGAGGATGCCGCCATCTTCAAACGAAATCCCCTTCAACCCGCGCAGCCGCGGATCGGCGGCACTTGGCACCCCGTGAACCACGGCCAGATAATGACGATTGACCTCATGCGCCTCGAACTGGCGCGAAAGACCGTGATGCGCGCGGTCGGACTTCGCCGCGACCAGCAGGCCCGTCGTGTCCTTGTCGATCCGGTGCACGATGCCAGGGCGCTTTTCGCCCCCGATCCCCGACAGGCTGTCGCCGCAATAGGCCAACAGCGCGTTGACCAGCGTGCCTGACGGCGTGCCTGCCGCCGGATGCACGACCATCCCCGCAGGTTTGTCGATCACGATCAGATCGTCATCCTCCCAGACGACGCTCAGCGGGATATCCTCGGCCAGCGTCTCGGTCGCGATCGCGGCATCAAGCCGCACCAAGTAGTCGCCCGGCATCGGGCGGGTTTTGAGGTCGGTGACCGCAACGCCGTCGCGAAATACGGCGCCCTCAACGATCATGCGGGCAAGCCGTGAGCGTGACAGCGCAACGTCCGCTGGCACTTCCCGCGCCAGCGCCTTATCAAGACGGTCAATCGGTGCGCCCTCGGCAATCTGCAAAGTGAGCCAGCGGTCGTCCTCAAACTGCAAGGGGTTGGTCATGGACGAGGCTCCAATGCCCGGGCCGCTTCCGCCCGGACTTCGCTGGCTGCAAGGATTGGTCATCGTGCTGACGCTGACGATGATCGTGGCCGTCATAACCATCGTGGGCGTGCTTGTCACCCGTGCGCCACAAGTCTTTTCCAGCGTTCAGACGCCCGCGATGCCCGACCGGCTAATGCTGCCTGTCGGGACCAAGGCCGTGGCGGTGACGCAAGGGCAAGGCTGGATCGCGGTCGTGACCGACGATGAGCGGATCCTCATCTTTGACCGTCTGGGCAAGCTGCGCCAGAACGTCGCCCTTGTCGAAGGCCTTGCCGACTGATGCCGCCACGTGCAGGGTCGTCAAAGAATGCTAAGCGTCAGGCCCGTCAGATGACCTCGTCCGATCTTTTTCACACCGGGTTTGCAACCGCTGATCCGGCGCTTGCACGCCGGGAAATGGCGCGTCAATACGACATTCTATGGCGCGAGCGCTGGCAAAGGCTGGGTCTGACCGCTGTTGCTTACTCGGTGTGCACGATCTATCTGCCGGTCTGGATTTGCCTGCTCTGCGCGACCGTCAACACGCTGTCAGAAATTGCCGGCATGCGGATGATGCGTGATCTCGACCCGCGTACCAATTGGCGTGACCATTGGGCAGTTCTGGCGATGGTCTTTGCGCTCGAGGTCGCCTATTGCCTGCCCGCCGGAATGATCTGGCAACTGGCCGACCCTTCGGCCAAGGCGTTTGCGTTGGGAATGATCATGATCACGATCATTCATCTGACAACCGTGCGCGCGATCTTTCTGCCCCACGGATTTGCCGGATTTGCCGGACTTGGGGCAACCGTCGCGATCAGCAATGCGATCTTTTGGCTGAACCTGGGCGATGTGACCGGGCTCGTTGTGTCGTCCATTTGCGCGGCTGCAGGCGTCGGATATGGGGTCACGGCGATGATTTCCAACCACAAGCTGCATCGCTCTACCGCTCAGGGCAGTGTTGCGGCAGAACAAGCCGATGCCGCAAAATCCCGTTTTCTGGCCCAGATGAGCCATGAATTGCGCACCCCCCTGAACGCCATTCTGGGCATCGGACAGACGGAAATGCGCCGTACCGACGATGCACGGACGCATGAGAGGCTTGGGATCCTCGTGCGCGCGGCCGAGGGACTGGGAATTGTGTTGGATGATCTTCTGGACATGTCCGCAATCCAATCGGGGAACTTGTCCATCTTGGCGACCAATGCCTCGCCCCTGGAGACCGTCAAGACAACGTTGAGCCTCTTTCAGTTGCAAGCGGAACAAGCCGGCCTGTCGCTGGGGCTCAACGCCGATGACGATCTGCCGGACATTGTGCAATTTGACATGCAGCGTCTGCGCCAATGCCTGTCGAACCTCATCTCGAATGCGCTGAAATATACGCGTGAAGGCGGCGTAACGGTGCATGTGGACAGCCCGCGCGGCGCGCGCTCTGTCTTGCGGATCGTCGTCAGCGACACTGGTCCGGGTATTCCCGTTGGTGCCGAGGCGCAGATCTTTGAACCCTTCGTGCGGGCTGGCGGTCAGGTCGAGGGAACCGGGCTTGGCCTCGCCATCTCGCGCGCGCTGGCACGCGGCATGGGCGGGGATCTGCAACTGCTGCCAAAAGCAGATGGCCAGACCGGTGCCCAGTTTGTGCTGACAATCGCGCTGGCACCAGCGACGCGCGCCCATCCCGAGACCCTGCAACAGCCGGCTTTGCGGCTGGACGGTTTGCGTGTGCTGGTGGTGGATGACCTCGCGACAAACCGTTTGGTGGCCGAAGCACATCTGCAGCATCTTGGGGCAACGGTGCTGTTGGCATCAGGCGGGTCACAAGCGCTGGGTCTTTTGGCCGATACGCCGGTTGACCTGATCTTGCTGGACATGAACATGCCCGACCCGGATGGGCTCGAGACATTTCGGCGTCTGCGGGCGTCCGAGGGCCCACGTCAATCGGTTCCGGTTGTCGCGATGACCGCCGACACGCTTGAAGCCCAGCGCGCCAGATATCAGGCCGCCGGACTTGACGGCTATCTGGCCAAACCCTTTTCCGAAAGCACGCTTGCCCGAACGCTTCGGACGGCCCTGTCGCAAAAAGGAATGCCGGTGTGATCGCGACGACCAACCGCAAGGCAGACAAGATCGCGCCCGCAGCCAGTCCGGTCTTTGTCTGCGGCCAAGCGCGATGGAGCAAAAGATGATCGGGGATCTGGGTGTGGCAGATGCCACCGCTCTGGCGGCTTTGGTTGTCAGCCGCGACGTCAGCGCGATGGAGCTTCTGGACGCAGCCCTCGCCGCCGTATCCGAGCGCAACCCTGCCTTGAATGCCGTGGTCTTGGTCCAAGAAGAAACCGCCCGTCGTTCGATCGAACAAGGTCTGCCCGAAGGGCCCTTTCGGGGTGTACCCTTTCTCATCAAGGATCTCGGCTGCGAGGCCGTGGATTTCCCGTCGCATTCCGGATCAAGGCTCTTTGCCAACAGCCGCTACGCGCAAGATTCAGCAATATTCGCCCGCATACGCGCCACCGGGGTCGTCACCTTTGGCCGCACCACCAGCCCCGAAGGTGGAATTGCCCCCGCAACCGAAGCTGTCGTCTACGGCGCGCCGACGCGCAACCCGTGGAACCTCGCCCACACCGCAGGTGGGTCCTCGGGTGGGGCGGGTGCTGCGGTGGCCGCCGGGATCGTCGCAATGGCGCATGGCTCGGATGGCGGCGGCTCGGTGCGCATCCCGGCCTCCAACTGCGGGCTCTTTGGCTTCAAGCCGACACGGGCGCGCCTTCCCGATGGCCCCTATGCGGGCGAAGGATGGGCCGGGATGGCCATCGACGGTTTTCTGACCCGGTCCGTGCGCGACACCGCGACGATGCTAGATGCCTGTGCAGGGCCGGACTTGGGCGCGCCCTATGTCGCCCCGCCCCTGCAGGCCGGTTATGGGGCGGCGATTGCCCGCCCTCCGCGCCGGCTTCGCATCGCCCTTTGCGACACCACCTTGACGGGCAAAGCCATTGATCCGGATGTCCGCGCTGCGGTCCTGCAAACGGCCAACTTGCTGCACGACCTCGGGCATCACATCGCGCATGCGCGGCCTCAGGCGGACGTGCCCATGATGATACGCGCCTGGACCGATATCGTGGGCATTGGCACAGCGCTGACGATTCGCTCGGGTCTAAAGGGGCGTCCCCTGACCCCCGATCTGGTCGAAAGCGTGGGGCGCGGCGCGGTGGCCCATGCTGAAACCCTGCATCCCACGCGTTATCTGGAGGCGGTCAACCAGATCCACGCATTTGGTCGTCAGATGGCAGGCTTTTTCGACGGCGGCCCGGACATATTGCTGACGGCTACATTGGCCGAACCGCCAGCGCTGGTGGGCCGATTTGCCCATCACACCGAAGACTACATCGACTATCGCACCGGACCCCAAGGTGTTTTCGCCTATTCGCCCTTTTGTGCCGCCTTCAATGCAAGTGGCCAGCCCGCCGCATCTCTGCCGCTTGGATGGTCGCAAACCGGCCTGCCCATCGGCATTCACCTTGCCGCAGCCTTTGGCCAGGACGAAGACCTGATCGCTTTATGCGCAGAACTGGAGGCTGCGCAACCAATGGTGGCACGGCGCGCCCCGATGGCAGGCGGGCCAAAAGTTTTCATTGCACCACAGCGAGATGATCGATCAAGTTGAGCGCGAAGACAGGGGGACAAGGCATCGTAACAGCCAGCACTGCCATCGACGTTCGCAACGCCGTCAAGGAATTCGGTCAAGGCATCTCCGCCATGCGGGCGCTCGACGATGTCTCGCTGGACATAAGACAAGGCGAGTTCTTCACCCTTCTGGGCCCGTCGGGCTGTGGCAAGACAACTTTGCTGCGCCTGATCGCGGGGTTCGAGATGCCAACCTCCGGGGCCATTTTGCTGGACGGTCAGGACATCACGTTCTTGCCGCCGAACAAGCGGCCTGTGAACACCGTCTTTCAAAGCTATGCGCTGTTTCCACATCTGACGGTGGCGCAGAATATCGGTTTTGGCCTGCAGATGCAGGGAAAACCGCGCGCCGAGGTCGCGGCCACGACCGACCGGATGCTGGCGCTGGTGAAGCTTGAGGCGATGGCCGGGCGCAAGACCAGCCAGCTGTCGGGCGGCCAGCAACAGCGTGTCGCACTGGCCCGCGCATTGGCCCCCCAACCCAAGGTGCTGCTGCTGGACGAACCCTTGTCCGCGCTGGATCTTAAACTGCGCAAAGAGATGCAGATCGAGCTGAAACGTCTGCAGCTTGAAACCGGCATCACCTTTGTCTTTGTGACCCATGATCAGGAAGAAGCCCTGACCATGTCGGACCGTATCGGCGTGATGAGCGCGGGCAAGTTGCAACAGGTGGGCACCGCCAAGGACATCTACAACCGGCCCAAAAACCGCTTTGTCGCAAGCTTTATCGGCGAGACGAATTTTGTGCCCGCCACGCGTGAGGCAGGCGGTGTCAGACTGGCGACTGGCGATCTGCTTGAAATCGCGGGCAGCGACGGCGCGGCCAGGGTCACGCTAACGGTCCGCCCCGAACAGGTGCGCCTGGGCGATCCATCGGACGCAGGGTCCATATCGGCAACGGTGACAAACCTTGTCTATTTCGGGACCGATACGCATTGCCATCTGGCGCTTGCCGACGGCACTGAAATCGTCGCCCGCCAGCAAAGCAATGCCTCTGGCGAGATCAGCTTGCAGAATGGCCAGCGGGTCGGTCTGCGCTTTGCGCCGGGCTCTGTGCAGGTGCTGGAGGAATGAAGCGATGAGCGCCGCCGAACAGGCCCAGTCCGCCACGTCGGTACGCCGCGCATGGCTTTTGTCAGCCCCGGCATTGGTCTTGCTTGGCGTGGCGGCTGCCGGGCCGCTCTTGATCATGCTGGTCTATTCGTTTCTGAGCCCCGGTGAATATGGCAACGTCGTCCGGGACTTTTCGTGGGATGGCTGGCGCGGAATCTTGTGGTCCGAAGACATCTTCGAGCCGGGCAAATTTGTCCTTGCCGATGCGCATCTGACGATCGTCTGGCGGTCGATCAAGCTGTCTCTGGCGACAACCTTACTGACCTGCCTGATCGGGTTTCCCACCGCGTGGTTCATCGCCACCAAACCGCCCAACTTTCGGGTTCTGTGGCTGTTTCTGATCACCATTCCGTTCTGGACCAACCTCTTGATCCGCACTTTCGCGGTGAACGAGGTGATCCGCCAAGAGGGTCTGTTGAACACTTATCTGCTTTGGGCTGGGGTGATCACCGAACCGCTGCGCATCATCTATACCGACACTGCGATCTTCGTGGGAATGGCTTATGTTTATCTGCCCTTCATGGTGCTGCCGATCTATGCCGCGATCGACCGGTTCGACATGCGCCTTTTGGAAGCTGCGTATGATCTTTACGCGAGCCGCTGGCAGGTCCTGCGCCGGATCATCCTGCCGATCGTCAAGCCTGGCATCATAGCAGGCTCGATCCTGGTGTTTGTGCCGTCGCTCGGTGCCTATGTGATCCCGCGCATCCTCGGCGGCGGCAAGAACATGATGATCGGCAATTTCATCGACTTGCAATTCGGCCAGGGGCGCAACTGGCCCTTGGGGGCTGCGATGGCGGTGGCCTTGCTGATCGTCGTGGCAACCGCGCTGTTTTTCTACACCCGCGCGACAAGCCGGGACGACGCGCATGGCTAATCGCAGTTTCTCCGCCAGCCACCTGCCCGGCTTTGCGACCATTGCGATACTGGTCTTTGTGGCGCTTTACACCCCGATCCTGACCATGGCGATCTACTCGTTCAACGCGGGCACATCGGTATCGGACTGGCAGGGTTTTTCGCTGAACTGGTACGCGGTCGCGTGGGCCAATGACGATGTGCAGGACGCGGCTCTGCGGTCACTGACGGTGGCAAGCGCGGCCACGCTGATTGCAACGACAGTCGCCACGATGGCGGCCTTGGGCACCACGCGTCGCCGGGCGTTTCGAGGTCGCGGCGTGATTGAGCTGATGATCAACCAACCGCTGATGGTGCCCGATATCGTCACCGCCGTGTCGCTGTTGATTTTCGTGGCCGCGATCAAGGTCGCCACGGGCTATCAAGGCCTGATCTATCTGATCGTTGCCCATTCGGCTTTCTGCGTTCCTTTCGCGTATCTGCCGATCAAGGCGCGCCTCCAAGGCATGGATCTGGCGCTGGAAACGGCCGCGGCCGACCTTTACGCGTCGCCCTGGGCGACATTTCGCCATGTGACATTGCCCTTGCTCTTGCCTGCGATCATCGCGGGCGCGATGCTGGCATTCGTGATTTCGCTGGATGACGTGGTGATCACCAGTTTCGTGAAATCGGGGGGACAGGATACCCTGCCCACCTATATGCTGGGTCTGCTGCGCCGGGGGACAAAACCGGACGTGAATGCCATCGCGACCGTTCTTCTGGGATTTACGGTGCTTTTGTTGACCCTGTTCTTTTTGCTGACCCGAAAGCGGGACTGAAACCCGCGCCTAAATCCACCCAACTGCGGAGATGAGATGTGTTGAGAACCCTACTTCTGGCGACAGCCATTGGCCTGACCGGTGCGGCCGCCTTTGCCGAAGGTGAGCTGCAACTTTACAACTGGGGCGACTACACCAGCCCCGAACTGCTGGCCAAGTTCGAGGCCGAGACCGGGATCAAGGTCACCGTCACAGACTATTCCAGCAATGACGAGGCCCTGGCCAAGATCGAGGCCGGAGGGCACGGCTATGATCTGGTGGTGCCTTCAAACAGCTTTATTCCGATCTATCTGGAAAAAGGCCTGATCGCGCCTTTTGACCTTGCGCGCCTGCCCAACCACAAGAACATTGCACCCGAATGGAGGGATGTATCCTGGGATCCGGGTCGCGTCTCGTCGGTGCCATGGCTATGGGGATCGACCGGCGTGGGCGTCAACACGTCGGTCTATGGCGGCGACATCAACACCTCGTCGATCTTTCTTGATCCGCCAGCAGAGCTGGTCGGCAAGATCAACGTGACGCCCGAGATGATGGACGTGATCGGCACTGCGACGCTTTATCTTGGCGGCGAACTGTGTACCGAAGACACCGAAATGCTGAAAAAAGTGCGCGACCTGCTGAACGCCGCCAAGCCTGCATGGATGAGCATGGACTACGGTATGGAAGACAAGATGGCGACCAATGACGTTCCCGCCTCGATGTACTGGAACGGGGCGATCATGCGCGCGCGACTGGCAAACCCCGATGTGAAATTCGGCTACCCCAAGGAAGGGTATCTGTTGTTCATGGATTCGGTCACCCTGTTGTCGGACGCCAAGAACGTGGATGAAGCCTACAAGTTCATGGATTTCATCATGGCACCTGAAAATGCCGCGATGCTGTCGGCCTTTGCCCGCTATGGCAACGGGATCGCAGGATCGGATGCGTTCATGCCAGATGACATGAAGACCGCCCCCGAAGTCATCATCCCCGAAGAGTACAAGGCGCTGGGGCAGTTTTTGCCGACCTGTTCGGCCAAGGCGCAGGAATACAATACCGCGATCTGGACCGAATTGATGAGGTAGCGCGTTGTCCTGACATGGTCCCGGGGGGCTGTCTGCCCCCCGGACCCCCGGAGGATACTTGGACAAATGTGAAAGCCGGCTATGGACGCCTTGACGGACCTTTCGGCGACAGAGCTTGCGCGGCAGATCGCGGCAAGGTTTGTGGCACCCTCCGAGGTGATGTCTGCGTTTCTCGACCGGATTGACGCGTTCAACCCCGCGATCAATGCCGTGGTGTCTTTGCGCGAGCGCGACACCTTGATGGCAGAGGCACGCGCCGCCGATAATGCCCCGCCGCGCGGCTGGCTTCATGGGATGCCTTTTGCGGTCAAGGATTTATGCGCGACCAAGGGGTTGCGGACAACCTCGGGGTCGCCGCTTTTTGCCGACCACGTGCCTGATCACGATGATCTTTTGGCCGCGCGACTGCGCGCCGCCGGGGCGATCTTTATCGGCAAGACCAATGTGCCCGAACGTGGCCAAGGCAGCCATACGTTCAACCCGGTCTTTGGCGCGACGCGCAACCCCTATGATCTGACCCGGTCCGCGGGGGGATCATCGGGCGGGGCCGCAGCGGCACTGGCGGCACGGCTGGTGCCGGTGGCTGACGGATCCGACATGATGGGGTCGTTGCGCAATCCGGCCGCCTTTTGCAACGTTTACGGCTTTCGCCCAAGCTATGGGCTGGTACCGGGCGATGCCACAGGCGACACGCATCTGGCAACGCTTTCGACCGAAGGCCCAATGGCGCGCAGCGTCGAGGATCTGGCGCGGCTGTTACAGGTCATGGCGGGCGAAAATCCCGAGATGCCGTTCGGTCGCAACCCCGAACCCTTTGCCGACCTGTTGCACGCGGATCTGCGCGGAATGCGGATTGGCTGGCTTGGCGACTGGGGCGGCGCTTATCCGATGGAGGCTGGCATTGTGGCGCAATGCGAGGCGGGCCTTGCGGTCTTGCAAGCGCTGGGCGCCACGGTGGCCCATTTGCCGCCGCCCTTTGATGCGGCTGCGATCTGGCAATCGTGGGTCGCTTTGCGTGCGATGCTTAATGCAGGAAGTCTTGCTGCACTTTTTGACGATCGGGCCCAGCGCGCGGCAACCAAGCCCGAAACACTGTGGGAAATCGAAACCGGACGTGCGCTTGGCGTGGCCGACGTCTACGGCGCATCGGTCATCCGTTCCGAATGGTACGCCGCCGCCGCGCGGATGTTTCAGACCTGTGACGCTGTCATCCTGCCCTCGGCCCAAGTCTGGCCCTTTCCCGTCGAATGGCGCTGGCCAGAGGTCATCGCCGGGCGGCAGATGGACACCTATCACCGCTGGATGGAGGTTGTCGTGCCTGTCAGCCTGATTGGCCTGCCCTGCCTGTCGGTCCCAGTGGGTTTTGGCCCCCAAGGCCTGCCGATGGGCATGCAGATTGCCGGGCCGGTGGGAGCGGATGCAAAAATCCTTGCCATCGGGCAGGCATATCATCTGGCGACCGACTGGCCGCGCCGGTGCCCGCCTGCGATCTTGGGCGCGCCAGCGAAATTTTAACGATAATCGAGTGTCTCAGCGTCTGGTCGTCGGAGTTCACTTGAGCCGCTGACCGGAGCGCGTGGCGACCGGTCTAGGTGACTGTGTTGACCGCGAAACGGTCCGCAAGGTGGTCGATCCGCGCCAGGACCTCGGGGCGAACCGGCCCCGTCCGCGGCGCATCAAGCAGCGTCGTCAGATAGTCATGCGCCGGGCCGATGCGCCCGCCACCACCCCAACTCAGCGCGCGCAGCACTGCTTCTGCGTCGGGCGGCAAGCGCGCGGGGATCGCATAGCCCGCAAGATCCGCCCAGATCACGGTCCAGGCACGTGCCACGCTCCATGGATTATAGCCGCCGCCACCCATGACCAAGAGCCGTGGCGCAAGATCGCGCAATGCCGCAAGGACCGCCCGATAGGCGCTGTTTGACAGCGCCATGCGCGACAGCGGATCTTCGGTCAGACCATCAGCCCCGCATTGCAAGACCAGCGCATCGGCATTGAACGCCCTGAGGATCGGGACCATCAGCCGTTCGATGACAACCCGCATCTCGTCACCATGAAATCCGCGCGGCACCGGCAGATTGACCATGTTGCCCACGCCAACCTCTTTCATGGTGCCCGTAAAGGGCCAGCGGGCCTCTTCGTGGACCGATATCATCAGTACGGACGGATCCTTGGCAAACGCATGCGCCACGCCGTCGCAGTGATGGGCGTCGATATCGACGTAGGCGACGCGCCTGAGGCCCGCCTGCCGAAGTGTCAGGATCGCAAGCACCGGGTCGTTCAGGTAGCAAAAGCCGTTCGCGCGGTCCGGCAATCCGTGATGCGTGCCACTACCGGGCACAAAAATCGCGCCCCGGTCCGCCCGCGCCAACAGATCCGCGGCCAACATGGCCGCCCCGGCCCCGGTGGCAGGACGGCGATACATCTGCGCAAAGACCGGGTTCGACACCGTGCCAAGATGGTGCCGCGCGCGCACCGCCTCCGACACCGTACCGGTGTCTTCGGCCTGTTGCAGGGCCGCGATGTAATCGGGGTCATGCCAGATCGAAAGCGCTTGGGGTTTTGCGCGCGGCGAGGTGCGGTAGGTCGCTGGCGACAACCATCCCAGACTGCGACAGAGATCCATCACCGTCGACACGCGCGGTATGCGCAATGGGTGCGACCCACCATAGCTCGACCCACGATAGATCTCGGAACCAAAGAACAGCGGCCCGACCACCCTGTCCTTGATCATTTTAACAAGCGTTCGACCTGATCCGTCACCCGTCTGCTCAGGGGATTGGTCGCAGAGCCCCAAGTATCCACCATCGCGCCGTCAGGACCGATCAACACCTTGTTGAAATTCCAGCTTGGTTCAAACCCGTACTGGTCGCGCAGCCACGCATAAAAAGGGTGTGCCTTGGCCCCGCGCACCACCGTGATATCCGTCATCGGCAGGGTCAGATCGAAGTTCAGGGCGCAGAACTCCTTGACCTCTTTGCCCGACCCGAGCTCTTGTGCAAAGTCGTTGGACGGCACGGCAAGTACCAAAAGCCCGCGCGCGCCATAGCGGTCATGCAACACCTGCAGGTCATCATACTGGCCTGCATAGCTGCACAGCGACGCCGTGTTGACGATCAGGACCGGGCGCCCACGGTAATCGTCCAGATCAATCGTGCCCCCGTCGATCCCCGAAAAGCTGTACCCCGCAAAAGCAGTGTCAGGAATGACAAGCGCCAGGGCCAAGGCCAGCATTGACACCGTCTTGCCGATCAACCGCTGCAGCATTTGAATGCCCTCATCCTCACACATGAGTTGACGAAAAGACTAGCGCGACAGCCTTCCATGTCAAAGTGGTCCGAAGATAATGCCGCAGGGCCAAGCGTCGCCCCTCGCAATTCGGACCTGCTCATGCCATATTCATCGGTATAGAGGCACAACAGCCCGCGTTTAGTTTCGATTGAGGCCAAGGCAGTGCAGTCAAGTCACCAAGGTCTCTTTTTGCAAGAGACATCGCGCAAGCGCACGCAGCATGGCGCGTTCTGCTGGCGTTTGCGACGCGACAATTTGCAGGTGTTGCTGGTGACAAGCCGCGATACCGGGCGGTGGGTGATACCAAAGGGCTGGCCGCACGCGGATCTGAGCCCAATGGAATCGGCAAAGCGCGAAGCTTGGGAAGAGGCCGGCGTCGAAGGTGTGGTTGACTCACGTTGTCTGGGGCTGTTCAGCTACAACAAGGGCATTTCTTTGCAAGAAAGCATCCCTTGCGTCGTTAGCGTCTACGGCTTGCGGGTGCACCGCCTGCTGCGCCAGTTTCCCGAACGAAAAGAACGGAGTCGGAAGTGGTTCACCTTGGAAAAAGCAGCAAAGCGTGTCGCGGAACCCGAACTGCGCGCGATGATGCTGTCGCTCAAAGGGATATTGCCATTGCCGGACCTCAACGGCGATCGGCCCGAGGCGACCGCCGCGCTTTCGGCAAGCCAGACGTGATCGGCGCTTTACCCTCTCACATCGCGGTCGGGTGCCCACAACGGGCCAGATCCGTTGTTCGCAGCGTCGACAGATGATCCGTTATGCTTTGACCTGCGATCAGCACCACCGCTTTGATAGCTGGTTTCAATCCCTGAACGGGTTTGACGCGCTGGCTACGGACCGCAGGCTTCAGTGCCCTGTTTGCGGAACCCGCAATGTTGAAAGAGCGCTGATGGCGCCGTCCGTCCAGCTGACTGGCCGGTCGATGCAGGCGACCGCGACTGCACCCACGTCGGAGCCCAAATCGCCGGCGCGCGCGCTTTCTGGTCAAACCACCGAGCTGGAAGCAGCGCTTGCGGCGTTGCGCAAACAGGTCGAAGAAAATTCCGACTACGTCGGCCTGAACTTTGCGCAAGAAGCCCGCGCCATCCATGACGGCGATGCGCCTGCGCGGGCCATCTACGGCGAGGCACGGCCTGACGAGGCGCGCAGATTGATCGAGGATGGCGTGCCCGTGGCGCCTCTGCCTTTCATCCCGGCCCGCAAGACGAACTGAGCCTTTGCGTCGATGCGTCGCGCACCAGGATGCGTCGGGACATCTGCGCCAAGCTCAGATGCAGGCCCCGATCACATCGGCACCAACCCTTGGTTGAACCCATATGTCAGTAGATGTAGCGGATTTGTTCGGTCCAGAACCGCTCGATCCGGCGCAGAGCCTGGTTTACATCCTCAATGCCGGACACGTCGATCATCGTCCGGCGTTCCATCGTCTCGGCGTGGCGGGCAAAAAGTTCAGACAGCAGGACACGCAGTTTGCGTCCCTTTTCGGTCAGGCGCACCCGCACGGACCGCCGGTCGATCTCGGACCGCTGATGGTGCATGTAGCCCAGTTCGACCAGCTTTTTCAGATTGTAGCTGACATTGCTGCCCTGATAGTAGCCGCGGGATTTCAGCTCCCCAGCGGTCACTTCGTTGTCGCCGATATTGAACAGCAACAGCGCCTGAACAGAGTTGATCTCAAGGATCGACAGGCGTTCGAATTCATCCTTGATCACATCCAGAAGCAGCCTGTGCAGCCGTTCGATCAAAGCGAGGTTATCCAGATAGCTGGCCAGATAGGCCTTTTGCGAGCCATCCAGCAGCGGTGCTTGCAAGGTCATGCGCGGTCTCCACCATATCAAGTACTGGGGTAGACTAAGTACATAACGGAAACATTTCGTAAACTCGCATGGATTTATTTGATTATCTCTTGGCCGCCACGCGGTACCGGGCAAATTCTGCAATAACACCAAGCAGGTCGGCCAGATGCGGTGGTGGCGCGGTTTGTCCCAGAACAAAGCCGATCAGGTCCTGGTCATTCTCTTCCAGCAGGATTTCGTAAAGATCAAGATCGTCCGGGCTGAGCGCGTCCAGCCGTGCATCGGCAAAAGGGCCCAAGATCAGATCCATTTCCTTGGTGCCGCGCCGCCAGCTGCGCATCGTCATCCGCTTGAGGCGCACCTTTGCCATGTCCGTCATCGCCATCTCCGTTCCGGCTTGAAGCGCCGGGGGCGGAACCCTATGACGGGCGTGTCGATTATTCCATCGCTGAAAGTGCCCCAATCATGGCTTTTCTTTCCGACACGCTGGCCCGCGTCAAACCGTCGCCGACCATCGCGGTAACCACCAAGGCGGCAGAGCTCAAGGCGCAGGGCAAGGACATCATCGGCCTCGGCGCCGGCGAGCCTGATTTCGACACACCCCAGAACATCAAGGACGCGGCCAAGCGCGCCATTGACGCCGGTCGAACAAAGTACACGGCCGTTGACGGCATCCCCGAGCTCAAGGCCGCGATCTGCGCCAAGTTCCTGCGCGAAAACGGCCTGACCTATACGCCGTCCCAGATTTCCGTCGGCACCGGCGGCAAGCAGATCCTCTACAACGCTCTGATGGCGACGCTCAACCCCGGGGACGAGGTCATCATCCCGGCACCTTATTGGGTCAGCTATCCCGATATGGTGCTGCTCGCGGGCGGCGTGCCGGTGCCTGTCGTGGCCGGGATCGACACCGCGTTCAAGCTTACCGCCGCGCAGCTTGAGGCCGCGATCACCCCAAAGACAAAATGGCTCATCTTCAACTCGCCGTCTAACCCGACCGGTGCGGGCTATACCAAAGCCGAGGTCAGGGCGCTGACGGACGTGCTGAAGCGCCATCCCCATGTCTGGATCATGTCTGATGACATGTATGAACATCTCGTCTTTGATGATTTCGAATTCTGCACCCCGGCAGAGATCGAACCCGGCCTCTATGACCGTACCTTGACGTGCAACGGCGTCTCCAAAGCCTATGCCATGACAGGCTGGCGGATCGGCTATGCGGGCGGGCCGGTGGCCCTGATCAAGGCGATGGGCACGATCCAGTCGCAATCAACGTCAAACCCCTGCTCCATCAGTCAGCATGCGGCGCTTGAGGCGTTGAGCGGCCCGCAAGATTTCCTCGCCACGAACCGCGCGCTGTTCCAAGGTCGGCGCGATCTGGTCGTCTCCATGCTGAACCAGGCCCGCGGGATCACCTGCCCGCGCCCTGAAGGCGCATTCTATGTCTATCCCGACATTTCGGGTTGTATTGGCAAAGCCAGCAGTAGCGGCACCATCATCACCAATGACGAGGTCTTTGCGACCGCTCTTTTGCAAGAAACCGGCGTCGCCGTGGTATTTGGAGCCGCCTTTGGTGTTTCGCCAAACTTTCGCGTCAGCTACGCTACATCTGACGATGTGCTGCACGAGGCCTGCCTGCGCATTCAGCGGTTCTGCGCCTCTTTGGTCTGACGGGGACATCATGGCCCAAGATCTGCCGGACTACTACTTTCGCATCCGCGAGAATGGCGCGGTGGTTTTTCGCGTCGACAGCGAAAACCGCCAGCGCCGGATCGAGATGGACGAGATCGCGATCGTCAACGTCAAGAACGGCAATATCAAACCCCACGGGGAAGCCAAACTGACGCCGCGCGACCTTGAGGTGATCCGCGACTGGCTGGCGGCGCGCGCAGCACTTTTGGCCGAACGCGACATCGACGACATCTTGCGGACGGTCGACCATCTGAACCTGACCGCGCAATGGGCGCAATCGCGCGCCGATGAGGCAGATCTGGACCGCGTGACGGATGCACTGCTTTTGGCGATGCATGACTTGCGAACCGTCCTTGTGCGCAAGAAGGCCGAGCGTCTCTTGCGGGGCGAAGCCGCCGAATAGGCCTAGCGCAATCCGACCCGCGACCAGAACCGCCACATCAGGCTTGACGCCGCGACCAACAGCCCGATCACCAGCCCACCCCAGACCCCCATTCCGCCATAGCCCCAATGCAGCCCCAAGAGCCACGCGCAAGGGATGCCGATCAGCCAATAGCTGATCGCGACCAGCACCATCGGCACGCGCGTATCGCGCAGGCCCCGCAACAGGCCCATCGCCATCACCTGCCCCGCATCGACCATCTGGAACAATGCAGCGATCGCCAACAGGCCCGTACCATATGCGATGATGGCCGCGGAATCCGGCAGCGAAAGATCCAAAAACAGCGAGATCAGCGTTTGCGGAAGGGTCAGGAACACCACGATGCCGACCAGCCCGATGGCGCCCGAAAGACCAATCGCCACCTTGGCCCCTGCGCGCAATCCGCGCGCATCACCTGCGCCATCGGCGCGGCCCGCACGGATTGTGGCGGCATTCGCCAGACCTACATGCATCATGAAAAACAGCGACACAATCTCCATCGCGATGCCGTGGGCGGCAAGCTCGACCTTGCCGATGGTGCCAATCATGATGGCGGTGGCGACAAACAGCCCGGCCTCGGCCAGCCCCTGGATGCCGATAGGCCATCCCAGCCGGAACACCTGACCCAAGGCGTGGGTGTCGGCCCGCCAGAACCTCTGCCAGAGGTGAAACCGCGCCGGGTCCGGATGGCGGTGGGCATAGATCGCAAGCGGGATCAGGCTCAACAGCTGGCTCGCCAGTGTCGCAAGGGCCGCCCCCCGCACGCCCAGTTCGGGCGCGCCCCAGTTGCCAAAGATCAAGGCATAGTTGAACAGCCCGTTCAGGACAGCGGCGGCAATCGTCACCCAAAGCACGACCTGCGCCCGCGTCAGGGCCGCCAGAAAGCTTTTCAGCGTCATCACGATCAGCGCAGGGATCATGCCCAGACCCGCGATCCGCATGTACTCCTGTGCCAGACGCGCCACGTCCGGCTCTTGCCCAAGGCGCAGCAAGATGGGTTCCGACCACCAGAACAGCGGGTAGGTCAATGCGCCAAAGCCGATCGAGAGCCAGATGCCCATGCGGGTATCGCGGCGCACCTGGACCTCGTCGCCCCGCCCTAGGGCAGCAGCGACCATTGGCATCACGGCTTGGGCGAATCCTGCGCCAAGGATAAAGACCACAAAGAACGCCGACGCCCCAAGCACCACAGCGGCAAGCTCGGTCACCCCATACCAGCCAAGCATCACCGTATCGGTCACATGCAGGGCCGACTGGGCCAGGTGACTGCCGATCAGCGGCAATCCCAGCACGAGCGTGGCGCGTGCATGCGCAGGGTAGGACAGGCGTGGTGTCATGGGCCTCGGGTTACGCCGCAAATTGCGCCAACGCAAGACGCGCGGGCAAGGACCAATGCCTAGAAAAATGATGCCAGCTGACCTGCCGTGACGATGACAATCACAAGGCCAACCGCCAGTTCCAGCACAGGCAGGGCTGATGCAACGTGGCCCTTTGCCAGTCCGGCCAGCGCGCCCTCACGCGCCCAGATCGCCATCAAAGCCGCCGCTATCGTTACCACAGCGGTGCCGATCCCCATCGCGAACGCGCCCGCGACCCCCGCCGCACCGATCCCCAGATGCCACGTCAGGATCAGCAAGAAAAGCGCCCCCGTGCAGGGGCGCATCGCCACGCCTGCGACCAGCCACGCCGCGTCTCGCAGGTTTGTCACCTCGGCCATCTCGGTCAGGGACGGCCCATGCGCGTGTCCGCAGTCGTCGGAATGCAGGTGCTCGTGGTGCGGCGCGTGGCTGGGCGTACCACGCAGGTCTGGCACATCTGCAGGCCGTGCGGCGCGATGCTTTGCCGGTCCGGCCGGGGTGCGCTCGCGCCACAGCCGACGCAGGCTGCGCTGGACGAGCCAGAGCCCCAAAAGGCCGATCAGCGCGATGCTGAGCGGAGCCATGATGCGCTCGGACGCATCCACCACGGCCTCGCGCGTCCTGCTCAAAACCGCGACAGCAACATAGACCAGCACCACCGCCACCGCGGCCTGCGCGAGGCTTGCACTCAGCGCCAAAAGAGCGATCGGAACCGGGCGCACCCGTCGCGCCATCGCATAGCCGCCGATCAGCATCTTGCCATGGCCCGGCCCTGCGGCATGCAGCACCCCATAGCCAAAAGTCACCGCCAAAAGCCCGGCCAGCGCGCCCGGGCTTCCCGCCTTGATCGCGCGGACGGCATCGGCAAGACTGTTCTGTGCCGAACGCTGCGCCTCGGTCAGCGCCGCGTGCACCGGACCAAGCCCGCCCAGCGCCCAGAGCCCCAGCCCGATGACGGCCAAAACCAGACCAAGGATCGTCAGGATGCGGCGCATGTCACGCGGATCTCCTCTGCATAGGTCTTGCCGATCGCTGGAAAGTCCACCTCCAGATCTTCGGATGCGGAATATTCCGACAGGGCAGCTTTCAATGCCTCGTCCGCCTCGGTGATATCGGGCGCGTAAGCGGTGGCGGTACACCCCGTGCCGCCGGTCAGCACCGGATCATGGGCAATCGTGTAAAGAACATAATAGCTTGGATCATAGACCTGCACGATCAAGGGCTGCCCCAGCAAAGGGATCGGCGTGTCAAACGTCCGGACATGATGGCTGGTGATCTTGCCCCCGGCATATTGCGCCGTCCAGTCCTGCGGGCGCGAAAGCGCGAGGTCGGCATCGCCTTGCAAGGCATAGGTATCGCCTGGAAATCCAAGGTCCCAGTTCATGTCAAAGCCCGACAGCCTGGCGGTTTCCGCGTCCGTCAGCTTGCCGTCCCAATCGGGGTCCAGACCCATGTCGCCGACCACGACCAGCGAATAGTAATCGTCATACGTCCAGCTGATCCTGACACCCGTGGCGCGGTTCTGATCGTCGATCAACACCTCGATGGCGGTGTCGATAAAGACATGCGGGTGCGCGGCAACACCACCGCCCCAAAGGACGAAGCCCACTATAAGGACTGCCTTGCGCATGAAGCCCGCCTTTTCGTAACGCATCCGCTCCATAGCTAAGGCCAGACATTGCCAAGTCCAAGCCCCGCGTCATGACCTGCGCCGACCATTGCCGGTGTGCAAGCAGGCTATGCGCCGATGCGTGCTTTCGTCCGGCAACGCCAGCGTCTAGCATCGCCACCACAACAATCGGGATCGCCCGCATGATTACGCTTTACGGTGTCTACCGCTCTCGCGCCTCGCGCCCCTTGTGGCTTTTGGGCGAGCTTGACGCATCCTTTACCCACGTGCCCGTGATCCAAGGCTATCGTCTGGTCAACCCGAAGGCTGTGGATGCGCCCCTTAACACCACATCCGCCAGTTTTCTGGCTGTGAACCCGCAAGGACAGATTCCGGCCTATGTGGAGGATGATCTGATCCTGACGGAGTCGCTTGCCATCACGTTGCATATTGCCCGCAAACATGGGCGCGCACTTGGTCCGCAATCAGACGCCGAAAGTGCGCTGATGGAGCAGTGGGCGCTGTTTGCAGCCACGGGAATCGAGGCGCCCGCCTTGGAAATTCTTTACACGCAGACCGATGGCGGCGGCAAAACTGCCGAGGGACAAGCGTCTATCGCGATCAATGCCGAAAAGCTGCGCCGCCCGCTGGCCCGCCTGCAGGGCCATCTGGCAGCACACCCGTGGCTTGTCGGTGACCGCTTTACCGTGGCCGACCTCAACACCGCCGAAATCCTGCGATATGCCCAAGGGCACCCGACGCTGCTGGCAGAGTTTCCCGCCGTCAACCAATGGCTGGACCACTGCCAGGCGCGCCCTGCGTTCAAGGCGATGTGGGCTGCACGCATGGCCGAACCTGCATAAACCGGGCCGGGGGCCAGCCCCCGCAGACCCCCGGGATACTTCTTGCAAGGTGAACGGGTCAGGCGCGCGGATCGGGGATGTAGCGCCGCCAGTTATGTTTTTCCTTGAAGCCAAGCACATTGCGGATCTTGGCATTCGACAGCAGGCTTTCATGCGGTGCGACCGGGCGGCTGAGCGGCACGTTCGGAAAGTAGGTTGCCAGAAGCTCGGCGTTCGGTTGCGGCACTGAATTCGTGTCATTGACGGCGTTGAACACCTGAAACCCAAGGCCGTCCTTGCGCAGGCACAGATCCACGATCTGCCCCAGATCGCGCGCGTCGATATAGCTGAAGGTGATGCGGCGGCGCAGGCCAGGATCGCGCGCGGCGGCAGGAAAGACTGTCTCATATTCATGCGGCTCGATCACATTGCCGATGCGCAAGGCATAGATATCAGCGCCCGAGCGGCGCTGGAAACTGCGGGCGGTCACCTCATTGATCTTTTTGGACATGCCATAGCTGTCCATCGGGTCGATGTCATAATCTTCGTCCAGCGGCAGAACCTTGGGATCGACCACGCCATCGCTGAAGCAGACGCCATAGGTCGTCTCGGACGAGGCCACAATGATCTTGCGCACGCCCATCTTTACCGCCGCCTCGATCACGTTGTAGGTCCCCATCGCGTTGATGCGGAAAGTCTCGACATCGGGGGCCAGCAAGAGACGGGGGACTGCCGCGAAATGCACCACCGCGTCAAAGACCTGCGCACCCTTGCCCGTCTCCATCTCGTCAAAGCCCGCATGGCTACACATCGCCGAATACATCTGCCCGGCATCGGTGATATCGCCGATCAGGTCATGTACGCCGGGATGGTTCAGGGGCACGCGGTCAAGGTTCAGCACCTTGTGCCCGGCGGCAGCCAGATAGGCCACGACATGCTTGCCAGCCTTGCCCGATCCGCCCGTGAATAATACTCGCATGATGTTCCCCTTGTCTGCTGACCCAAATCTTAGCCCGCCGCGTCTTTTGGTCAACCGACCCTACATCTTGCGCCCCTGCCCCCGCTAGTGATCTAATGCCTGCGGCACCCTGCCCAACCAAATGCGAGCAAATATGGCAAACGACCTCTTGTCCGGCG
Source organism: Rhodobacterales bacterium (assembly GCA_031378845.1). Lineage (GTDB taxonomy): Bacteria > Pseudomonadota > Alphaproteobacteria > Rhodobacterales > Rhodobacteraceae > JAJNPS01. The sequence goes on from JANNES010000017.1 coordinate 187,896, forward strand.
CGACCCCGACCTATGACGCCAGCTCCATCGAGGTACTGGAAGGGTTGGAGCCGGTCCGCAAGCGCCCGGGCATGTACATCGGCGGCACGGACGAGCGGGCCCTGCACCATCTCGTGGCCGAGATCCTTGACAACTCGATGGACGAAGCGGTGGCGGGCCATGCGACACGCATCGAAGTAGAGCTGCATGGCGACCAGTCGGTGAGCGTGCGCGACAACGGCCGGGGCATCCCGGTAGAGCCGCACCCAAAGTTCCCCGGCAGGTCGGCGTTGGAGGTGATCCTGTGCACGCTGCATGCAGGCGGCAAGTTCGGCGGTGACGCCTATGCGACATCGGGCGGGTTGCATGGCGTGGGCGCGTCGGTCGTCAATGCGCTTTCGGACCACATGCGGGTCGAGGTTGCCCGCAACAAGGAACTTTACGCGCAGGAATTTTCGCGCGGCATTCCGCAGGGGCCTGTGGCCAAGATCGGCAGCGCCCCGAACCGGCGCGGCACCATGGTGACGTTTCACCCTGACCCGCAGATTTTCGGCAGCCTGCAGTTCCGCCCCTCGCGGATGATGCGGATGGTGCGCTCAAAAGCCTACCTTTTCTCCGGCGTGGAGATACGCTGGAAAACCGCCCTGCCCGATGGCGACACGCCGATGGAGGCCACCTTCCACTTTCCCGGCGGTCTGGCCGATTACTTGACCGACACCCTGGAAAAGGCCACTACCTATGCCGACCGCCCGTTTGCGGGAAAGGTCGGGTTTCAGGAAAAATACGGGTTGCCCGGTTCGGTCGAATGGGCGATCAACTGGACGCCGATGCGCGACGGGTTCCTGCATTCCTATTGCAATACCGTCCCCACGCCCGAAGGCGGCACCCATGAGGCCGGGTTCTGGAACGCCATCCTCAAAGGCATCCGCACCTATGGTGAGCGGATCAAGAACCGCAAGGCGGAGTTGATCTCGCGCGATGACATGCTGGCGGGGGGGAGCGCGCTGATCAGCGTGTTTATCCGAGAGCCGCAGTTTGTCGGCCAGACCAAGGACCGGCTGGCGACGGAAGAAGCCGCCCGCCTGGTCGAGGGTGCCGTGCGTGACCATTTCGACACCTGGCTCGGGCAGGACCCGAAATCCGCGGGCGCGATCCTCGATTTTCTGGTTCTGCGGGCCGAAGAACGCCTGCGCCGCCGTCAGGAAAAGGAAACCGCCCGCAAGACCGCCACCAAAAAGCTGCGCCTGCCGGGCAAGCTGACCGATTGCACCAGCAAGTCCCGCGAGGGGACGGAGTTGTTCATCGTCGAGGGTGACAGCGCCGGGGGGTCGGCCAAAGGAGCGCGCGACCGCGAGACGCAGGCGCTCCTACCGCTCAAGGGCAAAATCCTGAACGTGCTGGGGGCTGCATCGGCGAAACTGAACGACAATTCCGAGATCCGCGACATCTGTGAGGCGTTGGGCGTGTCGATGGGCACAAGGTTCAATGTCGATGATCTGCGCTATGACAAGATCATCATCATGACCGACGCCGATGTCGACGGCGCGCATATCGCCAGCCTCTTGATGACGTTCTTTTTCACCCAGATGCGCCCCCTGATCGACAAAGGGCACCTCTATCTCGCGTGCCCGCCCTTGTACCGCCTGACCCAAGGCGCGCACCGGATTTATGTGGCCGATGATGTGGAAAAAGAGGCATGGCTGGCCAAGGGATCGGTCGGCGGCAAGGGCAAGATCGACGTCCAGCGCTTCAAGGGCTTGGGCGAGATGGACGCCAAGGATTTGAAGGACACCACGATGAACCCCAAGACGCGGAAACTGATCCGGGTGTCGATTGACGAGGAAGCGCCGGGCGAGACGGGGGATCTGGTGGAGCGGCTGATGGGCAAGCGGCCGGAATTGCGGTTCCAGTATATCCAGGAGAATGCGCGGTTTGTGGAGGAGTTGGATGTGTGATGAGGCATCAAGCTTAAATTTGCAGGGATTCGGTGAGCAGTTCTTGCTTTACCTCGAACGGATTGCGCCAAATATTGGTGTAAATCAGCAGACAGTGTATCTTTTTTTGCTTGGAGAAGCATATCATTCTGGAAGTGAGATAGTTACCTTCTCAATGAAAACTGCGCGCTTTCAGATGGGAAAAGGAACCGGGGACGCTGACAAGCCAATGGCTGAGAACACTGTGACTGAGTGCGTTCAAAAGCTATGCCAAGTCAAACTTTTGGAGAGAATTGATAGTGGACGTTTCGGGACACGGGTTCGTGTGAAACTTCCAAAGGAGGCGATCAGTTTTCATAAAGAGCCGTTCGAGAAAATAATGCGAAGTATCGAAGAAATTGATTTTTTTCTTGAGCCCGCCGCTCGGGTATCCATTCTGGAAAGGGAGCACCAGAAGTGCTTTTATTGTGCACGCTCACATTCGAAAACTATGTTATTGAACACGTTGTTTCGCGGCCCGTGGGGAATAACAGCTTTCGTAATCTTGTTGCATCTTGTCAGATCTGCAACAATCGAAAGTCAGAACAAAGGGCGGACGAATTTGTTCGGACCTTGTATCGTGAAGGTTTCTTGAATGATGCAGAGCTAAGAGCGGTGCTGGAAAAGCTACTGAAACTTGAGCAAGGTCTGCTTGTCCCGAGAGTGATTGAGTAGCAAGCGTAGGGTGGGGTTCCACCCCACCAAACCCCACGCGACCTAGTGGGTTGAAAACCCATCCTACAGCATCCCGCAGCAAGCGTAGGGTGGGTGTCAACCCACCGACCCTCCCTGCCCCGTCAGATTTGCCCCAAGCAAATCTGACCGCGCCCGAACCGCCCCCACGGGGCGGGCGCGACCGGGGTCGCACCCCAAGAGCCCCGTCGGTTCGGGCGCGGTCAGCTTTGCACCCTGTCGTTGACACATGCTGAACCCGCGCAGGGGGTGCCCATTGCCAACTCCCGGCCCTCGCAGGCGTGCTCGGGCGTGGGGGGCTGAAAAAGGGGCACAGGACCTGTTTGGGGGGGGGTAGACGCCGCCGCCCCACACCCCCCCAAGCAAAAACCCCCCG